>CAVUSV010000001.1:0-171111 GCA_963744225.1 uncultured Acidimicrobiaceae bacterium
GGACCATCCCTACTGGGTGGCGACGCAGGCGAACCCCGAGTTCAAGAGCCGGCCCGACCGGGCCCACCCACTGTTCCGCCAGCTCGTTGCCGCGGCGCTGGACCGGGCGGAGGGCCGCGAACCCCACCTCCTCGATCTCGACGCCGTCACCTAGGCGTGTCGGGCTTCCGCCGCGTCTCGGAGGAGGAACTCCTCCGGGCCTGGCTGTTCCGCGTCGACCGTCTCCACCTGCTCGACCCCGACGGCACGCCCTTCGATCGCTTCGTCATCCGCCACCCCGGTGCGGTCGCCGTGGTCCCGGCCCACGAGGACGGCTCGGTGTCGCTCGTGCGCCTGTACCGGCCTGCCGTCGACGCCATGGTGCTCGAGATCCCGGCGGCGGGACCCGCGACAAGGAGGGTGAGGCGGAGGAAGAGACGGCACGCGCGCGAGTTGGCCGAGGAGACCGGCCTCGTGGCCGCCCAGATGGAATTCCTGCTCGGCACCTGGAACACCCCGGGCGTCAGCGACCAGCGCACCAGCATCTTCCTCGCCACCGAGCTCACGCCGTGCGCCAGCCGCCCCGACGGGATCGAGGAGAGGCACATGACCGTCGAGTCGATCCGCCTGACCGATCTGGAGGACCGGGTCGTCGACGGGACGCTCAAGGACGAGACGACGGTGCTGGGGCTCTGCTGGCGCGCCAGCGCCTGGCCACCACCGGCCGCCTCCCGTGACGGCGGCGCTTCCCCGGGCGCCGAGGAGTTCCTGTCCTGGCTCGAGGTGGAGCGCGGGCGCTCGCCCCGGACCTTGGCGGCGTACCGGCGTGATCTGGCGACGTACCAGTCAGAGGTGGAGGTGCCTGACATCGCGTCGGCGACCTCCGCCGACGTGGCCGCGCACCTGGCCGCACTGCGCCGGACTCACAGTTCGGCCTCGGTGGCCCGGGCGCACTCGAGCATCCGGGGCTTTCACCGCTTCTTGGTGGAGGAGGGATGGCGCGCCGACGACCCCACCCTCGATCTGCCGTCGATCTCGGTCACCGACCTCCTGCCCAAGGCGCTCAGCGAAGAGGAGACGGGACGGCTGCTCGGCGCCGTCGTCGGGACCGGGCCGCTGGTCCTGCGCGACCGTGCCCTCCTCGAAGTGCTCTACGGGACCGGCGCCCGCGTCAGCGAGGTGGTCGGGCTCAACCTGGGCGACGTGGCCGACGCACTCGAGGCTTCCGACCTGCCGTTGGTCCGCGTGCTGGGCAAGGGCGACAAGGAGCGCGTCGTTCCCCTGGGCCGGGTGGCCCGTGACACCCTGGCGGACTGGCTGTCAGGCCAGGGGCGCCCGTTGCTCGTCCCCAAGAAATGGCTTCGCCGCACCGACGCAGAGGCTGTTTTCCTCAACGCCCGTGGCGGTCGGCTCTCCCGGGTCGGCGCGTTCGGGGTCGTGAAGAAGTACGCCGCCCGTGTCGGTCTCGAGGCGAAGGTCAGCCCCCACGTCCTGCGGCACTCCTGCGCCACGCACATGCTGGGCCGGGGAGCGGACGTGCGCGTCGTCCAGGAGCTCCTGGGCCACGCCTCCATCGCCACCACGCAGCGCTACACGAAGGTGTCGCCCGAGCACCTCCGGCGCGCCTACGAGGGAGCCCACCCCAGGGCGGGAGCCAAGGGGGGAGGGACCGCGTAGCATGAACCCATGCCGAACGAGGCCCCCACGGCGGAAACCGCCGACGTCGATTTCGCCGCCCTCCTGCGCAGCGAGCAGGCCGGGCTCCAGGCTCAGCTGAAGGAGCTCGGCTATGCAGACCAGGGGAGTGGCCTCAACTACGACTCCAACTTCGCCGACTCGAGTCAGGTGACGGCCGAGCGGGGTGAGGCCGAGCGTTTGGCCGCCGAACTGCGGGAAGCGCTCGACGACGTCGAGGCCGCGATCGTGCGCCTCGATGCCGGGACCTACGGGATCTGCGAGGTGTGCGGGAAGCCGATCGGGACGGCCCGACTCGAGGCCATGCCCGCAGCCCGCCTCTGCATCGTCGACGCCGCCAAGCACTAGGTGCGGACTCCCGGAGCCTCCTCTGGGAGGCGCCGACCGATCGACGATAGGACCAAGCGCGCCCTGTGGATCGCAGCAGGAGCCATCTTCTTGGTGGCGCTCGTCGCGCACCACAACATCACGACGTCGGAGATCATCATCTTCTGCGTCATGGTCCCTTCCATCATCCTCCACGAGGTGACGCACGGCTGGGTGGCGAATGCCTTCGGTGACGACACGGCGAAGCGTGCGGGTCGCCTGAGCCTGAACCCGGTCGTGCACGTGGATCCCGTGGGGACGCTCATCGTCCCCGCCCTGCTCTCCATCGGAGGCGTTGGGTTCTTCGGATGGGCCAAGCCCGTCCCGGTCAACGTCGGGCGGCTGCGCAGTCCGCGCAACCAAGGCGTCGTCGTGTCGCTGGCCGGTCCGGCCATGAACGCGTTCCTCGCCGCGCTCTTCGGCGTCATCTTCGTGCAGGTCGTTCGACCTGGCCTCAGTCCCTTCCAGGCACCTTCGGTCGCCGCCCAGGTCGTGTTCTATGCGAGCTTGGTCAACGTCGGCCTCTGTGCGTTCAATCTGATTCCCGTTCCGCCGCTCGACGGATCTGTGCTGTTCGAACGGCTGCTGCCGTCGCGTTACTGGCCCACCTACCTCAGGTACCGCCAGTACACGATGCCGATCCTCCTCGGCCTCGTGCTGTTGAACTTTTTCTTGTACCCGCACGGCCCCCTCACCTGGCTCTTCGGCCACCTCTACAGCTGGTGGGCGGGCGTGCTCGGGTATTCAGCCGGCGGGGAGCAGGCCCATGGCATCCGCGGCCCGGGCGTACGTCGCCGCCGCGACCTGGTGTGCCTGCGCCGCGCCGCGCGCCAACACTGCGTGGACGTAGGGCAGCTCGCCCTCGAGCTCCAGCCGCCGCTCGCGGACGGGGCGGATCAGCTCGCACAACGCTACGGCGACATCGTCCTTGAGGTCGCCGTAGCGCTCATAACCCGATGCCACCTCGACGCCGTGCGTCCCGTGGCGGCGGCCAGCAGGTCGAGGAGGTTGGCCAGGCCCGGCTTCGTCTCGCGGTCATAGCGCATCTCACCGTCTGTGTCGGTGACGGCCCGGCGCACCTTCCTCGTGATGTCCTCGTCCGAGTCGAGGAGGCCGATCGTCCCCAGCGGGGACTCAACCGACTTGGACATCTTGCGCTCCGGGTGCTGGAGGTCCATGACGCGTGCTCCCGTCCCGGCGATGGCCGCCTCGGGAACGGTGAAGGTCCCGCCATAGCGATGGTTGAACCGCACCGCGACTTCACGGGCGAGCTCCAGGTGTTGGCGTTGGTCGTCGCCCACCGGGACCGCGGTCGCGTCGTAGAGGAGGATGTCCGCCGCCATGAGGACGGGATAGGTGAAGAGCCCGACGCGCACGGCCTCCTGACCCTTGCCTTTGTCCTTGAACTGGGTCATGCGCCGGAGCTCGCCCATCGTCGCCGTGCACTCGAGCAGCCACGTGAGCCGGGCGTGCTCGGGCACCTGGCTCTGGATGAAGAGCGTGCACGCGATCCGGATCGAGCCCGACGGCCAGCAGGTTCAACGCGGCGTCGAGCGTGTTGGCCCGCAGGGTACCCGGGTCGATCTCTGTGGTGAGCGCGTGGAGATCCACCACGCAGTAGAACGCGTCGTTCCCGTCCTGGAAGGACACCCAGTGGCGCAGGGCCCCGAGGTAGTTCCCCAAGGTGAAGTTGCCGGAGGGCGCGATGCCGGAAAGGACCCTGTTCATGGGGCGCCATGGTAGGGCCGACCGGCCCGGACTCCGGTGAGGGCCGGGGGTGCGCGGGGGGTCCCGGCAGGTTCGGTAACGTCGGCGGGTGCCCTACGCGGTCTCCACGCCTGTCTTCGAGGGTCCCATCGACCTCCTGCTGCACCTCGTCTCCTCCCACGAGGTCGACGTCCTCGACATCCCGCTGCAGCCCGTGGTCGACGGGTTCGTGACCATCATGTCCGAGCAGCGCGAGCGCATCGACTTCAACCAGCTGTCGGAGTTCTTGTTGGTGGCGGCCATCCTCATCGAGATCAAGTCACAGCGGCTCTTGCCCGGACGCGAGGCGACGGACGACGAGGAGGACCTCATCGGCTGGGAAGAGCGCGATCTCCTCCTGGCCCGGCTGCTCGAGTGCCGGGCCTATGCCGCTGCGGCCGACGTCTTCGTCGCCCTGGCCGAGCAGGCCTCGCGCTCGGTGCCGCGCGAGGTGGGGCTCGACGACGACTTCGTCGTGCACACCCCGGACCTCCTCGCCGGCATCACCCCCGAGGACGTGGCCCAGGCCTACCTGCACGGATCGGCGGAGCGCCCGGTGCCCCGCGTGGACCTGTCCCACGTGACCGTCGACACCGTCTCGGTGTCCGAGGCGGTGTCCGAGCTGATCGCCCTGCCCGACCCGGAGCGGGCGACGTCGTTCCGCGCCCTCGTGCAGGACTGCCGGACCCGTATCGAGGTCATCGTGCGCTTCCTCGCCCTGCTCGAGCTGTGCAAAATGGGACGGGTGACCCTGGGGCAGGGGACGACGTTCGGCGACCTGTCCATTGCGTGGCTGGCCAACGATGACCTGGTCGGGGCGGCCAGCGGTCGCGGGCTGGCGGAGCTGGCCGGGTACGAGATCGACGACTACGAGGGATGAGGGGTTGAGTCCAGTGGAACGCGCCGAGTTGGGCCGGACGATCGAGGCCATCCTGCTGGTGGCGGTGGAGCCCATCCCGCCCCGCCTGCTCGCCGAGCTCGTGGAGGAGCCGGTCGAACGGGTCGAAGAGGTGCTCGGGGAATTGGCGCAGTCCTACGACCGCGAGCGCCGCGGCTTCGTCCTGGCCCGCATCGCCGGCGGGGCGCGGCTGCAGACGCACCCCGACCTCGCGCCCTACGTCGAGCGCTTCGCCAACCGCGAGGTGTCGCACCGGCTGTCGACCGCGGCGCTCGAGACGCTGGCCATCGTCGCCTACCGGCAACCCGTCTCGCGTGGCCAGATCTCGGCGCTGCGCGGCGTCAACGTCGACGGGGTCTCCCGCCTGTTGGAGCAGCGGGGGTATATCGCGGTCGTTGGCCACGCCGAGGGCCCCGGGCAGCCCGCGCTCTTCGGCACGACGGACCTCTTCCTCGAGCGCCTCGGACTCGACTCGCTCGAGCAGCTGCCGGCGGTGGAGGACTTCCTTCCCGGCCCCGAGGTCGCGGGCGACCTCGAGCGCGACCTGCAGTCGGCGCTCGGGCTCGGCCTCGAGGCGAACTCCGACGACGCCTGAGGAGCCGGAGGGGGAGCGCCTGCAGAAGGTTCTAGCTCGGGCCGGGATCGGCTCGCGGCGGGCCTGCGAGGACCTGATTGCGGCCGGACGGGTCACCGTCGACGGCGCCGTCGCCACCCTCGGCCGCCGAGTCGACCCGTCGGTCGCCCGGGTGGAGCTCGACGGCGTGCTGGTGCCCGTCGCGCCCGGGCTGGTGCACTATCTGTTGAACAAGCCGGACGGGCCGATCACGACGGCCGACGATCCGCAGGGGCGACCCACCGTCATGGCCCTGGTGCCGGCCGAGCCGCGGGTGTTCCCTGTCGGCCGCCTCGACCGCCACACGGAGGGCCTCCTCATCTTGACCAACGACGGCGCGCTGTCGCAGTTGCTGACCCACCCGTCCCACGGGGTGGCCAAGGAGTACGTGGCCGAGGTGTCCGGCGGCACCCCCGCACCCGGTGCGCTGCGCGCCTTGCGCCAGGGCGTGGAGCTCGTCGACGGGCCCACGGCACCGGCCGAGGTCGGCGTATTGGCACCCGGCGTGCTCCGCCTCGTCATCCACGAGGGGCGCAACCGCCAGGTTCGCCGCATGTGCGAGGCCGTCGGACACCCTGTGCAGCGCCTCGTACGCACCCGCATCGGCCCGGTGCGCGACACCAACCTGGCCCCGGGCCAGTGGCGCCACCTGACGGTCGAGGAGGTGCGCTCCCTCGCCGCCGCGGCCGGACCGGGCACCCCGCCGGCGGATCGGCCGGCCTAGAGATCCCCGACAGCGGGGGCGCGGAAGCGTGGCCGGTAGAGTGACCCGCTATGCCACCGGCTCTCATGGTCAGGGGTCTGCGCGGGGCGACGACGGTCGACGAGGACACCGTGGCCCAGGTGACGGAGCGCTCCCAGGAGCTGATGCGCGAGATCATGGAGCGGAACGAGCTCGCCGAAGACGACATCGTCTCGGTGCTGTTCACGGCCACGGCCGACGTGACGAGCACGTTCCCCGCCACCGCCATCCGCGCCATCGGGTTCGGGGCGGTGCCGCTGTTGTGCGCCGCCGAGATCGCCGTGCCCGGCTCCATGCCCCACTGCATCAGGGTGTTGCTCCACGTCCACACGACCCGGTCCCGCGACGAGATCCACCACGTCTATCTCCACGGCGCCCAAGGGCTCCGCGATGACCTCCCCGACTGAGGGCGAGGCGCGCCGCCGGGCGCTCGTGGTCGGGACCGGGCTGATCGGTGGATCGATCGCCCTCGGGCTGCGGCGGCGGGGGTGGCACGTGTCCGGGCTCGACGCCGACGACGACCGCGTCCGCGAGGCGCTCGCCACCGGGGTGATCGACGCCGCGGGCGACGACCCGGACGCTGAGGTGATCTTCGTCGCCGTCCCGGCCGCCGCCGTCGCCGGCGTGGCCAGCCGCTTCCTGGGCGACGACGGGCGCCGCGCCGACGTGGTGGTGACCGACGTGAGCGGGGTCAAGACCGCCATCGTGCATGAGGCGGACCACCCGCGCTTCATCGGCGGCCACCCGATGGCCGGGTCCGAACAGGTCGGGCTGCACGGCGCCGACCCGGATCTCTTCGAGGGTGCGGTCTGGGTCCTCACCCCGACGGCGGTGACCGACCTGGGGGCCTTCGAACGGCTGCGCGGCGTCGTGCTCAGTCTGGGCGCCGACGTGCTCGTGCTGTCGGCCGCCGACCACGACCGGCTCGTCGCCGTCGTGTCCCACGTGCCGCACCTCGTCGCGGCCACCCTCATGAACGCGGCCAGCACCGGTGCGGAACAGGACGGCGCGCTGCTCCGCCTGGCCGCCGGGGGCTTCCGCGACATGACACGGGTCGCCGCGGGCAGCCCCGGCATCTGGCCCGACATCTGCGCCGACAACGCGTTGCCCATCGTCGAAGCGCTCGATGCGCTGGTCACCGATCTCCGTGCCATGCGGGACCGCATCGCCACGCGTGACCGCGAGGCCCTCTTGGGCGACCTCCAGCGCGCCAGCGCGGCCCGGCGAAACCTCCCCAGCCGCGTCGTGCGACCCGAGCACCTGGCCGAGCTGCGGATCCCGGTGCCCGACCGGGCGGGTGTGCTGGCCGAGATCACGTCATTGGCCGCCGACGCCGGCATCGGCATCTACGACATCGAGATCGCCCACTCGGCGGAGGGCCCGCGCGGCGTGCTCATCCTCGTCGTCGACGGTGCGAACGCCGACACCCTGACGGCGGCGATCGAGTCGAAGGGCTATCGCTGCCGGGCGGAGCACCTGTCATGACCGCGCCCCGCATCCTCGTCGTCATCGGCGGCGTCCCCGTCCACGGCACCGTGCGCACCCCGGGCGAGAAGTCCATCTCGCACCGCGCCGTCCTTCTGGGCGCCCTGGCCGAGGGGACGTCGGTCGTGCACGGGCTCTCCGACGGTGCTGACGTGGCGGCCTCGTTGGCGGCGGTGGAGGCCATGGGGACTGGAGTGGAGCGCCGGGGCGACGGCACGATCGCCCTCCACGGTGGGCGGGAGCGCCTGCATCGGCCAGACGGGCCCCTGGACTGCGGGAACTCGGGGACCTCGCTGCGGCTGCTGGCCGGGTTGGTGGCCGGGTTCGACTGGGAGACCGAGCTGGTGGGCGACGAGTCGCTGTCGGCCCGGCCCATGGACCGGGTGGCCGAGCCGCTCGGCCTGATGGGCGCCACGGTGCGCGGCCAGGGAGCCCGCTGCCTGCCGCCCCTCCACATCAGAGGCGGCGGGCTGCACGGCATCGACTGGACGTCCAAGGTGGCGAGTGCCCAGGTGAAGTCGGCCATCCTCCTCGCCGGGCTCTCTGCCCGCGGCACCACCATCGTCCGGGAGGCGGTGACGACCCGCACCCACACCGAGGAGATGCTGGCCGAAGCGGGTGCCGACGTGAGCGTCGAGCCGTGGGGCGAGGGGCGCATCGTGCGGGTGCGGGCCTCCAGCCTCAAGCCGGTCGAGCGCACCGTGCCCGGCGACCCCTCGGCGGCCGCCTTCTTCGTCGTCGCGGGGTGCGTCGTCCCCGACAGCGCCGTCGAGGTGGCCGGCGTCTACGGTGGCCCGGCCCGGCTCGGCTACGTCGCCGTGCTCCAACGCATGGGGGCCGAGGTCACCGTCGCGCCCGGGGCTCCGGGCACCGTCAACATCCGGGCCGCGGCAGGCTCCTTGCGCGCCACGGAGGTGCGCGCGAGCGAGATCCCCTCCCTCGACGAGGTCCCCGCCCTGGCCGTGGCCGCCGCCGTCGCCGAGGGCACCACGGTCTTCTCCGACGTCGGCGAGCTGCGGGTCAAGGAGGTCGATCGCCTGGTCGCGGTGGCCGAAATGGTCGAGGCCTTCGGCGCCGGCGCCAGGATCGAGGGTGACACGCTGGCGGTGACCGGCCTCGGCGGCCCGCTCCGCGGGGCCCGCTTCGACAGCGGCGGCGACCACCGGATGGCCATGGCGGCCGCGATCGCGGCGCTGGCTGCCCGCGCCTCCGAGCGCAGTCTCATCTCGGGGTTCGACGCGGTCGCCACCAGCTATCCGGCCTTCGCCGATGATCTCCGGCGCATCACCGGCGGCGAGCACGCACCGCGACCGCTTCTCGTCGCCATCGACGGCCCGGCGGGCGCCGGCAAGTCGACCGTCTCGCGGGCCGTGGCCGAGCGGCTCGGCGTCGAGCGGCTCGATACGGGTGCCATGTACCGGGCGGTGGCCGCCCGCGCCCTGGCCGAGGGCACGGCACCGGAGGACCGCGACGCGGTGGCGGCCCTGGCCGCGGGGTCGAGGATCGAGGTGGGGGAGCGGGTCACCATCGACGGGCAGGACGTGACGTCGGTCATCCGCTCGCCCGAGGTGGGACGGGCCGTCTCCATCGTGGCCGCCAACCCCGATGTGCGACGCCAGCTGGTCGAGCGCCAGCGGGCCTGGGCCGATGCCCACGGAGGCGGCGTGGTCGAAGGCCGTGACATCGGGTCGGTCGTCTTCCCGGAGGCCCAATTGAAGGTCTACCTGACCGCCTCCCCCGAGGAGCGGGCGCGCCGGCGCGACGACGAGGCGCCCGAGGGCGTGGCCCGCCGCGACCGGATCGACTCGACCCGGGACGCGTCGCCCCTGCGCGAGGCGGAGGATGCCCATCGGCTCGATACGACCGGCCGGACCGTGCAGGATGTGGTCAAGGAGGTCCTGTCGTGGCTGTGAGCACACCTGACTCGAAGCCGGAGGGCGCCGACGGCGCGGCAGCGGAGGCACCCGGTCGTCACCAGGCCTTCGAGGTGGACCCCCGCCGTACCGCGCTCTACCGCGCCGAGCGGGCCCTCTTCACCGGGGCATTGTGGGCCTGGTTCCGGCCCAAGGTGACGGGGAAGGAGCATGTGCCCGAGAGCGGTCCGGTGATCCTGGCCCCGGTGCACCGATCATTCGCCGACTTCGGGTTCGCCGCCTTCTGCACCGACCGCAAGCTGTTCTTCATGACGAAGGACGAGATGTGGAAGAACAAGGTGCTCGGCAAGCTGCTGCTCACCGTCGGTGCCTTCCCGGTCCACCGCGAGTCAGCCGACCGCGAGGCGCTGCAGCGGGCCGAAGACGTGCTGCGCAAGGGCGAGGTCCTCGTGCTCTTCCCCGAGGGGACGCGGCGCGAGGGGCCGCGGATAGAGGACCTCATGGAGGGCGCCGCGTTCCTCTCCGCCCGCACGGGCGCCCCGATCGTGCCCGTCGGCATCGGCGGCTCGGATCTCGCCATGCCCAAGGGGAGTGCCATCCCCAAGCCGCACACGATTCAGGTGGTGATCGGCCCCGCCCTTCCGCCGCCACCACGCACGGGGGGTGGCCGTGTCAGCCGCTCGGCCGTGCACGCCACCACGGACGCCCTGGTGCCGGCGCTGCAGGCCGTCTATGACCAGGCCAAGGCGAAGACCGGGCGCTATTGAGCCCGGGCGCGCCCTGGACCGACGCCAGGACGCTCCCCGGCTACTCGGCCGGGGCGGCCGGTTCGGAGAGCAGGGCGCGGTAGTGGGCCGAGCGGGACAGCAGCAGGTCGGCGTTTCGCTGGTCGAACTCGGCCGCCCGCCGGAGGGCCCTGCGGAGGTCCTCCTCGTCGCTCAGCACGTGGACGGAGGGGGTGCGGATGGTGCTCCCCTCGGGCGTCGTCGGGGTGCCACGGTGGGATCGCTTCCTCATGAGGGCCCTCGCAATCGTGACGTCGGGATGTTGTCTTTTCCCATTGTCGTCCTTGCGGGCCGCGACTTGAGCGCGGCCAGGGCGCAGGTGCCTCAGTCGTGCCGGGGGAGCTTCCGGGCCTTCCACCACGTCTCGAGCACGACGCGGCCATAGCGGAAGCCGAACAGCCAGTTCTTGCCCTTCTTGGTCGTCCCCGACGCCCGGGGCAACCAGACCGTGGGCCGCTCCGTAACGCGCCAGCCACGCTCCATGGCGATGATCAAGAAGCTCCGCCGTCTGGTACTGCGGCTGGACGAGGCGGTAGGCCACGTCGTCGAGCATGCTCACCCGGAGCGCCCGGTAGCCGTTGGAGGTGTCGGTCAAACTCGTGCGCGCCATCGCGCTCATGACCCAGGAGAAGACGCGTACGCCAGCCTTGCGGAAGCGGTCGCTCGTGGTGTCGCGGCCGAGCACCCGGGAGGCCACGACGAAATCGGCCTCGTCGTCGACCAGGGGTTGGAGCATCACGTGGCATCTCGGCGGGATCGTTCTGTCCGTCGGCATCGAGGGTCACCACGAAGTCCGCACCCAGCTCGATGCACAGCGCGTAGCCCACCCGCAGCGCGTACCCGTGCCCGAGGTTCTCACCAAGGACGAAGGTGACGGCCCCAGAGTCCTTGGCCACCTCGTCCGTCCTGTCGTGCCCGCCGTCGACCACGACGAGCGTCGTGACGGCCAGACCACAGGCTGCAGAGGGCATCGCTGCCAGAACGGCGCCGATGTTGGCCTCCTCCTCGTAGGCGCAGACGAGGCCGACGACGGGCGAGAGCTTCAGGTCGGGATAACGCGAGTCGAACTCCCGCCGCGCCGCAGCGATGACGCGGCGCGCCCGGTCGGGGTCGGTGCGGATGCTGGCGCCGGAGGTGGCGCCACGCCGCTGGGTCAAAGTGACCGGGGCGTGGCGAAGACCTGGCGGACCAGGGGCTCGAAGTGCGAGAGCGGCTTCGTGGGGTAGTCGGGGTCGAAGCTGATTTGGTCCCACTCGTCGGCGAACTGCGCCGCGAGTCCATACCAAGGCTGACCCTCGTACTTGTCTCGCGCGTTGGGGTCCTGGCCCAGGTACTCGTAATAGTGCTTCCCCTGGAAGTCCTGGTGCGCCGAGATCATGTGGTAGGTCTCGTCGCTGACGTACGGCTTCAGGATCTCCGCTGCGATGCGGGGGTGGTTCATCACCGAGACGGCCTTGCCGATGTCGTGGCACAGCGACGCCACCACCACCTCGTCGGACGCACCCGCCTCCTCGGCCCGGGTCGCCGTTTGCAGCGAGTGCACCAGCTGGTCGACCTCGAAGCCATCGGTGATCTCCTCGAGGGAGGCCAGCATGGACAGCACCCGGTCGGCGACGCGGGGTTGGTGGTCCATCGACTCGACGATGATGTGCTGCCATTGCTCGGCCGTCGACTCGTCCATGCGGGTAAAGGTCATGGCACCATCATCGCGCCGCACCAGCTCACGAGGCCAGCACGTCGAGAACGTTGGCCGCGGAAACAGCGCGGTCCTGCGCAGCCGGATCGGAGCGTTCCGAACCTGGCCGCCCGGCCAAGAAGCCCAGCGTGGAGCCGACGGCCCTGAGTAGCTCGCGCAACTCGGGCGGTGGCGGGAAGTACTCGTCTTCCGTGGTCACGGTGACCTCGGTGACGCCCTCGGCCGGTGCCAGGCGGGCGATCACCTCTTCGACCAACGCTTCGGGCGCCGAAGCTCCCGCCGTGACGCCCACCGTGCCGGTCAGGTCGTCGGGCAGCTCGTCGGCCTGATTGATCCGGAGCACCCGCGGGCAGCCCCCGGCGCGCGCCACCTGCTCGAGCGCCACGGTGTTCGAGGAGTTGGCCGAGCCGATCACCACCACCGCGTCCGACTCGGCGGCAATGGCCTTGAGGGCGGCCTGGCGGTTGGTGGTGGCGAAGCAGAGGTCGCTGCGGTTGGGCATCCACAGGTCCGGGAAGCGCTGGCGGGCGGCCTCCATCAGGCCACGCCACTCGTCGTGACTGAGCGTGGTCTGCGCCAGGAGGGCCACGGGCTTGCCCTCTGCCACCAGGTCGTCGCACGCCTCGAGATCCTCTTCGTGCTCCAGGAGGCGCACCGACTCCGGAGCGACGGCCATCGTGCCGACGGCCTCTTCGTGCCCGGCATGGCCGACGTAAAGGACGGTGAACCCCTTGCGGCTGCGCACCTTGAGCTCGTGGTGCACCTTGGTGACGAGCGGGCAGACGGCGTCGACCACGACGCCGCCCCGCGACCCGCGCGGCCTGGACGACCTCGGGTGCCGAGCCGTGGGCGCTCAACATGAGCGGCGAACCGGCCGGCACATCGGCCACGTCGTCGACGAAGACCACCCCCTGGTCTTGGAAGCGCTCGACGACATGGCGGTTGTGCACGATCTCGTGGTAGCAGTACACGGGAGGCTCGAACACCCGCACCATCCAGGCCAGGGCCTTGATCGCCTTTTCGACGCCGGCGCAGAACCCCCGGGGCTCCGCCAGCATCACTCGCTCGACTGCGGGCACAAAGTCCAGGTTATCGGCAGTAACCTTGGTCCCATGTCAGCTCCCACGGTGACTTCGGTCACCGCGGCGTCGCCGGCAGCCCGCGCCGGCCTGGCCGTGGGCGATGAGCTCCTCAGCCTGAACGGGCACGAGCCGCGCGACGTCATCGACTTCCAACGCCTCAGCGACGCGAGTGACCTCAGCGTCCTCGTTCGGCGCGCCGGCGCGCCACTCGCCCGACTCGTCCGGGTCGACAAGTCTGCCGGCGAGCCGCTCGGGGTCGAGGTCTCCTCGGCCGTGTTCGACCGCATCCGTACCTGCGACAACCACTGCGCTTTCTGTTTCATCTACCAGCTGCCCAAGGGAATGCGGCGCAGCCTGTACCTGAAGGACGACGACTACCGGTTGTCCTTCCTCTACGGCAACTTCACGACATTGACGCGCTTCACCGAGCTCGATGCGGAGCGGATCCTCACCGAGCGGCTGGGCCCGCTCTTCGTCTCCATCCACACCACCGACCCCGACCTGCGGGCGCACATGTTGCGCAACCCGAAGGGAGCGACCAGTCTGCGCTGGCTGCAGGTGCTCCTCGACGGTGGGATCGAGGTGCACGGCCAGGTGGTGGTCTGCCCTGGCGTCAATGACGGAGCTGCGTTCGAAGACACGCTGGCGGGCATCCTCGACCGGTACCCGGCATTGGCGAGCGTCGGCGCTGTGCCCCTCGGTCTCAGCCGCTACTCCAACGAACCCGAGATGCGGCGACACACGCACGACGAGGCCGTCCGTGTGGTCGACATGGTCGAGGAGTGGCAGGGCCTCTTCGGGCAGGCGCTCGGGCGCCGCATGATCTTCGCCGCTGACGAGTACTACCTGCTGGCCGAGCGCGACCTACCCCAGGTGGACCACTACGAGGGCTATCCCCAGCACGAGAACGGGATCGGTATGGCCAGGGCATTCATCGAATCCTTCGCCCGTCCGGCGGCGGGCGATCCCGGAGGCGTGCGCCACGGGTTCTTCGCGTCGGTCGACGCTGCCCCGGCAGAGGGATACCGCGCGCCGCGGTTCGAGGCCGCTCCGGCGGGTCGCGACCTCCGTCCCGTCACCGTGCTCACGGGAAGCTACGGCGCCCGCGTGCTGGCCCCATTGGTGGCGTCCCATCCCCGCGACGATGTGGCGCTGCTCGCCGTGCCCAACGACTTCTTTGGAGGGAACATCGGTGTGGCCGGCCTCCTCACCGGCGAGGACGTCGCCCGCGCCCTGGTCGACGTCCCCGACACATCGCGCTGCCTGCTGCCCGACGCCTGTCTCAACGAGGGACGCTTTCTTGACGGTCTCACGCTCGCCGACTTGCCGCGATCCGTCGAGGTGGTGCCGACCGAGGGGCGCTCGCTGCGCCGAGCCCTCGACGGCACGTCCTTCCGACCGGGGTGCTCGCCGTGAGTCCCATGGTGGTCGTGGCGGGACGGCCCAATGTCGGCAAGTCATCCCTCGTCAACCGGATCGTTGGCAGCCGGGCCACGGTGGTCGAGGAGGAGCAGGGGGTGACCCGCGACCGCAAAGTGCTCTCCGCGGAGTGGGCGGGGGTGCCATTCGACGTGATGGACACCGGAGGGTGGCTGGCCGGCGGGGACGTCCTCGACGGCAAGGTCGCGGAGCAGGCCGAACGCGCCTTTGCCGACGCGGATGTCGTGCTCATGGTGGTCGACGTCACGACCAGCGTGACCGAGGAAGACTTGGCGGCGGCCAAAGTGATCAGGCGGAGCGCCGCGCCGGTGCGACTCGTGGTCAACAAGGTCGATGACGCGAACCGGGAGTCCGCGGCATGGGAGTTCGTCGTCGCTCGGCCTGGGCGACCCGTTTCCGGTCAGTGCGCTCCACGGGCGCGGGACCGGCGACCTCCTCGACGAGGTGGTTGAACTGCTCTCCGGGAACGACGTGGACGACCCTTCGGAGGGGATTGACGGGGCGGACCTTCCGGCCGCGGATCCGGGCACTCCCCGCGTCGCCATCATCGGACGGCCGAATGTCGGGAAGTCGACTCTCTTCAATCGGCTTCTGGGCGAGGAGCGCTCCATCGTGCACGACCTGCCGGGCACCACCCGCGACGCCATCGACACCGTGGTCGAGACAGCGGATGGCCCGGTCTGCTTCATCGACACCGCCGGTCTGCGACGCCCGTCCAAGACCGATCGCGGGACAGAGCAGCATGCCACTCTGCGCGCCTTGCGGGCGCTGGAACGCGCCGACGTCGCCATCCTGGTCATCGACGCCACGGTCGGCGCGTCGCACCAGGACCAGCGGTTGGCCGAACGTATCGGGGTCTCCGGCTGTCCGACCATCGTCGCCCTCAACAAGTGGGACCAGGTTCCGACCGACCAACGTGACGACGTCCTTGCGGGGGTGGGGGACCGGTTGGCCTTCCTGGGAGCGGCACCCGTGCTCAAGATCTCGGCGCTCTCGGGTAAGGGCGTCCATCGGATCCTTCCCGCACTGCGCGACTCCGTCGCGGCCTACCACCAACGCGTGCCGACGGGCGCCCTGAACCGCACCCTGCAGGAGCTGCAGGGACGCCAACCGGCGCCCCGGGCGAAGATCCGCTACATCGTGCAGGGCGCCATCGATCCCCCGACTTTCACGCTTTTCACCAACGGGCGGTTGCCCCAGACGTACATCCGTTATATCGAGCGCGGCCTACGCGAGAAGTTCGACTTTGGCGCGACGCCAATGAAGTTGCGCGTGAGAGTGGGCGGGAAATGAGGACGGCCGCACCTGATGGCTTGGTGTGAAGAGTG
This sequence comes from uncultured Acidimicrobiaceae bacterium, assembly GCA_963744225.1. Taxonomy (GTDB): domain Bacteria; phylum Actinomycetota; class Acidimicrobiia; order Acidimicrobiales; family RAAP-2; genus Bog-473. The sequence goes on from CAVUSV010000001.1 coordinate 15,730, forward strand.
CGACGCGCTCGTCGAGGACGAGGACCTCGGCGAAGAGGGTGAGTGCCCCACCTGCGGCACGATCCTCGCCGAGCAGGAGCGTCAGCCCATTCCCTGGTACTTCAAATTGATGCTCGTTGCTAGCGTGATCTACCTGGGTTACCGGGGATATCAGGGTGTGACCTGGATCGCCGGCCACGTGTAGCGTCCCCGGATATGCCCATCTACGAACTCGACGGCACGGCGCCGCGTATCGACGCCGATTCCTTCATCCATCCGGACGCTGTTGTGATCGGTGATGTGACCATCGGCCCCGAGTCGAGCGTCTGGCCCGGCGCCGTCCTTCGGGGCGACTACGGCACGATCAAGGTCGGCGCCGGGACTTCGATTCAGGACGGCACCGTCATCCACGCCGGCCCCGGTTTCCCAACGACCATCGGTGACCGTTGTGTCGTCGGACACCTGACCCACCTGGAGGGATGCACCCTCGAGGACGAGTCGCTGGCGGGCTCGGGCAGTGTGGTGCTGCACTGGGCCGTCATCAGCCACGGCGCGACGGTGGGAGCAAACGCCGTGGTACCCAACAGGATGATCGTGCCGCCCGGCGCGCTGGCACTCGGGGTCCCGGCGAAGATCCTCGAGGGACGGTCGGACGTACCCATGATCCGGCTGTCGGCGGCCGAGTACGTGGCGAATGTCAAGCGGTACAAGGCATCGTTGCGCCGACTGGACTGACTACTTGTTGCTTCGACCTGGTGTCCCGCTGAGCTTGGCCGGAAAGACATCGGGGCCGAAGGGAGCGAGGCCTTTGGCTGCCGCGAAGCCGAGGTGTCCCTCGCCGTCGGCCCCTCCGGTCGTCAACCCCAGCAGGTCCTCGTAGCTTCGCAGCGCCGAGTAGTGGTTGTACGAGCCCGTGGTGTCGGTCGAGCCTGGCACGATGTACTTGGCATTGAGCAACACTGCGCCGACCTGACCACCGCCGGGAGCGGCGCTGTCCGTCGAGGCGCCCGCATTCCCCGGTGCCTGCGTATTGGGTCCCGGCGCTTCGTTGCAACATGCTGCCGTCGAGCCGGGACCTTCCGATTCATCGAAGGTGATGACTACCAGCATGTCGCCGTGCCGGTAGGAAGGGGAGGAGAAGATGAGGGGCATCCAGGCCCGGAGGAACCCGTCTGCGCCGGACAGGCCGCCCACATGGCCCCCCGTGCTATTGGGCCCGGCACATGTCCCGTCGTGGCCGTCATTGCACAGATTGGGCGTGATGAAGCCGAAGCGCGGCGTGGTCTGCTCGTTGCGCAGGTCGTGGGCGAAATGCCCCGTCGGTGACGGAGTGCCCCTCGGGCCCAGCGTTCCAAGGGGGACCACGTTGGCGTTGCATGCAGTGGTGCTGTCGATCACGGAGTGGAACCACACGAAGGGGTTGTGACGGGTCGTGTACTGGTCGGCTGCTGTCGCCACCTCCGCGGTGTCGGTGGTGCCGAGGACCGGGTGGCCGCAGTCCGTCCCGCCTGTGGGATCGGGTGTACCGCCGTCACGCGCCGGGGTGTTGCCCATGTCCTGCTCATAGGCGCGCCACGATGCGAGGTGCGTCGTGGCGGGGGCAGGGTACTTCGCGTCGAGCTGGGACGCGATGGTCTTCACCGCGGAGGGGTACACACATCCCTGACCGTCCACCTGCCCTGGGTTTAGGGCCTGGTTGGGATCGGGCGTGCCGGGGGCCATGTCGGCGAAGTCGAAGCCGCTGCCCGCGCAGTCGGCCTGGGTGTCCCCCGTGGGCGCTTGGCCGGAGACCTGACTGATGTAGTTGTCAAGACTGTTGTGACCAATCCCGTAGTAGTTGGCCAGCAGCACGCCCTTCGAGCGAAGCGTGCCGTTCAGGTAAGTGGCGGCAGAACCCGGCCCGAAGGTGGCTGCATAGCCCTGGTTCTCCAACTCGATGACCAGGACGTGATTGACCTTCCCCGGAGGCAGCGCAGCGCGCACCACCCCAGACGTTCGCGTGATGGACGCGGATGACGCGGTGGCTGGTATCGACGCAGCGAGCAACGAAAGAACCCCGAGGACGACCGAGAGCGGCAGGGGTGGCCGCGCACGACAGCGCGCAGGTGAAACGGGGAGTGGCATGGCAGGTGAGCGTAGCTCGCGGGGCCAGCCGGATAGGCGGCGGGGGTTGCCCCTACTCGCGAGCGAAGCCCGCGATATCACGGGCTGTGTCCGCGCTGACGTCAGGGCAGGCGATCGTGAAGATTTCGGTGCCGTGCATCGTCCCCATCATTTGTCGGCAGCGGGCGGGAACTCCTGCCGAAAGGAGGAGGCGATAGAAGTTGATCCCTTCGTCACGCAACGGATCGCATTCATTCACGTTGATCACGGTCGGGGGAAACCCAGTGACGTCGTCCTCAGCGGCGAAGGAGGGCCACGCCAGCGGGTTCCGCTGCGTGAAGGCCTCGATCCCGTAACCCATGGCACCGCGGTTGTTGTGGAGATTCAGCAGAATGCCCTCGTTCTCCACCGAAGATGGGGAGTCGGGCGCCGGCCATTGCCCGGCAATGTAGGGACACAGAGCATAGAGACCCTTGATGAGGCCGAGGTCCCCGTCACGCTTGAGTTTGAGCCCGGTGGCCAACGTGAGGTTGCCTCCGCCGCTCTCGCCGGCGACCACGATCCGCGCCTGGTCGATCCCCAGTTCCGCGGCATGCGCGGCGGTCCAGCGCAGGCCCGACACGCAGTCATTGAGCCCGGCAGGGAATGGAGCCACCTCTGGCGCTGAGGAGGCGACCACAGAGTTGCGGAAATCGACCATGACGACGGCAACCCCATTCGCGGCGATGTGTTTGCCCCAGCCGCGGTACATGCCGTCGAAGCACGACATTGTCGCCATACCGCCGCCGTGGATGTAGTAGACGCAGGCCAGGGTTTCATCGACCTCGGGCCTGATGACCTGGAGTTTGACCGCGTTGCCATCCGGCTGGGATTCGAATTGGATCGTGGTCACGCTGAGACCAGCCGACGGCGCCGCGTCCTCGGTATCACACAGGTTCATGAAGGCGCGGAACGACTCACGGGTGGCGGCGGCCTCGGGGGTGTTTGCCTCCGCAATCAGCTGCTCCCGGTTCTCGACGTCGGGAAGGGGAGTGGAGGGGATGGCAGCGAGGATGCCTCGAATGCGTGGGTCGAGGCGGAGGTCCGACTCGATGCTCAGGCTCATGAGGCCAATTGGAGCACACTCTCCCTGGCGATGCTCGGAGTGACGCCGCAGGTGGCGCTCAGGAGAGCTTGGGGGAGGGGCCCCCGTGTTTGAGCTCGGTCACCGCGGCGCCCGCGGCATTGATGAGCTCGTCTGGGGTGTTGTCGTAGCCCGAACTCCACGCGATGCCGATGGTGGCCTTGAGCGTGAAACCATCGAGGGCCAGATCGTCGTTGACGGCGTTCATGACCCTGTCGATACGGCCGCGCAAGCGATCTTCCACGACTGATCGGTCAGCGTTCTCCGCCATGATGGCGAAACGATCGCTCTCGAGCCGCGCCAGCGTGTCGCCCCCGCGCACCGTGTCGTTCAAGCCCTGCGCGATCGCCCGCAGTACCGCATCCCCCCACTCGTAGCCGAGTGCGTCGTTCACAGCAGAGAAATGGTCGAGGTCGATCACGAACAGGCCAAAGTGCCGTCCGTAGCGGCCCGCCCCGTAGATGCCGTGGGCGAGACGGTCCATCAGCACGGTGCGATTGGGTAGTCCGGTCAGCGTGTCGCGTAGGGCGAGCTCGGCGTCGCGTTCGAACGTCACGGAGTTCGCCATCGAGGTCACGATGAATGTAGCCATCAGTTCGAGCAGGTCGCCGTCGGCATCGCTGAAATGGTTCGGTTGTCCGGCAACCACTTTCAGCGCGCCGACGACTTGTCCGGCGTGTATCAGCGGGGCCACCGCGATCGAACGAATCCCGTCCCGGCATGCCGTGCGGTCGACTCGGGTATCCGTTTCGGTGTCCTCGCAGATCAGCGGCATCTCCAGCCGTACGCATTGACCAGAGAGACTCAGATCCGACGACACCGGAAACTCGATCGTGCTTTCGGCCAAGCCACGTGCCGCGCGACAGAACAAGCGGTCACCCTCGACCAACTCGACGGCGGCGCCGTCTGCGCCGCACACGCCTTGCGCCCTGTCGATCACCACGCTCATGACGCGGTCGGTATCGGCAACTCCCGCATTGATGAGACGCTGGGTCTCGATCAGGAATTGCAGACGATCAACGTGCGTTTCCTGGGCCATCGCTGCCACGATGACTTGCTTCGGAAGAATCTGAAAGCGTCTTGAACACGCTGTGCACAACTGTTATTGACGAAGCGCCTGGCCACGGCCATTCTGCGCCGGATGGGCGCGACCACGTGCGGGGAGGCAGTCGAATCCCGCTCCGGGTACGGAGTGGGCTACCATCGACTGGGTCGTGCGAGGGCGGGTACCGCCGACGGAGTGCTGACCTGTTCGACCGATCGGGTTGGACGGAATACGGGCTGTGGCGCAGCTTGGTTAGCGCGCTTGACTGGGGGTCAAGAGGTCCCGGGTTCAAATCCCGGCAGCCCGACTAGCTGGGGAAATAGCCGGAATCGGCCAAATTCCCCGGAGTACAGCGCCACTACCGTGCTGAACCTTGGGCATGCCACGACGCACAATCGTCCCCAAGCGGGCCGTTTCACTCGACCGCGGCGCACCAGAGAGTGCGTCATGGATTCCGAGAGGGCCCCGTGCGGGTCACAACGAGGTCACAAACTGCCTCGGATTGCCCCGGACGGAGCAGGGATCGGTGGCTCAGTCAAGTCGTTGGCAGGGAACTCCCAAGTGAAGAAGCTCAGCATTCACAAGCTGACCGCGTCGTTGAGGGAACCTGAGTCGATACTCCTACTACCCTCGTGGCTCAATGAAATGGTGCTCTTCCTAGGGATGAATGCGTCCATTCCGACTGCTGCAAGTAGCGCGATGGGTACCTCCGCGGCGGCCCGGTACCGGGTTTCTCCGTAAGCAACAGCCACGGTGAGCACGACGCTCACAATGAAAGCGAGCAGTGGATAGAGGGGCACTCGGCGTCGGCGCAGGACTACGCCGCCGGCAATCGCGGGCACCAGAAGGATCCAATAGGTGACTAATCGCAAGTCGTACACCCAGACCGTAGTCGGCGCTGTTTTGAATGCGGGTGGAACTTTCTGAAATTCATTATCCAACATCGTCTGTTGGAACGGGTTCCAATACCCGAAAGCACGCCCTTCCCGGGCAAACAAGACAAGTGGTACCTGACTCAGGTGATGTTGGGCGTAGCTCACGGCCACGTGACTTGCCTGGGAACGACGAGAAGCGCAAGGATTAGAACCTGCTCGGACCGGGTCATTGCCGCCAGCCCACATGTTGCACCGAGGGCCGCAGCGCGACCCACGGAGGGGCGGCCCAGGTACCCATACGCGAGAAAGATCATCACCGCAACCACCAACAGCAGAAGTGTCTCTGAGAGCAGCGCGCTGTTCATAAACCCAGAATCCGGCATAGACGGCCGCTATCCCGGCTGCAATCAACCCAACTCGGTCCCCCCCCCCCCCAGCCGCCTGCCGGCCAATCCGACGACAACCACGGTGGCGGTGCCAACGACACACGCGAGGACTTGCTGCGAGAACGCGGAGTGTCCGCCCATCCACGCCCACACGGTAAGAAGGAGCACCCATTCCGGGGGATGAAGGGCGTTGGGAGCGCCGTTGAAGACGAGGAACCATCTTCCGGTGTCGTTCCAGTTTGCCTGGAGGCTATACCAGAAGCCATCGCCCCCGACCCCCTCCTTTCGGGAGAGGAGGATGACGATGATGCGCAAACTCAAGGATGCGACCGCCACCACGGTGAGCAAGAATCCGAACCTACCGAGGCTGCGTGTCCGAACCGTCTCTTCGCCAACTATCGGCTTTATGTGGCTCATGTGATGCCCGGGTTTCGACTAAGCAGGCAAATCTCAGTGTCACTAAGGGTAATGGATGCATCGGCAGATGTCCCTGCTGCCGCAACGAGGAACGCGGCAGACCGCGGCACCGGCTCCTGGCGTGACCAGTGTCTGGCTATCGGACGGCGTTCCAGTCGTCTTTTCGGAATGCGCGTGGATGATCCCGACAATGGCGAGTGAAATCCACCGGGTCAATTGGCCGCAGAGAGCGTCATCGGTGCGGTGGTGTCCGAGGTCGATCAGGAAAGCGAGCATCTGTTGGACAAGCTCGTCGAGTCCATGACATCGGCCGGAGGCGACTGAACCGCGCTTACTGAGGCACTTTCGGTCGTATCTGACGTGGCGAGACGGCCGATAGAACACCGCTAAGAGGGTTGTATCTGGGGGTCAAGAGTCGGGGGTTTCAAGTCCCCCCAGCCCGACCAAATGTGACTCGCCGGTCATGGCGGGATTCTCGTCACTCGGAATCTCATTGTTCGGCCGACTGAGTCCCATCGTCTGCCATTGGTGCCACCTTCCCAGCGATCTGGGCCACCCATCAGCGGCATGAGAGAGCCAGCTAGTCCCCCACCACTTCGGCCTTTTCACCTTCCCCTAGACCGTCGGGAGTCTCATGAACGCCTGGGACAACGATGGCGGGCAGCAGTCGACCTATTGGCCAACTGGCCTTCTTGAGTCGCAGAGCGTGCTTCTCAATCAGCCACCAGCTGGCCACCGCGAACGCAAGGGTGACCAACGCCGTCAGCAGCATGAAGGGCCAAAAGCCAAACCGCTCGGCGCCGAGTGAGATGAGCAACTGGGTCAGGGGGTAGGCGTAGATGTAGACGCCATAGCTGTAGTCGTTCTTGGCTCCGATCCAATAGAAGGGCAAATGCGCGCCTAGCCAGAGCAGTGGGTACGCGAGAAGGAACACGCCGAAATTCGACGGCGTCAGGCGGGAAAACCATTGATGACCGCCGGTGGGAAGGTACTGCGTTGCGACGAACGCGACGATGCAGATGATTGCCAACAGGGCAGAGTCAGGAACCCGCTCTCGATAGAGGTAGATCAGGGTGCCGCCCAAGAACCCGAGGGACAACACCATGAAGTTCATGAGGACGAAGTTGCGTTGGCCATTGAACATCGAGTTCAAGCTCGGGACCAGGGTCGTGACAAGCAGTGCGGCAAAGATGCCCAGCGTGATGAGGGCGACCCACCCACGGTGTCGCATTATCCCGACGAACGAGAGGGCTGCCAAAAGCAGATAGCACAAGAACTCGTAGTACAGGGTCCATAGCGACCCATTGCCCAGATTCACCTCGGGGGCGGCTACAGCGAACTGGTTGATCTTCAAGAGCGCGTTTGAGTAGACGAAGCTAAAGGGTCCGGGGTGGAGTTTGAGGTAGCAGACGAAACCGCAGTGCGGCACGGGATTGACGACCAACGCGATTGCGCCGAGCGCAAAGCCGGTCACCACCAAGCACACACAAAAAGCGGGGACGATGCGCAGGAACCGCTGCCAGAGGTAGCGACCCACACTGTTTTTCGACGCGCTCCCCGCGATCAGATATCCGCTGATCCCGAAGAATCCGTAGACGGCGATGGTGCCCAGCCCGGTGTCGTTGACAACTACGTCATGGAGTCCAAACCAGCCCAGTTCTGAAGCGTGGGCATAGACAACGGAAAACGCCAGGACGAGACGCAGAAAGTTCAGGCTGTTTCTCTTTGGGTCAAGAGCTACGCCGATGGCCTTTCTCCCCACGATCCGAAGAGTAGTTGGCGACATCTATCGATGCCGGTGGCAGCAAGGTCCGAAGACCTCAGGCTCGTATCGGCCGAACAAGGCGCACGCGCACGGGAAACCACTCGCACCTGGCGAATCGTCAGCCTCTGGGTCTGTACTCGACGAAGCGGTCGACCTGACCCAAGAGCTGCTTCTAGCTGGTGGCGGTTCTTGTTTGGCGGGGTGCTTCTTGAGCGTCTGGTGGAAGAGCTCGACCATGCCGCAGGTCTGGAGGCGGGTTCAAGGGGTCCGCGCAAATCCTCGGTGAGTCAACGAGATTCGTTGAGACCGAGGAGGGTGCCGGATCGGAAAGCGACATCTGACGGCTGGCAGAGCTGCACCAAGTACCACCCCACCTGAAAGGACCATAGGGCGTTTTGCGTGTCCGCCAACGAGAACCAGACGAGGCCCAGTGAGAGCACCTCAACGCGGGAAACCTGCGTTCGTCGTACTGGCTCCAGAACCCAGCCCAGGTGTTGTGCGGTAGGAATGAGAGCATGTTCGACTCGTCGAACTGAAGGGCGTCCACTGCAAAGTTCCAAATGAAGGCGATGTACGGAAGTGGGCATACCGCAGCAGCGCCGATGGTAAGCCAGAGCGGAGATCGACGCTGGGTCAGCCTGCGCGACGAGGCGCGTCTCTTGCGTCGCGCTTGCTCCGAGGAACAAGAGTTGAGACTAGGGCGGGTGCAATTGGGGTCGATTAGATGGTGATGGGTCTCGACCTGACCGCTACCGTGGCCCTGTGAGCAGCCCGCGAGTTCCCGGTGGTGTGGTGCACAAGCTTCCTGCAGACTTGCGCCAAGCGCTGCTCGCCAATTCCATTGCCCTCGATGCATGGAAGGACATCACGCCTCTGGCCCGCAACGAGTTCATCTGCTGGGTCGTGGACGCCAAGCAGGAGACGACTCGAGAACGCCGCATTCGCCGGACCCAGGAGGAGCTGGAGGAAGGGCAACGTCGGCCCTGCTGCTGGCCTGGGTGCAAGCACCGCGAGCGCACCGGGAGATAGCAATCTGTGCTGCTCACGCAGGTGGCAGAACAGAGCGGGCGGTCGCATCTCTTCGGTCGCGTTCGAAAACGTGGGGAGGCCCGCAGCACAACGCTTACGGCTGTACCTCAGATGTTGTATTTAGTGTTCTTCGGCGTGCAGAAAGGTTCGGTCGGCCTTCAATGCGCTCCGCCGCAGCTTGCCAGCCTCGTTGCGTAGCGGCTGATCCGTGTACTCGATCGAGCGGGGGATTTTGAATCGTGCAATTCGTTCTGCGATAAACGCCAACAAGTCAGCCCGAGAGACGACTTCCGGATCGGCTTCAACAATGGCGTGCACGATGTTCCCCTTATCTTCGTCGGGGAGGCCGATGACGGCTGCCGAGCGAACTGCGGGGTGTTCTTGGATTGCTGCTTCGACTTCGGCGGGGTAAACGTTCGCTCCACCGGTCAAAATCATGTCCTCCATCCGGTCGCCCAGGTACAGGTAACCACCCTGGTCGAGCCGTCCCAAGTCCCCGAGCGACTCCCACCCGCCCTCGCGGGTGCGTGCCGTGGCGCCGATGTAACGGTAGGTGGGTCGGTCCCGCGGAGACCGCATCCACACCTCGCCCTCCTGGCCCGGTGGGAGCTCCTTTCCTTCTGGATCGCAGATGATGACGGTGCCTGCCGGCGGGCGACCCACCGAGCCGCGATGAGCGAGCCATTCGGTTCCGGTGATGACCGTTGCCGTCTGCGCTTCGGTCCCCGCGTAGAGCTCGAAGATTCGGTCCGGGCCGAGCCAGTCGATCCAAGCCTGCTTGAGCCATTCGGGGCACGGTTCGGCGAGATGCCAGACGGCGCGCAAGGACGAGAGGTCGTAAGTGTCACGTACGTGCTCGGGGAGCCGCCAGATCCGCTTCATCATTGTAGGGACCAAGTAGACGGTGTCCGCGTCATAGCGGTCGATGGCGGCGAGTGTCGCCTCAGCGTCGAAGCGCGGAAGCACCACGACGTGGTTCCCAGCTAACAGTGCTGAACATGACCACACGATGGGACCGTTGTGGTAGAGGGGCGCGGGTATGACCATGCAGCCGTCGACCATGCCGAAGCGCGGGGAAGCGTCCTCGTCATAAAGAGCTGGATCGCCAGAAACGATCAACTTCGGACGGCCGGTCGATCCGCCTGACGTCGGTGCCTTCCAGGCTGGGGAGGTGACGTCGGGGAGGGGGTCGTCAGGCAGGTCTGGATCCGGCTGGTATCCGACCGGCAGAGTCCGACGTCCACGAGCCAGCTCAGGAGCTGCGCCGATCACCGTAGAGGGGTTCGCCAGTTCGAGGATTGCGTGGAGCTCCCGCTCGGGGAGATCGGCCGAGACGGGCTGGGGAATGGCACCGATCTTCCAGCAGGCGGCCGCGGCGACGTACCACCCCGTCGAATTGGGGAGAGCGAAGGTGACCATGTCCCCGACCTGGACGCCGCCGGACGCCAAGTCGCGTGCCAGGCGATTGGCGGCCGATTCGAGTTCCGCCCGGGTCAGGCTTTGTTCACCACAGGTGATCGCCGGTCGGTCGGGATCTTGCTCGGCAAGGAAGGTCAAACGCCGACTGTAGGAGACAGTACCCATTGGATGGAGAATATGACTGCAGTCTTGAGCTGTGGAATTGCCGTCACCCGAGGCTGCGTTCCTTGGACAAGTTTCGAATCCATCGCAATGCGGGCGCTGGACCCGGAATAGAAGTTATGAGGCTGGCATACTGCCGCCATGCTCGTCCAGACGGCTCGGTGGCGCGCCGTCAGAGCGCTTTTCGCCCTCATACTTGCGACACTCGCAATTCCGGCAGCACCGTTGGTGTCCGCCGCGGCGTCGGCCACCACAAGACACCCTCTGCTCGCGCCGATCAACGGTTCCTACGTATTCCACCTGACCTTCGACGGACTGCGCCGTGACTACCGAATCCACGTTCCGCCCGCCGCTGCATCAGGGCAGCGACTACCCCTCGTGCTCAACCTGGCCGGCGCCACCCAAAACGGGCAGATCCAAGAGATCCTCTCTGACATGGACGCGAACGCCGATCGCAACGGCTACCTCGTCGTCTATCCCGACGGCACCCGTATCTCTAAGGTGCTCACACCCGACCCCGTGGCCAAGCAGGCGCAGTACGGCTGGAATGCTGGGGCGTGTTGCGGCCTGCCGGTCATACGGAAGATCAACGACGTCGGCTTCTTGGAGAAGGTGATCGCCGATGTGTCAGCTCGGACTCCGCTCAATCTGCGTCGGGTGTACATGACCGGCATCTCAAACGGCGGCATGATGGCCTATGCCATGGCGGCGGAGGCCTCGACCCATGTCGCCGCCATCTCTTCGGTCTCGGGACAGGTGGAGATCCCCGTCATCCATCCCACCCGGTCTGTGCCGGCTATGGAGTTCCACTCGGTCAACGACCCCATCGCGAAGTACAACGGGATCCCGAATAAGAACCAGCGCCTGGTGCTCTCGGTCATGGAAGGGATCCATCAGTGGGCCCACGCGGATCATTGCTCCGGCAAGCCTGAGGTTGGCATGCAAATCGTGGGTGCCGCTGGCTCCATCTCGGCTGGGGAGACCGCGACCCCTGTTACCTACAGCGGCTGCCGGGGTGGGGCCGAAGTGGTGCTATGGCGCTTTACCGGCTCGGGGCACGTGTGGCCGGGCAGCACCCTCAACACCGGCCCCAAGAAGAACTGGGTCCTGACCGGATCTGGTCAGGGGATCGTCCTTGTGAATGCGGACGAGACGATGTGGAAGTTCTTCTCTCGGTACGAACTCCCGGCGCGTGACGTCAAGGCGGATTCCTCTCAGTAATCGGCGAATTCTTGCGGATTGTTCCGTAGGCATGCACCATGAGTTGGTTGCCCATCACCGTGGAAGAGAAGACACGTGAGGAAAGTTCTCGTATGGTCGACGATTCGGACGTATTGTTGCAGTAAGACGGCTTTGCTCGCTATGAGTTGAGTGCGGTCTTTCAAGCTTGATATGCGTCCAGTTCGGATGCTCAGGCGATTGGAGGAGCATGGGGTCAACATCAGCCTCAGACCTAGGAACTCGGCTCGATGAGCATCATGCGCCGGAGACAAACGGGAGGATGTCCGTGTGTCGGCGATGTGGGATGGCTACCGATGGCCCGGAGGGTTTCCATCACATCCCGCATAGCAGTCAGCTAGCCCGTTGTAACGATTGGCTCCTCGCGCAGAGCCGACTACGCGATATCGAAAGGGCACGCGAGATGCGTGCAACGTTGAAGTAAGGGTCGTTTCAACTCCCACCGATACGCTCCCGCAACTGGGCCGCCTGGATGGTGCCTTCGTAGAGATTGACCGCACGGCATGCGGTCGCATCCGCAAGATTCCTCCAGCTGTTCTGGAGCAGAACTACTTCATCCCCTTGGCCGATGAAGCATCGCCAATCCAGCGTTTGACCCATTCCCACAGGGACGGGGACTCGATGGATCTCCCGCGCCACCGGATGTTCTGTTCATGGCACGACCGCGATGCGTCGACGCCTTTTTGCGGTAGCAACGAAACCAAACCACGCTTGGGTGTGCGAACATCCGTCGTCACAGCCGGATGGGGAGTGGTCGGAGTCTCGGGACGCGGGACGGACTGATACCTCTCACCGGGCAGGCGGCAGAGGCGTTGTGGGTGTCACCACGCCCTCTATTGGGCGGTCAAGTGTCCGAAGGACGCGGATGACCCGAGCAGCCTTGTTCGGCTCGCGCACATCCCGCCAGACGCGCCTGGCCCCCCTTCACGTCTGCGCCCCGTATCCGTGCATGGCCTGAGTTGTCCAAGGGTTGTTCGTGTTGAGTCCAACCGGCTCTATGAGCCGTCGGCGGTGGGTTGCCACAATCATCGGTAGGTGAGATGAGTGGGCTCGCGACTATCTTTGCAATCACTCGTGTCCAAGAATCGGTCTCGGCCTGCACATAAACGCGTTCGGCCAGGAGGCCGACGCCCACCCGCTCACGCACGAGCTCGGGTAACTCGGCGGCGTAGGGTGGCCAGACCCATCGTTGTCGTACTAGCCATGATTCTGTTGGGATCTGGCATCTCGCTGGGCCTCGAGCTCACTTCGTTTCGAAAGGCTGCATATTCAGCTGGGCATCGGTCTTCGAGTCCGCAGACCGTCGGAGTGGTGGGTGACTCCATCACGGCACTGAGCCGGGAATCGATCGCTGCGTCTTTGGCTCAAGCGGGATATCAGCCCATCATTGAAGCGGTCGTTGGCATCAAGATTGCCCAGGCCCGCCCGTCGATCGACCAACTTGCCCAACAGAACCCGAACGACTGGATCATCGAACTTGGTACCAATGATGCGGGGTCCGGCAATCAGTTGTGGGCGTTGCCGCTTCTTGGAGAATGGCAGCAGGTTCGGTCAGCTGGGTGTCTGATTTATCTCTCGGTTTCACCACGAGTCGGCCCGATCGCTGCCCAGATCAACGCGTCCCTTGCAGGATTGGCCCGAGCGCATGCCAACGTTCACGTCTTGGATTGGGGCAACCTCGAATACGGCAACCCAGCGTGGGTCGAACCGGACACGATCCACCCCACCCCCGCCGGACAAGCCGAACTCGCTGCCCTTGAGGCAAGGGAGCTCCGCCGCTACTGCTGAGGTACCGTCATTCATCCTCAGGGCCGCCGCCTCGCTCCTCACGGAATTAGACGGAACGGGTCAGGCGCTCGAAGCAGGTCGTGGCTGCGCCCAAGAGCCGCTCGGCCTGCGCTCCCAGCAAGCAGCTACAGGCAAGCCGGTGCCGTAGAGCAACTGTCGCGACGGACGGTTGGTTCGCTGCAACGGACGACCGATTCAGTTGTCCTAAACACTCGACGGACCAACTGGGCTGCGGCAGTCGGTCAGTGACCACCTCTCGGCGTCACACCCCTACTCGCCACTAGCCGAACGTCGCTTCCGGCGCTCGGCGATCCTGCGGCGCTGTTCGTCGAATCGAGCGATGCCCGTGGGACACTCGTGGCAGATCAAAGCGCCAGCATCGTCCACAATCCACGTGCCGAGCTCTTCCACGGTCTCGACGTCCTCGCTGCTCCGGCCGCAGCGTGAACACCGTGAACTCGCCCCCGTCTCGAGGTCATCCGTCATGTGACCTCCTGAGTCCCCATCTGGCGCACCCCGCTCGCGCGAGTCCCCTGGCGCACGGTGGTGTCGACCAGGCTCACTCTCCACCCGCTGGCCTGAGCGATCGCCCGAGCCCCGACCTTGGCGTGACGGCTTCGCCTGGCTTGGGCGGTCCGCAGCGCCTCAGTGGTCGCAACGACGCTGTCAAGGGTCTTGACAGCCCCCGGATCGACGGGCCGCTTCTCGAACATCACGGCCCCCAGTTTTCACAATCGCAAGGTCATTCTTGCGGATGGTCCGTCTCAGGCAGAGGGTCGCACCGCGATTGGAGACGGTGTGCGCCGGCGCCGCCAAGGCGCGTGATCAATCCTGGAGGAATGTCCGGGGCGTGGTGACGGCCACGGGAGGCCACCCGCCCGGGTCAGAGAGGCGTTGTATGGGGGGCGGGGCACAGGCTGGGGACTGCCGTAAGTCCCCGCGATGGCGCTGGCAGGGACCGGCAAACGTCCCCCAACCCGTCCGATTACCCCACCCCCAGACACGATTTTGGCGGTCTGCACCCGATATGGAACAGAGCCATTCGAACCGTCCGCAGCACAACGGGGAGACAACTCTGATCCGTACCGACGATTTGCTCAAGGTGCGCCGTGAGGCCACCGACGGGCTTGTGGTGAGCTCAAACGAACGACTGCACCAGGACGATCTCCCTCCCAAGTACACCTTGTCCGCACCATTGGCCCAGTGAACGAAGCGCTACTCGGGTGGCTTATGACGCCCGTGGCCGAGGACATGCCACTGACGCTCGAAAACGTCCTGCGTCGCCCGGCGTGGCACCGCCAGGCGTCTTGCCGGGGGAGCGGGGCCGCTGAGTTCGTCCGGAACCCCAGGGCGGTCTACGCACCGGCGCACCGCCAGACTTGTGCGGGCTGCCCGGTCCGCCAGGATTGCCTCCAGTTCGCCCTGGCGGACGAGTCAGTCACCGGCCTCTGGGGTGGCACCGACGACGCCGAGCGCCGGGAGATGCGACGGCAGGTCGCCTAGCGATGAGCTAGCGATGATCTCTCCTTCATCGTTTCTGAATGTTCTGCGTCCGAAGGTTTCAACGGGGGTTCCTGGGACCAGGGACGTGGAGAAGAGGATCGCCGTAGGAGGCGACGGCGGACGAGCGTTTCCATATCGCGATGTTTGATGACGACCGAGGCTCAACAACGGCACGGCAATGGCTCAGCGAAGCGACAGCGGCACTCGGTCCTGTGAGGAAAGCCGCACATCGGTTGTCGGCGTCGATCGAGCTGGACAATGTAGTCGCCATTTTGGCGGCGGCAGACGAAGTGCAGACCGCCACAACAGACGCAACGATGTGGCTTACGGCGACGACCTGGCCCGATGCCAGGTTACGAGCCCACGTTGCAGGGATGCTGAACACGTGTGCCGAGGTCGCGCTTGCTGCCCGGCGTGCCGTTGCTGGTCCGGCGGATCACACGCCAGCAGCCATGGACGGACTGAGGGACCTCCTGTCAGTCTTCGACCTCGCCTCGCGAATGATGACCGCCTGGTAGGACATGTTGTGGGCTCGTTGGCGAACTTCGGCCCCTATGGCTCTATGGAGTTCCGGGCACAGTCGCCAGAATCGTCTTGAAGCGGTGGAGCCGGTGAACACGGCCTACCTAATGAGATGCCCCCCGAGCGCGCTTCATCCGAACAATGACGGGACAAGAACCAAGCACCCACCGATGGCGTATCAGGGCGATCACAGTCCTGCAACGCGTGAGCGGAGCCGAGCGTCGGTTCTCGGCGTCGGTGCGCGTGAACAAGAGCACGATGTTGGCGGCGGCGGACGAGTTGGAGGCAGCCACCCGGGACGCGACGGCGTGGATGGTCGCGAATCCGTGTCCCAATGCAAAACTCGGGGCGCACGTCTTCTGGTTGGTGAATACCTGCACGGAGGTCGCGTTGACCGCCCAGCGGGCTGTGGAGGGTCCCTACGCCAACCTCGATGCAGTAATGGACCGTCTCGGGGAGCTCCTGGCAATCATCGACTTCCACTCGGAGACGTTGGACGCCTGGTAGGGAGCGCGCCGACCGGAATGGGCAGCGATCTTCAACTGGGGTGAAGAGCGGGTCGGTAGCCATGTCAGATCCAGCCCACGATAAAGACGCTTCAGTTTGCTACGGAAACCTGAACAGGGGCGCTCCACGTACCATGGCCCACAATGGTGTAAGCAACGCTCTGAATTGTGTAGATCCCATCCGAAACTGTGGCGGTACTCCAGGCGCTGAACCACCCGTATTCAGTTAGCGCCGCTCGGAAGACCAGCGCTTTGTCCAACGTTCTGCCTGTCACATAAAAGATGACCCTCGACGCGCCCCCGGCTCCTGTGTTTGTCAAATAGCTATCTGCCAGTAGCGATTGGAGGCCTCGCAATCTCGCCCCGTTGACGGGACTTCTCACCGATGTATAGAGGGGGAGTGCGGAGACGGGAATAGCCCGCCATCCCTTTCTCGTATATTGATCCACAGCGCTTGTGGCGAACAAGCTGAGATGGTGTACACGGGCAAAATGAATATCTTGCCGAATAAAACTAAAACAGAAGTCCTGACACAGCGCGCTACCGATCAGATAGTCAGGAGCTTTGTCGATGTTCACAGTAAGATCCGCAGCTACTATCTGAGATTCGTACCAGGCTCTGGCCTGCGATAGGCCGCTAACTGTACCGAGAAGGACCTGTAGGGCGATCGCCGCGGTGAGAAACACCGCGACCCCGATCCGGATGGTCTCGTCCCGTGGTCTACCTGCCGATCGAATGTCCTTCGGGACTGCCCACGACTGGCGCTCCAGTTTCCGGACGCTACGAGGGGCATGCTGTGCGGGCCTGTTCAAGACGACCATGTAGCACCCCACGAGTACGAGGAGGTCGTAGGTGGTGTACCGAGACCAGCCCGCAAGGCTTTGACCAAACCAGGCGCGTCCCAGCGTCATGAAGGCACAGAACAACAGCCCGAAGCAGATCATTACGATACCTACTGGGCTCCCGCTCGATTCGTCCGTGCGACGACCGTAGGTGATCAGTGCCCAACAGGAGACAGCAAAGATAACGATTCCGAAGGCGGCCACGTCGGGGTAGAACCTGTTTGACCACTGAATGCCCAACCCATCGCCGAGCGCAATGAAAAAGTAGTTGATCGTGGCGGACGGATGGGAGAGTACGTATCCGTTGTTCGGTCTTGCCGCCTGAAAATTGAAACCGATGAAGTACACCGCGCCAGTCACTAGTGCAGAGGCAACCCAGGCGAGCACAAGTGCGCGACGTCTGCGCCGTAGGAAAAACAGCACGAGTACCAGTGGCCAGATCAGCAAGCCGTAAAGATTCGAGTAACTTCCAACGATGGCGATGACGATGCCACCGGCCAGGGTAGGCCATGTCACTGTCGGTCGATCCAAGAGATAGACAGCGCCGGCCAGTGCCAACAGGACGATGTACCAGCTAAATGCGTAGCCGAATAACGTATTGCCCTCCTGCACGAAGGACAACATGACCAGAGCGACGGGTACGTAGTACAGCCACGGCGTCGACGGCGAACGGCGATGGTGGGCCAAGATGAAGAACCCGGTCGCCCCGACGGCCATCACACCGCCGAGGTACTCCTCTACAACGACGTTGTAGTGGGTTGAGTAGGCGAGAAGAAGAACGATCAGGTTCTCGAAGAGAATTCGATTTTCGCCGTGCTGGGCCCAGAGGCTTGCGAGAGTGAGGTGGCCGGTGTACGCAAGCCGGATCAGGGGGATGTCGCTCCATTGATCTACCCAGATCGCGTTGACGCTGTAATGCTGAATGAACCAGAAATAGAGTGAAACTATTAGGGCGAATGCAAATATTGCGAGGGCGGTCGCTGAACGCTGCTGAAGAGGAGAGGAGTTCCTTTTAGAAAGCGTCTCAGCGTCAGGGGACGTGCCGCCGGTGTCTCGAGCCTGTCCTTTCGGAGTGGTGCCTAGGCCGGTCATCCCAAGTCTCCCTGACCTGACGGAAGTCGGAGTCGGAGTCGGAGTCGGAGCATAGCGTTAGGCCGTGAACGCGATCTCTTGGTGTCATCCGTCTGCAGACTCAGTGGACCCACGGGTAGGTGCCACGGTCCGACCCGCCGGCTGTGCGGCATTTGGTCCTTCCCGGAATGCCAAGGCCGACGATGGAGTTCATATCGCGTACCAGGTATTCGGCCGGTCCGATCGGTTGAGGAGTTGACCCGCTCTCGTAGACACCTCATTTGGGGAAGACCCCAGAGGAAGGAGCACGCAGTGGGTCGTCCGTCGATTATCCCGAGGAGTTCCCGCGTGAAGCCTGTGAGCTGCACGCCGAGGTGATCGCTCCATCCGCCAGGTGGCGGCGGGACTGGGGATCCCCGACCAAACGCTGTGCAACTGGCTGAAAGGCGAACACAAGGCGAGGGCTCCCGACCAAGGTGCTGGCGTAGCCCGCCAGGCATAGCGGGTGTACCCAGCGGTTACTGGTGGAGAGCGGACGCGAAACGGCCCCGCCCGGGGGGGAACGGGGAAGGCGGGGCCGAGACGCTCAAACCGCGGTCTACCGGCCGGGTATGACGGATCAGTTGCAATTGGCGCGCTTCTCCGTTCAAGCCGTGTGACAACGCGTTAACACCCCGAACTGGCGATTCAATGCTGCTGAGCGTTCGATGGTGCCGGATCTGCTCTTGGATGTCGCGGCACGGAATCTGCCCGGCCTCCGTGAGGTGCCGAATCAGTCCGACACGGATCGAACGTTCACGAACGAAATCGTCGAGGCGGCCTATGCCGGCAAGTGCGCCGATCTGTGGACCAGGCGAGGCCGGACGAAGTGCCGGTGACGCTTCGCGGGAACTCCAAGGTCCCGCTGGCTCTTCCGGTCCGGCTGCGCCTGACGTGTGACGACGGCCTCGTATTGTCGGGTCGTCCCCTCCAGCTCATCCCGCAAGGGAAGAAACACCCGCGAGTACAGATCTCTCGAAGCCTTGCCACTTCGCATGGATGACAACTGTGTTTGGGCAAGTTCAATGTGACTTTGCAACAGGGTCATTCTTTCCCTGAGGAGATACATCAGTTCGATCTGCTTGTCGTGCGAGTCCAGCCGCAGATCTGACGCGTTTCGCAATGGCTCCATGCCCGGCCCCTCCACCGGCGTAGTCCGGCGACACCGGCCACGCCAAACACAGCCCCCCAAGCAAGGTGGCTTCAACATCTCTCACTCGACATGGCCACGTCGGTACTTGAGCACTATTGCTGTGCACGTTGACAAGTCCGTCTGATGCCTACGTGGCGGTGGGACGACGAAACGGCCAGGCCGTCCAATTCGACCTCGCGCATGGAGCAAGCCCAGCCTGCACGAATGCGAGATCAGCCCTCCCACACGAGGCTCTTGGCATCGTGGCGGCCGCCAGGCAGCGTCGCGTCGACCTTCCACGAGCACCGGCGACCACCCCAAGGGAGAAATGGATCGGGGCGGCCGAGGGGCTCGTGAGTGAACGTGCAACTGATCACCAGAGCAGGTACTGAATGCAGCACCACACAGACGGCGCGGTCAAGGCGTTTTCAAACAATGGGACGCGATCGGGGGGCGGGATGATGATCCCCCCATGGATCCTCCCCAATCACCCCGCCCCCGGGATCGAGTTTGGCGACTGCCGCCCATGTCGAGTAGAGCCATTGGAACCACGACGCACACAACAACTGCACAACTCATCTGTCGCCGGTCACAGAGCGGACGTTCGAAAATGGTACCGGGGGCCCATCCGATGAGCGGGTCGAAAATGTTACGTTGCCCGGGCTGATCCATTTCCTGGGCACGAGGGGGCAACGGAAGCGTGACGCGGCAGCACCAAACCGGCGCGCGCGCCTTGTCGAGATTGTTGGCGCGGGCCGGCCTCGCCATGACGGCCGGAGTCGGATCAGCCGTTGTGCTGATTACTACCGTGCCGGCGAGTGCGGGCGCCTCGGGCATCCTCCCACCATCGAACCCCTCGGTCAGCGTGCCACCCCAGGTGATGCCGCGCTGTTCCATTACGCCGGTAGACGACACCAGCGCCGGATGCATTGACTCAGTCCTGCACAACATCAACTACGGGCGAGCGGTCGAGGGTCTCGGCCCGCTCGTACTACCGAGCAACTATGCGACTCAACCGGTCGCGGTGCAGCAGTTGATCATCACCGACGAAGAGCGCGGCGACCGCGGGCTCTCCCAGTACTCCGGGCTGGACGCCACGCTCAACGCCGCCGCCCTGACCGGAGCGCAGACCAACGCCGACCCCGCGCTGCCTTCGGGCTTCCAGGGTCCCGGGGGGTCCATCTTCGCCTTGGATTACACCCCGCTCGGGGCCGACTTCGCCTGGATGTACAACGACGGCTACGGCGGTACCAACCTCGGCTGCACCTCGCCGGGCAACGTCAACTGTTGGGGCCACCGGGACAACATCCTCGAAGCGACGACCACTAGCGGCACTCACACTGCAATGATGGGCGACGGGAGCACGTCCGCCGGCCAGTACGCGGAGATCTTCGCCACCCAGTCCAACCCGGCGGATCCGCTCGTGGACGCGATCACGCCGAGCTCATTGCCCACACCATCGACTCCGACAGCGCCGGACGTGGTGCAGGTACTGCCGGCGTCCTCGCCCGCAACGGCGGCCGGAACTCCTGTCACCATCGAGGGTGATTATTTCGGCTCGTCGCCGCAGGTGAACTTCGGTGGAGTGCCCGCCACCAACGTGCACGTCAACTGGGACGGCGAGCTCATCGCCGACGCCCCGGCTGATCCGGCCGGCACGGCGACCGCCCAGGTCGTCGTGACCGTCACGACCGGTGCCGGATCGTCGAGCTCGACTGGAACGCCAGCGGTCAACGAGTTCACCTACGCGCCGACCACCGCTCCGACTGTCACGTCCGTGTCGCCCAACTCGGGTCCGCAGGTTCCGTCAGGCAGCGTCACGATCCACGGCACGAACTTCTACCACGGGGGGGTCACGCCGATCGTCGACTTCGGATCCGTCGTCAGCATCGGCTCCCTCAGTTACAACTCGACCCAGATCACCACGACCATTCCGCCCTCCGTCAACCCGGGCACGGTGAACATCACCGTCACCACGCCCGCCGGAACGAGCATCGTCTCTCCGGCCGACCACTACACCTACACGGGCAGCGGTGGCTCGGCCGCCCCCGCGATCACGAGCGGTAACCAAGCGACCTTTTCGGCCGGCACGGCAGGCCTGTTCAACATTACGACGACGGGGATTCCCGGCGTTAGCTCGGTGACGGACGCGGCCTTCAGCGGCTGCACGCCCTCCGCGCTGCCGTCGAGCATCAAGGTCAACTACACCGGCGGGACGACTGCCACACTCGACGGAACGCCCCAGGCGGGCGACGGCGGCACCTTCACCGTGTGCCTGATCGCCTCGAACGGCGTGGCGTCTCCCGCCACTCAGGTCTTTACCCTGACCGTCAACGCACCACCGGCACCTCCGCCCCCGCCGCCTCCGCCGCCGCCGCCTCCGCCATCTCCACCACCACCGCCGCCGCCGCCGGTGGCACACGGCTACTGGTTGGTGGGGTCCGATGGCGGCATCTTCACCTTCGGGTCGGCTCACTTCTACGGCTCCACCGGGTCAATGCACCTGCAGCGCCCAGTGGTCGGGATCACCCCGACGGCGGACCGTGGCGGTTATTGGCTGGTCGCGTCCGACGGCGGCATCTTCGCCTTCGGGAACGCCGGCTTCCACGGCTCCATCCCCGGCAGCGGACTCAACCCCGCCGGCTCCCGTCTGTCCCACAGCCTGAACGCACCCATCGTTGGCATGGTGCCCTCCAACGACGGCGGCGGCTACTTCATGGTGGCTTCCGATGGGGGAGTCTTCGCCTTCGGCGACGCCAAGTTCGAGGGTTCGTGCCCCGGCATCGGCGGCTGCAACGGTGCCGCCGTGTCTGTCGTGCCCGACGCATCGGGCAACGGCTACTGGGTCGTCACCAGCACGGGATCCGTGTACACCTTCGGGAACGCGGCCAACTACGGGCAGCCCGGCGCCCAGGGCTCGGGCGTCACCTCGGCCGTCGCGACGCCCAGCGGCAGCGGCTATTGGATCCTCGACGGCGCCGGACAGGTGTTCCCCTTCGGCAACGCCGCTGGCATGGGGAGCCTGCCGCCCGGCTCGGCGGGTGGGCTCGATCCGGCGTCAGCTGTCTTCGCCACCTCCGACGGCGGGGGGTACTGGGTCGCCACCGCGATGGGCAAGGTGGCGAACTTCGGGGATGCACCTAACGACGGTGACATGTCCGGCACCCAGCTCAACGGTCCGATCATCGCCGCCTCAGGATCCTGACCCTCGAACACCCGACCAGCGACGCCTCGGCGGGTTCGCGCGACCAGTCCGCCGAGCGGGACTGGCTTCGACGCTTCCCGACGATCTTGACGAGTCACCAGACCAAGCGCACCGTCGTGGAGGAGTGGCTGCCTCGGACGGGCGGTCCCCGACCACACGGGCCAGCTGATTCGAACCTATGGTGGAGGTGACGGAACGATCCCCAGGGAGGCAACGATGAGCATCTTCCAACGGGCACACGACATCGTGCAGGCCAAGGCGAACAAGGCGCTCGACGCCGCGGAGAAGCCCGACGAGATGCTCGACCTCTCCTACGAGAAGATGCTCGAGCAGATCACCCAGGTGCGCCGGGCCCTGGTCGACATCGCGGCGTCCAAGAAGCGCCTCGAGCTGCAAGAGGAGCAGTTCCAGCACACCATCGACCACCTCCAGGACCAAGCCAAGCAGGCTCTGGCGGGAAATCGCGAGGACCTGGCCAAGGAGGCGCTGTCCCGCAAGGCGGCCGCGCAGCAACAGATCGACCAGATGGACCCACAAGTCCAGCAGCTGAGCGAGGAGGAGCAGAAGCTCACCCAGACGCTCGACGTGCTGCAGAAGCGGGTCAACGACTTCCGAACCCAGAAGGAGACCCTCAAGGCGCAGTACACCGCGGCCGCGGCGATCTCCACGGTCGACGAGAGCGCCGCCGGGATCTCCAAGTCCTTCAACGACTCCGGGGCGTCGCTGCAGCGCGCCCAGGACAAGATCGCCACCATGCAGGCCCGCTCGGGCGCCCTCGATGAGTTACTCGAATCGGGCGTCCTCGAGGACGTCGGCGGCGGTACCGACGACATCCAGAAGGAACTCGACCAGGTGGGCAAGGATGCCCAAGTCGACGACGAGCTGGCTGCCCTGAAGGCGCAGTTGGGCACCGGAGCCCCCGAGCCCGACGCACTGGCGGCCGCCCCGGCGGAGGAGTCGACGCCCGCCTCGTAGTCAGACGGGGGGCGTCTCCGCCACGAGCCGCGCCACCACGTCGGCGAGCTGCACGCCGCCGTCCTCTTGCAGGAAGTGGCCTGCCCCGGCGAGCGTGACGTGCGGCCGCCGGGCCGCACCGGGCACATGGTCGCGCAGCACCTCCGCCCACCCCCGGGTGCCGGGGTCGCCGTCGGAGAACGCGGTGACGAACGGCTCGTCGAAATCGGCGAGGACCTCCAGCGTGCGCCGGTTCAACCGGGCACACTCGCTGCCCGGGGTGAGGCCCATCAGCAGCGGCAGCTGGCGCGGTCCCGCGCAGAAGGCCTCGTCGGGGTACGGGGCGTCGTAGGCCGCCAGCACCGGGTCCGGAACATCGGACACGGTGGCCCCCTGCACGAAGAGACTGGGTCGGAAGGGTGTGAGCTCCTGGGTCAGGCGTTGGTAGTCGAGCAGGGATTGCTCCACCGCGACCGTCCCGTCCGCGTTGGCATGGCACGCCCAGGCCAGGCGTCCGGCCAGGGCCGGCGTCGGCGGTGTGCAGCGCGGTGTTGGCGGCGACGACGCGGCGGACCAGCCCGGGGCGGGCGGCCAGGACGCCCAGACCGATCGGGCCGCCCCAGTCCTGGACGACGAGGGTGACGCGGTCGAGCGCGAGCGCCTCGACGAAGCGCGCCATCCAGTCGATGTGCGCACGCACCGAATGCGCCGTCCGAGCCAGCGGCTTGTCGGAGCGTCCGAACCCCACGAGGTCGGGCGCGACGGCGCGCAGCCCGCGGGCGACGAGCTCGTGTACAACCGTCCGGTAGAGGTAGGACCAGGTCGGCTGACCGTGCAACAGCAGCACGGTCTCGGCCCCGGCGGGCCCCTCGTCGACGTAGTGCATGCGCAGCCCGTCGGGAAGCGTGGCGTAGCGCGGAGCGAAGGGGAATCCCGGGAGGTCGGCGAAGCGCTCCTCGGGTGTGCGCACCAGCTCCATAGCGCTCATCGTGCCCCACCGCTGGCAAGCCGGCTGCGGGGCTGGTGGACTCGGGACCGTGAACGGGGAACGGTTCGACGTGGTCGTCGTGGGCGCCGGCCTCGTGGGGCTGTCCCTCGCCTACGAGCTGGCGTGCCTCGACGCGCAGGTGGCCGTGGTCGACGGGGCTATCCGGGGCGGGCCACCGACGCCGGAGCGGGAATCCTCTCGCCCGCGACCAGCGCGGAGGCCGATGACGAGCTGTGGCCCTTTCTGCGCCAGGCCGGCGCGCACTACCCGGCCCTGCTGCAACGGATGGTCACCGACGGCGTCGAGGTCTCGAGCGCCGGGTACGGAGCCTGCGGGATCCTCTCCATCGGGCTCCGCCCCCACGAGGACGGGTGGTTCGCCCCCTTCGCGGAGGGGGTGCTCCGGCGCTCGCCGGGCGAGGTAGCCGAGATCACCCCCGAAGAAGCGGGGTCGCTCTTTCCGCCGCTCGGGCCGGTGCACCGTGTCCTGCACGCGCCGGGCGCGGCGCGCGTCGACGGCCGGGGCATGGCGGACGCGCTGCGGCGTGCAGCCGCCGAGCGGGGAGTCACCTTCGTTGCGGGAGCGGTGCACGGGGTGGTCGCGGCGGGAGGCGATGGCAGGCACGTCGAGTCTGTGAGCATCGAGGGGCACCGAAACCTGGCCTGTGCCGACCTGGCCGTTGCCGGCGGCGCGTGGACGGCGGCCGCGGGGGAGTGGCTCGGACGAAGTCTCCCGGTGGGGCCGACGAAGGGACAGATCGTGCATCTCGGCACCGAGGCGGAGACGGATCGCTGGCCCATCGTGCAGCCGCTGCTCACCCACTATCTCGTCCCGTGGCCCGGAGGCAGAGTGGCATGCGGCGGCACGTTCGAGAGCGGGGCCGGTTTCTCGGTCACCGTGACGGTCGGCGGGCTCCACGAACTACTGCGCGAGTGCCTTGTTGTCGCGCCCGGCCTCGAGGGCGCCTCCTACCTCGAGACGCGGGTCGGGCTCCGACCCACCTCCGCCGACGGTCGCGCCATCGTCGGGCGGTTGCCGGGTTGGGGCAACGCCTGGGTGGCCACCGGACACGGGGCCAACGGCCTCCTGCAGGGGCCCTACTCGGCCCGCGTGCTGGCCCACGACATGGCGGGCACCCTTCTGCCGGTGGACGAGTCGCCGCTGCCGGCGTCGTTCGACCCGGCCCGCTTCGCCTGACGCCCGGGCGCGGCTGGCTGCGCGGCCCGAGCGTCTGAGCGGTCAGCCGCGGCGTTTCGCGCCGCCCGGCGCAGAGGGTAGAGGGGCGGGGCGCTCCGCCGTATGCGCCTCGTACTCGAGCCACCAGGCGTCGCATCCCTCGGGCACGGGGAAGCCCAGCTGCTTGCGCCGGTCCACCAGCTGGCGCACTCGCTCTTTTTGCTCGCGGACGAGCGCGAGCGTGCCGGCCACGCTCCCGTCGGCCCGGTCGTTCGCCCACAGCAACTCTTCCAGTCGCCATGCCTCGCGGCGGGCCTCGACGATGGCGTGGGTGCCGTCGGCCATGTCGGCCCTGATGCCGGCGTCACTCTCGGCGAGCATGTCGGCGGCGCGTAGCCAGCCGTAGTCCTTGTTGATGCGCAGAAGACCCGGCTCGACCTCGAAGAGCCCCACCACGTCGACGATGGGGTGGATCGTGGTCAGCGTCGAGCCCTCCGGCAGGGGCACCTCGAGATTCGAGATCTGGCGCTCCGCGACGGCGATCATGCCCATGGAGCGGAGGCCGATGTAGCCGAGGGGAGCGGCCGCGTAGTCGCGCTCGTCGCGGGTGAGCGTCAGCGGCACCGCCACGACGGCGATGAGGCGCGTCGCGCCCAGTTCCGCCGCGGCGCGGACGGGCACGATCTCGACGACGCCGCCGTCGACGTAGTCGTCGTCGCCCATCGGGTGGGGCGGGAAGATCATGGGGACGCTGGCGGAAGCGATGGCCCCGTCCACCAGGTCGACGGGACCCGACGCCGCCCCCGGGGAGGGGGTGCGGGCATCGGACTCGACGATCGTCCCGTGCTCGGTGACGTAGCGCAGGGCGCCGGCGCGCAAGGCGGTGACCGCCAGGCGCAGCTGGAGCCCGGGGCGGCCGATGAGCGACGCGTCCACCGCTTGGACGCCATCGCGGCTGCCGTGGCGGAGTGCGTCGGCCAGCGGGTTCAAGTTGAGGACGGCGCTGCCGCTGGTGCGCAGCTGGCGCCGCACCCGGGGGAGGCGGAAGGCGGCGCCGACAACCAGGCGCAGCATGTGGCGCTGGCGCTTGCGCCGGACCCGGCGGGCCTGGCGCCGCTCCTGCCGGTTCGAGGGGCCGGCCGGCGGCACAACCTCGCTGCCCGCGAAGACGGTGGCGGGGGTGAGGGGAAAGGGCGGTCGGGTGCCTTCGGTGATCTCCTGGTGGATCTCGCGGCCGAGCGCCGTGCCGTCGAGCGCAGCGAGCCAGTCCTGCTTGCCGAACACGTGCTCGGTGTCCGTCCAGGCGAGCACGTCGTCCTCGATCTCGTCGACTCGTTGTGCGAACTCGGGCAGAGTGCGGGCCTGGGCCAGCACGGTGGCCGCGATGGCGCCGGCGGACGTCGCCGTGATGATGTCAGGCACGATCCCCTCGATGCCGACCAGGTACTGCAGCACGCCGACCTCGAAGGACCCTTTCGTGCCGCCTCCGGCGAGGACGAACGCGGTGGGGCCGGTGCGGGAGTCCGTGGGCATCAGGAGAGTCTGGCACCGGCCGCGCCCGGCCCACAACGACGCTCAGCCACCCGCGGCAGCGCTCACCACCTCGATGAGGGACCCGGCGCGGGCCGGCGTGGTGGCCCACTCCGAGCGGGGGATGACGCAGCGGTCGACCGCGACCGCCACGCCGGTGGGGTCGTCGTGCTCCATGAGCTGTGTCACGACGTCGGCGATGGTGGCCCCCGTCGCCACCCGCACCGGCTCGCCGTTCACGCGGAGCGCGAGCGCGCTCATGCCGGTGCCAGCGCCTCGATGAGCGGTGCCACGGGTCGCCGCCCCACCAGGTCGACGACCGCTGCCGCGGTGAGCGGGGCCAGGAGGATCCCGTTGCGGTAGTGGCCGACCGCGGCGATGACGCCGTCCAGGCCGGTCCAACCGATGCGCGGCATGTTGTCCGGGGTGGCGGGGCGTAGGCCCGCGGCCGTCTCGAGCAGCTCGAGCTCGTCGAGGGCGGGGACGATCGCCCGGGCGTCGCAGAGCAGCTCGTGGACGGCCCCTGCCTGCACGACCGTGTCTGCGCCGCGCTCCTCCACGGTCG
Organism: uncultured Acidimicrobiaceae bacterium; assembly: GCA_963744225.1. Classification (GTDB taxonomy): domain Bacteria; phylum Actinomycetota; class Acidimicrobiia; order Acidimicrobiales; family RAAP-2; genus Bog-473. The sequence continues at coordinate 43,093 of CAVUSV010000001.1, forward strand.
CACCGACCACCACCGAGCCGTCGCGGCGCGGCACCAGGTAGATCGAACGGCCGTGCACTAGCCCGCGCACCGTCCGCGGCAGCAGCGGAGCGGCACCGGGCCCGGAGTGGCCGGGGGCCCAGGCGCAAGATATGGCCCTTGACGGGGCGCACGAACGGGAGGCCGGCTCCCTCGAGGCCGGCGATGGCGGGGAGGCCGGTTCCCGCCGCCAGGACGACGTGGTCGGCACCGAGGCGGTGGCCGTCCGCCAGGACGAGCTCGGGGCCTTCCTCCAGGGATGCCACGGTGCCCGGGACGAAGGCGACACCGGCGCCGCGGCAGGCGCGCACGAGCGCGTCGAGCAGGGCGCGGTTGTCGACGTAGTGGTCGCCCGGGACCTCGATGCCGCCGCGCAGCGTCGGGCTCAGCGCCGCCACCAGGGCACGGCACTCGCTGGCGCTCCGCCGCTGGGCGCTGAGGCCGAGCGAGTGCTGGTAGGCGAGCAGGTCGTCGAGGCTGGCGCGATCGGACGCATCGAGGGCGACCGTGACAGTGCCGGTCGTGTCGTAGTCGATGGTGCGCCCGGCGGCATCCTCCAGCGCGGCGGCGAAGGAGGGCCAGAGGCGGGATCCCTCGAGGAGGAGCGCGGTCAGGGCGGACTCCCCGAAGTGCGCCTCGGTCACCGGTGCGAGCATCCCGGCCGCCACCCAGGAGGCTCCTTCGCGCCCCGGCGCCGGGGCCACGACCGTCACCTCGTGACCGCTGCGTGCCAGTTCCCAGGCACAGGTCAGCCCGATCACCCCGCCCCCCACGACCTGGACGCGCGCCGCCATGGACCAAGCCTACGAGGGCTCTCGTGTATCCTGGTCGTTCCACTCGTCGGGCCAACGTCGTCCCGGTCACCGTTCAACTTCTCCCTATTTCGGAAGGACGCCGATGGCCATTGGCCTCTACGACCCGGCATACGAACACGATGCCTGCGGTGTCGGCATGGTGGCCGATCTGCACGGCCTGCCCGACCACGGCATCGTCGACCGGGGCCTCACCGTGCTCGAGCGCCTGGCCCACCGCGGGGCGTCGGGAGCCGAGGTGGAGACCGGCGACGGTGCCGGCATTCTGGTCCAGGTCCCGCACCGCTTCCTGTCGTCGGCCGCGCTGGCCGCGGGGTTCGACTTGCCCGATGCCGGCGGCTACGCCGTCGGACTTGCCTTCTTACCCTCCGACAAAGACGACGCGCTGAAGGCCCGGACGGTCGTGGAGCAGACGGCGGTCCAGGAAGGTTTGTCGGTGCTGGGCTGGCGCACGGTGCCGGTCGAGGCCGAGGGCCTCGGCCACACCGCCCGCGGCGCCATGCCGCTGATTGAGCAGGTCTTCGTCGCGCCGGCGGGTCCCGGTGTGGACACGATGGCGCTCGAGCGGCGCGCCTTTGTGCTGCGCAAGCGGGCCGAGCACGCGGTCGACGGCCTCTACTTCCCCTCGCTGTCGGCCCGCACCATCGTCTACAAGGGCATGCTGACCTCGGAACAGCTGCGCCAATTCTTCCCCGACCTGCGCGACCCCAGCTTCGAGTCGGGCCTCGCCTTGGTGCACTCGCGGTTCTCGACCAACACGTTCCCGAGCTGGCCGCTGGCGCACCCGTACCGCTACATGTGCCACAACGGTGAGATCAACACGCTGGCCGGGAACCGCAACTGGATGCGGGCCCGGGAGGCACTGCTCGAGACATCCCTCATTGAAGGCGACCTCTCGCGCGTGTACCCGATCTGCACGCCAGGGGCGAGCGACTCGGCCAGCTTCGACGAGGTTCTCGAACTGCTCCACCTCGGCGGTCGTTCGCTACCCCACGCCGTGCTGATGATGATCCCCGAGGCTTGGGAGAACCACACCATGATGGATCGCGAGCGGCGCGCCTTCTACCGGTACCACGCCTCGTTGATGGAGCCCTGGGACGGGCCGGCCGCGGTGTGTTTCACCGACGGCACGCTCGTCGGCGCCGTGCTCGACCGCAACGGGCTGCGCCCGGCGCGCTACTGGGTCACCGACGACGGTCTGGTGGTCCTCGCGAGCGAGGTGGGCGTCCTGGACATCGAACCCGAACGCGTCGTGCGCAAGGGCCGACTCCAGCCCGGCCGCATGTTCTTGGTGGACACGGCCAAGGGTCGCCTCGTCGAGGACGAGGAGATCAAGGCCGAGCTGTCCTCCGAGCACTCCTACAGGGACTGGATCGCGACCGACCAGATCCGCCTGGAGGAGCTCCCGGCCCGCACCATGCTCACACCCCAGCACGGGAGCGTGGTCACCCAGCAGCGCCTCTTCGGCTACACGACCGAGGAGATGCGCGTCATCCTCGCGCCCATGGCGCGCAACGGGGCCGAGCCCCTCGGTTCCATGGGCTCGGACACGTCGATCGCGGTGCTCTCGGACCGGGCGCGCCTGCTCTACGACTATTTCACCCAGCTCTTCGCGCAGGTGACCAACCCGCCCCTCGACGCCATCCGGGAAGAGCTCGTCACGTCGCTGTCGGCCACCATCGGGCCCGAGGCCAACCTGCTCGAGGCGTGCCAGGGTTCGTGCCGGCAGATCCTGCTGCCGCTGCCGGTGATCGACCGCGACGACCTGGCCAAGCTGATGTACGTCAACGAGCACGGCGAGACGCCGGGCTTCAAGGCCTTCGCCATCGACGGGCTCTTCGACGTGCGCGAGGCGGGGGTGGCCGGCGCGCCGACCGCGGCGGGCGGCGAGGCCTTGGCCCGTGCCATCGACACGGTCCGGCGCCAGGTGTCGGCCGCCATCGCGGACGGCGCCAACCTGATCGTGCTCTCGGACCGCAACGCGACGGCCGACTGGGCACCGATCCCCTCGCTGCTGATCACGGCGGCGGTGCACCACCACCTCGTGCGCGAGAAGACACGGACCAAGGTGGGCCTCGTCATCGAGACCGGGGACGCCCGCGAGGTGCACCACATGGCGCTGCTCATCGGCTTCGGCGCGGCGGCCGTCAACCCCTACCTGGCGTTGGACTCCGTCGACGACATGATCTCGGAGGGGTTGTTGGAGGGCGTCTCGCCCCGGCAGGCCCGGCGGAACTACATCAAAGCGGCGTGCAAGGGCGTGCTGAAGGTCATGTCGAAGATGGGGATCTCCACCGTGGCGTCCTACACCGGGGCCCAGGTGTTCGAGGCGATCGGCCTCGACGGGGCGCTGATCGACGAGTACTTCACGGGCACATCGAGCCGGATCGGCGGCGTGGGGCTCCGGTCCTTGCGGCCGAGGTCGCCACGCGGCACCGGCAGGCCCACGAACCGCGCCCGACGGAGCGGGCCCACCGCGAGCTGGAGGTGGGCGGCGAGTACCAGTGGAGGCGGGAGGGAGAGTTCCATCTCTTCAACCCCAAGACCGTCTTCAAGTTGCAGCACGCGACGCGGGCGAAGCGCTATTCGATCTTTAAGGAGTACAGCGCCGCCGTCGATGACCAGGCGGAGAAACTGGGCACGCTGCGCGGCCTGCTGCGGCTGAAGCCCGCACCCGGCGGGCCCATCCCGATCGACGAGGTGGAGCCCATCTCGGCCATCATGGCCCGCTTCTCGACGGGCGCCATGTCCTACGGGTCCATCTCCGCCGAGGCCCACGAGACGCTGGCCATCGCCATGAATCGGATCGGAGGGCGCTCGAACACGGGCGAGGGCGGGGAGGACGCCGACCGGTTCACGCCCGACGCCAACGGGGACCTGCGCCGGAGCGCCATCAAGCAGGTGGCCTCGGGTCGCTTCGGGGTCACGAGCGAGTACCTCGTCAACGCCGACGACCTGCAGATCAAGATCTCCCAGGGCGCCAAGCCCGGCGAGGGCGGCCAGCTTCCGGGCAAGAAGGTGTACCCGTGGATCGCTCGCACGCGGAATTCCACGCCGGGCGTCGGTCTGATCTCGCCGCCGCCGCACCACGACATCTACTCCATTGAGGACATCGCGCAGCTGATCCACGATCTCAAGTCGTCCAACCCGCGGGCCCGGGTGCACGTCAAGCTCGTGGCCGAGGTCGGCGTGGGGACCGTGGCGGCCGGGGTGGCCAAGGCACACTCCGATGTCGTGTTGATCTCGGGCCACGACGGCGGCACCGGCGCGGCACCGCTGACCTCCTTGAAGCATGCGGGCATCCCCTGGGAGATCGGGCTGGCCGAGACGCAGCAGACGCTGCTGGTGAACGGGCTGCGGGACCGGATCGTCGTCCAGGTCGACGGGCAGCTCAAGACGGGCCGCGACGTCGTGATCGGTGCGCTCCTCGGTGCCGAGGAGTACGGCTTCGCCTCGGCGCCGCTGGTCGTCTCGGGTTGCATCATGATGCGCGTCTGCCATCTCGACACCTGCCCGGTCGGCATCGCCACCCAGACGCCGTCGCTCCGGGCCAAGTTCGCCGGCAAACCCGAGTTCGTGCAGACCTTCTTCGAGTACGTGGCCGAAGAGGTGCGCGAGCTCCTGGCCTCGCTGGGTCTGCGTTCGCTGGAGGAGGCCATCGGTCGGGTCGACCTGCTCGACACCGAGGCCGCCGTTGGACACTGGAAGGCGGCGGGGCTCGATCTCTCCACCGTGCTCGCCCAGCCCGATGTCCCTGACACGGTGGGGCGGCGCCAGACGCAACTGCAGGACCACGGCCTGGAGAAGGCGCTGGACCATGCTTTCTTGGACAAGTGCGCACCGGCACTGGCCGCCGCTGTGCCCGTTTCTGTCTCCCTACCGATCACCAACGTGGACCGCACGGTGGGCACCCTGCTCGGGTCTGAGATCAGCCGGCGCTACGGCGCCGCGGGCCTGCCCGAGGACACGATCTCGCTGACCTTCACCGGCTCGGCCGGCCAGAGCTTCGGCGCGTTCGTCCCCAAGGGCGTGACGATGCGCCTGCACGGTGACGCCAACGACTACTTCGGCAAGGGGCTGTCGGGCGGCCGGCTCGTGGTCCGCCCACCGTCGGGCTCGCCGTTCGCCGCCGAGGAGCAGATCATCGCCGGCAACGTCATCCTCTACGGCGCCACAGCCGGCGAGGTCTTCATCCGAGGCCAAGTGGGCGAGCGCTTCTGCGTCCGCAACTCGGGGGCGACGGCCGTGGTCGAGGGCGTGGGCGACCACGGGTGCGAGTACATGACGGGCGGCCTGGTGCTGGTGCTCGGGCCGACCGGGCGCAACTTCGCGGCGGGCATGTCCGGCGGCGTCGCCTACGTCTACGACCCGGGCCGTACCTTCGGGCAGCGGGTCAACCTCGAGATGGTGGACGTGGAGCCGCTGGACCCCTCCGACAGTTTCGTCGTCCACTCGCTCGTGGAGCGCCACGGCGTCGAGACCGAGTCGGCGGTGGCGGCCCGCCTGCTCTCGCGGTGGGACACGGAAGTGCTCGAGTTCGTCAAGGTCATGCCGCGCGACTACCGCCGGATACTCGAGGCCACCCGCCAGGCCGAGGCCGAGGGGCGCTCCGTGGACCAAGCCGTCATGGAGGCCGCGGCATGGGTAGGGCGCATGGGTAGGGCGCATGGGTAGGGCGCATGGGTAAGACGACGGGCTTCATGGAGTTCGGGCGCGAGCTGCCGCGCCGGCGCCCCGTCTCGGTCCGGCTCCGGGACTGGAAGGAGGTCTACGAGCCCTTCGGCGAGGAGGCCACCAAGGAGCAGGGGGCGCGTTGCATGGATTGCGGCATCCCCTTCTGCCACGACGGGTGCCCCCTGGGCAACCTGATCCCGGAGTGGAACGACCTGGTGTACCGGGACGACTGGCCGGGCGCCATGGAGCGTCTGCACGCCACGAACAACTTCCCCGAATTCACGGGGCGTTTGTGCCCGGCGCCGTGCGAGGCGTCGTGCGTGCTCGGGATCAACGACAACCCGGTCACGATTGAGCGAATCGAGTACGAGATCGTCGAGCGGGCCTGGGACGAGGGCTGGGTGACTCCGCAGGTGCCCTGGGCGCGCACCGACAAGTCCGTCGCCGTCGTGGGCTCGGGACCCGCCGGTTTGGCCGCGGCCCAACAGCTGGCGCGGGCCGGCCACCGGGTCACGGTCTTCGAGCGGGCGGAAAAGCCCGGCGGCCTGCTGCGCTACGGCATCCCCGAGTTCAAGATGGAGAAGGCGGTGCTGGACCGTCGGCTGGCGCAGATGGAGGCCGAAGGGGTGACCTTCGTGTGCTCGACCGCGGTCGGTGGCGGTGCCGGGGGTGCCGGTGGCGCTGGGGACCCCGTCGAGCCCGGCGAGCAGCGGGGACTGGGCACGGCGTCCGCCCCCGATGTCGGGGTGCGCCCGGCCGCTTCAGTTCGGGCCGACTTCGACGCGATGGTGCTGGCGGGCGGCGCGACTATGCCCCGCGACCTGCCGGTGCCCGGGCGAGAGCTCTCAGGCGTCCACTTCGCCATGGACTACTTGAAGCCGTCGAACCTCGTCCGGGAGGGCGCGCTGGCTTCGTCGCCGATCAGCGCCAAGGGGAAGCGCGTCGTCATCATCGGCGGCGGCGACACCGGGGCGGACTGCCTGGGCACGGTGCACCGTCAGGGCGCACTGTCGGTGCACCAGCTCGAGATCATGGCCGAGCCTCCGAGCGACCGGCTGGCCGAAAACCCCTGGCCCCTGTGGCCGCTCATTCTGCGCACGTCCTCGGCCCACGAGGAGGGGGGAGACCGGCTGTTCTCCGTAACCACCACCGAGTTCGTCGACGACGGGACGGGGACCGTGCGGGCGCTGCGGGGGCACACGGTGGAGATGCGCAACGACGACGGGCGTCCGGTGTTCGAGGAAGTGCCCGGTTCCGGGTTCGACCTCGAGTGCGATCTCGTGCTGCTGGCCATGGGGTTCGTGGGCACGGAGCGGCGCGGCGCCGTGGAGGAGCTGGGTATCTCAGTCGGCCCGCGGGGGACGGTGGAGGCCGACGCGGAATGGGCTACCAACGTCGAGGGCGTCTTCGTGTGCGGCGACCAGACCCGAGGCCAGAGCCTGATCGTCTGGGCCATCGCCGAGGGCCGCTCTTGTGCCGCCGCCGTGGACCACTGGCTCATGGGCACGACATCCCTGCCGGCGCCGCTCGTGCCGGGGCAGTTGGCGCTGCGCTGAGCTTGTCGCAGTGGGGCCGACTCGGCGTTGGCCGGAGGGCCGAACAGGCCGACCGCCGGACCGCCGGACGTCTCCCGGAACTATCAACGTAAGGGTTTACAGTTCCAGAGAACATCATCGGCGCTGGCTTCCCGTCCGCCGGACTGCCGAACAGCCCGACCGCCGGACCGCCGGACGTCTCTCGGAACTATCAACGTAAGGGTTTACAGTTCCAGAGAACATCATCGGCGCTGGCTTCCCCGTCCGCCGGACGTTTCTCGGAACTATCAACGGAAGGGTTTATAGTCCCAGAAAACGGATCGCGGGTTCCCCTCCGGCGCAGTCTGAGCGGCCGGATGAGCCGACCCGTAGATTGCCCAGCATGGACCTGACCGCGACATCCGAGTGGAAGGCTCTGGCGGCGCACTACAACGAGATCGCAGCGCAGCACCTCCGCGGATTCTTTGCCGAGGACCCCGAGCGGGCAACCCGGCTCACAGTCGAGGGTGCCGACCTCGTCCTCGACTACTCCAAGCATCGCGTCACCGACGAGACGCTGCGCCTCTTACTCGCCGTGGCCCGCGCCGCCGGGGTGGAGCAACGTCGCGACGCGATGTTCGCGGGCGAACATATCAACACGACGGAGGACCGCGCCGTGCTGCACGTGGCACTGCGGATGCCGCCTGGAACCAAGCTCATTGTTGACGGGCAGGACGTAGTCGCTCAGGTGCACGCCGTACTCGGCAAGATGGGCGAGCTCTCGGAGCGAATCCGTAACGGATCCTGGACCGGGGCCACAGGCATGCGCATCAACGCCGTTGTAAACATCGGGATCGGGGGCTCGGACCTCGGGCCCGCCATGGCCACCATCGCGCTGGCCGACTACGCGCAGCCTGGATTGATCAGCCGCTTCGTGTCGAACGTCGACCCGGTCGACCTCTACGCCGCCATCCACGATCTCGACCCCGCGACGACGCTGTTCGTGGTCAGCTCGAAGACGTTCACCACCCTCGAGACCCTGACGAATGCGGCGGCGGCGCGTGACTGGCTGCTGCAGGGCCTCGGCCCGTCGGCGGGCGAGGGTGCGGTGGCCAAGCACTTCGTCGCCGTCTCCACAAATGCCAAAGGTGTGGCTGAGTTCGGCATCGACCCGGAGAACATGCTCCAGTTCTGGGACTGGGTCGGCGGCCGCTACAGCTACGACTCCGCGATCGGTTTCTCGCTCATGGTGGCCATCGGGCGCCAGGCGTTCGGCGAGATGCTGTTTGGGTTTCATTCCATCGACGAGCACTTCCGCACGGCGCCACTCGAGAAGAACCTCCCTGTCATCCAGGGCATGCTCAACGTCTGGTACAACAATTTCTTCGGTGCGGAGACCCACGCGGTGTTGCCCTACAGCCACCGTATGGCACGGTTTCCGGCTTACCTGCAACAGCTGACAATGGAATCCAACGGCAAGTCGGTCCGGCTGGACGGGACCGCCGTGGCGGGCCAGACGGGCGAGATTTTCTGGGGTGAGCCCGGCACCAACGGCCAGCATGCCTTTTATCAGTTGCTTCATCAGGGCACGAAGCTGGTCCCAGCCGATTTCATCGCCTTTGCGCACTCCACCCACGAGACGGGGGACCAGCACGACCTGCTCATGGCCAATTGTCTGGCGCAGACCAAAGCGCTGGCGTTCGGCCGCACGGCGGAGGAGGTTGCGGGGGATGGGACGCCTCCGGACCTCGTGCCGCACAAGGTGATGCCCGGAAATCGGCCGACCTCCACCATCCTCGCCCCCAAGCTGACGCCGTCCATCCTCGGGCAATTGGTGGCCCTCTACGAGCACACGGTGTTCGTGGAAGGCACCGTCTGGGACATCGACTCCTTCGACCAGTGGGGCGTAGAACTCGGCAAGGTCATGGCCAAGGAACTGGCACCGCTCCTAACCAGCGCGTCGCCCCCGGACCTCGCGAGTCAAGACTCCTCGACGGCGTCGCTGGCCCGGCGATACCGGGCCCTGCGTGGACGCCCCGTCTGAAGCGCTCTAGTTGCGGCTATCGAGGCCGTGCAGGGGCTGGCGCGGCAGCAGGCCACGCCAGGCGGTCGGGAGGGTACGGCCCAGGCGCTTGACCTCCTCCTGGTGGAGGTCTGCGAGGGCCTCGAGACGCTTGCGCCCGGATGCGCTGAGCTGAATCCGCACCAGGCGGTGATCATCGGGGTCGCGGACGCGCTTGATCAACCCGGCCGTGTCCGCTCGGTCCACCAGCCCGACCGCGCTGTGGTGGCGCAGCATCAGGTAGTCGGCCACCTCCCCGACGGTTGGGCCGCGGGGGTCGGCGTGCCCGCGGATGGCCAGGAGGAGCTGGTGCTGCGCCGGCGTGAGGCCAGCCGCCTCGGCCTGCTGATCGCTCCAGCGCAGGAACCGGCGCAGGCCGGTGCGGAGCGCCAGCAAGTCCTCGTAGTCGGCATCACGCAAACGCATCGTGTCACGATAGCATCGTCTTACGATAGACATGGTGGATCCCGTCGCGGGGGGACGATCCGCGAGAGATCCGGGCCGGTCTGGGCCGGTGTGGCCCGGTCAGGCCGGCCGCGTCGCGCCGACGAAGACCAGGCTTCCGAAGGACGCACCCGCGGTGTCCGGGAATGCCTCTGCCCGCACGTTGGCTCCGGTGTAGGGCGCATCGACCATCACGTCGCGGCCTCCGACGATGCCGACGAAGAGACCGACGTGATCGATGCCCCTTGGCCCGCTCCCAAAGAAGACGAGGTCACCGGGGACGAGGGGAGCGCCCGCGCCGAGCTTCTGCGTGGCGTCGTACTGGTCCTGGGCGACGCGCGGCAAGGGCACGCCGGCCGCCTTGTAGGCGGCCTGGACGAGGCCCGAGCAGTCGAACCCGACCCCCTGGCTCTCCCCGCCCCAGACATAGGGCGTGCCGATCTGGGTCAGCGCCCACTCCACGGCGACGGCGCCGCCGTCCCCGGGCGTCCCCGAGGTCGGCCCGGCGTACGACTGTGCCAGCGCGAGGACCTGGGCCACGTACGTGGCCGAGTGGTTGTAGGCGAACACGGCACCCGCGATGTCAGCGCCCCCCGAGGCACCGTTCGCGCACAGCAGCCTTGCCGCCGCATACACGGCGTCGGTTGGGTCGTAGGGGCTGGGGGGTGCCGCGCCGCCGGGAGGGACGGGCTGGTCGTAGGACGCGAACGTCGCCGGCTCGAACTGCATGGGGCCTTGGGCCCCGGCGGCGTTGTTGCCTTCGTGCACACCCGGCAGAGTGGACTGCCCGTTGTCCGACTCAACCGTGCCGATGGCAGCCAGGACCGTCCAGGGGAGGCCCGGGCAGGTGGCGGCGGCCTGCTGGTACAGGGCCACCATGTCGGGCGGGATCCGGGCCGAGACCGCCGAGGCCGGTAAGCCCAGGGGAGGGGCCGCCGGTGCGCCTCCGCCGACGCCGAGGAGCGACACAGCGGACGCCACGACGGCTGTGCCCACCAGCGCCGCAGACAGCCCTAGGGCCAGACAGAGAGCGGCGAGACCCTTCACGAGAACGCGCCGTGCCAGCGCTCGGTGTGCGTGGGTGCGCCAGCCATGGGAGCGAACGGTCGTGCCCGACCGGCGTTCGGCCCGTCAAAGATGCGCTCGCGCTGCTTGGGCTACCAATCCACAGTGCCGCCAGACCGAGGCGTTCTTCCTTGCAGGGCGCTGAAGTGGACTGGGCGGCCCGAGCAAAGGGGACCCCAAGGAGGGACCGGCGACCGGCGGACAGTCGTGCATGTCTTTGGACGTCCGCGATCGAAGTTGGGGTCGACTCTCGGTGGATGCGTACGGCCTACGACATTGACGAGGAGGCAAACGCCACCTGTTTTTTGACGTTTATGAAAGTCGAGGACGCCTCAGGCCAGTCTCGTGCCACGGGCCCGGCAGGTTCTTGCCGGAGCTTGAATTTGCAGTTGTCCTTCGACCCGCCTATTCCGGCGGCAAGGCAAGAGGACGCTCCTGCAACGCCAGGCACTTCGCAGGACGAATGGCAGCCTGCAACAGACTCCTGGGAAGAGACCGCTGCTGCGGTGCTTCTCCCTCGAAGAGGACGGAGCTTCCTGGGCGTAGGTCGACCTTCACCGGCGCACTCTTCATCCACCAGAGCCGAATGTGAACGGTGTGCGAGCCGGGAGAGATCCTTGACTCCAAGCATCGGAACACAGGAGCGATTCCGACCTTGGCGCCATCGACGTAGACGTGCAGGCGGCCCAGCCAAGGATCACCCATCCAACGACAACCATTCAGTACTTCGATCCGAGCCGTCGCCTCAGTCACGTGAGCGTTTCCGGCCTTGATCACTTCGACGGTCGCCGCCGCGCTGATGATGTCGAGGGCCTGTCGGGTTGGAAGGAGATGCCGTGCCGTGGACGTCGCGACCTTGCGACGCCGGAGTCGGGCTGGTGTGACCCGTGAAGGAAGTCTCGACCCGAGGGACATCCTGAAGGGTGTCCTCGCAGAACCAGCACGTGTGTTCGAGATGCACTTGCCTGTGACCACCCCATCGGAAGAGGAAGTTGCGGACGTCGAACGCATTGGGGGTCCTCAGCACGAGTCGTCCTCCTGGACCCAGGTGCCGCCGAGCACTCCCGAGAAACCCATTTGAAGTTATCGAGGTCCTCAACCCGTTCCCCAGCAAACACGGTGTCAAACGTCCGCTCGAGGTCGAAGTTCTCAGCGTCGGCCCGCCGCTCGTCGAACCCCATCCCCTGGAGCACGCAAATTGTGGGCCCGTTGATGTCGATCCCGACCAGGTCGGGGATCTCGCTCGTGAGCAGGCCGTGCAACCAGTCCGGCTTGCCGTACCGTGAGGCGCCACCCACGTCAAGGACCGAGGTGCCCACGATGCGTGGCCGGACCACCTCGAATGTGTCACGCAAAGAACCGCTACCCGAGGGATTCTCACCCCAATTGGGTTGGGGGAAATGCCCGGTGGCCGGTCCGTCAGAGGCGACGATTGAGTGACGATTCTTGGAACGCTTGGTCACAGAAACCAAAATGTCACCTTCCCCAACCGCGCTACCAAGGCCCGTCCGACAATCCGTTCCCCGGGTGACATCGGGGAGCCCCTAGGTGAGGGAAGCAGCGTACCTTCTCGGGTCTCAGCTCGCACCTGTGAGTCACGGCACGGCGTGACGACGGGACGATCGAAATCGTCGCGGTGCCGTTCGGTCCCCTCGAACCTCCGCTCGTCTTGCTGTGGACTGTCGTGCAGGTCGTGGACAGACCCCTCGTGAACAGGGGACACAGTCGTCCCACGGACGAGGACATGGCGCGGGGTCGACGCCTAGCGAGACTTGGGCCATGCAAAGCACCATGCAGGACGCCCCGCTCCTGATCAGCGACATCCTCCGCCACGGGCAACAGGTGCACGGGGACAGCACCGTCATCACGGTCGAGGCCGGTGGCCACCGCTCGGCCACCTTCGCGGAGGTGGCGACGAGGGCCGAGAAGCTGGCGGCCGCCCTGACGCGCCTGGGCGTTCAGCAGGGCGAGCGCGTCGGGACGTTCTGCTGGAACAACCAAGGGCACCTGGAGGCCTACCTCGCCATCCCCTCCATGGGGGCGGTCCTGCACACCCTCAACATCCGGCTCCCCGCCGAGCAGCTGGCCTATGTCATCAACCATGCCGAGGACCGCGTCATCATCGTGGACGCGTCGCTCATCCCGCTCCTCGCGGCCGTCAAGAACGACCTGAAGACCGTCGAGACGATCATCGTGGCCGGGGAGGGGGACACCTCGGCCCTCGGGGAGACCCTGTCCTACGAGCGACTGCTGGCGGCGGAGCAGCCCGGCTTCGCATGGCCGAGCTCGACGAGCGATCGGCCGCGGCGATGTGTTACACGAGCGGCACAACCGGCAGCCCCAAGGGCGTCGTGTACTCGCACCGTTCGACCTGGCTGCACACCATGGCCGAGCAGGCGGCCTCCTCGGTCGGCATGATGGAGTCGGACCGCATCCTCGTCATCGTGCCCATGTTCCACGCCATGGCCTGGGGCACTCCCTACGGAGCCTGGATGGCGGGCACCGACATGATCATGCCGCAGATGTTCCTTATGGGCGACGCCCTGGCCGCCCTCTTCAACGAGTTCCATCCCACGCTGGCCTGTGGGGTGCCGACGATCTGGAACGGGCTGCTTGCCCTCCAGACGCCCATCGACTTCTCCACCGTGCGCGCCATCACGGCTGGCGGTGCCACGGTGCCCCAGTCCCTCATCGAGGCGTTCGAGAAGCGCTTCGGAGTGACCATCATCCAAGGGTGGGGCATGACCGAGACGAGCCGCTGGCCGCGTTCGGCCTGCCCCCGGCGCGCAAGCTCGATGGGCACGACGACATGTACTACAAGGTGAAGGCTGGTCGCGTCGTCGGCGGCGTCGAGGTCCGCGTCGTGGCCGAGGACGGGACCGTCCTGCCGAACGACGGGAAGGCGATCGGTGAGTTCGAGATCCGCGGCCCTTGGATCACCGGCTCGTACTACAAGGAGGAGGACCCGGCGAAGTTCCACGACGGCTGGCTGCGCACGGGCGACGTCGGCACGCTCGACGGCCAGGGCTACATGACGATCTCTGACCGCACCAAGGACGTGATCAAGTCGGGCGGGGAGTGGATCTCCTCGGTCGAGCTCGAAAACGCGGTGATGGCCCACCCTGACGTCTTCGAGGCGGCCGTGATCTCCATTCCCGACCCGAAGTGGTCCGAGCGCCCCCTGGTCGCCGTGGTGCCCAAGCCCGGCCGGTCACCCGCGCCGGCCGACCTCGTCGCCTTCCTGCTCGACCGCGTGCCACGGTGGTGGCTCCCCGAGCAGTGGACCTTTATCACCGAGGTACCCAAGACCAGCGTGGGCAAGTTCGACAAGAAGGTCATGCGTGCGGCGTACGCCGACGGTGCCTACAAGGTGCAGAGCACGCCCCTGCCCAAGTGAGCGGCCCGAGCGAGGCCATGACAGACCTGGCCGAGCGGCTCGAGGGGGTGCTCGAGGAGCTGACCGACATGGCCATCGACGCCCTGCGCCGAGCCACCTCCGGTGATCCCGACTCGGCCGAGACCGGGGAGGCCCTCGCGGGAGCGCCGCATCCTCAAGGCACGCCGCGCGCTCGAGCGCTGCATCGCCGCGTTGCACGAGGGCGCCGGGTCCGAGCGCACCATGCTCGACGACGGCGCCTGAGTATCCGCCGCACCGTGCGCCTGTTCGTGGCCGCCTGGCCCGACGATGTTGCCCGCGAGCGGCTGGCCGCCCTCCAGCTCGGGCGGCAGAAGAACCTGCGTCTCGTGGGGCCGAGCCGCTGGCACGTCACCCTGCGCTTCCTGGGGGACGTGGCTGAGGAGCGGCTGGGCCCGCTGGGCGACGCGCTCGTGGCCGGCGCCGCGGCACAGACGGGGCCCGTGGTGTGCCGGCTCGGGCCGGTCACGGGATGGTTCGCGCCGGTGCGCGTTCTTCAGATTCCCGCCACGGGGCTCGATGAGCTGGCCGGCGCCGTGCGCTCGGCAACCGTGCCCCTCGTGGCCGAGCTTGCGTCGGGCGAACCCCCCTTCAACGGCCATCTCACGTTGGCGCGGGCCAAGGGGCGACTCGGCGCGTCCGCCCAAGCCGAGCTGGCGGGCATCCCCTTCGAGGCCGCCTTTCCCGTTGCCCACGTCGATCTCGTCGCCTCCGCGCCGTCGCCGCGTGGGCACGTCTACTCCACGCTGGTCCGGGCCCCCCTCGGGACCGCCTGAGTCACCCGGCGCGGCCGGTCAGGAACACGGTGATGGCCTGCGCGATGGCGGCGGCCGCGGTCTGCTGGAAGGCGGGCGTGACGAGCAGCGCCGCGTCGGTGGCATTGCGCATGTTGCCGATTTCGATCAGCACCTTGGGGACCGTGGTCAGGTTGAGACCCGCCAGGTCGGTGCGGGGCTCCAGGCCATTGAGGCCCTCGTAGTCGCTCACCGGCAACGGGGTGGCGGATGCGAAGGTGTCGCGCAGCACGGAGGCGAAGGTGAGGGAGGGTGCGATGACGGCGTCATTGGGGCCGTCCGCCACCGGTTCCAACACGGTGAAGCCGCGGCCATCCGCCGGGCCGCCGTCGGCATGGACGTCGATGGCGACGTCCGCGTGGGCGTCGTTGACGACGGCCGCCCGCGTCGTGACGCACGGCCCGACGCCGTCGTTGCTCGAGCGGGTCAGCACCACGGTGGCGCCTTCGGCCTGTAAGTCGGCCTCCAGGTCGGTTGCGACGTTGAAATTGAATTGGGCCTCGCTGTAGCCGGAGTCGGTCGCCGTGCCCGTCGTGTCGCACGGTCTCGTCGCCGGTGCCGTTGAAGACGGGCTGGTTGATCACGCTCGGCGCGGCCCAATTCAGCCCGTCGTGGCCGGGGTCGATGCCGACGACCTTGCCCGCCAGCGGCTCGGACCCGACCGCGAGCCAGTACCCGCCTCCCGCGGGAGCGGCGGCCATCCCGACGACGGGCCCGGGCAGAGTGGTTCCTCCGAGCGAGCCGACGTAGGGGGCGCCGCCGTAGCTGAAGAGACCGCCGTCGCGCGCCACGAGCCAGTAGCCACCGCCCGGCGCAGACGCCATGCCGACGATCGGTGCGTTGAGGTGCAGGGCGCCGCCCGAGCCGGAGAAGGTCGCGTCGCCGTAGGTGAAGACGCCGCCGTCGGAAGCCACCAGCCAATAGCCCCCGCCGTCGGGTGTTGCGGCCATGCCGACGATCGGTGCGTTGAGGTGCAGGGCGCCGGCCGACCCGGCGAACCGGGCGTCGCCGTAGCTGAAGATGCCTCCATCGGCCGCGACCAGCCAATAGCCCCCGCCGTCGGGCGTCGCCGCCATGCCGACAATCGGTGCGTTCAGCGGCAGGGCGCCGCCCGAGCCGGAGAAGGTCGGCGTCGCCGTAGGTGAAGACCCCGCCGTCGGAAGCCACCAGCCAGTAGCCCCCGCCGTCGGGCGTGGGCGCCATGCCGACGATCGGCGCGTTGAGGACGAGCGACCCGGTGGAGCCGAAGAACCGTGCGTCCCCGTAGCCGAAGATCCCCCCGTCGCGCCCCACCAGCCAGTACCCCGCACCGCGTGCTGACGCCGCCACGCCAACGATCGGTGCGTTGGCGTTCGTGACGGCATTGGCGCCGATGCCGGTGCTTCCGAACGGCACGACGGAGTTGGGTGGGGGAGTGGTGGCCGACGCCGGGGCCGCTGCGAGCCCGACGGACACCAGGGTCACGAGAGAAGGCAACGCGGCCAGGAGGATGCGCCGAGCCGCAGCCCCCGTCGTGGTCACCTCACCCCGTGCACTCGTTGATCGCGTCAATGAGTTGACGCAGTCGGGCGTAGCGGAGGCGATCGAAGCGGAAGGCCAACCGGGGAAGCTCGGGGTGGTCGTCGCGCTCCGGAGGGAACGGGCCCGCCGTGCGGATGCTCCGCGCACGATGATGTCGGCGAAGCGCCGGTTGAGCTCAGCCAGCTCCCCCTTGCTCGGTTGCTTCTGCACGCGCAGCACCAAGAGGTCGCCCACCCAGCGGCACGAGTGGTAGTTGCGGTAGAAGCCCAGGACCTCCTCGGCGGCTTCCTCCATCGTGTTCGTCACCTTGAAGAGGGCCCGGTCCTCGGGCGAGACCCAGCCGGCCGCGATGGCCTCGTCCTCGACGAAGCGGAGCCACGCATGCCAGTAGGTGCCGCCGGGCGTCTCGACCATCACCACGGGCGCGGGCTCCGCCTTGCCGGTCTGGAGCAACGTGAGCAGCTCGAAGGACTCGTCCTGGGTGCCAAAGCCACCCGGGAGGATGGCATAGGCGTGGGACTCCTTAATGAGCATGAGCTTGCGGGTGAAGAAGTAGCGCATCTCGACCAGCTTGGGGTCCTGCGAGATGAAGGGGTTGGCGTCCTCTTCGTGGGGAAGCCGGATGTTCACCCCGAAGGCATGGTCGCGCCCCGCCCCCTCCAGGCCGGCCGCCATGATCCCGGGGCCCGCCCCCGTCA
The DNA here is from genome assembly GCA_963744225.1 of uncultured Acidimicrobiaceae bacterium. Lineage (GTDB taxonomy): Bacteria > Actinomycetota > Acidimicrobiia > Acidimicrobiales > RAAP-2 > Bog-473. The sequence goes on from CAVUSV010000001.1 coordinate 60,110, forward strand.
CCACCATCCAGTCGGCGGCCGCCAGTCGAGCGGCCAGGTTGCGCGCGAGGACGTAGACCGGGTCTTCGGGCTTCGTGCGCGCCGAGCCGAACATGGTGAGCTTGCGGATGTGCCGGTAGGGCCGGAACACCTGGAAGGCCTCGGCCATCTCGGCCAACGCTGCGTTGGCGATCTTCAGGTCGCCGACCGATGTGCCCTCCCGGGCCATGTCCCACAGCGTCCCGATCATGGCCTCCAGCTCCCGGGCCTGGGCCGAGGAGAGCGTGTGCCGCTCGAACAACGCCTCGAACGCCTTCAGACGCGCCGCTGCGGCAGCCTCTGTTTCGGAGGGGGCGCTGGCGCTGGCGTTCGCGTCAGCGTCCGCGGCTTCGGTGTCGTCGCTCACGCGCCCGCGGAAGCGCCCGCGAGGGCATACAGCGTGGAGCGCTGCACGAGCGGCCGTCCGAGCGGCGCCACGATGGCCTCCAGCTCGTCGACGCCCATCCTCTGCCCGTGCTGCGCACCGGCAGCCCGTGAGATGTTCTCGTCCATCAGCGTGCCCCCGAGGTCGTTGACCCCGGCCTGCAACACCTGCCGCACGCCCTCGGCGCCCATCTTGACCCAGCTCACCTGGATGTTGTCGATATCACCCGCGTAGGCGATGCGGGCAACGGCGTGCATGAGCAGGGCCTCACGGAAAGTCGGGCCCCGCCGGGCCTTGCGTTGGAGGTAGATCGGGGTGGCCATGTGCACGAAGGGCAGCGGCACGAACTCAGTGAAGCCGCCGGTCTCACGCTGGAGGTCCCGGGTGCGCACCATGTGGCGGGCCCAGCTGATCGGCTGCTCCACCGAGCCGAACATGATCGTGATGTTGGAGCGCAGACCCACCGCGTGCGCGGTGCGGTGCGCCTCGAGCCACTCGTCCGTCGTGATCTTGTCGGGGCAGATGACGGCGCGCACGTCGTCGTCGAGGATCTCGGCCGCCGTGCCCGGGAGCGTCTTGAGCCCGGCCTCGCGCAGGCGCGTGAGGTACTCGGCCAGGGGGACCGCGGAACGCCGCGCTCCCTCGGTCACCTCCAGCGCGGTGAAGCCGTGGATGTGGATGGTGCTCGAGCCGGCCCGCACCGCCTCGAGCACGTGGAGGTAGTAGTCGCCGTCGAAGTTGGGATGGATGCCGCCCTGGAGGCACACCTCGGTCGCGCCTTCGGCCTCCGCCTCGACGATGCGCTGCGTGATCTCGTCGAGCTCGAGCAGATACGGGGCGCCCCGCAGGTTCAGTGACAGCGGGCCTTTGGAGAAGGCGCAGAAGCGGCACTTGAACGTGCAGACGTTCGTGTAGTTGATGTTGCGGTTCCGGACGTAGGTCACCGCATCGCCCACGGTCCGGCGGCGCAGGTCGTCGGCGACCTCGGCAACCATGCGCACCTCGGCTCCCCGGGCCCCGAAGAGGCTGACGATCTCCGCCAGGCCTACCTCCTGCCCGAGCCCGACGCCCGCCAGGACCTCGGCCACCGCGCCGCCGCGGCCGGGTCGCGCCGACCCCGTGGCCGCCCGCAGCACGTCGGGCGGCAGCACCTCGCCGCCCGAACACCACACGGCGTCGCGCGCCAGTCCCTCGGCGTCGGAGGCATCGAGGATCGGGAAGCGCAGCGCGGGGTCGAGCCAGCGGGCCGGGTCGAGCGCGAACGTCGGGTACACGGTGAGCCGGGGCGCCAGGACATGGCCCGCCGCCTCGGTGGCGTCGCGCAGCACGTCGAGCGCCGGCCAGGCCCGCTCCGGGTTGACGTGGTCGGCCGTTACCGGGGAGACGCCACCCCAGTCGTCGATGCCGGCATCGAGCAGCGGCGTCAGCGCGTCGGAGAGGTTCGGCGGCGCTTGGACGTGGACGGCGGGCGGGAGCACGAGCCGGGCCGCCGCGATGGCCCACTGCAGATCCTCGGGCGCGCAGGGCGCGGACCGCGCCATCGCCGTGCCCGGCTTGGGCAAGAAGTTCTGGACGATGACCTCTTGGACGTGGCCGTGGCGGGCGTGCGACGCCGCGATGGCCCGCAGCGCCGCCAGCTGCCCGGGCCGGTCGTCGCCGATCCCGACCAGGATCCCCGTGGTGAAGGGGATGGCCAGCTCCCCGGCCGCCTCGAGCGTGGCCAGCCGGCGCGCCGGCGACTTGTCCGGCGCCCCGCGGTGCGCCGCCAGCCCTTCGGCCAACGATTCGAGCATCATCCCCTGGCTGGCCGCGACTTCGCGCAGACGGGCGAGCTCGTCGGGGAAGAGCGCGCCGGCATTGGCGTGGGGGAGCAGGCCGGTCTCCTCCACCACCAGCCGGCACACGTGGGCGAGATAGTCGACCGTCGACTCGTGCCCCTGCGCGCGTAGCCAGTCCCGCGCCGCCGGGTAGCGCAGCTCGGGGCGCTCGCCCAACGTGAAGAGCGCCTCGTGGCACCCCGCGTCGCGTCCGGCCCGGGCGATGGTGAGGACCTCCTCCGGGGTGAGGTACGGCGAGGCGAGGCGGGCCGGCGCCTTGGCGAACGTGCAGTAGCCGCAGCGGTCGCGGCAGAGCATGGTGAGCGGGATGAAGACCTTGGGCGAGAAGGTGACCCGGCGGCCGTGCGCACCGTCGCGCACCACCCGGGCCAGGGCCGTGAGATCGGCCAGGGGAGTGCGCAGGAGATCGGCGTCGGAGAGCATGGTGGCCAATCTAGGGGGCGTTTGCCGCCGCGGCAGCGTCCACGAGCCACAGCGTGTGGCCGGCGTGGACGCGGGCGGCCGGGATGTCCTCGCCGCGTTCCAGCGCAGCCACCGCGGCCGCCTTGGAGTCGCCGGCGACGGTGAAGATGGCCAGCCGGGCCGAATTGATCGCCGGCAGCGTCAGGGTGAGGCGCGGGTGCGGGTTACGCCCTTTGGGGTCCTCGGTCGCCCGCACCAGCTCGCCCGGGTCCGCCTGGAGGCTGGCGTCGCCTGGGAAGAGCGACGCCGTGTGCCCGTCCGCCCCCATGCCCAGATGGATGACGTCGATGCCGGGCCCCGTCACCAGGTCGGCCATGATGCGCTGGTAGGCGGCCACGCACTCCTCGACCGGCCCCTCCGTTGGCATGGGGTTGAACGATCCGACGGACCCCACGCGGTCGATCAGGGTCTCGTGAATGAGCCGCTGGTTGGCGTCTTCGTCATCGGGAGGGACCATGCGCTCGTCCCCGACGTAGATGTCGACGAGGGTCCAGTCGATGCCTTCGGTCGTCGCCAGCCGTTCGTAACACCGCCGCGCCGTGGGGCCGCCCGAGAGCACGAGTGCGAAGCGCGGGCCGGGGCGGGCCGCGAAGGCCTCGACCACCGCGTCGGCAAAGGCGCGCGGGATGTCGTCGACGACAGTGAGCATGGCGCTAGGGGCTCGGGGTTTCCGTCTCCATGCCCAGCTCGCCCGACTGCAGCACGACGGCATGCCCCCCGAACTGGTTGCGCAGGGCCGAGAGCATCTTGAGCTGGAACGCGTCGGGTTCCTGGGAGGCGAAGCGGGTGAAGAGCGACGTCGTGATCACCGGCGCCGGCACGCCGCGGTCGATGGCCTCCTGCGCCGTCCAGCGGCCCTCGCCGGAGTCGGCCACGACGCCCTTGATCTGGTCGAAGCCGGCCCCGGGCCGCAGCGCCCGCTCGGCCAGCTCGAGCAGCCAGGAACGCACGACCGACCCGTAGCGCCAGATGGAGGCGATCTCGTGCAGGTCGAGGCCGAATTCGCCGGCTTTCTCCATGATCTCGAAGCCCTCGGCGTAGGCCTGCATGAGCCCGTACTCGATCCCGTTGTGGACCATCTTGACGAAGTGCCCCGAGCCCACCGGCCCGACGTGGGCGTAGCCGCCCTCGGGGGCCAGGGTCACGAACGCGGGCTCCACCACCGCCACCGACTCCTTGGTGCCGCCCACCATCAGGCAGTAGCCCTCGGTGAGGCCCCACACCCCGCCCGAGGTTCCGGCGTCGACGACGCCCACGCCCGTCTTGTCCACGCGGGCGGCAAGATTCTGGAACTCCTTGTAGTCCGAGTTGCCCCCGTCGACGATGACGTCGCCGGGGGAGAACAGGCCGGCCAGCTCCTCGATGGTGGAGTCGGTCACCTTGCCGGCCGGGAGCATCACCCAGGCCGCCTTCGGAGCGGTGAGCTTGCCGGCCAGATCGGCCAGCGTCGTTGCGGTCTCGGCGCCTTTGCTCGCCGCCTGCTTGAGCGCGTCGGCGCTCAGGTCGTACGCCACCACCTCGTGGCCGCCCTTGAGCAAGCGCTCGGTCATGTTGGCACCCATCTTGCCGAGGCCGATCATGCCGATCCTCATGCGCGCTCCTCTCGGTTGCCCTGCGGGATCAGAAGGTAGCGGCTTTGTCGGCCAGCGATTGCAACAGCTCGTCGAAGGATTTGGCGAAGGAGTGCACGCCCTCGTCCTCGAGCGTCTGCTCGACGTCCTCCATGTCGATGCCCACCTCGCGCAGCCGATCGAGGACCCCGACGGCGTCGTCCGGGTCGGCGTCGACGGTCCGCTTGAGCGTCCCATGGTCCTCGAAGGCGCGCAGGGTGTCCTCCGGCATGGTGTTGACGGTGGCCGGTCCGATGAGATTGTCGACGTAGAGGAGATCGGGGTACGCCGGGTTCTTGGTCGAGGTCGACGCCCACAGCGGCCGCTGCACCCGCGCACCCTTGGCCCGGAGCGCCTCCCAACGCTCGCCGGTGAAGGTGCGGTGAAAATGCTGATAGGCCACCTGGGCCTGGGCCACCGCGGCCTTCCCGCGCAGGCCGAGCACGGCGGGGTCGCCCGTCTCCCCACCGGCCAATTCCTCGAGCCGGCGGTCCACCTCGGTATCGACCCGGCTGACGAAGAAGGAGGCGACGCTGGCCACGTGCGGCAGCTCCTCCTCCCGGTGGGCGGCGACGAGGGCCTCGAGGCCCGCCAGGTAGGCCTCCATCACCTCGTCGTAGCGATCGAGGCCGAAGATCAGCGTCACGTTGATGCTCCGGCCCTCGCCGATCAGCGTCTGAATGGCGGGAACGCCCTCCCGGGTGGCCGGCACCTTCACCAACAGGTTGGGCCGCGCGATGGCGCCGTGGAACGTGCGGGCGTCGCGCACCGTGCCCTCGGTGTCGTGCGCCAGCGAGGGCGACACCTCCAAGGAGACGAAACCGTCCTCGTGGTCGCTCTCGTCATAGAGCGGACCCAGCAACTCGAGCGCGTCCTTGATGTCGGTGATCGCCATCTCCCAGTAGGCCTCTTCGACGGTGTGGTCCCGCATGAGGGCGCGGAACTGGTCGTCGTAGGTGTCCTGGCCGGTCATGGCCTTGGCGAAGATGGTCGGGTTCGACGTGATGCCACGCACGCCGAGCTGGAGCAGCTCGGCCAGCCGGCCGTCTTTGAGCCAGTCGCGCCGCAGGTTGTCGAGCCAGGGGCTCTGGCCCGCGATCTCGTAGAGGTCCTGGAGTTTGCTCATGGGAACGCTCCCTTCGTCAATCGCCCGCTCGGCCGCCGCGTGCTGCGGCGGGTCGCGGGTCAGCCACCGTTGCGGGCCAGCAGGGCGCGGGCTCGCTCCACCATGTGCTCGGGCGTGAAGCCGAACTTCTCCATCACGACGGCAACCGGGGCTGAGGCACCGAAGTGGTCGATGCCGATGGAGTCGTCGGCGTAGCGCTCCCAACCGAAGGTAGATCCGGCCTCGATGCTGAGGACGGGCACCCCGGGCGGGAACACGCTGGCCCGGTAGTCCTCGTCCTGGAGCTCGAAGCGGTCCCAGCTCGGGAAGGACACCACCCGGGCCCGGACGCCCGAGTCCCCCAGCGTGGCCGCGGCCGCCACGCAGTGCTGCACCTCGCTCCCGGAGCCGACGAGCACGATCTCGGGGTCAGGGTCGCTGTCCTTCAAGACGTAGGCGCCCCGCGCGACGCCGGCGGCGGCCCCGTCGGCGGTCTCGGCCAGGACCGGAATGTCCTGGCGGGACAGCAGGAGGCCCACCGGGAGGTCGGCCTCGACGGCGAGGCGCCAGGCCACGGCGGTCTCGTTCGCATCGGCGGGGCGCAGCAGGCTCAGCCCCGGCATTGCTCGGAGCGAGGCCAGGTGCTCGATCGGCTGGTGAGTGGGCCCGTCCTCGCCCAGGCCGATGGAGTCGTGCGTCCACGAGTAGATGACGTGGGCCTCGCCGAGCGCGGCCAGCCGGACCGCAGGACGCATGTAATCGGAGAAGACGAAGAACGTTCCGCCGACGGGCAACACGCCCCGGTGCGCCGCCATCCCGTTCATGGCGCTCCCCATTCCATGCTCGCGGATGCCGTAGTGCACCTGGATCCCACCGGGCGTGGTCTTCGACTGGATTTCGGCCCCTTTGACGAGGACGCCGTTGTTGCCGGTCAGGTCGGCGGAGCCGGCCACCAGCCCCGGGATGCGCGCGGCCGTCGCATTGATGCACTGGTTGAGGGCGTGCCGCGTGGCCAGCATGGTCCCCGCCTCGAAGGGAGGGAGGTTGTCGGCCCATCCGGGGAGCCCGCGCCCGGCCAGCGCGGCGTCCCAGGCGGCGCGGTCGCCGTCCCACGACGCGAAGCGCGCGGTCCACTCAGCGTGCTCTCGCTCGCCCCGCTCGATCTCCTGCGAGTAGAACTCCCGGACCTCGTCGGGGACCCAGAACTTCTCGTCCGGCGGCAGCCCGAGGATCTCCTTGGTGGCGCGGATCTCCTCCTCGCCGAAGGGGCTGCCGTGGGCCTTGGCGGTGTCGGTCAGATGTGGGGAGGGCCAGCCGATATGGCTGCGCAGGACGAGGAGGGTGGGCTTGGCGTCGGGTCCGTCGGCCGGGTGCTCGAGCGCCTCGTGAATGGCCGCGTCGAGGCCGTCAACGTCGTTGGCCATCTGGCCCAGGTTGCGCACCCGCCAGCCGTAGGCCTCGAAGCGGCCCACCACGTCGTCGTCGTAGGCCAGCTCGGTCGGCCCGTCGATCGTGATGTGGTTGTCGTCGTAGACGGCCAGCAGCTTGCCCAGGCCGAGGTGGCCCGCCAGTGAGGCCGCCTCGTGCGAGATGCCCTCCATCATGCAGCCGTCACTGGCGATGACAAAGGTGCGGTGGTCGCAGACCTCATTGCCGAAGTGGCTGCGCACGAGGCGCTCGGCGAGCGCCATGCCGACCGCGTTGGCGAAACCCTGGCCGAGCGGTCCCGTGGTGACCTCGATGCCGGGGGTGTGATGGACCTCGGGGTGGCCCGGGGTCTTGCTGCCCCATTGACGGAACTGGCGGAGGTCTTCGAGGGAGAGGTCGTACCCCGTCAGGTGCAACATGGCGTACTGGAGGATGCAGGCGTGCCCGCAGGAAAGGACGAAGCGGTCGCGGTCGGGCCAGTTGGGATGGCGCGGGTCATAGCGCATGACGCGTGTCCACAGGACGTGGGCCAGCGGAGCCAGCGCCATCGCGGTACCCGAGTGACCGGAATGCGCCTCTTGCGGCGCATCCATGGCCACGCCGCGGATCACGTTGATGCCCAGCTCGACCAGGCGGGGATCCTGCACGACCGGGGTGGAGGTCTTCAACGTCACCTTGTGAACCCTAACCGTCCGTTCTCGGCCCTCGTCAGGGCCGTCACCTACTCTTCACCCGATGGCTTCCCGTATGCAGGTGCCCCCAAACAGTGACCTCACCCTCGGCATGACCTGCGTCGACAAAGCCGAGCCGGGCCGGTGCACCTGGCGCATGAAGGCCGACGAGCGCTTCGCCAACCCGGCGGGGATCATGCAGGGGGGTTTCCTCGGGGCGTTTGCCGACTCTTCCATGGGGGCGGCCGCGGTCACCTTCGTGCAGGGACGGCGGGTGTTCGCCGCCAACGCAGAAATGAAGATCAGCTTCCTCGGGGCCGTCCAGCCCGGCGCCGAGCTCACCTGCACGGCCGAGGTCGTCTCGGGTGGCCGCCGTGTCGCCTTCGTCGAGGCGAGCATCGTGGCCAGCGTGCCTGGGGACGAGGCCGAGCGCCTGGTCGCGCGGGCAACCTCGACCTACATGTTCAAGGACCGCGACTGACGCCCGCCCGGGGCGGTGTTTGCATGGCGACCGCCCAGAGACCAGGATTGTCCGCCACATGGCACCACGGTCAGACAACGGCAGTCACGGACTCCGCCACGCCGGGGACGACGCATTCCAGCTCACGGTCGACTACCTCAAGCAGGAGACCATCGAACCCCTCAAGGGGCTGGGCCGGTTCCTGTACATGGGAATCGCGGGATCGTTCTGCTTGGCCTTCGGTATCTTGCTGATCCTCCTCGGCGTGCTGCGCCTGTTGCAGACCGAGACCGGAACGGCACTGACGGGGAATTGGTCGTGGGTGCCCTACGCCGTAGTGGTCGTCCTCGGCATCGCCGTCATCGGCGTGGCCGCGTGGCGCATCACCGCCGGGCCGGGACAGCAGAAGGTGCCCGCAGGCGCCGGGCGCGGCACGAGAGAGATCGAGTCACGGGAGGCAACAACCTGATGCCAAGTACCACGACGAAGGCGGGCAGCAACGGGAGGCTGATCACGCGCGAGGACCTGCAGGCGGCGTACGCGCAGGTGATGGGTGAGGGAGAGGCGACGGCGCGGGCGGCCGCGCCCCGGGGGCTGGCCTTTGCCGGCGCCATCGGGATCCTGGTCATCGCGTTGGCGTTCCTGGCCGGCCGCCATCGCGGCCGTTCCAAGTCGGCCATCGTCGAGATCCGGCGCCTCTGACGTGGACATCCTCCTGCGGCGCTTCCTGCGCGCCGGGGTCCGACGGGGTCTGGCCGGGAACTGGTACTGGTTCCTTCTGGCCGGTGCCACGTTCTTCCTCCGCCGGGTCTTGAACGACCGGACCAGCATCGTCTCGACGGTCAAGGTCTCGCCCGGCGAACAGGTGCTCATCACCGTGCGCGACCGCAACACTGCACCCGCCGTCGAAGCCTGACGCCCGTGCCGGGCCCGTTCGCGGCGGGGGAGCGGGTGCTCCTCATCGACCCCAAGGACCGTCGCTACCTGTTGGCGCTCGTGACCGGGGCGACCTTCCACACCCACGCCGGGGTGCTGGCCCACGACGCCATCATCGGGGCCACCGAGGGCTGCACCATCACCGGGTCGACTGGTCGTAGCTTCCTGGCACTGCGCCCGACGCTGAGCGACGTCGTCCTCAAGATGCCGCGCGGCGCCCAGGTGATCTACCCCAAGGACCTGGGCGCTATCCTCATCGCCGCGGACATCGCGCCGGGACAGCGGGTCCTCGAGGCCGGCGTGGGCTCGGGCGCCCTCTCCATGACCGTCCTGCGCGCGGGCGCGTCCGTCGTCGGCTACGAGCTGCGTGAGGACTTCGCCCAGCGGGCCCAGGCCAACGTGGAGGCTGCCCTCGGTCCCGGCACCCCTTACCGAGTCGAGATCCGCGACGTGACAGAAGGTATTGACGAGCCGGACCTGGACCGCATCCTTCTCGACATGCCCGAGCCCCACAAGGTGGTGCAGGCGGCCGCGACGGCGCTACGCCCGGGTGGCATCCTGCTGGCCTACCTGCCCACCATCAACCAGACCGCACTCTTGCGCCAAGCGCTCGACGACTCGGGTGCCCCGTTCGGCCTGTCCGAGACGCAGGAGATCATGCGGCGCACCTGGCACGTCGAGGCGCGCTCGGTCCGACCGGACCACCGCATGGTCGGCCACACCGGCTTCCTCACCACGGCTCGGCGGCTGGCGACATGAGCGACGACGAGGGCGTGCGCGCCTATATGGAGGCGATCAGCCCGGAGCAGCGGCCGCTCTTCGACCGGATGCACGAGATCGTGCTCGGCGAGCATCCCGACGCAGAGGTGGCATTGTCGTATGGCATGCCCGCCTACCGGGTGGGAAAGCGGCGCCTCAACCTCGGCGTGTGGAAGCACGGTGTGTCCGTCTACGGCTGGCGGGCCGACCGGGACGGGGGATTCGTCGCCGCGCCACCCGCAGTTGTCGAGCGGGAAGGGGACGATACGGATCAGGACCGAGGACGCGGCGCAGATCTCCGACGACGAGCTACGGGGGCTGCTCGGTGGCGCGCTCGAGCCGTAGGCGTAGTGACCGAGGGAAGCTTGCTCAGTCCCGCTCGATGAAGATGCACTCGCCGGGGCACTCCTCCGAGGCCTCGACCACCGCGTCCTCCAGGTCCGAGGGCACCGCGGCCATCCCGGCCGAACCCCCGGGGTCGCTCTTCACGTCACTGTCTTCCTTCACGTAGGCCAGGCCGTCATCGAGGAGGGTGAAGACGGCCGGCGCGATCTCCTCGCAGAGGCCATCGCCCGTGCAGAGATCCTGGTCGATCCAGACCTTCATGTACCTGAATTCTCCCTTGTCGAAGCCGCCCGCAGGGCCACGAGGACCGTAGTGACGCGCCACGCGCGTCGTCAATCTGGCGTCGCAGCCTCTTCATGCTACCCGTCGGGGCCCGCCATCCTGGCGCATGCGGGGTGCAGCCGAATTGACGGCAAAACCCACCGAAGCGAGGGCTAGGGTGACAGCTGGTGACCGCAACTCCCGACGACGCAGCCCAGCTCGAGGCGATGCGTGCCGAGCTGGCAGATGCCGAGGATGAGATCCACGCGCTCCGCCGGCGGTTGCAAGAAAGCCCCGGCCGGGTCCAGGCCCTCGAGGAGCGGCTGCTCGAGTCGAAGGGCCAGCTCGCTCAAGCCACGTCGCAGAACGAGAAACTGACCTTCACGCTCCAACAGGCCAAGGAGCAGCTCGCCGCCCTGCGCGAGGAGGTGGAGAAGCTCACACAACCCCCGGCGGCCTACGGCACGTTCCTCGGCATCAACGAGGACGGCACGGTCGACGTGTTCTCGAGTGGCCGCAAGATGCGGGTGAGCCTGCACCCCGACATCGATCCGGGCGCCATCCGGAAGGGAAACGAGGTCGTCCTGAACGAGAGCCTGAATGTGGTCCTCGTCCGGGACGGGGAGTTCTCGGGCGAGGTCGTCACGCTCAAAGAGCAACTCGAGGACAAGCGCCGCTGCGTCATCTATGCCCGCGCCGACGAGGAGCGTGTGGCCGAGCTCTCCGAGGACATGATGGGCACCAAGCTGCGGGCCGGGGACTCGCTCCTCATGGACGCGCGGACGCAGCTCCTCATTGAGAAGCTGCCCAAGCTCGAGAGCGAGGAGCTCGTCCTCGAAGAGGTGCCCGACATCACCTACGCGGACGTGGGTGGGCTCGACACGCAGATCGAGGCCATCACCGACGCCGTCGAGCTGCCCTACATGCACCGAGACCTCTTCGTCGAATACTCCCTGCCGGCCCCGAAGGGCATCCTCCTCTATGGGCCACCGGGCTGTGGGAAGACCCTCATCGCCAAGGCGGTGGCCAACTCGCTGGCCAAGAAGGTCGCGCAGAAGACGGGCAACGACAACGTCCGCAGCTTCTTTCTCAACATCAAGGGGCCCGAGCTCCTCAACAAGTACGTCGGCGAGACCGAGCGCCAGATCCGGCAGGTCTTCCAGCGGGCCCGCGAGAAGGCGGACGAAGGCATGCCGGTCATCGTGTTCTTCGACGAGATGGAATCGCTGTTCCGTACCCGCGGCACCGGCATCAGCTCCGACATGGAGTCGACCATCGTGCCCCAGCTGCTGGCCGAGATCGACGGCGTCGAGTCGTTGCGCGACGTCATCGTCATCGGTGCCTCCAACCGGGAGGACCTGATCGACCCGGCCATCCTTCGCCCCGGGCGTCTCGACGTGAAGATCAAGATCGAACGTCCCAATGAGGAAGCCGCCGGTCAGATCTTCAGCCGCTACCTCACGCCGAACCTTCCCCTCGACACCGAGGAGGTTCGCCGCCTCGGTGGGGGCGACGCCCACAAGGCGGTGCAGGCGATGATTGAGGAGACCGTGGCCGAGATGTACCGGGAGGACGACGAGAACCGCTTCCTGGAGGTCACGTACCAGAACGGCGACAAGGAGATCCTCTACTACCGCGACTTCGCTGTCCGGGGCGATGATCGAGAACATCGTGCGCCGGGCCAAGAAACTGGCGATCAAGCGGGTCATCGCCGGCGAGACCGGCGGGATCAAGACCTCGGACATGCTCGAGTCCATCCGCCAGGAGTACAAGGAGAACGAGGATCTGCCCAACACGACGAACCCCGACGACTGGGCCCGGATCTCGGGCAAGAAGGGCGAGCGCATCGTCTACGTCCGCACCCTGCTCAGCGAGGACCGCGAGGTGCACGGGGGCCGCTCGATCGAACGGGTCGGTACCGGCCAGTACCTCTAGAAGTTAGGGTCGCACCGTGGCCACCACGAAGGTCTGCGGCATCGAGACCGAGTACGGGATCCATTCTCCCGGCCCGGAGCAGAATCCCATCGCCGCGTCCTCGATTCTGGTGAACGCCTACGCCGCTGACGTCGAGCAGAAGATCGGGTGGGACTTCGAGGACGAGACGCCCGGGAACGACGCTCGTGGCTTCGCCCGCGAAGGATCCCTGGCTCCGATGGTGGAGACGCACCTGGCCAATACCGTCCTCACCAACGGTGCCCGGTTCTACGTCGATCACGCCCATCCGGAGTACTCGAGCCCCGAGTGCCTGACGCCGCTCGAATGTCTCGTCTATGACAAGGCCGGAGAGGAGGTGCTGCGTCGGGCGATGGTGGCGGCCTCCGTGCGCATGCCCGAGCAGCCTGCGCCCGTCGTCCACAAGAACAACTCCGACGGGAAGGGCAACTCATACGGCTGCCACGAGAACTACATGATGGACCGCGCCGTTCCCTTCGCGAAGGTGATCGACGGCGTCGTCCCGCACTTCGTGTCGAGGACGATCTTCATCGGGTCGGGCAAGGTCGGCACGGAGACACCGGCGATGGACTCCGAGACCGTCGAGTACCAGCTGTCCCAGCGGGCCGAGTTCTTCGAGGAGATCGTCGGGCTGGAGACCACGTTGAAGCGTCCGATCGTCAATACACGCGACGAGCCCCACGCTGACCCGAAACGCTTCCGACGCCTGCACGTGATCGTGGGCGACGCCAACCTGTCGGAGATCGCCACCTTCTTGAAGGTCGGCACCACCGCCATCGTCCTGGCCATGGTGGAGGACGAGGCGGGCCCGACCCGTGACCTGTCGCTCTCCGACCCCGTCCGCGCGCTGCACCAGGTCTCGGCGGACCTCTCCTTGCGGCGCCCGCTGAGCCTCACCGACGGGTCCACGGCGACCGCCCTCGAGCTCCAATGGGAGCTTTTCGGAGCGGCCCGCAAGTACGCCGAGGAGTACGGCCTGTCCGCCCTCGGCGACGACGGGGCAACCGGAGCGCTGGTGATGGAGCACTGGGAGGCCGTCCTCGGCGGCCTCGAGTCCGATCCGACCACACTGGCGGACACCCTGGACTGGGTCGCCAAACGCGAGCTCCTCCTGGCCTACCAGGACCGGCACTCGTGCGGCTGGAAGGACCCCCGCGTTGCAGCGCTGGCGTTGCAGTACCACGACCTCCGGCCCGACAAGTCCGTGTTCAAGCGCCTGGGCATGCGTTCCCTCGTCCAACCCGAGCAAGTGGCGGCCGCCGTCACCGAGCCCCCCACCGGCACCAGGGCCTGGTTCCGCGGGAAGTGTCTGGCCCGGTGGCCCGACGCCGTCGTGACCGCCAACTGGGATTCCCTCGTGTTCGACATAGGAGCGGACCCGTTGCGGCGCGTCCCTATGATGGACCCCCTGAAGGGAACAGCCGAGCACACCGGAGCGCTCCTGGCTCAGAGCACAGGACCGGCGGACCTGCTCAACCGGCTTAACTCCTAGGCGAGAACGTCGATCAGAGGACGGGGAACGGAACGATGGCAGAACAGGAACAGAAAAAGAAGGGCTCGGGGACGACCCGCTCGACCGAGCCCGAAGCCGAGGTCGCTGAATCCACCCCGGCGACTTCGGAGCGGGGCGAAAAGATCAAGGCTGAACTCGACGACCTCCTCGACGAGATCGACGAGGTCCTCGAGGACAACGCGGAAGAGTTCGTGCGCAACTATGTGCAAAAGGGCGGGCAGTAGCCCCCGGTGGCGCTCCCGTTTTTCCCCCCGGAGCGTGATCCGGGTCCGGACTTCGTCGGCCTGTTGCGCCTGACCTCAGGCCGGGCCGACTCAGCCGCGCCCGTGACCGAGGCGAGTGGAACGGCCCAGGTGCCCCACGGCACCACCGTGGTCGCGCTGCGCTATGCCGACGGCGTCGTGATGGCCGGCGACCGCCGCGCCACGGCGGGCAACATCATCGCTTCCAATGCCATGGAGAAGGTCTTCCCGGCCGACCGCTACTCGGCGGTGGCCATTGCGGGGACGGCGGGCATGGCGATCGAGATGGTCCGGCTGTTCCAGGTGCAGCTCGAGCACTACGAGAAGGTGGAAGGCGCGACCTTGTCGCTCGAGGGCAAAGCAAACCAGCTGGCCCAGATGGTCCGCCAGCACCTGCCGATGGCGATGCAGGGCTTGGCCGTCGTCCCCCTCTTCGCGGGCTACGACACGGCCCGCAACACGGGCCGCATCTTCAACTACGACGTCACCGGCGGCCACTACGAAGACACCGATTTCCAGGCCACGGGCTCGGGCGGCCGCGACGCGCGCAGCACGATCAAGCTGGGCTGGCGGGATGGTCTGCCCCGGGACGAGGCGGTCGACCTGGCGATCCAATCGCTCTACGACGCGGCCGACGAGGACTCCGCGACCGGGGGCCCCGACCTGGTGCGCGGGATCTATCCGATCATCGCCGTCGTCGACGCCGCGGGCTACCAGGAGGTTCCCCACGATGAGGTGGCCGAGCGCTTCGCGGCGCTCATCGCCCGCAAGCAGGCGGAGCGTGCCCAATGAGCATGCCGTACTACGTCGCGCCCGAGCAGGTGATGAAGGACCGGGCCGAATATGCCCAGAAGGGCATCGCCCGGGGACGCTCCCTGGTCGCCACGACGTACGACGCCGGCATCGCGATCGTCGCTGAGAACCCGTCCCGGTCGCTGCACAAGATCAGCGAGATCTACGACCGGATCGCCTTCGGTGGTGTGGGCAAGTACAACGAGTACGACCAGCTCCGAGTTGCGGGCGTCCGCCATGCCGACACCAAGGGGTATGCCTATAGCCGCGAGGACGTCGACGCCCGGTCGCTGGCCAACCTCTACGCCCAATACCTCGGGAACGTCTTCACACACGAGATGAAGCCGCTCGAGGTCGAGGTCCTCGTGGCCGAGCTGGGCGACACCGAGAACCAGCTGTACCACATTGCCTACGAGGGCACGATCACCGACGAAGACCGGTTCGCCGTCCTTGGCGGTGACGCAGAGACCATCACCGAGCGTATGGCTGCGGCCTGGCAGCCCGACTGGGACATGGCCACCGCGATCAAGGCCGCCGTGGCTGTGCTGGCCGGCCCCGATCGGACCCTGGGTGCAGGCGACCTCGAGGTGGCCACCCTGAGCGGGGGCAACGGCCGACGCACCTTCCGCCGGATCGACGAAGCGGAGCTGGCACAACTCCTGGTATAGACGGCAGTACGGTTGGTCCGGTGGAGCGGCGCATCTTCGGAATCGAAAACGAGTACGGGGTGACCTTCACCCTGCGCGGACAACGCCGCCTGAGCCCCGATGAAGTGGCGCGCTACCTCTTCCGGCGCGTCGTCTCGTGGGGCCGCTCCTCCAACGTGTTCTTGGAGAACGGCGCACGGCTGTACCTCGACGTCGGCAGCCATCCCGAGTACGCCACGCCGGAATGCGATCGCATCAGCGACGTGGTGGTGCACGACAAGGCGGGGGAGTGGATCCTGGCGCAGCTGGTCACGGGCGCGCAGGCGCGGCTGCGTGAGGAGGGGATCCGGGGAGAGGTGTACCTCTTCAAGAACAACACGGACTCGGTCGGCAACTCCTACGGCTGCCACGAGAATTACCTGACCGAACGCAACGATGAGTTCAACCGTTATACAGAAGTCCTCATCCCGTTCCTGGTCTCGCGCCAGATTTATGCCGGCGCGGGCAAGGTGCTCCAGACGGCCCGGGGCGCGGTCTTCTGCTTGAGTCAGCGGGCCGAGCACATCTGGGAGGGTGTCTCCTCGGCCACGACGCGGAGTCGGCCGATCATCAACACGAGGGACGAGCCCCACGCCGACGCCGAGCGGTTCCGACGCCTGCACGTGATCGTCGGCGACTCCAACATGAGCGAGTACGCCACATTCCTCAAGATCGGCACGACGTCGATCCTGCTCGCCATGCTCGAGGACTCCTCGACGGTGCTCCGTGACCTGACGCTCGAGAACCCGATCCGCGCCATCCGCGAGATTAGCCATGACATCACCTGCCAGCGCCGGGTCCGTCTCGCCAACGGCCGCGAGATGCGGGCCTTGGACATTCAAGTCGAGTACCTCGAGCGAGCGCTGAAATTCCGAGAGCGGCGCGGCTTGTCCCCAGAGGAAGACCGGGCGCTGGACATGTGGGAGTACTGCCTGAAGGGGCTCGAGGCCGATCCGACGTCCCTGTGGCGCGAATGCGACTGGGTGGCCAAGTACCGGCTCGTCGAACACATGCGGGCCCGTCACGACGTTTCGCTCTCACACCCTAAGGTTGCGATGATCGACCTCATGTACCACGACGTCGACCGCAGTCGTGGTCTGTTCTATAAGTTGCAACAGCGCGACGAGATGGAACGCACCTGTACGGACGAGGCCATCACGGAGGCCATGACGAAGCCGCCAGAGACGACACGAGCACGTCTTCGCGGTGCGTTCGTGAAGCGCGCCAAAGAGCGTCGGCGCGACTTCACCGTGGACTGGGTCCACCTCAAGCTGAACGACCAGGCCCAACGCACCGTGCTGCTCAAGGATCCCTTCAAGTCGCACGATGAGCGGGTGGAGCGGCTCATCCAGTCGCTCTAGTGGCACCGTAGAGTGAAGGCACATGTTCAATCTCGACCCAGGCAAGCTGCTCGTGGTCGCCGTGGTCGCCATCATCCTCCTGGGGCCTGACCGGCTACCCCAGGTGGCCCGGCAGGTCGGCGGCGCCTGGCGCTCCTTCAACGAGTTCCGTCACCGTATGGAGTCCGAGGTCCGCAATACCATGCCCGACCTGCCGGCGACCTCGGAGATCGCCCGGCTGGCCCGCTCGCCGTCGGCCCTGCTCAACCACCTCTCGACCATGTCCTCGGACGAGGAGCCCGACGGAGCATTCCAGGCGCCGGCCGTGGACGATGGCGCAGCGGGCCCGGTCGCGGCGCCAGCCGGCCCGGACGTCGCAGCACCGGCTCCGGCACCCGCTCCGGCGCCCACCCAGGAGGACGGAGCGACGCCCCCGAAGCCGGCGTCAGAGGTCATTGTCCCCGGCGATCCCAGCCTCAACTGATCGGCTCGCCCGTGGTCACCATTCCCTTCACGGCCAAGCGGAAGAACCGACCGTCGCCGGACAACATGACGCTCGGGGAGCATCTCGGCGAACTCCGGCGCCGGGTGATCATCTGTGTGGTGGCCTTCGTCATCGCTGCCACCGTGGCCGTCTTCGCCTACGAGCCCATCTTGCACTTTCTGCTGCGTCCCCTGTGCACCGTCGAGGCGTCGACGTTGCATCACTCGAGATCGAGCACCGGATCGCTGCTCATCACCTCCAACGGTACGTGCAACCTCTTCGTGACGTCCCCGCTCGACGGCCTAGCGCTCCGTGTGAAGATCGCCCTCTTCGGAGGCCTCGTTCTGGCATCGCCCGTGATCCTGTTTCAGATCTGGCGTTTCGTGACGCCGGGCCTCAAGGCGTCTGAGCGGCGCTACGCGATCCCGTTCGTGCTGAGCGCGTTCGTGCTCTTCCTGGCCGGGGCGGCGACGGCGTACTACACGCTGCCCCACGCACTCGGATTCTTGAAGTCCGTCGGGGGCCCCAATCTCCAGGCCATTTATGACCCGATCCCGTATCTGGGGTTGATCTTGCTGATGATGACGATCTTTGGGCTGACCTTCGAGTTCCCGGTGGTCCTGGTGTCACTGGAGCTCGCCCGCGTCGTCACCCCCGGTCGGCTGCTCCGCGCCTGGCGCTGGGCGGTGATCATTATCGTCGTGATCGCGGCGGTCTTCACTCCGAGCTCGGATCCGTTCTCAATGTTTGCGCTCGCCATCCCACTCATCGTCTTCTATTTCGTCTCGATCGGCATCGGGAAGCTGCTCGGGCGTTGATCTCGTCCCCGTGGCCCGTCCGGGAGACGGCCGGGGCGGCGGAGTTCGAAGCCGACCTGCCGTTCACCCTCGATGACTTCCAGCACGAGGCGTTCCGGGCCCTCGATGCCGAGCACTCCGTGCTCGTGTCCGCCCCGACGGGCTCGGGCAAGACCCTGGTCGCGGCCTACGCGGTCCACCGGGCGCTGTGCGCCCGTGGGAAGGCGTTCTACACGACACCGCTCAAGGCGTTGTCCAACCAGAAGTACAGCGAGCTGGTGGCGGCGTACGGAGAAGACCACATCGGGCTGCTGACCGGTGACACGACGGTGCGCCCACGCGCTCCCGTGGTCGTGATGACGACCGAGGTCCTGCGCAACATGCTCCTGGCCGGGTCCGATCTTCTCGAGGGCCTGCACACCGTGATCCTCGACGAGGTCCACTTCATTCAGGACCCCTACCGGGGTGGGGTCTGGGAGGAAGTCCTGGTCCTCTCACCACCCGAAGTCCGGTTCGTCTGCCTGTCAGCAACCGTGAACAACGCCGACGAGCTCGGCGCGTGGTTGCGCTCGGTGCGGGGCGACACGTCGGTGATCGTCGAGCGGCGGCGGCCCATCGTGTTGCGCCAGCACTTCGCGGTCGTCCGGCGGGCCGACGAGGATGCGCTGCTGCTGCCCTTGCTGCAGGACAACGGACGACCCGGAGAGGAGGGGCTCCGGATCGACACGGCGGTACGCCGAGCTCTGCGAGGCCGGGCGGCCCACTGGGAGGTGCGGGGCCGGGCGCCGCGCCTGCCCTTTCGTGCACCACGACGGACAGAGATCGTCGAGGAACTCGGCGGGCGCGAGATGCTTCCCGCCATCGTCTTCATCTTCAGCCGAGCCGCCTGCGACGATGCGGCGCGCCAGGTCGTGCGCGACGGTGTGCGCCTCACCGACGCGCAGGAGCGTTCGGCCATACGCCAGGTGGTGGAGCGTCGAGCCGAACCGCTCGGCGACGAGGACCTGGAGGTGCTGGGCTACGACGAATGGCTCGAAGGTCTCGAGCGCGGCGTCGCTGCTCATCATGCCGGTCTGGTACCGGTGTTCCGCGAGACGGTCGAGGAATGCTTCGCCGCCGGGTTGCTCAAGGTGGTGTTCGCCACCGAGACGTTGTCGCTCGGCATCAACATGCCGGCCCGGTCGGTGGTGATCGAGCGTTTTACCAAGTACGGCGGCGCCGGGCGGGCAACGCTCACATCGGGCGAGTACCTGCAGCTGACTGGGCGTGCCGGCCGGCGCGGCCTCGACGAGGAGGGGCATGCCGTGGTGGAGTGGTCCACCGAGATCACCTTCGCCGAGGCGGCGCGCGTGGCCTCGGCACCGCCGCCGGACCTGCGCTCCGCATTCCGGCCGACATACAACCTCGCGGTGAACCTCGTCGCGCGCTTCGACCGCACGACCGCCGCCGTGGTGCTCCAACGCTCGTTCGCCCAATGGCAGGCTCGCAACCCTGACCTCCTGCTGCGCCAGCTGAACCACCGTGTGACGGTCCTGGAGCGCATGGGTTACCTCGACGGCTGGGCCCTGACCCCCGCCGGCCACCGGCTCTCGCGGATCTACCACGAAGCTGACCTGCTGATCGCCGAGGCGCTCGGGACCGACGTGCTCTCCGGGGCAGAGCCGTCGGTGCTCGCCGGGGTGCTCTCGGCCGTCGTCTTCGAGCCACGGCGGGCCCGCCGGGCCCCGGGCCACCACAATCCACGCCGTGGGAAGCGGCGAGCCCAGGTCCAGGACCGCCTGGGCGACAAGCGGACGACCGAACTGGCCCAGCGCTGCGGAGCCCTCAACGCCTTGGCCGAGAAGATCCGCGCCGTCGAGGAGGAGCTCTTCGTACCCCGGTCGCGCCAGCCCGCCGCCGGGCTTGCAACCGCGGTGGCATCGTGGGCCCGGGGCGCGTCCTTCTCGACCGCCCTCGGAGTGGCCGCCCGCGACGTCGGCGAACTGGCGCCGGGCGACTTCGTGCGCACCATGAAGTCGGTGGCCGACCTGGCGCAGCAGGTCTCGCACACCGCCGCCGACCCCGAGGTCGCCGGGGCGGCCCGCGAGGCCGTCTCCCTGCTGATCCGGGGCGTCGTCGCCGGGGGTGCGCCGGGCGCCTGAGGCCATCCGCCACCGTCGCGTCACCCTCGTTCTATGGTTGGCCGGGCATGTTCCCGTACTCCGAAGAGCGCTTCACCGCGGACGAGGAAGCCGTCCTCCGGCGGTACGTGACCAACCTCGACCAGCCGGTGTTTGCCCTGGTCAACCTGCCTGAGGTGGTCAAGGGAGCCCTCTTCGCACGGTACTCGCGTTCGCCCAAAAGCCTGCGCCGGCTCTTCCTCGACGAGTTCGTCGGGGATCTGGACGTCTCAGGTGATGCGACCGTCGACGCGACGGTCGGACTGGCGCGCGTGCTGAGCAGCTCTACGAGAAGGTGTTCGTCGAATACGGCGATGATTCCGTCGCGCAACTCGGGGGTGTCCACCTCGCGTGTGAGCAGTCGTCCAACGTGCTCTCCAAGGTCCTCGAGTGGGGGCGCCTCATGTCCTACCTCGAGCAGTCAACGCGCTACATCGCGTACAACCAGCGACTCGAAAATGGGCAGTATCGGTACCATCGGCCGCCCGAGATCCTTGACTCCCTCCACGGGGCCCGCTTCGTCGGCGAGATGGACCGCGTGTTCGACACCTACGGTGCATTGCTGCCGCGTATGCAAGCCTGGGTGGCCGAGCGCTTCCCTCAACACGCGGGGGACAGCGACTTCGTGTACCGCCAGGCAACCCGCGCCAAGTCTCTCGACGCGTTGCGCGGGCTCCTGCCGGCGGCCTCTCTCTCGAACATCGGCATCTACGGGACCGGCCAGTCCTATGAGCAGTTGCTTCTGCGCATGCGCGCGCACCCGCTCCCCGAAGCCCGCCACTACGCGGACATGATGCTGGTCGAGCTACGCAAAGTGATCCCGTCATTCTTGCAACGGGTCGACGTCCCCGAACGCGGCGGTGAGTGGTCGGCGTACCTCAGCTCGACCCGAGAGCGCACGGCGCGCCTGGTGGCCAGCCTCTGGCCCGAGCTCGGGCCGGACGCGAATGCGGGGAGGGACGGCGACGGCGACGCTGAGGTCACGCTGCTCGACTTCGATCCGGACGGAGAGGAGAAGGTGCTGGTCGCTGCCTGTTTTGCGCACCTCGGCTGCTCCGAACGTGAGGCAACCTACCGGGTGCGTCGCCTCGGCCACGATGACAAGGTTGCGTTGTTGCGGGCCTACGTCGGCGAACGCCGGAACCGCCGCCACCGACCGGGCCGCGCCTTCGAACGCACTGACTACCGGTTCGAGCTCGTCACGGACTATGGCGCATTCCGCGACCTCCAACGGCATCGAATGCTCACGATTGAGTGGCAACGGCTCGGCATCTCGCTCGGCTACGACATGCCGGACCTCGTGGCTGAGGCCGGACTCGGGGAACGTTACGACGAAGCGATCAGCCGAGCCGAAGATCTGTACCGCTCGCTTGTGCTGGACTTCCCGGAGCAGGCGTCCTACGCGGTCGCACTGGCTCACCGGATCCGCTACGTCATGCAGCTCAACGGGCGCGAGGCGATGCACCTCGTCGAGCTCCGCTCCGGGACGCAGGGCCATCCCGCGTACCGCAGGGCTGCGCAACAGATGCACCGGGCCATCGCCGAGGTTGCGGGCCACCGAGCGTTGGCCGAGTCGATGTCCTTCGTCGACCACGGATCGACGGACCTCGAGCGCCTCGAATCCGAGCGCCGAGCCGAGCGCCGGCGCTCGGAAAAATCTGCAACGCATTGACCAGGAACAACCCTCGTTCTCCCTGGTGGCGGGCGTTGCGAACTCCTTGACGACACCACCCCCGTCTTGCCTAATGTACGGCGCAGTCCCGACGCCCCTGAGCCTGCTGCAGGTGAAGGAAGCACTGAAGCAGCGAGGGGGGGATGTGCTGTGAGAGGCGGTGGAAGGCCCTGGGGGTCGAGTAGAGAACGTGTTGCTTGCCTGGGTACCCGGGCCTGCGAGATGGCGCCAAAGACCCCAGGGCCCGCCCGCCCCAGCCCCCGGACTCGACCAATCGAAGCCTGACCGCAGGCCTTCCTGAGAGCGATTGAACGGTGTCTCCAACCGTCTATGCTCCCGCGGCACAATGGCGACCAAGAAGAAAGCCAAGGTCGAGGACGCAGAGGCCGCGAGCCCCGAACTCGACGAGGATGAAGCGATCGTTGAGGAAGAGCTCGATGTTGACATCGAGGATCCTGACGCGCTCGAGGACATCGAAGCCGGTGCGCTCGAGGATGATGATGACGACCTCGTGGTCCTCGACGAAGAGGAAGAAGAGGTTGCGCCTGACGTCGACGAGATCCTGACCCCATCGCCGGCGGCGGTCGTCGAACGGTCGGGCGAGGGCGACGAGGAAGAAGAAGAAGAGGAGCCCGAGGACGAAGACGTCGAGGCCAGCCTGGACGTGATCCTCAAGGAGCGCCTGGTCGTCGAGGACGAGCCTGAGGACGAGGAGGCAACAGATCAGGAGGACAAGACCGAGGGCAACGAGCGGGTCTTGCCCAAGCAGCCCGACGAGTTCGTCTGTCGCTCCTGTTTCCTCGTCAAGCACCCCAGCCAGCTGGCAGACAAGAAGAACATGCTCTGCCGAGACTGTGTCTGAGGAGACGGGCCCGGACGAAGGGCGGAGCGGATGGAGCCCGCTGCGCCGCACCCTCGATGTCTGTCTCTTCGCGCCGGTGGGCGTCGCCGTCACGGTCGTCGAGGATCTTCCCGAGCTGATCGCCAAGGGACGCCGCCGCGTCGATGTTCAGCTCGGCAATGCCCGCCTGGTTGGTCGCTTCGTCGTCCGTAAGGGCCAGCGAGAGGTCGCGGAACGTCTCGACGAGCTCTGGGGCAACGGAGATGCGGGGGTGAGACACGACGATGACGTGACAGATTCCAGTGAGACCCCGTGGGACCGCCCTGTGCCGGACCCGGCGGCTGAGGCAATCGTCGGCGGTGCCCTGGCCGACTACGACACGCTCAGCGCGTCGCAGGTGGTCCGCCGGCTCGAAAGCCTGGGCCCCGAGGAGCTGCGCGCCGTCCAACGCTACGAGGCCTCGACGCGCAACCGGCGGACGATCCTCAATCGGGCCGGCCAACTCCTGGACGAGCGGCCCACCGGGCCGCTCTCCAACTAGGCCTATGGAGCTGGCGCGCCCGGCCCTGGCGTCGGACCGCCAGGCCTGCACCCGGCTCCTCTCCCAGGCCCTGGTCGCCGCTGCGTCCATGCGTGGGGGGTCCGCGTTGGTGGGGGACGCGACACCCGTCACCGTGCTCGAACGCTGGACCAGGCCCGGGGACGCGGTCCATTTGGTCGTCGGCGAATACGAAGGCGTAGTCGTGGGCGTTCTGGCCGTGGCAGCGTCGGCGAAGCCCGGGGGCAGCGGCCAGACCGGCATCATCGAGTGCTGCTATGTGGAGACGGGCGCCCGAGGCGTCGGCGTGGGCACGGCGATGATGGAGGCGGCGGTCGAATGGTGCGGGGCCTGGGGATGCGCCGACGTGGACGCACTCGCGCTCCCGGGGGACCGCACGACCAAGCAGCTCCTGGAGGCGGCCGGTTTCACGGCCCGCCTGCTGACCCTCAGCCGCCGGTTGGGCTGAAGCGTCGCTCCGTGTTTACCCGCCGGGGCGGCGGTGGCGGAATGCGAAGCCCGAGCAGCTTGGCCAGCGCGGGCACCGACCCTGCAGCATGACGCGCCGCCTGTCGTGCCACCTCGTCGGCGGGGATGCCTGCCGGCTTCACGGTGCGGCGTACCGGTGATGCCACCACGGCATCGAGCAGACGCATCCAATCCTCGGGCGCCAGGTCGGCAGTCATGGCCTCACCGGCGGCGCTCGCGAGCCGGACCGCCAGCTCGGCGGGGCAGCGGGTGCCCGGCTCGGGAGGTCGGATGGAGGCCTCGACGGCCTGGAGGACTCGCCCGTCGTTGAGGGCGTTCGTGATGCGTGCCAGCCATTCCTCGCGCAATGCGGTCGTGCGTTGGTCGAGCGACTCCTGGAGCGTCTTGGCCATGCCGCGGGCCTCGTCGTCGAGGTTCACGGTACGTGACGCGGTTACCACGGCCCGCAGTTCCCGCAGCCGGTAGTCCTTGCCTGCCGTCTGCGCCACGGAGGCGCGGTCCTTCCAATCCGCCAGTCGGACCACGGGCAGCAGGTCGTCGGCAATGGCCATTAGGGCCGCGCCCGCCACTGGTGGCTTCCGCGCCGCCTTGGCCGCCGTGTTCTGTGTCTCAATGGCCTGGCGTACCGCCTGCAGCCCGCCGCGCAGCAGCTGCTCGGCCACCGGAATCTGCTCGGGCCGTAGGGCAGCCAGCATCGCGTTGCGGTGCACGGTCGAAGTGGGTGCGACCGTGCGCTCGCCCCGGGACGGGCGACCCTCGGCGTCAGGGCGGCGCCCTCCAGGCCGGCGCGGACCGCTGCCGCCGCGGGGTCGCTCGCCGCGGTCGTCGCGCTCGCCGCGCGGTCCGGCTTCGCCGCCAGACGCCGCGTTGCGTCGTCCACCGCCGCCCCGTCGTTCCCTGTGCTCGCCATCGTCGTCGCGCCGTCTCTTGCCCGAGCCGTGGGCGAGGATGACCGAGACGTCAGGGGCCCGCTTCGGGGTGCCCTTCACCTCGATGCGACCCTCGGTCTTTTCCGGCGAGCGGAGGGGCTTGATCGCGGTCAGTGACAGGATCTCGATGCCCTCGAGGCCCACGTCGACGTCGGCCCGCAGCACTGCGCCGACGGTCTCGCCGGCCGGCACCAGCCCTCCGTCGACGATCCCTTTGGGCTGGCGCGCTCCTGCAGCGCGCCAGGTCCACGACCCGTCGCCCGTCTGGCTCGTCAGCTCGATATCGATCCCGCGTGACATGCGGCGGACACGCTACCGCGCTGGGCCCGGGTACCCGCTGCCGGGCCACGACGGACATCCCGTAACATGAGGATGACGTCCGCAGGAGTGCGGGAGCCGCCGGGACGGGGAAACCGATCACCCTTGCGCGGTGCAACGGGCCCTTGTCCCTTCAGGAGGATCCACATGAGTGAGGACATCGAGCAGCCAGGGCCCGCGGCCGGTCCGCCCCAAGGGCCATTCGAATCCCCTGCACCCGCCTCGGGCACACCCGAAGCGCCTCGAGTTCCGCTCGGAAACAGCGAGCGGGGAGCGCCGCCGCCCGCCGGAGCCCCCTCGTACCCTCCTCCGCCGCCTTCGTCGTGGCGGTCTCCTGCCGGTTACGGCGCAGAACCGCCCACTGCGGTGACACCCCCTACGGTCGCGTTCGCGTACCCGCCCCCCTCCGACCCGTCGTTCGTCGGTGGACCGCAGACCTCTTCACACGCGGCGGCCACACCCGGGCGGTTCAGGTCCTGGTTGCCGGTGGCAATCGTGGCCGCACTCGTCGGCGGAGCCATCGGAGCCGGCGTCACCGCGCTGGCCGACAACAACGGCAGTGGGAACTCGAATTCCATCATCCACGAGAGCAGCGCAGCGCCGGGCGCCGCGGTGCTCAGCGGCAACGTCACCATCCCGCAGCTCGTCAACCGGGTGATCTCGTCCGTCGTCTCCATCGACGTGAAGTCGAACGGGACCGAGGACCAGGGGACCGGCATGATCATCACTTCCGATGGTGAGGTCATCACGAACAACCACGTCATCGAGCTCTACAGCCAAGGTGGCAACACCGGCTCCATCACGGTGACCGAGTACGGCCAGACCAAGGCGCTGGCCGCCACGCTCGTCGGCTACGACCAGTCCAAGGACGTTGCGCTGCTCAAGATCAACAACGGGTCCAACCTGCCCACCGTCACCTTCGGGAACTCGTCCAAGGCGGTGGTCGGCGACGCCGTCGTAGCGATCGGCAATGCCCTGGGTCTCGCCGCCGGCACACCCACCGTCACCCAGGGCATCATCTCGGCGCTCGGCCGCTCGGTGACCGCCGGGGGCACCGGAACACAGACGGAAACGCTGCAAAACATGATCCAGACCGACGCCGCGATCAACCCGGGCAACTCCGGAGGGCCGCTGATCGACACGTCGGGCCAGGTCATCGGCATGAACACTGCCGTCGCGGGCACATCGAGCGATGGGACGTCGTCCCAGAACATCGGCTTCGCCATCACGACCGCCGCCGTCGAAACACTCATCCCAGCGCTGCAGAAGGGCGGGCAGTCCGGCTCCGCGGGCGGCTACCTCGGGCGTCGACATCACGACCCTCACGCCGGCGTTGCGCCACCAGTACGGGTTCACGCCCACCTCCGGGGCCGTGGTGCTCAGCGTGGCGGCCGGGTCGCCAGCGGCCAAGGCGGGTCTCGTCCAAGGGGACGTCATCGTCAACATCGCCGGCACACCGATCAACACGGCCGAGGACCTGCAGAAGCTGGTCCAAAAGTCCAAGCCTGGTCAGTCGGTAACCATCACCTACTACGTGGGGAACAGCAAACGGACGACTTTGGCGACCTTGGGCAACCAGCAGCAGGCCCAGCTGCCGTCGGGCACTGGCAGCACCACGAACCCGTTTGGTGGGGGAGGGTTCCCCGGCTTGGGCGGTTCCGGAAGTACGGGCGGGACGCCTTAGTCCCGCCGGGCGCCCGGCGGGACGTCGAAATTCCGGTCCGGGTGGGCGGGCGGAAGGTTCATCGACCCGTTGGCGGGCGTCCACCCGCTGGCCTCGATGTCCTCGAGGACGTGGGCCATGTTGTAGGTGTCCTCCTCGTAGGAGAACTTGCCGTTGCCCGCGTAGATGAGGCGCGAATAGCCGGACTGTCGGTAGGGCGTCCCGTCTGGTCTGGTCCGCGGCATGATCTGGGTCCACTTCACGACCACGTCGTTTCCCTCGATCGCAGTGAACTCAATGGGGAATTTCCAATCCTCCATGCCCAGCATGGAGTCCACCAGCCAGCGAGCGATGGTGTCGCGCCCCTCGAGGCGGCCCCAGGCGCCGTCGATGTAGACGGCATCGTCGGTGTAGAAGTCGGCCAAGGCTCCGAAGGCGTCCGGCTCCTGTCCTTCGTCGATCCGGCGGCGCAACTCGTGGTAGCGGTCCACGGTCGTCTCGACCTCCTCACGTGGAAACATCATGGTGCTCTCCCTCCGTCCTACGCCTCGTGGGCGCGATAGGCGTTCCGGCATGACTCGAGCTCGGCCAGCGCGCTGGCGCGGTCGACGAAACCCTCTACCTCGGTCGACTTGTCCGGCTCGAGGTCTTTGTAGATGCTGAAGAAGTGGGCGATCTCGTTGCGCAGATGTTCGGGCACGTCGGTGATCTCACTGCTGCCGTCCCATTGGGGATCGTGTTCCAGGACGCAGATCAGCTTTGCGTCAACCCCCATCTCGTCGCGCATGGAGAACATCCCGAGAATGCGCACCCGCACGACACAGCCGGGGAAGGTTGGGTCGGTGACGAGCACAAGCGCGTCGAGCGGGTCACCGTCTCCGGCCAGGGTGTCGGGGACGAAGCCGTAGTCCGCCGGATACGTGGTGGCGGTGAAGAGGCGGCGGTCCAGCCGGATGACGTGCTGCGCGTGGTCGTACTCGTACTTGTTGCGGCTCCCCGTGGGGATCTCGATCACCACGTCGATCGCGTCGCCGGTCCGGTCCTTCATTGAGGCGACGGTGCCTCGCTGCGGAAGGCGTCGTCGGCGGGGCTCATGATGCCGACCGCATTACCGTCAGGGTCGCTCACGACGGCGTAGCGCGCACCCCAGAAGGCGTCGTACGGATCCTGCTGCACCGGGACGCCATCGGCCGACAGCGCCGCCACGAGCTCATCGACCTCCTCGCGGCTGTCCACCGTGAAGCCGAGGACCGCCCCCGTGCCACCGGCCCAACCCCGGTCCCACTTGGCGGCGAACGCGGTGCTGTCGAGATCGAGGTCGATCGGCGCGTCCTCGCCGCGCCGGGCCGAGACGTGGTGCTCGGACCAGATCGGGTCATGCTCGGCCCCGAAATCGAGGCCGAGCCGTGAGTAGAAGGCGCGGCTGGCGGCCATGTCACCCACGACAAGGTTCACCTGGTCGAGACGGATCGGCGACACGGCGCCACCGTAGTGCTCATGGCGTGTCGTACGCGTCGTGGGTCGCGTTGGGCTGCCAGCGCCCTCGGCGACGGTCGGGGGCTCAGCCGCGCCCGCAGTGCACCCGCCCGACCGACCGGCATCCTCTCGCTCAGCCGCCGACGGACACCGCACCGCCTGGGCCAGGCCCGCCGCCCTTCAATTGAAAGGCGCCGCCACCGTTACCGAACGCTCCGCCGCCGAAGCCGCCGAGGGAGTTGGTGTTGGAGGACGGGACGGGCGCGGCATAATCGGCCAGCACGACGGTCTGACCCGCACCCAGACCCGACAGCACCTGGGAATAGGTGTCGCCGACCATGCCGACCTTGATCGACTTCCGTATCAAGGTGCCGTTCGAGAGCACCTCCACGTAGGAGCGCGACCCCAGCGTCTGCACCGCCGAGGTGGGAACGGCCAGCACGTTGGTCAGCGCGCCCGTCGCGACGACGACGTTCGCGCTCGAGCCAGAGAACAGCCCGCTGGTCGACGTGGGCAGCGCGACCACCAGCGGGTAGCTGTAACCGGACTGGCCGGACTGCACCGGGCCGACCTGGGAGACGGTGCCGGCGATGGTCCCGGAGACGCCGTCGACCTGCACGCGGGCCGAGTCGCCGATCTTGACCGACGGCACCTGGGAGCTCGAGAGCGTCCCGACCACCTCGTAGGAGTGCGTGCCGATGATCACGATCACCGAGGTGCTGGAGCCGGCGCTGACGGTGTCGCCCACGTTGATGCCCACCGAGACCACGGTCCCGCTGATGGGGCTGGTCAGATTCGCCTCGGTCAGGGATTGCTGGGCCACAGTCAGGTTCGCCTGCGCGGAGTCGATCGCGGCCTGGTCAGCTGCGATCTGCTGGGGCGTATCGGAAGAGGCACCCGAGCCCGAGCCGTTGCCGCTTCCAGAGCCCGAACCGTTGCCGGCGGCGTTGGTGGGGCTCGAACCGTTGCCGGTGGGATTGCCGGTGGGGTTGCTGTTGGGGTTGCCGCTGCCGTTGCCGCTCCCGGTGTTCCCCGTCGCGGAGGGCGTCACCGCTGCGTCGGCCTTCGCGGACTGAGCGGAGGAGCCGCCGGACGCGCTGGGCGTTCCCTGCCCGAGGGCCTGGGACAGAGCAGCCTCGTCCTTGGCCACGGTCGCCTGGTCGGACGACACCAGTTGCTGGTCCTTTGAGACCTGGCCGAGGGCGGCCTGACAGTTCGCCGGCGTGGTCGTGGTCGTCGTCGTCGACGTCGTGCCCGTGGTCGTACCGGCGCCACACACGTGCTGCGCCTGGGCGAGGTCGGCCGCCTCCTGCTGCTGATCGGCCACCGACTTAGCCTCATCCTGCGTCAAGGTGTTCTGGGCCTGGGTGACCGTGCTCTGTGCTGCGCCCGGCGACCCACCGTGCGAGGCGGGAACCGTCGTCGTCGTCGTTGTGCTCGTCGGCGTCGAAGACGACGGGGGGTTCGATGCTGCGGAAGACTGGCTGTTCTCGTCCTGCACGAGCTTCGCCTCGTCCGCGTTGAGCGTCGACTGCGCGGAGGAGACCGCCTCGCTCAATGCCGTCGCGTCGAGCGTTCCCAACGACTGTCCCGCCGTGACCTGTTCGCCCACTGTCGCGGCGACGGTGGCCACCTTGCCCGCGACCTGGAACGACGCAGAGGCGTCGCTCACCGGCTGAACGGTGCCGACGATGGTCATGGTCTGCTGGATGTTGGCCCGAGTCACGCGTGCCATCCGGTATCCCGTGCTCCCCGCTGCGGTGGCGGCCCAGGCCGCGGCCCCGCCGCCCAGCACCAGGAGCACGACGAGGGTGCCGGCGACGACCGCGCGCTCGGTGCCCGGTACTTCCCCAACCGGACCGGGCGGCGCTAGGCACTGCCACCGCCCGCACCCCCGAAGAAGGTGCCGCCCTGCGGCCCACCCCGGAAGCCTGCGCCACAGGACGTTGAGCCCGTCGCGGTGATCCGGACGGTGGTCGCCGTCACCGCCCCGTTCGACGCACCGGGTCCGAAGGCGCTGACGCAGTCACCGACCGCGAGATCGGTGGAGGCGGCGGACTTGGTCGCGCTCACCGTCGTGGACCCGGATGTCGTGATCTTCAGGCCCTGCGTCTTCGGCGTGGCGGACTTGGAGCCCTTGGAAGTCCCGGACTTGCGCCCAAAGCTCCCGGGCTTGACCTGGTAGCCCGATATCGAAACCGTCGAGCCGTTGACCGCCGTGACCTTCCCGGTCGCCAGCGTGAGCGAACCAAGACCACCAAACCGTGCCCCCGACCCCCCGGGGAACGGGGGTCGTTGCCCGCCGGCGTTGCCGCTGTTCCCGGTCCGGAAGCTGAATCCGCCGCCGCCGGGGCCCCCGACGGGGCCTGCACCACCGGGCGGGGTCCCGGCACTCGACCGGGCTGGCCCGGAACAGGATCCCGACGTCGAAGCGGGCGCGACCGAGATGCTGCGCGCCGCGATGGTCGTCTTGGACGATTTCGACGGTGTACCCGTGACGGTGACGCAGTCGCCGGCCGTCAGAACACTTACCGCCTCTGTCACCGTCTTGGAGAACTGCGTCGCGGGCGTCCAGCTCACCGTGGTCTGGCCGGTCGTGGGGCTCTGGACCTCCATGCTCGATCCGGACAACGAGGCCACAGACCCGCTGGCGCCGAGCGGGGCCGAGGTGTTGGTCGTGGTGGCCGCGCCGGCCGCGGCCGAACCAATGATCATCGCGGCGGCGAGCGCGGTGGCGCCTGCGCTGCTGCAACGGGCCCAGCGTCCGGGGCGAGCCCGTTGGGTGGTCAGGGTCTGCATGGGAAGTTCCTCATCTCCTTGCTGCTATTCGCTTCGTAGAGCGTCGATGGGCGCCAGGTGCGCAGCCCGGCTGGCTGGGTAGACGCCGAAGGCGATACCGATGCCGAGTGCGACCACGAGTGCTCCCGCCATTGCTGTCGGGCTGATGGTGATCGGATCTCCGACCACGCCAGGGAGGAATGTCGCTCCAATGATCCCGAGCAGCACCCCCAGAGCCCCGCCGATGAGGCCGAGCACCGACGCCTCGACGAGGAACTGGCGCCGGATCAGTCGCGGCGTGGCGCCCAAGGCCTTCCGGAGCCCGATCTCGCGGATGCGCTCGGTCACCGAGACCAGCATGATGTTCATGACCCCGATTCCCCCGACGAGGAGCGAGATGCCGGCGACGCCGGCGAGCAGGATGGTGAGCGTGCGGTCGACCGAGGTCGCGGTCGAGATCAACGACTGCTCCGACGTGATGGTGAAGTCGGCATTGGTCGGGTTCGTGATCCCGTGGAGCTGCAGGAGCAGATGATCCGCTTCCTGGTAGGCAGCGGTCAGGTCCGCCGACGAGCGGGCCTGGAGGGCGATAGAGCTGACCGAATTGCGGGTCGTCCCACCGAAGATGCGCTGGGCGCCGGTGGTGATCGGGATGATCATCAGGTCGTCCGGGTTGGACGCGCCCGATGACGACGACGTTCCGGTGGAGGTGAGGACGCCCACCACCGTCAGCGGCACGCCGTTGACATCCACCGTCTGCCCCACCGGATCGGTGCCCCGGAAAAGCTCGGATGCCGTCGTGGCACCGAGGACGGCGACGGCGGCGTGATCGGTCACGTCCTGGTTGTCGAGGAATCGTCCCTGGGCGAGGGAGCGACCCCTGACGGTGAGCCAGGTGGGAGTCGAGCCCTGCACCGAGGTCGTCCACGTACTGGAGCCGGCGGTCAGGGTCTCCGATGACGAGGTGATCGGCGCGGCAGCCTTGACGTCGGGGGCAACGGTTGGGTTGGAGAGCGCGGCAACGTCGGACAGGGTCAGCGTCGACGCAGTGCCGAGCGCCTGACGGATGCCGGCGCTCGAGGTCGAGCTGCCGGGGGTGATCGTGAGCACGTTGGAGCCGAGCGCGGTGATCTGCGACGTCACCTGGGCCTGGGCACCCTCACCGAGCCCCACCGTGAGGATGACGGCGGCGATGCCAATGAGGATGCCGAGCACCGTCAGCGCCGACCGCAGGCGGTGGCTGCGCACGCCGTTGACGCCCGTCCGGAGCGTCTCGAGCCAACTCACCGGACGCTCTCTAGGTAGCGTTCGTCGTTCTCGACGAGCAGCCCGTCGCGGATGCCGAGGACCCGCTCCGAGGCGGACGCGACCTCGGCGTCGTGGGTGATGAGCACGAGCGTCCGGCCGGACTCGTGGAGCTCGTCCATGAGGCGCAGCACGTCGGCCGCCGAGACCGAATCGAGGTTGCCGGTCGGCTCGTCGGCCAGGATCAGGTCGGGCTCGGTGACGAGGGCTCGGGCGACGGCCACGCGCTGTTGCTGCCCGCCGGAGAGCTCACCAGGGCGGTGGTGCACCCTGCCCGCGAGTCCCACCCGCGCCAGGGCATCGAGGGCCCGCTGCTTGCGCTCCACCCGCGGCACCCCCGCGTAGACGAGCGGGAGCTCCACGTTCTGCCACGCGGACATGGAGGCAAGCAGGTTGAACTGCTGGAAGACGAAGCCAATGCGCCGGTTGCGCACCTCGGCCAGAGCGGCCTCGCTCATGCCGCTGACATTCTCGCCGGCGAGCTCGTAGATGCCGGAGGTCGGCGTATCGAGGCAGCCCAAGATGTGCATGAGCGTCGACTTGCCCGAACCCGATGGTCCGATGACCGCGACGTACTCGCCTTGTGCGATCGTCAGGCTGATCCCGCGGAGCGCCGCCACCGCGATCGAGCCGGTCCGGTACACCTTCGTCACCCGTTCCAGCTCGATCACCACGCCGCCCGAGGTCCCCGGCGGGGGACTGGCCCGGGGGAGCGCGGTCATCCGCCGCCCGCCCCGTTGAACGTCTGTGGGCCACCGCCACCCACCGGGAGGTTGCCGCCGAAGCGACCGCCGGGGCCCCCGAAACGACCGCCCGGAGTGCCGCCGAAGAGGCCTCCGCCCGGGCCAGCCGCGCCTCCCTTGAACGAGATCACCTGCTCCAGGACCTTGTCCCCGGCCGCCACGCCACTGGTGATCTGGGTCTCCCCGTTGGCTGCTGCGCCCACGGTGACGGCTTTGACCACGTGCGCGCCGTTGACGACCTGGGTGACTGTCGCCTGGCCGCTCGAGTTGTACGAGATGGCGGCCGTCGGGACCTCGGTGACGTTGTTGAGCTGTTTCACGATGATGTTCACCGCGGCAGTCGAGCCGGCGAAGAGGCCAGACGGGTTCCCGGTGATGTCGATGACGACGGGGAAGGTCGTCACGTTCGAGCTCTGGCTGCCGATCAGGCTGACCGAGGCGACCGTTCCGTAGTCCGTCGTCGAGGAACCGGTGGGCACGATGGTGGCCTGGTCGCCGTCGGCGATCTGTCCGATCTGGGTGTCGTCGACCGTGGCGTTGACGATGTACGAGTTGGTGCCGACGACGACGATCTGAGCGCTCGACGATCCGGAGCTGCTGCTGCCCGACCCACCGGCGCTCACCTGCTGGCCCACCGTGAGGCTTACCGAAGCGACCGTCCCCGAGATGGTCGACGTCAACGAGGCGTCGTTGAGCGAGGTCTGCGCGCTGGACAGTGAGGACTGGGCGGAGGTCACCGCCGCCTGGTCGGAGTCGATCTGCGTCGTGGTGGCGCTCGCCGCCTCGTCGGCGGCGAGGCGGGCATTCGCCGAACTGAGCTGGGCCTGGGCCGCGGCCACCTGCTCCGCGAGAGCCGTCGAGTTCAGGGTCGCCAGCACCTCACCATTGGTGACCGTCTGACCCGCCTTGACGTTGACCGCGGTCACCGTGCCCGCCACGGCGAAGTTGAGGCTGGCCTGGCTGGCGGGTTGGATAGTGCCCGAGCTCGCCACCGTCTGCTTGATGGTGCCTGTGGTGACGGACACCGTCTCCGTGGTGACGACGAGGCCGGTGGGGCTCGAGGAGCCCGAAGTGAGCCAATAGGTAAGGCCGCCCGCACCAGCGAGCACGACGACCACGATGGCGACGATCGCAGCCCGGCGCCGTCGCCAGAACGAGATCTCACCTTGCGGGAGCTCGCCCTCATCGCCCAGCAGCAGCTCCTGGGTGACGTCGACCGGATTGTCCGCTGCCAAGGTCGACCCTGTGCGCGCCATGGCCACACTTCAGTGCGGACAAGTCACGACCAGCCGAACGCCAGCTGTGAGCCCGCTTGGTCTTCTGCGCGTGGGCACGGAGAGTCCCCTGGTGAGAACGCGGCGCATTCCCAGAGGGTGCCCAGCGGGCCCTGGTCTGCCCCACATGGCGGCGGTGCAAGCTGTCCCGACAGCTGATCCGGGAGCAGGGAGGCGCTTGCGCCCCCCGCCGCAATGCTCCCCGGCCTCTCTGCACCGGGTCGGCTTCGGTGTCACCGCACGGCGAGCGACAGTGCGGTCACGAGCGCATACCGTGGCGTAGATGCGGCACGCGACCTCTGCCGACCTAGAGCGCATCGACGAGCTCCTCGAGTCGCTGCGCTCCCTCAGCGGGCTCGTCGAGAAGAGTCCCGGCGTCTTCTACCGACGCTCCCGGGCCTTTGTGCACTTCCACGCGGACCCCGCCGGGCTGTTCGCCGACGCGAGGCTGCGCGCAGACGACGACGATTTCGTCCGGCTGCGGGTGACCACGCGGGCCGAGCAGGGGCGCTTCCTCCGCCAGGTGCGCCAGGCAGTGGGGGAGGAGCGGTAGCCTCATCCGCCATTGCTGTTTTTGGCCTGAGTCTCGTCAGTGTCACCAGCCTGTCGTACGAGGCACCCCGCTGCGTTCGTGGGAACTGGCCATAGATTCTGTCTTGTGCGGACAGCCGTTTCGATTTCGGATTTCGACCGCCATCGAGGGAATATGGAAACCCAAGGCTTCGACCTCGTTGAATGGCACCTGGGCGAGGTATCGGAGTTGTGCGACGGACTGAAATCAGTCAACGACGTGCAAGTCGTCATCGCTCACTTTGATCGACGCTCAGGATTCGCTCGATAACCGGAACGAGCGAGCGCCACCAACCCGGCCTGCTGGGACACCAACCTCGAGCCTGATTGCGATGAGCAAAGTTGGGGGCATTGACGACCCGTATGGACTTTGCCACCCAGCGATAGCGCTCAGGCGGGGCGTCCGACCGGCCGACAGCGGGTAGCGGTCATCGCACTCCTGGCCGCCATCGGGTTGGGTGTCGTCTATCCGGCCGTTGCCGCCGTTCTTCGCCGGAAGGATTACGGAACTTTCGCCTTCTGGATGGTCCCAAATCGGATCGACGACTGCGGGCGGAGGTATTACGACGGCGGACCTCAACGAGGAAGCCCTGCGTTGTTCGAGTCACAAGACAGCGAGAAGGGCGCAAAATGGAGCGTCTCATCTTGGACGTTCAGTGGGCGCTCGATCTACGCCGACGCAGCCCCACTGAGTCCGCCGAGCTACACGGTGTGCACGATGGAGCTTTACCTCCCACTCGCCGACGGCAGATGGGAGACCTAGGGCCTCAGCGGCGGTCCCTGAGGCATATCCGCGTTCGGGGCACGCCTGGCAGACTTGCAAGGCCGGAGGACTTCCACCTTTCTGATACGCGATGACTCTGCTGACCGGTCGACGTCAAATAGAAGACACGGCTCCGCGCAGTGTCGCCGGACTACCAGAAAGGAAGACGTAATGGACATCATCAACCTGGGTGCGACGGACGGGCTGCCCCCAGTGAACTGGGCGAACGTCGTCGAAAAGCTCGATGACGGATCGCCACCGGCTCCCGACGCCCACAACGCTCGCACGACGTGGCTCTCGACAGTGAACGAGGACGGGAGCCCGCACGTGACTGCTGTCGGTGCGCTCTGGCTGGACGGAAGTTTCTGGTTCCAGACCGGATCGGGTACCCGGAAGGGCCGCAACGTCGCCCGCGACCGGCGCTGCTCGATCGCGGTGTCGATTCGCGATGCAGATGTTGTCGCCGAAGGTGAGGCAGAGCGGGAGACGGACCCGGCCACACTGACGCGCCTCGCCAAAGCCTGGGCGGATCAGGGGTGGCCCGCCGAGGTGGATGAGAACGGGGCCGGTATCACCGCCCCGTTCAACGCTCCGTCGCAGGGACCACCGCCGTGGAACGTATTTCGCATCAAGCCACATTCGGTGACCGTGGTACTGGGCACCGAGCCGGGGGGGCTGACTCGCTTCAGGTTCTAACCGCAACCCCGCGAGGGGCGGTCCGGTATTTGCCGACTGAGGGTTGAGTGAGAGCTCCACCGCACTGTCTTAAACTGGCCGCTTCAAGAGAGGTCCAGACGATGTCAGCAGGGTCCATCGCCAGATCATGGCTGAGCGGTGAACGGCCTGCCACCGTTTTGCGCCGGGTGGCGTCCCGTCCCGGGCGGGGCAGTATCAATGTTTGGTGGCACCTACGACGGCAAAAGCAGCCAGCACTGCAGATCGAGTGAGTTAGCCTTCGCTTGATGTCTTCACGGCTCGACAAGTCGTGGATGGTGCTCGCCAGTCATCAGACCGACGAAGCCAATCGCTGCGTGGATATCTTCTCGCGGCCCGATGGAACATTCGGTTTCGAAGAGTTCCGCAGGGATCCTGAGGACATGGGCGCGTGGACGCCGGTCACCTACTTCTCGGGTCTTGAATACCCGGCAGAGAGTAACGCTGTCGCCGCGGCGAGACGTGCCGTCTCCTGGCTCGGTCCACTCCTGGATCGCTGAGACGCCCCCGGGCACCCCTCACGGTATACGGGACGCCCGAGTGAACTCCAGAGGCATGCTGTACGGGTGGGCCATGATGGAGAACTGCGGATAAGGAGTCAAGCAGTTGGAGCCGGGGAGACCTGCCGCAGGATCTTGAACACTCTTCCGACCTGGTTCGGCATTCCAGCCTCAGTTGAGGACTACGTCGCCACCGCCGATCGGTCGCCCACTGTCATTGCATCACTCGGAGATGAGGACGTGGGACTTCTCTCGCTCCTGAGACATAGCCGGTACGCCGCCGAGGTCTACGTGATGGCCGTGCTGCCGGAGCTTCATCGCCAAGGCATTGGCCGGGCATTGCTCGGGCGTGGCGAAAGCGTGTTGGCCGCGGACGGCGTGGAATTTCTCCAAGTGATGAAGACGCTTGCTCCGAGCAAGCCCGACGACGGGTACGACAAGACGCGAGCGTTCTATCTCGCTTACGGCTTCCGACCACTGGAAGAGTTCCGAAACTTGTGGGGCCCCGAAAACCCGGCTCTACAGATGGTCAAGGTCATTCCCAGAGTGGGTGTGGCTCAGTAACCCCGCCCGGCGAACCGGGGCACATGAGCGGCAATACGCTGCGACCATGGCAGACCGGGAACGGACCTTTTCACGGGCGTTGGCAACGATCGCCCTGTCGTCCGTTCTTAGCGTCCTCGTGGTAGCCACCGGCGGCGCGCAGACAAGGGCTGCGGCCGCGGATCACCCCTCGACTTCGTCTCTTGAGACATCGCATGCCATCCCTCAGCTCCTTTCGGCCCCGAGCCTCTTGCAAGACGAATGTGCCTTGGCGGCATCTCGGTTGGGGTTCGCCGTACCCTGTCCGGAACTCGTGCCCACGATCTCTGGCCGTGCGATGTCGTGCCCTCGTCCCGTCGGTGCCGCCACGACGACCTCGTGTGTCGGGCTGGAGGGAGCGGCTCAGTACTCCATCTTCTTCCTCGAGTTCTTTGGGTTCGATGTACCCAGGCGCTATTCGGGAATCGATGGCAAACCTGTTGGCCATTTGACCCTTGAGGCTCATCGGTTCGCAGATGATCCGCTGAAGCCATGTATTGGCGGAAAAGAGATAGCAACGGTACGTGTCGGGATCTGGACGACGAGCGAGTTCACCTGCCCAAACGACAGCTCATTCATCGAGCGGAATGCGATGCATGGAGAGGGCGTCTACGTCGGTCACCTCGCCCTCGCATGGAAGGCAGGCGGGATCAGCTACATCGCCAGCGCCCATGGTCATGGGACGGCGAACCTCACCCTCTTGAAGAAGTTCGTAAATTCGATAAAGCTCATACCGCCGGGTAGTTCGTCAGGTGACCGCCACGACGGGTAGTTACGTGGTGCCGAACCGTCGCATCCTCCCGGCAATGTCCTGGGGCACCTGTGCAGTGAACGCCCTACGCTCAATGCATGGTCCGACAGAGCGACCAACCGCTCCCACCCCGCCTTCCATCAGACCTCTCATCGCAACGTGACCTGAGGCTCACGGAGGAAGTTGATCTCTACCGCCTGACGATCCAGGGTGAGTTTTCCGGCGCTTACGGAGCAGGAATGACGATCGAGGAGTCGCACATTGTGCAGGCGTCGTTCGTGGGTGCAGATCTCAGTCGCCTTCGACTTGTCGATGTCTTGGTGGAAGAGAGCGATTTCTCAGGGGCAGACATGCAAGAAGCAGCGTTCACGCGGTCACATTCAGGGGTTGTCGAATGTCAGGCGCGTCGATCCTCTCGCCCAACTTCAAGACGTCACCTTTTCTGAGTGCAAGCTCGACGGGGTCAACTTCCGAATGAGCACAGGCGACCGAGTGGTCTTCGACCACGTCAACCTGCGGCAAGGTGAGTTGACATCCGCACACCTGAAGTCTGCATGCTTCTTTGACTGTGACATGGAGGAGACCGACGTGTCGCAAGCGGTGCTGCCAGCGGCTCGATTCCACGGTTCGCTTCTGTCCGGCATCAAAGGGGGCGAATACCTGAGAGATGTCGTGATTGACAGTTCCCAGGTTCTGCCGCTGGCCACTCGCGTCTTCTCTGCGCTCGACATCAGAATCCAAGACGACAGGAATGCTCCACGACGCTGAACCAGCCGTTCCCCTGGATCGGGGAACCACCCAAAGTCTGGGGGTAGGGGGCGCTGTCGACGTCTCGACGAGGGTCTCGCCGCTCGACGGCGACGGACGCCTATGGGGTGCGGCCGATGAACGCCAGCAGCTTGGTCTGGACGTCTGCGTCATCGGGGACGTGGACACGGGGCCCGTACTGGCCGCTCTGGCGCAGCACCTCGTCCATCGGCAGCATGCCTTCGAGCATCGCGGCGCACTTCTCCGGGTCCAGCGTCTCGTCCTGGCCGGTGGCCCGGGCGAGATCCCAGCGATGCAGGAACACGTCGCTGGTGTAGATCATGTCGATCGCTTGCCCGAGCGGCATCCGGCCGATGTGCGGGAGATCGTGCTCGCGCTCGGCGGTGTCCGCGTCGTCGAGCAGTGCCTGCACGGCGTCGGTCTGGGTACGCCAGGCGCCGACGGGGTCGTCGTCGACCGACGGACCCGCCGGCAGCGTGATCCCCGCCGCTCCCTGGAGGAACGCCGGGAACCACTCGACGAGGTGGCGGACGACGTCACGGGCGACCCAGCCCTCCACCGGCGCAGGCTGGTCCCACGCCTCCGGAGCGGTGCCCTCGACGGTGGTCGTGAACGCGCCGGCGATGCGCCGGTGCTCGTCGGCCGGGCTGCTCATCGGAGCTCGGCGATGAGGGCGTCGAGCTTGGCGTAGCCCTCGTCGACGCCGGTCTCCATGCCGCTGGCCAGCCACTGGTCGCGGCCCTCGAAGCTGTCGACCAGCGACTGCGCGTGCAGCCGGGTGCGGCCGTCGCCGAGGTCTTCGAACCGCAGCGTCTCGAGGGCGACGCCGTCGGGCTGACCGTCGAAGGTGAAGGTCTGCACGATGCGGTCCTCACCGACCTCGTGGAAGCAGCCGTGGAAGCCGTACTCCTCGCCGTCGCGGCCGGCGACGTAGCGCCAGCGGCCGCCGGTGGTGGCGTCCCAGTCGAGGATCTTGGTTTCCATCCCGTCCGGCCCGACCCAGCGGGCGAACAGCTCGGGATCGGTGTGGGCCCGCATCAGCTGCGCCGGGGTGGCGTCGAAGTCGCGGGTCATGCGGATGATCGGCACGGTGGGGTCGGCCTCGATCGAGACCTGGTAGCGATTGCTGGTGGCATTCATGACGCTGCTCCTTGTTGTCGTGCTTCCGCGGTGGCTGGGTTGTTCGTCGCCGCGCATCTCGGCGAGGACGGCGTCGAGGCGCTCGTAGCGCTGCTGGGCCTGTTGGCGGTACCGCTCGATCCACTTCGTCATCAGGTCGAAGACCTCCGCTTCGAGATGGCACGGCCGCCGCTGGGCGTCCTTGCTCTGGCTGACCAGGCCGGCGTCGGTCAGCACCTTGATGTGCTTGGACACCGCCTGGACCGAGACGTCGTAGGGATCGGCCAGCTCCCCGACGGTGGCGTCGCCCACGGCGAGGCGGGCCACCATGTCGCGCCTCGTCGGGTCGGCGAGAGCGGCGAAGATGCGGGACAGCTGGTCGTCGGCCACGGACGGCTCCTTCCTCAACTGAATGGTTGAATACAACGTACGCCCTCGTCCCGCCGTTGTCAACCACTTGGTTGAGAACATCCGGCATCCCCGAATGACGGTAGGAGACACCGCCAGGTTGGCCCGGATCCGGTCCGGCGTCGGGTCCCGGTGCCGGCGAAGCCGGTGGCGGGGGAGGCCCGGATCTTGCCCCGAGCCGCAGCCCCTTCGGGCTGTGGGGGGAGGGGCGAGGGGTCGGGTCAACCAGCGAGTTGGGGTGTGGGAAGTGGAACGACCGGACTCCCAGGGTGAACGAGTGTCCCTCGATGGCTGTGTCACCTTGCCGGCGATCGGGAACACATTCGGTGGAGGGCGTTGGTGCGACACCGGGTCTACTACCTGCCTTCAGCCTTCGACCTCTGAGGGTTGCGGCTCCGGATGGTCGCCTTACCGGCAGGTCGACCAACCTGCCCGTTCCGAGAGGTAAGTGTGCCATCAGCCCCCGCGGCGTTAGAGGGCAGTTCAATTCAGGGGCGACCGGCTGAGCCGAAAATGAACCATCGCGTCGCCCGGATCTCAGTCGTCCAGCCCTCTGCCGCGAGGAGTGACCGCAGCTCACCTGGCTCGTACATCACACTGACGACGCGGTACAGCGATCCGCCGCCAAGACGACGCAGGTGAAGGTCGGTGTCGTATTGGACGACGAATGGATCCTTCGCTCGTCGTGTCTGGCACTGGGTCGTTTCGATTGTCGATGAGGAACGCCCGGCCCGAGGGGGTGAGGCATGAGTGAACGAGAGACCAGAACTCGCCAAATCGGGCCCTTGGTACGTGCGAAAGCCAGAAGGAGAAGAACACAGCGTCATATTTGGAGTCTGCTTGCCAATCGAAGAGATCCTCTACGACATAGTTGACATCGGAGCGTCCCACCCGTTCCTGGTTGAGTGCGAGAACCTCAGGCGAACTGTCCACCACGGTGAGACGGTCGGCTGTCCGTGCGAGACGCTCAGTCCACCAACCAGTTCCCCCCGCCAGTTCCAAGACCGATCCCTTAGCGCCAAAGGAGGTTAGGGCGTCGTCCACGACCGCTACCTGGCGCTGCCATTCGAGCAGCTGTTCCTCGCCCCGGTCATACCGACCCCGTCGCTGCCACCATTCGTCATACTCGGGCGCTCGCGCCCGATAGTACGAACGCTGCTCGGCGAGCAGGTCATCGTCGTTCACGTCGGCAGTTTCGCGCTCGTAGGCGAGTGCCTCAAAGATTGGCCATCTGCACCTCGACTCGGCGGCAATGTACGGGGACACCGTGATCTTGTGAGCCAAGGCGGCTGGACGACGAGCAGGAACCATCGATCGCTGGAAACGGTGTTGGGCAGGTCGAGTGTTGTAAGGGTTCTGTGAAGGTTGCGGCAAGTCCGTTGACGATACTCCCGTCTGGTGTCACTGTGGCTTTAGTGACCCAGCCTGTAAGTCGTGTTGTTCCCGAGCATCGGTCGATGTTCTTACGAGGGCTCGAGGCCAGTGCAACCTTGGTGCTCGTCATTTCGGCCTTGTCGCTTCGCAGCCGCCTGTTGGTGGGGATCACAGTCTTGGCAGCGCTGTTCGTGCTGCTCGAGCGCGCGCTCGCCGCTGCACCCCCGAAGGGTGTTGCGACCGGGGTGGCGGACGGATCTGGTGCATCTCGTAGTCAGCAACCTCCTGAGCACGATGCTGCTTGTTGTGGCTCTCGTCACGGTTGGAGTGGGACTGCGGGTCATCGTTCCCCATCACTGGCGGCTAACCGTCGCCGGGCAGCCACATGGCCTGCAGTTCGCTGAGGCGTTCCTCTTGGCTTCAATCTGCGGCTACTGGGCTCACCGGGCATCGCACCGAGTGCCGTGGCTCTGGCGCTTCCACAGAGTTCATCATTCGAGCGAGAGGCTCGATTGGCTCGCTGCTGCCCGCCTCCACCCGGTCGACCAAGCTTTCCAGCGTTCGTGCATCGTCCTCCCGCTTGTCGCACTCGGTTTCTCCCGCGGAACATTCGGGGGCTACCTCGTTTTTGTCACCCTGCAGGCGATTTTCATTCACGCCAACGTACGGGTCCGCTTCGGCCCGCTGCGATGGCTGATCGCCACACCTGAGTTTCACCATTGGCACCATGCCTCCGACCCGTTGGCGTACAACAGCAACTTCGCTGGAGAGTTCCCCTGGATTGACCTGGCGTTCGGCACGTTGCGCCTGCCCGTCGGGCGGATGCCCTCGGCCTATGGGGCGGACGAACCGGCGCCGGAGCGGTACTTTGCCCAACTGGCTTGGCCACTGCGCCGCCCGGTTACAACCGATTAACCGGAGCCCACGCCGCCCGGTGGCGGTTGAGGCCGCCATATCGCACTGTCCCGGCGACTGTCGGTTAATCGAGCCCGTGGTGTTTGCGGATAGCGACAGCCGTACGAGGGTCAGACGGTGCCGAAGCGGTGCGCCGACCTCGAGCCCGTTTGTGGTCGCGTCGTAACACGTTGGGCGCTCAGGAACTCTTGGCGCCGAGGACGCGGGGTGATCGCGCCACGCCGGAAGGTTCGCCATGTAGGCGAGCGTGGAGGCCTCTAGCTCGGCTCGTGTCGCTTCGGGACGGCGACGAGCCTCCCATGCGATCATTCGCTCGAAGCGCTTGTCGAACGATTGCAGGGCGCCGGTTTCATCGACGCAGTGTTGGCAGTACCGTCCGGATTCGATCGGCATGCCGCAGCTCTCACAGGTAGCTGACCCGGTCATATCGGTTCCTTTCCTCGTCCGGAGTGTTGGTGATGGGTGGGAAGTGTCGGCAGCGACCCGCCGGCCACGTCGTCGGCGCGCAGCAGTGCATCGACCGCCGTCCATCAGCGCGAGCCGCTCGTCAGCAGGCATGACGGCGATGGCGCGCTCTAGCAGTTCGACCGACAGGACATCGCGGTCGCGTTCGAGGAGTTCGCGGCCAGCCGGTGACAACCACACGAGACGGC
Source organism: uncultured Acidimicrobiaceae bacterium (assembly GCA_963744225.1). Taxonomy (GTDB): domain Bacteria; phylum Actinomycetota; class Acidimicrobiia; order Acidimicrobiales; family RAAP-2; genus Bog-473. The sequence goes on from CAVUSV010000001.1 coordinate 103,497, forward strand.
GCCTCCGGTCCGCAGGGTCGCCTTGTCGCTCGAGCAGATCGGCGCCCTCGAGGTGGGTGACGATGTCACTGACGACCGACTGAGCCCGGTCGAGATGGCAGGACAGCTCACCGACGGTCACCGGCCCAGCCAACGCCAGATGCTCGAGCACCGCCCGCGACGCCACGCTAAGCCCGGCGCCCTTGCCGTCGCGGCGGTGGAAGCGCAGGTAGATCGCAGGGAACTGCTGGGCGAAATGTTCTGCAGCGCTTCGGGCGTCGTCCACGCAGCCACTATGGAGACGGGAGAACCCATCGTCAATCCCGATGGATCAGTCCGGCGGATGCCAATGGCGATATCGCAGTGGCATCAAGATCCGACGACAACTCTTGTGCGCCCGGAATTGGGACTCGACGAGCCCACGCTTGACAGCCGTGAGCGGAACCCGCCCCAGAATTCCGATGGAAGTTGCGCTGGGCCGTAGCCCAGTTGTGCCGAAGTGTCACACCCTCCCGGAAGCGTACTGGGGCATACCTTGGCTTAGGATTTGACAGTGGAAGTTGAGGTCGCCGAGCCAGGGTTGGCCCGGGAGGCTGATGCGACAAGCCAGCGACGCCCGCAGTGGTTCCGTTCTGTTCTAGCAATGATCGTCATGGGGGGCCTCGCGGCAAGGCTTGCTTTTGTCAGCTGGCTAACGTTCCTACGTCAGGGCTTGGCTGGCGATGCGCCTTACTACCGAGGCACGGCGTCCAACGTCGCTAAGGGTTTGGGGTATGTCTGGTCCACACCACCCGAACAAATTTGTAGCCACGGCCAGCCATCCTCCGCTGTTCCCGGGACTCTTGTCCGTGTTCGACCTAGTGGGAATCCAGTCGGTCGCTGCCCAGAGATTGGCTCTCGCGGTGGTTACTTCCGTTGCCGTTCTATTGATGGGCCTCTTAGGGAACAGAGTTGCAGGTCCCTTGGTGGGCATCGCGGCAGCTGCGATTGTGGCGTTCAATCCGGTTTGGATTCTGCCCGTCGGTGCCCTCATGAGCGAAAGCATCTTTCTGGTCTTGATACCGCTGCTGTTGCTTCAGGCTCTGCGCTGCCTGGAGAAGCCGACCATCGGAAGATACGTGGTCCTGGGGGTCGTTGTGGCCTGTGCCGTGCTCACGCGCCCCGATGCCATCGACTTCGTTGTGTTTCTAGGCGTGCCGCTCTTGATCCTTATCCCCGTCCCGTGGCAGAACCGTGGTCTTCTCGGCGTGGCTCTTCTCGCCGGACTCCTTCTCCTCCTGGGACCCTGGCTGATACGAAACGAGGTGCAGATCGGTGGCGCCGTCCTCTCGGATCAAGAGGGGCTCACATTGGCCGGGTCGTACTGCGCGTACACATTCAACTCGGCTGATCCCAGCTACGGGAGCTTCAACGGCCTTTGCCCATTGGACGGAGCAGAGTACGTGGTCCACTACAAAAAGCCCCCAAATGGGGCATCCCAATGGACCGAACTCGCTCTCGACAGGCAACTCACGCATGACTCGGAGCAGTTCGCAATTCACCATCTCAGTGCTTTGCCGAGGGTCATCGTTGCCCGTGAAGCTGCGACCTGGGGGCTGGGCAATCATTCGTATCAATTGGCATTGGCAAACGCTGAGGGGCGAAACGAAACCTACGAGCAAGCAGGGTGGATCGTGTATTGGGTCATGGCGCCGTTCGTGGTGATCGGTGGTGTTGTGTTGGCCCGGCGGTCATGGCGGCCTCTTGCGATTCTTGTCGCACCGTTAGGAGTGGTCGCCGTGAACGCCGCCATCGTCTATGGGAGTACCCGACTCCGAATTGCCGCCGAGCCGTCTCTGGCCGTTCTTGCCGCGACCGGTGGGATCGCCACAGCGAATCGAATCGTGCTTGCCCTTCGTGGAGAGTGAAGGTCAATACCGAGCTCCGGGCTATCCCAGTTGTGCCGAAGTGTTTCTCGACTTGTCTGTCAGCCGACAGACCAAGGAAGGCGCGGAGGAGCTGCGCCGAGAACGCCAACAAGCGGTGGATCGCCTGCAAAGGCTTGGCGAGTAGCGACTTCCTCCCGGCGGACAGGGGGCACCTGGAACCAGCGTCAATACTTTCGGTTGGAGATACGCTTAGCCAGCCACAACTCGAATCGTTCCCATCGAGTCTGCATCGGCGCGCCCGGCATGACTTTGACGGAACGCCTGGCCGTCAGCAACATGGAGGATTCGCCTAATGACCACAGCCCGGCAAACTGGGTCACGTGCGAAGCGGAGGTCCGACGTGGCTGAGGCTAGCAACGGAATGCTCGAGGACCGGCACATCTTTCCCGGTCCTCCTCGATTCGGGAACTGAGATTTACGAGGCCGACGCAGTGCCCACCAGCACGTAGAACTGCCCGGCGAACAGGACCCCACCACCGACTTCAGCGGCTAGCGCGTCCGCATCAAAGTGTCTGCGGAAGACTCTGTAGTGATCTCCCTCCGGCAGGGTCCGCTCTTGCCACTCCTCGGCGCTCACTCCCTGGGGGCGACCGGCGTCAAGGATCACGACCTCGGACGCAACCCGGTGCGCCTCGGCAAGAAAGGATTCACGCTCGCCTGGAAGAAGCAAGCCATAAAGGTGGGCGGAGAAGCAGCGGTCGACGGCATGGGATCCCACGGGTAGGGCTGTGGCATCTGCCTGGATCACAGGTACTCCCGGAGCTTCGGTGCGCAGAACGTCGAGCGCCTTTCGACTCTGGTCGATGGCGATGCCACTACCTGAAAGGTATCTGGTGAAAGTGCCTGGCCCGGCGCCTACCTCGACAAAGCGGACTGCAGAGAGTTCACGAAGTAGGCGTTCAAGCTGCGCAGCTTCAGCGGCGATGTCTTCGACTTCGACAGTGACGCCTCAGACCCGTCCAGTAGGCGTGGGCGTTGGCCAAGCCAGGCAAGCGTCCGGCCACCCGCCGGTCGTAGTACGCCCAGAGTGATCGACGATGCTGCTCTCGTTCGTCGGACGATTTTCCGATCACCGACGGATCGCAATCATCCGGATACCACGCATCTATGATTGCACCTGCTCCTGCCGCGAGTCCGCACTGCCCCCATGTTGCCGGTCAGCCGCACCCGGTCCCGGCGTTTGGGGTCAGTCCTCGACCTGCAAGATGGTTGGGGAAAGAGGTCCGTCCCTTCTAACGGTTGACGACTACGAGCCAGAGGTGGACTATGACCATAGAGAGGGCGTTCTTGGATTAGGGGGTTGTCATGGTTCGACGGTTGTTCGCGAGCCTCTTTCTCGCGGCTTTCCCGGTTGTGGTGATTCCGATCGCCGTCACTTCGATGGGTGCTCAGGCCGGTGCGGCCCATCCAACCGCAGTCCAGCAGTGCAAGCATGGTGGGTGGCAGACGCTTACTGACGCATCGGGGCAGCCATTTGGAAACCAAGGCCAGTGCATCACCTATTTCATCCATAACCCGATCAGCCTCGCCGACCTGACTGGTTCGTTCTCCGGCACGACCTCGTGGACGATTGGGACCGGTGGTTGTTCCTTCGTACAACAGGTCTTCGACACCACGTATCCAGGGACCTCCGCCGTGGGATCGGTGGCGCTTCATCTGGACGGATGCGCCGACATCATCCCGAGTCCATGGACCTACACGGGAGCTTTCACCATCGCGACAAGCGTTGGCACTCTTGCGGGCAACGTAGCTGGACTCCTCCTCAACGTGGTCAACAGCTTTCCCACCGACTGGGAGCTGACACTCACCGATGTCTCCGGTAGCGGCGCGTTCTCGGTGACGACAGGCGCGATTCATGTGAGCATTCAGTGGATCGGCGGCGGCACGCCGGGGATTCCAACTCCGATGACCGGGTCGGTCACGGTCACCTAAGCGAGCCCTTCTAGCGGATGAGTCGGCGCCGTCCGCCTAGCCATGTTCCCTCCTCGCTGTTCGGTATTCCTGAGGCGGAACGATCGCCAGTTGGCCCCTCAATCGGGCTAAATATCCCCGAAGTGCCGAACTGCCCCACTGACCCGGTGAACGGGGGCACCCTCGAATAGGCCGCCAATGACCAAAGCCTGCAAGGTGCCTCGACGCCTAGAGCGCCAATGCGCAGCCGGCACCGTTCGGGCTATAACGCGAGTCCGCACCTGAGCGCGGCAGCGTCGTGCGCCGTGAATCTGTGGCTGTATCCGCGCCGATGTGACATTCCGACAATCGCTTTGCCACTACAGACGGAGGGCACAGCAAGGTGCCATGAGGAGTCAGTGCGATCCCACTTGGCCGTTGGAAGGTCGTCGTCGAAGGCACGCTGTGCAACTTGAGGCAACGCTTCGTAGCCCACCCCCAGGACGTCGGGGCAGCGTTGAGGAGTCGGATCGGTAGAGGCCGATTCCTTCCAAGAACTGAGGACTTCCAGGTCAACCGCAGCGTTGTCGACAGCGCAGGCCCGTCGAGAGGGGTGCGGAGTGTGAACCGACTCGTTGCCGAGTTGAAGTTCGATGATCAGGCTGGCGCCCTCAATCTCTTGGAATTCAGCCCGCACCGGTAGCCCTACCGCTGACAACACCGAACACGCGATGTCAATGGCGTGAGCCGCGTCGATGGTGGCAACTCGGAGTTTGTCGGTAGCGGTCATTGCACCTCCCATTGTGCGGAACGACCCCGTCTCCAGAAGACGGGGCCGCTCACATCACCCCGCCTCGTGACTGACGTAGGTGCGTCTCTACTTATGCCCCGTCGCTTGCGTGTTATTCAATGACCACTAGAAACAGGCGTCGTCAGTACCCAAACGTAGAACGGCCCCGCACCAACGTGCGGGGCCGTTCCCTACCATCCGGGCAGTTTGCGATGTGGTAGCCCGGCTGGGATGAGGTCTATATACCGCGATTCAACCCCAGATAAACAAGGACGAATCGCCACCCCCGACCGTTTGGCGAGCGACCTAGACCCGGCGAACTGGGGCAGGGTCGGTTGCGGATCAGGGTGCGATTTCGAGTCGCTCAATTAGATCTTGGGACAGCGTGAAACGGAAACGAAGCTCCGCGCTTCCGCCAGGAAAGTTGCCGTCCAAGCGGCACGAGGCAACATAGGTCTCGCCACCCGTCGCTTCGATTCCAAAGAGAGTGACCGTGTACTGGTACTGCGAGGCCGGTCCCAGTTGCCACGCTCGGATGTCTGCCGACCCGCGCCAGGTGCGACCATCATCGAGGACCACGGCATCGCTCGCAAACAGTGCGACGATTCCTTCGACGTCACGCCGAGAATCGCTCTCAAAGTAGCGTTCGATGGCAGGCGGAGCTTCCATTCTTCAGGCTCGCAATCCGGTCAGTTCTCTCTAGAGACAAAGTATAAGGGTGGCGCGATCTCGGCGGTGGGGGACAGTTAGTTCTCCCGTCCTCTGCTTGACAGACTTGACGGGTGGCCGAAGTAGACCCGATTGACGACAGCCGGACCCGCTGGGTTTTGCAGTGGTTCCGGTTCGACCCAGAGCGAAATGAGCGCCGCAACGTGACGGTTGCCGCCTACGACCGGAAGCGGGAATTCGATCGGGAGTTCCGCAAGCTCCAAACTCAGCTCGAAGCCCTGAAGTCGGATGGGCTTTCCGAAGAAGTCGAGCACATCTCCGGCGTCAAACATGAAAAGGGCTACCTGGCGAGCATCAGGGAGATCCGAAAGAGCGATCGGCGGAATCGACAGAAGGGGTAGGGCTGTCTGGCTCGATCGCTGGCCCCGGGCCGGCGTACGGGGCATTTAGCCCCAACGGACTCAGTCTCGGCTTTATTGAGCGGCCGCCCGCAGGCGGCGAACCTCTGAAATCAACGCTGGAACGTCCTGTCGGGAGTGAGCAATGAACTCAATGTCCTGCCACGGAACTGGAACCTGGGTAGCGCCAAGGTAATGATGCACGTACATGTCAGGTTGGGAATCATCCAGCCCGCCGATCCGGATGAAGTCCTCGTCATTTGGGTTGCGGTCGCTGAAGATAAATGGCTCCCACGGAGCGGCGGTTGCCGCCGCAGCCCGATTCTCGATCGCATCAAGGTCAGGGTCGGTCAGCTCGGTCATGGCTCAAACGTACCCCTGCCCCGAAAAGTCTGAAGCGCCAAAATGGCCCGCGTCCCGATTGGCATATGGGGATAGAAGCGCCCCGGGATCGCTCGTTGCGAGCAGTTGGACGGTGCCGTCAGCACTCCCCGCTAGGGGCGGACAGCGCCGTTGGCGACTGGTTAGATACGCGTGATTAGGGTGTACGCCAAAGCGCGCGCCCATTAAGGAGGGGACATGGAACGCACCGATGTCAACCCATGGGAGTGGTCTAAGGCCTTCGGATTCTCACAAGCTGTTGAGCTGACCGATGTCGACCGAATCCTGGTCTGTTCGGGTCAGACGGCGACTGGGCCTGACGGCTCGCCCCCCGACACGTCCGATATGGGCGAACAAGTACGAACCGCTCTGGCGAACATTGGACAAGTTCTTGAAACATCTGGCATGAGCTTCGCCGATGTGATTAAGACGACCATCTACACGACCGATGTCGATGCCCTCTTGGGTGTCTACGGAGCCGAGATCCAGTCAGTCCAAGGCTCCAACCTTCCAGCCAGCACGCTCGTAGGTGTCACTCGCCTCGCCTTTCCCGAGTTGAAGGTCGAGATCGAGGTCATCGCTGCGCGTTAGGACGCCCTCCACAAGGGGACTTCCTTTGCTCGCGGGACTATCCCCGTTGTGGCGCAGGGTGCGCACCGTCCCGGCGTACTGGGCTATCCCTGCGTCCCGTCCACAATGTGTGGTGCAAGTGTAGGCAGTGGGTCCTCGGGGTAGGTGGCCAATGTGCCGTTCACCAAGAAGTATGGCTGGAAGGCCATCACCATCGGTCTGGGAGCCCTGACCGGGTTTGTCACGAAACGTGTCCTCGAGTTCATCTGGAAGGCGCTGCGCGGAGCGACGCCGCCGAAGGTGGCCGCAGACCGCCGCTCCTCGTGGGCGGACGCCCTGAGTTGGGCAGTCGCAACCGGTGTCGGTGTCGGGGTGGCGCGGCTTCTAGCGATGCGCTCCGCTGCAGTGCTATGGGAGGCGGCTGTTCATGAACCACCGCCCGAACCCGGGCTCGACGAGTCCACTGCGGCGTAGCAAGTCAGCCCCATCTCGGCGCCCCGCCTACTTCGTGATGACCATGTGACCCGACTCAGGGCGCGGGCGGTGGGTACGAGGCGATCTAACCCCGTTTTCCGTGGCACCGACTTTGACATCTTCCCGGCGTTATGGGCTAGCCCGACGCCGGTTGACCGCCGTTAGCCGGCGGAGTATCCCTATTCTCAGGTGGACGCTGCGCAACCGGGAGGTAGTCATGGTTCGACGGATACTCATCGGGGTTGCGCTGACACTCACTTCATGTGCCGCGATACCGATCGCACTCGGTCCGGCCAGCGCTCCGGCCGGTGCTAGCCCTGCCACGGCGGTCCAACAGTGCAAGAACGGTGGCTGGCAGACGCTCACTGACGCGTCGGGGCAGCCATTTCGGAACCAAGGTCAGTGCTCCAGTTATTTCATCCATAACCCGGCCGGCCTCGCCGACCTGGCTGGTTCATTCTCCGGCACGACGTCGTTCTCGGGTGGGACTGGTGGTTGCGCCGCTATAGAGCAGGTCTTCGACGCGACCTATCCAGGAACCTCGGCCGTAGGATCGGTGACGCTTCACCTGGACGGGTGCGTCCTCCTGAATTCGATCCCACTGACCCTCCCACTTACCTACGCCGGAACATTTGCCATCGCGACGAGCGCAGGCACTCTGACGGGCAATGCGGCCGGACCGATCAATAACCTGCCGGCCAATCAAAGCCTTCCCGTCGACTTCGAGTTGACGCTCACCGTTCTCTCAGGGAGCGGGGCCTTCGCCGGGACGACAGGTCTGATCCATTTGTCGGTGCTGTGGCCGCCGCCCTACGGAACTCAGGTTTCCGGGTCGGTCAGCGTGCCGTAGGCGAGCGCCGACCGAAGGCACCCCTATCCGGTGCGTGCTCAAGGGATCAACGCAACAGCCTCGGCGAACGCCTGAGATGGTGTCATCCAGCCGAGTGTCTGTCGAGGGCGCCGGTTGAGTGAACGTGCAATGGCGTTGAGCTGCTGCTGTGAGTACAAGGACAGGTCAGCGTTCTTTGGCAGGTATTGGCGCAGCAGGCCGTTGGTGTTCTCGTTGGTGCCGCGCTGCCAAGGGCTCTTGGGGTCGCAGAAGTAGACGGCGACACCGGTGTCGACGCTAAAGCGCACGTGCTCGGCCATTTCCTTGCCCTGATCCCAGGTGAGCGAACGCCGGAGGTTCGCCGGCAGGGTCAGGATTCTCTTGGCTAAGGCGATGCGCACGGCCTCGGCCCCGTATCCGTTGGGGAGCTTGCACAACATGACGTAGCGGCTGTGGCGCTCGACCAAGGTGGCGATGGCGGTCATCTTCTTGCCGAAGATGAGGTCTCCCTCCCAGTGGCCGGGCACAGCCCGATCGGCCACCTCGGCCGGGCGTTCGGAGATCATCACCATGTCTTTGATCTTCCCCGCCCCGACATGACTGGCCTTGGTGTAGGCCTTGGCCCGTCGCATGGCCCGGCCACTGCGCAGACAAACATGGAGCTCTTTGCGCAGGGCGCCCTTTCCTTGGACGAAGAGCGACTGGTAGATGGTCTCGTGGGACACCTGCATCTCCGGCTCGTGGGGATGGGCATCAGCCAACCACGAAGAGATCTGCTCGGGTGACCAGTTGTCCTCGAGCTTGGCTTCGACGGCCCGGCGCAGGCGAGGGCAGCGGGCCATCTTGGTGCGCTTCGGTCGCAGCGCTCGCCGGTCCGCCGCCCGATCGGCGGGCAGGGCCCGATAGCGCCGCCGGCCGCCGTTAGCGTTGACCTCTCGGCACACCGTCGAGGGCGCTCGGCCCAACTCTGCGGCGATCGCTCGTATCGACCCTCCCGCCGCCAGGCCGCGCGAAATCTCTTCGTGCTCGGCCAACGTCAGCCGCAGCTCGGAGCGCTCTCTCGGCGTTGGGCGCCTGCCGCCGGCATCGGCGATGAACCGTCGGAGCGATGAGTTCTGCCTGCCCAGATGCCGGGCGATGCGCTTGACCGGCACCCCGGCTTCGCGCATCTCCCAGATCGTTCTCCTGTCCTCGGGTGAGAACCGTGCCATTCGTGGACCTCCTGATCGACGACATCACTGTTCGCCGATCAGGCCGGTGTTGCAATGATCCCTTGAGGACACAGGCGTACGGGGGCAGTCCGCCGCCGGTCTCAGCACTCAGTCATCACAGTACGTTTGCACTTGATGCCATCTCTTCGTCAGCGTCTGGTCCAAGCGGGCTCGAAATCCCGGTCGTTGTCCCGAGAACTCAGCCAACGATGGTCGGCCGCTCTCCAGCGGCGAGGTCCAGTTCATCGATTGCTGCGGCGTCTCTACCGGTTCTCTCGGCGCCACCCCGTCAGCGTGAACCAATGGGATACACAGTACGCCAGCGACTATGCGGACCGACTCGGCTCCATCAACGAAGTGACCCACCACATGGTCATCTTGGGGTATCTGGCCTACGCAGCAAGGGAACCGATGGTCCTCGACGTCGGCTGCGGACACGGCCGGCTTCTGCAACTTCTAGCTGACTTCGGCTTCGCCAAGTACGTGGGTGTCGACTGGTCGGGTCAGGCGGTCGAGCAGGCGCGGTCACTTTCGATCCCCAATACGCTGTTCGAGGTCGCCGACATGGACCACTGGAACACGAACGAACGGTTTGATGCCGTCGTGCTGAACGAAAGTCTCTACTACTCTGCGGTCGATCCACGCGAGATGTTCGAGCGGGCGATCGGGTGGTTGACCGAGGACGGCGTCTTAATCGTGTCGATGTTCAGGGGTCTTGGCTCTCGCTATATGTGGTCTCGGATCCAATCTGCCGCAGTCGATCAGCTAGCTGCCTGCGCGGTGAAGGACGGCACGACCGGGAAGGTCTGGGACGTTAAGGCATTGCGACCTCGTCCGGCGAACCTCACGAGCCGAACGGGTGGCCCTCGCTCAGCTGACCCGTAGGGCGTGTCCGGGGCGCAGGATCAAAGGAGCCCGGTCTATCGAGAGCAAGGAAGCCGACGGTCACTCGTTGAGACAGCAACGGCCTTCGTCGAGTCTATATGGACGGATTGCGGACACGACCAGCGTCCCGAACGGGCCTTACACGCTACAAGCAGAGGCTCAGGCTCCGCTCCCAGCGCCTTTGAACCTGCCGATCACGGTCACAGTGAGCAACGGTTCGGCTAGAGATCACAGAAGTCCGACCACGCGAAACGGAAGTCGGATGAATCCCACATCCGACGTTGAATCGGGAGCACCCTCCCATCGCGTCACCGCGACTGGTTCGGAGCGTGCTGACGCGCCCACGCGGCGAACGTGGTGGGAACCCGGCTGCGAATCGAGAGTGGTACCCAGCTCCTATAGACGTCGATCAGACGGATCGTGTCAGGGCGAGCTGAGGCGTCGTTCGTCTCCGGCCCTGAGAGCATGTCACTCCAACTGACGTCGATGGAGTACCCGCCTCCGGCGTAGGGGATCACGCCGGCCTCGGAGAAATCGAAGAACGTGGGCATAACCCCGAGGGGCATCAAATGTGCAATCAGGCTCAGGCGTGTTCTGGTTGGGTCCTGGATCGGGGCCCCTCCGTGCATGAGGTCGCCGTGCCAGATCAGGACATCACCCTTTTTCGCCATGAACGTCTTGGTTTCGAGCCCGCGCTCTTCGCACATGCGAAGGGTGGTCTGGAGAACCTTGCCAGCCTCATGATGGTCGCTCTTGTGGCTCTTATGGATTCCGTAGTGCAACTGCTCGGGCAGTCGGTGGCTCCCAGGGATGAACTGGAACTCTCCGGAGAGCGGCTGCACGTCTTCGAGGGCAACCCAGGACCCCGCCAATGACATCGGCTCGGTCAGCGTCAGCGGTGCCGTGTCGATGTGCAAGGTCTCCTCGGAGCCCTTTCGCATCGTGAGCGTCTGGAATGTGACGGGTGGCCGCTCATAGATCTGCGTCAAGAAGCGCAGGACCCGCCGCGGGAAGATCAGTTCTCCGGCTCGGTCGAACCACAAGTGCAGCGAGCCGACCTTCGCTACCTCGTCATAGAACTTGCGATCCATTGGCAGACCTTGCTGCTTCCATTGGAGCCAGCACCGATCCGGAGGATCGTCCCACGCGGCCTCGAAGAGGGCCAGGTACTCGTCGATCACAGACTCGTCCGTGGCTCCCTCCAACACCACGTAGCCGTGGTCGATGTAATGGGCCAGCAGCTCGGCATCAGCCTCGGTGACCTCGCCCCTGGACCGGCGAGCTTCCAGGACCTCGTGAGCGTCGCTGCGGTCGATCCACAAGCCGCCGTACCGGCTGCGATAGAGCGGCGGCTCTACCTGGCTCCCAGTCCTGACATGTCCGACTTCTCCTGAACCAAGAGTCGCTTCTGTCTGCATAACGGCCTGCCTTCCGATGCGCGAATGATATCCCCCCCCCAGACCTGGATGCCGTGCGAGGGTGCCCCCGTTGTGCCTCCCTACCGTCCTGATGCGATGAAGGGCGAGGACCTCGGGCACCTCGGTCACCGACCTCAATGGGGTGGGCCGATCATCGCCGCCGAACTCATCGGCTACTCGGGCGACATCGCCCGCTTCGCCAACTGGGACGCCTGTGCCTCCTATAACGGCACGGCTCCCGTGGGGTTCTCCTCGGCCGTCCGCGGGCAATATCGCTCTGACGGAGGGCCGTGTGGGCCACTCTGCACTGTCCCCATGGTGCCGAACTGCCCCACCGTCCCGGCGAACGGGGGCACCCTAGTGAACGGACTTTGCCCTCGACTTGACAGGCATAGACCATGCGAAGCAGCGCCGGGGCGGCGGGCTAGAAGGCCGCAATGAGGTCGCCGGGATCGGGCACGATGTTGCGGAATATTCCCCGACGCGAATTACGATCAGTGGCCGACGTTGGACTGGATGATCACTGCCTAGACCCTTGCTCCGGAACCACCGAACCCCGCCGCCCAAGCGTTTTGAACGATGCTGACTGACCAGGAACCTTCGTTGACCGGCGCCTGACTGAGTGGAAAGCCTGCGCCCCGATGGACTTGCTAGAACTACCGACGAGCAGCTAGAGGCACTGGATCTCACGAGAGTGTGAAGTATTCTGTGTATTGGATTACACACGTATACGCGCCGTGAGAGGTCGTGGCTGAGCCAACGCAATCAGGCCCTCGGAATCGGCTAGCGGATCCGGCGGATTCAGCGTGGGGGATATGACCGACAGCGTCGCGGATTTGGTTGATCATGAAATTCCTGCGGCCGGGGACGAGTCGGGAACCGCGCCTGGGGATCGCCGGTTCCGACCCGACGTCGAAGGTCTTCGTGCGGTTGCGATCCTGCTGGTGGTCCTCTACCACGGAGGCCTCAACACTCTCAGTGGGGGCTATGTAGGGGTCGACGTCTTCTTCGTCATCTCGGGCTTCGTAATCACCGGAGTCCTACTCAGAGAGCGAGTATCGAGTGGACGAACGTCGTTTCTGAGTTTCTACGGGCGTCGCAGTCGTCGGATCATTCCTGCAGCGACACTCGTGATCGTTGTGACTGTTACGGCGACCTATTGGGTGCTCGGGGCCATATACGGGAATCCGACCGCGACTGATGCACGATGGACCGCTGTCTTCCTCGCCAATTTCCATTTCACATCGCTTGGAACAAATTACCTGAACGAACAACGACCTCCGTCACCGCTTCTGAATTTCTGGTCACTGGCGGTCGAGGAGCAGTTCTACCTCGTATACCCGGCGCTGTTTGTGATCATTGCGACACTGCGCAGCAAACTCTCCTTGCACGTTCGACTGGTCATTGGCCTCGTTGCGGTGATCGCGATCTCATTCACACTGTCCGTAGTCCAGACGAATTCCAATCCAACGGTTGCCTACTTTTCCCCATTCACCAGAGCCTGGGAGCTGGCGCTGGGAGCGCTGGTTGCTGTCGGAACCAAATGGCTGCTCCGCCTCCCGTGCGCCGTCTCTTCGATCATGACGTGGGCGGGATTGGGGGCGATCGGTTTCTCCGCGGTTGTCTTCGGCCCCAACACGGTGTATCCCGGGTCGCTCGCTGCGATCCCAGTCCTTGGGGCTGGCTTGGTCATAGCCGGTGGGGTGAGAGCGCCTCGCCGTGCTGCCGAATGTGTCCTCGGACTTCGCCCCTTCCGCTGGATTGGAAGGCTTTCGTACTCTTTGTACCTTTGGCATTGGCCGTTGCTGGTCATCGCTGCGGACGCTGCCGGTCGATCAAGCCTGCCATTTCGGCAGAATGCGGTCTGGCTGCTGGTCGCTCTTGCTGCCTCGGTGGTCACCTACCGGCTAATCGAGAGCCCCATCCGTCATGCGCCTATATTCCGGCGGGCGATCGCCTCGATCGGATTAGGAATTGTCCTGATTGTGATCACTGTTGCAGTCGCCACGGTTGCATTGAATGCAGGACTAGGTGGCGTTTCTGCACGTGTAGCTCCTCTTTCGAATTCCGAAGTAGCAATGCTGGTTCGACGCGCTCCAGTCCTGCGGTCTCTTCCCACAGATTTGATGCCTTCGCTGGCCGACGCTCCTCAAGACTGGGGTGGTCCGCCGCCATCTTGCTCGCCCGCAATAGGCGGAACCTCGATTCCGGACAACTGCGTATTTGGCGATACGTCTGGAAGCCACACGATGGTGATCTACGGTGACTCGCACGCCGAGATGTGGTTTGATGGTCTCAACAACATTGCGAAAGAAGCACACTGGAGACTGGTCGATTTAGGGAAGGGCTACTGCCCCGCGGATTCCCTGTCGTATCGGAATCCGCCGGGGTGGGGTACCCCAAATGGCGAATACTCCGCATGCGATCAGTGGCACCGATTCGCGATTCGCCGTATCAGCCAACTCAAGCCGGACTTGGTTGTGATCTCTCAGGATGTTCCGGCCGTTCATGACGATCCTCGTCAATGGCAGCAAGGACTCGAAGCGACTTTGATGCAGTTAGACGTCCCGAAGACGAGAGTCGTCGTCCTGGGTAATATCCCGATCCTTCCGCAGAACGCTCCAGAATGCCTCTCCCGGCACGTTTCAGACATCCAAGCATGTTCAGGTCCCGTCATCACCTACCTGACGCCATTTAACCAAGCGGAAAAAGCAGCAGCAGATTCCATAGGTGCCCATTACCTCGACGTCACACCATGGTTTTGCTCGACCGTCTGTACAGGAGTTATCGGACGCTACGAGGTTTTTGTTGACCAGTTTCATGTGGGAGCCACGTACACCTACGTTCTCGAAGGAGTACTCCGGCAAGCTCTTCGTATCTCAACAGCTGCTCGCCGCCCCGCTTAACCCGTGTCTCTGCTCGACCTGTTTCACCCCGACCGAGATAAAGCATGTATTCCAGTCCCCGTTGCCGCGAGCGCCCCTGCCCTTGGGCTATCCCCATGGTGCCGCATGGTGGCACCCCGTCCCGGCGTTAGGGGATAGGCACGACATCGAGAGCTGTGCCAGCCTCACGTTCGTACTGACGGCAAGCGCCGACTCTATCTTGTGGAACGGACACTTGCTTGGCCACTGCGGCAGAAGGGTTCACGCTCTGTCACATGGTTCTATTTGCTGATGGTAATGGCCTGCCCACTGATCGAGGTCGTGGACAGGTTACCGGACACCGGATCGAACAGGGTCAAGTCTGCACTGCCGAGTGCCTTGTTACCGTGCTTGAAAGCGAACCCTCCGGACGCCTTCACGTTCACGGTGACCGTCTCCGATGCGCCCGTGCACGGAACGCCCGGGAAGGTGTTGGAAAAGAATCCGGTACCCTGCGCCAGCTTGTGGCCACTCACCTGGGTCACGCCCGCATCTCCGAACGCGACGTTCAATGACGGGTCACACGTGAACGCCAGTGCGACGGAAACGGATGCGCCAAGGGGACCGAGCTGCACCGGGCCGATCGACAGTTGCGTCGGGATCAAGGGCGTACTTGCCGACGCGGGCGATGACAGCAAGGCAAGCGCACCCAGCGCAATCGGGACGGGCAAAGCAAGACGGAACAATCGCATGGATCTCTCCTGTTCACTGCGCCCCCCGCAGTAAATTATGGCTCAACACGCTTGGTCTTCGGCGACAACACTCAGACAACACTCATAAGCGCCGGGAAACCCATCCTCGAATCAGCATTCGAGAGGGACCTACCGGGGGTGCCCCACTTGTGCCGAACTGCGCCTGCCCCTCCGTCCCGGCGAACGGGGACACCCTTGGGATCACCGCTTCCATTTACTGAGTGGTTCGTCGAGGTAGCCAACCAGTCTCCCTGAGGAGTCGTGAGCTTCGACCCTGAAGGGCTCAAACTTCTCGGAGCAGACGGTCCAGACCCCATAGTGCCCATCCGCAGGATTCCTTTGGGTACTCGTCCCTTGTACGAGCCAGATTTCGGCTACGTCCGGTGCGTGGCGACCCGACCAAATGATCGCTGGGATGCCCGGCGTTGGATCATCGTTGTACGAGGATGATTCGGGCCCACTGATGGCGTAGTAACCGGAATAGGCCATGGATTCGGGTGATGCGATGGGATCCAGTTTGTTGGCTCCCCAGAAATGACCAGCACGGACAGGAACCCATTTGTCGTCTTGAAGGCTGTAGCGAAAGTTGGTCTGCGCAGGCTCGATGGTCCCTTCACGATTGCTGAAATAGAACAGAAAGCACACGGTGCCGCACACGGCAGTCTTCCAGTAGGCCAACGGTATCGGCGTCGAAGGACTTAATGACGGTGGCAGGGGATCCAACCCACTCTCAAGCACCCCCGCCCCTTGCGCATCATTGCCTGGAGGTCGGGGCGAGATCCTGGTTGGTCCACTGATGATCAAGCTACCGCTATTTGCCGATGGAACATCTCGTTCCCGGCGTATGGGGACACCTAGGCGGAAACGGACCGGGGCTGCTACACAGGTCCGCATGGAATGGGCGGATGCAGAAGACCTCGTTCGGACGACTGGTCGGTGGGAGCACTACGTGGAAATGCGAATGGGTGCTGGAGCGAACGTGAGCGTTACCGAAATCCAAAACCACGATGGCCGGACTATCTACAGAGCGGAGGCGTCATGGGACAACTGGTCCCTATTCACAGCATGGCCGACTACGACACTGCGGAGGCGGTACTTGTGGCGCTTCCGCAGTTTGCCGTAGCGCTCAGAGAGCGCTTGGCGAAAAGGATGCCTGGAAGGGACTTTCGCAGAAACCTCCTGAAGACTCGGAATAGTGCTTCCTACCCGGCGAACGGGGGCATTTAGCCAGCCGTCAAGGAGCTAGTCGAAGGCGCTCGATGTCGAGAAGGTGATGGGTCGAGTCATGGACCGCGTGGCGAACCATCCAGTGCGGATCGACATTGGCCCCATCGAGCGTCACAATCGAGTGCCACTCTTCGAGAGACAGTTCCGAGAAAGCCTCGAGCAACGTAGTCGCTTCTCGTTCAATACCGACTAACGCTGCGTCGATGTCGATCTGGCGAGGCTCGGGCTCGAATGCCGAAGATGGCGACTCGCCGAGATCTGTTCTTGGCTGCGTGAGCGCCATGTCCAGTAGAAACCTCATTCCAAAGAGGACCTCTCGTACATGGTCCGCATATTCTGCGATCGACCATTGGCCATCCACTGGTCGCCGGAGTAGATCGTCAGAACTGAGTCCTGCGACTGCGTTGGCGAACCGGGTGGGTAGGCCTGCTATGGCCGAGAGGGCTGCAGCATCGCTCCACTCCTCGCCGTTGAACCCGCAGTCGTCACACCGGTCAAAATCCACAGCACCGTCGATTCTGCTCGCTAACTCCGAGCGCGGATGGAAAGTGCTCTCGACCTGTCCCCACGCGAGTGTCCCACCATCCCCCCCGTACGGGGGCACCATCTCCGCTGGCTTGAGAGCGGATAGGCCGACCGGTCGTGTGCCCATGAGTAGGGGTGGCCAATCACCGTACGGGACCATTCGGAATGGTGGAGACCCTGAACAAGTGGCAGATGTACGCGTTAGTAGGACCACGACCCGACGATGAGCGCACTGGGCGACGGCCGGTCTATCTAGCCTGGTCGTGTCACACTCTTCCGAATGTTCACGCAAGGGCGCTCGCGAAAAGCCATAGCAGGACTACTCGGAGCTGTGATGATGATCGGCATCGCGGTTTCCGGGTGCGGTGGTCCCCGAGTCGCTATGCAGGTCAAGTCGCATTGGGCGACGTCCATCATTCCCGGAGAATCCTCGCTAACTGGAGTCTCGTGTCCGTCTACTAAGTGGTGTATGGGAGTGGGATGGATGCTGCCCGACAACTACAGCGATACCTCCACCGTATGGGCCATCTCACAACACAAGTCTTGGACCTTTCACGTCGACAAGAAGATCAATAGATCCGTCACACTGAATGCGGTGACCTGCTTGTCGCCATCAGATTGCATCGCGGTTGGCAACACACGCACGACGATGCCCTTTTGTTCTTACGGAGCATGCACGCAAGGCGACTCTACGGCACCCGATGCGTACTTTGGCGCGATCGTGGACGCTTGGAATGGGTTGACTTGGTCAAGTCAAAGTGTCCCGGCTCCGCCGAATGCGAGCTCGGGCTACTTCCGCGGCGTCTTCAACGCAGTCTCCTGTTCGGCAAGGAAATTCTGCGTCGCCGTTGGCTACTTCCGCGATGATGTCCTCGGGCAGAACCAACCATTCGCGGAACGGTGGGATGGGCGGAACTGGTATCTGATGCGGCTGCCAGCGCCGGCCGGCGTTGTGGAGGCCGAGTTCGATGGGGTCACTTGCATCAAGACGAGTTGCTTGGCAGTTGGCAGCTCGGTTCGATCGAACTCACTCACCATGCCGTTCGCCGATGCCTGGAATGGCGTCCGCTGGGTGCGGTCGGCCACCCCTAACACCTCAGGCTCGTTTGCCGCCGATGCGTGCCTCTCAGAGCGAGAGTGCATAGCTGTTGGCAGCACGGGGATTGATGGCCTGTTGGCCAAGTGGGACGGAAGCCGATGGAGCGTCCAGCCACCGTTGACCGCTCACGCGGCGACGATCGGCCTCAGTGGTGTCTCGTGCCCGAAGAGTTCGTGCGTCGCTGTTGGATGGGAGAAGCGTGCATCGAGGACGAATGGACTCGCCGCTGAGTGGAGCGGACAGAGCTGGAGGCTCCTTCCGGTTGCTAAGCGTCTGGGCGACTCTCCGAGAGCGCTCTCCGGAGCGTCTTGCCCATCGCCAGACATGTGTGGTGCAGTCGGTGATCTCACACTTGGACTGGCGGTTCTCGGACAACCTGCAACCGCGGGATCCTTCAGCTTCTGAGGACGGTGACGATCGGCTCTTTCGTGTGTCGGGATCTCGCGGACCAGATCACCCTGTCTCGGCGAACGGGGGCAGGGCAAAGCCTGGAGGCTAAGGATCACCGGCCGCATACGCCTCGACGTCTTCCGGGAACGCCGGACTGATTTGCGTTTATCGAGTGGTCGGCTGAGTCAGCGGACTCTCGGTCCAGCCAACACCTACTCTCCATTGACGGCTCGCCGTCCATGCGCGACCGTCCCAATAGAGTTGCTCATTGAAGTGCTGGCCGCTCTGGTGCCAACCCACTTGCAATGGGGTTGACGTGATTGGCGCAGGCCATATGACCGATCCAGACGCCGGGAGTGCCACTGACTTCTTCTTGCTGCCGGCACTCTTTCGTATCGCGATGATCAGGCCACCGATGATCGCTACCGCCACGAGGACGGCGCCAAAGATCTCTCCAGACTTGTAGGCGTTGGAACTGCCTGACCCTGTACCTGCCTCGGCTGGGGTGCCAGGGACTGCGGCTGCCTGCGCCGAGGCGACAGACACGGCCGAACTCTTGCCAAGGGACCCGTCCGCCGATTCCGCCAGCGTGAGGAAGACGTAGTTTCCTCGTGAGAAGACGACGATATATTGGGGTGTTGTCGTGGCAGACGATGTGGTTTCAAACCCCGTTGCGTCGACTATTCCGGGGACGTCGAATCGAGGGCCTTTCGCTGTGGCCTCGACACCAGCCAAGATCGCGGGAATGTTGCTCTGATCCTTTACCCAGTCCGCCTCAATCACCACCACTTGACCGTTTGGGGGAGTGTGAACGAAGGCTCGGACATAGCCGCTCATGCCGCCGCTGGCGATGAGCTGCGCAACGGCTCCATCATTGCCACCGAAGAAGCTGATGTTCGATGGTCCGATGGGCCCGTTCGTCGGTCCAGGTGTGGTTTGGATCAGGCCAGGGATCGGAACCTGGGTCAGTACCTTCGTTGAAAGCTCGTCGGAGGAGGCCGCGCTTGCTGTGCCACACGGGATGAAACCCAGCGCCATCCATCCGAGAAACATGGCGATCGCCAGCCTTGCCGTCCAGTTGCTTCCGCCCAATCGCCCGTCAATCCGGCCCACCATGTGATGCATGGTAAAGAGCTCCAGTAACGCTGTCCTCTGCCGATAGGCCTGCCTTGGCGCGCGTTGTCGACAAATTGTTCGCTATTGGTTGCGAGCTCGTGTGACACCAGCCCTGCGATCTGGGACACAGGCACCTACGATCGGCTCGATGGACACCCCCTTGTCGGCCTGGGAATCAGTGGGTTCGACTTGGCAGCTCGCCATCGACCAAGCGTGGAAATCGTGGACCGCAGGCTCAGCTGGGGTCGGTGCCGTCCTTGTCGATCAGACCGGATCCGTGATTGCCAAGGGTCGCAATAGGACAACTGAACGGTCAGGTTCTCACTTGTCGGGAACGATGATGGCGCACGCCGAGATGGACGTCCTGTCCCAAGTGCCTTTTGGCGCCCGGATCACGGGGTCGCTGTACACCACCTTCGAGCCATGCCTCATGTGTGCGGCAACGATCGCGTTCTATCGGGTTCCAGAGGTTCGCTACGCCGCGTCCGATCCCTTCTTCGACGGCCTCCACGACTGGTTGGGTAGCTATCCCTTCATTGCCGAGCGCATACCTGATCGAATCAGACTCGGAGGACCGATTGGTGCCTTCTGCCACGTGTTGCACCTGGCATGGCTCGTTGCGTACCCGGCACCACCCGGCGTCGTTGATGCGCATAGACGCCTCACCCCTTCGACGCTAGAGTGCGCCAGCAGTATCGCGACGACAGCCAAGCGTCATCGCCTCCGGCAGGTCGGCGATCTAGGTGCGCCCGTCTTCGAAGCCATTGAAGAGCTCTGGCCGGACCTCGTGGCGCTCAGCAGGTGACTTCAACCCGGCGTTCTGGGGCAGGCGATGAATGTTTTCATCATGCGCCGTCTCTACTGGTGATAGATCCGAAGTTCATAGGGAAAGGTCCGGCTACATGTCTAGATCGGTGCTCTACATGTCGATGTCGCTTGATGGGTTCATCGCTGGCCCCAACGATCAACCGAGCAACCCCGGCGGTGACGACTTCATGAGACTGCACGAGTGGTACGGCTTTGCTGCAGACGCTGGACCGACCGAGGAGACCATTGATTCAGCGGAGATGGGCAGACACTTTCTTGACGAAATCAAGAATACCGGTGCCGTCCTCTCCGGTCGCAATACTGTGGAACAGACCGATCACTGGGGCGGTGACCACCATGATGGCGTCCCAATCTTTGTCCCGAGCCACCGGCCGGCGGGACCGTCGGTCGCCAAGTATCCGTTGGTGACCTATGTAACGGATGGGATCACCAGCGCTATGGCGCAGGCGAAGACCGCCGCAGGCGACCGCAACGTCCTAGTCCATGGCGCTTACACAGCACAGGCGGCGCTTGCGGCAGGTGTCCTCGACGAGTTGCAGATTCATCAGGTCCCGGTGCTGTTTAGTGGCGGGCGCCGACTATTTGAAGTGTTGCCGGAGAGGGTCGAGTTGGAGATCGTACGAGTGATCGACACGCCAGAAGCCACCCACATCCGATACCGCATCGCCTCCTGACCGTCGCCTTATCCACACGCCCGAATGTGCCGAAGTGTCCCATCCTCCCGGCGTTCGGGGCTACCCGCCGAGTCTCACCCCCCACCGTGAAACCGGTAGCCGAAGTAGCAAGTTCCCGGGTCGCCATTCGAGTTGGTCGATGAAGTGAACATCCACCAGTTGCCAACCAGGTGGCGCTCACATTCGTCTGCGAAGAACACCGAGGGCCGGTCAGTGTAAACGAGGCCGCTGGGTGCATTCGGTCTGCTGGCGACGAAGGTCACCGCGTGACCCACCGGTGTCCAAACGGCACACTCCTTGTACGGCGCGGCAAGCGGACCAACAGAGCCGTTCGGATGCTCAACGCAGGGCTGAGGAGGAACACTTCCACGGAAGTTCTGTGCAAAGTGCTGCAACTGGTCAAAGACCTCTTGGGCTTGCGCAGTCGCATTCGACCACTCGATCGCGGCCGGGAGCGCGAACTCGAACGTCCACAGGCACGCCAGCACAGACACGATCGCTGCTCCTACGGCGAGAATCCAGCCTGCCTGGCGACCAGCCCGGAATGAGGCGGCCACCCACGAAACGAGCACGATGCCACCGCCGACAGCCGCCACGATCGCAGTCGGCACCGCGAGGGACTGCCCCGGTGTGACCAGCGCCGTGCCAAGGGCTCCGAGCGCGATCCCGATTACAATGGCCGCCACCACGGCCGCCCACCGCGCCAGCGGCGTCGAACCCGGGAGGTGCTCGGCGAGCGCCGGAGGCGGTTCCTCAGTGACCTGGACCACGAGACATCAGCTCATCACGCCTCGTCGCTCGCCTCAAGCCGGCGGGATTTCGACATTCGAATTGCCTCAGCTTGCGGACGGGAGTGCCTGTGGTCGCGGGCAGCGAATTACCTCCCGAAGCCCCGATCATCGCATCGGGCTATGACAACATCAGAAGATGGAAGCGCTGGCCAACGTGCATCACGTGTCGGTTACGGTCTCCGACCTGGACAGAAGTGCCGCATGGTACGCCGAGGTACTCGGCATGGTTGAGCAGTTCCGGGAGGACTCTTCAACTCGACGGGCCGCGGTGTTCCGTTTCATCCGAGGCGGCTACTCGGTTGGTCTGGTCGAACACCCGGGGTCGCCATCGTCCAGGTTCGATCCGACCGTGGTGGGGCTCGATCATTTTGCCTTCGCTGTCAGCTCTCAGACCGAGCTGCGTGAGTGGGCAAATCATCTCGACGCCCACGGCGTAGAGAGTTCCGGCCCGATCGAGGTTGCTCCGGGAGAAATTCTCAACTTCAAGGACCCGGACGGGATCGCTATCGCGCTGTTTTGGGACAGGCCCGCATAGCGTCGCACCGATAGCCGGCGGGAGTGGGGGACACCTCGATATCCGTATGCGGTCGCCGAGGGCTGTGGGTCGCTCTTCGTACCTCACAGAGCGTCACCTCCGAATGCCATTCGTCAGCACTCCGGCATTGTGGCCCCGGCCCGGCGAACGGGGCGCCCATCCAATCTGGTTTGAGCGACCTTTAGATCGACTTGCGGAACTCGACTCCCTCGCCAAGCAGGCGCGTGGTCTCAGTTATGTCGTTCACTGGGATTATCTCGAAATCCAAATATGTGCCGAACTTCGCCGGGGCTTCAGCGAGTGAATCTGGATTGTCAGTCTCGACGACTGCAAAACCGCCTGTACCGTCGAGGCGACCCAAGAACTGATGAAATGTCTCGTCGGCGGGCGGCGACCACTTCCCGAAAACCTCGAGTGTGCGAGCTGCCGCAGCTTCATTGTCAGCGGCCGATGCGCCACTCCGAGTCTTCCACGTCACTACGAACTTCATTACCGACTCCTCTCGCGTCAGGTCTTCGCTTGGTCTAGCACCGCCTTCCCGCCCTGCCAACTGGGATTGCGAACGTTGAGTCGCGCTCAGGTGACTAGACGTCTACGTTCAGCGTCCTCACAGCACTTGAGCATGCTCAAGGTGCCGAACCGTCCCACCAGCCCGGCGTACTGGGGCGCCCCAGACCCAGTCGAGTGGGGGACCGTCGAGGTCATCGCAAACCTCCACTCGATGGCGAAGGTAGCTCGTTAGCGAGCCCATATGACTCAGAACGTCTGAACTCGACGACTTCGAAATCCCGTTCCGTCGGACGCCGATCGAAGCACCGCAATCATTGCGACGACCGACCCGTGGGCATGTGCTGGCGCGCCCACTCACCGACTGAGGGCGGAACATGTTTCCTGAGCGTGAGTGGAACCCGGTCCCTCCACACGTCGATTGGACGCACCTTGTGGTGAGACTGGGCACGCGGTTGCTCGTTCTCCAGTTCAGCTGCCTGCTCGTTTAGCTTCTGCTGTCTCGGTCTTGTGTCGTGCAGGAGCCTATCCGTGCAGTACCCGCCGCTCGGGTACGGGACTGAGTTGACGTCGGAACAGTCGAAGAACGTTGGCATCACGCCGAGGGGCATGAAGTGTGCCACAAGACTCTTGCGAGTTAGCTGCACGTCCCGGATGGGTGCACCGCCATGCATCAGATCGGCGTGCCAGATCAGGACATCACCCTTGTTTGCCACGAAGTACTCGGTCTTGAGCCCGCGCTCCTCGCACATTTGCAGGGTGGTCTTGAGGATCTTGTCATATTCCGCGTAGTCGCCACTGTGCCCCTTGTCGGTTCCGTAGTGCAACAACTCGGGCAGACGATGGCTTCCGGGTACGAACTGAAACTCTCCCGAGTCCGGGTGCACGTCTTCGAGGGCGACCCAAGAGGCGCAAATGGACATCGGCTCGGTGAGCGTGAGAGGTCCCGTGTCGATGTGCAGGTTCTCCTGGGAGCCCTTCCGCATCGTCATCGTCTGGAACACGACAGGAGGCCGTTCATAGATCTGGGTCAAAAAGCGCAGTACGGGCGGTGGAAAGATGAGCTCCCCCGCTCGCTCGAAATAGCTGTGGACATCGCTGACCTTGGTGACGTCGTCGTAGTGCTTTCGATCGATGAAGATGACCTGGCGATTCAGGTGCATGCGAATCGTGTGCGGAGGGGCGTCCCACGCACCCTCGAAGAAGTCGAGGTACTGGTCGATCAATGATTCGTCAGTGGCTTTGGGGAACACCACGTATCCGTTGTCGATGTAGTAAGCGAGGATCTCGGCGTCGGCATCGGTGATCTCACCCATGGCACGGCGTGCCTCCAGAACGTCATGGGCATCGCAGCGGTCGATCCACAAGCCGCCGTAGCGGCTGCGATACAGGGGAGGTTGAGGCTCGCCGTCGGGAATCAAGACTCGGATGTCCCTTGGATCGACTGTTCTCATTGGCATGGCCCAACCTCCCTGATGTGCCAAGAAACGCAAGAAGGGGCGTTCACTTCCGAACGAAACCGAAGATCACTTTTCCATTGCCGCCATTATGGCCGAGCCTGCGTGGCCCAGCCACAGAACCATCGGCGTCGCTGGTCGGGGCCTCGCTGGTGGAATGGCTAGATCCGCGACGCACCACTAGGCGTTCTGGAGTTACCCACACGCCCAGTGCCGAACCGTCCCACCAGCCCGGCGTTTAGGGGCATGCCTAAGATATCCATCAAACGGAACTGGTTGGCTGTTCCTCCCACTCAACCGAAACGTTGAAGGTTCGAGTTGGGCTGAACTCGCCATCAAAGGACCAGACTCCGTCGCTAACCTCGACGAATCCGAGCTTCTGGAACAAATCCCAGCAGGGCTGGTTTGCTGACAGTTTCTGAACGATCCCAACCAATCCATGTTCACCGGTCTCTTGTGCACGCTTCAGGATCTCGACCAGAACTGCTAGTTCGGCGTCGAGTCCAAAAACTCGGCAGCTCATAACCACCTGCTCGACTCGTATTCCGGCAGGACCGCTACGAAGGAGCACGACTCCCACGATTCCGTAATCGGTGAACTTGTCACGAACTGTGAAGCCGACCATTGATCCGCCGCTCCCCGAGAGTGCTCGAAGCTCCTCGGTCGTCCATCGCTTGCCCGTGGTGTTGAACTGGTTCGTCTTGTTGAGCAATTCGATCGCTCGGGAGGCCTTCGAGTCATCTTGTTCGCGAATGTCAAAGAGATAGGCCGCTATCCCGAGATCACCCAAAAATTCCTCGCGGGAGACCCTCTTCCGCTCTCGCTCTCTGGCTATTTGGCTCTGCACCATTTGGGTCCGACGCGACGACTCGCTGGAGACGAACGGCACCTGCGTCTCGGATGCCCACAAGAGAACGCGCTTCAGATGATAAGGCCGTGCCCCCAACACACGGATATCTGGAAATGCAGCACTAACCTCTGCTCTTTCGAGCGGGTTATCGTCCACGAACACGACGTTCCGGGAAAGCAGATTTACCTCTTCGAGGATGTGCTCCAGATTGTCCGCCTTCGACTTCCAGTTGATTCTGCGGACGACGAAGTCGTCTAGACCGAGCCGACCCCTCATGACGCTGTCCCACAATGCCTCGATCTTCGACTCGTCATTCTTGCTGATGATTCCGAGTAAGACCCCGCGTTTCTTGAGGAACTGGAGAGCCTCGATGACCCCCATCGGCCATCCCTCGATGGTCTCCTCGGAGATGTCGCCCTCTTCGGCGACGATCCCTCGCCACAACGTGTCATCGAGGTCAACGATAACTAGCTTGACCTGGTCGACCCCTCGTACCGTCCGGTACATGGCAAGCAGCTCCAACCAGACGGCATATCTGAACTCCTCGGCCCGGATCTCGAAGTACTGACGCATTGGACCTGGCGGCTCGATTCGGTCGCGATCGCGCGTGAAGTCCCAGTCGCTGAGGAATGAGCCATGGGAACTGCTCGTAATCGAGTCGTCTTGAATGAATTGCTTCCCGAGTCCCGAGGCGATCTGGTCGAAGTCGACGTAGTAAACGTTCTTATGTGAGGCGACCAGTGTGACCAGATGACGATTTAGAGACTCGACGACGAAGACGAGATTCTGTGGATCGTCGCGAGGCAGCATCCTACCCATCGGGTTCTGCTGGGGCACGAGGAACCCGGCCACGAACGTCAAGAGGCCGCGCTCGATGTTGTAGCGCATTGCCGCTTCGAACACCTGAGTGAGTCGCTGACAAGCGCCTTCCAACATCTGCCGCCATTCATCGACATCGTTGAACGGCAGAGCCAGATACTCCCATTCACCGAGTGGCAACCTAAGCGGAATCTGAATCAGTTGGAAACCATAATGTTCCACTGGAGAGGGTGGTACATCCGGGAGAACGGAGTAGTTGTTGATCAAGAGGAAATCATGGGACCAGCCGATACTCTCCGCGCCATCGCCAAGCCAGGTAGCGACACATTCGCCGATCACGAGGAGGTGCAAGGCCTGTTCTGGCACCACGGACAAGTCGTCGGGGATCCGGAATCGACCAAGATCTCGGTCAACAATGAGGTTGGGATGGTGCCGGCGACGATTCGTGATGAACCGGTATCCGCGACCTGCCACCGATCGGAGACCCGATTTGAGTGTCAACGGCTACTCCTCTGCGGACGGCGGCCACGCGGCCGCAGTCTGGGCTTCTCTCCCGTCCCGCCTCTTTGGAGTATCCGAAGAGGTCCCCGTTCGAGACATGCCACCCGACTGCATCACGTTCGCGCTGTAATCGTCGCAAAGGCGGTCTGCACGTGCCATCCATGTGCCCCGCCCCTGGCGTGGTCCATGGAGACATCGTGGCACACGGCGGGCGATCCGGACACTGCCCCACTTGTGTCGTACGTGGGCAGGGGAGTGCCTCCACCGCCAGCGTCATCTCGCCAGACGCGCACCTTCGATATCGACATCGGGGAGTACGCGGGCGATCCCACCCGGCAGCCACCATGCCGACCGTCCCATGAGGGCGAGTGCGGCGGGCACCAGGGTCATTCGGACGAGGAAGGCGTCGATGGCCACACCGAGGGCCAGCGCGAAGGCAATGGTCTTGGTGATGATGTCTTCCGCTGAAATGAAGCTCGCGAAGACGAAGATCATGATCACGGCGGCGGCGGCCACCACCCGGGCGCTCTTGGTGTAGCCATTGATCGCCGCGGCAATGGGGTCGGCTCCATGCGTGTACTCCTCGCGGATCCGTGAGACGAGGAAGACCTCGTAGTCCATCGCGAGCCCGAACAACACGCCGGCAAGAATCAGAGGCACGAAGCTGACGATGGGACCGGTGGCCGCAATACCGAGGAGCCCGGTGACATGCCCCTGTTGGAAGATCCATGTCGTCACACCCAAGGACGCAATCACGCTCAATAGATAGCCGATCACTGCCTTGATGGGCACGAGGATGGAGCGGAAGACCAGCATGAGCAAAAGAAGGCAGATGATGGCAACCGTGACGAGGTAAGGGACCGTCGCGGCCGACAGTTTCGACGACACATCGAGGTTCACCGCGGTGGTCCCCGTGACGAGGACCTCGACACCGGAGGACTTGGTCGCCGACGCTGCTTTGGCGCGCATCGTGGACACGAGTGTTTGGGTGGCCGGATCATTCGGCCCGGTCTTCGGTATGACAGTGACAAGGGTGAGGGTGTGCGCCGGGTTCTGCACCGGGGGAGTGACGAGGAGGATGTCGGGGATGCCCCGGGCTCCCTGGGCCAGTGCCTGGGCGACCGCCTGGGCGCTGGCCGCCTTCGGGGTGTCGACGACGACGAGCAGAGGCGAGTTGAACCCCGGCCCGAAGCCTTGGGAGACCAGGTCGTAGGCTCGACGGTCCGTCGACGTGGAGGGGTAGGTGCCGGCGTCCGGTAGCCCGAGGTGGATATGCCGCGCCGGAAGGGCGAGCACGGCGAGCACGGCGATGCCGGCGACAAGGACCGGAAGGGCCCGCCGGGTCACGATCCGCACCCAGCGCTGTCCCAACGACCGGTAGTCGGAGGCGGTCGACCGGGCGATCTGATGCTGTGCGGCCTTGCCCCCGATGATCCTCGGCCCGGCCGCCGCCAGCAGAGCGGGGACCAAAGTGATCGCCGCCGCGGCGGCGACGATCACCGCTCCTGCGGCGGCGATTCCCATGACGGTGAGGAATGGGATCCTGACGATGGCGAGGGCGGCGAGAGCAACGACCACGGTGGTGCCGGCGAAGCACACGGCACTTCCCGCAGTGGCCACCGCCGTGGCGATCGACGTGTCGGGGTTCATGCCGGCAATCAATTGCTGTCGATGTCGGGTGCTGATGAAGAGGCCGTAGTCGACGCCGACCGCCAGGGCCAGCATCGTGGCGAGGATGGGCGCAGTGGACGAGAGCACGACGACCGAGCCGACCGCCGTGATGGCGGCGAGGCCGGTTCCCAGCCCGACCAGGGCGCTGAGCAGCGGGACGCCGGCCGCCAAGGCAGAGCGGAACGTCAGAGCGAGGACGATGAAGGCGATGATGATCCCGACGATGTCGCTATTTGGGGCGGTGCTCGGCGCCGCCAGCGCTCCGCCGATGTTCACCTGCAAGCCGGCCGTTTTGGCCGGGCCGCCGGTGTCCAGAAGGGCAGTCTTGGCGGACTGGGTCACCTCGGCGACGGGGACGGGATAGGCGACGATCGAAAAGGCGATTTTGCCGGAGCGCGAGACCGTCCCCGTCGTGAAGGGGTCGGACACCGAGACCACCTGGGGGGCGCGGCGGAGCTGGGCCAGGCTGGCCTCGATCGCCGCCTTCTCTGCACTCGACGTGACCGGTGTCGTCCCGGTTGTCGAGAAGACGACCTGCGCCTGTGCCCCGCCTGCACCAGGGAAGCGACTGTTGAGCAGGTCGAGCGCCTGCTGCGACTGTGTCCCGGGGATGGTCAAGTTGTTGCTCGCCGGCCGCTGCACCACCAGCACGAGGACCGACAAGCCGGCCAACAGGACCACCCACCCGACAATGACCTGCCAGCGGTGCCGGACCGTGAAGGCACCGATCCGGTACAGAACTGATGCCATCGGCGTGGCCTTTCTGAGAACGGTCGGGGCCGACCGGACAAACCGACTTCACGTCACAATTGCCGCCCCGGGACACACAGAAGGACGGCGCGAAGTTTGCCACGACACCTCGCACCGTCATCGTGATGCCCCGGGTCCGGCGTCGACCTTCGAGGCCATTCCTGTCGGCGCACCCTGCCACCCGGTTGAGCAACAGGCGAACGGGTGGAGCGTTCGTTGACCTGGCCTTCGTCTCCCCTATCTCCGCCGATAATGCTCATTATGTTAAGTTCAACGGAATTTGGGGCCTTGGGGGCAGACGGTGACTTGCCCGGCGCTCCCCTCGATGACCCTGCCGCCCAGACACAGCTTGAGACTGGGCGTCGTCGTCCGTCCATCTGCCAGCGAGCAAGAGGTTGACCGGCGGCCTGACGATGGGACGCTATGAGCTCGAGCACGACGCGAGATCAGATGGTCGTGCCTCTCGGCCGTGACCGCGTGGAATCCCAGCGGTCGGGTCCCGGTCGGAGTTCGATTGCTGGGCCCGCCTTCCTCGGCGACCTGATCGATGCCTGGCATCGTGCGGGATTTCCGCCGGGATCGGCCCCGACAGCGTCCAAGGAGTGTGCCCGTGATGGGAGCAGGCGGCTCCGAAGGTGTTCACGACAACGGCAGACGCAACGGACGTGATGGTCCTCCGCTCCCCCGCCGACCCCGCTCTCGGACGAGTTCACCGAGAGATTGCCGTGCGATCTCACCGAGTTCACCTCGGCGTAAGCGCAGCATTTTAGGGTGACGCCATGCAAACTTCACCGTCTCGCAACGCAGTTGCCATGATCCGTCGGCTCCCACGCAGCGGGGGCCTGCTCGCCGTCGCAGCGGCTGGGGCGTTGCTCTCCGTTGTCGCCCTTCCTGCACTGGTCCCGAGTGGTGCCGCGACGCGGTCGAGCTCGACGGCAGCGCCCAGCATCGCCACCACGGGCGGCTTTACCGCGTCGATCTTTGCGCTGCCGCCCAAGGGCTCCGTGGGCCCCGACGACCTCGCGGTGATGGGCGGCAACCTCTTCGTGGGGTACCAGAACGGCATTGGCACCATGGGCGAGGCATCGACTACGGCCATTATCCCCGGTTCGAATCCGCCCAAGCTTGGGGCAACGCAGAGCACGGTTGCGGAGTTCTCGCTCAGTGGCGGCGGTCTGCACAAGCCGATTGCCACCTGGTTGCTCACGGGCAAGATCGACGGGTTGACGACGCAGCCGACTCAGAATCGGGTGTTGGTCTCGGTCAACGAGGACGGGAATTCGAGCTTCTACACCGTGCCGGCCACCGCTGGCTCCACTGCGCAGCACTACACGTACAGCCCCGACCCCTCGACGATCGGCGGCGGGGGGACCGACCAAATGACAGCGGTCGGCGACGCCATCTATATCGCAGGCTCGGCTCCCAGTGCAGCGAATGCTCCAGCTCTGTACTCGGTGTCGCTGCAGGGAAGTTCCGCGAAATTGACTCCGGTGTTCCTCGACAATGCGACGGCGACCGGCCCGAGTGGCGGGGTGACGCTCGCTTTGACCGACCCCGACACGGACACCCTGGTCCCACCGAACGCATTGGCCGATTCGGGACAGCTGGCACTCGTCAGCCAATCTGACAACCAGATCATCTTCGTTCAGAATCCGGGCGCACCTACCCAGGCACTGACCATGTTGCCAGTGGGTGCGTCGATTGACGGTCTGACGTACGCCACTAAGAGCAAGGGAACCTTGCTGTTGACCGACAACTCCAACAACCGGATCTACGCGATCACCGGAAGCTTCACCAACGGCGGGGCCTACGTGTCGACGGCGAGCGACTCGACGGTGACGAAGATGGTCGGCAGCCTCGATCTGACGACCGGGGCGATCACCCCGATCGCGATCGGGTTCACCAATCCTCACGCCATGATCTTCGTCCCGAGCAGTTAGCCCGCGACGGTCGGCATCCACGTCGTACATCCGGGCTGGGTGGACTCGGGGATGCTTCGAGGGCCTCGACGAGGCCGGAGGCTGCCGTGGTCCGGCTGTCCCCCACTGCCAACCACCTCATGTGCTCAAGCCGAGGCGTCTCGGGTCGTGGCGAAGCCGTGCCTTTGCGACTGCCATGCTCGGAAACGATGCCCCGACCACCACCGGGACCTTCGACGAGTCTCCCCTTGATTCACGTCGCCGGATTCTGTAAAGTGACAAGCGATAAGTCCCCTTGGTTAAAGGTTCAAAGTCCGGACGGATGAGAAGGGGAAATCGCAGGTAAAGGGCTTGTTTGAGCCATCAAATTGAAGTACCGTCCCCGGAGTGTCCGGGGATTTTTGCGCGGTCGTATTTGCGCGTGTTTTGACTGGATTACGGAAGCTGTGAGCGTCGGCGTCCGCCACTCCGACCCCGAGCTCCAATCGGAGCAGGACTACCTGGACCACGCCCTGAAGGCCCTGGCCGCCATGCGTCGTCGGGCCACTGGCTTGTTGGAGGAGTTGGTCAAGGCCGGAAATCCCGATCTCGACTATGTCGCGGCACTCGTCCGCCGGGTGTCAATGCTTGCCGACAGCCCCCGGCCGCTTCTGTTCGGACGAATCGACGAGGAGGCGGGACCGTCGTGGCACATCGGACGGCGGCATGTGGAGGACGCCCAGGCCGATCCGGTGGTGGTGGACTGGAGGGCGCCAGTTTCCGTGTCCTTCTACCAGGCCACGGCCAAGGATCCCCTTGGCTTGACCCGTCGCCGCCAGATCATGGTGGACCGCGGTGCAGTGGTCGCCGTCGCAGACGATCTCTTCGGTGGGCCGGGGACCGACGATGGCAGGACGCCGCCTTCGGGGCGGCGATGCCCTCCTGGCAGAGCTCGAGCGCGCCCGGACCGGCGAAATGCTCGACATCGTCGCCACCATCCAAGCCGAACAGGACGAGATCATTCGCGCCCCGCTCGCCCAACTCCTGACGGTGCAGGGCGGCCCCGGCACGGGGAAGACAGCGGTCGGGCTCCATCGTGCCGCCTTCCTCCTCTATAACCACCCCTCGTTGACCCGCGACGGCGTCCTCGTTCTGGGACCCAGCCGTGCGTTCCTGCGGTACATCGCGCAGGTCCTCCCGTCGCTCGGTGAAGAAGCCGTCGTGCAGACCACCATCGGAGACATTGCCCCCAAGGCCAAGGTCAGGGTGGTGGAACCCATGGAGGTGCGTCGGCTGAAAGGAGATGCCCGCATGGGTCAGCTCTTGCGTCGCGCTGCTCGACGGGCGGCGCCGCGTGCTCGACGAGGACATCACTCTGCGGGTGCGGTTTGCTCGGGCCACGCTCAGCGCCGAGCGAATAAACGACCTCGTTGCCTCCATCGTTGCGCGCCCAGGCCCCTACAAGGCCGGCCGTCTTGCGTTGCGAGCCCGGCTTGTCAGCGAGGCCCGACGGGTCTTCCGTTCGTCGGCTCGATTGGGCGCCGACGAATCCTGGTTCGAGGGTGAACTCGCCGCGTCGCAGGAGTTCGTCGGCCTTCTCGATACGCTCTGGCCGACGGTGTCCCCCACCGTGCTGGTGCGTGACCTGCTCTCCTCGCGCAGCCAGTTGCAGCGCTACGCCGCCGGACTCTTCTCCGAGTCGGAGTGGGAGGTCCTGCTGCGAGCCCGGGACGCAACTGTGTCCTCCACGGCCTGGAGTAGCGACGACCTGGCCCTGCTCGACGAGGCCGCCTTCCTGACCGGCGGCCGTACCCGGACCTACGGACACATCGTCGTGGACGAGGCGCAGGATCTGACTCCGATGCAATTCCGCATGATCGCCCGCCGCGCCCCCTCCGGGTCAATCACCGTCCTGGGTGACCTGGCACAGGCCACTGGGCCCTGGACGTATGCCGATTGGAAAGAGATTCGGTCGCATTTGGTGCAGACCGCTCCCGTTCACCACGACGAGCTGACCCTTGGCTACCGAGCCCCCGGCAAGGTCCTCGATTTCGCCTCGCGGCTCCTGCCCATGGCCGCTCCGGGAGTCAACCCGACGTCCTCGATTCGCCCCGGACGCACGGAACCCAATCGTGCGCCGGGTGGAGACGGGAGACCTGGGAGCTGCTGCCCTGGCCGAGGCCCACGCCCTCTCGCAAAACCACGCACTGGTCGCCGTCATCGTCCCAGAAGAGCTCGTCGTCCGCCGTCGCCCGGCTGGCCCGACTTGACGCGGAAGTCGGGTTACTCGAACGAGAGGGCATGGCGCGGCCCATCACGATCCTCCCCGCCCCGGCTGCGAAAGGTCTTGAGTTCGACGCCGTCGTGGTGGTCGAGCCCTCCACGATCGCCGGCGAGGATCGCCGCGGGTTGCGCCTCCTCTACGTGGCCATGACCCGACCGATCCAACACCTGAGCATCGTGCACGCCAGCCCCCTTCCCGCCCCCCTCCTCGGCTGAGCGCAGCGCCTTCCTCTACGATCCAGTCCATGGCAATGGACGTCGACGGCAAGGTTGCCCTCATTACCGGCGGCAGCAACGGAATCGGTGAAGGCGTGGCCCGGCATCTGGCCGGCCGGGGCGCACGTGTCGTCATCGCCGACATCGACGACGCGTGGGGCAAGGAGGTGGCTGACGAGCTCGATGGTCGCTTCGTCCACACCGACGTCGCCGACCCTGCCGCCGCCACGGCTGCGGTCAAAAGCGCAGTCGACGCGTTCGGCGGCCTTCACATTGCGCATTTGAACGCAGGCGTCACTTCGTGGTGCGGTATGGGCGACGATTTCGACCCTGAGGCGTACCGCCGATCCATGTCGATCAACCTGGACGGTGTCGTCTACGGCATCGCGGCCGCCCGGCCGGCCATCAAGGCGAGCGGCGGAGGGACGATCGTGGCCACGGCCTCAATGGCTGGTCTGGTGGCCACGCCCTTCGACCCGATCTACGCAGCCAACAAGCACGGCGTCGTGGGCCTGGCGCGCTCGCTCGGCGAGGTCTACGAACCCGATGGCATCCGCGTGCACGCCTTGTGCCCATCCTTCGCCTACACCAACATCATCAAGGGCTCCGAGCAAACCCTGCTCGACATGGGATTCCCCATCATCGATGTGGCCGCTGTCGTCGCAGCGTTCCAGCGCATCCTCGACTCTGACTCCACTGGCCAATGCTGGTACGTCGTCGCCGGTCGGGAGAGCGAACCCTTCCAGTTCCGCCGGGCCCCGGGACCGCGTCTCGTCTGATTCGTTCGGTCCGGGATCCTGAGTCGAACGGGCGGACCGGGCCTTTGGAAGAACAGCCACCACCCGTGGACGACGACACCCTCGACGAGCCGGTGCTCCCGCTCGCGGGACCGTCCGCGTCCACGGTGGTGGCCATCTTCCTTGGCGGGGCGGTCGGAACGATGGCCCGGTACCTGCTGGCGGCGCACCATCCCCTCGCCGTGGGCGACTTCCCGTGGGTCACCCTGCTGGTCAACCTCAGTGGTTCGTTCGCCATCGGGCTGGTGATGCCGCTCACACAACGGGTTTCCCCTCGGCTCTCGGCGGCGCGCCCATTGCTGGTGGTCGGGTTCTTGGGGGGCTGGACCACCTACTCCACTCTGGCCGCCGAAGCGACCCTGTTGGCCCGGCGGGGTGACGTTGGCACGTGCCTGGCCTATCTCGTCGCAACGGTCGCCGGTGGGCTCGCGCTCGTGGTGGCGGGCCATGCGCTCGGCCGGAGAGCGGGGGGCCAGTGAACTCCTCCCCCACTCTCGGCCTCACCCTGCTGGTCGCGCTGGCCGGGGGTGCCGGCGCCGTCCTGCGGGCGCTGTTGATCCACCACGTTGCACGGCGGCGTTCGGATCCGCTCCCACTCGGCACGTTGATCGTCAATGCGTCGGGTTCTCTCATCCTGGGCGTGCTGACGGGGCTCGCGCTCTACCACGACCTCGGGCCGCACGTGCTGGCCGTGGCCGGGGCCGGGTTGTGTGGCGGCTACACGACGTGGTCCACCGCCAGCTGGGAGACGATCCACCTGCTTCAAACCGGCGATCGTACCGAAGCAGTCGTCTACACGCTGGGTGGCCTGGCCGCCTGCGTGGCGGCGGCGGCGGCCGGCATCTGGCTCATGGCCCTGGTGTAGACGCCCGGCTCAGGTGGCGAACGCCTCCGGAGGTGGGCACGTACACATCAGATGGCGGTCTCCGTAGGCCTGGTTGATTCGCGCCACCGGGGGCCAGTACTTGTCCGTCGTCATCCCGGCGGGAAACACGGCGGTCTGGCGATCGTAGGGTCGCTCCCAGGCGGCGACCAGAGCAGCCGCCGTGTGCGGCGCGCCCCGCAAAGGGCTGTCCTCGAGAGACCATTGACCGGCCGCCACCTGATCGATCTCGGTCCGGATGGCGATCATCGCCTCACAGAAACGGTCGAGCTCGGCCAGGTCTTCGCTCTCGGTCGGCTCCACCATCAGCGTGCCCGCCACAGGGAAGCTCACCGTGGGCGCGTGGAAGCCGTAGTCGATCAGCCGCTTCGCCACGTCGTCGACGGTGACACCGGTGCTCTTGGTCAGTGCACGGAGATCGAGGATGCACTCGTGGGCCACCAGGCCGTTCTTGCCCGTGTAAAGGATCGGGTAGGAGGGCGCCAAACGCGCCGCCACGTAGTTGGCCGCCAGGACGGCGGACTTGGTGGCGTGCGCCAGCCCAGGACCAGACAACAAGCGAATGTACGCCCAGCTGATAGCCAAGATCCCCGCGCTCCCGAAGGGCGCCGCGCTCGACCGGGCCGACCCCGTCACGCTGCTCCGGCCGAGGGTGCATCGGATGGGACGGCAAGAACGGCACCAGGTGTTCGGCTACCGCGACCGGTCCGACTCCGGGACCACCTCCGCCGTGCGGGATGCAAAAAGTCTTGTGCAGATTGAGGTGCGACACGTCACCGCCGAATTGGCCGGGTCGCGCGAGACCCAACAGCGCGTTGAGGTTGGCTCCGTCGATGTAGACCTGGCCGCCGAAGCGGTGGACGAGGTCACACATGTCGGCGATGCCCTCCTCGTAGACCCCGTGTGTCGAAGGGTAGGTGACCATGATCGCCGCAAGCCGTTCGCCATGCTCCTCACACTTGCGACGAAGGTCGTCGAGATCAACCGTGCCGTCACCCAGGGCGGCGATCACCACAACCCGCATGCCGGCCATGACGGCGGACGCGGCGTTCGTACCGTGCGCGCTCGAGGGGATCAGGCAGACGTCCCGTCGCGCCTCACCCCGTGACCGGTGGTACGCCCGGATGGCGAGGAGTCCGGCGAGTTCCCCCTGACTGCCGGCGTTTGGTTGTACTGAGACCTTGGCGTAACCGGTGAGGCGGGCGAGCCACGTCTCGAGCTCGTCGATGAGCGTGACGTACCCCGGTGTGCTCTCGAGCGGTGCGAAAGGATGGATGTCGGCAAAACCGGTCAGGCCCACCGGTTCCATCTCTGTGGTCGCATTGAGCTTCATCGTGCATGAGCCCAGGGGAATCATGCCGCGATCGAGTGCGAAGTCCTTGTCCGACAACCGGCGCAGGTAGCGCAGCATGGCCGTCTCCGACCGATGTTCCGAGAACACCGGATGACTCAAGATGGGCCCGCGGCGGAGCAACGACGGTGGCAGCGCCGTGCGCGTGCCGACGCCATCGCGCTCCCCCCCGGCACCCGTCCCGAAGGCAGCGAGTACCGCCGCCACGTGGCCGGCGGACGTCGTCTCACCGCACGAGATACCAACGTGGTCATCGTCGACCAGGCGAAGCAGCACGCCGCGTTGGCTCGCGTCCGCCACGATCGCGGCCGCTTGGGCCGGTGTCCGCACCACCACGGTGTCGAAGAACTCCTCATGGAGGAGGTCGAAGCCGGCCTGCTGCAGGCCCGTGGCCAACGCCAGCGCCCGATCGTGCACGCGGCGGGCGATGCCGCGCAACCCCTCTGCCCCGTGGTACACCGCGTACATCGAGGCCACGACGGCGAGCAAGACCTGCGCGGTGCAGATATTCGACGTCGCTTTCTCGCGGCGGATGTGCTGCTCCCTTGTCTGCAACGCGAGCCGGTAGGCGGGCCGCTCCTCGGCATCGATGGACAGTCCGACGAGGCGTCCGGGCAGATCCCGTTCGAGGCCCGCCTTCACCGCCATGAATGCCGCGTGCGGCCCTCCGTACCACAGCGGCACGCCGAACCGCTGCGACGACCCGACGACCACGTCGGCCCCCCACTCTCCCGGCGGCGTCAGCAGTGTCAGCGCCAAGAGGTCGGCGGCCACGGCCACCAGGGCGCCCCGGGCATGGACCTCGTCGGTCAAAGCGGCAAAGTCGCGGATCGCGCCCGAACACCCCGGGTACTGCTCGACCACGCCGAAGAACTCACCTTCGGGGAGGCCGGCAGCGAGATCGACGACAGCCACCTCGATCCCGAGCGGCTCGAGGCGGGTCTCCAGCACCGCAATGGTCTGGGGAAAGCAGTCCGCGTCCACAAGAACCCGGTTCGCCTTGGTGTCGGCGCGGCGGCGCATGAGCGTGACGGCCTCGGCCACTGCAGTGCTCTCGTCGAGCAGCGAGGCATTGGCGGTGTCGAGTCCGCTGAGATCCGCTACCACGGTCTGGAAGTTCAACAGCGCCTCCAGCCGCCCTTGGCTGATCTCGGGTTGGTACGGGGTGTACGCGGTGTACCAGGCGGGGCTCTCGAGCACGTTCCGCCTGATCACGCCGGGCGTGATCGTCCCGTAATAGCCAAGTCCGATCAGCGGTTCCGCAATCCGGTTGCGTGAGGCAAGTTCGCGGAGCTCATCGAGCACCTGGCGCTCGGACGCGGCCGCGGGCAGGTCGAGTGCCTCGAGGCTGCGAAGGCTGCCCGGAACCACGGCATCAATCAGGGCGTCCAGGGTCTCGTAGCCGAGGACCTTCAGCATGCCTTCCTGCTCTTCGTCGGAAGGTCCGACGTGCCGCCGCACGAAGTCCTCGAATGGCTCCAATGCGTTGGATCGGATTGCTGAATTCTGGTCGCTCACGGAGGTCTCCCATGCGCCGCGATTCACGCGGAGCTCGTTGGTCGTCCTCCCCGCTCTGTCATCGGACCTGAGAGTCTCGCCGCTACCTGAGCGACTTCCACCTTCGGTGCGGACGCCGGAGCGCTCGCTTTCCAGAGTTGCCTCGCCGGAGCGGTATGTCGGCCTGAGAGTTTCTCGGGGAGAGTTGCTCCTCCGGCGTCCCCTCGAATGCATACTGCGGGGACTCTGGCGCTCCGGTTCGAACGGCGTATTCAGTTGTGGGCCCACTATACGGCACCCACTCCCTGCAGCCGGTTGGGGAGCCGGCGGTCTGGGTCTCCGGGGACTACTCGGTCTCCTCGCGAACGGGCCACAGGGGTGGCCGCACGAGGCGTGCCGTCCGCATCCGCCCGCGCTGGACCACCGTCACCTCGTCGCCGTCGAGCAGCCCGCGCGTCGGCATCGACGAACCCCAGCCCAATGCCCCGTTCGCGCATCGGCGAGTAGTTGCCGCTGGTCAAGATGCCAACCCGGTCCTGGTCGAGGCACAGCTCAGACCCGTCGCGCAGCGGCTGCCGGCTATCGGCCACGACGCCCCGGAGGCGGCGAGCTGGACCGGTCGCCCGCTCCTCTTCGAGCGCCGCGCGTCCGGTGAACTCCCCCTTGTCCCAGCCGACCACCCAGCCGAGTCCCGCTTGAAGGGGGGTAATGCCCGGGCCGAGTTCGTGGCCGTGCAACGGGAGCCCTGCCTCCAGACGAAGCGTGTCACGCGCACCGAGCCCAGCCGGGGCGATCCCCTGGCCGAGGACGGCCTCCCAGAATCCGGTTGCCGCCTCGGCCGGCACGGCACACTCCACACCGTCCTCACCCGTGTACCCGGTCCCGGCGACCAGGCACGTCGCACCGCCCCACTCGAACCGTTCGACATTGAACCGGTGTACTGCAGCGGCCTCGGGCGACACTTTCGCCAGGCGGTCGCGGGCCTCGGGGCCCTGCACCGCGATCACGGCCCGCTCCTCGGTCACGTCGCTCCCACCGATGGCATCGAGCACATCGCTCGTGTTGGAAGCGTTGGGCATCACGTCGAACCGCTCATCGTCGACCCACCACACGATGATGTCGTCGACGACGAAGCCGTCCTCGTCAAGCAGGTGCGTGTACTGCGCCCGTCCTGGGTGCACACGCCGCAGGTCGTTGCTAAAGGAACGCTGCAGGTGCTCGAATGCGTCCGTACCCTGCACCCGCACAGTGCCGAGGTGGCTGACGTCGAATGCCACCGCTGACAGCCGGCAGGCCCGGTGCTCCGCCACTGTGCCCGACGGGTAGGCCAGAGGCATCTCCCAGCCGCCGAAGGGGACCATCTTGGCGCCAAGCGCCAGGTGCGCCGCGTGCAGTGGTGAGACTCGGGTCGGCGCGCCGTCTCCACTGTCGCCAGCGTTCACCGGGCCAGACTAGGCGGCGCCGGCGGTCTCGAGATGGAGGCCGTGCGAGGCCACGAGAGCGCTGAAGTCGCGCTGGTACACGATATGGATCGGGATCTCGGGATAGAGCTCGCGCATACGCCGCACCTTCCGGTTCTTGCGCGTCACGAGACGCTGGTCCACGGTCGTCAACTCGATAAAGAGGCCGAGGTCGGGCAAGTAGAAATCGGGGCGGAAACCCGACACGGGTGAGCCGTGCGAATCCCATTCGAGCGGGAATTCCACGGGCTCGTACTGCCACGTTTCGCCCGACAGGTCGAGCAAGGTGGCGAAGAGGCGCTCCGATGGGTGGGCGAACCGGACCTGCCCGGCGGGCGCACAGACCGGATGGCGGGTGCGCCCGACCGCGCGCTGGGTCCGTCAGGTTCACGCCCCGGCGGCCCGCGCGGCCTGCACCCTGATTGGTCGCCCTTTGGCCGGTGTGTCCCGCACCGAAGTGTCGAGGCGCACGATGTCGGCGTCCAGCTCCTCGACCACGCCCGCCAACGGCACGATATTGAACACGCCTTGGCCTCCGGCCAGCAGATCGATGACCTCGCCGTTGGACCGAGCCAGCACCGAACTCGTTCCCGTCAGGACCAGATTGGCCGATGCGAGGTCAGAGCCCAACGCCTCGCGCAGGCACTCGACGGCGCGACGGGCAGATTGGAGGGAGACGCCGGCGTCGAGCAGCTGTTTGATCACCTTGAGCTCGAGCAAGTCGGAGTACGAGTAGATCCGCCGAGAGCCACTCCCCTTGGCGGCGGCCACCGACGGCTGGAGTAGGCCCGTGCGGGCCCAGTAATCGAGTTGCCGGTACGAGATCCCCACCAGGCCACACACCTGTGGCCCGTGAAACCCTCCGACATGGGTCGCGGAAACGTCGACCATCACATCCACACCTCCCTGCGCTTGCCACTCCGACCAGCGCTACCACTCCGGCCCGCACTCTAGTGCACGCCGGACGACACGGGAGTAGTTACGGGAGCGTTATTCGGAGGGTTGGCCTCCGTCGGACCCCAACGGCCAGGCCACGACGGGGCCCAGCACCGTGAGCCCGACCCGGCGCCCTGGTTCGAGAGGCGTGCCTCCGGTGACCCGCACAACCAACTCGGGTAGTCCCTCGGATCGTGGCCGGACCCGGACGACCGCATCGTGGCCGAAGTACTCGTAGCTCGCCACCGTCCCGTCCAGGGTCCCCGCGGCAGCCTCGCCCAGGACGATCTGTTCGGGCCGCACCATGACCTGGACCGTGCTGCCCCGAGCCGAGCTGGTCCACCCGCCCAGAGCCAGGCGGCCGAGGCCGGTTGTGACCATCCCGTCGCTGATCTCGCCTTCGAGCACGTTGGACTCGCCCAGGAACATCGCCAACTCTGCGTCTCCAGGGTGCCCGTACAGTCCCGCCGGAGTGTCGAGCTGCGCGATTGCCCCGTGTCGGAGAACCGCCACCTGGTCGGCCATCGACAGCGCTTCGTCCTGGTCGTGGGTCACCAGGATCGACGTGGTGCCAGCCTTGCGGAGTACACGCGAGCACATCGGCGCGGACCGAGGCACGCAACGCCGCGTCGAGCGAGGAGAACGGCTCGTCGAGCAACACGACCTCGGGCTCAATGGCCAAGGCGCGCGCAAGCGCCACCCGCTGCTGCTGCCCACCCGAAAGCTGATGCGGGTAGCGCCGGCCCAATCCGGATAGCCCCACGAGCTCGATCAACTCGCGGACCCGGGCTTTCCGGTCCGGGCCTCGTGGGAGGCCGAAGCCGACGTTGCGACCCACGTTCAGGTGAGGAAACAGCGCGCCCTCCTGGGGCACATAACCGATGCGTCGGTGCTCGGAGGAGACGAAGCGCTGACGTGCGTCGTCGACGACCTCCTCCCCGAGCTTGATCTGCCCGTTGTCGGGGCGCTCGAACCCGGCCACGACCCGCAGCAGGGTGGTCTTGCCGCTGCCCGACGCGCCGAGGATCGCCGTGAACGATCCGTGCGGCACAATCAGGTCGACGCCCCGAAGAACACGTTGGGTGCCGAACGACTTGGTCACCCCGCTGATGCTCAGGTCCTTCATGCCGGCACCATTGTGCGAGGCGCGATCGCGGGGGCGCCAGCCAGGGAGGCACCTGCCGGTTGGCGGTCGAACCAGCGGCCCAAGATGTATCCAGGTATCGCCGCGATGAGCACCATGACCCCGGCATACGGTGCGGCCTGGCTATACGACAAGTTCTGCTGGTAGGCCCAGAACTGAGTGGCCAGGGTCTCGACGTTGGTTGGATGAAGGACCAACGTTGCGGTCAGCTCGGTCGCGCTCTCCAAGAAGACGAGGGCGAAGGCCGCCCCAAGCCCCGGGCCGATGAGTGGCAGCGTCACCCGCCAGAGGACCGAGCGGCGACGCACACCGAGAGAACGACCCACTTCTTCGAGGCCGACCGGCGATCGGGCGACAGCGGCCCGGACCGAGACCACGGCCAGTGGAAAGAACATGATGGCGTAGGCCAGCACAAGCAACGGACTGGTCTGGTAGAAGCGACCTTGGAGGAAGTGCTCGGTCACGTAGGTGAAGCTGAGGGCGACCACAAGACCAGGGACAGCCAGGACAAGCATGTTGATCCGCTCGAGTGCGATCACTCCGGAGCGTTTGAAGCGCACCGACAGGAGCGCAATCGGGAGCGCCGCCAGGGTGGCCACGACGCCCGCAGCTGCCGCATAGCCGAACGTGTTCGCCGTGGCGATGAAGAGTGACGCCGGCGGCAAGGTGCTGTTCCCGCCCTGGACGATCAGAAAGATGATCGCGCCGACGGGCACCCCCAGGGCGAACACGACCAGGAGAACTGCACCGGCCAAGACAGCCGGGCGCGCTCGGCCAAGGGGCACCGGGCGCTTCTGCCTCGCCGCACCAGGGCCCACCCGCGAGGTCCGGCCATGGCCCCGGACCAAATCTTCGCTGAGCAGGAGCACGGCGCCGAGCATCACGAGGATGAGCGAGAGCGCGCAGGCGGCCGGCTGGTTGAACCCGACCTGGAACTCGTTGTAGATCTCCGTCGTGAGCGTCTGGTACCCCAGGATCTCGAACGCACCGAACTCGGCCAGGACGACGAGCCCGACCAACAGGGCTCCCCCGAAGATGGCGAGCCGGGCCTGTCCGACCGTCACCGTCCAGAACGTCTGCAGTCGTCCGAGGCCAAGGCTGCGCGCCACCTCCTCCTGCGACGGGTCCGCGCCGCGCAAACTGGCGGCGACAGGCAGGAAGACCAGGGGGTAGACGGCCAGAGTCATCACGAGCACGGCGGCCCAGAAGCCGCCAATGGAGGGGAAGACGGCGCGCCAGCCGAAGCTCACCACGAAATCGGGGATGCCGAGCGGGATGACCACGACGATGGCAAAGAATCGCCTGAACGGGAGGTCCGTGCGCTCGACGAACCAGGCGGCCGCGGTCCCCAGGACCGCGCACAGAAGGGTCACCACCACCACCAACGACACTGTGTCCCAGACGAGGGTGGCGGTCAGGCTCCGGAGGAGGAGCTGCTGCAGCTGAGTCCAGCCGATCTGAACCGCCTGGACGACCAGGAAGACGAGTGGGAGCACGACGACGAGCGACACCAGCAGAG
Source organism: uncultured Acidimicrobiaceae bacterium (assembly GCA_963744225.1). Lineage (GTDB taxonomy): Bacteria > Actinomycetota > Acidimicrobiia > Acidimicrobiales > RAAP-2 > Bog-473. Next base: position 146,259 of record CAVUSV010000001.1, read on the forward strand.
CGCTCGCCGTCAGCAGGGCGCGGAAGGTGGGGACGGGCTGGCCGTTGCACCTCGGCCAGAGCCCCGTCCCTCACAGCAGCTGCACCTCTTGCAACAGCCTGATCGCCTCGGCCCCGGTGCCGAGCTCGGCGACCGTGATCGAGTTGGGTTCGAGCATGGCGAACGGTGTCTCAGGTTGCGAGGTCGTCACGCCGGAGGCGATCGGGTACTCGTAGCTGTTGCCGTGCGAAATGATCTCTTGCGCCTTCGGCGAGGTCAGGAAGGCAAGGAACCGCTGGGCCTCCGCCTGATGGGTGGACGACTTGAGGATCCCAGCTCCCGAGATGTCGACCACGTAGCCGACGTCGTGCGGCGCGAAGTAAGCGATCGCCGTGTGGTTGCCCGCAGGGCCCGTCTGAGCGCGCAAGCGATACCAGTAGTACTGGTCGATCAGTCCCAATGCCACCTGGCCAGAGTTGATTTGGGCCATGAGCGTCTCGTTCGACGGGTAGTCATGGCCCCCCGCGTTGGCCTTGACAGCTTCAAGCCAGCGCAATGCCCCGTCTGAGCCGTAGCTGCGGGCGATGCTCGTCACGATGGGCTGGAAGTCGGTTTCGCTCCCGGCGAGACCGATACGGCCGCTCCATTTCGGGTCCGCCAGCGCCATGGCCGAGGTCGGCAGATCGCTCGGCTTCAGCAACGACGTGTTGTAGATCATCATGCTGACACGCGCCGACACGCCGACCCAGTGGCCATCGGGTGAGTTGTACCTGGAGGGGGTGTTGGCCAGCGTGGAGGGCTCCACGGCGGTCAGCAGGCCCTTCGAGGCCAGATACTGCAACGGCGGCGAGTTCTCCGCGAAGAAGACGTCCGCAGGCGAGTGCGACCCCTCGGTCACGATCTGGTCGGCCAGCACGCCCTCATCGGCCGAGCGGAGGCTCACGGCGATCCCGGTCTGGTGCTCGAACGACGCCACGAGGGCCTGCGTCGTCTCCACGTGCTGGCCGCTGTAGACGGTCAAGTTGCCGGCCTCGCCACTCGATGCTGCGCCCTGGGCGCAACCCGCCAGGAGCACCACACCGAGCCCGGCCACCGCGAAGGTGAGCACGGCCCGGCCAGGCACCTGCGCCCCCGACACCCACCGCCTGCGTCGCATCGAACCCTGGCACCTCTCCGACCTGCATCGCCCCGAACTTTAGGCTGCCCTAACTTTAGGGCGACCTCAGAAAGGCGTCAAGTGGCCCCGGTGGGCGGACGCTGGTGGTCAGGCCGAGTCCGCCGCTCCCCCACCGACGAGGTCGGCCCGCCCCTCGAGCGGGCTCGACGGTTCGGCGTAGAAGCGAACCGGGATGCGACCCGCCCGCCGAGCCTGCGTTCCAGCCTCGACCGCCAGCCGCATGGCCCGAGCCATCGCGACGGGGTCGTGCGCTCGATTTACGGCCGTCGCCACCAGGACCGCATCGCAGCCGAGCTCCATGGCGAGCGCGGCGTCCGATGCCGTCCCGATGCCGGCGTCGAGGATCACGGGAACCTCGACCGCCTCTCGGAGCAAGGCGATGTTGTGCGGGTTGCGGATGCCCAGCCCACTGCCGATGGGCGATCCGAGCGGCATGACGGCGGCGCAGCCGACCTGTTGGAGCCGGAAGGCCAGGACCGGATCGTCGGTCGTGTACGGGAGGACGACGAATCCATCCTCGGCCAGCTGCTCCGCGGCGGTGAGGAGCTCGACGGCGTCGGGCAAGAGGGAGCGGTCGTCGCCGATCACCTCCAGCTTGACCCAGTCCGTGCCGAAGGCCTCCCGGGCCAGTTTGGCGGTGAGCACGGCCTCCGAGGCAGTGGCGCAGCCGGCCGTGTTGGGCAGGACCCGGACTCCGAGTTCGGCGAGCAGCGACAGCAGCGAGCCCTTGCCCGACGCCTCGACCCGCCGGACCGCGACGGTGGCCATGGAGGTTCCCGATGCCTGCAGCGCGGCGCGCAACACCTCGAGGCTCGTCATGCCTCCGGTGCCGAGCAAGAGGCGCGACGGCAGCACTTCGCCGGCGATGCGCAAACCATCGTCGGGAGGCGCCGCCGTTGCCTCGATCGCGTCGTCGCGTGGCACCGGACGACGATACCCCGGTGCCCGCCTATGGTGACTCGGTGCCGGGCACGACGCCACCGACGGCGCTGACCATCGCAGGTTCCGACTCGGGCGGCGGTGCCGGCGCGCAGGCCGACCTCAAGACATTCGCGGCCCATGGGGTGCACGGCACCTGTGCCCTGACGGCGGTGACGGCGCAGAACACGGTCGGGGTGCACGGGGTGGTGGTCCTCGAGCCGGCGTTCGTCCGCCAGCAGGTCGAAGCGGTCCTGGCCGATTTCGGCGTGGGCAGCGTCAAAACCGGCATGTTGGCGACCGCGCCGATGGTCTGCGAGGTCGCCGCCATGGCCGCCCAGGGGCTCCTCCCGCACCTGGTGGTCGATCCTGTCCTGGTGTCCTCCAGTGGACACCGCCTCATGGAGCAGGGCGGGGTCGCGGCGTACCTCGAGCGGCTGCTCCCGCACGCGCTTGTGGTCACGCCGAACCTACGGGAGGCGGCCGTGCTCGGGGACACCGACGTCGAGTCCCTCGGGACCCTCGAGGCACGCGTGGCGGTGGCAGAACGAATCAGGGCCACCGGTGCCCGCTACGTCGTCGTGAAGGGAGGCCACCTCACCGAGTCGGCCGATGACGTCGTGGCGGGCCCCCAGGGCATCGTCGTGCTCCCCGGAACCCGCGTCGCCACGGGCAACGACCATGGCACCGGGTGCTCCCTCTCCGCCGCCATCGCCTCCCATCTGGCCCGCGGGGCAGCCGTACCCGACGCGATCGAGCAAGCCAAGGCCTTCGTGGCGCACGCCCTGGCCGGCGGCGCCGACTGGCGTCTGGGGGCCGGGCACGGACCCCTCGACCATTTCGGGTGGTCCGGAGGGCCATAGGCTTCACCTGACATGACGGTCATCGGTCCCGAGCCGCTCCGGCCTCCGACGCCGGGCGGGATCTCCCTGCGCCCCGCGATGATCGTCCTCGGCCTGGCCGCCCTGATCCTGGGTGTTTTCGTCAGCATCGGGATCCTCTCGTCGCACTCCCCGACGTTGGTCAAGCAGGGTGTCGGTCCGAGCGCCGTGCCCGGGACGGCGCTGCCGGCAGAGCCGGCCGCTCCCCTGCTCTCACCCATCGTCCGCTCGGGCGAGCCACCCGCCAACATCCTCAATGCCGTGTCCGTCCCGGCCGGCTCGGCGCGGCTCTCCCATCGTGACAACGGTTCGCAAGCCGGCCAGTTCGACTCGCAGGTCGTCTTCCGTTCCGGCAACTCACAAGCAGCGATCCTGGCCTTCTTCGCGGCGGACATGAAGCTGCAGGGCTGGCAGGTCTTCGACCGGGGCCCGGCCGCCCACAATCCGGGGGCCCTCGAGGTCTTGGGCAAGCTGGCTGGGTCCGACGGCTACTACTGGGAGATGGGGGCGATCATCCCGCTGACGACGTTCCGCCAGGGTGGCCCCTCCCATGGTCAGACGAACTTCACTGTGCGGCTCCTGCAGGAGGGCGACGCGGTCTGACCCGTTGCTGGCCCGTCCCGCGCCGGGTGCGGATGTCGCGGCCTTCAGCGCGCGACCGACTCGACCGCTCCCCCAGCGGGGACCACGGCGGGGTCGGGCAACCGATAGAGCTCCCCCGCTGGCGTCCGGAGCAGGTAGGCCCACACGAAGAAGTTGATCGGGTAGAGCAGGTAGCCGACGCGAGGGTTCGGGGCCAGCAGGATCAGCGCCGACATCACGACTCCTGCTGTCATGCAGACCTCGGCCGTCGTGCTCGGGGTGTGACGGTACAGATGGCGCGCCAGCAGTACGGCGAGCACGATGCCCACCGAGAGCGGGAGGGCCCGGCTCAAGGACGGGAACTCGGTCACGAGCACGTGGCCAGGGAGCGCGCTGGCCGCCGTCGACGGGATGGCACTCAGTCCCAAGGGGAAGAGCACCACATCGTCGATGAGGGCGAAGGGACCCCGCAACGCGAACGGAAAGATGGTGGGCACCGCGACGACGATCATTCCCGCCAGCATGGACAGCGGACGACGCTGGCCGTCGCGCCCCGCGCCGCGAACAACGCCAGAGCGGCCAACGGCCAGGCGGTGAACTTCATGGCGGACGCGATGCCGAACACGATGCCGGAGGCGAAGGGCTGACGTCGCTGCGCCAACACCATCGCCAGGAGGAGAATCGCCACAACGGGAATATCGTCACCGCCGGTCGCGAGTGGTAACGACGCCAGCGGGAGGATGAGGAGGGCCTGCAGCGCGCGGATCTTGCGCCGACCGTCCGCTCGACACAGATAGAGCGCGACCGCGGCCACCACAAGGGTGGTGAGGCAAAAGAAGATTCGGGCGTCACTCAGCCCGTTGTTGGGCCAGATCTCGCTCGGTATACCCGCCACCGCCATGACGGGCAGGTACGGCAGGAACCCAGCGAAGTTCGGTTGACCCGGGGCGTGGTACTTGACGGCGTGCGGGAGCTTCACGAGCGGGTGATAGGGATCTTGACCCTTGACGAGATCCTGGCCGCCGACTTCGACCGTGACCACCTCGGGCTGCTGGTGGGACCCGGCCACGCCGTCGAAACGCCACAGGATCTCGAGGCCGAGCGGGATGGCCAGCGCACCGGCGAACACGCACACGGCGACGCCGATCCGGGTCAGCCAGGCACGCCGGTTCTGCACCTTCGTGAGGGTGCGACCGGGCTGGCGCCGGCGGGCGCGTTGCACCAGCCAGGCCAGGACGGCCGACGCCAATGCTCCGAAGACGAACGGCGAGAGCGCCATTCGTCCCCAGACCTGGTACAGCGCGTTCGACGACGTGTAGATGGTCAGCAGCGCGAACACGGCACTGGCCAGGTACAACAACGCGTCACCGGCCTCGGGGGAGATCTGGTTCGCCCGACCGAGGGCCCGCTGCCAGAGCGAATGGGCCCAGGCCGGCATCGTCGTCGCGGAATTGGTCGACATGGCGTCTCGAAGCCTCGCATACAGGCAAAAAAAGGCGGGGCACCCCATCGGGCAGTCTAGAGCGAGAGCTCCTCGAGGTAGAAGGCAAGCTCGGCCTCCAGGCAGGCGGTCAAGGTCTCGGCCCGGCGGAACCCGTGCCCCTCGCCATCGAAGAGCCGCAGGTCGCAGTGAGTGCCTGCGGCCACCAACGCACGACGCAGGCCCTCGGCCTGAGCCGGCGGCACGACGGGGTCCTCTGTCCCCTGCAAAAGGAGAACCGAGCCCTTCATCGAGCCGGCGCGGCGCACGGGCGAGCGCTCCTCGTAGATCCGCCGCGACGCCGGCAGGGGGCCAATCAAGCGGTCCGTGTAGTGAGCCTCGAAATCGTGCGTCGTCGCGACGAGCCCCATGAGATCCGTCACCCCGTACCACGAGGTGCAGGCGCCGAACCCCTCCCCTGCCGCCAGTGCGTTGAGGGCCGACATGCCGCCGGCACTGCCGCCCCGGATCGCCATCCGGTGCGGGTCGATGTCGCCCCGCGCCGCCAGGTGCAGCGCCGCATCGAGGCAGTCCTCGGAGTCGGCGACGCCCCACTGGCCCCACAATGCGCAGCGGTAGGCCCGTCCGTATCCGGTGCTGCCGGCGTAGTCGACGCATGCGACGGCGAAGCCTCGGGTCGTGAAGAACTGCACGGTGAGATCGAACCCGGCCGGGCACGACGACGTCGGTCCTCCGTGGCACCAGGTCACGATTGGCGGGGCCGTGCCACTGGGGCCCGTCGTCCCGTCGAGCGCGGGGCGGTACAGCGTGCCGTGGACGGGGCGCCCCGAGCGGCCGGTGAGCGTGAAGGGCTCCCCCTTCGAGACGTCCGCTGGTCCGAGCGCGAGGGGGGCAGGAGGGCGCACGACAACGGGGGGCCCGTCCGGCCGCCAGACCCAGACGTTCGTCGCCGCGTCCGGTGTGCTCCCGACTAGGGCCAGCCCGTCCGCGTGCGCACAGACGGCGCTAATCGACACGCACGGCTGTCCGAGTGGAGCGCCCGGCCCCTCTGGCCGTCCGTCCGCCCGCAGCGGGGCCAGCGGAACCAGCGAGTCCAGGCCGGACGCCGTCATGCGTGCGACAACGGTGCCGTCGGCCAGCTCGGCCATCGTCGACTGACTGAGGACCCAGTCGGGCCCGTGGAACTCGGCCGCCGCGTCCGTGAGCGCAATGGGCCCCGTCGCCGCGTCCGGCCGCCCCGGGTGGACGTAGGGCTGCCACCAGCCGCGCCGGTCCGACACGAAGCGCAACGACCCGTCGCGTCCCCACGCAGGCTGCCCGACCGACTCCTCGGGACCGCCCGCGACATGCCAGGGTTCGCCGGCCGCCTCGAGGGTGTCCAGGCCGGGTGCGGTCCCGGCGACGCAGACGAGCGGCAGGACGACGACCGCCGAGGCGTCCCAGGGCATGTCGGGGTGATCCCACACGACCACAGCCACACGATCCCCGGACGGATGCACGCGCGGGGTCCCGAAGAAGTCGTGCCCGTCGAGCAGCGTCGTTTCGTTCGGCCCGCCGCCGCGCGTCGAGAGCGCGACGATGCTGCGCGTGGGCCTGCTCGCACCCTCGGGATACACCTCTCGGACGGCCAGGACCCAGTCACCGCCCGGTGTCGCACTGAGCCCACCGTGGTGATGGATCTCACCCTCGGGCGGCGTCGCGCTGAGCGGTGCCGGCGTGATCTGCCCACTCGGGCCGTCGCAGAACCACACCCGTTGATCCGCCTGGTCGACGTAGGCGGCGGCGCCGGCCGCCCGCCCGGGCACGAGGCACAGAGCCCCGCCGCCGTATTCGTGCACGCGGCTGCGGATACTCACTCCCTCGGGCGAATGGTCGGTCAAACCCTCGGCCCCGGCACGGACGATGACGACCCGACCGGCCTCGGCGGGGCGCGATTCGAGCCAGTAGAGCGCGTCCCCGTCAGAGCAGAGTTCTGAAATGGAAACCTTGGCGCGAGCGACGTCGCCCGGCGCCAGCGGCGAACCCCACCGCCCATACGCTGCATCCATGGCCACGGTCCGAACGTACCCCGCCGCCAGCGCCGCGCCGGAGGAAACCGACGACGGCCTCTACAGTGAGCCGGTGCGTTTCGCGGCCTATCTGCTCTCCAAGGCGGGCGCGGTGATCCGACCCGCGGTGGTCGAGCTGACCGACGCCGATCTGCCCGCCGGTGACGTGCTCGTCCGGGTTGAGTGGTCCGCCATCAACTTCAAGGACGCCATGGTCACCCGACCGGGCAACCGCGTGGCACACGGATTCCCGCTCGTACCGGGGGTCGAGCTCGCCGGCATCGTGGAGGAGAGCACAAGCCCGGAATTCGCGACCGGGCAGCGCGTGCTCGCCCAGGGCTACGACCTCGGGGTGGCCCACCACGGCGGCTTCGCTGCCTACGCGCGGGTGCCGGCGGAGTGGGTGGTTCCCCTGCCCGACGCACTGAGTTGCCGCACCGCCGCCATCATCGGGCTGGCCGGCTTCACCGCGCTCCTGTCGCTCCGCCGTCTCCTTCAACACGGGACGACGCCCGACGACGGGCCCGTCCTGGTCACGGGGGCCTCCGGTGGCGTCGGGAGTGCGGCAGTGGCGCTGTTGGCCAATGCCGGCTTCGAGGTCGTGGCGTCCTCGGGCAAGACGTCGGAGCACGACTACCTCAGGGGCCTGGGGGCAGCGCAGGTCGTGGGACGCGAGTTCGTCGAAGACGACGGCCGCACGCTGGGTCCCCAATTGTGGGCCGGCGTGGTCGACTGTGTCGGCGGCACGGCACTGGCCCAGGCCCTCCGTACCGTCCGCTACGGCGGCGCGGTGGCCGCGAGCGGGCTCACCGGTGGCAACGACCTGCAGACCACCGTCTACCCGTTCATTGTCCGCGGGGTCGCTCTGCTGGGAATCGACACCGTATCCACGCCCATCGCGGAGCGGCGCGCCCTGTGGTCCGACATGGCCGACGCGTTCCCCCTCGAACACTGCGAGGAGATGGTGAACGAGGAGATCGGGCTCGACGGATTGACGGTGGCGCTCGACCGCGTGCTCGACGGAGCGATTCGCGGGCGGATCCTGGTCAACCCGAGCGGCTAGGGACCCGGGTCCTCAACCCGCGTACAGGGGCGACACCTTGACGGTCCCGTTGTTGCACGGGTTTATGGCCAGAACGAACGTGGGCGAGGCGGTGGTGGCGCCGGGCATGATCACGGTGGCGGTCTCGGAGGCGGGGCAACTCGTCTGGCCTCCGACCGGCACATCGGAGAACTGATAGGCGAACTGCGCCGTGGTGGAAGGCGCCACGGCGACCGGCGAAGGCGGGGCATTCGCCGCAGGCGACAGCGTGACCGACAGCCCGTTCACATTTGTCACGGTCAGCGGTGCCCCGCTCCCCGAGAAGAGCGCCAGCTTCGGGTAGCCATTCGCGGTACACGGCGTCGGTCCCGTATTGGTCACGGTCACGGTGCCGGTTATCGTCCCCGCCGCTCCCTGCCCCGGGGCCGCCGAAGCCGTCACGTGATCGCAGGCCGTCGAGCCCGCCGTCGTCGTGGTCGACTTGGAGGTCGATGTCGTCGTCGACGGGGAGGTCGACGTCGTCGTGGTCGTCCTGTGGTGTGTGGTCGTGGTCGTGGTGCTGTTCGGCGTGCTCGAGTTGCTGCACGCCGCGAAGACGAGGCTGGCGCCCGCCAGCAAGGCGAGCACCCAGCGCGGTGACGTCATCCTTCGAAGTCCTCCGGGCGCACGGAGTCGAGGAATTGGCGGAACTGACCCACCAGTTCGTCGGGAGTGTCGTCCTCGTCGTCCTCGGTGTCGAGGGCCAGGATGATCCCCTCGGACTCCATCAGCTCGTCGGAGACGAAGAGCGGCGTCTCGGTTCGCACGGCGACAGCCACCGCGTCGGACGGCCGGCTCGAGACGACTGTCCGCTCCTCACCGCGGACAAGGTGCAGCTCCGCGTAATACGTCGAGGACCGAAGCTCGGTGATGATGACGCGTTCAACGCTGATGTCCAGGGCGCCCAGCATGTCCTTCATGAGGTCGTGCGTGAGCGGCCGGGGCATGGTCACACCCTGCAGGGCGTAGGCGATCGCCGTTGCCTCCGGGCTCCCGATGAAGATCGGGAGCGTGCGCCCCTCGCCCTCGGTCTCCTGCAACAGGAGCACCGGCGTGTTCGACTGCAGGTCCACCCTGACCGCTCGGAGCAACACACGGACCATGACAGAAATGTAGCGCCCGATGCCGGTCTTGCGTCACCCCCCCAGCTGCCGTCGGAGAGCCAGGTGGAGCAACGTGGCTCGCATCGATTGGCCCAGCGCCGCCAGCTGCTCCGCCCCCTCCACCGCCCGCTGACGAGATTCAGGGTTCCGCTGGCGCAGGAGCGGGATGACGACCTGCTCGATGAGTCCCATCTCGCGTTCGACCGCATTCCGGTACAGGCGCAGGTGGCGCGGCTCGATCCCGAAGGCCCGGAACGCAGCGGCGAGGTTGGCCAGGGTCAGGGCATCGTCGTCGTAGGTGGCGATGCCCGCCACCATGAGGCACTCGATGAGACCGAATCCCTCGAGGCCCGCAACCTCCTCGGACGACAGGCCGCTGGCAGCGCAGAGCTCCTCGAGCGACAAACTCGCGCCGGTGACGACACCCGCAGGGGTCCCCGGCGTCGCGCCGGCCGCCGCCGCACTGCCGGCCTGGGTGGAGCCCTTCCGTGCCTTCGACTCACCCGGGTTCGGGCCGGCCCGGTTCTCCGCCGCCGCCGCCGGGCGCGGGAGGGGTGTCCCGTTCTCGCTGTCCGCGCTCTTCGACGCGGCCTCGCGGGTCGCGGCCGGCGTCTGCCCCGTGTCGGGTGTCGTTGTTGCTGCGTGCGCCCCACGAGCGCGGGCGGCGGGTGTCGCCGCGACTCCGGCGCTTTCCCGCTTGGGCTCGACCGTCTTCGTGGTCGACGCCTCGTCCTCGACGACCACCTGCAGGCCGCGGCGCGACGGGTGCTCCTCGGGGAGTCGAGAGGCACGACGAGAGGCATCGGCCAGGATGCGCGCCATGGCCTCGCCGTCTGCCTTCGACAGCTCTTCGGTGGCCGGGGGCGCCGCCGGGCCGACGGCGGCATGGGCGGGCCGGGAGGGCTTGCCGTTGGCCACATCTGTGCCCGGCGCCTCGGGGTCGTCCAGGTCGCCGTCGGCCAATCGGTCGCGGATGACCTTCAGGGGCAAGAAGTGCTCCCGCTGCTGGCGCAGGACCCAGCGCAGCCGTTCCACGTCCTGGTCGAAGAACTTCCGGTACCCCGAGGGTGACCGCTCGGGGTTCACCAGCCCCTGGCTCTCGAGGAACCGGATTTTCGAGATGGTGACGTCTGGGAACTCCTCCCGCAGCAGGGTCAGGACATCCCCGATGGAGAGGTACGTACGGCTCGTCACTCGTTTCCCGCCACCAGATAGACGAGCTTGAATTTGCCGATTTGCACCTCGTCGCCCGGGGCAAGCCGGACCTCATCGATGCGCTCCCGGTTCACGTAGGTGCCGTTCAACGAGCCCAGATCCCGGACTGAATAGGCGCCCCCGTTCTGGGGCGTGATCTCCACATGGCGGCGTGAGACGGTGATGTCGTCGAGGAAGATGTCGCTTTCGGGATGCCGGCCCGCCTGGACAACTTTTTCCCCAAGGAGGTAGCGCGCCCCGATGTTGGGGCCGCGGGTGACAACGAGCACCCCCGCGCCGTGCGGCACTTCGATGAGGTTGACATCGGCGTGGTCCTCTGCCACTTCTGCCTCGTCCGTCGGATGGAGGGTGATGGTCGCGTCATCACCGTCAGCCAGCAGCGCGTGACCGCACGAGGAGCAGAAATTGACCCCCTCGGGATTCCGGTGCCCGCAGTTGTGACAGTACACGGGGTCCACGGTACCCCACCCCACGGCGCGGTTCTCCTGCCGGCCTCGGACGCCCAAACGCCCGCTCAATCAGCAATTAGGTCGCGGTAGCCCGCCGCATCGAGCAGGGAAGCGAGCTCCGCCCCGGGCGCGAGCTCGAGTTCGCAGATCCAGCCCTCGCCGTAGGGATCCTGGTTGGCCAACTCGGGGGCTCCTGTCAGCGCGTCGTTCACCGTCGTGACCGTGCCTGCCAACGGTGCATAGATCTCCGACACCGACTTGGTCGACTCCACCTCGCCGAGCTGTCCTCCCACGCTGATCTCGCTCCCTACCGTCGGTAGGTCCACGAAGACGATGTCGCCCAGTGCGTCTTGGGCGTAGTCGGTGATGCCGACGCGCACGCGCGTTCCTTCCACGCGAACCCACTCGTGCTCCGGGGAGTAGTGCAGTTCCTCGGGGATGTTCATGGGTGGCGACGATACCGGACGACGGGCGCAGGCCGCGCCGGCGCGGTCAGGGCAACATCGAGGTGACCCGCTCCACGTAGGCCGACACCAGCGCCTCGGATTCCGGCAGGTCGGACCCCTCCGCCCAGACGTGGGTGACCGGGTCCTCGGGGTCGGGGACGACGAGGACCCATCCCTCTTCCGACACCACCTTGATGCCATCCACCAGCACCAGCTCGGCCCCCTCCTCGGTCAGTTGCTCCATAAGAGTCCTCATGATCAGGCCTTTTTGCTCCGTCGGCGTCGCCACCTCGCCGTGCACGATCGGCATCGGTGGGATGTCGTCGATGATCGCGGCCAGAGCACGCGGGCTCTGGCCTAAGAGCGACAAGAAGCGGGCGAGGGCGGCCGCGCCGTCGAAGGCGGGCATGAAGTCCGGGAACGCGTACCCTCCCCGCCGGTCCGACGCGAACGACACGCCGCCCGATGCCGCGGCCTCGAGCAGCCCCGACGGCGAGAGCGTTGTCAGCGTCAGCTCCACGCCGCGCGCTTCGCACAGCCGCGCCACGCGATCGCTCGCGGTCACCGGCAGCGCGACGCGGTGCATCTCGCCGGCGGCCGTGGACAACTCCAGGAATGCCATGATCGCCTCGTCGTCGCTGAGAACATGGCCCCTGTCGTCGATGAGCGTGAGGCGCTCACCGCCGGCGTCGATCACAGCGCCGAGGTCGGCACCCGAGCTCCGTACGGCATCGGCAACCCGCGCCTCGCTCACGAACCGGTCGACGGAGATCATGCCGGGAGTCTGCGCGTAGGAGTTGATGCTGAGCACGTCGGCACCCACCTTGGCGAGCAGGTTGGGCATGACGAAGCTGGCCGCGCCGTAGGACAGGTCGAGGACCAACTTGATTTCGCGCCCTGCGTCGCGGCGCAACCCGAACGCATCGACGAGGTCGGCGGTGTAGAGCTCAATGGTGCGGGGAGAGAAGTCGATGTCGCCGATCTCGGCCGCCGTGACACGGCGGAATTCCTCGCGGTGATACATCCGCTCGATCCGACGCTGGTCGCTCTCGGACAGGTCAATGCCGCGCTCGTCGAAGAAGCGGATCACCACCGACTGTGGGTCGTCGGGGCTCAGCCGCACGGTCAGACCCGCCCGGTTACCGCGCGTGCGGAGCTCGTGTCGGGTCACGGGCACCGTCGCCAGCTCGAGGTCGTTGACATTGACACCCACCGAGTTGCACCCGACCATGAGGGCGCGCTTGAGCACCCGGGCGATCCGGCTGGTGTCACGGGAAGCGGTGATGTGCGAGCCCTTTTCGAAGCCCGACGCCCACGCCTTCGCCAGCCGCACGGCCAGTTCGGGGCTGATGTCGACATTGGCGATGCCCTGGACCCCCTCGCGGCCAAAGAGGGTGCGTGGACCGCCCGACTCCCACACGATGGAGGCGTTCACCTGGGCGCCGGCCTCGACGACCTTGTAGGGATAGACCTTGACGTCGCTGCGGACCTCGGCGTGGGCTCCGATCAGGCAGCCCTCCCCCACCACGGCTCCCGGCTCGATACGGGCCCCCACCCGCAGGTCACAGGACCTCCCGAGCACTGCGCCCTCGACCCTCACCGCAGGCCCGAGGTACGAATTCTCTCCGATGACCGAGCGCTGCAGCTCGGCTCGCTCCGCCACCTGGGCGTTCGCCCCGAGCGTCGAATAGGCCCCGAGCACGACGTCGTGGTCGATGGTGCAGTTCTCCCCGATGAAGGACGGTGCGTCGATGCGCACCGTCGGGTCGATCGACGAGCCCTTGCCGACCCAGACGCCGGGGCGGAGTTCGAAGCCGGACACGTGAGCCTGCACCTTCCCGTCGAGGATGTCTTCGTGCGCCTTGAGATAGGCCGCGGTCGTGCCGACGTCCTCCCAGTACCCGTCGGCCACGTAGCCGTAGAGGGGTTTGCCCGCCTCGAGCGCCGCCGGAAACACCTCGCTGGAGAAGTCGACGGACCGGCCGGCGGGAATGAGGTCGAAGATCTCCGGCTCGAGCACATAGATACCGGTGTTGATGGTGTCGCTGAAGACCTGCCCCCAGCCGGGTTTCTCGAGGAAACGTTCGATCGTCCCGTCCTCGCGTGTGATCACGATGCCGAATTCCAGTGGGTTCTCCACGGCGCACAACGCGATCGTCGCCAACGCCTCGTTCTTCTCGTGGAACGCGATCACCGACGTCAGGTCGATGTCGGTGAGAACGTCCCCCGAGATGACGAGGAAGCGCTCGGTGAGTTGCTCGCGCGCGTTGCGCACCGATCCGGCCGTGCCGAGCGGCGACTCCTCGGTGGCGTACGCCATGCGCACGCCCAGCTCGCTGCCGTCGCCGAAGTAGCTCCGGATGGCGTTGGGCAGGAAAGCCACCGTGATGACGATCTCGGTGATCCCGTGTCGTTGGAGCAGCGACACGATGTGTTCCATCATCGGGCGGCCGACCAGGGGCAGCATCGGCTTGGGCAGGTTCGACGTCTGGGGACGCAACCGGGTGCCCTCGCCGCCGGCCATGATCACCGCCTTCATGCGGCGGTCATCCCGTTCATACGACACTCCTGCGGGCCGCCCGGCCTTTGCTGAGGGCCCGCCGCGCCGGTGCGATATAGCTCCCCGCCGCCCACCATGCGAGGGCGAGGCCGACGAGACCCGTCACCCACGCAATGGCCCGAATAGGTTCCTGCCAGCCGGCGGACCCATCGCCGAGAAGGAACGTGGGGTAGGCGAACATCAAGCCAAATGTGCCCGCCTTGCCTACCCACAACACATCGATACGCGCCGCGCCGAGCGCCGCGAGGAGGAGCACCATGGCCGAGACCAGGATCTCACGGGCGATCGTTGCGATGCCGAACCAGAGGGGCACCGCGCCATAGATCATGATGGCGATGACCGCCGTCCCGACCAAGAGGCGATCGGCGGTCGGATCGAGCACTTTGCCGAACGTGGACACCTGGCCGTAGCGGCGCGCCACGAACCCGTCCACCCAATCCGTCGCGCCGAGCACGGCCAAAAGGACCGCCGCAGCCGTCTGCCGGTGTGCCACGAACAGCAACCACAAGAAGATCGGAATACACAAGAGGCGCAGCAGGGTGATGACGTTGGGAGCGGTGAGGATCCGGTCCAGCCCATCGTCGTCCACGCACCGAGTCTAGGGAGTGACCCCCCGACGGGCCTGTCTACGGTGTGCCAGAGTGGCCCGGTGCCTCGATTCGAACCGTTCAAGGGGTTGCGCTATCGACCCGAACGCACCCCCATCGCCCAGGTCATCGCCCCGCCGTACGACGTCATCTCATCCGCCGAGCGCACGCACCTGGCTTCGCGGCACCACGCCAATGCGGTCCTCGTCGAGCTGCCCGAGACCGATCTCACCGGAGGGCGCGACCGCTACGCCGTCGCAAGCGACTTGTTCACCAAGTGGCGGGCCACGGGGATCATCGTGGCCGAGGAGGAGCCCAGCCTCTATCCCTACCGGATGACGGACACCTCGGGGCGGACGACAACCGGTGTCATCGGCGCCCTGGGTCTGGCCGAGCCCGGCGAGATGAGTGACATCCTCCCCCATGAGCAGACCCTGCCGAAACCCAAGAGCGACCGGTTGGACCTGCTGCGCGCGACACGCGCGAACCTCTCGCCGATCTGGGGCCTGTCCATGGCACCCGGGGTGACAGCCACCTTCGATCCGACGGACGACGAGGCCGTGGCCGACGCCTACGACGACGACGGGGTCCGCCACCAGATCTGGGCCCTCAGCGACCCCGATGCGATTGCGGCGGTGGCCGCCGTGGTCGCGACGGCACCAGTCGTCCTGGCGGACGGGCACCACCGCTACGAGACGGCCCGGGCATACCAAGCCGAATGCCGCGCCGCCAACGGTGGCGTCGCCGGCCCGCACGACCTGGTGATGGCCCTCGTCGTCGAGCTGTCGGAGGACCAGCTCACCGTGGGTGCCATTCATCGGACCATCAGCGGCCTGCCGGAGGGCTTCGACCTGGTCGAGGCGCTCGCGGCGTGGTTCGACGTCGTCCGCGCCGGCGCGGCCGACGACCGCACGCTGGGCGCTCTGGCGGACTCCAACTCTCTTGCCCTGGTCACCGACGGCCGGGCCTACCTCCTGCTCCCGCATGCGGAGGTCCAAGAGCGGGTCGGCAACGACCTCGACTCGAGCCTGATTGCCGCGGTGTTGGCAGACCTCCCTCCGCACGAGGTCATGCACCGCCACAGCATCGCCGAGGCGATGGAGGCCCTCCAACACGGCGAGGGCCAGGCGGCCTTCCTGCTCCGTCCGGTCACGGTCAAGCAGATCGACGAGTGGGCCAACGAGCGGCGCCGCATGCCGCCCAAGACCACGTACTTCAGCCCCAAGCCCCGGACCGGCATGGTGTTCCGGTCCCTCGACCTTCCCTGAGGTGATGACATGCACGAGTCCGTGACCGTCCACATGGCGGCTCCGCCCGAGCGAATCTGGGACTTGCTCAGTGATGTCACCCGCATCGGGCGCTACAGCCCCGAGACCTTCGAGGCCGAGTGGCTCGACGGCGCCACCGGTCCCGTGCTCGGCGCGACATTCCGGGGACACGTGAACCGGAACCGGCGGGGCATCAAGTACTGGACGACCTGCACCGTGACGGCATGCGAGCCAGGCAAGACGTTCGCCTTCGGGGTCGGGACCCCGGGCAAGCCGCCCCTGAGCACCTGGGGCTACGAGATCGCGCCGGAGGGCGACGGAAGCGACGTGACCGAATCCTTCACCCTGGCCCCCGTCTGGTGGCTGCGCCTGTACTGGGCCCTCATGGGCTGGTCTCGGGGCAAGACCAACCGCAACAACATGCGCACGACGCTCGAGCGGATCCGCAGCGAGGTCGAACCGGGGACCGGCGCGGCCAAGCCCGGCGCGGCCCCGACCTCCTAGTTCACCGTCCAGCTCGAGCCCGAGCGCAGCAAGGTCGCCACGTCGCCGAGCCCGCGCTTGGCTTGGGCGTCCGTGATCTGCTCGGACATCTGCGTCCCGTACTCGGGACGCTCAACGGCGCGGAACACCCCGATCGGCGTCGGCTCGTAGGGGCCGCGGGCCAGGCGGGAGAGCGCGAAGGCCAGGCCCGGGTCCTCACGGGCCTCGTCGTGGACCAACAGGGAGTCGAGTCCCGCGTCGGCGACCGACACGATCTCGAGGCTTCCGTCCGAACGCTGGACCACGCCGCGCTCGGCGCCTTCGGCGCCGAAGACGATCGGCTTGCCGTGCTCGAGAGGGATGAGCATGCTCGCCCGCGCGTCGCGGGCCGTGATCTTCTCGAACGCGCCGTCGTTGAACACGTTGCAGTTCTGCAGCACCTCGACGAAGGCCGCACCGTTGTGCCGATGGGCGCGGCGGAAGGTCTCCTGCATGTGGGCCCGGTCCATGTCGTGGGTGCGGGCGACGAAGGTGGCTTCGGCGCCGAGCGCCAGCGACACCGGGTTGAAGGGCGTGTCGACGGAACCGAAGGGCGTCGACTTGGTGACCTTGGCCACCTCTGACGTCGGCGAGTACTGGCCCTTGGTCAGCCCGTAGATCTGGTTGTTGAACATCAAGATGTTCAATCGCACGTTGCGGCGCAGCGCGTGGATCAGGTGGTTGCCCCCGATGGACAGCGCGTCGCCGTCTCCCGAGATCACCCACACGTCGAGATCCGGCCGCGTCGTTGCCAGACCGGTGGCGATGGCCGGCGCGCGCCCGTGAATGGAGTGCATGCCGTAGGTGTTCATGTAGTACGGGAAGCGGGCGGCACACCCGATGCCCGAGAGGAACACCGTGTTCTCCCTGCGCACTCCCAGTTCGGGCATGAGCATCTGGACGGCCGCCAGGATGGAGTAGTCGCCGCACCCCGGGCACCAGCGGACCTCTTGGTCACTGGTCCAGTCCTTGCGGGCGGTGACGGGGACGGCGGTGGCGACCGACCCGTTGGCGCCGCTTGACCCGTTGGCGCCGCTCGCGCCGTTGGAATCGCTCATGACTTTCCTCCGAGCAGCGCAGTGATGGCTGCCTCGATCTCTCCGACACGGAATGGCACACCCTGCATCTTGGACATGGGTTGGGCGTCGACCAGGAACTCGGCCCGCAGGATCCGGCTGAGCTGGCCCAGGTTCATCTCAGGCACGAGCACCTGGGCGTAGCGGTCCAGCACTTCGCCCAGGTTGGAGGGCAAGGGGTGCAGGTGCCGTAGGTGCACGTGGGCCGCCTTCATTCCACGGGCACGCACCCGCTTCACGCCGGCCGCCACGGCGGCATACGTCGAGCCCCAGCTCACCAGGAGCAGTTGGGCGTCCCCAGTCTCGTCGTTCACCTCGACCGGCGGGATCTCGGCCGCGATCCCGGCGATCTTGTCGCGGCGCAGGTGGACCATGCGCTCGTGGTTGACGCCCTCGTAGGACACGTTGCCGCTGCCGTCCGCCTTCTCCAGGCCGCCGATGCGGTGCTCCAGGCCCGGCAGGCCCGGGGGGGCCCAGGGGCGGGCCAGCGTCTCGGGGTCGCGGACGTAGGGCCAGAACGCCTCCACGCCGTCGTCGTCCGTGTGGTTGGGCTCGGCCGCGAAGGCGGGCTCAATCGGCTCGAAGGTGTCCAGGTCGGGCAGGCGCCACGGCTCGGCGCCATTGGCCAGATAGCCGTCGGAGAGCACGATCACGGGCGTGCGGTACTTGACGGCGATCCGGGTCGCCTCGATGGCGGTGGCAAAACAGTCGCTCGGCGTCTGGGGGGCCAGGATGGGCAGCGGCGCCTCGCCGTGGCGGCCGTACATGGCATGGAGCAGGTCGGCCTGCTCGGTCTTGGTCGGGAGCCCCGTGGAGGGGCCGCCGCGCTGGACGTCGACGACGACGAGCGGCAGCTCGAGGTTGATGGCCAGGCCGATCGTCTCGGACTTGAGGTCGAGGCCCGGGCCGCTGGTCGTGGTCACCCCGATCGCACCCCCGAAGGACGCGCCGAGCGCAGCGCCGATGCCGGCGATCTCGTCCTCGGCCTGGAAGGTGCGGATCCCGAACTCCTTGCGCCGGCTGAGCTCGTGCAGGATGTCCGAAGCCGGGGTGATCGGGTAGCTGCCGAGGAACAGCGGTAGCCCGGCGAGGCGCGACGCCGTGATGAGGCCCCAGGCCAGGGCCTGGTTGCCGGTGACCTGCACGTACTCGCCCGGCTCGAAGGTGGCGGGCCGGATCTCGTAGTTGGACTCGAAGAGCTCGGCGGTCTCGCCGAAGTCGTAGCCGGCCCGCAAGGCACGGGTGTTGGCTTCGGCCACCTGGGGCTTGGCGGCAAAGCGCTCGGTGATCCATTTGACGGTGGGCTCGACGGGGCGGGTGTAGAGCCAGCTCACGAGGCCCAGCGCGAAGAAGTTCTTGGAGCGTTCGGCGTCGCGGGGCTTGACGCCGGCCTCCTTGCAGACCTCCTGGGTGATGGAGGTCATCGGCACCTCGTAGACGGTGTAGGCGCTCAGCGAGCCGTCGGTCAGGGGGTTGCTCTCGTAGCCCGCCTTGGCCAGGTTGCGCTCGTCGAACGCGTCACTGTTGACGAGCAGGATGGTGCCCTTGGCCATCAGGTCGATGTTGGCCTTGAGTGCGGCCGGGTTCATCGCCACCAGGACGTTCGGCGAGTCTCCGGGAGTGAGGATGTCGTGGTCGGAGATGTGGACCTGGAAGGCGGAAACGCCGTTCAGCGTGCCCGCGGGGGCGCGGATCTCCGCCGGGAAGTCCGGGAAGGTGGACATGTCGTTGCCCAGCAGGGCGCTGCTCGTCGTGAAGCGGTCGCCGGTGAGCTGCATCCCGTCGCCCGAGTCACCGGCGAAGCGCACGATGACCTGGTCCAGCTGCTCTGTCGCGTGTTGCGTTCCCGATGCCACGGGCTGCCTCGTCTCATGTCATGGACACTGGAGAGTCCAGGCTCACCGCCGTAAGCCTGCGCGCCCTCGCCGCATGGCGCGGCACCCTCCGTCCGAATGGCTCGTTCTGGTCAAAGCCTACCCTCGGGGCACACGGGCCCAACTTCATACGCTCTTCATCTGGTTGCCCTCGAGGTCATCGGTTGCGCTCGGGGGTTCGACGGGTGGGCCGAATCGAGGGCGGCCTCCGGGCAGGTGGGAGGCGGAGCCGGCGAGGCGGGCCCCGCCAGGGGTCAGGCGACGGTGACCTCGGTGTTCAAGAAAACGTCTTGGACGGCGTGGATCAGAGCAGCGCCTTCGGGCAGGGGCCGCTGGAAGGACTTCCGGCCCACGATGAGGCCCATGCCGCCGGCGCGCTTGTTGATGACGGCGGTGCGGACGGCCTGGGCCAGGTCGCTGTCGCCCTTGGACTCGCCCCCGGAGTTGATGAGGCCGATGCGGCCGGCGTAGCAGTTGACGACCTGCCAGCGGGTGAGGTCGATCGGGTTGTCGGTCGTCAGCTGGTCGTAGACCAGAGGGTCGGTGCGGCCGAAGCCGATGGCGGTGTAGCCGCCGTTGTTCACGGGCTGCTTCTGCTTGATGATGTCGGCCTCGATCGTGACTCCCATGTGGTTGGCCTGGCCGGTGAGGTCGGCGGAGGTCTCGTAGTTGACGCCGTCTTTCGTGAAGGCCGAGTTGCGGAGGTAGCACCACAGCACGGTGAACATGCCGAGCCGGTGCGCCTCGGCGAAGGCGGCGGAGACCTCTTGGATCTCGCGGTCCATGTCGTCCGAGCCGAAGTAGATCGTGGCGCCCACCCCCACTGCTCCCAGATCGGCCGCCTGCTGGACGGAGCCGAACATGATCTGGTCGTACGTGTTCGGGACGTGAAAGAACGCGTTGTGGTTGAGCTTGACGATGAAGGGGATGCGGTGCACGTATCTCCGCGCGGCGAGACCGAGGGTGCCGAGCGTGGTCGCAACGGCGCTGCAGTCTCCGGCCAACGCGAGCTCGAGCAAATTCGAGCGGGTCGAAGTAGGCCGGGTTCTTCGCGAAGCTCGCCGCAGCGGAATGCTCGATGCCCTGGTCGACCGGGAGGATGGAGAGGTATCCAGTGCCACCGAGGCGGCCGTGGTCGAACAGGGTGCCGAGATTGCGCAACACGGTGGGGTTGCGGTCGCTGTCGGCAAAGACGCGGCTCAGGTAGTCGGGTCCCGGGAGCGTCAGGTGCTCGGCGGGAAAGGCCTTGGCCGTATGACCGAGGAGGGCGTCTGCGTCGTCGCCGAGGAGCGTGCGGAGATCGGTGCTCGTGCTGGTGCTCGTGCTCGTGCTCGTGCTCATGGCGGGCAGCCTACCGGAGGGTCAGCGGCGGGCATTGGCCCGGGGAACCTGCATTCGGGGCAGCCTTCGTCCTTCGTCGGCGGTCCTTGCTCGGATGTTCCGTTGTGCGTGCGTCGTGGGTTCCACGGGATGTGGGTGTGGGGTGCGGGCTGTACACGGGCGTTCACGGTCCGGTCGCCCTATGTCACGCACGCGCGAGCACCCACAAGGTCAGGGGTTGGGGTTGACCCGATGACGTGCTGGGTATTTGTGCACTCCTGATGCATTTCGGAGGGATCTGACCCGTACGCTTGAACGCGTTCGGATTGCGATTGCTTGTCTTGAGCGAGCGGAGGCCATGAACATTCTCGAGTCCAGGGCCGACACCTGATGCGCCTGCGACCGTGGGTGCTGTTGGCCGGCGCGGTCGTCGTCCTCGCCGGCGTGCTGTTCTTCACGACCCGTTCGTCTCCGACCGCGCACTCGGGTTCCGCGCCAGCTTCGGATGCGCAGTCGCGTTCGAACTCGGGCTCGGGCTCGGGCTCGTCGAATGGCTCCCTGCACGCAGCGTCCGGATTGGCCCTGCGGTCCTCCAATCCCGCCGCCGGGGCGCAAGGTGTCGCCCCGAACACCATCATCTCGGTGACGTTCTCCTCCCCGGTCTCGGTGCGCGCGACGACGCCCGTGCTGGCGCCCGCGGTGGCGGGCCAGTGGGTCCAGACCACCGCGACCACGCTCTCGTATCAGCTCGATTCCCCGCTCATCCCCTCGTCGCATGAAGTGCTGACCGTTCCGGGTGGATCGCAGGGCGTGCGCGCGACCAACGGCGCCCTCCTCCCGACGTCGCAGTCCATCCCGTTCGCCGTGGCGCCCGGGGACACACTGCGCCTGCAGCAGCTGCTGGCCCAGCTCAACTTCCTTCCTGTGGGCTTCACCCCCACCGGCCCAGCGCCGAGCCGAGCCGACCTCGCGCAGGACCAGGCCGGAACCTTCGCGTGGCGCTGGCCCGGCCTGCCCGCCGAACTGACCTCGCAATGGACCCAGGGCGCCAGCAACGAGATCTCCAAGGCGGCGGTGGAAGCATTCGAGTCACAGAACGGACTCGGGGTCGACGGCATCGCCGGACCGGCGGTGTGGACGGCGCTGATCAACGACACCATCAACTCCAAGGTGAACGCCACACCGTACGTGTACGTCCTCGTGAACAAGGTGGTGCCGCAGACCCTCACGCTGTGGAACAACGGGGTGGCCCAGTATGCGGGGGTCCCCGTCAACACTGGGCTCCCGGGTGCCGACACGGTCGACGGGTCCTACGCCGTTTTCGAGCACGTTCGGTACTCGGAGATGAAGGGAACCAACCCCGACGGCTCGAAATATGACGACCCCAACGTCCCATACGCGAGCTACTTCAACGGTGGCGACGCGCTCCACGGCTTTGTCCGCTCCTCGTACGGGTCCCCCCAGAGCAACGGCTGCGTCGAGATGACCTACGCCAATGCTGCGCTTGTCTGGCCGCTCACGCCCATCGGCACCCTGGTAACGGTCGTGGGCCCGGACCTCGGCGTCGCTCCCCCTCCGACGACCACCACGACCGCGCCGCCGGCGCCGCCGACCACTGGCCCTCCGACGACGCCCCCGCCGGCACCTGCTGCGGCCACCACGACGACTGCGGCGGGGTGACCGAGGCTGAAAAGGGGGTCATCGGGCCGGGGTCAGAGGACTGAGGCCCGGAGACGTCCCGTGGAGCATTTCCAGAACTGTCAACGAGTCTGTTGATAGTTCTGAGAACCATCCCGGGGTGTCTCCAGGGACCTCCAACTGGTCCGTTTGGAGTTCGGAAGAACTATCGGCGGCTGCCGGGGGCCATGCACCGAACAACCCCGGACATCACGGGGGCCCGCACCAGAGAGCGGCGACCGTCGGGTGCGCGTCGTTCGGGTGAGGTGTCAGCCGGCTGAGGTGGAGCGGGCCCGGCTGGGCGCTTTGGGCTCGGACTTCGCCTTCGACGTTGCCTTGGGCCTCGGCCTCTTGGGTCGCACCCGGCGCTCGGCACCCAAGCCACGGAGACGCTCGGCCACGTCGTAAGCCTCGGGGTCGGCGCGCAGGATGCGCTCGAAGTACTCGCGGGCCCGGGGCACATCGCCCGCCCGCTCGTAGAGGTCTGCCAGCAGGTACCACTGCCGGACGTGGCGATCCGACGGGTTCCGCAGGGCCTTTGTCGCGCCGGCCGTCGCCAGCATCGCGATCGCGCCCTTGAGGTCGCCGGAGTCGGCCAGCGCCGCCGCGGCGACGATGCGGCCCTCGGCCAGGATGTCGGGGTCAGGCGAGCTGTGGCGAAGCTCGGCCCACAGCTCGGCAACCTTCTTCGGCTTGTGCAGCGCCCGCTGGCAGTCCATCAGCACAGGCAGATGTTCCGAGGAGTCACTGAGGGCCCCGTAAGCCTGCAAATGGCGGCTCGCGTCGCGCCAGCGACCGCTCCGGTAGGCGGCCAGGCCGGCCAGCTCGCGCACCGCGGCCACCGCAGGTGCCTCCTCGGCCACGGGCTTGATGGCTCGCAGCGCATCTTGGTAGCGGCCTCGCTCGTAGGCGCCGTAGGCAGACTCGGCCCGCTTCACCAACCCTTCACGGTGCAGCGTGGTCCCGGTGTCGGCCGCCTTGCGGATGTCCGCGGCGATCTCGGGCGGGAGTGGGTGCCGAGGCGAAAGGGCGGCGACGGCCTCGCGGGCGGTCGTGGTGGCCTTCGACTTGCCGCCTCTGCTGCGGGCCGGTGACGGCGGCCCGTCCTCCCACTCGTCGCGGACCCCGTCGTCTCGGATCCAGGCGGCCGGCTTGCTGGGCGGCGGGGCAGCCCTTCGGCGTTCCCGGTCGTCGGGGATGCGGGCGTCTCCGTCAGCGCCCTGCCGTGTGACCTGCCGCGCCCCGCGACGGGCCACGTTGCCCCATTTCCGGGTCTGGCCGGGAAGTGGCCGCTCGTCGTCGCGCTGCGGTCGTCCGCCGGACGCGTCCCGGGTTCCGGCGCCGGTCCGGGTGCTCGTTCTGGTGGGCCCCGAGCCGCTCCGACGTGGGGCTCCGGGCCTGGGTGTGCCGGCTCTCGGTGGGCCCGGTCTCGATGCGCCGGTTCTGGGTCCGCCCGTTCGTGGCGCACCGGCTCGGTCCGTTTGTGCGCGTGCCCCCGGACCTGCCCGTCCCGTGCTCTTCCGTGGAGAGCCCGCACCTCGGGGTGCCGCTCCCCCACTCGATGATGATCGGCTCGACGAAACCCCTTGTCCGCTCGGCCGGGGGCGGGCCGAGCTCGAGCGGCGTGCTGCGCCTGCACCACCGGAGCCTCCCCCCGGTCGCGGACGCCCCTGGCCTGCTGGCTTCGCACCCCGAGATGCCCGCGGTGGTTGAGACCCCTGGGCGCGACGATTCGGCCGGGAGGAATCAGAAGGCATTCGTCGATTGTACGCCGCCCTACGTCCTGAACTCCGGCGGATAACGGCGCGGACGCGGCGTTCGTCTGCCAGAGCCCGTCCCAAAACGACGAGATCCCCCCGAGCCAAAGCTACGGGGGGATCTCGCAATAGAAATCCCGGCGGCGACCTACTCTCCCAGGGGGCCTCCCCCCAAGTACCATCGGCGCGGGCGGGCTTAACTGCCGTGTTCGGAATGGGAACGGGTGTTTCCCCGCCGCTATGGCCACCGGAAACCGTGCGCTCGGCGCCGACTCAACCGCCTTCGATATGCGAAGACAGGAGCCGCGCCTGTGGCTGCGTTACCGCAGCCCCTGAGCGTTCCAAAGCGAGCACGAGCACGAGTAGGTCTCCAAGCCCTCGGCCGATTAGTACCGGTCGGCTGAATGCATTGCTGCACTTACACCTCCGGCCTATCAACGTGGTCGTCTAGCCACGGGCCTTACCAGGTTAACCCTGTGGGAGATTTCATCTCGAAACGGGCTTCGCACTTAGATGCTTTCAGCGCTTATCCCACCCGTAGGTCGCAAACCAGCCGTGCCCTTGGCAGGACAACTGGCACACGAGAGCTACGTCCGTCCCGGTCCTCTCGTACTAGGGACAGCCTTTCTCAAATCTCCTACGGCTGCATCGGATAGGGACCGACATTCTTGTTACCACCGATCGAATCGATCGGGGGCCAGGGCATTTCTGCCTGGCTCTGCATGTCGCCATGCAGATCGGACCATATCTTCACGCTCGCAGGACTGCGAGGGTGCCTGGCATATGGTCTCTGAGGATTCTGGAATCTGAGCTACTGACTCCAGCCTTTCCTGCTGATTGACCGCACCTGACGCATTATCACTGCTCTCTTAGAGAGCGAGTAGCGCAGGAT
>CAVUSV010000002.1:0-181687 GCA_963744225.1 uncultured Acidimicrobiaceae bacterium
ATACGGTGTTTCCAGCATATAGCCAAGTTTATAGACAGCGCGGTTAACCACTGTCTCACGACGTTCTAAACCCAGCTCGCGTACCGCTTTAATGGGCGAACAGCCCAACCCTTGGGACCGGCTTCAGCCCCAGGATGCGACGAGCCGACATCGAGGTGCCAAACCTTCCCGTCGATATGGACTCTTGGGGAAGATGAGCCTGTTATCCCCGGGGTACCTTTTATCCGTTGAGCAACGGCGCTTCCACAAGCAACCGCTGGATCACTATGCCCTGCTTTCGCACCTGCTCGACTTGTAGGTCTCGCAGTCAAGCTCCCTTTTGCCATTGCACTCGACAGCTGATTGCCAACCAGCCTGAGGGAACCTTTGGGCGCCTCCGTTACATTTTAGGAGGCGACCGCCCCAGTCAAACTACCCACCTGACGCTGTTCCTGATCCGGATCACGGACCGAGGTTAGAGTCCCGGCACTAAAAGGGTGGTATTTCAAGGTTGACTCCACGCTGGCTGGCGCCAACGCTTCAAAGTCTCCCACCTATCCTACACAAATAGTACCAAAACTCAACATCAAGCTGTAGTAAAGGTCCACGGGGTCTTTCCGTCCTGATGCAGCTAACGAGCATCTTTACTCGTACTTCAATTTCGCCGGGTCTGTGGTTGAGACAGTAGGAAAGTCGTTACGCCATTCGTGCAGGTCGGAACTTACCCGACAAGGAATTTCGCTACCTTAGGCACATTTGTTACTACTCAAAAGTCTCATCGCCATTTCGCTTTGAGGCTCTCGAGCGGCCAGGTCATTTCTGCCTGGCTCCTCATGTCGCCATGAGGGTCGGACTGTATCTTCACCCGTTGCCGGCTCTCACCGGTGAAGGGTGCCCTGCGTGCAGTCTCTGAGGATCCTGCCGAAGCAGTTTCCTGCTGATTGTCCGCACCGGACGGATTTTCACTTTCCACGCAGCTACCCAATCAACCAATCAAATGGGTGTCACGCGGATGAGTACCGCCGGATACTCGGATGTTCCAGCATATAGCGGGGTTTAACAACAGCCAGGTATTAACTAACCGTTATAGTTCACTTTTATCCCCATGTCGCCATGAGGTGTGGACCATATCTTCATCCCTCTGCTTCTTAGAGGGAGCTCTGCATATGGCCTCTGAGGATTCCCAACTCCTCAACGTCGCGATGATTTCCTCATCGCTCCGCCGACGCTTCCCACCTCGGTTCATCGGAGCCCTCAATACGAGGGCCTCCTCGATGCCCGTGGCGGATAGGTGCCGGCCTGACAAGACAAGTTCGGTGATCGTCCGGAAGACCGTGAGGTCTTGCCGCTTGGGAGTTCGTAAACGGAACCGATCGAAGAACGGGAAGACCCGCTCCTGGAGATCGATTGGTTTGGTGACTTCGTAATAGAAGACACCGTCGCCACGGCCTCGCACCGTACCCACGCCGAAGACCGAACGAGAAGCAAAGGTGCTTCTTCACCGATCTGCGACACGTTGAACGACAACGAGACGCGCCATGGAAGTCCACGGTCACGCTCTCGACGGATTGGGACGTTGAAGCTTCCCTCACCATCGACGAATCCCGCTACCCAGTTACCCAGGTCGCAAGAGATCCGATCTAGCCAGTTAGAGGAACTGGGCCTTTCCTGCTGATTGTCCGCACCGGACGGATTTTCACTACCCACGTCTGCACCCAAACAGAAGGGTGTGACGTGGATGAGTACCGCCGGATACTCGGAGTTTCCAGCATTTAGCAGAGTTTGTTTCAAGGGATTACTCCCTTGAAGCCGCAACTTGTGCTTACGGCCGCCGTTTACCGGGGCTTAGGTTCAGAGCTTCGTCCGAAGACTAACCCTTCCCCGTAACCTTCCGGCACCGGGCAGGCGTCAGAGCGTATACATCGTCTTACGACTTCGCACGCTCCTGTGTTTTTAGTAAACAGTCGCTTTCCCCAATTCTCTGCGGCCCCCTCAGGCTCAGGACGCGAAGTCCGTCACCCTGTCGGGGCCCTCCTTCTCCCGAAGTTACGGAGGAATTTTGCCGAGTTCCTTAACCACAGTTCTCCCGATCGCCTTGGTATTCTCTACCCGCCCACCTGTGTTGGTTTGGGGTACGGGTACCGTGTCAGCTCGCTAGAAGTTTTTCTAGGCAGCATAGAATCAGTGACTTCGCCTGGAACGGCTCGGCATCGCGTCTCAGGATTAATAGGATCCGGATTTGCCTAGATCCCTCCCTACACGCTTACCCCAGGACAACCAACGCCTGGGCTCACCTATCTTCCTGCGTCGCTCCTTTGCTATCCGCCCCAAGGTTTGTCGGCTCGACCCGAAGGTCATCCCCTTAGTACCCCTGGCTTGGAATGGGCGCGGACACGGTAGTACTGGAATATCAACCAGTTGTGCATCGACTACGCCTCTCGGCCTCGCCTTAGCTCCCGACTTACCCTGGGAGGATTAGCCTTCCCCAGGAACCCTTGGGCTTACGGCGGAGGAGTTTCTCACTCCTCTCTCGCTACTCATACCAGCATTCGCACTCGACCACGCTCCACGACGGTTCACACCGCCGCTTCTCTGCGAGATCGACGCTCCCCTACCACTCCCGTCTAATGACGGAAATCCGCGGCTTCGGCTCTTGACTTGAGCCCCGTTACATTATCCGCGCAGGACCACTCGACCAGTGAGCTATTACGCACTCTTTTAAGGATGGCTGCTTCTGAGCCAACCTCCTGGCTGTCTTTGCGTTCCCACATCGTTTTCCACTTAGTCAAGAATTTGGGGCCTTAGCCGGCGGTCTGGGCTGTTTCCCTTTCGACCAACGAAGCTCATCCCTCGTGGTCTCACTGCCGGGTTCTAGAGCATCGGCATTCGGAGTTTAGTTGGGGTCAGTAAGCTTGTAGGCCCCCTAGCCCATCCAGTGCTCTACCTCCGATGCTGAACACCCGACGCTGCACCTAAATGCATTTCGGGGAGAACCAGCTATCACCGAGTTTGATTGGCCTTTCACCCCTTGCCACAGGTCATCCCCCCAGTTTTCAACCTAGGTGGGTTCGGCCCTCCACGAAGTCTTACCTTCGCTTCAGCCTGCCCATGGCAAGCTCACTCGGCTTCGGGTCTACAGCATGCGACTCAACGCCCTATTCAGACTCGCTTTCGCTTCGGCTACCCATCGCTGGTTAACCTCGCCACACACCGTAACTCGCTGGCTCATTCTTCAAAAGGCACGCCATCACGGCTGACATCCACCATGTGTCACCAATCTCACCCGAAGGGATCATGGCAACGGTGGAGCAACGACGCTTTGACTGTTTGTAAGCCAACGGTTTCAGGTACTATTTCACTCCCCTCCCGGGGTACTTTTCACCTTTCCCTCACGGTACTAGTTCACTATCGGTCGCCTAAGAGTACTTAGCCTTACGAGATGGTCCTCGCAGATTCACGCCGGCTTTCCCGGATCCGGCGCTACTCGGGTGCTCAAGCGGAGTCCAATGCGTTTCGTGTACGGGACCATTACCCTCTTTGGTTCAGCTTTCCTGACTGATTCCACTAGACATTGGATTTGTAACTCCGTGACGGGTCTGGTGTCCCGTCTCTCGAGTCCCACAACCCCATACCGGCAACGCCACCAGGCTTTAACACCGGCACGGTTTGGGCTCTTCCCGTTTCGCTCGCCGCTACTCAGGGAGTCACTGTTGTTTTCCTCTCCTCGGGTTACTTAGATGTTTCAATTCACCCGGTTCCCTCGCCCCGCCCTATACATTCAGGCGGGTGTAACACCTCATGACAGGTGCTGGGTTGCCCCATTCGGACATCCACGGATCGACGCTTGGTAGACAGCTTCCCGTGGCTTTTCGCAGTCGCCCACGTCCTTCTTCGGCTTTAGGCGCCAAGGCATTCACCGTTGGCTCTTTGTAGCTTGGAGAACAAAGATGCTCGTGCTCGCTTTGGAATTCTCAAGGGGCTGAACAGCACACGCCTGGGTCGGGCACCACGCTGGACGAAACAACGAACAGCGAGGACAACAGCTCGACCGGGGCACGCACGGGGTGAGTGGTCGCTGCCGACGCAACGAGCAGGGAGGACACCGGGCCTCGAGGAGCTCCACAAAGGGCTCAACTCGCGAACTCGGACCTGACCCCGCCCGCCGACATGCGGGGAGGACATCACCGGGACCGGCCCAAAGGGCCGCTCCCTCAAAACGAAATAGTGAGAGTCCGGCACCACTCGCAGGGACCGATCCGTGACTAGCGGGCTCCAATCGCCATGCCAACGGCACAGCAATCAAAGGCGGCCAATCATCTGCCGGTAATACGAGAGCTACCGAGTAACCAGTGTTCAACTGGGTAGTGGTCGGCATTGAATAGCCGACAGCACTCCTTAGAAAGGAGGTGATCCAGCCGCACCTTCCGGTACGGCTACCTTGTTACGACTTCACCCCAATCACCGATCCCACCTTCGACGGCTCCCTCCTAAAAGGTTGGGCCACCGGCTTCGGGTGTTACCGACTTTCGTGGTGTGACGGGCGGTGTGTACAAGGCCCGGGAACGTATTCACCCCGGCGTTGCTGATCCGGGATTACTAGCGACTCCGACTTCATGGAGTCGAGTTGCAGACTCCAATCCGAACTGAGACTGGCTTTGGGGATTGGCTCCTCCTCGCGGATTAGCAGCCCGTTGTACCAGCCATTGTAGCATGTGTGCAGCCCTGGGCGTAAGGGGCATGATGACTTGACGTCATCCCCACCTTCCTCCGAGTTGACCCCGGCAGTCTCCTACGAGTCCCCGGCATTACCCGCTGGCAACATAGGACAAGGGTTGCGCTCGTTGCGGGACTTAACCCAACATCTCACGACACGAGCTGACGACAGCCATGCACCACCTGTGTAAGGCCCCGAAGGACACCGTATCTCTACGGCTTTTCCCTACATGTCAAACCCAGGTAAGGTTCTTCGCGTTGCCTCGAATTAAGCCACATGCTCCGCCGCTTGTGCGGGCCCCCGTCAATTCCTTTGAGTTTTAGCCTTGCGGCCGTACTCCCCAGGCGGGGCACTTAATGCGTTAGCTGCGGCACGGAAACCGTTGAATAGTCCCCACACCTAGTGCCCAACGTTTACGGCGTGGACTACCAGGGTATCTAATCCTGTTCGCTCCCCACGCTTTCGCTCCTCAGCGTCAATGTCGGCCCAGACCACCGCCTTCGCTGCTGGTGTTCCTCCTGATATCTGCGCATTTCACCGCTACACCAGGAATTCCGTGGTCCCCTACCGCATTCTAGTCATGACAGTATCGAGTGGCGGCTCCAGGTTGAGCCTGGAGGTTTCACACCCGACTTATCAAACCGCCTACGAGCTCTTTACGCCCAATAAATCCGGATAACGCTTGCACCCTACGTATCACCGCGGCTGCTGGCACGTAGTTGGCCGGTGCTTCTTCTGCAGGTACCGTCACTATCGTCCCTGCTGAAAGGAGTTTACAACTCAGAAAGCATTCGTCCTCCACGCGGCGTTGCTGCGTCAGGCTTTCGCCCATTGCGCAAGATTCCCCACTGCTGCCTCCCGTAGGAGTCTGGGCCGTGTCTCAGTCCCAGTGTGGCTGATCGTCCTCTCAGACCAGCTACCCGTCGATGCCTTGGTGAGCCGTTACCTCACCAACTAGCTGATAGGCCACGAGCCCCTCCCGAAGCGGAATCCATTTCCTTATCAGATCATGCGGTCCGATAGGGATATCCGGTATTAGCACCGGTTTCCCGGTGTTGTCCCAGTCTTCGGGGCAGGTTGCTCATGTGTTACTCACCCGTTCGCCACTCGCTCTTCATCGGTATTGCTACCGAATGGAGCGCGTTCGACTTGCATGTGTTAGGCACGCCGCCAGCGTTCATCCTGAGCCAGGATCAAACTCTCCATCGAGACTCATGACCGACCGGACTTCCAAAAGGATGCTCGAACGGCCAAGAATCAGAGAGTCACCATGTTTGACTCAAACCATGGTAACCACAGGCCTTTCGCGCCCCGTAGGGCTCGTCGGCCTGCGTAATACTTAATTGACGTACAACCCATCCGTTACAGAGTCACGGATGAATTGCCCGCACTGGCTTTTGGCTCTCACTATTCCGTTTTCAAGGAGCGACCGGGCACACACCTATCCTGCCGGTGTTGGTGCCGGGTGTCCCAAAGGACTGTTCCGGACAAATTGCTACGCCGGAAAGTCTCCTTCGGTTTGTCGGAGGGCCAGGGGAGGCCGTTCCGACGGGTGTGTCACCTTAGCAGCCGTGTGTCCGGGCGTCAACGCGCTCGACGCGACAAATTCCGCCAGGCCAGAGCCCTCGGCGGCTGCTCACATGAATCGTAGCGGGAGATTCGCTGACCGCCGCGGATGCCTCGCTGAGCGGTCCGTTCCCTAGGGGCGGCGGGGTGTCACGCCGCACCAGTGGGTGGCATGCGGTGAGCCACCCGGCCCTCCGCATGCCACCTGGTGCTCGAAGCTCAACGGGCTTTCCGTCCCTCGCTGTCGCCAACGAGATCGCCTGAAGGACGTGCGCCGCCTGTTGATCTCCTCGATCTCCGCGTGTCACCGAAACTGATGACAGCATCATGTACCGCGGTTGTTGCACGGTTGTGACAGGGGGGTGACACCCCTGTGCAGGATGTCTTCCCAGGTCAGGTCCCACCCGCTGCGGGCGTACCTCGAGTCAGCGCCGGGAGACGTACGGACTGCCCGGCACCCAGAACCGCCAAGGCTGCTCCGTCGCCTCCTTGATGCCGACCCGCGTCCCGCGGTCCGGACGCCGGGGAGGCGGTGTCCCGTCGTCCACGAGTCGCACCGCACCCTGTTCGGGGGCTGGCCGCGACCTCGTGCCAGCGCCCGGACGGGCGCAGGGGCTCAAAAGGTCGATCCCGTTCTCCGCCCCGGTGATCCCGAGTGCCTGGCAGAGCTTGGCCGGACCGTTGCACAGATCCCGCTCCAGCCGGGCCGCGGGTCGGGCCGCTTGCATCGCTGCGAGCCCGGACAGCGGCGCCAGCGCCCTGATCAGGACGGCCGCCGCCTCGCCGTCGGGCCCGCACACCACATTGGCGCACCAGTGCATGCCGTAGGTGAAGTACACGTAGAGGAACCCTGGCGGCCCGAACATGACCGCGGTGCGCGGCGTCAGACCCCGGTAGGCATGGGACGCCGCGTCGTTGGCTCCGTGATAGGCCTCGACCTCGACGATTCGTCCGGACCGCTCACCGTGCACGAGCACCTTGTTGAGCAGCCAGGGCGCGACGCTGAGCGGATCACGCTCCAGGTCCGACCGCTGCATCGGGTCACCCTGGCGCACCGGAGCGCCCTGCGCCACCCGCCCCGTCTCCCGGCGGGCCCCCACCCGGCCCGAGCCCCCTTTGGAGCCCGAGCGCCTGGCTCAGGGAGTCGGCCCAGCGGCCGTACCGGTGGCCACCGCCCAGGGATGGGCGGCGTGCGTGGCCGCTGGCAGGGGCCCCGCGCCGGTGCGCCGGTGACGCGACCCCGCCGTGCTCCGGCGCTCCCCCGCCCCGGCCGCCATCCGGCGCAACAGGTTCAGCTCGTCGACCATCGCCCGGGCCAGGCCCGGCAGGTCCGGCACGGTCGCTGCGCACACGTTGAGCCCGACGTAGAGCGAGTCGCGGTACGACTGCACGGTCACATTCAACGCCACTCCGTCGACGACGGGGCCGAGCGGGTACACCGCACGCAGCTGCATGCCCGCGAAGTAGAGCGGGAAGGTCGGACCGGGGACGTTCGAGATCATGAGGTTGCCGGGCCGAAGCTTGCGCAGCGCGCCCGAGCGCACGCCGAACTGGATCACCGGCTTCGCCAGTGCCGGTGGGACGGCGTCGGCCAGGAGCGACGCCATGGGGCCGTATCCCACCGCGCGCTCCTGACCCTTGCACGACGCGCTGGCTGAACTCACCGTCCGGAGGCGCTCGAGGGGCGTCTGGCAATCGTTCGAGAGCGTGACGAACATCGCAGAGAGTTGATTGCCCAGCGCGTCTTCATCGTTGCGCACCGACACGGGGACCACCGCCACGAGCGGACTCTCGAAGTCTTGTTCGTGCGCCTCGAGATGCGTGCGGAGCGCACCCGAGCAGACCGCCAGCACCACGTCGTTGACGGTCGACCCGAAACGCTCCTTCAGCACTCGTACCTGCCCCATGTCGAGTTCGGCGAAGGAAACCGCTCGCCGGGGCCCGACGGGCGACTCGAAGGTGTCGGGCGCGCCCAGCGGAATCGACAGCGGGCCGAGGTGGTCCCCGACCATGCAGCGCGCCATCCGGACCGCGGTATGGCCGACCTCGCGCACCGGCACACAACGCGCGCAACGGGCTCCTGATGAAGCTGGGCAGCGCGTCGGTCATCAACTGCATCGGGGTGGGCAGGTGCGCGGGGACCCAGGGCGCGCACGGCTTCGTTCAGGGCGCGGCCCTCGGGCGTGACGTCCAACAGATGGGCCAGCATCTGGGCACCGGCCACACCGTCGACGACGGCGTGGTGCACCTTGGCGATCAGCCCGACTTTGCCGCCCGCCAACCCCTCGACAATGTGCATCTCCCAGGGGGGCTGCGCGGGAATGAGGGGTCGTCCCATCACCTCGGCGACCTTCGCGTTGAACTCGTTCTCGCCGCCGGGGGCCGGGAGGGCGGTCCGATACAGGTGGTTCGCCAGGTCGAAGTCGGGGTCGTCCACCCAGCGCGGGTGGTCGAGACCCAGTGGCACGGCCATAAGCCGGCGCCGGAATGGTGGCAAGCCAGGAACTCTCGCCTCGAGCAGGTCGGCGACCCGCTGGAAGGTGTAGCCACCGTCGGCCGTCGCCGGGTCGAAGACGCAGGCGTACGCAATCTCCATCGGGGTCTCCGGAGTGTCGGAGTAGATGAACATCGGGTCGATGCCGGTCATTCGCTCCATGTGCGCCTCCACCTCGTGCACGTTCTGTCGGACTCGAATCGGCGGCCCAAAGGTCGCATCGTGCCGTGTTCCCTCGTACCCTGACGATCGTCGTCCAACACAATCGTCGAATCGGGTCCCACCGAGGCTCGTCGTCGATTCGGCTTCGCCTACAGGGTGCACACAGTCGGGCGGGCGATACAACCATTTGCGCGAATCTTTATGTTGCGTTCACCTGTGCGTTACCCGACACGGGGGGTTCGCCGCGTGGCGGCCAACCCTGCCACCTGGGGTGGCACCGAGAGTGGGGGCCCGCCCTCCCCCACGAGGGTGGTACCGGAGGGACCCACGCGGGTGGTACCGGAGGGACCCACGCGGGTGGTCAGACAGCTCGGGCCGTGGCCACGAGGTGGACTACGAGGACCCCAACGGGCGCCATTGCGCCAGCCGCGTACGGTCAACCTCGCGTCGGCGGACGAAGCGCTCCCCCTGCTCGGCGACCGGGCCCGGGCCCGCCCCTCCCGGGGTCCGCCGGCGTGTCACCGCCACACCGGGCTCAAGGAGTTCCACGGCGGCTTCACCCAGATCCGGGTGCGCAGCCACGAGCTCAGCCAACGGCACGTGGCGCTCGAGCGATTCGCGGACCAGCCCTCCGACGAGCGCGTGCGCCTGGCGGAATGGCATGCCCTGCTCGACGAGCAGCTCGGCCAGGTCGATGGCCGATGCCGCGGGTCCGTCCGCTGCCGCCTGCATGCGGCTCTCGTTCCACGAGGCCGTCTCGTACACGCCGCGCAGCGCGATCAGCGCCGCGCGACACCTGCGTCACGGCGTCGAAGAGCGGCTCCTTGTCCTCTTGGAGGTCGCGGTTGTAGGCCAGCGGGAGACCCTTCAGCGTCACCAACACCGCGGTGAGGTGGCCGATCAGACGGCCCGATTTGGCCCGGGCGAGCTCGGCCACATCGGGGTTCTTCTTCTGGGGCAGCATCGAGCTGCCGGTGGCGTACACGTCGTCGAGCGCGCAGAACCCGAACTCCTCCGTCGACCACAGCACGATCTCCTCTCCCATCCGCGAGAGGTGCACCCCGAGGAGGGCCAGGTCGAACAAGGCCTCGGCCACGAAGTCGCGGTCGGACACCGCATCGAGGGAGTTCTCAAAGCGACCGTGGAAACCGAGCTCGGCGGCGACATAGTCGGGGTCCAGCGGCAGCGACGAGCCGGCCAGCGCACCCGCCCCGAGCGGCGACGTGTTGAGGCGGTCGACGGTCGTGAGAAGCCGGTCGACGTCGCGGGCCAGGGCCCACCCGTGGGCCAGGAGGTGGTGGGCCAGGAGCACCGGTTGGGCCCGCTGCATGTGGGTGTATCCAGGAAG
Organism: uncultured Acidimicrobiaceae bacterium; assembly: GCA_963744225.1. GTDB lineage: Bacteria > Actinomycetota > Acidimicrobiia > Acidimicrobiales > RAAP-2 > Bog-473. Next base: position 10,264 of record CAVUSV010000002.1, read on the forward strand.
GTAGACGTCGGCCGCCTCGCCGCGCGCTGGGCCAGTGCGTCCTGCAGCGCCATGATCTCCTCGGCCACGCCGACGAGCGAGCGGCGGCACCACAGGCGCAGGGCGGTGGCGACCTGGTCGTTGCGGCTGCGCCCCGTATGGATCTTGGCCCCGACGTCGCCAATCAGCTCGGTGACCCGCCGCTCGATGGCGGTGTGCACGTCCTCGTCGCCCAGTGCGAATTGGAATATCTCGGTCTCGAATTCCTCCTCGACCATGTCGAGCGCATCAATCAGCGCGACGACCTCGTTATCCGTCAGGATCCCGGCCTTGCCCAGACCCTTGACGTGGGCGCGCGAACCGGCGAGGTCGTCACTCGCCAGGACGCGATCGAAGCCCAGGCTCACGGTGAACTCGGCCACCGCGTCCGCCATGCCCGTCGAGATGCGACCCTCCCACAGCGTCATGATCCGCGCCCTCCTGTGTCTGCTCTGTCTGCTCCGCCCGCGTCTGCCTCGGCACCCGGACCCTGCCGGGCCGACCACGTGGCCACGCCGAGCCCCCACAGGCGGACGAACCCCTCGGCGTCGGCGTGCCGGAAGGTGTCCGACGCGTCGTACGTCGCCAGCCCGTGGTCGTCGAGCGCGACCGGGCTCCGCCGGCCCACCACGGTGCAGGTGCCGGGCGCATCAAAGCGCAGCCGCACCTCCCCCGTCACGTGACGCTGGCTCTCGGTGATGAAGGCCTGGAGCGCCGACCGCAACGGCGAGTACCACAGCCCGTCGTAGACGAGTTCGGACCAGCGCGGCTCGAGGCGCGCCTTCTCGTGATGGAGGTCGCGCTCGAGCGTCAGGTCCTCGAGGTCCGCATGGGCCACAATGAGCGACAGCGCACCCGGGCACTCGTAGACCTCCCGGCTCTTAATGCCGACACGCCGGTTCTCCACCATGTCGAGGCGCCCGAAGCCGCGGCTCCCCGCCACCGCACTGAGGCGGCTGATCAGGTCGTACGGGCTCAGCGACGTGCCGTCAAGAGCGACGGGGCTCCCCGCTTCAAAACCCACGATGACCTCGACGGGCTCGGTCTCGGTCACCCGCGTCAGCGTGTACACGTCGTCGGGCGCCGGCGCCCAGGGATCCTCGATGGCACCGCACTCGATGGCCTTGCCCCACAAGTTGTCGTCGATGGAGTACAGCTTGTCCTTGGTGACGGTGATGGGGATCTCCCACTTCGCCGCCAGTTCCACACAGTCCTCCCGGCTCAGGCCCCACACCCGGGCGGGGGCGAAGATGCCCAAATCGGGCGCCAGGGCGCGCACGCCGACCTCGAAGCGCACCTGGTCGTTGCCCTTGCCCGTGCACCCGTGGGCGACCGCCGTGGCCCCGTGTTGCCGCGCCGCCACGACGAGGTGGCGGACGATCACCGGGCACAACAACGCGGACACCAGCGGGTACTTCCCCTCGTAGCGGGCGTTGGCCTGGAGCGCCGGCAGGCAGAACTGCTCGGCCATCTCGTCGCGTGCGTCGACGACGACGGCTTCGACCGCCCCGGCCGCCAGCGCCCGCGCCCGGATCGCATCCCAGTCCTCGCCGCCGCGATCGGACGCCTGCCCGACGTTGACCGCCACCGCCACGACTTCGACGCCCTCGTTCTCAATGAGCCATCGCACGGCGACCGACGTATCGAGTCCGCCGCTGTAGGCCAGTACTACCCGATCAGGCATGCTCGTCCTCTTCCTTCCCATTCAATGCCACTTTGCTGGCGGCAGCAATGCCGGCGACGTCGCGCAGGCGGTCCGCCATGGCACCCCCACCGATGACATCGTCGATCACGACCAGCACCGTGTCGTCTCCGGCGACGGTGCCCACCAGCCCGTCCATCCCGCTGCGGTCGAGAGCGGAACCGACCACGTGGGCCGACCCCGGTGGCGTGCGCAACACCACAAGATTTCCCGAGTACGCCACTTCGACGACCCACTCACCGAGCACGCGCCGCAGGTGGTCCTCGGGCGCGATCTGGTGTGTGGGCAGCTCGGGCAGGGCGTAGGCGGTGTCGCCCCCCGGCAGGCGGACCTTGACCGCTCCTAGGTCGTCGAGGTCGCGCGACACCGTGGTCTGCGTGGCGTCGACCCCCTGCTCGGCGAGGAGGGCCACCAGCTGCGCCTGGCTCGTCACCGGTTGGGATTCCAGCAGCTTGGTGATGCGGTGCTGGCGCTGGTTCTTGGTCAGGCGCCCGGGCGCGTACCCGCTCACGACGGTCGCTCCACGGCCCAGGCCAGGATCCCGCGCATGGCCGTGCGGCGGTGGGCCGCCTGGCGCCAGACGAGGGCGCGCGGGCCCTCCAAGACGCTCTCGGTGATCTCCTCGCCCCGGTGCGCCGGCAGGCAGTGCAGCACGACAGCGTCCGCAGCGGCGAGGTCGAGCAGGTCGTCGTCGAGAGTGAAGCCTGCGAACGCGGCCAGGCGGGTCGCCCGCTCCTCCTCTTGCCCCATGCTGGTCCACACGTCGGTGTAGAGCACCGCGGCGCCCTTGGCGGCTTGGCGCGGGTCATCGGTCACCTGCAGCGTGCCACCGCGACTGACCCGGCCGGCGTAGGCCTGCAGGGCGGCCACTTCCTCACCAGAGAACGTGTAGCCCGCCGGCGACGCGATGCGCACTTCCATGCTCTCAAGCAGTCCTGCCTTCACGAGGGAGCGTGCGACGTTGTTGGCGTCACCCACGTAGGTAAAGACGCGGCCTGCGAGCGGGCCCAGCGCCTCGCGCATGGTGAGCACGTCCGCCACCGCCTGGCACGGGTGGGCCGCGTCGGAGAGCAGGTTCACCACGGGGACGGTGAAGCCGCTGCGCTCGAGCGCGCCGGCCATCCGCTTGAGTACGGCGTGGTCGAAGACCCGGGCGCACAGCACACGGTGGTAACAGGCCAAGGTGCGAGCGACGTCCTCCGCGGTCTCGCGCTCGTCCAATCCAACTTCGGCGCCCTGGATGTACACGGGGTGGCCGCCGAGGTCGACGACGGCCATCTCGGTCGAGTTGCGCGTGCGCGCCGACGGCTTCTCGAAGACGAGGGCGGCGCCCTGCCCCGCCAGTGTTTGCGGCGGCGGCGTCTCGAGCGCAGCGCGAGGACCCGCTCCCAGTCCGCCGGGGCGAGGTCGTCGATATCGAAGAAGTTGGGCATGCGTCCGGTTCCCTGTGCGCCTCAGTCGTCTCCGCCGGACGCTCCGGCAAGGACGTCGGCCATGACGCCGGCGAGGATGCGGAGCGACGCGTCGATCTCGTCGTCGTGCACGAGCAGCGGCGGCGCCACCCGGATGGCGTCGGGTCGAACGGCGTTGACGAGGAGACCCCGCTCGAGCGCGGCGGCGGCGGCCTCCTTGGCGACCGGCGCCGCGAGCTGCGCGGCGAGCAACAGACCCGCGCCGCGTACCCCGATGACGCCCGGCAGCGCTTCCAACCCTGCCGTCAACCGGGCGCCAGCGGCACGGGCGCGGTGACAGACGTCCTCTGACTCCATGACGGCGAGCGTCGCCTTCACCGCGGCCAACGCGAGGGGCTGGCCGCCAAAGGTCGAGCCGTGGTCGCCTGGGCCGAACGCGGCGGCCACCTCCGCCCGGGCCCAACAGGCGCCGACCGGCATGCCGTTGCCAAGCGCCTTGGCCATGGTGACGACGTCGGGCTCCAACCCCTGGGCCTGGAACGCGAACCAGTGGCCCGTCCGGCCCAGCCCCGTCTGGACCTCGTCGAGCATGAGGAGCGCGTTGCGCTCGGTGCACAGCGAGCGCACGGCGCCCAGGTAATCCGAGCTGGGCACCACGACGCCGCCCTCGCCTTGGAGCGGCTCGAGCAGGACGGCGGCCACGGCGTCGGGGTCGAGCGCCTTGTCGAGTGCGGCGACGTCGTCGTAGGGCACGTGCACGAATCCCTCGGGCAGGGGGAGGAAGGGCGCCTGCTTCTCGGGTTGGCCCGTCGCCGTCAGCGTGGCCAGCGTCCGACCGTGGAACGCGTTGTCGGCGCTGATCACCACATGACGGCCGCCACCGGCCCAGCGCCGGGCCAGTTTCAGCGCGCACTCGTTCGCCTCCGCCCCCGAGTTCGCAAAGAAGACCTGTCCGCCGGCCTGGCCGGTGCCGCCGTTGATCAACCGGTCGATGGTGCGGGCCACCTCGGGCGCCAGCGTGTTCCCGTAGAGGTTCGAGACGTGGCTCAGCGTCCGTGCCTGCTCGGCCACGGCGTCGGCCACGACGGGATGGGCGTGGCCGAGCGACACCACGGCCAGCCCGGTGATGAAGTCGAGGTACTCGTTGCCGTCGGCGTCGAAGAGCAGCGTGCCCTGGCCCCGCACGAACGTGGCCGGCGGCTCCGCGTACGTGCGCATGAGCGCAGCGCGATCGGGCTCTCGCGGGCCGGCCGGCACCGACGTCGGCGGCTGCGCGGGCAGCGGCGGGCGGTCGGTCACGGGAGCACCATGGTGCCGACCCCGGCGTCGGTGAAAAGCTCCAGAAGGAGGGCGTGGGGGACGCGGCCGTCGAGGATGTGGGCCCGGCTCACGCCGGCCCGCACGGCGCGCGCGCAGGCTTCGACCTTGGGCATCATGCCCCCCTGCACTCCCCCACTGCGGATGATCTCATCGATCACGTCGAGGGAGGCCTGGTGGATGACCGTGGCCGGATCGTCCGCCACGACGCGCAACCCCTCGATGTCGGTCAAGAACACGAGCTTCTCCGCCTGCAGCGCCGCGGCCAACGCGCCGGCGACGGTGTCGGCGTTGATGTTGTAGGCCTGGCCCGATTCGTCTGCCGCGATCGTGGCCACCACGGGGATGAGGTCCTCGGCCACCAGGCGCTGCAGCATGGTGGGATCGACCACCGAGACGTTGCCGACGAATCCGAGGTCCTCATGGGTCTGGGACGCCGTGATGAGATTGGCGTCCTCCCCCGACATGCCGACTGCGAGGGGCCCATGCACGTTGATGGCCGAGACGATGTCGCGGTTGACCTTTCCCACGAGCACCATCCGCGCGATGTCGAGTGTGTCGGCATCGGTCACGCGCAACCCGTGGCGGAACTCGGTCTGCATGCCGAGCCGCGCCATCAGCTCACCGATCTGGGGGCCGCCGCCGTGCACGACGACGGGCAGCATGCCGACCGCGCGCATGAGGACCACGTCCTCGGCGAACGACGCGAGCGCCGCTGCTTCATCCGGCGCGTGCAGCGCATTGCCGCCGTATTTCACCACGACAACTTTGCCCCGGAAGCTCTGGATGTAGGGCAGCGCCTCCACCAAGACCGACGCCGTCTTCGCCGCGGCCGCCTTCATCGCCCGGGTGATCTTGGGTGGCGCCGGCAACGCGCCGGGTGCCGTCACGACGTCGTCCTGTTCTCATCGATGTAGCCGTACCCCAGGTCCGTCCCGAGCACGACCGCCTGTCCCGAGCCGAGACCGAGGTCGCAGTCGATCTCGATGTGGTGCCCCGCCATGTGGGCAGCCACCGCCGCCTCGTCATGCGGCACGGCCACACCGGCGGCACACACCACGGTGCCCCCGTACGCCACGGACACCCGGTCGAGGTCGAAGGGCGTGCCGGCCGAGCCGAGCTCCGAGATGATGCGCCCCCAGTACGGGTCCTCGCCGAACAGCGAGCACTGCACGAGCATGGAGTCCGCCACCTTGCGCGCCGCGGCGTGTGCCGCCTCGTCGCTCGGCGCCCCGCGCACGAGCACGTGGGCCACCTTGGTGGAGCCCTCGGCGTCGTCGACCATCTGTTCGGCGAGCGAGCGGCAGGCCGCGGTGAGCGCGGCGGTGAGCGCGGCGGGCGAGGGGCTGGACCCGCGCCCACTCGCCAGGACAAGCACGGTGTCGTTGGTCGAGGTACACCCGTCGACGGTGATCGCGTTGAACGATGCCGCCACCGCCTCCTGGAGGGCCTTGTGCAGGGTCGGGGCGTCGACGGCGGCGTCCGTCGTGCACACGGCGAGCATCGTGGCCATGTTCGGGGCGAGCATGGCGGCACCCTTGGCCATGCCCCCGACCGTGAAGCCGTCACCCGTCACGACCACTTCCTTGGCCACCGTGTCGGTCGTCATGATGGCGCGGGCCGCCTTTGTTCCCGCCTCCGGTCCTTCGGTGCGCGCCATCACGATCGGCGCAATCTCCGGGATGACCGTTTCGATGGGGAACGGAATGCCGATGAGACCTGTCTGGCAGACGAGCACTTCCTCGGCGGTCGAGCCGATGTCGCCCGCCATGGCGGCGCAGAGACGTTCCGCCGCCACGCGTCCCGCCGCGCCCGTGGCCGCGTTGGCGTTGCCCGACGTCAGGATCACACCGGCCGCCCGTCCTCCGGTGGCCGCCAGGTGGTCCCGGCTCACCTGGACCGGCGCCGCTGCGGCGAGGTTGCTCGTGAAGACCCCGGCCGCCACGACCGCACGCCCGTCGGCGGTGGCCACGATCGCGACGTCGTGCGCGTAGGCCGCCTTGATCCCGGCCGCGCCACCGGTGGCGACGAAACCCTTTGGCGCAGTGACGCTCACGGGAACATCCCGGCGACGGGCAAGCCCGTGGTCTCGGGCCACCCCAGGGCCGCGTTGGCGCACTGGATGGCCTGGCCCGAGGCCCCCTTGACCAGGTTGTCGAGGGCGCAGAGAGAGACGATCCACCCGGTGCGGGGGTCGACCCGTGCCGTCACATGCGCCACGTTCGACCCGGCCGTCGCCTTGGTCGACGGAGGTTCCGACGGTGACGACGACGAACGGCTCGTCGTCGTAGGCCTCATGGAGGGCGTCCATGACCGCCTCTGTCGAGGGCGTGGGGCCTCCCGCGACGGGGCGGCCGTAACAGGTGGCCAGGATGCCCCGCACCATGGGGGCCAGGTGCGGGGTGAACAGCACCTGGGACTCGAGGATCTGCTCGATCTCGGGCGTGTGCCGATGGGTCAGCAACCCGTAGGCGGTGAAGTCCTCGTCGACCGTCCCGAAGTGCAGCGACTCCTTCGGGCCGCGGCCGGCACCCGAGACGCCCGACGCGGCGTCGACGACGATCCCCGTCGGCCCCACGAGGCCGCGGCGCACCAGCGGAGCCAGCGCCAGGCCGGCCGCCGTCGGGTAGCAACCCGCGGCGGCGACGAGCGTGGCGCCGGCCAGGTCGTCGCGGAACAGCTCGGGCAGCCCGTAGACGGCCTCGCGGAGCAGCGCGGGCGCGCCATGCGCCGCGCCGTACCACGCGGGTACAGCGACGCATCGCGCAGGCGGAAGTCGGCCGCCAGGTCGACGACCACACCGACCCGTTCCCGCAGCGCGGGCACCACCAGCTGGGACTCCCCGTGCGGCAGGGCGCAGAACACCAGGTCGAGGCCGTCCAGGCGGGTGGGGTCGTTGTCGTCGTAGACCAGTCCCGGGTAGGCCGCCGCCAGGGAAGGTGTGTGCGCCCCGACCGCCTCCCCGGCGCGCGAATGCGCCGTCGCCACCGCGACCTCGAGGGAGGGATGCCCCGCGAGGAGTCGAAGCAGCTCCGCCCCGGTGTACCCCGAGGCACCCACGATCCCGACCTTCATCGCATGAGTATACACACATCTGCATAATTATGGGAACAACGAGGGTTCGGCTGGGAGGTCGTGTCGGCGGTTGCCGCCGCCACGCTCAGAGACGCTTCTGCCAGAACATCCCCGCCCCCGCCACCGCAAAGTCGAGCATTTCGTTGACCGCGATCATGGGGGCGTTCGTCGCTGCGTTGCCGGTGTTGATCAGCCGGACGGAGGGCGCGTGCTCGGTCAGGAGCTCGAGGTTGGCGAGCTTGACGGCCAGGCCGAGGCGATGCCCGCGATGTTCGGGGTGCACGATCGTGATGAGCTGCCAGGCCTGATCCGGGGTCTCCTGCGTCAGGAGGAGCTCGGTGAGGGCGACGAGCCGCCCCGACGGGATGTGCTGGGCGACCGCGGTGAGCTTCCACACGTTGCGCGCGGCGAGGAGCTCACGGTCCTCGTGGAGACGCTCTTCGTCCCACACCTCCTGCTCTTTGTCCCCGTCGCCCGCCGGCTCGTCGGTCGACATGCGACGCAGGAGCTCGCAGTGATCATCGAGCATTTCGGCGGGCCACGGGGTCACGAAACTGAAGGCCCGGTACGTCGTGGCGTCTCGGGCGCCGGCCACGATCTCGTGCAACTCGTTGAGGCGCACCTTGTCGACGGGCACGTCCAGGTGGCGGGTGTTCCCCGCCAACGTGGCCTCGAATCCCACCCGGGGTGCGAAGTGCACCGACGCGTGATCGGCGGCTCGGGCGACGGGCACGTCCACGATCGCGTTCAGGACGCGCCGGCCGTCGGCGGCCGCCCACTCACTCATCCGTTCGACGAGGGCGGTGCCGACTCCCCGGCGGCGCCGGTCCGGGTGGACGGCGACGGTGATCTCCGTGCTGTGCAGGTTGTCGCGCAGCGGGAGGTCCATCATGGCAACGCCCAGGATCGGGCCACCCGCTTCCCTGGCGGCCAGGAGGTCGAACCGGCGGGACGTGCCGCGGCAGCGGGCGAAGGCGCGGATGTCCGTCAGCGTGTACCCCTGCAGGTCGGGCCACAATTCCTTGTCGCTGGCCCGGAGGACGGCGGCCCACTCGGCGAGAGCGGGGTCGTCATTGGGGTTGACCCGGCTGACCTCCACCGGTCCACCTTGCCACGGCCACGGCGCCGCCGATCGTGAGGCATGTCCCCCTCTGCTCGGCCCGCCTCAGCTCAGCGCAGCTCAGCTCAGCGCAGCACCGCCCCGAACCGCGTCTCGACGGCCTCGATGCAGCGAGCGCGCAGGACCCCGACCTCCTCATCGGTCAACGTGCGCTCGGGCGAGCAGAAACGCAGCCGGTAGGCCAGGCTGCGGGCCCCCTCCTCGATCGCGGGCCCCCGGTAGACGTCGAAGAGGACCACCGACTCGAGCAGGTCGCCCCCGGCGGCACGCAACGCCTCGGCGACGACGTCGGCCGGGTGGCGGTCCTGCACCACGAAGGCAAGGTCGATGTCCGACGACGGGAAGCGGCTGACCGCGCCGCCCACCGTGACCCGGCGCGGCACGCGCTCCTCGTCGAAGAGCAGGCCCAGGTCGACCTCGAGCCAGCCGATCCTCCGTCCCGATGTCGCCGCGCCAAGCGGCCGGGTGAGACCGAACCTCTCCGCCACCGCGGGGTCGATCTCGCCGACGGAACCGAAGGGCGTTGCACCGGCGCCGCCGTGGGCCACGAGATGGGCCGAGCGCGTTGGGTGGAGGCCGGGGATCGGCGCCATCCCGTCGTCGCCGGGCCTCACCAGCCGCACGCCGGTGAGGTGGAGGGCGTCGGCGAGGACGTACCACGACGCCACGGCGTCGCGGGCGTCGTCGTCGTCCCGCGCGAAGACGGCCGACAGCATCTCTCGCTCGCCGGGCAGCACGGCGGTCTCAGTCCCGCCGGCACCGCTGCGTTCCACGATCCGGGGGGCACCCTCATCGGGGTGTGAGAACACGACGCCCACCTCGAACAGCCGGATGTCGGGCTGGCGGCGGCCGGCATTGTAGGACAGCGCGCCGAGAAGACCCGGCATGAGCGAGCGCCGCAGGAACGGCTTCTCCGCGTCGAGGGGGTTGCCCACTCGGACCGCCGGACCGCGGAGGCCCACGTCCGCGTGCGCCGCCGCGGACACGAACGTGTCCGTCCATCCCTCCGATGCGCCCTGTCCCACGAAGATGTCCTTGACGGAGCGCCGGGACAGTTGTAGCGACGTCAGCCGGCCCGGCTGGGGCCACGTCGGGACGTGACGCGGCACGTGGGAGTACCCGAACGTCCGAGCGATCTCCTCGATCACGTCGTCCACCCCGTAGGGCTCCGGCCGCACGTCGGGCCGGTTCGTCGGTACGACGACGGTGATCAGTCCGTCGTCTCTCGCCTGCTCCAGAACCGTGAAGCCGATCGGCCCGATCAACCGCGCGATCTCCTCGCGCCCGAGCTCGACACCGATCTGTCGGTGCACGCGGGCGATGGGCACCGAGACGACGAAGGGCTCCGGCACCGCACCACGCACATCGAGCATGCCGTCGGCGACGCGCAGGCCCGGACTGCTCTCGGCCAGCAATTCGCAGAAGCGCCGCACCGATGGCTCGATCCCCCAAGGATCGACGCCGCGCTCGAAGCGCGCCGACGCCTCGGTGCGCAGGCCGAGGCGCTTGGACGTACGGGCGATCGCCATGGGCGTGAAGTACGCCGCCTCGAGCAGGACCTCGGTCGTCGTCGCTGCGATCTCCGACGAGGCACCGCCCATGATCCCGCCGATGCCCACCGGCGTCCCCTCGGCGTCGCAGATAAGACAATCCTCGCCGGTGTCGCCCAGGCTCCGCCCGCGCACCCCCACCGTGCGTGCCACCCCGTCGAGCGTCACGACCACCTCACCGGACCGCGCCCGGCGGACGCTCAGCCCGCGGCCGGGCAGCAACGCGAGGTCGTACGGGTGGGTCGGCTGGCCGAGCTCGAGCATGACGTAGTTGGAGGCGTCCACGACGTTGTTGATGGGGCGCATGCCGGCCAGCAGCAGTCGTTGGGCGACCCAGCGGGGTGACGGGCCCACCGTGACATGGTCGAGCACCGTCACGGTGAGACGAGGACACAGGTCGAGCGCCTCGACCGACGCAGTGGCCGCCCCTTCGACGGGCCACCCGCTGGGAGGCGGCTCGGGTGGCTCGGGTGCCGAGAAGGGAAGCCCGAGGCGACCCGCCAGGTCACGTGCGATCCCAGCGATGGACCACGCGTCGGGACGATTCCCCTCGACGGTGATGTCGAAGACGATGTCGGGCTGGAGGCCGAGCGCCTCCATGATCGGCGTGCCCGGGTCCCCGGGCGCCTCGTCGCCGAGGACGAGCAGTCCCGCGCCGTCGTCGGAGAGCCCGAGCTCCTCGCCCGAGCAGAGCATCCCTTTCGACTCGACGCCGCGGAGCCTGCGCGCCTCGATCTCCACGCCTTTGGGCAGGATGGTGCCGACCGGGGCGAGCGGGACCCGGTCCCCCACCGCGAAATTGTCCGCCCCGCACACGATCTCGAGGGGTTCCCCCCCGCCGTCGACCACGACCAGGCGGATCTTGTCGGCGCCCTTAATGGGGCGGATCTCGAGAACGCGGCTCACCACGACGTCGCCCAGCCCCTCGCCGATGTGTTCGACCGCCTCGACGACGAGTCCCAGGTCGTCGAGCGCAGCCCGCAGCGCCTCGACGTCGTCGGGGAAGGGGGCGAAGTCACGGAGCCAGCTGAGCGGAGCGCGCACGGATGTCTTTCTCGTTGGCGGGCGAGGTCAGAACTGCGAGAGGAAGCGGATGTCGTTCTCCAAGAACGAGCGCATGTCGGGGATCTCGTGGCGCATCTGCGCCAGGCGGTCGATCCCGAAGCCGAAGGCGAAGCCCGACCACTCGTCCGCATCGATCCCCACCGCCTCGAAGACGGCGGGATCCACCATCCCGCATCCGCCGAGCTCGATCCACCCCGTGTGCGAGCAGGTGCGACACCCCTCGCCCAGGCAGAGCGTGCACGTGATCTCGAACTCCGCCGACGGCTCGGTGAACGGGAAGTAGGCGGGCCGCAGGCGTGACTGCATGCCGGCGCCGAAGTAGGCCTCGGTGAAGACCTGGATCGTGCCGGCGAGGTCGCCGAAGGTGATGCCGCGATCGACCACCAATCCCTCGATCTGATTGAACACCGGGAGATGCCGGGCGTCGGGGGTGTCCAGGCGGAAGCACTTGCCCGGCATGACGGCGTGGATGGGCAGCGTGCCCGTGCGGACGGCCTCCTCCATGAGGTGGATCTGCACGGGGGACGTGTGGGTGCGCAGCAGCACCGTCTCGGGCTCCCCGATATCGAGGTACATGGTGTCGTACATCCCGCGCGCGGGGTGGGCCGGAGGGATGTTCAGCGCCTCGAAGTTGTACCAGTCCGTCTCCGCCTCGGGACCCTCGGCGACGGTGAAGCCCATGCCCACGAACAGGTCCTCGAGCTCGGCGCGGGCCTGGGTCACGAGGTGCAGGTGGCCCCGTCCCGGTGGCGAGAGCACCTGGGCGGGGATGACTTCGGTCAGATCGAGCCGGTCCGCCCGGAGCGCCTCGGCGCGCTCGGCCTCCGCCAGTTCGCTCCGGCGCAACGCCAGCCGGGACTCCAACTGGTCGCGCACCTCGTTCAGCCGGCGGCCGGCCTCCCGGCGCGCCTCGGGGTCGAGGCCGCCGAGGGTGCGGTGGGCCCGGGTCAGCGGCGAGCGCTTGCCGAGGAACTCGTTCTCGACTTGGGCCAGGGCATCGGTCGAGGCCGCGCCCGCGATGGCGCGCTCGCCGTCGCGGGCGATGCGGTCGATATCGAGGTCAACGTCGTCAGTCACCATGGTGCGCCTCTCCGGCGTCCGAGATGCTACGTGCCCCACCGCCGCCACCCCGGCGCTGCCGGAACGCCTCGAAGCAGACCACCGCACACGCCACCCCCACGTTCAGCGAATCCGCCTGGCCCGCCATGGGGATGGCGAGCGACCCCGAGAGTTCGGCGCGCAGCGCGGGGTCGAGCCCGGCGGACTCATTGCCCAAGAAGATGGCGGTGGGGACCGACCAGTCGAGTCCCGCATAGTCCTGACCCTCCCGGACGACGGTGGCGAGCGTCCGGTACCCCCCCGCAGCCAGCTCCGAGGCCACGGTGAGCGGGTCGGGCCGCACCGCCAGGGGGACGCGGAAGAGCGAGCCGGCCGAGGCCCGCACCGTCTTGGGGTTGTAGGGGTCCACCGAGTCGCCGGCGTAGATCACGGCCGCCGACCCCGAGGCGTCCGCGGCGCGCAGGGCGGTGCCGGCGTTCCCCGGATCGCGCACGTCGACCAGGACCACGACGAGCGAACCCGGCGCGGCGGACCACACGTCCGCCTCCGTCGGTGGCTCCTCGAGCATGGGGAGCACGGCGAGGACCGGCTGGGGCGTGACCGTGTCGGCCACGCGTTCGAGGACGCCGGCGGCCAGCGGGAAGACCCGGGCCCCGACGAGGCCGGCCCGGCGGCAGACCTCCTGGGTGGCGCGATCGTCCGCGCCGGCGGGCGACACGTAGAGGGACTCGACGGGACGGCCCGCGTCGAGCGCGCCGCGGATGAGCTCGGCCCCCTCCGCCACGAAGGCGCGCTCGGTCCAGCGTGCCGAGCGCTTCTGCAGCAGCCCGCGCAGCCGGCGGACCCGCCGGTGCGTGAAGGCCAGCCGCTGGGTCAGGAAGCAACCTCCGCCACGGATGCGTCCGCCAGCGCAGCCTGCGCCGTCACGACCAGGGCGCCGAACGCCTCCGGGTCGCTGACCGCCAGGTCGGCCAGCACCTTGCGGTCGACCTCCACACCCGCCAGGTGCAGGCCGTTGACGAGCCGGCTGTAGCTGAGGCCGTGCTGGCGGGCGCCGGCGTTGATGCGCTGGATCCACAGCTTGCGGAAGTCGCCTTTGCGGGCGCGGCGGTCCCGGAAGGCGTACTGCATCGAGTGCATGAGCTGCTCGTTGGCGGCCCGGTAGGAACGACTCTTGTTGCCGTAGTACCCCTTCGCCTGCTCCAGGACGGCGCGGTGGTGCTTGCGACCGTGGACGGCACGCTTCACTCTGGCCATCGGGGTGCTCCTCTCTTCGAGTTCTCTGGGTGGGTCGGATGGGTGCGCCAGTGCGGTGGCGCAAAGCGTGCGCTCAGATGCCGAGCATCCGGCGCGTCGCCCGCTCGTCCGCCTTGGAGATGTCGGTCTCGCGGCCCAGCCGGCGCTTGCGCTCGCTCGACTTCTTCTCGAGCAGGTGAGACCGGAAGGCCTTGCGCCGGCGCAACCGGCCGCTGGCGGTCACCTTGATGCGCTTGGCGGCGCCTCGGTCCGTCTTCATCTTCGGCATTGCGTCATCCCTCTTCGGCTGATGCTGCGATTTCGCTGACTCCAGTGGTCCCACCGGCCGCCGGCGCACTTCCGTTCGCCAGTGGCGGGGAAGCGGCCGGTTCCTTCGAACCCTCAGCCTCTGCCTCGGCGCTGGTGGCTGTCCCGGCGTCGGGACCGGGGCCGCCCTTGTCGGTGCGCTGGCTGTTCGACGCCCTCGACTGGGCCGCCTGGCGGGCCCGCTTGTCGGGGGCGAGCACCATGATCATGTTGCGGTTATCGAGCTTGGGCTCGGCCTCGACCTTGGCGACGCCCTCCATCTGCTCGGCAATGCGGTCCAGGATCCGCTTCCCGTGCTCGGGGTGGTACACCTCACGGCCTCGGAACATGATCGTGATCTTGACCTTGTGCCCTTCGTTCAGGAACTTGGCCACCTGCCGGGTCTTGGTGTCGAAGTCCCCCGACCCGATCTTGGGGCGATACTTCATCTCCTTGATCCCGACATGGACCGCCTTCCGGCGGCTCTCCTTGGCCCGTTGGGCTTCGTCGAACTTGAACTTGCCGAAGTCCATGATCCGGCAGACGGGCGGATTGGCCATCGGGGCCACTTCGACCAGGTCGAGATCGAGTTCCTTGGCGATCGCCAGGGCCTCGGGGAGCGGCTTGATGCCTAATTCCGCACACCGTCGGGGTCCACGAGCCGGACTTCACGGGCACGAATTCGGTCATTGATCCGGTGCTCAGTTGTGGTTTCAGCGACGATGCGTCATCACACCTCTCACTCGGGCCAGCGGTCCTTCCGCAAGCCAATCGGTGGAGCGGGGCCGACCTGCGGGCAGGGCCCACGCCCGAAGGACGATCGACCTGGCGCACGGTGCTCCCCACTGCGACCGGGGCGGTGGCCAGGTGGAGGCCTCTCAGTGGAGGCCCCGCTTCCATGTAGTCAAGATGCATACAGTACCAGCATGAGCAGTCTTTGGACACCGTCAGGCGAGCATTTCCCCAAGGAAGAGGGCTCCGACGCCGCCTCGCCGCCGCCCGCCCATCCCGGCGACACCGATGTCACGGAACTGTCGCACGAGCAGGCGCGGGAGCAGGCAGAGGCGCAGGCAGAGGTCGAGGCCATGCGAGCGCAGCTGGCCAACACCCCCGCCGAGGTCGTGGTGGCCAACCACTGCTACGGGCTCTTCGAGCTCGCCGCCATCTACCTCTCGCACTCGCCGCCGATGCTGTTCCAGGCGCGGCTGGCCATCGACGGCCTGGGCTACCTGCTCGACGGATTGCGCGGCCGCCTCGGCGAGGCCGAGCCTTCCCTGCACGAGTCGCTTTCCCAGCTCCGCCTGGCCTTCGTGCGCCTCGAGGGCGCCGAGAGCTCCGGCGCCGACGGCGCCGCCGACCCGGGGCAGTCCTAGGACCGAGCGGGCGCGGTCGGCCGCCGCGGCCAGTCCTTCGACGGTGTTCCCGATGAACGTGCCCAGTTGGCGGCGGTAGATCCAGCCGCTCCCGGGAATCTTGGCCCGGAACGTGGAACGCCAGTTGATCGCCGTGCCGCTCCCGGTGGGCGTCAGCGTGATGACGGCGCGGTAGTCCCGCAGCGGCATGCCCGCTTCGAGTACGTACGAGAAGACCTCGCCGGGCCTGCGCTCCACGACGCGCTCGCGGGTCTTGATCCGGCCGGTGGTGAATAGGCGGACCGCCCCGATGCCCTCGGGCGTGCCGTCTCCGGGTTCGATGAGCGAGAACGAGCCGAGGGGCGACCACTCCGGCCAGGTGGAGCCATCGGCCAGGAGTGCGTACACGGCCGCGGGGGCCGCGGTCGTCGTCGCCGTCCGGTCGATGACCTGCTGCGCCATGGCGTCCTCCCTCTCGGAGGCCAATGTACCATTTGGTACATGACAGGACAATTGCCGGCGCCGTCGTCGCGGGACCGTCTGCTCGACGCGGTGGTCGAGCACTTCGCGGCCGACGGACTGGCCGACCAGAGCCTCCGCCGCATCGCGGAGGCGGTCGGGACGAGCCACCGCATGCTGCTCTATCACTTCGGCTCCAAGGACGGCCTGCTGCTCGAGGTCGTGCGGGCGGTGGAGGCGAGGACCCAGGCCCGGTTCGCCACCATCGGCGAGGACGCCGCCGGTGCGACCGACGAATTGATCCGCGGGATGTGGGCCTACGTCGCCGACCCGGCGCTGGCCGACTTCGAACGGCTGTTCTTCGCCCTCTACGGACGCGCGCTGCAAGGCGACGAGTCGACGCTGCCGTTGCTCAAGCACGACCTGGAGGGCTGGCTCGATGCGACTGCCGCGCTCTCCGCCACGGTGGGTGTCCCCTCCGAGGTGACCAAGGTCCACGCCCGCCTCGGGCTCGCAGTGACGCGCGGCCTGCTGCTCGACCTCTTGGCCACCGGCGACCGCGCCGGCGTTGAGTCGGCCCTCGAGGTCTTCGCCCGACGCTACGCCGGGCGGTGGTGGGAGAAGCCTCAGTCCCCGGATTCCGAGGGCACGGGTTCGGAGAGAACGTCCAGCGCCACCAGCGACCGCGCCTCGTAGAGCCCGCGTCGGCCCGGAGCCACGGTGAACATCACCGCAGTGCCCACCTCGATGCGCCGGCTCCCGTCCGCGATCGCGGTGGCGTGGAACCCGTAGCTCGGGCCTTCGGCATCGGCCACCGACCCGAGGCCGCGGCCTTGGTCGAAGGAGGCGACGCGCCCGTGGTGCGGTCCGGCGGAGGGGATGGGGCAGCCCACGTCAGTGGACGATCTTGGACAGCGGGAGCTCCAAGATGTCGCTGGCCCCGTGGTCGCGCAGAGCCGGAATGAGGATGTTGATGTCCGCCTTGGCGACGACCGCCTCGAGCGCGAAGGCACCGCCGCCCGAGAGCTCCGAGATGGTCGGGGCGCGCATGGAGGGCAAGACGTCCAGCACCGCATCGAGGTTCTCCGCCGAGACGTTGAGCTTCACCAGCACCTTGCCCCGCGCCTCGAGCGTGCCTTGCAGAAGGGTGAGGATCTGTTCCATGGCGTGGCGCTTGTCGGTCTCGGCCGCCGCCTCCGGGTTGGCGATCAGCTCGGTGTGCGAGACGAGGAGCGTCTCGATCACCCGGAGCCCGGCGGCACGCAAGGCGCTGCCCGTCTCGGTCATGTCGACCACGGCGTCCGCGATGTCGGGCACTTTCGCCTCGGTGGCGCCGTAGGAGAGCGCGATGTCGGCCTCGATGCCGTGCGCGGCCAATGCCTTGCGGGTCAGCTCGGGGTACTCGGTACTCACGCGCAGGCGGCCCGGCCGGTCGGCGACGAGGGCGGCGAGGTCGGCCAGGCTGCGCGCCGGGGAGTCGGCCCCGACCGCGAGGACGATGCGGGCCGGGTTGGCCGTGGCCTTTGAGTAAGCCAGCTCGCCGAGCGACACCACGTCGCTGCCCCGCTCTTCGATGCAGTCGCGTCCGGTGATACCGAGATCGAAGAGCCCGTCAGCCACGTACACCGGGATCTCCTGGGGCCGGAGGATGCGCACCTCGCTGACGCGCGGGTCGGCGATGGTGGCGCGGTAGGCCACATCCGAGGCACGGATGACGGCGAGGTCGGCGTCCTCGAACAGCTGCATGGTGGCGCGTTCGAGCGAGCCCTTGGGCAGAACGAGGCGGAGCATGGGCGTAGATCTTCGCAGACGGGCCGCCGGGGGTCGTGCGCCCGGGAATCACGGGTGCTCGCCGTGCGATGGTGCAAGCTGTGCCGGTGCCGCCACCGTACGACGTCTTCAACTACTTGAACTTGCTCGGGATCACCATCCCCGACGCCGACACGCGGCGTGATCCGATCGCCCGGCTCACCGTCCGGCACGAACTCATTGCCGGCACCGGCTTTCTCTGGGCGCCCGTCGTGCTCACGCTGGCCGACGCCCTCTGCGCCTTCGGCGTGAACCACCATTGGCCCGAGGGGGCCAAGAGCTTCACCACCGTCGACTGCTCGGCCAACTTCATCTCGAGCGCGCGGGAGGGGGACCAGGTCATGGCGACGGCCAGGCCCTTGCACACAGGCCGAACGACGCAGGTCTGGGACGCCACGGTGACCAACGAGACGACCGAGAAGTTGATGGCCTCGTATCGCTGCACCCAGCTCATCTTGTACTGAGCCCGGCGCGGCAGAGTGGGACGCTTGGACCTGGCCGGATGGGGCCCGATCGGGACGGATGGGGGCGGATGGGGCGGATGGGGGCGGACGGGACGAGTTCCGAGCCGCTCAGTGGCCGCTCTGTGCGGATGACGAGGGCGGATCGAGCAGCGTCAGCTCTGCCGGCTCCCCCGACGCGGCCGTCGTCTCCGTCTCGGTCAGCTCCGTCGCCTCCATCAGATCCGTCACCGCGACGCGCCGGGTGCCGCGCAGGAGCCGTCGCCTCCAGTCCTCCTTGTCGAAGCGCGCCGGAGCCGTCCCCACGACGAACTCCTGCACGACCTTGGCGAAGCGAGCCGGGTCCGTGTGATGGGGGAAGTGGCCCGCCTCGTCGAAGATCTCGAGCTGGCTCCCCGGCATCGCAATTTGGGCGAGTCGCCCGTGCCCGATCGGGATGATCGCATCCCGCCTGCCCCAGATGATCAGCGTGGGCATGCCCTCGGCCAGGTAGGCCCGGTCGAGCATGGTGATGACCTGGCCCCGCCAGTCCACACCCGAGCGCAGGGTGCGCAAGATGGCGCCGGCGCGCTTCGGTATCGGGGAGCGATTCGAAGACGGCCAGGAGCTCGTCCGCGTCGCGCCCGAGCGCGGTGTCGAACACTCGCAGCAATTCTGCGCCGAGCCGACCGGCGACTCGGACGGGCGCGAGACCGAGCAGCGGCATCAACACCTCGATCCCGGGAATCGCGGCCAGGCGCAGTAACGGGCTCACCGTGCGGCCGACGCCACCACTGCCCACGAGGACCAGGCGGTCACAGCGTTCGGGGAACTGGTAGGCGAACTGCGCCGCCACCCCGCCGCCGAGCGAGTGACCCACGACGGTGACACGCTCGATCTCGAGCACGCTCAGGAGGTCGCGCATGCCGTTGGCGAAGCCGGCAATCGTGTAGTCCGCCCGCGGCTTCTCCGAGCGCCCGTGGCCGAGAAGGTCCGGCGCGATCACGGTGTGGCGCTCGGCCAGCTCCTCGATCACCGGGCGCCACGTGTCCGAACTGTCGCCGATGCCATGGATCAACAGCAGCGCTGGTCCCTCGCCCGCCTTGACGTACGCACGCGGCGGTAACCGTGGATGGTGGCGTAGCGCACGCCGAAGGCACCCTCGCGACGCACCCCGGGGCGGTAGCGGATGGTCGCGGGATCGACCGGAGTGTCCGCCGTTGCTGGCGTGTCATCCATACGGACCTCCCGGTGCCGGCCGGCGTGGGCGTGGTCGGCGGGTCCGAGCCACCCTAGGGAGTGGAGGTGTCAGCGCGGTGTCGCCCGCGTGAACACTCGATGAATGGCCATCGACCCATCCGCCGAGAGGGGTGCCCTACGAGAGCGGCGCACAGCGGAGCAGACGGACCATTTCGACACCGGCCTGCGCCGCCTCGCGGCCCTTGTTCGTCCGGTCCGGTTCTGAGCGCTCGAGCGCCTGCGCGAGCGTGTCGGTCGTCAGGACGCCGAAGACGACCGGGACGCCAGTCGCCAACTGCACCTGTTGGATTCCCGACGCGCACTGCCCTGCCACGAAGTCGTAGTGCCCGGTGTCGCCCCGGATGACCGCGCCGAAACACAGCACGGCGTCGATTTTGCCGGCCTGGGCGAACGCCCGGGCGACGAGGGGGAGTTCGAAGGCGCCGGGCGCCCAGGCCACGGTGATGTCGCCGCCGTCGGTTCCCATCTCGCTCAGGGCCTCGAGCGCACCGTTCAGCAAACGGAGCGTGATCCCGCCGTTGAAGAAGGCACAGGCGATCCCGAATCGCAGCCCGGTGCCGTTGTGCTCCCCCCGCAGGCTCGTGCCGACCCGGGAGGTCACTGCATCGAGGGCGCCGTCGGGCAGCGCGCTCAGCTCCGATCCAGCCATCAGGCAGGACGGGACGTCACAGGACGTCGTCGAGGCCGTGCAGCAGGTGGCCCATCCGCTCGCGCTTGGTGCGCAGGTAGGCGATGTTCTCCGGGTTGGCCGACGTCTGCAGCGAGATGCGCTCGGTGATGTCGAGGCCGAAACCCTCGAGGCCGCCGTACTTGACCGGGTTGTTGGTCATGAGCCGCATGGTCGACACTCCGAGGTCGACCAGCATCTGGGCGCCGATGCCGTACTCGCGGCTGTCGACCGGCAGTCCCTGCTGCAGGTTGGCGTCGACGGTGTCGTGCCCCTCCTCTTGCAGCTGGTAGGCCCGGATCTTGTGGCCGAGGCCGATGCCCCGCCCCTCGTGGCCGCGCAGGTAGATCAGGACGCCCCGCCCCTCCTCTTCGATGAGGTCGAGCGCCGCCTGGAGCTGCGGGCCGCAGTCGCAGCGGAGAGAGCCGAACACGTCGCCCGTCAAGCATTCTGAGTGCACGCGCACCAACACGTCCTCGGTGCCGGCCACCTCCCCCATCACGAGTGCGAGGTGCTGCTCGTTGTCCAGCACGGACTCGTAGACGAAGGCCCGGAACTCTCGACCCTGCGCCGGAATGCGCGCCTCGGATACGAGCCGCACGAGTTTCTCGTTCTGGCGCCGGTACCGGATCAGGTCCGCGATGGAGATGAGCGGGAGATCGTATTTCTTGGCGAAGCGCTCCAGGTCGGGCAGGCGGGCCATCTCGGACTTGTCCTCAGTCACGAGCTCGCACAGCACGCCGGCGGGCGACAGCCCGGCCGCCCGGCTGAGGTCAACGGTCGCCTCGGTGTGCCCGGCCCGTTTGAGCACGCCCCCGGCGCGGTAGCGCAACGGGAAGATGTGGCCCGGCCGGTTGAGATCGTTCGGGCGTGTGTTCGGATCGATCAGCGCCGCAATGGTCGACGCGCGGTCCGTCGCAGAGATCCCGGTGGTCGTGCCGTGCCGGTAGTCGACGCTGACGGTGAACGCCGTTCGTTGGGCCTCGGTGTTGGCCGTGACCATCAGAGGCAGGTCGAGGGCGTCGGCCCGCTCGGGCAACAGGGGAACGCAGATGACGCCCGAGGTATGGGCCAAGAAAAAGGCGATGTTCTCGGGCGTGGCCGCTTCGGCGGCCATCACGAGGTCGCCCTCGTTCTCACGGTCCTCGTCGTCGACCACGATCGCCATGCCGAGGCGGCCGATGGCGTCGATAGCCTCCTGCACCTCCGAGAAGCCCATCAGGCCGCCACCTCCACGCGTAGATCCTCGCCGAGCTTCTCAACCGACACCAGCCTGCCTGTCCACACGTCCTCAATTGTGCCAGCCCCGGGGCCGACAAAGAGCGGGCGGCCGTCGTCGCCCCCGAAGAACTTCGGCGCCAGGTAGAGGACGTAGCGGTCCACCAGGCCGGCGGCATGGAAGTCGTGGGCCACGGTGGCCCCGCCCTCGACCAGAAGCTGGATCACACCGCGTCGCCCGAGCTCGGCCAGCACGTCGGGGAGCTCACCGGACAACTCCAGGGCCGGCAGCACCCGAGCGCCTGTCGGCGCCGTGCCGAGCACGACCCGCAAGGGCTGGGGGCGCTCCACCCCGTCATCCAACCGAACCGTCAGTTCAGGATCGTCGGCTCGGACGGTGCCGGCCCCCACCAAGACGGCGTCGGAACGGGACCGCAGGAGGTGCACGTCCTGGCGGGCCGCCTCACCGGTGATCCAACGGCTGGTGCCGTCGGGGGCGGCGGTGCGGGCATCGAGGGTGGCCGCCATCTTGAGCACCACCCAGGGTTGTCCGGTCGTGCGGTGCTTGAGGTAGGGAGCGAGCTGCTCCGCGACCTCGTCCGCCGCCACCCCCACCGTGACGCTGATCCCGGCCTCGCGCAGAGCCTCCACACCGCGCCCCGCCACCAGCGGGTCCGGGTCCTCGACGCCGATGACGACCCTGCCCACGCCCGCCGCGATGATGGCGTCGGTACAGGGAGGTGTCCGCCCGTGGTGAGCGCACGGCTCGAGCGTGGCGTAGAGCGTGGCGCCCCGGGCCGCCTCTGCCGCAGCGCCCAGGGCGGCCGCCTCGGCATGCGGGCCACCGGGGGGTGCCGTCGCACCTTCGAAGGTCGTCCCTGCGGCGGCGCTGGTCGGTGCGGGGACGATGACGCAGCCCACCCAGGGATTCGGTGTGGTGCTGGACCGGACTGCGGCGGCCAGCGCCATCGCACGGCGCATGTGCTCCACATCATCCATGGGTCACGTCCTCTGCGGGGTAACTCCCTGCCCTGTGAGGAAAATAATAGAACACGTTACAGTTTTTGTCGAGATGTCCTGGTCAGCAGATCGTAGGACGACGTCAGGTGCGCTCGAGGGCGGCCAGCAGGGCGGTCACGTCGGCGATTATCGCGGTATGCGGGGCGGCCGAGAGCATTGCCTCGTCGTGGGCGCCGCTCAGGACGCCGACGACCGCCCGGGCGCCGGCGGCCCAACCGGCCTCGAGGTCGCTCACCGTGTCGCCGATGACGGCGACCGCGCTCGGGTCGGCCACGCCGAGGCGGGCCATGGCGCCCAGGATCATGTCGGGCGCCGGCCGCCCCCGACCGACGTCGGCCGGCGAGAGGGCGAGGTCGATCTCGGCCCGCCAGCGGAGGGCGTCGACCAGCGCGTCCCGGGTGGAGGGGGCGAAACCGGTCGTGAGGCAGACCTTGACGCCTGCGTCGCGCAGGCTGCGCAGCACCTGGAGGGCGCCGGGGACCTCGGCGACGTGGCCGGCGGCGACGATTGCCTCGTATGCAGCCGCGAACTCTTCCGTCGCCCGCGCCGCGGCGGACGGCGCCAGCAGGGTGGCGAACACGTCGGCCTTGGACCATCCCATGGTGTCGCGCACCACGACCTGGGCCTTCTCGTAGTCCGGACTCCCCTCGGCCACCCCGACGGCGGCGAGCGCCGCACTGAAAGCGGCCTCGACGGCGCCGTCGTCGCGCACGGTGGTGCCCGCCATGTCGAGGCAGGCGAGCGCGAACTGCCCGATCATTCGACGACCCCGGCCGCGGCCAGGGTGTCGGCCGCGATCGCGGGGGCGCAGGTCATGCCGCGCCCGCCCGGCCCCGTCACCATCCACACGCCTGGGCGGATCTCCTCGCGGAGGCACACGCCCCCGTCCGTGCACTGGGCGTACACGCCCTCCCAACGCCGGCGCACCGGGGGAAGCTCCGTGCCCAGGATCCGTTGGGCGCGGGCCAGGAGCTCGTGGGTGGGGTCCTCGCACAGCGCGAAGTCGAACGGTTCCTCGTAGGCGTGGGTATCACCGATGGTCAGCCCGCCGTCGGGTCGCTGCACCAACAGGAGCTGGAGATGGTGGGCGGCGGCCACTGCGGCCTGTTCCCCGAGCCGGGCGAGCGGGGCCACCTGGAACGCCGGGTAGTAGCGCAGCGTGTCGGCGTCGGCCAGCGCGGTCGAGAGGTTCGTGCCAAAGGGTGCCGTCTCGAGCATCTGCAGCCGCACCCGCCG
Source organism: uncultured Acidimicrobiaceae bacterium (assembly GCA_963744225.1). GTDB lineage: Bacteria > Actinomycetota > Acidimicrobiia > Acidimicrobiales > RAAP-2 > Bog-473. Next base: position 33,585 of record CAVUSV010000002.1, read on the forward strand.
CAACCGCGCCGACTGTCGTTCGGTTCCGGGGAGTTGGTCGTACGCCGCGCCGGTGGCTACGACGACGACGTCGGCCTCCCAGCGCGTGCCGGCGGTGTCAACGACAGCCCGTGGCTCGACGGTCACGACACGGCGCCCCGGATGGAAGCGGTAGCGGTCGGGTGCCCGGGCGGCCAGATACTGCCGAAGGGCGGCCAGGGCGAGACGCGGCTCGACCACAGCGTCCTCCGTGCAGTGCAACGCGCCCTCGATGTCACCCCGCACGCCAGGGTTGCAGCTGCGCACCTCGTCCGGCTTCAGAAAGGAGATGGAGCGATCCGCTGCGTCGGGGAGTCCTGCGAACACCTCCATGACCTCGCGCTCAGTTGCGGTGCATGCGACGGTGAGCGAGCCCGACGGGCGAAAGCCGACACCGGGCGCCGCAGCGCCAACTTCCTCCCAGCGGCGGCGGGCGCGGAGCGCAACGGCGAGCTCAGGGCCCGAGCGCCGGCCACTCACCCACACCAGACCAAAATTGCGCACCGAGGCGCCGGTGGGTGCCGCCTCGGCTTCGAGATGGTCGACGGCGAAGCCCGCCTCGACGAGCTCGAGCGCGTGCCAGGTGCCGAGGATGCCGCCCCCGGCCACAATGGCGCGGGCGGTGGGGCTCACGGCCGGATCGGCGTCATGGGGTGGTGCGGGTCACTCGCCGCACGCAGCGCGCACCGACGCTCGAATGGCGTCTGCCGCCTCCCAGGGCCGCTCGTGCCCGAAGATGGCGCTGCCCGCGACAAAGACGTTGGCCCCGGCTGCGGCGGCCACCGGCGCCGTCACGGCGTCGATCCCACCGTCCACCTCGACGTCGAGCGCGAGCGCGCCCGCCTCCACCTCGGCGCGTACCTGTGTCACCTTCGCCATCACGTCGGGTATGAAACTCTGCCCACCGAACCCGGGGAACACCGTCATGCACAGCACGAGGTCGAGGTCGCGCAGGTACGGTCGGATCGCGTCGAAGGGCGTGTCGGGATTGAGGGCCAGGCCGGCCCGCATCCCGAGCGTTCGTATCTGCGTGATCAGTTCAGCGGTGCCGCCAACTTCGACGTGGACGGTGCAGCCGTCCGCTCCGGCCTTCGCGAAGTCCTCGAGATACCGCCCGGGCTCGGTCATCATCAGATGGCAGTCGAAGAACAGTGGCGTATGGCGGCGGAGCGAGGCCACCACCGGCGGCCCGATCGTGACGTTGGGCACGAAGTGTCCGTCCATGACGTCGACGTGAAGCCAGTCGGCGGAGGGGGCCACCTCCCCCACCTGTTCGGCCAGCATCCCGAAATCGGCCGAGAGCACCGACGGCGCGATGCGCAACTCACCACTGCGCCCGGGGTCGCGGTGTTGCATTGACGACGTGTCCTCGTTGGGTCCGGCGGCGGCGCTCAGCTGAAGCGCGCCCAGCACAGGATGCGCCGGAATCCGTAGAAGTAGGGCTCGCGCTCGCCGAGCTCTTCGATCAGCCGTTCTCGGTAACGCTCCACGAAGGCGTCGAACAGCTCGGGGCTCAGACGCTTACGGTATGGCGTCAGGAGGGTGCCCATCACCCACTCGACCACTTCGCCGGTTGATGCGAGTTCGTGGCCGTAGACCTCCATCCGCACCACCTGATCCTTCGCCCCCAGCTCGTAGAGGAGATCGGCGTACAGCTCCGGCGAGAGCACGAAGCGTCCTCGGTCTTCGGGCACGTCCCCGTACAGGGCATCGATGAACGGGGGCTCGTTTGCCACCTGGTGCGCCAACAGATGGGAGGGATGCCGATAGTTGGCCGGGACCTGAAAGGCGAGCTGCCCGTCTTCTCTGAGCGCGGTGCGCATGCGCGCCAGAAGGTAGAGGTGATCGTCGACCCACTGGAGCGACGCATTGGCAAAGACGAGACTGAGTCCCTCGTCCAGCCACGTCGCGATGTCACCTTGCACGAACGACAGACCCGGGACGTCCGCCGAGGCGGTCTGCGCCCGAGCCAACATCGCTGGTGACGAGTCGATGCCGATCGTCTCGTCGGCCTCCATCGTCTCGTGCAACAGTTTGGTCAGCTCGCCCGTACCACACCCGAGGTCGACGACGCGGCCACCCGGAACGGGGTCACACAGACTCAAGAGGTCGTCGAAAGGCTGCTGACGTTCTGAACGGAACCGCTCGTACTGATCAGGGCTCCAGCCGTCGATCGGCGTGACAGTCACTGTTCTCATGTCTAGTCCGTCCCCAGACGCTCGCCCACCGCCAGCCGCGCGCCGCGCAACCACTCCTCGGCTGACATGGGCGAACGGCTGTCCGGCTGCACCCGCCGCAGCACGAGGACACCCTCGCCTGTCGCAACCGTCGGTCCCTCGAGGGCGCCCGGTGGGCGGGTGGCGACGGTCCCGGCGTCGGCCACTGCAGCCTCGAGCACGGTCAGCTGCTTGCCCCGGAAGGTGGTCCAGGCCCGGCCCAGGCGCACCACGCGGTGGAGCTGCACGGCGGTTTGTGCCCAGTCGAGGTGCTGGTCCTCCTTGGTGACCTTCTCGGCGATCGTCACCTCGCCGCGTTGTGGCACTGGGTCCGGCAGTCCGGACACGCCGGCGTCGAGGGTGTCGACGACGAGCGCGCTGGCGAGCGGGACCATCTGGTCCCGCAGCGTGGCGAGCGTCACCTCGTCGTCGAGCGGCAACGTGCGCACCGCATAGACGGGCCCCGTGTCGAGCCCCTCCTCGACCTTCATGAGGCTGACGCCCGTCTCTCGGTCGCCGGCCAGGATGGCCCGCTCCAGCGGAGCGGCGCCACGCCAGCGTGGGAGCAACGAGAAGTGCAGGTTGACCATCGGCACTTGGTCGAGCAGTCGCGCCGGGATGATCCGGCCGAAGGCCACGACGACGGCGAGCTCCACCCCGGCGGCGGCCACGTCGTCCATGTCGTGGGTGACGGCGATGCCGAGCGCAGCGGCCGCCTCCTTGACGGGGCTCGGCGTCGTTTCCGCGCCCCGGCCCCGCCGGCGATCGGGCCGGGTCACGCAGAGGGCGATGTCGTGCCCGGCGTCAACGAGCGCGCGGAGCGGCGCGACGGCCATCGCCGGGGTGCCGAGGTAGGCCAAGCGGGACACCCGTTCACCGTAGGGCAGCGCCAGCCGCTGGCCGTCGTGCGGGTGAACGGACGGTCGGATCAGGGCGTGCGGGTCAGCGGGAGAACAGGTTCGACAGCCCGTCGGGATCCGACGAGGTCAGGTCCAGCGTGCGGCTGCGCAGGATCCTCAGCGCCTCTTTGCGCTGGTCCTCGTTGAGGCGCTCCAACAGCAGGATGCCGTCGAGGTGGTCGAGCTCGTGTTGAAACACGCGACCCTCCAATTCGGTGGCCTCGATGGAGATCTCGTTCCCGTCGAGATCGAGGCCCACGAGATGCACCGCGTTCGGGCGCACGATCTCCCAGCTGAGCCCCGGCACCGACAGGCACCCCTCGTCGTAGGTCCACTCCCCATCGCTCTCGACGATGCGCGGGTTGATGATCGCCCGGGCACCCTCCCCGACGTCATAGACGAAGAGACGCCGCTGCACCCCAACCTGGTTCGCGGCCAGGCCGGTGCCGGGAGCCGCGTACATCGTCTCGATCATGGAATCGACCAGGCTGGCGACGGCGCCGTCGATCTCCTCGACGTCGCGGGCGCGCTCCTTCAGCACGGGGTCACCGTACTGACGGATCGTGAATCCGGGCATGGCTGCATTGTACCGGGGGGTCTTCTGCCCACCGACTCGACCCGCGGCCTGGGTGAAGCCGTCAAAGCGTCGGGGGATCTACCTCCACGCGCAGCCCACGGCCCGGAGGACGGGGGGTGCTGGCCAGGATGTCGCAGAGCGGGCCGTGCTCGGGGGCCTGGAGGAGGAAGCGGCCCTCGTCGAGTGGCGAGACCGAGATGTCGCCGCCCCCGGGGCCGGACTCCGCCTCCCGGATCAGCGCCTCGGCATAGGCCGGGGCGAGCGCGCCCGACACGAGTGCGAGCGCGGAGAAGGGCGGCAGCATCGAGGCCCGGCGTAACGCCACCTCCTCGGCCAGCACAGCGGCCGGTTCTCCCCGAGCGACGCCCGCCAGCACCGGGTGCTCGGGCACGCGGGTCTGGACCTGGACCCGCGCCCCTGTCGGCGCATCCCCGCGGGCTCCGACCAGCCGGGCAGCGCGGACCAGAAGCGCCAACGTGTCCTCGGTGGCCGAGAGCCTCGGTGCCAGCAGGTGCAGATCGATGTCGAGGAAGGCCACCGCCGCGGCACGTCGCACGCGGTGCAACACGGCCTCCGTGCCCACGAGCACAGGCCCCGACGGGAGGGCCGGCTCGGTCTGGCCGCGACGAGGCCCGGCCACCTCCCCCACCTCGACTCCGAGGAGCGCCGTCAACTCCTCCCGCAACTGGCTCACGCCCGCCCGCAGCGTCTTCATCCGTAAGCGACCGCACACGACGCAGACGACCGGTCGGCTCTCGCCACAGCGCGGGCACCGCAACATCGCTTCATCACGCGGTTTGGCTGCTGCGGCGCCGCAGCGGCCACAACGCGCCAGCTCCCCGCAGTGCCGGCAGGCGAGCAAGCGGGCCCCTCCTGTGCGGTTGTACACGCATACCAGGGGACCGCGCCCGTCGGTTGTGTGGTCATCCAAGACGGATCGGGCAAGGCGCACGAATTCCTCGGAGAACATTCCCGTACGCGGGTCAGCGCCCCGCCGGTCGACGCGCTCGAGCACGGGCCAGCCCGCCCGTTCCTCGTGGGCCGGCGGTGCCACGGTGTGCAGGTCGGCGTGCGCTGCGAGCGCGACCGGCGGAACGGGTGAGGCCAGGATGCAGGCAGCGCCCTCGCGATGAGCTCGTTCGAGGAGCACCTCGACCGCGCTGTAGGTGGGCGCGCTCTCCTCGCGGTAGGCGGCGTCGTGCACGTCGAGGACGACGGCGGCGGCGAGCCGCGGCACCGGCGCCCAGGCGCCAGCCCGGCTCCCGACCACGACCGGCCACCCCGCGCGCGCCTCCTCCCACGAGCCCGCCGTCGGGTATCCCCGCCGCACCAGGCGGGCCGTCAGCCGCTCCGCCCAGCCCGTCGAGGGGACGAGGACGACGGTGCTGCCGTCGCGGGCGCGGACGGCAGGGTCGTCGACGATGGACAGCACAAGGTCGATCAGGTCGGTGGCAGGCGGCAGCCGCACCACGGTGGCGCCGCCCTGCGTGGCTGCAAAATGCTTGTCCGTGAGGACTCCGTCGATGCGCTCACCGGCGGGCGCCCCCGTCGCGCGCGCGGGCAGGGAGGGAGGCGCCGGCAGTGCGCGCACGATCGTGGCCGGAGACGCCACCCGCAGGAAGAAGGACGCCGGCCCGGCCCAGCGCCACGACGCCCACTCGGCCAGCTCCATCACCCGCTGGGGCGGTCCCCAGCCGAGCCACGACGCGAGGGGAGGACGTCGACGCCGGCCGGCGTCCGCACGTCAGCGTCCACGACCCAGCCCCGCACCGTGCGTCCGTGGAGCGGAACGCGCACGCGGGTGCCTACACGCACGTCGTGGCCCCACTCCGACGGCACGACATAGTCGAACGTCTTGGGTAGTGCGGCCACCTCCGTCCGCACGCGTACGACGCGCCCCGGGCGCGGCGCCGCCGCTTCGTGCGTCATGACGTCACTCACGCGGGCACTGCTCCCCTCGGGGGAGCGGTGCGGTCGTCAGAGTCCGAGCGCTGCCCGCAAGTCGTCCACCCGCGGAGTGGCTTCCCACGTGAACTCCTTCTCCGAGCGACCGAAGTGGCCGTAGGCCGCCGTCTTCTTGTAGATGGGCCGGCGCAGGTCCAGGTCGCGCGTGATGGCAGCGGGGCGCAGGTCGAACAAGTCGCGCACCGCGGCGGAGATCTTGTCGGGGGCGACCGTCTCGGACCCGAACGTATCCACGAGCAGCGAGACCGGATGCGCGACACCGATCGCGTAGGCGACCTGCACCTCGCAGCGCTTCGCCGCCCCCGCAGCGACGACGTGCTTGGCCACCCACCGTGCCGCATAGGCAGCCGAGCGGTCCACCTTGGAGGGATCCTTGCCCGAGAACGCTCCCCCACCGTGGCGGGCCATGCCGCCATAGGTGTCCACAATGATCTTGCGGCCGGTGAGTCCCGTGTCGGCGTGGGGGCCTCCCAGCTCGAAGATCCCCGTCGGATTCACGAAGATGCGCACCCCATCGGTGTCGAGGTCCGTCGGCAGCAGCGGATTGATGACGTGCTCGGTCAGGTCAGGACGGAGCTGCTCCTCCAGGTCGATTCCGCTGGCGTGTTGGGTCGAGATCAGGACGGTGTCGATACGGACCGGGCGGCCGTCCTCGTAGACGACAGAGACCTGCGTCTTGCCGTCCGGCCGCAAGTAGGGCACGGCGGCGGCCCGCCGCACCTGCGCCAGGCGCTCGGCGAGCCGGTGGGACAACCAGATGGGCAGGGGCATCAGGTCAGGCGTCTCGTCGCACGCGTAGCCGAACATCATTCCCTGGTCCCCGGCACCCTGTGCGTTGAGCACGTCCTCCCCGCCCTTGCCGCTGCGCAGCTCGAGGGCGGTGTCCACGCCCTTGGCGATGTCGGGCGACTGCGCGTCGAGCGACACCAGCACGCCACAGGTCTTCCCGTTGAAGCCATACAGGTCGTTGTCGTACCCGATGTCGCACACGGTGTCGCGCACGAGCGACGGAATGTCGACGTAGGTCGTCGTCGTGACCTCACCGGCGACGACGACGAGACCAGTGGTCAGGAGCGTCTCGCAGGCAACGCGGCTGGAGGGGTCGCCCTCGAGGATCGCGTCGAGAACGGCGTCGGAAATCTGGTCCGCCATCTTGTCCGGGTGGCCCTCGGTCACCGACTCCGAGGTGAATGTGGTCTTCACGTTCTGCTCCGCTTCTCGTTGTGGTGGACGATCACCATATCCAATAGGGCATTCGCGACTGCATCCTTGGAGGTCAGCGGGATTTCGGTGGTGCTCCCGTCCGAGCCCAATATCACGACCTCATTCGTGTCGTAGTCGAATCCCGCGCCGGGCGCGCTCACATCATTCACGACAAGCAGGTCGACCCCCTTGCGCTCGAGCTTGCGCCGGCCCCGCTCGAGCGCGTCGTGGGTCTCTGCCGCGAATCCGACAAGGACTTGGCCCGGACCGCGCCGTGCGGCCAGGCCGGCCAGGATGTCAGGGGTGGGTTCGAGCACCAGTTCGGGGATCCCCTCCTCCTTCGACAGCTTCGCCCCTGCCGCCCGCTTGGGACGGAAGTCGGCCACTGCGGCGGCCATCACGACGACGTCGGCGCCTTCGGCCGCCGCGCCAACGGCGTGCTCCATGTCGGCCGCAGTCTCGACATCGATCCGGGTGACTGCGGCCGCCACGTCGGGGGGGAGGAGCAGCGGTGACGAGGTCACGAGCGTGACCGCCGCACCACGCCGAGCGGCTGCCGTGGCGATCGCGTGCCCTTGCTTTCCCGACGACCGGTTCGTGATGAAGCGCACCGGATCGAGGGGCTCGCGCGTGCCCCGGCGCTCACGACCACCTGGGCACCGTGCAGGTCGCGCCGCGTGGCGCGACCCAGCCGTTCGAGGACGCGCTCGACGATGACAGCGGGGTCGGCCAACCGGCCCTCACCCGAATCGCCCCCAGCCAACCTCCCGGTCTCAGGTGGAATGATCTCGACGCCGCGGTGCTCGAGCGTGGCGAGGTTGTCCCGCACCGAGGCGTGCTCCCACATCTCGGTGTGCATGGCCGGGCACACGATGACCGGCGCCCGCGTCGCCAAGAGCGTGGCGCCCAGGAGGTCGTCGGAGAACCCTGCGGCGTAGCGGGCGATGGTGTGTGCCGTCGCCGGGGCGACCACGACAAGATCGGCGCTCTGGCCAAGCCGCGTGTGCGGAATGGGCGAGGCCTCATCCCACAGCGACTGCTGCACCGGCTCCGACGCCAACGCGGAGAAGGTCAGGGCGCCGACGAAACGGGTGGCATCGTGGGTCAGCACCGGAGTCACGTGCACGCCGGCGTCGACCAGACGGCGACACACCTCGACTGCCTTGTAGGCGGCAATGCCGCCGCAGACGCCCAGGACGACGCGTGGCGGGGACGCGGTGTGCCCCGGCGCTTCTTCGGTTCCGGAGTTTCCCGCCATCGGCTAGGTCCGCCCCGCCTCTGCGCCTGGCGCCTTAGCTCGCGGTCGGGTCCTCGTCCCCGACGTCGAGGACTTCGACTACGTCCGCGCCCTCCTCGGCGTCGCCGAGCAGGCCGGCTTCGGCAGCGTCGGCGATCGCGGCGGCCAGAGCCGCCTCCTCCTCAGGATCCGTACGCGTGTAGGTGGCCTTGCCGGCTGCGATCTCCTCAAATGCGATGGAGACGGGCTTGCCCGACACCGACGCCACCTGGGGCGGGACCACCTTGCCGAGCCCCTCACCGAGGCTGTTGTAGTACGAGTTCACTTGGCGGGCGCGTGCTGAGCCCAGCGCGACCAAGGTGAACTTCGAGTCCACCTTGTCCAAGAGCTCCTCAATGGGTGGGTCCATGAGCGTGTGGCGGCCTTGAGCCATCAGGATTCCTCCGGGTTCGCGGCGCAAGTGGCAGCCGATCGAGTCCGGTCAACTATAGCCGTCAGCTCGGCCAGGGTTCGACGCAGGTCGTCGTTGACCACCGTGTGAGCTGCAATTTTGAGCTCCGCGCTCGACCTCGGACTCCCCCAGGTCGACCCGCCGGCGGATGTGCCCGTCGTCGTCACCCCGTGCGGCCAGCCGCTCTGCCTGCACCTCCGGCGACGGGGGGAGCAGCATGATCACCGTGGCGTCGGGACGCTGGGCCAGGACTTGCTCGGCCCCCTGGACGTCGATCTCCAAGAGGACGTCGGCGCCAGCCGGCGGGTCCGGGATCGGTGTCCCCATCAGGTAGTCGAGGAATTCAGCCCATTCGAAGAAGGCACCTCGGGCGGCCGCGGCCTCGAACGTGGCGCGGTCAACGAAGACGTACGCGCCGCGCTCGTGCTCGCCAGGGCGCGCCTCTCGGGTGGTCCAGCTCCGACTCAGCCAGAGCGACGGGTCGCGGGCGACGAGCTCGGCCGCAACGGTGCCCTTGCCGGCCCCGCCAGGGCCGATGAGCACGAAGATGCGCGGCTCGTCGGTGTGAGGTTCAGCGCGCAGTCTCTTTGAGCAGCGCCTCGCGCTGCTTGGCACCGAGCCCCTGAAGGCGTCGGCTGTCGCTGATGCCGACAGTTTCCATCAGGCGCCGTGCTTTCACCTTGCCCAAACCGGGCAAGGACTCGAGCACCGAGACCACCTTCATCTTGCCGACGGTCTCGTTGGAATCCGCCTCGGTCAGGAGATCCGTCAACGACAAGGAGCCCATTTTGAGCTTGTCCTTGACCTCGGCCCGCTCACGGCGAACCCTGGCGGCCTTTTCGAGTGCAGCGGCGCGCTGCTCGGGAGTGAGTGCGGGAGGTTGCGGCATGGCCGAGACCATAGCGCCTCGGCCAGGAGCATTCACACCCATTTTCCCTCTTCAGCCCATCAGCGCCGCCAGCTCGCGGGCCAGTGATGTGGCGCTGCGCCGCAGGTCGTCGGGATCAGGTCCGGCGTTAAGCAGCCCCCGTGAGCTGCTCGGCAACACGCTGCCCGGGGGGCATCCGGCGAACCGCTGGGCGACGTCCGCCGGACCGGCCCCCTGCGCGCCCAGACCGGGGGCCAAAATTACCCCTCCGAGCTGGGATAACACGAAGCTTGTCGATTCAAGGGTCGCTCCGATGACTGCGCCGACCGTTCCGGTCGGGACGTCGGGCGAGCTGTTGAGCGCCGCCACGCCGGCGAGCAGCATGTCCTCGACCGCCATCCCCTCGGACGTGACGGCCTCCTGCAGTCCGCGACCCTCAGGGTTGGAGCTGCGAGCCACGACGAGGACGCCCCTCCCGTTGCGGGCGGCCAGTTGGACGAGCGGCGCAAGCGCTCCGAGACCGAGGTACGGGTGGGCCGTCACCGCATCAGCTGCCAGTGGACTGGCGTCACCGAGCCACGCATCGGCGTAGGCCTCCGCGGTCGAATCGATGTCGCCTCGCTTGGCGTCCGCGATCACGAGCAGTCCCGCTGCCGTCGCCGCGGCGATGAGTCGCTCGAGCTCCGCCATCCCAGATGATCCGTGCCGCTCGAAGAAGGCGACCTGGGGTTTGATCGCGGCGACAGCTCCCGCGAACCCTTCGACGCAGGTCGCGCCGAAGGCGCGCAGCCCATCGGCGTCGTCGGGCAAACCCCACGACTGCAGCAAGGCGGCAGACGGGTCGATGCCCGCGCAGAGCGGTCCGTTCGCGCGTACTGCGGCGGCCACTCGGTCGCCGAAGCTGTCAGCCATCGCGGCCTCGCTCGTTGAGCAATGGGACGCGTGCGGCCATTGCGCCGGCGGACAGTGCGCCCTCCTGAATGCCTGGAGACCCGCTGGTCCGCCGACGTGCACGCTCTCGGATCTCCGCCACGGTGGTGCCATGGGTGTCGCACCAGCGCGTCAGCTGGCGCAGGACATTCCACGGTGCCCTCGGGTCCCGGAACGTGGCGGTGCCGACCTGGACGGCGTCGGCACCGGCCAGCAGGAGCTCGACGGCGTCGTCGCCCGACATCACGCCCCCCACCCCGATGATGGGCACCTCGGGGAAGGCGGCCCGGCACTCCCACACGGCGCGCACCGCCACCGGGTGGACGGCGGCCCCGGACAGCCCGCCGCCGCCCGCTCCGAGCAGCGGTCGTCCCGATTCCGTGTCGAGTGCCAGCCCCAGCAACGTGTTGACCAGCGTTAACCCGTCTGCTCCGCCGTCGAGCGCCCCGGCGGCGATCTCCGTCACGTCGGGGACGTTCGGGCTGAGCTTGACCCAGCGGGGCAGGCCGCAGGAGGTGGCCGCCATGACCCGTGCCGTGGCCTCGGCCGAGTGGGCGAACATGCGCGAGCGGTCCTCCACGTTGGGACAGCTGACGTTGACCTCGAGCGCCGCGATACACGCACCCGCGGCGGTGCCGGCCGCTTCCGCCACGAGTCCCGTCGCCCGCCCGTAGTCCGCCACCGTGCGACCCCAGATGCTGACGACAACTCGGGCTCCCGAGGCCGCCAGTGCAGGCAGGTCGTCAGCCAGCCAGGCCCCCAGTCCCGGCCCCTGCAGGCCCACGCTGTTGAGCATGCCTGCCTCGACCTCGTGCACCCGCGGCGCCGGATTGCCGGGCCATGGCTCGACGGACAACGACTTCACGACGACGGCACCGAGGTCGGCCAGCACGCCGTAGTCGGAAAGCTCCGTGCCGTGCCCCGAGGTTCCCGAGGCCGTCATGACCGGGTTGTCGAACTCGACGGCCCCGACGTGGGTCACCAGCGACCCGGCGCGACGCTGGTGGGGCCCGCTCACCGCGCGCCCTTCGAGACCGGATGCAGGTCCTGCAGGGCGCGCACCTCCAGCGGGTGCGACCGTGTGTCCGCCATGCCCGCTGCGGCCGCACGTGCGGCTGCCAACGTGGTCAAGCAAGGAACCTTGTGGGCCACGGACGCCATGCGGATGTGCTGGCCGTCGGCCCGCGGGCCCAGCCCGCGGGGGTGTTGACCACGAGCTGCACCTTGCCTTGGGCGATGAGGTCCACCGCGTCCGAGGCCACCCCCTTCTCCCCCACCTTCGCCACGAGCGTGTCGACCGGGATGCCCGCATGGCGCAAGTAGCCCGCGGTGCCCAGGGTGGCCGCAATTGAGAAGCCGAGTGCGCTGAACGCTCGCGCCACCTCCAGGCCGGCGGGCTTGTCGCGATCGGCCAACGACAGGAACACGGTGCCGGAATCGGGCAGCCGCGTGCCGGCCGCCATCTGGCTCTTCGCAAACGCCAGGCCGAAGGTGACATCGACGCCCATGACCTCACCGGTCGAGCGCATCTCCGGGCCAAGCAGGGTATCGACTCCCGGAAATCGATCGAACGGGAGCACCGCCTCCTTGACGCTCACATGGTCGAGAACCCGGACCCGTCCGATCGCGTCCGCCGGCAACAGGCCCTCGTCGCGGAGGTCGGCCAGCGTGTGGCCGACCATCACCCGAGCGGCCACCTTGGCCAGGGGTACCCCGGTGGCCTTGGCCACGAACGGCACCGTCCGGCTCGCCCGCGGATTCGCCTCGAGCACGTAGGCGTGTCCGTCCTTCACCGCAAACTGCACGTTGATGAGTCCGCACACCTCGAGCGACCCCGCCAGCGCCCGCGTGTATCCCTCGAGCGCCCCCAGCACGTCGTCGCTCAGAGACTGGGGCGGCAGCGCGGCAGGCGGAGTCGCCTGAGTGAACCCCCGCCTCCTCGACGTGCTCCATCACGCCGGCGATCAGGATCTCGCCGGCGCTGTCGCGCACGGCATCGACGTCCACCTCGACCGCATCCTCCAAGAAGCGGTCCACCAGGACGGGGCGCTGGGCGGTCACCCCTCCCTCACGGGCGAGCGCACCCGTGGTCATCGATTGCATGACCCGACGCACGCCCTCGTCGTCGTAGACGATCTCCATGGCGCGCCCGCCGAGGACGTAACTCGGTCGCAGCAAGACGGGATAGCCGATCCACCCTGCCACACCGAGCGCCTCGGCCGTGGTGGTCGCGGTCCCTCCCTCCGGTTGGGGGATGGCCAGCTGATGGCACAACGCGTTCCAGCGCTCACGGTCCTCGGCGAGATCGATCGACGCCGGGCTCGTCCCCAGCACGAGCTCCGGCGGCAGGGACCCTGCCAGCTTCAAGGGCGTCTGGCCGCCCAGGGAGACGATGACACCGGCCACCCTCCCGCCCGCCGCCAGCTCGGCCTCGAGCACGTTGGCCACGTCCTCGTCGGTCAGCGGCTCGAAGTACAACCGGTCCGATGTGTCGTAGTCGGTCGACACGGTCTCCGGGTTGCAGTTGACCATGACCGTCTCGTACCCGGCGTCGCGCAGGGACATTGACGCATGCACACAGCAGTAGTCGAACTCGATCCCCTGCCCGATGCGGTTCGGACCCGAGCCGAGGATGATCACGCGGTCGCGATCGGAGGGCCGAACCTCGTCCTCCTCCTCGTAGGTTGCGTAGTGGTACGGCGTGTAGGCCGCGAACTCCGCCGCACAGGTGTCGACCGTCTTGAAGGTCGCCCGCACGCCGTGCGACAGGCGTGCCGCCCGCATCTCGGCCTCGGTCGTGCCCCGCAAGTGCGCCAGCTGGGCGTCGGAGAACCCCAGGCGCTTGGCCCGCCGGAAATCGGCCGGACCGAGCGAGGGCGCGGTGGCCACACGAACGTGCTCGTCCGCGATGCGTCGGAGTTGGCCGATGAACCATGGGTCGATGCCGGTTCGCGACACAACCTCGTCGATGTCGGCGCCGCGGCGGAGTGCTGCCTCGAGCTCGAAGACGCGTTCGGGTGTCGCGACGGCGACGCGGTCGAGAAGCTCCCCGACCGGCACGGCGTCCAGCGCAACCTCAGCCGCGTCGGCGTTGAGACCGGCCCGGCCCTGCTCCAGCGATCGCAGCGCCTTCTGGAGTGATTCGCAGAAGGTGCGACCGATGGCCATGACCTCACCCACCGACTGCATCCGCGTGCCCAGACGTCCGTCGGCCCCGGGAAGCTTCTCGAAGGCCCAGCGGGGAACCTTGGTGACCACGTAGTCGATCGTGGGCTCGAAGGAGGCCGGCGTTGCCCGCGTGATGTCGTTGGGGATCTCGTCGAGCCGGTAGCCGACCGCCAAGCGCGCCGCGATCTTGGCGATGGGGAAGCCGGTGGCCTTCGACGCCAGCGCCGAGGAGCGCGACACCCGCGGGTTCATCTCGATGATGACCCGCCGTCCGGTCGCCGGGTCGACGGCGAATTGCACATTGGAGCCGCCCGTCTCGACGCCGACCCGGCGGAGGCAGGCGAACGCGTCGTCGCGCATCGCCTGGTACTCCACGTCGGTCAGCGTCTGCGCCGGGGCCACGGTGATGGAGTCGCCCGTGTGCACCCCCATCGGATCGAAGTTCTCGATGGAGCACACGACGACACAGTTGTCGGCGCCGTCGCGCATCACCTCGAGCTCGAACTCCTTCCACCCGGCGATCGATTGTTCCACCAGGATCTGGCCCACCGGGCTCGCCGCCAGCCCGTCGGCCGCCAGGTGGGCGAAGTGGTCCGCGTCCTCGGCAATGCCCGTGCCCTTCCCGCCCAGGATGAAGCTGGGTCGAACCATGATCGGGAAGCCGATCTCTTGCGCGATCTCCTCGGCCTCGTTCAGCGAGTGGGCAAAGCCAGAGCGCGGCACCTCGAGACCGATGTCCTGCATGGCGACCTTGAAGCGGTCGCGGTCCTCGGCGGTGGAGATCGCTTCGGGCCGGGCGCCGATCACCTCGACCCCGAAGCGCTCGAGCACTCCGAGCTCCACCAATTGCATCGTCAGGTTGAGGGCCGTCTGCCCGCCGAGGGTCGGGAGCAGCGCGTCGGGCCGCTCTTTCTCGATGATCGCCGCCAGCACGTCGGCATCGAGTGGCTCCACATAGGTGCGGTCGGCGGTGTCGGGGTCCGTCATGATAGTGGCCGGGTTGGAGTTGGCCAGGATCACCCGGTAGCCCTCCTCGGCCAGCACCCGGCAGGCCTGCGTCCCCGAGTAGTCGAACTCACAGGCCTGGCCGATCACGATCGGGCCCGACCCGATGACGAGGATCGACTGCAGGTCGTCGCGGCGCGGCACGTCGTTCTTCCCTTTTCCGTTCAGCGCGCCCCGGCACGCGCGGGATAGGCCAGCATCAGGTTGCGGAAGGCATCGAAGAGGTAGCGAGCGTCATGGGGGCCGGGTGCGGCCTCGGGGTGGTACTGCACGGAGAACGCCGGCGCCCGGAAGGACCGGAAGCCTTCGATCACGCCGTCGTTGAGGTTCACGTGCGTGGTCTCGGTGTCGGGGATGGATCCCGCGGCGACGGCGTAGTTGTGGTTCTGGCTCGTGATCTCGACCACGCCGGTCTCGAGGCGTTGCACGGGGTGATTGGCGCCGTGGTGGCCGAAGGGCAGCTTGTAGGTCGAACCGCCGAGCGCGGTGGCCAGGATCTGGTGGCCGAGGCAGATGCCGAACACGGGCACCCCACCCACCAGATCGGCGACCGCGGCGGTCGGGCCGGGCAGCGCGGCCGGATCGCCGGGTCCGTTGGAGAGGAACACCCCGTCGGGGTCGAGCGCGCGCACCTCGTCGGCACTGGTGCCCGCCGGCACCACCGTCACCGTCCCCAGGGTGGTCAGCAGGTCGACCATCGTGGCCTTCACCCCGAAGTCGTACGCCACGATGCGCAGTCCACTCGTGCTTCCGAGGCCGGTCCCGGGATGGACGGTCGGCTCCGTCGCGGTGACGCCCGACACCAGATCCTGCCCGTCCGTGCCAACGGCGGCTGCGGCAGCGGCGCGCAACTCGGCCGCAGGCGCGGTGCCGAACGCGCACGGAACGGCGCCGGCGTCCCGGATGTGTCGGGTCAGTCGCCGGGTGTCGACCCCGGTCAGGGCCGGGACGCCGTGACGACGCAGGAAGGGCTCGAGCGCCTCGGTCGAGCGCCAGTTGGACGGTTCGGCGGCCAGGTCGCACACGACGATCCCCCGGCAGCGCGGCACGGCCGCCTCGTCGTCGGTGGCGTTCGTGCCGTAGTTGCCGATGTGCGTGCTCGTGAAGGCGATCACCTGGCCGGCATAGGACGGGTCGGTGATGATCTCTTGGTAGCCGCTCATGGCGGTGTTGAACACCAGCTCCCCCGTGGCCACCGGGACCAGCGCGCCGGCCGCCTCACCCGAGAAGACGGCGCCGTCGGCCGTCACGAGCAGTGCAGCCGACCTGTCCCCCTGCCCCGGTACGGCGGCGCTCATCGCTGTGCCGTCGCGTCGATCACGACCGCCTCGCCTCGCAGGACGGTGTGGCGCACCGCCCCGGTGAAGGTGCGACCGGCGTACGGTGTGTTGCGGCTGCGGCTGGCAAGCCGGGCGGGGTCCACCTCGGTCGTGGCGCTTGGGTCGAAGACGCACAGGTTGGCCGTCGTCCCCTCGGCGATCGGACCGCCCTGCGCGCTCTGGCCTCCGGGACGGGGGTCGGTCGCCGTCAGCTTGGCGATCGCGGCCGGCCGTGCGCTCATCAGCGCGAACAGCCGCGGTGGCTCCAGATAAGGCGACAACACCTCCCACGCAATGGGCAGCGCTGTCTGCAGGCCCAGCATGCCCGGGGGCGCCTGGTCGAAAGGGACATCCTTGGACTCGGGGGCGTGGGGGGCATGGTCCGTCGCCACGGCGTCGATCGTGCCGTCGAGAAGACCTCCCACGACCGCGGCCACGTCCTCGTCGGTCCGCAGCGGTGGATTGACCTTGAACACCGGGTCGTACCCCGCCACGGCGGCGTGCGTCAGGAGCATGTGGTGTGGTGCCGCCTCGGCGGTGACGGGGAGACCCTCGGCCTTGGCCCGCCGGACCAACTCGACCGAGCCCGCCGTGGAGAGGTGCAGGAAGTGGACGGGTGCCCCCGTCAGGCGCACCAGCGCGATGTCGCGGGCGACCATGGCCTCCTCAGCGACGGCGGGCAGGCCCGGGAGACCGAGGCGACTCGACCAGCACCCCTCGTGCATGGCGCCGCCGGCGGCCAGGCAGGCGTCCTCGCAGTGCTGGGCCAGGGTGACGCCCAGGCCCTTCGCGTAGTCGAGCGCGCGGCGCATCAGCGCGCCGTCCTGCACGCCCGCGCCGTCGTCGGTGAAGATGGTCACGCCCAGGGCGGCGAGCTCGCCGAGCGGCGCCAGGGCAGCGCCGGCACGTCCCACGGTGATGGCGCCCGCCACAGCCACCTCGGCCGGGCAGCCGGCGCCGAGCGCGAGGACCTCGGCCGCCACCCCCGCGGAGTCGATCGCCGGCTCGGTGTTCGGCATGGCCACGACGGCCGTGTAGCCGCCGAGCGCGGCAGCGCGGGTGCCTGACTCGATGGTCTCGGCCTCCTCGCGACCCGGCTGGCGCAGGTGGGCGTGCAGGTCGACAAGCCCCGGGCCCACGAGGCAACCCGTGGCGTCGAGCACCCGGGTGCTCCGCGGGGCGTCGATGGACGCCGCCACGCCGACCACGACGTCGCCCTCGACGGCCACGTCGAGCCGGGCCAGGCCCTCGGGCCCGACGACCGAGCCACCCCGGATGACGAGGGTGAGATCAGGCAACGGCCGGCACCCCCGCCCCACCGGGCAGCTCGCCGCCGAGCAGCAGGAACAGAATGGCCATGCGCACCGCGACGCCGTTCGCCACCTGCTGGGTGACGACGGTGCGAGGCAGGTCGGCCACGTCGGATGCGATTTCGACCCCGCGCACCATGGGCCCCGGGTGCGTCACGATGGCGTCCTCGGCCAAGCGTGCGGCCCGGCGGGCCGTGAGCCCCCAACCGGCCGTGTACTCGCGCAGGCTCGGGACGAACGAACCGCTGCCTCGCTCGGCTTGCAGGCGCAGGAGCGAGACGACGTCGGCGTCCCCCAACGCGTCATCGAGATCGGCCGCCACCTCGACCGGCCATCCTTCCAGCGAGGGCGGCAGCAGGCTGCCGGGAGCGGCCAGGGTCACGTGGGCTCCCAGGGCGGTGTAGGCCAACACCTCGGAGCGGGCCACTCGGCTGTGCCGGATGTCGCCGACGATGAGGACGCGGAGACCCTCGAAGCAGCTGATGCCGAGCTCTTCGGGCGCAGCACCTTTGCGCTCCGCCATGACTTGGCGCACGGTGAAACAGTCGAGCAGGGCCTGCGTCGGATGCTCGTGCCAGCCGTCCCCGGCATTGATGACGTGGGCGCGCTCGACCCAGCGCGCCACCTGGTGCGGCGCCCCGGCCGACGAGTGCCGGATGATGACGGCGTCGATGCCCATCGCCTCGACCGTCTCGACCGTGTCGCGCAGGCTCTCGCCCTTCTTCACCGACGATGTGGCCATCGCGAGCGAGAGCACGTCGGCCGACAGTCGCTTGGCGGCCGTCTCGAACGAGAGCCGGGTGCGGGTCGACTCCTCGAAGAAGAGGGTCGCCACGACTTTGCCGCGCAGGGTCGGGACCTTGGGCATCGAGCGGCGCTCGACCTCCGCGAAGGCTTCGGCGACGCGCAGCACCTCGGCGATGCCGGCGGTCCCGAGGTCGGCGACCGAGAGGAGGTGCTGGGACGTCACTTGTCCTCCAAGGTGCCGATCCAGACGCCGTCCTCGCCGACGTCGACCATCTCCTCGCGTCGAGTCGGGAGGTTCTTGCCCACGTAGTCGGGGCGGATGGGGAGCTCGCGGTGGCCGCGGTCGATCATGACGGCGAGCTGGACGGCACGGGCCCGGCCGAAGTCGTTGAGCGCGTTGAGGGCGGCCCGGATGGTGCGGCCCGTGAAGAGGACGTCGTCGACGAGCACCACCACGCGCCCGGCCAGGTCAACGTTGATGTCGGTGACGGCCTCGGGGAGGACAGGACGCAGTCCGATGTCGTCCCGGTAGAAGGCCACGTCCAGGCTGCCGAGATCGAGGGTGTCGACGCCCTCGATCTGGCGGAGCATCTCAGCCATCCTGGTGGCCAGAGGGACGCCGCCGGTCTGGAGCCCGACCACGACGACGTCCTCGACGCCGCCGTTGCGCTCGACGATCTCGTGTGACATCCGCGTCAGGGCGCGCTGGACGTCGGCAGCGGTCAGGACCTGGGAATGGGCTACGAAAACGCCCCCGAGGGGTCGCGTGTGACTGCGTTCGCGTTCGGCCACTGTTCCTCCTGCCGTGTGAGCCTCACAGAACTCACTTCACGGTCAGGCGTCCACCTTAGCGCGCTCGGATGTGGTGCGGCCCGGAGCTCAGGCCGACGGCGGCGCGATATCGGCGGCGATCGTCGACAGGATGCCGTTGACGAACCGTCCGGACTCGTCGGTCGAGTACGCCTTGACCAGCTCGACCGCCTCGTCGATCACCACGGCCACCGGCGGGCCGTCGGGTGTGAGGAGTTCGGCCACCGCCATCCGGAGCACGAGGCGGTCGATGACCGCCATACGGTCGAGCGGCCAGCCCACAGAGGCAGCCCCGATGCGGCGGTCGGCCTCCTCCCGGCTGCCCACGACGCGCTCGACGAGGGTGCGCACGAAGGGGTCCGGGGGCACCGGCAGCGCATCGAGGACCTCGAGGGGGCCGTCGCCCTTGAGCTCGGCCTCGTAGAGCAGCGAAAGGGCCCGCTCCCGTTGCTGGTGCCGGGGGGCGGCGTCGGTCATGGGTCCTGGTCCTGGTGCGGGTCCTGGCCTCGGCCGGGGCGCAGGCGCCTGGAGTCGAGGCGGCGGGCCGTCAGGCCCGGGTCAGGTACTCGCCGGAGCGGGTGTCGACCTTGATCACGTCCCCGATGTTCACAAAGAGGGGAACCTGGACGACCAGGCCCGTCTGGAGGGTGGCCGGCTTGCGGGCCCCCGAGACGCGGTCGCCCTGGATGCCCGGCTCCGTCTCGGTCACGGTCAGCTCCACCGAGGCAGGGAGGTCCACGCCGACGATCTCGCCGTTGTACATCTGCAGGTTGGCCTCGTCGCCTTCCTTGAGGTAATTCGGCGCGTCGCCGAGCAATGCGGGCGCCGCCGTCATCTGGTCGTAGCTCGTGGTGTCCATGAACACGAAGTCGGCGCCGTCGCGGTAGAGGAACTGCATGTCGCGCTTGTCGATGATGGCCTGCTCGAGCTTCTCGTCGGCCCGGTAGGTGCGCTCGATCACCGCGCCGCTCCGGACGTTCTTCAGCTTGGTGCGCACGAAGGCGCCGCCCTTCCCGGGCTTGACGTGCTGGAACTCGACGACGTTGAAGAGGCCCTCGGGCAGGTCGAGGCTCATGCCGTTCCTCAGGTCATTGGTCGAGACTGCCATGGATGTCCTTTGTGAATCGGGTCAGGGGGCGAGCGCCGTCCTCGGTCACGACCAGGGTGTCCTCGACGCGAACGCCGCCATGCCCGGGAACATAGACACCGGGCTCAACGGTGACGACAAAGCCGGGGGCGAGGATAGCAGTGCCGAGTTGGCTGACCGTCGGCGCTTCATGGATATCGAGGCCCACGCCGTGCCCCGTTCCGTGCTCGAAGCGCTCGGCCCAACCCGCCTCGGCGATGATCCGGCGGCAGACGTCGTCCACCTCCTTGGCAGAGATGCCCGGCTTGACCGCGGCGGCACCGGCGGCCTGCGACTCGCCGACGACGGCGAAGATGCGCGCCAGCTCGCCCTCGGGTTCGGCACCAACACAGAAGGTGCGGGTCATGTCGGAGCGGTAGCCCTCGAAGGTCGCCCCGAAGTCGACGACGACCGGGTCCCCTTCGGCGATGCGCCGCGGTCCGGGGTGGTGGTGGGGCTTGGCCGAGTTCTCGCCGGCGGCGACGATCGTCTCGAAGGCGGTGCTCTCCGCCCCGCCCCGCCGCATGGCGGTGTCGAGCTCCAGGGCGAAGTGCTCTTCGCTGACGCCCTGGCTCATGAGCGGGAGGACCTCGAAAAGGGCGGCGTCGGCGATGGCGGCCGCCCGCTCCATGCGGGCGATCTCGGCGGCGTCCTTTCTCTCCCGCAGTGCTTCGACCGCTCGTGTTGTGGCCACGAGGCGGTCGGCACCGAGGAGGTCGGACCAAGTGCGCTGCGCACTCCAGGTGACGTTGTCGGCCTCGAGGCCGATGCGGGCGATTGCGGCGAGGGACAGCGCGGCCTGCGCCGCGTTGCGTTGCTCGGTTCCCGATCCGATGGTGATGTCGACCTGGGAGGCGGCGCCTGCCTGAGCGATCTGCTCGGCCGACTGCGTGCGGTAGCGCCCGTCGGTCGTCAACAGCGCCGTGTCCCGCGTGACCGTGAGGACCGCCGCCGAGCCGGAGAACCCCGTCAGGTAGCGGACGTTGGCCAGCGTCGTGACGACGAGGGCGTCGATGTCGTGTTCGTCGAATGCGTCGCGCAGGCGATTCAGGCGGCCGCTCACCGTGATGGCGGGGAGGGGGGACGCGCTCGGGAGGTACGGGTTGGCGTGGGCGGTCGTCGTCATGGTGTCAGGTGGCTCCCTTCAAGAGTGCGGCAGTGGCTTCGATGGCGAGCTCGTAGCCGAGACCGCCGAAGCCGGCGACGACGCCCGAGGTCACCGGCGCAAGCACAGAGGTGTGACGGAACGGCTCGCGGGCCGCCGGGTTCGAGAGATGCAGCTCGACCACCGGCCCGTCGAACGCCGCCACGGCGTCGTGCAGTGACCACGAGGTGTGGCTCAGCGCGCCCGCGTTAATGACGAGGGCGTCCGCCCTGCCACGGGCAGCATGGACCGCGTCGATCAGCTCTCCCTCATGGTTCGACTGGAGGTGCTCGAACTGGAGGCCGTGGCGACCGGCGACCGCTTCGGCCCGCTTGACGTGGTCGGCCAAGGTGCCGGTCCCGTAGATCTCGGGCTCACGCTCGCCGAGCAGGTTCAGGTTGGGCCCAGAGAGGAGCAGAACGAGGCTCATACGCGTGCACCCATGTCGGCCAGGGTAGCGACCACGTCGGCGACGGCCACCCCGCGCACCGGCTCGACACCCTCCGGACCGTCGAGCACGAACGTCAAATCCTGTTGCGCCTTCTTGTCCCGGCCCATGAAGGTGACGAGCTCTGCGGCATCGGCGCCGCGCGGGAGGTCGGTGGGAAGGTCAAAGCTGGCCAGGACGGTGCGGTGGTCGTCGACGCGGGCCTCATCGATCCGACCGAGACGCTGCGCAAGCCGCGCCGCGAACAGGAGCCCGATGGCGACGGCCTCGCCGTGGCGCAGGTCCCAGTCGGGGTGGTCGGTCAGGGCCGCACCCTCGAGCGCGTGGGCCAGGGTGTGCCCGTAGTTGAGGATCATGCGGCGGGCCCCCTCTCGCTCGTCCTCGGCCACGATTGCCGCCTTGATGCCAACGCAGCGTGCCACCTGCTCGTCGATGGGCTGGTCCGCCCGGGGGGCATCGCCCAGGAAGGCGTACTTGGCGATCTCGCCCCGGCCGCACACCCATTCCCTCGGGGGCAGACTGCCCAGGGTCTCGGTGTCGCACAACACGGCGTTGGGCTGCCAGAACGCCCCCACCAGGTTCTTGCCCTCTGGGAGATTGACGCCCGTCTTGCCGCCGATTGCCGCGTCGACCTGGGCGAGCAGGGAGGTGGCAACGTTCACGTAGGCGGTCCCCCGGTGATAGCTGGCCGCGGCGAAACCGGCCACGTCGGTCACGATGCCGCCGCCCACCGCGACAACGATGTCGGCCCTCGACAGCCCGGCGCGGGCGAACGAGCGGGTGAGCTCCTCCACCGTCGCGAGGGTCTTGGCGTCCTCGCCGTCGGGGACGACGCAGATCGTCGAGGGCACGCCGGGGTCGAGCCCGTCGACCCAGCCCGCCGCCTTGATCGCCTCCTGCGTGACGATCACCGCCGACTTGGCCCCCGGCGGCACGAAGCGGGCGACCTCGTTGCGGGCGCCCGGCCCGACCAGGACGGGATACGAGCGTTCGGCCAGGTCGACGGAGAGGGCGCGCATCTTCTTGGGCTCCCTACTCGGCCTTGGTGGGGGCCCCGGTGAAGTCCTGACTTCCGACGGCCTCGAGGATGCGCGCCGCCACGACGTCAGGGGACAGATCGTCGACGTCGATGACAAGGTCGGCCAATTCGGCATAGAACGGGGCGCGCACCTCGTTGAGATGGACCAGGGCCACCCCGGGGTCGTCGCCGAGCAGCGGGCGCCCCACGCCGGCGCCGACGCGGGCCGCCAGCGTCTCGGGCCGGGCCCGGAGCCAGACAACGGTTCCGCTCTTCGAGATGAGCTCCCGGTTGGGCGCGCTGAGGACGGCGCCACCGGCGACGGACACGACGGACGGCGCCGCGTCGGCGCAGGCGTGGGCGAGGACCGCTGCCTCCGCCTTGCGGAACGCCGCCTCGCCGTCACGGGCGAAGAGCGCCGGCACCGTCAGGCCGGTCGCCGCCTCGACATCGGCGTCCGAGTCCCGGTAGCCCCAGCCAAGACGCTGGGCCACCAGCTGTCCGGTTGTCGTCTTGCCGGCCCCCATCATCCCGACGAGCAGGATGCGGGGGGTCATACCGCCGCGGTGCTCGGACCCGCGCCGGTCCTCGGGCCTGGAGTCCCGACCGCGGAGGAGGGCGTGGTGCCGAGCGACGCGACGAAGCCGTCGCGGTTGCGCACGATCTCGGCAAGCGAGTCGCCGCCGAACTTGCGCAGGGCCTCGTTGGCGAGCACGAGCGCCGTCATCGACTCGGCTACGACGCCCATGGCGGGCACAGCCGTGACGTCGGTGCGCTCGCGGAAGCTCACGGTCGATTCCTTCGTCACCACGTCGACGGTCTGGAGGACAGGGCGGTTCAGCGTGGCGAGCGGCTTCATCGCCACGCGCGCCACCAGAAGGGCGCCGTTGGAGATGCCTCCCTCGATGCCCCCAGCCCGGTCGGTCGGGCGAACGTACCCGGCGTCGGTGTCGTAGACGATGGCGTCGTGCGCCTCGGATCCCCGGCGGCCGGCGTTGTCCCATCCGTCGCCGATCTCGACCGCCTTCACCGCTTGGATCGACATGAGCGCCTGCGCGAGGTTGGCGTCGAGTTTGCGGTCCCAATGGACGTGGCTGCCCAACCCGACTGGGACGCCGTACGCCAAGACCTCGGCCACGCCGCCGAGCGAGTCGCCCTCCTTGGCCGCCGCCTTGACCGCGGCGATCATCGCCTCCTCCGCCTCCGGGTCGAAGCAGCGCACGGCGCTCTCGTCGACGGCATCGTTGTCGCTGGGTCCCGGTCGAGGGCTGTCCGGCGTAGTGGTCGCGTCGCCCAGCGCCACGATGTGGCTGACGATCGACATCCCGAGATGGGAGAGCAGGAGCTTGGCCAGCGTGCCCGCCGCGACACGGGCGGCCGTCTCCCGGGCCGAGGCCCGCTCGAGAACGTCGCGGGCGTCCTCGAAGCCGTATTTGAGCATGCCGGGCAGATCGGCGTGTCCCGGCCGGGGCTGGGTGAGCACCTTCGACGGCGCTCCCGGCTCGGGAGACATCTCCTCGGTCCACTTGGGCCACTCGGTGTTGTTGATCTCGATGGCGACAGGCGACCCCAGCGTGCGGCCGTGGCGGATGCCGCCGAGCAGGGTGATCTCGTCGGCCTCGAAACGCATGCGCGGGCCTCGTCCGAAACCGAGCCGGCGGCGTGCCAGCTCGTCGGCGATGTCGGACACCTCGACGGGCAAGCCGGCCGGTAACCCCTCGACGATGACGGCGAGGGCGCGACCGTGGGACTCTCCAGCGGTCAGAAAGCGCAGCACACAGTCACGCTACCGGACGGTCGATGCCGCCTTTGAGCTGGGGCCGCCCGAGATGTCTCAGGTGTAGAAGGGGTTGTCCCCGCTGCCGTGATCGGTCACGTCGAGGACGCGGGTGAGTTCGGGCACCTCTTCGAGGAGCGTCGTCTCGATGCCCTGGCGCAGCGTCATCTGCGACATGGCACAACCCTGGCATCCGCCCGAAAGCCGGAGGTAGGCGGTGCCGTCGTCCTCGTTCAGCGCGACGAGGTCGGCCCGTCCGCCGTGGCTGGCGATGGAGGGGTTGACGGCCTGCTCCAGGACGGCGACCACGCGCGAGGCCAGCGGCCCCGTGATCCCGTTGGCCAGCACCTCGGGCGGGACGCCCGGCGAGGCCTCTTCGGGCGTCGGGGTGTTCGGGTTGACCAGGACGAGGCCACCGCCACCATCCTCGGACCACTCGAGTCGAGCGCCGCGGAGGCGCTCGACGCTCTCGACCGGGATGACGATCTCGAGCTCGTCCTGGCTGAAGCGGGCGTCGTCATCGCCGGCGTCGGAGACAGCCTGGAAGTAGAGGTCGTAGATGAAGGAGCCGGCCTGCACACCGCGCACCTCCAGCCAGAGACCGAGCGAACCCGGGTCGGGTTCCTGGTCGATCGCCTCCCGCACAACCTTGTGCGCCTCCGGGGTGAGGGTCACAACGGGGGTGGTGATCTGCCGGTGTTCGCTGGTCGTCGCCATGGGGAGAGTCTACGGGGTCAGGGGACGGAGCGGGTCACCGTCGGGTTGTATCGTGCCGTGCCGTGGCGCGCCTCCCGATCGACCCTCACGAGTGGATCAGCTTCGAAGACGAGGGCGAGGAGCGGACGTGGGTCTTCGACGCCACCTTCCTGACGAGCAACTGGACCTGCATCTTCGGCAACGGGTGCCAGGGCGTGCTCACCGGACCCGCCCCCGAATTGGTGCAGGGCTGCTGCAGCTACGGGGCGCACCTCGTCGACAAGAAGGACGCCCGGCGGGTCGAGAAGACGGCGGCAACGCTGACTCCCGAAGAGTGGCAGAACCACCGGCACGCAAAGAAGGGCGTCATTCAGACCAACAAGCATGGCGAGACGGTGACGCGCTTGTTCAAGGACGCCTGCATCTTCCTCAACGGGCCGGACTTCCCGGCCGGGCCCGGGTGCGCGTTCCATATCGCAGCCGTACGCCGGGGCCTCAACCCGATGACGCTCAAGCCCGAGGTGTGCTGGCAGCTCCCGCTCCGCCGCGAGGACCAGGTCGACGATGACGAGGGACACGTCACCTCGGTCATCAGGCAATGGGACCGGCGCCACTGGGGCAAAGGCGGCCGAGAGTTCCACTGGTGGTGCACCGAGGCGCCCGACGCCTTCGTCGGATCGAAGCCGGTCTACGAGGAGATGCAGGCCGAACTCACCCACATGGTGGGCGCCACGGTCTACCAACAGTTCGTGACGTTGGTGGAGGAGCGAGAGCGTCAGCGGTCGAAGGGTGTGGCGCTCCCCCACCCGGCGGTACGTCGTCGGGCGACGCCCGACGCGGCGCAGGAGGCCTTGCAGAAGTAGCGGCCGCCCCGCTCATCGACGCGCGCGCAGCGGGCGTCGAGGGAGCGTTGCGTCGTCGGTTGCTGGGCTCGTCTAGTCCTTGAGGGGGTCGTCGTCCGAATAGGCGGGCGACGGCATGGAGCCCAGGATGCGGTCGTACTTGTCCTCTTCCGCCAGGCACCACGACGCATGGACGTCGTCGGGCTCGGCTCCGCACTCGGCGCACCGTCCCGTCGACTCGGTCGACGACCGTTTCAGGCTGCGCGCTTCCTCGAAGCGTCGATGGCGTCCCTTTTTCACGAGAACTCCTTGTCACAACCGGCCCGCACCTTCGCGTTCCGCCCCCGGCGGCCAACCCGTTCGGGCGATCTCGACCGCTCGACCATTGTAGTGGCTTTGGGGGGCGAGTCTGCCCGGGGCCAGGTCAGAGTGACATTTCCGCGTCGGACTTGTCCTCAAAGCCCCGGATGTCGTTGACTCCGTCCGCCCCGACCCGCAGGACCTGCCAGCGCGCCTCGCCGGACTCGAGCCGGAGCCCCACGAGCAGAGCGTCGCCGTGAACCTCGAGGTCGGTGACGCTGGTTCGACGCCCGGCATTCGATCCGCGCCGGTACCACTCGATCACCTGACGACGGTTGCGGCACGGCGGATCGGCGTCGCCGGGCGCGCCCCACTGCACGTCGGGGCCGAGGAGCGCGGCGAACTCGTCGACGTCGGCGGCCTCGAGCGCGGCGCGCACCCGGTCGGCGATGCCGGCGGCCGTCACCGGGCCGTCGGACGGGGGAATTGCGTTGCTCATACTCCCCTATTCAACATCTACGCTGACCGCCGTGCCCGCATTCGACCCCCAGGAGATGGTGATCCGGTTCCGGGAACGGGCCGAGGCCGTCCGCACCCGGGGCATGCCCCCGATTGAGGGCGCCGAGCGCCAACGTTTTCGCGAGCAGGCACAGCGGGACTACACGGACTACGCCATGATCGGCGACGCCGAGGCCGAGCTCGTCGACGGGATCCTCACCCTGCGCATCGACCTCCGGCCGCCCGAGAACCGCGGCCAGTCGGCCTGAGGCCCGAACCGGGGCCGGCGACCGGCCCTGGTGGGGGGATGGCTCATGTGGCTCAACCGCCGTAGTGCATGCGCGTGTCCTCCATGCGCAGGACCTCCTCGGGCTCCCCGCCGACCTCGGTGACCTCGCCGATGCAGAAGGTGTGGCTCCCCAATTGCTCGGCCCGTGTGAGGGTGCACGTGAGGTAGCCCGCCGCGGCCGCCAGCACCGGAAGCCGCTGGGGGCCGACCTCGGTGACGGGCTGGCCCGCCAGGGCGAGGATGGCCCCGTCAGGGGCCCGCTCGACCACGGTGACCGGTTTCACAAAGCGGCGCACGACGTCACGGTCGCCCCGATGGAGCAGCGAGATCGTGAACGCACCGCTCGCGGAGACCAGCCCGGCGGTGACCGAGTCGCGTTCGAGCGCCACCCCGACCAGCTTGGGCTCGATGCACACTTGGACCACCAGGTTGGCCGTCATGAGGTTGACCACGTCGCCGTCGCGGCTCCCGATCAAGTACAGCCCGGTGGGCAGGGCCCACAGCACCCGGCGTCGATGGCGGTCGAGCTCGTCGTCGCTCGCCGGGGCGTTTCCGGCGTCGCTCACCCGAAGATCCCGCCCGTCGCGTTGTCCGTCGTCGTTGTCGTGGGGACGCCCTTGCCGTCGATCTGACGGATGCGCTGGAGCACCTGGTTGTAGAGCGCCTCCGCCTTGATGGCATTGCGGCGTGACTGGCCGAGCAGCGCGGCATTCGTGGCTCCGGCGTCGAAACACTCGTTGGCGGCGTCGCCCTCGAGCCCGTAGGCCCGGGTGAGGAGGTCGGTCACCCCGGGGTCGGGCGAGGGCAGCTGGGTGTTCGCCATCTCCGCATCGTTGAGGAGTGTGCTGCAGGCGGCGTGCACCGCACCGGTGCCGTTGGGAACGTCTTTGGGTACGCGGGCGTTGTCGGCGACGAGCGTGCCGATGTCAGCCCCGAAGTTGGTTCCGCTCACCCAGACCGACATCCGGTGCGCGGCAGAGCCCTGTTGGTCCGCGCCGGCGCAGGAGGTCAAGGTCAGGGCGGATCCGGTCACGAGCACGAGGGAGACGATCCGGAACCGACGCCTCATGCGGCCCGGACGATGTGCACCCCGCGTGGCCCCTTGCGCAGGACCACGTACCGGTCGTGCAGGAAGTCGGTGGGGCCGAGCGTGCGGTCCACGTCGGTCTGCCGGACGTTGTTGACGTAGACACCACCGCCCTCGATGATGCGACGGGCCTCCGCCTTCGACTTGGCCAGGCCGGTGCGCTGGAGGACGTCGACGAGGGTGAGCCGATGCAGCAGTTCCGCCCGGGGGACGGCCGTCGTCGGCGCGTCCTCCGTCGCGGCCAGCAGCATCTCCTCGCTCAAGCCCGCGATCTCCTCACTGAAGAGCGCCGCCGACGCCTCCTCGCACTTGGCCACCTCGCCCTCCCCATGGACGAGCGCCACGACGGCTCGGGCCAGCGCCCTTTGGGCCGTGCGCCGCTGCGGGTGCTCTCTTGCCTCGTCATCGAGGGAGCGGATCTCGTCGTGGCTGAGGAAGGTGAGGAACCGGATCAGCTCGCCCACGTGATCGTCGGGCGTGTTGAGAAAGAACTGGTACATGGCAAAGGGGCTGGTCCGCTTCGGATCGAGCCAAACCGTGCCGGACTCCGACTTGCCGTACTTGGTGCCGTCGGGCTTGACGATGAGGGGCGTCGTGAAACCCCACACCTCGTCGCCGCACACCTTGCGGACGAGCTCGATACCCATCGTGATGTTGCCCCACTGGTCGCTTCCCCCGAACTGGAGGTCGCAGCCGTAGTCGAGGTGCAGGCGCAGGAAGTCGTACGCCTGCAGCAGCATGTAGCTGAATTCCGTGTAGGAGATGCCCTGGTCGGGACGCTCAAAGCGGCTCTTGACGGACTCCTTGCCCACCATCTGGTTCACGGTGAAGTGCTTGCCCACGTCACGCAGGTACTCGAGCGTGGAGAGCCGGCTGAGCCAGTCCGCGTTGTTGAGCAGCAGGCCGCGGTCAGCGTCAAGGTCGAGGAACTGGGCCAGCTGGGGTCGGATCCCCTCCAGGTAGCCCTCGACGGTCTCGAGATCGAGGAGCGGGCGCTCGTCCTGCTTGCCGCCCGGGTCGCCGATCATGCCCGTGGCGCCGCCCGCGAGGGAGATGGGCCGGTGCCCGGCATCTTGGAATCGCCGCAACGTGCAGAGCTGGAGGAGGTTGCCCACGTGGAGACTGTCGGCGGAAGGGTCGAAGCCCGCGTAAACCGTGAGCCCCGGCTGGTCCAGCCGCTTCGCCAGGTCGGGGTCGGTCATCTGATGGATCAGGCCGCGGAAGGCGAGATCCTCAGAGAGCGCGGGCATGCCGCGACTCTGCCATACCCCGGTAGGTTGATCGGCCTCGTGGCGGGCACAGGAGCGGTCGGGTGATTGGGGTCGAGCAGGCACAGCCGCTCCCGATGGAGGGCTCGTTGCCACCCGACCTCCAGGGCACCTTCTTCCGGGTTGGGCCTGCAAGCTCGACGCCTGACCGGGGACCTCAGGATCTCGGTGCTGGACCCATCGACGACGGCGAGGGCAATGGGGAGGGCAATGGGGACCAGGTCGCCGTCGCTCGCCGCGGCGCCCTCCATGCGGTCGAGCTCCGCGACGGCAAGGCGGTCTCGTACCTGCGACGTGCATCAGAGGCCGATGCAGGGGTGTTCTGGCACGCCGGCTCCGTGTTGGCACTACCGGAGGCTGGACTCCCGGCCCAGTACTCCCGGTTGCTCGAACCCGAGACTTTCGCCGGCGCTCTCACGGTGCCGATCGCGTCCCATGTCCATCGGTTGGCCTCGGACGGCACGCGGGTGTTGTTCGCGGTCGACGAGGGAGCCGGGGGCCAAGGAAGGAGGGCGAGGGGCGAGCGGCTCGACCAGCATCATCCTCAAGTCGACGGTGAGGGTCAGCTCAATAAGGCTCAGGTTGAGGGTGAGAGTCAGGCGCGGGCGAGTGAGGTCGAAGGGATCTTCCTGCGCATTGGCGAATGGGACTACTCAGGCGCTTTGAGCGCCACCCTCTCCGTGGAACTCGAACGTGCCACCTGGCAGCACGACATAGGGGTCACGACGGATCACGTGGTGTTCATCGAGTCGCCGACCACGCCCCTGACGGCGCCGGGCGACAACCCGGTGCCGTTCGGATGGGTACCCGGTGCCGAGGGCTGGGTCGGCGTCGTCCCGCGGGGCGGCGGCGGGACCGGCGTCCGGTGGTTCCGGCTCGACCCCTGCCTGGTGACCCATGTGCTCGGGGCCTACGAGGATCCCGGTGGACCCGACGACGACGACGCCATCGTCGTCGCCGTCTGCCGCTATGCGGTGCCCGAGGTGGGCCAGCCGGTCGACCTCTCCGCCTCCGTCGTCGGTCGCGCGGGAGTCGGGCTGACGACCATCGGCGGGAGCCTCGGGGTGCTGGAGCGTTGGCGGATCGTCGGCGAGAACATCGAGCGGGGTGTCGTCGACGAACGATGCGTCGAGTATCCACGGATCGATGCCCTCTGTGAAGGCACGGCATTCCGGTACGGCTACTGCGTCGAGATGGCACGGCGCGACGCCACACGGGGTGTGTCGGCCGGTCGCGCCACGGGCGGCCCAGATGGACGGGACGGGGACGCCTCTCCGATCGGCCTGTTGCAGTTCGACTTCGCGCGCGATTCGGTCGCGGCTTGGACTCCGGGTGACGGGCGAACGCCCAGCGAACCCGTCTTCGTGCGCGCCGACGGCGGCCATGCTGACGACGAGGGCTGGCTCCTCACGATCGTCGACAACCCCGACCGCGGAGCGAGCGATCTCTACGTCCTCGATGCGTCATCGATGGCACGGCGTGGTCCCGAGGCCATCATCCACCTGCCCGAGCGCCTGCCTCCCCGGAGCCACGGGGAGTGGGTCCCCGCCGATCGGTATCGCTGACATCCGGCGCGGTGAGATTGGCGTCGCAGCCGGACGTGGGCCGAGACCGTTCATGTTCCGATGACGCCAACTACCCTCCGAGACGGACCCCGTCCGGACAACGTGTCCCGGCGAACCGAGAGCCTGGTCGCCAGCGTGACCCAACATCATCGAGCGATCTCCGCCCACCAGAGCCAGCTGCTCGCAGCGGTTGTCGAACTCGACCGTCGCAAGGCGTGGCGCGTCGACGGGGCCACATCCATGATCGCGTGGCTGGTCCAACGTTGCGGCGTCACCGCGGCGACGGCCCGGGAATGGGTGACCGCCGCCGCCAAGCTCCAGGCGCTACCCAAGATCTCCGATGCGCTGTCGCAGGGCAAACTCTCCTTCGACCAGGTGAAACCCCTCGTCGAGGTCGCCAAGCCTGAAACCGACGCCACGTTGGCCGAGCAGGCAACCCATTGGTCGGCCAAACAGGTACGCGAGCTCGCGATCGCAGCTCGCGACGAATCGGACAGCCGGGCCACCGGTTTCTATGCCCGGCGGTTCCTCCGTTTTGACGATCGCCGGCGCAGCCTGACGGGCGTTCTCCCGCAGGACCAGTACGCCGTCGTGAAGAGTTCGCTCGTCGCTCGGGCCAGTCGTCGCCTACGCGATCGGACTCCATTCGACCAACGGATGGCCGACGCTCTCGTGGCCGCGTGCAAGGGCGACGGCGACGGCGACGGCGAAAACAACAAGGGCACGGCTGAGGTTCGAGCCGGCGGCACGCGGCGAAACCGGCCGACCGTCGTCGTCCACGCCGACATGAGCTTCCTGGCCGGAGGCGGCGGCGGCGCCGAGCTCGACGTCCTCGGTCCTGTCTCCCGAGAA
Source organism: uncultured Acidimicrobiaceae bacterium (assembly GCA_963744225.1). Classification (GTDB taxonomy): domain Bacteria; phylum Actinomycetota; class Acidimicrobiia; order Acidimicrobiales; family RAAP-2; genus Bog-473. The sequence continues at coordinate 65,218 of CAVUSV010000002.1, forward strand.
GTCGCCCGTCGCCTGGCCTGCGATGCCAAGGTCATGGTCTCGGCCGATGCTCCGGCGGGACACAGCCTCGAGCTCGGCAGGACCCGACGGGATCCCAGTGATGCGCAACGGATTGAGATCCGTCGTCGCGACAAGGGATGCCGTTTCCCCGGCTGCACACATACTGAGTTCACGGACGTACACCATGTCGTGCACTGGGTCGACAATGGTCCGACCGACCTGTCCAACCTTGTCGAGCTCTGCGACCAGCATCACCGTTGCGTGCACGAGATGGGGTGGAAGATGTCCGGGGATGCCAACGTCGAGTTGACCTTCCGGAGCCCAACCGGTCGGTTGTCGACGTCGACGCCCTCACCCGCCTTCACGTCAGCGCGAGACGGACCGCCTCGTTGATCGCCTCGTGCAGGGCGACGTTCTCGGCACGCCCCGGCACCATCACTCGTACCAGCGCGGGCGCAGACGTTGACGCAGCGAGCGCTGGCTCCAGCTCGGACAGCGTCGTCACGTCGTAGACGTGGAGGCCGAACCCGCGCGCGACCGCGCCGATGTCGCTTGTCGGCGGGGTTCCGAAGAGCCGCTCGAACTGGGTCGGCTCGATTGAGGATGCCTGGGGCAGGAACGAAAAGATCCCTCCCCCACCGTTGTCGACGACCACGAACGTGCCCGGGACGTCCGGCAGGTTGACCAGACCTGAGACGTCGTGAAGAAAGGCCAGATCACCCAGTAGCGCAATCGTTCGCCCGGTTCCTGGTCCGGGCCCTGGGCGCCCCTGGGGCGTCGATTCCGATGCGGCGACGCCCAGCGCCGTCGACACGACGCCGTCGATCCCGTTCGCTCCTCGGTTCGCCAACACCCGCGGCGGGACGGACTCGGTCGTGGCGAACCACTCGAGATCACGGATCGGCATGGAGGCCGACACGACGATGGTGGCGCCGGTGGCCCCGGCGTAGCGGTGGACCGCACGGGCCACCTGCGGTTCGTTGAGACCGGTTCCGAGGACGCCGGCGATGGCCTCTTGCGCCTTCTTCTCCAACGTCTGCCAGGAGACCAGCCATTGCGGTTCGCAGGGTGACGCACCATCGAGGGCCGCCGTCAGCCAGGGATCCGTTGCGCAGTGATGAAACTCCGTCGCTGCTCGGTTGGGGTCTGCCCAACCTCGCCAGGGGTCAACCACGACGACCCGTGCCGCTGCCTCCGCGGCTTTCGAGACGTACTCGCCCAGAGCCCGGGAGAGCCACGGGTTTCCGAGAAGCACGATCGAATCCGGCGTTGGTGGATTCGATCGCACGATCGAATCAGCGGCGGCGATGGTCCCCTCGACCCTGCATCCCGACCGGGGGTCGGCCATGATCGGCCAGCCGAGGCGAGCTGCGAGCTCGATGAGGCGAGCGCTTTCCGGGGGTCTGGGCGCCTGGCCACCGACGATGAAGATCCCGCGACCGCTGAGTGGCTCCGCCAACTGGGTACAGCTCTGTACGTCCGGGATCACGATCTTGGGACCGGAGCGGCGCGGCAGGGTGGCGGGCGTGCCCGTCAGAGGTTCTCGGAAGGCCAGATTGAGATGAACCGGCCCGGGTCCGTGTGGTCCGAGAAGCGACTCCGCGTACGCCCGAACGGCCAAGGGCCTCCACGTCGCTTGCTGACCCTCCGACGGGACGCCGAGAGTCGCCTCCCAGCGGGTCGCAGCCGGGAAGAGGCCTGCCTGTTCGATGGTCTGGGGCGCTCCGGTGTGATGAAGCTCTGGCGGACGGTCCGCTGTGCAAACGATCAGTGGGACCCGGCCGTGGTGCGCCTCGACGACTGCAGGATGCAGTTCGGCTGCCGCGGTGCCGCTTGTCACGCAGATGACGGTCGGCCTCCCTGTGGACATCGCTATCCCCAAGGCAAAGAAGCCCGCACTGCGCTCGTCAAGGCGGACGTGGGTCCGGAGACGCTCCGCCAGAGGCAGTGCCAGCGGAGTCGACCGCGAACCGGGGCAGATGACCGCATCGGTAATCCCGAGTCGCTCCCACTCGTCCACCAAGGTGGCGCAAAACGTGGCCTGTACGCTCACCCGCCGTGCCACTCCATGCCGAGGTGCGCGGTTCTGGGCCGCCGATCGTCGTCCTGCACGGTTTCACCCAGACGGGACGGCTGTGGGGACCCTTCGGCGAGCACCTGGCCGAGGCGCACACCCTCGTCGCCCTGGACCTGCCCGGACACGGTGGCTCCGACTCTGTGCGGGCTGACCTGCCGACCACCGCCGCCCTGGTGGCGGAGACGGTCCGGAAGACCGTCGGCGACGGCCCCTGCCGCCTGCTCGGTTATTCGCTTGGCGCTCGCGTCGCGCTCCACGTGGCGACGGGGACCGATCTTCCCGTGAGCCAGGCGGTTTTGATCGGTGTAACCGGCGGAATAGAGGATCCCGCCGAACGTGATCGGCGGCGCGAAGCCGACCGGGACGTCGCCGACGACCTTGAGGCTTCGGGTGACGTCGAACGCTTTCTCGACGGGTGGCTGCGCGGGCCGTTGTTCCGTCGGCTGGCGCCAGGAGCGGCCGAGCGCTCCGAACGCCTCCGAAACAGCGCGTCGGGCCTCGCCTCGAGCTTGCGGCTCTGTGGAACCGGCACCCAGGAACCCCTCTGGGAAGACCTCGCGACTCTCCGCTGTCCCGTCCTGGCCGTGGCCGGATCGGACGACACCCGCTTCGCGGCCCACGCGCTCAGGCTCGCCCGCCTGGCACCGCACACGGTGGCGTCCCTCGTTCCGGGCGGGGGTCACGCCGTGCACCTGTCCCAACCCGAGCAGGCGTGGCGGATCGTAAGTCACTGGCTCAACGGGGCAACGTCAGACCTCATATGAGCAGGCCAATGGTCAAAAGTGCTCCGGTGACGATCTGAAGACGAGCCGTTGTCCCGAGCATCGGGAGCAGCGCCCGGCCGGTGCGGTCGCTGAGCGCCAACCGGACCGGGTCGATGGCGAGGGGCGCCGCCAACAGCGCGAGGAACGACCACGAGCGGTACGTGACCAGGACTCCGATGGAGAGGGCAACACCCATCATCGTGATCAAGTAGAGCCGGCCTGCGTTTCGCCGCCCAAGACGGACCGCCAACGTCTTCTTGCCAGATTCCGCATCGGTGTCGATGTCGCGCAGGTTGTTCGCCTGCAAGAGCGCGGCGGCGAGCAGCCCGATCGGAACGCCGGCCCAAAGCACGAACCCCCAGTCATAGGAATGGGAAACGTGGTGCCCGCTCAGTGTGATGACGAAGGGCGCATGCTGCACGTACGCCGACCCCGCCGTCGCCACCAATCCGAAGAACACGAAGACGAATAACTCACCGAACCCGAGGTACCCGTAGGGCCGTGGACCGCCGGTGTACGCCCAACCCGCGAGTCCACACACGAGACCCAGCGGGACGAGCCACCAACTGACGCGGGCCGCCAATGCGAGTCCAGCCAGCCCGGCCACACCAAAGGCGATGAGCGCGGCGACCTTGACCTCGCGCACGGAGGCCAGCCGGCCCGCCACGAGGCGGACGGGTCCGACCCGGCGCTCGTCGGTCCCTCGCACTCCGTCTGCGTAGTCATTGACGTAGTTCGTGCCGATCTGGATCCCTAGCGCCACCACCAGGGCAAGGAAGGCGTTCAGCCACGAAAGGTGGCGGCCGAGGTCGATGCACTGCCCCGCATGGCACGCGGTGCCGCCGCTCGAGAGGTATCCCGCTGCGGTACCGACGGCCACAGGCACAACCGCCGCGGGAAGCGTGCCGGGCGCGCGCCCGCAACCCACAGCTTGAGGGGCGGGCTCACGGACGGCGTGGAAAACGGGAGAAATCGGGCGCGCGGTGCTCCACGAAGGCGTTCCGTCCCTCCTGTCCCTCCTCGGTCATGTAGAAGAGCATCGTGGCGTCACCGGCGAGCTGCTGCACCCCGGCCAGGCCGTCGTCGGCCGCGTTCATCCCCGCTTTGATCATCCGCAGCGCGATCGGAGAGAGCGTCAGCATCTGACGGCACCAGGCCACGGTCTCCCGCTCGAGCTCGTCCAGCGGGACCACCGTGTTGACGAGGCCCCACGCAAGTGCCTGTTGGGCGTCGTACTGGCGGCAGAGGAACCACACCTCCTTGGCCCGCTTGAGCCCGATCGTCCGGGCGAGAATCGACGATCCGTAACCTCCGTCGAAGCTCCCGACCTTGGGCCCGGTCTGACCGAACCGAGCGTTATCGGCCGCGATGGTCAGGTCACACACGAGATGCAGAATGTGGCCGCCCCCGATGGCGTAGCCGGCGACCATGGCCACGATCGGCTTGGGGATGCGCCGCATCAGGATCTGGAGGTCCAGAACATTGAGTCGGCCGATGCCGCGCTCGGCGACCGCATCGTCACCGATGTAGCCGTCGTCGCCCCGGATCTTCTGGTCCCCGCCCGAGCAGAAGGCGTCCGGCCCCTCCCCGCAGAGGACGATCACGCCAACATCAGGGTCGTCCCGAGCCATCGTGAAGGCCTCGGTCAGTTCGAAGAGCGTCTGGGGCCGGAAGGCATTCCGGCGCTCGGGGCGGCAGATCATGAGCTTCGCGATTCCGTCGGCGACCTCGTAACGGATGTCGTGAAACGAGCCCTGCGGCGTCCACTCCGGGAGCGGGAGGGGGCGAAGGTCGTCCAAGGGATCATGGGGTTTTCCGGTGACCACGGTCTGCACGGCGCCCTACGCTACTGGCCGGTGCCTGAGCTCGTCGCCCTCGACCTTCCTGGTGGCATGGGTTTTGTTGACGCACTCCGGGCCATCTGGGACACCGGTGACGCCGCTGCGCCGCTCGACCCTCGGCTGCCGGTCGCGGCTCGCAACGCGATGCTCGACGCACTTCGGCCGACCCGGATCGTGGGCTCTGACGGAGACCAACACGCACTCGCGCGTGGCATCCCGGTCGAGGACGGTGACGCCCTCGTGGTCGCGACGTCCGGCACGTCGGGCCAACCGAAGGGCGTTGTTCTCACGCATGACGCCGTCGCGGCGTCGGCCTGGGCGACGTCGGCGCGCCTCGACATCGATCCCACCCGGCACTCGTGGCTCGCCTGCTTGCCGCTGGCGCACATCGGAGGACTGTCGGTGGTGACCCGGTCGATCGTCACGGGAACGCCCCTTTTCGTGATGCCTGGTTTCGAGGCGGAAGCGGTCGAGGCCGAAGGTCGCTCCGGGCGCGTCTCCCATGTGGCTCTCGTCACGACGGCGCTGCAAAGATTGGACGCTTCGGTGTTCGAGTGCATCCTCCTCGGCGGTAGCAAGGCGCCCGATGCCCTCCCTCCGAACGTCGTGTCCACCTATGGCATGACCGAGACGGGCTCGGGGGTCGTTTACGACGGGCGGCCGCTCGACGGGGTGGAGATTTCGGTGCGATCGGCCGAGGGTGTGTTCGACCCGGAAGATGACAACGCGACCGAAATAGGCGAGATCCTGATCCGGGCACCCATGCTCTTCCGCTGCTTCCGCGATGGGGATGCCGGGCGGGTCGAGGGGCCCGACGGCAGGGCGGACTGGTTCCGGACGGGAGACGCCGGCCGTCTCGATCCGGACGGGATCCTTGTCGTGTCCGGCCGCATCGACGACGTCATCACGACCGGAGCCGAGAAGGTTTGGCCCGATCTCGTGGAGCGCGTCCTGAGTGCACACCCCGATGTCGTGGAGGTGGCGGTCTGGAAACGGGCGGACCCGGAATGGGGGGAAAGGGTCGTCGCTTGGATCGTCCCCCGTGACGACGCCCCGTCGCTCGACGAGCTCCGGCAGCTTGTCGCCGACACCATCGCTCCGTGGGCGGCGCCGAAGGAACTGGTCATTGTCGACGACCTTCCTCGGACGGCGGCGGGCAAGGTCCGGCGGAGAGAGCTCGAGTCGTTCCGCTCCTAAGCGAGTCGGCCTTGGATATCACTGGCCAAGTGGGCACTCAGATATTCGAGCTTGTCCGGATTCGTGATCACGCGCACCCCGACGATCACGCCCTCCATGATGTCGAGTACGAGGGCCGTCACGACGGTCCCGTCCTCTACGAAGACGGTCGCCGGCTGGCCGTTGAGCACCGTCGCGAGGGCGCGCCGTGGCCCTTCTTCGCCACGTTGATCAGGAACCGCGAGCTGCGCTGTGGCCCGACGACCGGCCGCATGGCGGCGCGGACCTTGCCGCCTCCGTCGGTCCAGACCACGACGTCGTCGGAGAGCATGGAGAGCAAGCCCGACAGGTCCCCTGTACCACAGGCAACCAAAAAACGGTCCGTCAGCTCGCGACCGTGGCGGAGGTCGCCATCGAAGCGCTTGCGGCGCTCCTCGATGCGTTTCCGGGCACGAGATCCGAGCTGACGGCAGGCGGAGGGCGACCGAGCGAGCAACCGGGCTACCTCCTCGAACGAATAGCCGAAGATGTCGTGCAGCAGGTACGCGGCGCGCTCGAGCGGCGTCAGCTCCTCGAGGAGCACGAGGAAGGCGAGCGACAATGAGTCCGCCTGCTCGGCCGCCGATGATTCGTCGATGACCACCGGCTCGGGCAGCCACGGCCCTGTATAGGTCACGCGTTTCGACCGAGCGGAGTCGAGCTGGTCCAGACAAAGCCTCGTCACGATCGTCACGAGGTAACGGCGAACAGACTCGACTGGCTCGCCGCGTCGCCCGCACCATCGCACGTAGGCATCCTGGACCACGTCCTCGGCGTCGGCGGCGCTCCCCAACATTCGGTACGCGATGCCGAACAGAAGTGAACGCCACTCCTCGAACGCAGCCGCGTCACTCTCGGAATCAGGCAACGGCTTCGGTTGGGCTTTGCACCGCGTGCCCCATGGGGATCTCGCAGGCGTCCGAAAACCCCTGGCTGCGCAACCCGAGACCGGCATTGAAACGCGACCGGAAATTTTCCAGGGCGACCCAGGCTGCCAGCTCGACGAACTCGGCATCACTGAGGTGATCCCGCACGCGGATGGCGAGCTCCTCTGAGACCTCGGCCGGGCAGCCCGTTGCCACCTCCGCGTACTCGAGGACCACCCGTTCCCTCTCGTCGAAGAGGTCACTGACCCGCCAATCGCTGGCCGCCCGCACCTTGGCCGGGTCGATTCCCTCCTGCATGCCCTCGTAGTAGCCGTAGTCGATGCACCACGAGCAGCCGATCCGAGCGGAGACGGCCTGAATAGCGAGCCAGCGCAGGGTGGGGTCGAGCTTCTTCCAGCCGAGCTGAACTGCCGTCTCGAGCGTGCCGAAGGCGACCAGCACGCCAGAATGATGCAACGCGGCTGCCGTGGGCTCGACCATCTGCCCGAAGCGATGCGTCGTGTACCGGCGCGCCAGCCGCGGGACGACGCCTCTTGGTTCGTCGTGCAACGAGACATGGGCCATCGTGCCCACCTCACTTTCCGTCAGGTCATTCTCCGTCACCTATAAGACGGGACGGGGGGTGGATTTGTGACATGGGTATGGGTTCGGATCCACCCGGTGAGCTTGGACCGCTCAGCCCACACCGCCCGAGGGCAGCGCGGTCGTGCCGCCGTCCACGACAAAGGTCTGGCCCGTCACCCACGAGGCGGCGTCGGAAGCCAGGAAAAGCGCGGCCGTAGCGATGTCGTCCGGTAGTCCCAGGCGACGCAGCGGGACATGCGCGGCGATCCGCTCCTCCCCCGGGCCTTCCCAAAGAGCGGCCGCCAGCTTGGTCTTGACCAGGCCGGGCGCCAGCGCATTGACCCGCACGTCGGGCGCCAGCTCGAACGACAGTTGCCGTGTGATGTGCAGCACGGCCGCTTTGGTCACGTTGTACCAGCCGATGTTCGGCTCGACACCCAAACCTCCGATCGACGCGACGTTGATAACCGAACCTCGCAACCCGGCCTTGACTGCGGCGGCCGTCCAGACGAGGACGGAGAGCTGGTTCACCTCGAACGTCTTCTGCGCCCGGGAGAGGTCGATGTCGATCATGGGGCCGAAGTAGGGGTTGGTCCCCGCGTTGTTGACGAGGATATGGAGACCGCCGAACCGGTCGACCGTGTCAGCCACGCACGATTCGGCGTCTTCGGGTTTTCCAACGTGGGCGGCCACCCACGCCACCCGCTCTGCAGGGGCGCCCGCTGCAACGAGCCCTGCCGCCGCCTCGGCCAGGTCGTCCGCGGTTCGAGACGTGATCATGACGTTCGCGCCCGCCTCGACAAAGCGGGTGGCGACCCCCAGCCCGATGCCCCGGCTCCCGCCGGTGATCAATGCGGTCTTCCCTTCCAGTTCAAGCTCCATCGCCCCACCCTTGCACGGGCCCCACCCGTGCTGGCTCTGCGCCGGAGGAGCCCTAGCATCCGTCCTGTGAATCACCTCGCCGATGAGACGAGCCCGTACCTGCGCCAGCATGCCGCCAACCCCGTGGAGTGGTTCCCCTGGGGAGACGAGGCACTACGCCGGGCGCGGGAGGTGGACAAGCCCATCTTCCTCTCGATCGGGTACGCCTCGTGCCACTGGTGCCACGTGATGGCGCACGAGAGCTTCGAGGACCCGGCGGCGGCGGCCGACCTGGCCAAGTGGTTCATCTCCATCAAGGTGGATCGCGAGGAGCGACCCGATCTCGATACCGTCTATATGTCAGCCACGCAAGCACTGACGGGGTCGGGGGGATGGCCGATGTCCGTCTTCTGCACGCCCGACGGACGCCCGTTCTACGCGGGAACGTACTTCCCTCCGGTGGAGCGGCACGGCATGCCGGCATTCCGTCGGGTTGTCCAGGCTCTGGGCGAGGCGTGGGTCAACGAGCGGGGTCAGGTCATTGCGCAAGCCGATGCGCTGGTCGGTGCCGTCCGCAATGAGATGCGGCTCGCGGAGTCCCTGAGTGAGGCCGTCGCCACGGATGGCGGCGACGGCGTTGACCGCGGTCAGGGCGCACCGGTGGTCGGCTCAGCGGGTCTGACCTCCCTGGACCCGGGTGCGGTTGCGGCGCGTGTCGTTGCGGGCCTCGAGGCCGGCTTCGATCCCGAGTGGGGCGGTTTCGGGCCGGCGCCCAAGTTTCCCCGCCCGACTCTGGTTGAGCTGTGCCTCCGTCAAGCCCGTCGCGACGGGGCGGGCGCCGAGCACGCCCGCCACATGGCGCTCCGGACCCTTGACGCCATGGCAGCGGGCGGTATCTACGACCACCTTGTCGGCGGGTTCTGCCGGTATTCGACGGACGCCCGGTGGCTGGTGCCTCACTTCGAGAAGATGCTCACCGATCAGGCTCTGCTGGCGCGGGCCTACCTGCACGCCTGGCAGGACACGGGTCGAGCGGAGTATCTCGGCGTGGTCACCGAGACCCTTGACTTCGTCCTGCGCGACCTCTCGACGCCCGAGGGCGCGCTCTATTCGTCCTTCGACGCCGACGCCGGTGGGGTGGAGGGCGCGCACGCGACCTTTACGCTCGACGAGCTGCGCCAGGTGCTCCCCGCCGAGCTGGTCGCCCCCGCTGCCGAGTGGTACGGGATCACGGAGCACGGCAACTGGGAGGGGCGTTCCATCCCGGTTCGCCCTGTGGGCGCATCGCTGCTGCGGCCTCCAGAGGTCGAGGAGGCCCGGGTCCTCCTCGCGGCGGCAAGGTCACAGCGCGTCCAACCAGCCCGGGATGAAAAGGTGCTGACCGAATGGAATGCAATGGCGGCGGCAACCCTCGCTGAGGTCGCATCCGCGACCGGCATCGATCACTACGGCCGCCGGGCCGAGGAGATCGTGGAATTCCTCTGGGGGTCCATGTACTCGGGCGGCCGGCTCATGCGCAGCTGGCAGGGTGGGCGGGCGCGACACCTGGCCGTGGGCGCGGACTACGCCTGGTTGGCCGATGCCTCTGCGCGCCTGTCCGAGTGGACGGGCAAGGCCATCTGGCGGGAGCGGGCGCTCCAGGCGGCCTCCGAGTTAGTCGACCTGTTCTGGGACGACGAAACGGGAGGATTCTTCACGACGGGCCGCGACGCGGAGCCTCTGGTGGTCCGTCCCAAGGAGTTCCTCGACGGGGCTGTCCCTGCCACCAACTCGATCGCAATCACCGCACTGCTGCGCGCCAACGCCTTTGCGGACGACGCCAGAAATGACGAGGCCGTTGAAGGCACCATCTCGTTGGCCCGACCTCTGCTCGACCAGCACCCTGGGGCCCTCGCCGATCTGGTTGCAGCGCTCCCGATGTGGAGTGGACGCAACGAGATCGTCGTGACGGGTGACCGGCCTGACCTGCTCCATGAGGTGCAGCGGCGCTGGCTCCCTGCCGCAGTCCTGGCGTGGGGTGAGCCCGACCAAGGCCCACTGTTCGAAGGACGTCCGGCGGACCCGGGCCTGGCCTACGTCTGCCAGGCTCGCGCCTGCCGAGCCCCTGCTGCCGACGTCGAGACGTTGGCGGCTCAACTGGAGGATCTCGTCGAATGAGTGCCAATGTCGTGGATCCCGAGACCGGGGGTGGGAGCAGCGGCGCGGGACCGAAGGAAGACACGGATCGCCAACGAAACGCCGCCGAGGATCTGTCCTCAGGCCCCAACGGACATCAAGGCGCCCAGGAGGCCCCCACACAACGCTCCTCGGCAACTCCCACTGACGCAGCACGGCTTCTTCGACGCTCAGCCCGACGAAAGGAGCGGGTGCCCACCGCGGGCGGCTCCACGCTCCATCTCCTGGTCCTCTCCTCCACCACGGAGGACACGACTGTGGTGGACCTGGCGACCCGCACCGTCATGCGGGTGCGGGTGCCCTGGCCCGAGGGGCACGAACCCGACATCAGCACCTTTGACGTGGTCGAGGTGACCCTGGCCGACGATCCCGAACGCGACGACCTGGCCCAACCGGAGGCGACCACAGTCGCGGACCTCCCCCGCCACATCGGCACCGCGCGGGGCGTCACCTGCGCAAACTGTTGCGACGGTTGGTCGCCAGTCCCGACGGCCCTCTTCTGGGCTTCCCGGGCCCATCGGCGCCCTATTGGGAGTTCCGGGGCTTCCGGCCGTCAGTGGCGCTGATTGAGCCCACCCGACGGCCCCAACTGATCCGGCGTCAGGCGGACCGGTCCACCTGGGTTCGTTTCGGGTGGGACCGCGACGATGTGTGGCTGCCGGTCGAAGACCGGCACGCCGCCCGCGCCCTCGACGCTGCCCGCCGGGAGCGGCTGAGCGGGAAGAGCCTGTCGAACGCCCTCGGATTCGAGCCGCAGTACCTGCTGGTGACGGTCAGTCCCCCGCGAGACGGACACTGCTACAAGGTGTGCGCCGCAGTACTCCCCAAGGGCTAATCGCCGATTTGGTCGGCTGCGGCCCTCTCGGGCTGCGGCAGACGGCGTCGGGGGTGCCTCAGCGGCCGAGCTTCCCCCCGGCGAGGTCCTCAGCCATGGCCCAGCCGAAGGTCACCAGGCGATCGCCTCGGGCGGCATCGAAGCCGTCGAAGTGCGCCTCGACCCCTGCGGGAATCTTGACCTTGGATGCGACGAAGTCCAGGCCGCCCTCGACCGATCCGTCACCCTTCAAGATGAACGTCCTGTCGTCCAGCTTGTTGTCGCAGCCGAAGCGCTTGGACAGGCGGCGAGCCCAGGCACGCTCCTCGCCGGACGATTTGTGCCCGGGGAACGGGACGACGTCCTGCAGCCCGTTGAAAGCTCGGAATCCTTCCGGCGTCAGGAGCCGGGTGCCCAGGAGGACGTCCTCGTCGGGAAAGGCGAGCAGGGCCCGGCGGTACTGGTCCGCCATGATGCTCTTGAGGGCCGCCTCCGCCCGTGAGGTGCGGTCGACGAGTGCGAGCCCGACCAGCAGCGATGGTGTCCCCCCGATGCGCTCCAGGGTGCAGAACGAGTAACCGCGGAGCTTGCTCCCCTCGCGGCCTGGGTGATGAGCACCCAGGCCTCGCGCTCCTTGGAGAGAAAGCCGATATCAAAGCCCGGTGGGCGCTCCGCACAAAGATCCGCCATTTCGACGAGCTCAGCATCGCTGAGCGCAGTGCAATCCTTGGTGCTCACTACGATCGGCATGAGGTGAGTCTACTGGCTGCGCCCGGCGCGTTCCCAACCGGCCACGGTCGACCTGGTTCGGTTCGGGCCCGGCTGGCAGTCCGTCATGCCAGTTCAGGGCCACTTTTTTGCCATGGACGTCGCGTCTTCAGGACAGGACGGCGCTCTGGCCGAGCAGCCGCTTCAGCTCACCGACGAGCCCGTTGCGGCAGTCCACGTTGAACTCAGGGGGCAAACGGAGAACCTTGGCTCCCACGTGGAGCAGGACCGGTGAGTGCCCCGGGTGCCCGCTGAGAACCTCCTTGAGACCGTCGACCTTGGCATCGGTCAGCACGCCGAGGGGCAACGTAATGTGGAGGTCTTCCTGGCCCCGCTCGAGCAACGGGCGCGACACCTCCATGCACACGATCTTCGGCTCTTCCTCCCGGGTATCGAGGCGGCCCTTGACGAGCACAATGGCATCGTTCTCAATGAGGGCGCCGTACTCCGCCATGGTCTTGGGGAAGACGAAGACCTCCATGGCCGCCTGCAGATCCTCCAGCACGAAGCGGGCCATCAGATCGCCCTTCTTGGTATACGACCGACGCAGGTCGGTGACCACCCCGCCCACCATGCGCACTGGTGACCGGTCCCCTGTCGGGTCCTCCTCTCGCATGTCCGAGAGTGTGCAATCGGCGTGCCGGGCCAGGGCCGCCTCGAAGCCCATGAGCGGGTGGTCGCTGACGTAAAGGCCGAGCATCTCCTTCTCGAACGCCAGCCGCTGCGCCTTGTCGAACTCGGTGTCGGGGATGGCGACCTTGGCCCCTCCCCAACCCAGGTCGGCCTCCTCCTGTTCCTCGAACGCGGCGAACAGCGTGGTGATGCCGAGGTCGTGCTCCCTGCGGCGTTCGAGCGTGCGATCGACGATGTTCTCGAGCACGAGGCAGAGACCCTGCCGACTGTGCCCGAGGGAGTCGAAGGCACCGCCCTTGACCAGTGAATCCATCGTCCGCTTGTTGAGGACCACCGGGTCGACCCGCTGGCAGAAGTCGAAGATGTCGGCAAACGGGCCGCCGGCCGTGCGGTCGGCCACAATCCGCTCAACGAGGCTCTCCCCCACGTTGCGCACCGCGGCCAGGCCGAACACGATCGCCGGTGCACTCCGATCGCCACTGCGGTCCGGCGCGAACTCCGCCAACGAGCGGTTGACGTCGGGCACCAGTACGTCGATGCCCATGGACCGGCACTCCGCGAGGTAGACGGCGGTCTTGTCCTTGTTGTCCTTCACCGAAGTCAACAAGGCCGCCATGTACTCCACCGGGTAGTGCGCCTTCAGCCACGCCGTCTGGTACGCCACCAACCCGTAGCCGTAGGAGTGCGACTTGTTGAAGGCGTAGTCGGCGAACGGCTCGATGATGTCGAAGAGCTGAGTGCCGAGCTCCTCGCCGTAGCCCTGCGTGGCACAGCCGGCGACGAATTTCTCGCGTTCGGCTGCGATCATGGCCCTGATCTTCTTGCCGCACGCTTTGCGGAGGTTGTCCGCCTCCTCCAGCGAGTACCCGGCGAACTTCTGGGCCACCCGCATCACCGACTCCTGGTACAGCATCAGACCGTAGGTGTCTTTGAGGATCGGCTCGATATCCGGATGCAGGTAGGTCAGCGCCTTCCGCCCATTCTTCAGCTCGGGATAATCGCGGTGCATGTTGGCGGCCATGGGACCGGGCCGGTAGAGGGCCACCAGCGCCGCCACGTCGTCGAAACTCGTGGGCGCCAGGGAACGCAGGGTCTGGCGCATGGCGCCACCCTCCAACTGGAACACGCCCACCGACTCCGCCCGGCGCAGCATCGCGAGGGTTGGTTCGTCCGCGAGGTCCACGTTGTCGATGTCCGGACGGTCTCCTGTCTCCGCCTCGACCAGGTCCAAGGTGCGCTCCATCACCGACAAGTTGCGCAGCCCGAGGAAGTCCATTTTCAGCAGGCCCAAGTCCTCCACGCCGTGCATCTCGTACTGCGTGACGATGGGCGCGTCCTCAGGGTTCCCACCGGCGTCGGGCTTGCGCTGAATCGGGAGGTAGTCCGTCAACGGGTCACGTGAAATGACGACAGCGGCCGCGTGGATCCCATCCTGGCGACGCAGGCCCTCCAGGCCCAGTGCGACGTCAATGACTTCTTTTGCGTCGGGGTCGGTCTCATGCATGGCTCGCAACTCGCCGGCCGAGGAGAACCCGTCTTCGTGCCCTTCGATCTTGTCCAAGCAGGCCCGCAATGGCGTGTCGCGGCCCATGATCAACGGTGGCATCGCCTTCGCGATGCGATCCCCGACGGCATAGGGCTTGCCGAGCACCCGGGCTGCGTCACGCACGGCGGCCCGCGCCTTGATCGTCGAGAACGTGATGACCTGCGCGACCCGATCGCTGCCGTACTTTTCCGCCGCGTACCGCATGACGTCGGCCCGGTAGCGCTCATCGAAGTCCATGTCGATGTCAGGCATCTGCTTGCGGCCCGGGTTCAAGAAGCGCTCGAAGAGGAGGTCATACCGGATGGGGTCGAGGTCGACGATCTGCAGGCAGTAAGCCACGCAACATCCGGCGGCCGACCCCCGGCCAGGGCCCACCCGGATGCCCGACTCCCGGGCGAAGCGGATCAGGTCCCAGACGACGAGGAAGTAGGCGGCGAATCCCATATTGCCGATGACACCCAGCTCGTAGTCGAGCCGCTCCACCACCTCGGGGGGCAGCGGCGAGCCGTAGCGGTGCCGCGCCCCTTCCATGGTGAGATCGCGCAGATACGCCAGTGCCCTTTCCTCGTAGGTCTCGCCGGTGAACCGGTCTGGTACGGGAAACTCGGGGAGGCTGGGTTTGCCGAGCTCAATCTGGACGTCGGCCCGCTCGGCGATCAGCAGCGTGTTGTCGCACGACTCGGGCACCTCACGGAACAGGTGGCGCATCTCGGCTGCGCTCTTCAGGTAGTGCTCAGTGCCCTCGAACTTGAAACGGTTGGTGTCGGAGAGAAGGGCGCCCGTCTGGACACACAGGAGAGCGTCATGGGCGACGGCGTCCTCGCGATGGGTGTAGTGGCTGTCATTCGTTGCCAGGAGCGGGGCATCGATGCGGCGAGCGATCTCGATCAGCTGCGGGTTAGTCCGGTGCTGGTCGGCGATCCCGTGGTCCTGTAGCTCGACAAAGAGGTTGTCGCGCCCGAAAATGTCCTGTAACCGTGCTGCCCGCCGCTCCGCCTCCGCGACGTCGCCGGACAGCAGGGCCTGGAGCACAACGCCGCCCAGACACCCTGTCGTGGCGATCAAACCCTCGTGGTGGCGCTCGAGAAGCTCCCAGTCGACCCGAGGCTTGTAGTAGTAGCCCTCGAGGTAAGCGGCCGAGGACAGCTGCATGAGATTGCGGTAACCCGCGACGGTCTCCGCCAAGAGAGTCAAGTGGTAGTAGAGCTTTTGCCCACCCTCGGCGTCACCGCCCGTGTCGTCCATCCTGCCTCGGCGCACCGGGCGCTCGTGGCGTGACTCGCCGGCCATGTAGGACTCGGTGCCGATGATCGGCACGATGCCCTGATCGCGGCACGCCTTGTAGAAGTCGAGGACTCCGTACATGTTCCCGTGGTCCGTGATCCCCAATGCCGGCTGGCCGTCGGCCGCGGCCGCGGCGACAAGCTCCCCGACACGAGCGGCGCCGTCGAGCATGGAGAACTCGGTGTGGGTGTGCAGATGCGTAAACGACCGCTCCGACACCGGCCCTCCTTTCGCCCAAGTCAAACTTACACCGGTGTGATTCCCTCCGGAGCCAGCAATCTAGCCCGCGGTGCGGCCCCCGACGACGACCGATTCGGCCACTTTTTCATGAGGGGTGGGACCCGGTTCAGAGGTAGGCCCCGGTGCGCCCGGTTTCGCCCGCCGAGGGCAGGCCACGCTGGCGCATCTCCTCGAGCTGGGCCCGAGCGGCCATCTGCTGCGACATGAGCGTGGCCTGGATTCCCTGGAACAGACCCTCGAGCCAGCCGACGAGCTGAGCCTGCGCGATACGCAGCTCGGCGTCGCTCGGGGCAGCGACGTCGAACGGCGGCGCCATCCGCTCGAGCTCGGCCACCAGATCCGGTGACAGTCCTTCCGAGAGGTCGGCGATCGACTGCTCGTAAATCTCGCGCAGCCGCACCCTGCTCTTCTCGTCCAGGGGCGCGGCCCTCACCTCATCGAGCAAGGTCTTGACCATGGACCCGATGCGAAGCACCTTGGCCGGCTGATTGACCGAATCGGTCGTCCCCGCTTCGGGGGCAGCGCCGTCCCGATTGCCTTCGAGGACCTCGTCGGGCGAGATCGCCTCGGACTCCTCCGCTGCGGCCACCTCGGTCCCCGTTACGTCTTTCGTCTCGTCAGCCATGGTGCCTTTCGTCCCGGTCGTCGTCGTCCCGCACCCGCCCGCTCAGGGCCCCGTTCCGCCCAATGTTGCCACTGGGTGGCCTCCTCCTCACGAGGAGGACCAGCCGAGCAGGGGGACCATCATCTCTGCCGAGGTCAGGGACCCGTGGCGGGCCTTCAGACGGAGCTCGCCGGTGTCTGCCGGATCGAGGAAGGCGGTCGGCTCGAAAGGCACGAGGGCGACGTCGCCGAGCCGCGCCGCCACCGCAGGCGAGGGCACACCGCCGAGCCACCCCCCCTCGATGATCTCTTCCCTCGTTCGCACCCAGGCCACCTCGCCGTGGAGGGCCGACGCTGTCTCGACCACATCTCGTTCGGCCCCGGGGCGGACGTGCAGCCAGCGAAACCGTCCTTCGCCACTGATGAGGTTCACGTCCCGCATGATCTCCGGGCCAAGCAACTCGACGGAATCCCCGACGTCAACCTGTCCGTGATCCGCCGTGACGACCAGCACGGCGTCTGCCGGCAGGACGTCGAGGACGTCGCCGACCAGCCGGTCCGTGGCGCGCAGTTCCGCGTCGTAGTACGCACCGAGACCCTCGGCGTGGGCCACCCTGTCGATGCCTTCGTAGTAGGCGTACACGAACGGAGCGCCTGCCGCGGTCAGCTGACCAACGGCGGTCACGAGCCCGGCCGGCGTATGCCACCGGTGCAGCTCAACGTCGCCCAGATGGGCGGCGGTGAACCCGGTGGGCCCATAGTCCTGTCGGGTGACCACCGGCACGGGATGAACCGCTCCCGGGAAGGACTCGAATGGCTGGAACGCCGGTGCAGGGACACGCATGCGGACATCGACCCCGCGGATGGTCCACTGGAGGACGTTCATGACCTCACCGTCGAGGGCCACCCGGTAGCCGACAACACCATGCTCGGCGGGGACCCTCCCGGTCACCAGGGTCGTCAATGCGCACGCCGTGGTGCTCGGGGCGACCGTCGTGATCGTGGTGCCCCGGCCGGACTCCAACACCGGAGCGATCCCGCTGCGGTCCCGGAGCTGCTCTGCGCCGAGCCCGTCGAGAACCAGAAGGACAATCTGGCTGGCCCCGGCCACCGCGGCCGGGATCCATGTCGGGAGGGGTGCTTCGCCCGGATGGGCGATCTGGCCGAGAAGGGTCGGCACCACCCGATGGAGGCACGGTCCCTGCCAGTCGGGGAGAACCGGAACGGGCGCATTTCCTGCCTCGTCGGCTCCAGTCTGGGGGTTTGCCGCCCTCGGCTGAGCCGCCGCGCCGTCACTCACGGAGGCACACCCTACGACCCATGCAGCCCCTACATCGACGTTTGGGCCGGTAGCATCGGTACTTGTGAGGGTTTCAACACGGGGTGACTACGCCAGTCGGGCCCTGCTCTCGCTCGCCCTCCACGGCGCCGAGACACCCACCTCTGTGCGGGACATCGCGGAGCGCACCGGGCTGCCCCAGCCCTACCTCGAGCAGATTCTCCTCGCCCTGAAAGGCGCGG
The DNA here is from genome assembly GCA_963744225.1 of uncultured Acidimicrobiaceae bacterium. GTDB lineage: Bacteria > Actinomycetota > Acidimicrobiia > Acidimicrobiales > RAAP-2 > Bog-473. The sequence goes on from CAVUSV010000002.1 coordinate 83,011, forward strand.
GCCTCGTCCGCTCCAAGCGGGGCGTTGGAGGCGGCTACGTCCTGGCCCGGCCGCCCGTGGAGATCTCCTTGGCGCAGATCGTCTCGGCGGTCGACGGGCCCATCGCTGCAGGCGACTTCGGGGAGCCCCATGCCAACGGAGCCTGTGACCACGAGGGACAGTGCATCCTGCTGGCCGTCTGGGCCGACGTGGGCGAAACGATCCGCACGCACCTGCAGTCCTACAGCCTGGCCGACATGGTCGACCGGGCACAGGGAAACGTGGCCGCTCCTGTGTGAGGCAGTCACAAATGGGCGCCACCGCGACCGTGGTGGCAGCGGCTCCTCTGGCCCCTGGCGCAGCTCAGCCAGTCCCTCGGTTCCAGAGCTCGATGGCAGGCCAGTCGTGCTCCCAGGCCAGCACACAGATCGATCCGGCGTACAGCCGGAGCAGACGTCCGGCCACCGGCGGCAAACCGAGCCAGCGAGCAGCCAACACACGGAGGAGATGCCCGTGGGCCACGCACAGCACGTCGCCCTCCACCCCCTTCACCCGCTCGATCACCCGCTCGGCGCGACGGCCCACATCTGACACCCGCTCGCCCTCGGGCACCCCGTCGTCCCACAGCCTCCAGCCGGGTCGCCGTTCCCGGATCTCGGCCGAGGTCAGCCCTTCGTAGGCGCCGTAATCCCACTCCATGAGGTCGGGCTCAGCCTCCCCTTCGAAACCCGCGAATGCGCACGTCTCTGCTGCCCGGCGCAGGGGACTCGTCAGGACCAAGGCGAAGGTCGTGAAACCGTGCGCACGTAGGAGCTCAGCCGCCTCTTTCGCCTGCGTGCGGCCTTCGGCGACCAAGGGAATATCCGTGCGCCCCGTGTGTTGACCGCTGAGAGACCACTCGGTCGCCCCGTGCCTCAACAACACCAACCTGGCGACCACGGCCGTACACCATCACGGAGCGGCTGTGGGCGCAACTCGGTCCGAACACCCCCATGGAATGATCCGAGCAGGGGTCGGGTTGTACGAGGCAGGTTCATCCCGGAACCCTCCGGGTACGTACGACTGAGAGTGAGCAAAAAGCGTCTGGAGCGAACATGAAAAGCGCGGTGAGCACGTCGGACACGTTAGGACTGATGTTGCGCGACCTCGACCAGTTTCCTATGCCCGACCACGAACAACAGGTTGCGCTGGCCAAGCGAGTCGCGGCCGGCGACGAGGCGGCGCGTAAGCAGATGGTCGCTGCCAACTTGCGGTTGGTGGTGCACTGGGCGCGGCGCTATCAAGACCGCGGCGTGGACATGGCCGATCTCGTCCAGGAAGGAACCTTCGGCCTGATGCGAGCTGTCGACAAGTTCGACTGGGAGCGAGGCTTCCGGTTCTCCACCTACGCCACGTGGTGGATCCGCCAGGCGCTGCAGCGTGCCGTCCAGCAGCACGGTCGCACCATTCGGATTCCTCTCGAGGTCGGTGAGCAGATCCAGCGCCTCGAGCTCACGAAATCAGAGCTCGCAAGCACGCTGGGCCGCGCCCCGACAGAGTCCGAACTTGCCGAGGCGACTGGCATGACCGCAGACGAGCGTGAGTCGCTCGAAGACGTGGCTCGCGTGACTGCGTCACTCGACCAGCCCGCTGCCCTCGAGTCGTCAACCACGTTGGGTGAGCTGGTGGCACCTGACGACAGTGACTTCGTCGGAGACGTGGAGCAGACGATGGTTTACGAGCGGGTCCGAGACGCGGTCGAGCGACTTCCCGGGCTTCAGCGCGACGTGCTCCGTCTCCGCTTCGGCTTCGACGGTGACTCCCCTGCCTCGCTCCAATCGACGGCGGAGCGCCTCGGCGTGGGCGTTCGTCGGGTGCGACGGGCAGAGGAGGAAGCGCTGGCTGCGCTGTCCTTCGACTCCGACGTCCTCGGCGTCCACCAAGCAGCCTGAGACGCCGCGATTGCTCGCCGCGCTACCCCAGATAGGCCCGCAGGTCTTCGGGTAGCTCCGAAGTGAACTCGCATGCGTGCCCCTGTGCCCGGGTGCGTGAGCGCGAGCTTGAAGGCGTGCAGGAAGAACCGGCCGGCGCCAAGGCGTCTGTCGGGCACCCCGTAGCGGGCATCCCCCACGACGGGGTGCCCGATGGCGGCCATGTGCACGCGTATCTGATGGGTTCGCCCGCTCTGTAAAGAGAGCTCCAGCAGGGTCGTCGGTGTCTCGCCCTCGCCCTCGCGCCGCTCGACGACGGCGTACGCGGTCCGTGCCGGCTTGCCGTCCGCGGTGACGGCCATCTTCGTGGGTGTGCGGGACGAGCGCCCGATCGGTGCCTCGACCTCGCCACGCTCCTCGGCCACCTCCCCGGCCACGAGCGCGAGGTACCGGCGTTCCATCGTCCGCGTGGCCAGTTGTTCCACGAGCGCGTGGTATGCATCCGCCGTCCGCGCCACCGCCAAGAGCCCGGAGGTGCCCTTGTCGAGCCGGTGCACGATCCCGGGCCGGTCGGGTGCGCAGACCCCTGTGGTCACCAGCTCTGCCAAATCCGGAAAGCGGGCCAACAAGCCGCCGACCAGGGTCCCGACATCATGGCCCGCACCGGGATGCACCACGAGGCCCGCCGGTTTGTCCACGACCGCCACCACGTCGTCTGCGTGCACCACCTCGAAGCGCACACCGGGCTCGGCCAGCACGCTTCCATCTCGAATTTCCGGCAGCAGCACGGTCAGCGTGGCGCCCTCCCGGAGCAGGGTGCGCCCGACCGAGACCGGCACACCGTCCACCAGAACCCGGCCAGCCTCGATCAGCTCCGTTGCCGTCGCCCGCGAGACGTCGGCCGCCATCGCGACCCCCCGATCCACCCGGACGCCCGCCATGAGCGCAGGGATCTCGGTCGAAACCGTCTCCCCGCCAGCAGGGACCGTGCCGGCGGCGCCAGCATCGCCCTCACTCGCTCGCCCAGTGCCCCCGTCGTGCGGGGTCATGCGGCTTCCCCTGGGCGCACGGCGCGGCGATTGCCAAAGAGCAGGCCGGCGATGACGATGACGACGCCAACGGTCACGCACGCGTCGGCCACGTTGAAGGTCGGCCAGTATTCGAGCGTGATGAAGTCGGGTACCCGTCCGCCGTGTCCTCCGATGATCCGCTCACTCAGATTCCCGACGGCACCCCCAAGGACCAGCCCCGCTCCCACAGCAAGCGGGACCGTGCGGACCTGTGCCACGACGATTGCGAGCACCGCGACACCGATGCACAGGAGCACCGTGACGGCGACGGCACGCCCGCTGAAGAGGCTAAAGGCAAACCCCGAATTGAAGGCGAGCGCCAGGCCGAACGGCCCCCAGATGTGCCGGACGTCGTGAAGATGATCGAGGGCGAGCGAGGTGGTCACCCAATCGGCCACGACCACGATGGCGGCGATGCCGAAGGCCAGAACCCGGGGCCGGGTCAGCGCCGCGACAGCCCTCCACTCTTGCACGCCACACAGAGACGGGCGTAGGGCAGAGCGCGCGCAGGCGCGGCTTCGGAATGGGCTGGAAGCACCGCTCGCAGTAGCCGTACGTCTTGTCGGCTATTCGCCGCAGCGCGTCATCAATCTCCTCAACGGCCAGGGTCGCCTGACCCGACAGAGCGAGATTGCGTTCGCGGTCGACCGTCACCGTGCCGCCCTCGCCTGACTCTTCGTCGAATTGCACGTCACCGGGCTCGCGCTCGAGTGCCAAGGAATCGGCCTCGGCCCGCAACGAGGTCGCCTGCTCTTGGTAGATGGCGCGATCGGCCAGGAGCAACTCACCTACTTCGTCGAGGAATTTCGTGTCCTTGGCGTAGGGACCCGTCTTCGGCCGCACCGGGGCGGGGGGCTTCGGCTTGGGCGTGAACGTCGTGCGCGGAGGCGCCGCCGGCGCAGCGCCGTTGGTGGCGCCGGCCACGGCCACCGTCTTGGCCGCAGCGGATGCCGGCGCCGGCTTCTTGGCGGCCGGCTTCTCGTCCGACTTCTTGGTCGAGGCCGACGCCGGGGCCCTCTTGGGCGCCGCCGGCTTCTTGGCCGGCGGGGCGGACTTCCGAGCGGCCGGAGCCGCTTTCTTGGCAGGCGGTGCCTTCTTGGTGGTGGCCGGCATCGCCTTCTTCGGTGCCGCGGCCGCCACCTTCTTGGTCGGAGCTGCGGTCTTCTTTGTCTGTGTGGCTGCCTTCTTCACAACGGGGACTGCCTTCTTTTTTGAGAGACCGGGACGTTTTGCGGCTGTTGCAGCAACCTTGGCGAGAGACTTTTTGTTCCCGGCCCGTGGGATGGATTTGGTGGCCGATCGCGACGCGGGCAACTTGTTGACCTGGGAGCCCTTGCTCGCTGGGGTCATCGTTCCCTCCTTCGGACCACTCGGCGTGGCCGGTTTCCCTGACGACGACCTCGTCCCAGGGGCGGGTGACGATACCGGACCGCGACGACCAGGGGCAACACCCTGGTCACTCTGCGGGTGGAGGGATCAGTGGGGCCTGGGTGCTCCTGAAATGGCGGCACCAGACGCACTCTGGAGATTCAGTGTGGGTGGCCCGTCCTCTGCCTCGGGCATCCTCGACGAGTCGGACGAGTCGGACGAGTCGGTCGAGAGCTCGTCCTCCTTGGTCGCGCGGCCGAACGCGGCTTGACGCCCATGAGCGAGTTCGCGGGCTGCACGTTCTCGTCGACCCACTTGAGAATCTCGGAGAGCGCGCCGCGCAGACGGTTGCGCTCCGACTCGAGGTGCCGCGCCATGCTCTCCAGATCTGCGGCCAGCTCGGTCCGAGTCGACTCCAACCGAGTCACCTCCTCGCGCAGCTTCTGATGTGTCTCCGCTTGAAGCTGCGTCGCCGTCGCCTCAGCGGCGGCGACCGACAGCCCGCGCCGCCTGCTCAGCCTGCGCCACGATCGCCGCGGCCTCGGCCTCGCTCTCCCGCTTGGTCTGGTCGACGAACTTCTGCGCCAACAAGAGCGTGCGCTGGAGCGTCTCGTCGGAGAGCGCCGGGTCCGCCGCGGGCGCAGGCGCTCGCTCGCCCTCAGCCGCCACCGGCGCGGCTCGCTTGTCCCGCTCGAGCTGAGCGATCCGATCGCTCGCCTGGCGCAGGCGCTCGTTCAACTGGCGGACGTGCTCCTGGAGCCCCTCGGCTTCCTGGGCGGCTTTGTCGAGGTACTCATCGACTTCGTCGACGTTGTAGCCCTTCAGGCCGAGGCGGAACTCCACGGTGCGAAGGGTGTCGAGGATCGAGGCAGGCGCTTGGGAGTTATCCATGGGGGCCGAGTCTAACCACCCCTTCCTAGCGTTCCACGAATATCGCTCATGCCCGGAGCAGGGAAATCAGCAGAACTTGCCCGGCAATATCGCTCACGCCCGTAGCACAGGAATCAGCACGATCTGCGCGACCAGGATCACCACCAGAAACGAGAAATCCAACCCGGCCATGGGGCGGATGATCCGGCGCACGGGACGGAGCACCGGCTCCGTCGCCTGATAGAGGAAGTACTGGACCCGGGCCAGGGTCGTCCCCGGCCGGATCCTGAACCAGCTCAGAATCGCGTACGGAAACATGACCAGCCAGATGTAGGCCTCAATGAGCCACGCGAGCAGATGGAAAATATTCACCAAACTGGCAGGGTAGTGGGTCTAGTCGCGGCCGAAACCGCGCTCGACCAGTCGCTGCCGCTCCTCGTCGGAAACTTTCACGTTGGTGGGCGCCAGCAGGAAGACCTGGTCCGCTACCTTCTCCATCTCGCCGCTGAGGGCGTACGTCACCCCGCTGCAGAAGTCGATCATCCGCCGCTGCAGGTCCCGGTCGGCCATCTGCAGGTTCACGATCACGGGCCGGTTGTCCTTCAGACGGTCCGCGATCTCCTTTGCGTCACCGAACCTCGACGGGGCCACCACGTGCACCCGCGCCGACGTCGGGGCCGCCGCAGGGTTGATCGAGGTGTCGACGGGCATGGCACGGACTGCCGAGGGGCGGGGTGCCACATTGCTCTGCGAGGGCCTCGACTGGTTGGGAACAGCGGACTCCCGAGGGATGGTGCGCACCCTGCTCATGCCCCCGCTGAACTCCTCGGCCTGCTCGTGGTCCTGGGTGCGGGGCTCGACCCGCGTGGCCGCAGAGAACCCGCGCGGCGCCCGGTCCTCGAGGTCGTCGTACTCGTCATACTCGTCATCGAGCAGGCCGAGATACACCATGGTCTTCTTCATGAACGAGGGTGACATGCCTTCTCCTGTCATCGGACAGCGTAGTGCCTGCTCGGCAGCACGCGATGGTCTGGAGACCCAGGCCGCCGGCCCTCCGCCCTGCCGTCGAGATCCCGCGAGCGCCTGGCCCAGGCCTTCAAGAGCCTTCCCCGACGGGCCCGACCCGAGGCCCCTTAGAGCGTCGTCACCAGCGGCCGCTCCCCGAAAAGAGCCCGGCCGAGACGGACCATCGTCGACCCGGCCGCCACGGCCGCCTCGAGGTCGTCACTCATGCCCATGGAACGCTCCTCGAGGCCCAGCTGGTCCGCCAAGCGGCCCACGGATGTGAACGCCTCCGTGGCGTCGGGGCCCGGTGCGGCCACGGTCATGAGACCGCGGACGTCGAGGCCGAGTCCCAGGAGGCGCCCCACCAGCTCGGGCACCTCGGACGGTGGACACCCGTTGCGGCCTGGAAGGCCGGTGGTATCGACCTGCACCAGGACCTTGGCCCCGGGCGCAAAGCGGGCGATGCGCGCTCCCTCGGACTCGCGGGCCACGCTCTGCCACAGCGAGACGATCGGCGCGAGCAGGGGCACCTTGTTCCGCTGCACTGCACCGAGGAAGTGCCAGACGACCCCGTCCTCGACCACCGACGCTTTCGCGACGAGCTCCGCCGCATAGTTCTCGCCGAGATCCCGAAGCCCGGCGTCCCGCGCCGCACGTACCGCATCGGGCCCGAACCCTTTGGTGACTGCGACGACCCGCACGCGGGCGGGATCGCCACCGGCTCGCTGAATCCGTTGCCGGACCGCGATCAGCCTCGGCGCGACCTCGCTACCGGAGGAAGGAGGGGACGTCGAAATCGTCGTCACCCAGATCGAGCTGTTCCTCGCTCCCGGTGGCGTCGGCGAAGATGTCCACGGGTTCGGGGGTGGCGAAGATCGTCGAGTTCAGGTCGGCCGACCGCGAGGTCGGGGCGCCCTCCTCCCAGCGCTCGAACCCGGCGGCGATCACCGTCACCCGGACCTCGTCGCCCATGTTGTCGTCGATCACAGCCCCAAAGATGATGTTGGCGTCGGGATGGGCCACGCCGTGGATGATCTCAGCCGCCTCGTTCACCTCGAAGAGCCCGAGGTCGGAGCCACCGGCGATGTTGAGCACCATGCCACGGGCGCCCTCAATGGACGCCTCGAGCAGCGGCGACGTGATGGCCGCCCGCGCCGCGTTGGCGGCCCGCCCCTCGCCAATGGACGAGCCGATGCCCATGATGGCCGTGCCGGCATTGGTCATGACCATCTTCACGTCGGCGAAGTCGGTGTTGATAAGCCCGGGCACGGTGATCAGGTCGGTGATGCCGCGCACGCCCTGCAGCAGGACCTCGTCGGCCATCTTGAACGCGTTGACCATGCTGGTCTTGTCGTTGGACACGGTGAGCAAGCGATCGTTCGGGATGACGATCAGCGTGTCGACCTTCTCCTTGAGGATCTGGATGCCCTTCTCGGCCTGCATGGCCCTGCGCCGCCCCTCGAAGGTGAAGGGGCGGGTGACGACGCCGATGGTCAAGGCGCCGAGGCCCTTGGCGATCTCGGCCACCACGGGCGCGGCCCCGGTCCCGGTGCCACCACCCTTTCCGGCCGTGATGAAGACCATGTCCGCGCCCTGGAGCGCCTCCTCAATCTCGGCCCGGTGCTCCTCGCCGGCCAGCCGACCTATCTCGGGGTCGCTCCCGGCTCCCAGGCCGCGGGTGAGCTGGCGCCCGATGTCCAATTTCAGGTCGGCGTCGCTCATCAGCAGCGCCTGGGCGTCCGTGTTGGCCGCGATGAACTCGACGTTGCGCAGACCCGCATCGATCATCCGGTTGACGGCGTTGACGCCCCCGCCCCCGACCCCGACCACCTTGATGACTGCCAGGTAGTTGCCTTGGGTAGGCACGGTCGTCATGAACTCCCTCGTCCTCGGGTCGATCGCCGACCGGTCATTGCTCGTACGTTCCGCCAGACGTTACCGGGGATGTGCGATCAGCGACCGATCCCTGAACCTTCTGGGAAGGTTGATGTTCACAGTACGCCAACGTGAACCCCACCATACGGGTGGTGTTCAGGCTGGTCAAGCATCCTACGTCACCCTGATGTCACCGTCGGTGCGCCGGGGACGCTGACGTCGATGACATCCCCGTTGTGTAGGGTGGCGCCCGCGAGAATGGACGACACCGCCTCGTACTTCGCGGTGAGCTGCGCCGTCGAGCCGAGGTCGACGAGGATGGGGGTCGTTAGGGCCAGCTGGACCCAGCCGGCGGGCTCGACGGTGACGCCCGTGACCTGAGCGGCGAAGGAGGCCGGCAGGGTGGCCGCCACGCGCAGCCCGGCAGCGTCCTTGTTCGAGAGCTGCGCACCAGGGGACCCGGGCACCTCCGGAATGGTGAGCAGCAGCAAACCCGCCGGACGCGTGGCGGACGCGCTCAGCACCCTGCCGTCGCCGCTCAGTGACTCCCAGGTGCCGCCCGCCATGCTGACGACGAAGCGCGGTATCTCCTCGGTCACCGCGATGTGGACGCCGTCGGGCCACGACACGCGCACGGTCGCCGAACGGACCCATGGCAGCTGCTCGAGACGCGCCGCAGCCGCGCCGGCGTTGACATCGAGGAGCGGTGGCTGGCTGGCCAGTCCCGCCTGGGCGACGACCTGGGCGGCGGTCTCGTGCACGTTCCCGATCACCGTCACCGAGCGAGCCGAGAACAGCGGCGTGTGGAGCAGGAACCAAGCGCCGACGAGGCAGGACGCTCCGGCAAGACCAATGACGACAATGCGCAGCCGGCGACGCCCCTGCTCCCGCAGGACAGCCGTCCGACGAGCCGAGATTCGCGGGTCCATTCGGTGGCGACCGCCACCGCTCTTGCCCCCGAGTCCGCCGCGACCCAGACCGCGCACAGTCCGCTTCGCCCTCTCGAGAAGTCCCTCCGGCGTCATCGGCGCCCAGCAGCGGTGCCCGGGGCGCCATCGCCTCGGGCCGTCGTCTCATCGGGCGGGACATCGGTCTCGGGCACCGAGCCAGTCTTCCCGTCGCCGAAGCCGAGGAGGCGGACCTCGGTGCGCAAGACGACCCCGCAGCGCTCGGCGACCGTGCTGCGTACGTGCTCCATGAGCGTGTGCACATCGTCCGCACGGCCCTCCGTGTCTGCCTGGATGAAGTTGGCGTGTTTCTCGGACACATGGGCCGTCCCCAGCCGGTACCCCTTCAACCCCGCGGCCTCGATGAGCCTCCCGGCCGAATCGCCTTCGGGATTGGTGAAGACGGAGCCGGCGTTGGAGCCGCCCGGCTGATGCGTGCGCCGCCATCTGACGATGGCGGCCACCGCCTCCTGCTCGGCTTGCACCGATCCCGGCGTGACCTCGAGCTCCGCCGCGACCACCAGTTGCGTCGGGGTCACCGATGAGGAGCGGTAGCCGTAGGCGAGGTGGCCGACGTCGTCGGTACCGCCGGCGTCGGAGAAGAGGTCGACCCAGGAGTAACGGACGAGGCGTGACGCCATGTCCGACCCGTGCCCGCCGGCGTTCATGCGCACCGCACCACCGACCGACCCGGGCACGCCGACGGCCCACGCCAATCCCGACCACCCGGCGTCGGCGACGCGGCGGGCGAGCACCGGCAGCGCGAGGGCCGCGCCCACCCGAACCACAGCCCCAGCGGCGCCGGCCCCTGAAGCGCCGGCCCCTGGAGCGCCGGCCCCGCCAGCCCCGGCGCGTCCGTCACCAGGCGCGGGCAGGTCCAACTCCGTGAAGCCACGACCGAGATGCAGCACCATGCCGTCGAAGCCCGCATCGGACACCAGCAGGTTCGAGCCCCGACCGATGACAAACGTCGCGATGCCATCCCCCGCCGCCCCCCGACTCCCCGCGGCCCCACGGAGGGTGTGGCGGACGGTCTCGAGATCGTCGGGACCTTCGACCTCCACGTAAAGAGCGGCGGGACCACCGACCCCATAGGTGGTAAGCGGCCCCAGCGGCTTCATCAACGAGGCACGGTCTCCGAGCACGTCCGCCACGGCACGCAGCGTGTCGCTCGGCGTCACCACTGCGACGACTCGAGCAGGTCGTCGGGCAGCGTCGTCAGGTCCCCGGCGCCCAGGGTGAGACAGAGGTCGCCCGATCGCAGCTCGGCGCCCACGGCCTGTCGCAACTCCTCCCAGCCGGCGGCGTAGATCACGCGCAGCCTCGGGTCCTGCGCCTTCACGGCGTCCGCCACCAGGCGGCCCGAGACCCCCGGGACCGCTCGTTCTCCGGCGCTGTAGACATCGGTGACCACCAGGACGTCGGCGTCCCCGAACGCCGTCCCGAACTCGGGGGCAAGCGCAGCGGTGCGCGAGAACCGGTGGGGTTGGAACACCGCGACGACCCTGGACCAGCCGCCGGTCTTCGCGGTCGCCAGGGCGGCACGCACCTCGGTCGGGAGATGGGCGTAGTCGTCGACGAAGGTCACGCCGCGCGACTCGCCCCGGAACTCGAAACGTCGGGTCACGCCGGCGAATCGGGCCATTGCGGCCTGCGCCGCCGCAAAGGGCGCGCCGGCCTGGAGCGCCGCCACAGCGGCGACCGCGCCATTGCGCGCGTTATGGAGCCCGGGAACGCCGATGCGCAGCGTGCCCAGCGCGCCTTCGGGCCCGCGGAGGACGAACGAGACTGAGCTGCGCTGCAGATCGATGTCGTCCATCACATACGTCGAACCCGAACCGGCTCCGACGGTGATCGCCCCGTGCTCTTCGCCCAGGAGCGCTGCTTCGGGGTCGTCGGCGCACACGATGGAGCCGGAGCTGGCGCCGGCCAGGAAGGCGGAGAAGGCATCCCGCAGCACCGCGAAGGTCCCGTAGTAGTCGAGATGGTCTGGTTCCACGTTGGTGAGCACCGCCAGGTCGGGGCGGATGGCCTGGAACGTCCCATAGCTCTCGTCGGCCTCGACGACGAGCCACTCCCCCGAGTCCCACACGGCGTTCGTCCCGATCTCGTTGACGTCGGCCCCGATGACGAACGAGGGCCGTAGCCCCGCTTCGACCAGGATCAGCGAGAGCATCGAGGCTGTCGTTGTCTTCCCATGCGTCCCCGCCACTGCCAGGCAGCGTCGGGTCGCGCAGATCGCCGCGAGCATCTCGGAGCGGGGTACGACCCGCACGCCACGGGATCGCGCCTCGGCCAATTCGGGGTTCGACAGCGGGACCGCCGGCGAGAACGTCACTGCTTCGGCAGCGCCCAAGTTCTCGGGGCGATGCCCCACCGCGACGGTGATGCCGTGGGAGCGCAGGCGTTCCGCAACCGGTGAGTCCTTCAGGTCCGACCCGGAAACCGTGTGGCCCATCGCACTGAGCACGACCGCGATGGCACTCATCCCCGCTCCGCCGATGCCCACGATATGGATGCGCCGCGCCACCGCGAGGTCCAGCGATTCCGTCGCACCACGGCTGCCGCCGCTGCTGCTGCCGCTGCCGCTGCCTCGCCTTGTCTCAGCGGGCATGGGCGTCGACCAGCTCGGCGACCCGGGCCGCCGCGTCGGGGTGCGCGTTCTCGCGGGCTGCCTCGCTCATGGCTCGCAGGCGGTCTGGATCGGCCAGAAGCGCCTCGAGCTCCTGGGCCAGCCGCCGCCCGTCGCATTCAGGATCCGACAGGTGCACCGCAGCTCCCATACCCACAAGTGCTTCCGCATTGCGCGACTGGTGGTCGCGCGGGGCTCCGGGCAACGGGACGAGGATCGCCGGGACGCCCGCCACCAACAGCTCGGCCACCGTGATGGCACCGGCCCGGGTAACGCACACGTCGGCGGCGCCGTAGAGGAGAGGCATGCGGTCCTCAAAGGCGACGACGCGGTAACACAGCCCTCCGCCTGCGCCTGCCTCCTGCGACGCTTCGGTCCGGGGTGATTCCTCCCGCAGCCACTGTCCGGGGGCGAACGCCTCGTAATCACGCCGCCCGGTGACGTGGTACAGCGCTCGCCCCTCGCAGCCCGACCAGAGCCCCGCCAGCTCCGCCACCGCCCGGTTGATCCGCAGCGCCCCCAAAGAGCCGCCGACGGACGCCACGGTCTGGCGGTCAACCGGCAGGCCGAGCTCGATTCGGCTGGCGGTGCCCCCCTGTGTTGTCCGGTCCAACGAAACCAGCTCGGGCCGCACGGGCGTTCCCGTGACGTGCGCCCGGGGCAGGTCCGTCCCGGGAAAAGCCACCGCATTGGCGGCGGCGAAACGGCCCAGCAGCCCGTTGACGGCCCCGGGAACGGCGTCCGTGTTCATGGAGACAAGAGGCACCCTCGTGAGCACAGCGGCGATCCCGGCCGGAAAGCTGGCGTAGCCCCCGACGATGACCACCACCCGGGGTCGGTGGGCGAGGAACGAGCCGAAGGCACGGGCGCACGCCCACACCAAACCGACGACCGCCCCGGCATTGGCCCAGAGGGCCGAAGGACGCAGGCTGCGCCGGATCCCCCGTCCGGGAAGCAGCGTGTAGGGGAACTCGAGAGTCGGCCAAATGCTCGCCTCCTGCCCCCGCCGGGAGCCGAAGAGCTCAATGGTGTCCGCGGCATGCCCGCGGGCGACGAGAGCGCGCGCAATCTCCAGCGATGGGACGATGTGCCCACCCGTCCCCCCGCCCGCAATCACCGTGCCGCGCCGAACGCTCACCGACCTCGGGTGGAGCGGGCCTGCCGGCGGTCCGACCCGGCGACCCGCAGGACCCCCTCCGCCTCACCCTGCCGGGCGATGTTGATGAGCACACCAGCGGACGCCATAGTGATCACCAGGGACGAGCCCCCGAAGGAGATGAACGGCAGCGGGATACCGGTCACCGGCAACACCCCCACAACCGCACCGACATTGATGAGGGTTTCCGCCCCCACCCATGCCACCAGGCCGAGCGCGAGCAGGGAGCCGAAGCCGTCCCGAGCCTGGGTCGCCGCGCGGATCCCCAGCCACATGAAGGCGCCCAGGAGCACCAGCACGAGGAGAGCCCCAGCGATACCGAGCTGCTCACCGATGACCGAGAAGATGAAGTCGGTGTGCGCGTTGGGAAGGAAGCCCCACTGCGCTTGTCCGCCACCGAGGCCGGCACCGACCAGGTGCCCCGACCCCAGCCCGATGAGCGACTGAACGACTTGGTACCCCGAGCTCGAGCCGTGGGCCGAGGGATCCATGAACGACAGCAGCCGGGCCCGGCGATAGGGCGAGGCCACTGCCACGATCACCGCCACGCCCACAAGGCCGGCCATCACCTTCATGACAGGCCCGAGTCGGACACCCGAGACGAACAGCAGCGCCATTGCGATGAAGACGAGGACCATGGCCGTGCCCATGTCCGGCTGGGCGAGGATCAGGATGCATGCCGAGCCGGTGACGAGGATCAACGGTCCGATGATGCGGCGGTCAGACGCTTCCTCGTCGAGACGCCGGGCGATGAAGTCCGCGGCGAAGAGGGTGAGCGCCAGCTTCATGAGCTCGGAGGGCTGGAGCCGGAACTGCCCAAAGCCAACCCAGCGGCTCGATCCCATGGCGTGGACTCCGAGGCCTGGGACAAGAACCATGAAGAGGAGGGCGAAGGTCCCCAGCAGGAGGAGGGGCCCGACACGCCGCAGGGCGCGGTAGTCCAATCGCAGCGTGACGCCGAGCACCACCACGCCGATCGCCATCCACATGGACTCTCTGATCAGGATCGCCCATGGCGTCCCGTAGGTCGCTATGGAGACCACCGAGGAAGCGGTGCCGACCATCACGAGCCCGATCACGCACAGCAATGCCACGTCGACGAGCAGCACGGTCGAAATCGCGATCTGATGTCCGCCGAGACGCAACCCGGTCGCCTGCGCCACGGACCCGTGTGCCGATGATCGTGGCGAGGCGGCCTTTGCCCGAGGCCGTGCGGATGGCGACCGCGGTACGGCTGTCGGTTTTTTGCGAGTACTTCGGTGCTCGCCCGTCGCCGTCGTGACCCGCCCCGCCGTCATGCCTGCTCCTCTTTCTGAGCGCGACCGCGTTGCTCAGACCGGTCCGACCCCCGATGCATGCCGACAGTTTCCCGTACCCGCGGAGCGAAGTGGCGGATGAAGGGACGCTGGGTCACGTGAACTTCGCCACCGTGAGAAAGTCGCCGTAGAAGATACCGAGGCCGAGCGCGCAGAAGAGCCCCCCGAGGATCCAGAAGCGCACGATCACCGTGGTCTCGGGCCAGCCACCGAGCTCGAAGTGGTGATGGATCGGAGCCATCCGGAAGATGCGCCGGTGGAACATCCGGAAGCTGATGACCTGCAGGATCACCGACACCGTTTCCATGACGAAGAGGCCGCCGATCACGAGAAGGAGCAGGTCGAGATTGAGGAGCAGGCACAGGGCTGCCAGTCCGGCGCCGATGGCCAGCGATCCGGTGTCCCCCATGATGATCTTGGCCGGTGCCGCGTTCCACCAGAGGAACCCGATGCACGCCCCGGCGAGCGCGACGGACACAAGCGAAAGGTCGATCGCCGACGCGGGCAGCACGTGGTAGATCGCGAAGTGCCGGAAGATCCAGTACCCCATGATGGAGAGCACTGCGAAACAAAACGTCCCTGCTCCTGCGGCCAATCCATCGACGCCGTCGGTGATGTTCACCGCGTTGGACGCACCCACCATCACGAGCACGGCGAAGACCACCCAGCCGACCTCGCCGAGGTTGATACCGAGGGCCTGGGAACGGGTGAAGGAGAGTGCCGTCGACGTGTGCGCCCAGCGCACGGCGAGTTCGGCAAAGGCAAGGGCGAGGACGAGTTGCGCCGCCGCCTTCCCCCGCTTGTTCAATCCGAGGCTTCGCCGGTGGTGCACCTTGATGTAGTCATCGACGTAGCCGATGAGTCCGAAGGCGACCACTGCGCCAACAGTGAGGTACCCCGTCCGCGAGAAGCGAATCTCGGTGCCGATGTGTCCGATCGCATACCCGACGACGACGGCAGCCCACGATGACGATGCCACCCATGGTCGGAGTGCCCGCCTTGGCGACATGCGAGGCGGGGCCGTCTTCCCTGATGTGCTGACCAATCTGGCGCTTCCGGAAATAGCGGATGAGAAAGGGGGTCGAAAGGATCGCGATCCACAGCGCGACACTCCCCGAGACAAGCAGTCCGAGCACGTACTGTCAGACCTCCGGGTGCGAGCCACCACGAGTCAACGTGGCTGTCGTCGCCGACGCACTCGTCACCGCAGTGGACGGCGTCGCCACACCGCTCACCCAGGTCGTCGGGTCGGACCCGAACCGGACCGACAGCGCCTGTCTCGCCTCGACCGCGTCGTCGAATGGCAAGCGGTGCCCACCGATCTCTTGATACGTCTCGTGGCCCTTACCGGCGATGACGACCATATCGCCGGGACGAGCCGCGTCGAGGGCGCGGCGGATCGCGGTCCTGCGGTCGGGCTCGACCACGATCCGAGGATTGTCGCGCCCACCGGAGACGCCGCCCAGCACCTCCTCGACGATCGCGAGGGGATCCTCGTCACGCGGGTTGTCCGACGTCACAAATGCCAAGTCGCTCAAGCGCTCGGCCACACCGCCCATGACTGGCCGCTTGGCCCGGTCCCGGTTCCCGCCGCAGCCGAAGACGCACAGCACCCGGCCGCCCGGCGCCAGGGTGCGGGCTTCACCCAGTACGGCTTCGAGCCCGGCCGGCGTATGGGCGTAGTCGACGAGCACCGTGAAGGGGGGGCGCTCCCCTGGCTCGGCCCGACTTGCCCTTCTTCCCCGCTTCCGTCCCCTCTCCGTCGTTGGGACCTCCGGCGCGGCGATCACCTGCAGCCGGCCGGGGACCGGTGAAAGATTGGCCATGGCCTGCGCGATCTCCGGGGGGCCGAGGTGGAGTTCGCCGAGTGTGAGGGCTGCTTCGGCGGCCAGGAGGGTGTTGTCGACGTTGATGGCGCCGGTCAACGGTGTCGTGATCCTCTGGCCCCGCCAGGTGAACTCGCTGCGGCCAGGAAGCAACACGATGTCGGTGGCATCAGAGTGGCGAACGGCGACCATCGGGATACGAGCGCGTTCGAGGAGCCGTCGCCCCCAGGGGTCGTCCGCATTGACGATGCCGCGCACGGCATGGCCTGGGGTGAATAGCGACGCTTTTGCCTCGAAGTACTCCTCCAAGGTGTCGTGGTAGTCGAGATGGTCGTGGCTGAGGTTGGTGAAGACGCCGACGTCAAAATGGATGCCTTCGACACGTGACTGCACAAGGGCGTGGCTCGACACCTCCATCGCGACTGCGTGGCGGGCACCGTCCGACTTCTGGCGGTCGCGCACACCGGCCAGGACGCGTTGGATCTCGGTGGCCTCCGGAGTCGTCCGGGCCCCCGAGAGGGTCCCCATCACGTTCGTGGGGCGGCCCGTCGCGCTGAGCAGATCTCCGAGGAGTTGCGTCACGGTCGTCTTGCCGTTTGTGCCCGTCACACCGATCATCAAGAGGTCCCGCGCCGGAAAGTCATAGAAGGCGGTGGCGAGCCGAGCCATGGCGGAGCGCATCGTCCCGTGCGCGATTCGTGTTTGCACGACATCGTGGTCCAGCAGATCGGGGATGAAGTGCTCGCACAAGAGGCCGATTGCACCTCGCTCCACTGCCTCGGCGGCGTGGACGTGCCCGTCACTGACGTGGCCGGGAACGCAGCAGAAGAGGTCGCCAGGCACGACTCTTCGGCTGTCGTGCGAGATGCCACCAACCTCGACGGCGGAGGGGTCGCCGACCGACTCGATCACCTCTATATCGTCGAAGAGGAGGTTCATAGGCACGGTTCGCATGATGGACCCGACAGCGTTGCATGCCTCGGACACCCTCGCGCCACGCCTGCAATGGGTGTGTCGGCGAGGGTCACGTGATGTCCTGGGCCTGGGACACCTTGGGAATCGAGCCGGGCGCGGTGTAGGTCTGCGCTCCAGGGGTGGTGGGGATGTCGTAGCGGTGGAGCGCGTAGCTCATGATCTGCGAGAACACGGGTGCAGCGACGGTGCCGCCGAAGATTGGGGTCGGCCGATTGAGGACCACGATCATGGACAGGGTCGGGTTCGCAGCCGGCGCGAAGCCCACAAAGGTGGCCATGTAGGCGCCAGTTACGTACGAGTCCTTGCCCTGGGTGGGGATCTGGGCGGTCCCCGTCTTTCCAGCGACGGCATACCCGGGAATCGCGGCACTGGAGCCGGTGCCCTGGTTGACCACCTGCTGGAGCATGGTGTTCAACTGCACATCGACCGATGACGAGATGACGCGATGGGTCGCAGAAGGAGCGGTCGGTGTGAGGGCGCCGGTCGGACTTACCGTCGCCTGGACCAGCTTCGGTGCAACGAACACCCCGCCATTGGCGACCGTGTTGTACGCATCGAGCACTTGAAGTGCGCTCACGGCGTCCACCTGGCCGATGGGGAGGGAGACGTAGTTCGTCGGCTGCCACTGGGCGGCTGTCGCCGAGAGCCCGGGTGACTCTCCCGGGAAGTTCAGCCCGCTCGACTGCCCGAAGCCCAGCGCTTTGACCTGGTCGAGCAGCCGTTGTTCGCCGACGGCTTGCGCGATCTCCGAAGTGCCGATGTTGGACGACTGCGCCAGGATCTGTGTGGCCGTCAGCGTCTCGGTCGGGTGAGGTTCCGCATCATGAAATATGGACCCGTCCAATTTGATCTGGTCGGGCACCGTAAAGACTGAATTGGGATTGATCAGGCCGTCCTGCAGCGCGGCCGAAAAGGTGACCAGCTTGAACACTGAGCCCGGCTCGTAGAGTTGGCTCACCGCCAGATTGTTCGGAGCCTCATCGACCGCGTTGTGAGGCCCGATCGGCAGGACCCCTCCGGCCGCCGGAGGCGGCGCGGTGGTCGTCGCACCAGTTGCTGCGGGGTGGGTGGCGACGAGATTGGCCATCGAGAGGATCTGACCCGTTTTGACGTCCATCACGACCGCCGTGCCGCTCACGGCGTGGGACGACTCGATCGCCTTGCCCAGCGCCTGCTCGGACTCGTATTGGAGCTGAGTGTCGAGCGTCAGCTCCATACCGGTGCCCGGTGCCGTCGCGATCTGGTTCGCCACAGGAGACTGGGGCAACGTCACGCCCGCCGGCGACTCCATGATCGTCTCTTTGCCATCGGTTCCGGCTAACTGCAGGTTGGCTCCGTACTCCAGCCCGCCTGCGCCACGACCGGCCGCGTTCGTAAACCCGACAACCGGCGACGCCAGATTCCCGTTCGGCACGACCCGTTTCGAATCAGCAATCAGCGTGATTCCAGGAAAGGTGTCCGCTGTGATTGTCTGCCCGGTCGACTCGGGCAACTGGCGAGCCAGCACCACGTAGCCCGAAGACCGACGCAGCTCCGAGGCCAACGTCGTGGCGGGGATGTGGAGGATCGGCGACAAGGCGAGCGCCGTCTGCACGGGATGGGCGATCTGGAAATCGTCAGCTACAACATCGACGGTCGGCACGGATAAGGCGAGGGGCGATCCGTTTCGGGCGTAGATCCCGCCCCGCAGTGCCGGCAGTGAGACCGAGATAGAGGACTCCCCACGCGCTGCCGCCTGGTAGGCGCCGGCGTGCAGCACTTGAACGTCGACGAGGCGTGCCACGAGGAGCAGAACCGCCACGACGAGCACGAGGCGGACGAGCCGAATCCGGCGCTGGAACGTGCCACTGGCCCAGACGTTCCGAGGCCGTGAGACGGGTAACCGGGCGACCTTCGGTCCTGTTCGGTGCGACTGTTGGGCGGAACCGGTCGTGGTGCGCGTCGAGCGGCGAGGCGAAGTAGAGGGTTGTGTCCGTGTGGGCCGAGCGGTCCGTACCGGGCGCGATGGTCGTGCCGGCCGCGCCGGCCGTGCCGTCGGAGCCCCGCTCACCTGGGAGCGCTGTCGAGTCCGCGCCGTTTCGGATTTCGTGGGGGTACGGCGCCCCGAACCGGCCGCGCGCGGTGAGGCTCCTGTCGAGTGGTGATGCTCATGGCGTCGAGGTTGCAGTGGTGGTCGAAGCACCGCCCGCCGTGGCTGTACTCGATGCCGCAGGCGGCGCCGTCGTGCCCGTGGGCGCACTCGTTCCTGTGCTGGTTGCCGCGGGTGGCGTCGTTGTCGGGGGCGGTGCGGGCGCCGGCGTCACCTTGGGGGTAGGCAACGGAACGGCCAATGAGACGTAGGGGAGCTCGACGATGTTCGCCGGTCGGACCATGTGCAGTTGGCCCAAAGCCGCTGCCACGATCCTGGTCGGTGTCTCGAGCTGGGCAACAGCCAGTTCGCTTTGCCGGTGCGCGCTCTGTTGCAACGCGAGTTCATGTTGCAGCGTCGAGAGCTTGACCTGGCCCTTGGCGAGGAGCGCCTGTCCCACGACGACAGCCAGCAATGCAGCGACCACCATCGAGATCGACACGACGTTGAGGAGCCTCCCTTGCGTGAGGGGCGCCCGCTTCTGTCTCGTCTTGGACCGCGTACGACCGGGGACGACACGCAGCGGCGCACGGCGTGGCGCCGGTGCCTCGGCACCACGGCCCCAGCGACGCGACGGGCTCGATGCCAAAGCGCTCGAGTGCCGACGAGACGGCGCGGCCGTGGCAGCGGAGGGAGGCGCCATCAGGCCGGGTCTGGTTCGGTGCGGACCATGGCGCGCAGCCGAGCACTCTCGGCGCGCGGGTTTGCGGCGACCTCAGCCGGCAACGGCTTGCGGGCGCCGCGGAAGACCAGCCGGTGACGGGCGACGGCACCACAGACACAGGGGAGGCCCGGAGGGCACACGCACCCACCGGACGCGGCCTCGGCGAACGCCCGCTTGGTGAGGCGATCCTCGCCCGAGTGATAGCTGATCACCGCGCACACACCCCCGACCGCAAGGTGCGAGAGGGCGACGGGCAACGCAGCGGCGAGTTGACCCAACTCGTCATTGACCTCGATGCGGAGCGCCTGGAACACTCGACGCGCCGGGTGGCCTTTGCGGCGGACCGCTGCAGGTACGGCTGATGACACGACTTCGGCCAGTTCCCTCGTCGAGGTGAGTGGCCGGGCCCCCACGACCGCTCGGGCAATACGCCCGGACAGCCGCCCTTCTCCGTTCTCTCGGAACAGCGCCGCCAGGGATGTCTCCGGAAGGCTGTTCACCAATTCGGCCGCCGTCATCCCGGTGGTTTGATCCATCCGCATGTCGAGCGGGCCGTCCTCGCGAAACGAGAAACCCCGCTCCACCAGGTCGAGCTGGGGCGAGCTGACGCCGAGGTCGAAGAGGACCCCCGACAGGGTTCCGAAGTCGGGGGCCGACAGGATCGTATCGAGTGACGCGAACGGGGCCTGGACGAGCCGGGCCCGTTCTTCGTAGACAGACAGCCGCGCCATCGCGGCCTCGAGTGCCGCGGCGTCCCGATCCAGCCCGACGATCCGCAACGCTGGATAGGACTCCAGCAGCGCAGCCGCGTGCCCTCCCCCGCCCACGGTCGCGTCAACGACCACGCCGGGGGGGACCGATGCGAACAGCGAGACCACCTCGTCGCGCAGCACGGGAATGTGTTCGAACGAGTGGGCCATCTGCAGCCCCCCGGCCGGTGGGTCGAGAGGGAGGTGGAGGTCCGGACGACCAGCTAGGAAGAGGGTGGAGTGGCCTTCCAGCGTGCCGGTCGAGGAGCTGCACATGGTCCAGTGCGTTCGTCGCGTCTGTGTCGTCGGGGTCAGGGTCCTGTCGTTGGTCTGTTCGACTGTCCTTTCGTTTGTCGTTTCATCTGTCCTTTGCTGCGTCCAGGTCGTTAGTCCTCGTCGTCCCCGAGAAGCCAGTTCTCCTCCGGGAGCACCCGTTCGGCCCACGCCGCCGGGTTCCACAGTTCGACCCGATCGATGGCGCCGTGTACGAGCACCTCGGTATCCAGTCGAGCGAACGCGCGCAGGTGAGAGGGAATCGGCATGCGTCCCTGCCGATCGATCTCGACATCGGCTGAGTTCGATGCCCAGATCCGCGCCCGGTTGCGATCGGAGCGACTCGAGCCTGCTCGCCCCTGCATGTTCTCCATCTGACGCTCGAACTCCCCCGGTGTCCACAGGGCGAGGCAACCCTCGGAGTTCTGGGTGAGATAGCCGCCCCGGTCGAACTGGGCACGGAACTTCGCGGGCAGGATCACCCTGCCCTTCGTGTCGAGCGAATGCTCGTACCTTCCTACGAAGCCTGCCACCAGCTGGGTCTCCCACGTCGCTCCCTGGTCTGCGTCCTTTGACGCCCCCTTAAACCACTTCGCACCACTCTAAACCCTTTTCCTCCACTGCACAACCACTAGCACCCCCAAGCAACCCAAACGCAACCCCAGCCCGCCACGCAGTCGACGGGAGGCGACCGCACCTCGGTCGGATTGGGGCTCGGGAGCCTGCACTCAACGTCGGTCGCCTGGAATCGGCTGAACCGGTGCAACCGACCAGCCGGTGAAACAGAACGGCCGGCCCGACAGAAGAGCCAGCGTCAGGAGAGGAACGCAGCGCCGAACACCGGAGCGGAGAATCGAAGTAAGCGAAGAACGAAGGGAAAGAGAAAAGAAGGGAAAGAGAAAAGACGGGAAAGAGAACGGGGAAAGGAGGAAAAGAAAGAAGAGGGAGCGGCTACTCGGCGCCCGAGCCACCGCCGCGAGACGGCGACGCTGTCTCGAAGGCAGGGAACGAGCGAAGTAACTGCTCCCGCACAGGCCCAAGGTCCTCCAGAGGTGGGTCGAGTTCGCCGAGGCCGAGCGCCACTCGTGGAAGGTCACGCCTCATGGACGCCCGGCGGTCATCATCCACATCCGCATGCACGAGATCGAGGAGCGGCACCGCGTTCCAGCGCAGGTACGCGCAGGACGAAAACAGCGCACCCTCCCGGGCTCTCCACTGCGAGAGTCCCACCAGCTTGCGCCCTCCGAGGAAGACTTCGCCCGGGCCTCGCCCGGCGAAGCACACCAACTCGCCGAACTCGCCCGGTTCTGCGCGGCCCCTGTGAACCTCGAGGGCGCCCTGTCCGAGGCCGGCCAGTGTCTCGTTCCACCACTCCCCGACCCACCCGGCCGCCGCCGACACGTCCGCCAGCCAGAGCGGATCATCGCTCGGTATCCAGGCGTCCATCCAGATTTGCGCCCCCGGCTCGAGATAAACCGCTCCTCCCCCGCTGCGGCGACGAACCAGCTCGATGTCACCCCGCCGCACGTCCAATCCCCTCGCCAAGTCCTCGGGCTGGGTGCTGCCGAGCACCACCATGGGCCGGGCTACCTCACGGGACAGGGCCACGCGCCGCGGTTCAGAACGGAACTGTTCGACGTCGAAGGGGGACGGTGGGGAGGCCAATCAGGAGGCCGCGGCCAAGTACGGCGCCCACAGCGGGTCCACGTCCGACAGATGGCGCAGCCGCCACAGGTGTCCGTCGGGCGGGGCGGGCTTCACCCGCAGAGTCCAGCCCAACTCGGAGAGCAATTGATCAGCCTTGACCAAGTTGTCGCGCTTGCAGGCCGCGACGACGTTGAACCAGTCGTGGGTGCCTCCCCGGCTGCGCGGGATCACATGGTCGATCGTGTCCGCCGGCTGGGAGCAGTACACGCACAGCCCGCCGTCCCGGCGCAGGACCGAGCGCCGGGTGACGGGTGGCGTCCGAGCCCAGCGCGGAATGCGCACCATGTGCGAGAGCCGCACGATCGAAGGCACCTCAATTTGGAGCCTCGCCGAATGGAAGACCTTGCAGTCCGTTCGGACGGCCACTGCCTCGGCGCGGCCGCCGAGCATCAGTACGACGGCACGGCGGTCCGAGACCAGGGCAAGCGGCTCATAGGTCGCATTGAGGAGGAGCACCCGCTCCATATGCCAGAGAGGCTATCCGCGGCTGGGACGCGACCTCTTGCACCATCGCAGGAAGGCCACGACATCGGAGGGAGTCAGCGCCCCGGTCTCACCGTCCCCGCCGTATGCGGTGACGATCCGGAACCGCCAGTACGCCTCCCCCGGCAACGGAACGAACGGCGCACGGTGCCACCACCCGCGGCGCGCCATCCGAAAGACGGCGCCGATCGAGGCCCACCACAGCGTTGGCCGGGGGAAGACGGCACGCGCGACGACGGCCGCATCACGGACCCACCGGGTGCGGCCCGGACGCGTCCTGGCGTCGACAACGGCACTCGCCATCCCACTCACGACGATGCCATTCCACAGAAGCCGACCCAACCGACCCGGGCTGCACCGATCAGCGGGCCGCGGTCCCCCAAGCCCCCCGGAACCACTTGGGCACCGCGCGCGAAGTCGAGACGGCAGAGCTGGTCCATCTCCGCCTGGGCCGCCCGGAAGAAAGGGGCGCCGAAGCCGAGCGCAACCGATCCGCTCACCACGGCCAGGGGCAGGTCGAGGAGGTTCACCACAGAGGCGATCGCCCGGCCGACGAGCGTCCCCGCATACGCAACCATGTCGGCGGGCGCCAGACGGGCCGGCTGGCCCGTGATCGCGGCGAGCGCCGTCCCCGACGCCTCCGCCTCAAGACATCCGCGGCCGCCGCACCGACACGCGCGTCCGCCGGGAACGACGATGACATGACCGATGTGGCCTGCGTTACCGAGTCGTCCCGACAGCAATCTTCCGTCGAGCACGATCCCGCCGCCGACCCCGGTCGACACGACGAGCGCGATGTAGTCCGCGGCGCCGGCGGCCGCACCGACCCAGCCCTCACCCAACGCCAGAGCCTTGGCGTCGTTGTCGACAAAGGTCGGAAGCCCGGTGAGGCCCGCCAAGCGGGAGCGCAACGGAAAGGATCGCCAGGCGGGGATGTTCAGTGGCGACACCTCTTCTCCGCCGGGTGTCATCGGGCCGCCACACCCTGCGCCGCAGACGACGATGCGGTCTTTCCCGCGCGCGGCCGCCGTGACACCCTGCACTAACCCGGCCAAGTCGTTCCAGAGTTCCTGGGCGTCGCCTCGAGACGGCTGCGACGCAGTCCTCGGACCCGGTTCGAACGAGGCCCGAGTGGGGAGCATCGCCCGTTCGACCAGGGAACCCTCCGGGGAGACGAGGCCCGCAGCCATCTTGGTCCCGCCGATATCCACGGCAAGGGCGAGGTCGGTCACGACACCAGCGCTACCACGGTCTGGACAATGAGGGCGGTGAGGCGTCTGGGCTCAGCGGGGTGGTGGTCTGGCCCCGCGCGGCGGTCAGCCTTCTCGCCGGTGGAAGCGGGAGCGGAACCAGTCGCGGGCCTCGCTCACCGCGCCCTCGATCCCGTTCGATGCACCACTCGGTTTCGACTCCCCGTCCTTCGTTCGCGTCAGGTCGTGCCAGCCCGCCCGGCCCATGCGCCGCAGGTTCCGTTCGAACCAGACTGCGGAGGCAAACATGACGACGACGCCGACGAAGCCCGCGATGACCGACTTGCTGTAGAAGGCGACGAGAATGACGACGCCCAGAACGAACGTCACGGCGGCCCACTTGCAATAGCGGCCCGCGTGGCGGTACACGGTCTCCGACCGCACGCGCTCTGCGAACTCGGGGTCCTGGCGGACCAACGATTCTTCGAGCTCGGCCAGAATTCGCTGTTCGTGGTCGGAAAGCGGCACTACCACCTGCCCCCTGGGATCTCCACATCCATTTCCGCCCCATGTTTGCACGCCGGGACGGCGCGGACAACGAGATTGTCGGCCGCCCTGCGTGCCCACCTCGGGTTCTCCACCGCCGCTCAGCTTAGAACCCGGAGGGACAGGTCGGAACGCGGCAGGGGCTCCGAACCGCACCCCTTGGGGCCGGCTCAGGCTTCCCACGTGGGCGTCTGGCGCCCCCGCCGGGATGTGCCGCTCCGTTCCCCGGGCCGCTACTCCTTGGGCCTGCGGCGCATGATCAGGGCAGTGATCAGCGACCCGAGGAGCCCCGAGATGACGATGACGAGGATCAACGGCGCCTGGCGGTTGAAGACCCAGAAATCGATCTGGACACGCCGCAGGTTGGCCAGCGCAAACCAGACCAGCAGGACGACGGCCGCGCCCACCCCGACCAGCGTGGCTTGATGCCGGCGGTCGACCCTCCGCTCACCATCGCCGCCTGACTCCACGGGATGGGAATCCGAATGCACGGGGCGCTTCGCCACACCGCCATTCTGCATCGCCCGGGTCCCCTGGCCGCGGCAGCGCATCGAGCCGGGGCACCAGGCCCGTGGACGCCCGGCCCCTCAATACCGCCAGGGCGCCCAGCCCCACACCTCCAGCCCGGCCCCACACCTCCAGCTGCTATGAGAGGGGTGCCAGAAGGAGGGTCATGACCACGAGCGAGATACTCACCGGCGCCCGCACCATGTGGGACCTCGTCGACCGGCGCGCCGCAGCATCCCCGGACCACCCCATGCTGATCGCCGCGGACGGCGAGACGGTCTCCTTCGGCCAGTTCCGTGACCGGGCCGAACGGGTCGCCGCCGCCCTCCACGGCATGGGCGTCACCACCGGCTCGGTCGTCTCGTGGCAGCTCCCGACCCGCATCGACACCGTCGTCCTCTCCATCGCCCTGTCCCGGCTCGGCGCCGTCCAGAACCCGATCATCCACCTCTACCGCGAGCGCGAGGTCGGGTTCGCGCTGCGCCAGACCCGCGCCTCCCTCTTCGTGATCCCCGGCACCTGGCGCGACACCGATTTCCGCGCCATCGCCGAGCGTGCCCTCGCCGGTGCACCCGCGCCGCCGACCATCCTCGCCACATCCGACGGACTTCCGGAAGCCGACCCCGGACTTCTGCCGCCACCGCCACCGGGGACCGCACCGGAGGATGCCCCGATCCGCTGGATCTACTACACCTCGGGCTCAACGGCCGACCCCAAGGGCGTGCAGCACACCGACCAGACGCTGATCGCCGGTGGCTGGGGTCTCGCTCGTGCCCTCGACATGGGCCCCGACGATGTCGGCTCCATGGCCTTCCCCTTCGCCCACATCGCCGGCCCCGACTATCTGGTGACAATGCTGTCCATCGGGTTTCCCGCCATCCTCGTCGAGGCGTTCTCGGCACCGGACGTCTTGCCCATCTTCCGCAAGTACGGGGCCACCATGGTTGGCGGGAGCACCGCGTTCTACGTGGCATACCTCGCGGAACAGCGCAAGGCGCCGACGGACCCAATCCTCCCGGCCTTGCGCGTCATGACCGGGGGCGGAGCGGCCAAGCCCCCCGAGATCCACTACGAAGTGCGCGACGAGATCGGCGGGCGAGGCGTCGTGCACGGCTACGGCATGACCGAGGTGCCAATGATCTCGAACGGATCGCCGCACGACACCGACGAGCAGCTGGCGAACACCGACGGCCGGCCGGTGGAGGGCGCCGCGGTCCGCATCGTGGCCCTCGACGGCCGGCCGGCGGGGCCCGACGAGGAGGGAGAGGTCCGGGTGCGGGGCCCGATGGTCTTCCACGGTTACACCGATCCCGCGCTGAACCAGGATGCTTTCGACGAGGACGGCTACTTCCGAACCGGTGACCTGGGCCGGCTGCGGGCCGACGGGCACCTGACACTGACCGGCCGCTTGAAGGACGTGATCGTCCGCAAAGGGGAAAACATCAGCGCGAAGGAGATCGAGGATCTGCTCTACACCCACCCCAAGGTCATCGAGGTTGCCGTCGTGGGTCTGCCCGACCCGGAGCGAGGCGAGCGCGTCTGCGCCGTGGTGCAGCTGGCCGAGGACGCCGAAGGGCTCGAGCTCGCCGAGGTCGCGGCCTTCTGTCGCGCTGCGGGCCTGATGACGCAGAAGATCCCCGAGCAGCTCGAGGTCCGCACCGACTGGCCGCGGGCGGGCACGGGCAAGATCGTCAAGAAATCCCTGCGCGAGGAGTACGCGCCGGAGTGAGCCGGCCCATACCAGCCTCGTCGCGCCGCCTGGTGCCACCGGCGCCGATCGGCGACCGCCCCTACCGCATCGTCTTCGTGTGCACGGGGAACATCTGTCGCTCACCCATCGCCGAAGTCGTCACCCGCACGCTGGCCCGGTCCACCGAACTCGGCGACGGCACCCTCCTCGGCGACCACCTCGACCTGCGCAGCGCCGGCACTGGTCCGTGGCACGAGGGCGAACCGATGCACGAATTGGCGGCGGCGACGCTGGCCCGGGCGGGATATCCCGATCACCGGCACGTCGCGCACCAGTTCATGTCCGCGCAGCTCAGACAGTTCGACCTCGTCGTTGCCCTCGACCGCCGCCATCAACAGACGCTGCGCAGCCTCGGCGCCGACCCGGACCGACTCGTCCTTCTCAGGGCCTTCGACGCCGCCTCGGGAGCCGCCGCCGACGTACCCGATCCCTATTACGGCGACGACGCCACCTTCGACGAGTGCCGCGACATGATCGAGGCAGCCTGCTCGGGCCTGGTGGCCTCGCTGGCGACCCATTGGGCCAGCTTCTGGGCCGCCTGAGCCTTCGCATCGGCCACGCGAAACGGCTGGTCAGCGAGCCTCCCGCTGGGGTTCACCTGGCAACCGTGTGTCATAGTGCCCGGCGTGGTCTCACGGAAGGTCATGCGGCGACGACGCCAGTTCGCCCTCGGAGGGGCGCTCCTCCTCCTGCTCCTGATCTACTTCGCGTTCATCTCGGGTGGCTCGGGTAAGACACCTGCCTCCTCCTCTTCGACGTCGTCGACGCAGCCCAGAAGCGCGACCGTGGCCGCCCAGCACTTCCCCCAGCACTCGCCCCTCAACCCCGATTGGAAGGGCAACGGCCGTCCCGTGACGTTGGGCTTCGGCGGTGACGTGCACTTCGAAGGCACGGTGGGCGCGAACCTCGCCACGAGTCCCTCGACGGCCCTCGGGACGACCATCCCGCAGCTGTTCTCGGGAGCCCAGGTCAGCATGGTGAACCTGGAGACCGTGGTGACCAATACCACCTGCCCGGAGCCGCAATCGAAGCCCTACATCTTCGACGCCCCGCCGGCGGCCTTCACGGCGCTCAAGAGCGCCAGCATCTCGCTGGCAATCGAGGCCAACGACCATGGCATGGACTGCGGCCCGCAGGGACTGTCGCAGAACCTGAACCTCGCGTCCCAGGCCAGTTATCCGATCATCGGGATCGGGAACAACGCTACCCAGGCCTTCACGCCGTACCGGATCACCGTCGCCGGGCAGAGGATCGCGATCATCTCGGCGACGCAGCTGATTGCCGACAACCTCGTCAGTACCTGGACGGCGTCAGCGACCCAACCAGGGGTGGCATCCGCCATCGATCCGACCGCGCTCGTCCGGGAGGTGCAGCAGGTGCGCCGCACCGCGGACACGGTCATCGTCTACGTGCACTGGGGAACCGAGGCGCAGGCGTGTCCGAATCCCCAGCAGGAGCCACTTGCCCAGCAGCTGGTCAACGCCGGCGCCGACGTCGTCATCGGCGCGGATGCCCACGTCCTGCTCGGGGGAGGCTTCCTCGGGAGTGCGTACGTCGACTACGGCCTCGGCAACTTCGCCTTCTACGACAGCAACCCGCCCGAGACCAATAGTGGTTCGCTCGTCATCAGCGCCGTGGGTCGCCACATCACTGGGGTCGTGTGGCGCCCCGCCACCATCGTGGCCGGCCTCCCGCAACCGCTCACCGGCGCGCCGGCGGCCGCGGCGATCCAGAGCTGGAATGCGGCGCGCAGCTGCACCAACCTGGCGACCACCCCCTCGACCACGCTCACGACCCTGCGGGGCGAGACGGTGCCTTTTGTTGCCCCGCCGGCAAGCGCCACCACCACCACGACGACACCGCCGGCGTCGACGAACGGCGGAGCCACCACGACGACGACCACGTCCGCCGGATCTTCCTCGGGGACCGGTTCTGGCGGCGTCACCACCACGACGGCGGCGGCGGCCACCACCACGACGGCACCCCGAGCGACGACGACCTCGCCGACCAACAACGCGGGCGGCTGACCGCCCGCGTTCGTCAACGCACGGAGGCAAACGTCGGCGCGCCGTCCTCGAGGGCCACCCGGGCGGCCCGAGCCGTGAAACTCACCGCGTGATACCACCCGCAGAGCATGAGCAGGTCGAGGAGCTGTTCGTCGTCGAACTCCTCGTGCAGCTCGCTCCAGAGCGCGTCGCCGATGTCGGCCGACCCATGGAGCTCGTCGACAAGGCGGATCAGCAGGCGATCACGCTGGTCCGGCCAGCAGGGGTCAGAGGGACCGCCGTGCGTCAGCGACGTCACCTGGGCCCGGTCCAACCCGGCCCGCTCTGCAAAGAAGGCGACGTGGACACCCCACTCGTACTCGCAGCCACAGCGGGCGCACGTCCGGTCGATCACGATCTCCCTGTCGCGCGTCCCGACGGAGAGCGAGCGGCTCAGCTGGTGTCGCCCCCAAGGCTGCATTGCCTCGGTCATGGGCAGATTCCGAACGAAGGTCCGGAAGAGGGCGATCGGCGGGACCCCCTTTGGCATCATGGAGCGCAACTGCTCCCCGACCGCGGGTTCAAACGGCGGCTCGACCGGTGCAATGCGTTGACTCGGGACCATTGCCATTGCCATCACCTCCACGGTTTCGATATCCGAAACGCTCGAACCTGTACCATAGCGTTTCGGATTCAGAACAGCACGACACCGTTCCCCATGACGCCCGCTCCCACCCCACCGCTCCCGGGCCGCCCCGTCCGGGGCTCGGCCTCGGGGCGACCCCTCATGGCCGCTCTCGACTTGTTGGGCCGCCGGTGGACGCTCCGCATCCTCTGGGAGCTCAGAGAGGGAGGCCTGGGAGCCCGAGCCCTCCGCGCTCGCTGCGACGACATGTCGTCCAGCGTGCTCTACGAGCGGCTCGGTGACCTCCGCACTGCGGGGCTTATCGAACAGGCGGAGGACGACGGGACCTATGCCCTGACCGCCCGTGGCCGCGAGCTCGGCAACGCCATCGCCCCTCTGCAGCGATGGTCGGAGCGCTGGGCGTCCGGCCGCGAGATCTAGTCGCCGCCCCGGGCCCGTCCCCGGCAGACCACCGCGTCAGGGCACGTCGATCTTGGACCAGGTGTGCGGCTGCTCCTCGAAGGCGTCCTCCCCCGGTATGCGCCGGTAGCGGAAGCGGATCTCCTCCAGGTCATTCGGCTCGGCCACCGTCTCCTCGGACAGCCGGAGCACCATGTCCGCCTGGCGCCGGAGCACGATCCGCTGCTCGGCCGTCGTCGTGTCGAGCATGATGGAACCGAGCGAGTCGATGAGCCGGATGAGCACCGCCGGCATCCCATGAGACGACTGGCGAATCTTGTCGAACGCCCGATTGACCATGCGAGCGTACGAGGGGTCGAACTCAATGAGGCGCACGTCTCCGGACGCGTCGCGGTAGACCCCCTCGTCGAGCACCCGGCCCGACACCCGACTGAGCCCCGCTGATAGCCAGTCAATACACGTCAGGGCGGTGAAGGTGTCGTTCACGGCCGCCGAGAGCGCACGGATGCCGATCTCGACGAGCTGGTCGATGGCGAACACCGGGTCTTGCACGAGCGTGCGGTGTGGCCCAGTCACATGTGCCTTGGACAGTGCCAAGGCGACTTCAGGCGCCGCGCCCCTCGGCCAGACCATGGCCAGCGGTCGTCCGGTGGCCAGAAAGTGGCCCGGCCGATGCTCCAAACGGATCACCGAGTCGGTTCGGGTGGCGATGCCGATCAGCTGGGAGTAGCCGACGTACTGGATATAGCCGCTCACCTGTGAGGGGACGACCGCCCCGCGCTCCTCAATGAGCGTGAGCAGTTCGGGAACAGATTTGCCCCTCTCGAGCGGCGCCGGAGACTCGCCCACAGCTCCGATCCGGTCGGGGAACTCGGCATCGATCGACTCCATCAGGTCTTCGGCGATCCCCGCGATCACCTCCGGCAGCTGAATCGACTTGGCGATGTGATGGATGAAGTAGATGAGGATGCCCAGGTCGACGAGCATGAGCGCCTCGGCCACCGAGGTGGACAGGTAGGGGACGAACCCACTGCTCACACTGCTGATGGAGCCCAGCGCCAACACCGAGTAGACGAAGGTGCCGACGAACACACCCAGCGTCACCTGGTTGCCGATGTCGCGGACGAAGTTCCGCATCATGCGGGGGCCGAACTGCTGCGACGCCAGCGTCAGCGCCAGGATCGTGATGGAGAAGACCACGCCGACGACCGTGATGATGGCGGCCGCGATGGCGATGAGGACCTGACGCTCCGCGTCGGCATTGCCGGTGTGGATCCAGGTCGGGAGCGTGATGTGATGGTGGTACGCGGCGATGTCGATCTCGAACGTCACGATGAACAGCAAGGCCGAGACCACGATCAGGATGCTCGGGACGACCCACAAGGTCGTCCGGAGCTCCTCCCAGCGCCAGCTCGGCAACTGCCGCCGGTCCTTGGTGACGCGTGCGGGCTGTGGGGCGACCACCTCGTCGAGATCGGTCATGTGAGGGCGGCGTCCGTCATCGGGGTCGTGTCACTCGTCGCCGACCAGTCTTCCCGGCACTCCGCACAACAGTGTGCCACCAGATTAATCGTTGTTCCGCCCGCTTCTCTCCCCGGTCGCGTCACGACGGGAAGAAGCGAGGCAGATGTTCCTGGTTCGCCGCCAACAGCCCGTCCGCGAGTTCGGCTGCCAACGGGTACTGCCCGACGAGCGGGTTGGCCAGCAGCGCGCGCACGACGTCGTCGCGGCTTCCCGAGGACGCCGCCTTGACGGCAAGCCGCTCATAGGCCTTCGCGTGCTGGACGAGCCCGAGCATCTCCGACGGCAACGGTCGCTGGGGCAACGGATGGGCGCCGCCCGCATCGACGACGGCGGTCGTCTCCACCACTGCGTCATCCGGGAGGCCGGGCACCGCCCCGTCGTTGCGCATGTCGACAACCTGCACGTCACCTGTCCCGTCGTGCAGGGAGGCCATCAGGCGAACCGCGGCCAGCGAGTAGTAGGCGCCCCCGCGGTAGGACAGGGCAGCCGGCTTCGACACTAAGGCGGGATCCCGGTACTCCTCGAGGAGCTTGGTCTCCAGCTCCGCGACAACGTCTGCTCGGGACCGGTGGCCCGGCGCCGACTGTTGCGCCACCTCGGCGTCGTGCCCGTAGTAGTAGTGCACGTAGTACGACGGGAACGCGTGCTGAAGGCGCAGGACGTCGATCGGCATCCCACTCTCGAGCTCGAGCTCGGGCCCGAAGCGCTTGAAAAGCTCGTCGAGGCGGTCGTCCCCGCCGGGCGCTCCGGACGTCGGGCTCACCCGGGCCGACCTGATCCACGTGAGATGGTTCAGCCCGACGTGCTCGATCTCGACGTCATCGGGATCGACGCCGAGATAGTGGCCGAGGCGACGCTGTGCCCAGATGGCGACATTGCACAGGCCAACAGCGCGGTGGCCCTCGTCGAGGAGAGCCTGGGTCACGATCCCCACCGGATTGGTGAAGTCCACCAGCCACGCGCCGGGGTTGGCCCGAGCCGCCATCTCCTCCGCAAGCTCGAGCACGACCGGCACCGTGCGCAGCGCCTTGGCCAGCCCGCCCGCACCGACCGTCTCCTGGCCCAGGCACCCGTACCCCACCGGCAGCGTCTCGTCGACGTGGCGGGCCGCCTGACCACCAATCCGCAGTTGGACGACGACGAAGTCGGCTCCTTCGAGCGCGGCATGCGGATCAGTGGTGGTCCAGAACCTCCCGCCCCATCCCCGCGCTCGCAAGATGCGCTCGGAAAGTCCCCCGACGACTTCGCGCCGCATGTCACTCGGATCGAGAAGGACGAGGTCGTCGACGACCATGCGGTCCTCGAGATCGCAGAGTCCGTCGACCAGTTCCGGGGTGTACGTGCTGCCACCGCCAACGACGGCCACCTTTGTCCCCACGCAGCGCAACGTAACATCCGAGCGTGTCCGAGCCCTCTGGCATCGAGCCGGCGGTGTTGGCCTTCGACGGGGGCAGCACCAAGACCGACGCACTGCTCGTCACTCGTTCTGGCGCCGTCCTCGGCCGCGCCCGGGTGGGTCCGAGCAACCATCAACTCGTCGGCCTCGACGGCATGATCGAAGCGCTCAGGGAGGCGTTCACCTTGGTCACGGAGGATGCGAACCTAACCGGGCGACCCCTGCCGGTCTGCCCGACAGGGGTGTACTGCCTCGCTGGACTCGACCTGCCCGTCGACGAGGAGAAGATTGCACCGGCGATCGGCGCGCAGCGATGGACCGAGCACGCCATCGTGCGCAACGACACGTTCGCCGTCTCACGGGCCGGGACCACGTCCCCATGGGGCATCGGCGTCGTGTGCGGTACGGGGATGAACTGCGCTGCCGTCGGCCCCGACGGCAGAACGGTTCGCTTCCCGGCCCTCGCCGAACTGTCGGGAGACTTTGCACCGGGTGGTGCGTGGCTGGGACAGCGCGCCCTCGGGCTCGCGCTCGAGGGCCGGCGACCGCCGTGGCGGTGCCACCGTGTTGAGCAACCTGGTGCCGACGCATCTCGGAGAGTCCGATGCGGAGGCGGTGCTGACCGGCATCTACACCGGCAGCATCCCCTACGCCCGCCTCTTTGAACTGGCCCGAGTGCTCCTCGACGCCGCGGCCGAAGGTGACGAGCTCGCCCGCGAAGCTGCGGACACGCTCGCAGACGAGGTGGTTGCCTTCGTCCGCGCCGCCGTCGTACGCCTCGACCTCCAGGACCACAAGGTCGAGGTTGTGCTCGGCGGCGGCGTGTTCGACACGGCGTATAGCGGCTTCCACGAACGTGTCACCGCCGGCATCCACGCGGTGGCCCCGAAAGCCGTCCTGCTCCGGCTCGACGCTCCCCCCGTCCTCGGTGCCGCCCTCATCGGACTCGACGCCATCGGGGCCCCGCCCAGCGCCCTGGCCACCCTGCGAGACGCACTTGCGGACGTGGACACCGCGACCTCAGCGGAAGCGTCAGGTCCGTAAGGACGCGGGACCCGCTCGGGACCCGCTCAGTCCCCCGCCGCGCCGGCCGTCGCCACGGCCTGGGGCATGGCGTCCGCCACCATGCGCTCGTCGTCGGCCAGGAGCGACTGCGCGAGGTGCTTCACCATCTCGATGATCTCGGGATGTTCCTCCGGGTTCCAGCCCTCGAGGAGCTCCGTGAGTCCACTCCTCCGGGCTTCGGTCAGCTTGTCGAGCGCCGCCGTGCCCGTCGTCGTCAGGAACAGGTCGCAGTCGGCGTCCCGACGCCGTTCCTCGACCATGCCGGCAGCCAGCAGCCCATCGATCCCGGGCTGGATCAGTGCGGGGTCGATCTTCAGACGGTCCGCCACCTCGTTGACCGTGCACGCGGGCCGATCGGCCAGGCGGTACAGCAGCCACACCGAGCGCGGCGGCAGGTCGATGCCGGCCCGCTGGGCCAGGGTGCGGTACAGCTCTGCCCGGTTCTCGCGAGCGGAGACCCTCTGGAGGGCGAGCTCAATCTCCTCGAGCGACGACCGGTTCTGCGGTGCGCCGGCCGCCTCGCCGACATCGACCGTCTCGACCGTGCGGCGCAAGGGCACCTCGGGCAGCAGGAAGCTCAGCAAGAAGGCGACGAACGAGATGGGCACGGCGACGAGGAACACTGTCTGCACCGAGTGCGTCACGGCATCGATGTACTTCGTGAAGAAGGCCAGCCCCACCGCCGTCGACTTGAGCTTGGCAAGAATCGCCGGATCTAACGTCTGGGGGTTGAAGGATTTGAGCAAGGCTGGGGGAACCTTGGCCAAGGTCGGCGCGATCGTGTGGTTGAAGACGATGGCGTAGATCGCGCCGAAGACGGCCGTGCCGAAGGAGCCACCGATCATCCGGAAGAAGGTCGCGGCACTGGTGGCGACGCCGAGGTCCTTGTACGACACCGCGTTCTGCACCGCCACCACGAGCACCTGCATGATCAGGCCCATGCCCACCCCGAAGACGAACATGTAGAAGGCGAAGACCCAGCTGTTGATCGACGCATCGATGAGCGACAGCAGGTACGCGCCCAGGGTCATCATTGCGGTGCCGACGATGGGAAAGATCCGGTAGCGGCCCCACCGGGTCACCAGGCGACCCGAGATCACCGATGCGGCCAACATTCCGAGCATGAGCGGCAGGATCCGCAGTCCGGACGCCGTCGGGCTCACGCCCTTGACGTTCTGCAGGAAGAGCGGCAGGAACGTCAGGGCGCCGAACATGGCGAAGCCCATCACGAAGCCGATTGCGCTGGCCGCGCTCGAAGACCCGGATCCGGAAGAGGTTGAGCGGGATCACCGGCTCGATCGCCCGGTGCTCGACCAGCAAGAAACCCCCAGCGAGCAGAATGCCGAGACCGAAGGTGAGGTAGCTCGGCGACGACTTCCAGGGCCACGAGATGCCGCCCAGGCTGCAGAAGATGATCAACGAGGTGGTCGATGCGGCCAAGAGCACGGTCCCCATGTAGTCGATGGTGTGGTGGACCCGGCGCAGGTGGCCCGGCAGAACGGTGCCGGTGACGAAGAGCGCCAGGACGCCCAGCGGCAGGTTGATGTAGAAGACCCAGCGCCACGACAGGTAGGTCACGCACAGCCCGCCGATCAGTGGCCCGATCACCGTCGCCACGGCGAACATGGCACCGAAGAGCCCCATGTAGCGACCGCGGTCGCGCGGCGAGACGACGTCACCAATGATGGTCTGCGCGCCCACCATCAACCCTCCACCGCCCAATCCCTGCAGGGCGCGGAAGGCGATGAGCTCCGTCATGGTGTGGCTGAAGCCCGCCAGTGCGGAGCCGATGACGAAGATCACGATCGCCACTTGGAAGAAGATCTTCCGCCCGAACTGGTCGCCGAGCTTGCCCCACAGCGGCGTCGATACCGTTGACGCCAGGAGATAGGCGGTGACCACCCAGGCCAGGTGCGACCCTCCGTGCAGGTCGCCCACAATGGTCGGCAGGGCGGTCGAGACGATGGTCTGGTCGAGCGCCGCCAGCAACATCCCCAGCAGCAGGGCACCGAGAATGAACCACAGCCGACGACCGGTGATGCGCTCGACCTCAGGGGGTGCTGCGACGACGCTCACACCCACCTCCCCACGTCGACCACGATGGGTTCACAGTAGGAACGCCCTGTTCAATTTGCAACCATGGGTGGCCCGCCGCCCCCTCCTCCAGACCCGTCAGGGCGGACACCACCGTTTGGCCGCGCGGGCTCCGGGCCCGCCGCGACCCGCGCTACGGTCCCCGCGGTGCCTGCGTCCGACGCAGCGACCGAACGAATGAAGGAAGGCTTGACCCATGCGTACTCGCCTCACCGCGCTGCTCGGAATCGAGCACCCCGTCATGCTCGCCGGCATGGGGGGCGTCTCGTACTCCGAGCTCGCGGCGGCCGTCTCGGCCGCTGGGGGGTTCGGGTGCCTCGGCGCATCGACCATGGGCAACGAGAAGATGGCGGCCGAGATCGCGGCTGTCCGGCGCGCCACCGACAAGCCCTTCGGCGTCGATCTCCTCACGGCCATGCCGGGCGGCATGACCGACCAGGTCAAGATGATCATCGAGGGCGGCGCGTCGGCCTTCGTCGCCGGCCTGGGAGTGCCGACCGAGGTCGTCGAGCTGTGCCATCGACACGACGTGATCGTGGTCAGCATGTGCGGCAAGGTCGAACATGCGCTGCGCGCCGTCGATGCCGGGTGCGACCTCGTGGTGGCCCAGGGCACCGAAGCCGGAGGCCACACGGGACAGGTTGCCACCCTTCCCTTGGTCCCCCAGATCGTCGACGCGGTGGGCGAGCGCGTTCCTGTCGTCGCGGCTGGAGGCATCTTCGACGGCCGCGGCCTGGCCGCCGCGCTGTCGCTCGGCGCCGACGGGATCTGGGTGGGCACCCGGTTCATCGCCACCCCTGAAGCGCGCGGCGTGCTGGGGTACAAGGAAAAGCTCGTGGCGAGCCGGGAGGATCAAACCACGGTGAGCCGCGCCTACTCGGGCAAGACCATGCGGGTGGTGCGCAACCAGTACACGGACTATTTCGACGCGCACCCCGAGGAGCTCAAGAAGTTCCCGGAGCAGCTGGGCGTCTCGTACGGGAACGGGACCATGCACCTCGGCGGCGATTCCTTCACCGATGGCGTCGACGTCGACAAGGAGTGCTATCCCGCGGGCCAGGGTGTGGGCGGCATCACCGAGCTGGTACCTGCCGGCGAACTGGTGGCCCGATTCGTCGGCGAAGCCGAGGCGGTCCTCGACCGCTTGTCGGGCCTGCGCTGAACGGACTCGGGAGGCTGACTACTGCACGTGGCTGACGCGCTCCGTTTTCACCTCGTTCCGCCCAACCCGACGGGACACGAGACACCTGTGCCGCCCAGGCTGCAGTAACCCCCTGGGTTGGCCTCGAGGTACTGCTGATGGGAGGCCTCTGCGTAGTAGAAGGTGCCTGCGGGGCCGATCTCCGTCGTGAAGGCGGCACAACCAGCGTCTCGCAGTGATTGTGAGAACCACTCCGCCGCCTGTTTGGCCATGGCCGCCTGCTCGAGCGTGGTCGTGTAGACGGCGGACCGATACTGCGTGCCCACGTCGCTACCTTGCCGCATCCCCTGCGTGGGGTCGCGGCCCTCGAAAACACTCCCAGCCCGATGACGCCTCCTCAGAATTCCCGTCCCACCGGCAGCGATGGCTCCATGCCGCCATTCACTATGGGCGTTGCCGGGCACCCTCGCCGCATCGCCCCACCAAAGAAGTGCACAGTCATGGAATGTTCCGATATATCATTAGTGTTACATAGCCGCGAAAGGCAGAAGGGCCCAAAGAGGGCCAATGCAAAAAAGGAGCCGTCAATGACACAGGAACATCAACACGGACGTGACCACCAGCACGACCACGACCACCAGAGCGACCACGACCACTTCTTCGCCGGTCGCGGCATGCGGGGCCCACGGGGCCGCTGGGCGGGCGGGCGCGGGGGTTGGGGCGGCGGTCGCCGCATGCCGCGTGGAGCCATCCGCACCGCCATCCTGGTCGCCTTACGCGAGGAGCCGGCCCACGGGTACGAAGTCATGCGCCGCCTGGAGGAAATGAGTGGTGGCCTGTGGCGCCCCAGTCCCGGGTCCGTCTATCCGCACCTCCAGATGCTTGAAGACGAGGGCTTGGTCCACTCGTCCGACGTCGATGGCAGCCGAACCTACGCGCTGACCGATGCAGGGCGGGCGGAGGCCGAAAAGGCTCCACTCCCCTGGCAAGCAGCAGGCGATGCCGATGACGCCGTCCGCACGCTCCGCACCAGCGTGGGCCAGCTCATGAGTGCGGCCAAGCAGCTGGCGGGCGCAGGCGAGAACGGCCAGATCGAACGTGGCGTCGCCGTGATCCAGAAGGCCCGCAAGGAGCTGTATCAGATCCTGGCCGAGGACTGACGGGATCAACAGGCCTTAGGGCAAGTACACATCGGGTCGACGTCGCGAGGGTCCACAGATCCTGGCGGCAGTCGCCCGGTACTGTGCAGAGGGAGCCATGACCACGACGACCACAACGACGTCGCACGACGGCGCGACTCCCGGAAAAGGGGCGCCGATCATCGAAGCGGTGGGTCTGACCAAGACCTACCCGGGGACAGATTTCCGGGCCCTCGACGAACTAAACCTCCGCGTCGATACCGACGAGGTGTTCGGTCTCCTTGGCCCGAACGGTGCCGGCAAGACCACCACGGTCGGCGTGCTCACGACGCGGGTCATCCCCACGGGTGGACAAGCCTTCGTCGGAGGACTCGACGTCCTGCAGCACCCAACCCTGGTCAAGCAGCTCATCGGCGTGGTCTCTCAGCAGAACACGCTGGATCGCCAGCTGACACCGTGGGAAAACCTGTACTGGCACGGCCGCCTGTTCGGCATGGGCGCGAAGGAGTCTCGGGAGACCGCCGACGATCTCCTCGAGAGGTTCCAACTCACCCGTTTTGGAAAGGCGTCGGTCTACGCCCTCTCCGGTGGAATGGCGCAACGCCTGATGGTGGCGCGTGCCATCTTCCACCGTCCGGCCGTGCTGTTCCTCGACGAACCCACCGCCGGATTGGATCCGCAGGGCCGGCTCGCCTTGTGGGACCTGCTCGAAGGACTCAACAACGAGGGCCAGACCATCATGCTCACCACCCATTACATGGAAGAAGCAGACAAGTTGTGCGACCGGGTGGCGATCATGGACCACGGCAAGATCCTGGCCCTCGACACACCAGCCGAGCTCAAACGCAGCGTCGGGGCCGACACAATTGTGACGGTGAAGGCGGCCGGGGACACCAATCGGCTGGCGGAGGCCTTCCAATCCCGCCTCGAAGGGCTGACGCGGACGCGACCCCTCGCTGACGGCGTCGAACTGCAAATCCGCGGCTCCGACCGGCTGGTTCCCCGCGTCGTCGAAACCGCCGAAGCTGCAGGCTTCTCGCTGGCTGACCTGTCAGTCGCCGAGCCAACGCTTGAGACCGTCTTCATCGGGCTGACCGGGAAGGATCTGCGCGACTGATGGCGACCACAACCGCCCGGACTCTCTCGGCATCCAGCTTCGGATCGGGCCATGTCGAGCTCAACCCAACACGGTCGGCGACGGTCGCAAGTTGGACATCCCTG
The DNA here is from genome assembly GCA_963744225.1 of uncultured Acidimicrobiaceae bacterium. GTDB lineage: Bacteria > Actinomycetota > Acidimicrobiia > Acidimicrobiales > RAAP-2 > Bog-473. Next base: position 122,547 of record CAVUSV010000002.1, read on the forward strand.
CGTGCCCTGATTCAGCGCGACATGGTCGTGCTCTGGAAGCACAAGATCGAATTCACCGTACGCACCTTGGTGCAGCCATTCTTGTTGTGCTTTGTCTTCCTCTATGTGTTCCCGAAGATTGGTCAGGGCATCGGCGCGGCCAGTGGCGTTCCGGGTGCCGAGTCCGCATTCGCGACGGTGCTCGTGCCCGGGGTTGTCGGGTTGTCGATCATGTTCCAGGGCATCCAGGCAGTCGCCATGCAATTGGCGCAGGAATTCGGCTTCACCCGTGAGATCGAGGACCGGGTGCAAGCACCGTGTCCGATTTGGCTCGTCGCAATCTCAAAGGTGATCTCTGGCGCCGCCCAGGGGCTCATCTCTGCGGCAATCGTGCTACCCATCGCCTCCGTGGTCCATGCTGCCGGGGTGGAGGCTCAGATCAATCTCCACTGGTTGCTCATCGTCACCCTGGTACCCCTGTCCTGCATCTGCATGGCGTCCCTCGGTCTGCTTCTGGGGACGGCATTCGAGCCGCGCAACCTTGGCCTGATGTTCGGCTTCATCGTCCTTCCCATCACGTTCCTGGGAGGCACCTACTACCAGTGGACCCGGCTGGCTCCAGTGAAGGTCGGCCCAGTCCACTGGTTGCAGATCTTCGTGCTGATCAACCCGCTGATCTATATCAATGATGGGATGCGTGCTGCGTTCACCGACGCAGCGCACATGCACCTCTACATCATCTATCCGGCCATTACGGCATTCAGCGTCATCTTCCTGGTGCTCGGACTTCGGAACTTCCGCAGCAAGGTACTGGCGTAGCCCCCGCGCCGTTCTGCTGGCTCACCCAGGCCTTTCAGGTCCGACGAACGGCCTGCCACCCGCGAAATCCGAGAGCCCGCCGAACGTGCGCTTGACGCGACATGGGGATGCCACCGGGCTTTCTGGCCTTTGCGCGAAAATGGTGACAAACGCGCTAGATCACGGCCACGTCTGGGTAGGGTGAACCGCACCCTGCAGGCAGCGGGTGCACGCCGCTCCGGGTGGAATGGCGAAGGGACGGATCTTATGGAGACGACCGGTCGAGCAGCGCCGCCCGAACTCGCCGAGGTCTATGGGCGAATTCGGGCAACCACCGAGCAGCTGGCGTCCGTCCTCAGCGCGGAGGACCAGACCGTTCAGACGATGCCCGACGTGAGCCCCACGAAGTGGCATCGGGCACACATGACATGGTTTTTCGAGACGTTCGTCCTCAACGAATACGCGACCGACTACCGCGCGTTCGACGATGCGTACGGCTACATTTTCAACTCGTATTACGAGGCGGTCGGGGCGCGCCATCCGCGACCGGAGCGTGGCCTGTTGTCGCGGCCCGGCATCGAGGAGATCGCGCGTTACCGAGCCCACGTGGACGACGCCATGGAGGCCCTCCTCCTGGATCCGAGTCAGCCCGGTCTCCGAGAGCTGATCACCTTGGGTCTCCATCACGAACAACAGCATCAAGAGCTGTTGTTGATGGACATCAAGCACGTCCTGTCCCGGAACCCAATTCAGCCGACCTATCTGGGCGGACCACCAGTACCCGCTGGCAGTCACCCGCCGAAGGCAGGATGGATCGAACACGACGGAGGACTCGTCGAGATCGGGCATCGGGGTCGTGGGTTCGGATTCGACAACGAATTCCCGGTTCACCCGGTGTACCTGACACCGTTTGGGCTGGCCGACCGGCCGGTTACCTGCGGGGAGTGGATGTCGTTCATGGATGACGACGGCTACCGCAGGCCTGAGTTCTGGCTGTCCGACGGCTGGGCCGTCATCAACACGCAGCACTGGGACGCTCCGCAGTATTGGTGGCGCGATCCCGATGACCCCGAATGCTGGCTCCAGTTCACGCTTGCGGGTCCGCGTCGGGTCGACCCCGACGAGCCCGTCTGTCACGTGAGTTACTACGAGGCGGACGCTTTTGCCCACTGGACGGGTATGCGGCTGCCGACCGAGTCCGAATGGGAGACCATCGCGGCGTCGCACGGCGAGGGGGACAACTTCCTCCACGAAGACTTTCTCTCGACCGGCGCACCCCATCCCCGGCCCGCCGTCTCCACGAATGCCATGTTCGGCGACACATGGGAGTGGACATCGAGCGCCTATACGCCCTACCCCGGATTCCGTGCCGTCCCCGGTGCGGTGGGCGAATACAACGGCAAGTTCATGGTGAGCCAGTACGTGCTGCGGGGCGGGTGTTGCGCGACGCCGGCCGGACACGTCCGCGCGACGTACCGCAACTTCTTCCCACCGGGTGCGCGCTGGTCGTTCGGCGGCGTGCGGCTGGCCAGGGACCCCTGACCCATGGCCTACACCATCGACGTCCATCTCTCGCCGGAGGAGGTCTACAGCCGGATGCGCGCGGACGCTCTCCAGGGTCTGCAGGGGGAGGCGAAGTCGATTCCGCCGGTCTGGTTCTACGACGAACGGGGAAGCCGTTTGTTCGAGGAGATCACGCAACTCCCCGAGTACTACCCGACCCGAGTGGAGCGGGCGCTCCTCGAGAAGCACGCTGCCTCCATCGCCGAGTTGTCCAAGGCCGACACCTTGGTCGAACTCGGCGCCGGAGCGTGTGACAAGACGCGCGTGCTGCTGAGCGCACTCCAAGAAACAGGCCTGCTGGAGAGGTACGTGCCGTTCGACGTCAGTGACGAATTCCTCCGGGACGCCGCCACCACGCTGTCCCAGGAATTCGACACGCTGGACATCCATCTGGTGATCGGCGACTTCCACCAGCATCTCGCCCAGATCCCGACGGAGGGGAGGCGAATGGTCGCATTTCTCGGCGGCACCATCGGCAACCTGAACCCAGCTCAACGCGCCCGATTCCTCTTCGACCTCAACTGCACGATGTCGAGCGATGATTCGCTGCTGATCGGCACCGATCTAGTCAAGGACCCAAAGCGGCTCGTGGCTGCCTACGATGACGCCGCAGGCGTGACGGCGGACTTCAACCGCAACGTCCTCTGGGTGCTCAACGACCAACTGGGGGGTGATTTCGATCCCGAGTTGTTCCGGCATGTCGCGCTGTGGAACGAAGACGAGCAGTGGATCGAGATGCGGCTCCGCGCCCAAGAGGCGACCGAGGTCTCCCTCCGAGGCGCCGGCATCACCGTCCACTTCGACGAGGGCGAGGACCTGCTCACCGAGATCAGCGCCAAGTTCACTCCCAAGCGCGTTGAGCACGAGCTCTCCGAAGCGGGTTTCGTGATTGAGGAGATGTGGGGAGCCGAGGACGGAGACTTCCTTCTCTCCCTCGCGCACCCCATCTGCTAGCCGCGCGGAGCTTTAGCGGACTTGCTCGGGTACATCTGACACCCTCGGCGCCTCCGGCATTTCCGCCTCCGAGACCCCGGAGCGCGCGGGCGTATCCCGCCGACCCGCCGGCCGTCTCCGCCGCACGAGCCACACACCAAGCACCACGAGCAACAGGGCGGTCGCACCCAGGCTGAGGATGCTCGCCACGAGCAGGTGCGGCGGCCGGTAGTGGAAAGTCACCAGATCGTCCCCCGGTGGGATGTGCACCCGCTGAACCAGCTCGAAGGAACCGACCGGAATGTTCTGTGCCCTGCCTCCGTTGACCGAGACGGTCGCTGACCAGCCGGAGTCCCAGGCCACAGAGCGGACCACATTGGAGGGCGAGGGTGCGTGGACCCGGACCTCCTCGGACTTTGCCGCACTCGAAAGCACCTGTACCGGCAGCGTCCTGCCGGTCGTTGTGGTCGCCGAGATCGGCCGAGGTGGCTTTCGGAGCGTGAAGAGGGCAAAACCCTGCGAGAAGGCCGCCGACTGCCAAGGGCCCGGCATGAGCGCCGACGACAGCGAACCACCGAGCTCGTAAAAGTGCCGCCCAACGGAGATCACTGCTCGCTGGGCGGGAAGCGAACCCACCACCTGAACAGACAGCCCCACAACGGCCCCCTGCGGCAGCCGACCGGTCACGCTCTTGGCGCCGACAGCGAGCGGCACCAATCGCCCCCAGTGCGTCGACCCGTCCGACGACAAACCCCCGAAGCGGACCAACGTGCCTGGGCTCGCTGGTTGGGCGAGAACGAGCGTGGCAGCGTCGGGCCGGAGAGATTCCCCGAAGAACCACGAAGCGGTCTGGCCCGTTCGCAGCAGCGGCCTGGGTCCCGGGTAGAAGGGGTACGCGATGGCGTTGAAGTTGGCTCCGTACCCCCTCGGCAGGAACGGGTCGTTCCCGTAATTCTCAAACACCGGGCGGATGTCGTCCACGGTACGCGGCATCGATTGCAAAGGCACGAGGAAGTACTCGGGCACGGTCACCACTTCTTGGAGGTCCAGCCGGTCGAGCGCGCCCGAACGCGAGCTGGCCGACATCGAGGCCGTCCTGCTCGTGGGTATGCGTGACCGACTCGTAATTCCCGTTCACGATGGAGGCGTAGCCCGACACCGAGGGCAGCCTGGGAATGATGTTGAGGTCGGGGACGCCCTGCGGACTCCAGGGATAGCTGTAGTAGGTCTGAGGGTCGTAGTTCACCATTCTCCCCCCCGGTGCCAGGTCTGCCGCCATCACCTGCTCGACCGGTGTGGTCCCGTTCACGAGGTCGTTCGGCGGGGAAATGGCGAGCTGGCTCGTGATCCCCATCAATCCGAGGTCCACCGCGACGAAGACCGCGGCCAGCCGTGCCCACGGAATGGTGCCGAGCCAGGGTCGGATCCAGACCAGCCCAGCCGCGACGGCCGTGAAGACGACTGCGAAAACCGTGGCTTCGCGCACAGTCCCCACAACGAAGACGTTCGCCGGTACTCCAGCGAACACGTGGAGGAGAGAATTGGGTGAGGCAAACGCCCAGATGGCCAAGGCGGCTGCCAGGCCGAAGGGCACAAGGGCAACGATCCGGTCGTAGCGCCTCGTCCGATCGTGCAGGCGCGGCGCATCGGTGCGGTCGAGCCAGCCCGCGAACAGCACGCAGATCGCAGTCGCCACCGTGATCAGGTTGCGGCTCTGGAGGCGCTGGTGCCCGTACAGCGGCACACTGTTGAACAGGTGTTCCAGTGGAGTATTGGAGCCCAGGGCGAGGAGGAAACCGAAGAGCCCGACGGCGTACCAAGTGAGCCGGTCACGCGCCGGCAGCCGGCTCGGCCATCGCCGGTGCACCAAGGTGAGAATTGCGATGAGGGGCAGCACCCCGAGGTACATGCCGACCTCGGGCAGGTTGTATTGGCTGAAGAACAGGTGTTCGCCGAAACTCCCGTAGCCGCCGTCGAGGTACGGCACCAACGCGAAGATGCTGAAGGGTGGTGGAAGGCTCCCAGCTGCGGCGAACACGCCACTCCCCCGCTGCGAATTGCGGATCGCCTCCAGGCCTGGCAGCCACTGAATGGCGGCTAAGGAGAGAGCCAATGCAGTACCCGCGGCACCCCTGGAGAGCACCCGCCACCACCGCTCCCGATTCAGGCCGGCCGACATCACGGCAAACGCCAGGACAAGGAGTGCCTCGTCGAGCATCGCCTCGGGCGCGCCGCCGAGGATCACCGTCGCGTACGCGATCCCGAACACGACGGTCCAGCGCCACCGCCCGTCGCGGACGATGTGCAGGACGGCCAACAACATCCATGGGATTGCCGCGAATCCCTCGGTCATGTCCACGTGGTTGACGTGGCTGAGCACCGGTCCTGCGAACGCGAAGGTGGCGGAGGCAAGTATGCACGCCGCGGTCGAGAGGGCAAGCGCCCGGAGGAAGACGTACATCCCGATGGCGATCGTCGAGAAGAGGATGATCTCGGTGGCCAGCCAGGCGGCGCGGTCCGGCAGGATCGCGAAGAGTCCCGTGAGGGGATGGAACGCGCCGGCATTGAAGCCGGCCATCAGCGGTGTGCCACTGAAGATGTACTGGTTCCAGAAGGGCAGCTGGCCCTGGCGGTACAGGGAGCCGACCAAGACGTGAAGCGGGTAGTTCTGCTGGAGATTGTCGCCGGTGATCAGGAGCCGCCCGCCCAGGAGGTCCGGGAGAATGAAGGCGGCGGAAGGGATGGCGATCAGCACGAGGTAGGGCCATAGAGGTCCGATGTGTGCTCGTAATCGGTTCACTAGCGAGGAGCTGCCTTCCGAAGTACCTGGTGCTGCGCCTCTGCCCGGAGATGGCGCGGCGCAATCGGCGAAAGCTATCCCCCCCTCTGGGAATGTGCCCAGAGAGTCATAGGGGTCGCTTCGAAGGGGTTGCCTCCGGTTGTCGCCCCGCCGTTCGGGTGATACTGCTCGAAGTCGAGCGCCACATCACCTTCGGTTCGAGAGCAACCCGCTCGAGCCGGCCGAGGTGGGAGCGGGCCGTAGACAGCAGGTCGGTCAGCAACTCGTCACCCAGCAGGAACGGCAACAGACCGAGGTCGAGCAGTTTCGTATGCGCCGCACGGTAGTAGTGCTCTTCAAGTTCCACCCTCGGGTCGTCCAGATGCACGATCTCTGCTCCGCCCGCAGCATCGGAGACCATCTGCGCCAACTGACCGACGGAGAACGACTCGGTGAACTGGTTGAAGACCCGGAACTCCCCCGCCTCCGGCGGGTTCCGGATCGCCAGCTCAATGCAAGCGAGCGTGTCGCGGATGTCGAGGAAACCGCGAGTCTGTCCGCCCTTGCCGTAGACCGTCAGGGGCTCACGCGCAGCCGCCTGGACGACAAAGCGATTGAGCACGGTGCCAAAGACGCCGTCGTAGTCAAAGCGGGTCGCAAGATCGGGATGCAAGGTGGTCTCGGGAGTGGACTGTCCGTACACCACCCCTTGGTTGAGGTCGGTCGAGCGGAGGCCCCAGGCCCGACAGCAAAAGGCGATGTTGTGGCTGTCGTGCACCTTGGAGAGGTGGTAGAAGCTTCCGGGCTGCTTCGGGAAGGGCAGGACATCAGTGCGCCCTCGGTGGGTGATCTCGATGTAGCCCTCTTCGATGTCGATATTCGGGGTGCCGTACTCCCCCATCGTCCCCAGCTTCACCAAATGAATCGACGGGTCCACATCCGCGATCGCATAAAGCAGGTTCAGTGTGCCGACAACATTGTTCACCTGGGTGTACACGGCGTGCTTGCGATCGACCATGGAGTAGGGAGCACTTCGCTGTTCGGCGAAGTGGACGACGGCGTCCGGCCGGAAGCGGCCCACCATGTCGTAGACGAACTCCTCTTCGGTCAGGTCCCCGATGAAGAGGTCCAGCCGCTTGCCCGCTACGTCCTCCCAGCAATCGACTCGCTGATGCAGCGAGGCGATGGGCACGAGTGAGTCCACCCCCATTTCAAGGTCATACCCCCGGCGGGCGAAGTTGTCGGCCACTCCGACCTCGTAGCCGGCCGTCGAGAGGTGCAGTGCCGTCGGCCAGCCCAGATACCCGTCGCCCCCCAGGACTAGAATTCGCACCCCGACACCTTCCGTTCGTGACAGCGAGATTTCACCTACGTGACAGTCAAAGTCTTCCCGTGTAGGCTGAGACGAGCCTGAGAATCCTGTTAAGGAACGTTTCGGACCCCCAAAAACGGCTCAAGCTGTGACAGAATCAATGCAGTTAGATGAAGATTTTGTCCCCCGCGTCGGCCAACCGCTGGAGTGCAGGTAAGGAATTCCCGATGGAGCTCGAGTCCCCGAGCACTGCCACCACCTCCATGACATTGCCCGAAACCGCCGAACCCGTCACGCCAACGCAACCGGCCCCTCGGTTGAGCCTCGCGCGCACCGCCCTGTTGGGCCTCGTCGGCACGACGGCAATCGTTGTTGGATCCGTCCTCGGTGGCCAGTCATTCGAGACCCATCTGCCTGGCGCCTGGTTCTTCGGCATGCCCGGAGGGTTGTTCGGTTCAATCGGCACCCACGACTCGCTCCCGCCGGTCGCTGCCCTTGCGCTGGTATTCGGGGGGCTGATCCTCCTTTCACGTGTCTGGTTCGGATTCCTCCGTCATCTCAACCACAACCACGGCTTCCCCGTGAAGCGCGTCGTCCTCGTCGTCTCGATCTGGGCCGTGCCGCTGCTTCTCGCCCCGCCGTTGTTCAGCCGCGACGTCTACACCTACTCCGCGCAAGGCGAGATGATGAGCCACCACATCAACCCGTACGCATACGGGCCTGAGGTGCTCGGGGCGACCCCGTTCAACACGATGGCCGACACGGTGTGGTCCCAGGCCGAATCGCCCTATGGTCCCACCTTCCTCTCCGCGGACGGTGTCATCGACCAGGCGTCGGGCCACCAGATCCTGGCTGACCTGGTCCTCCTCCGCCTGCTCGAAGTCGCCGGTATTGCGCTCCTGGTAGCCGCCACACCCACGCTGGCCCGCTCCCTCAAACGGGACCCGGCGCACGCCGTCCTTCTCGGTGCGGGTTCACCCCTTGTGCTGTTGTCGTTGGTGGCAGGGTCCCACAACGATGCGTTGATGGTCGGGCTTCTTGTCGCCGGGCTGGCGGTCGCCAAGCGCTTTGGCACGGTGCCGGGCGTGATCCTGTGCGCGCTCGCCGCCGGCATCAAATCTCCGGCAGCTCTCGGCGTGTTGTTCCTCGGGTGGGTCTGGGCAGGCGCCGGCGCGTCCACGCGGCGCCGCATAGGGCACACACTCGGCGCCGGATTGATCGCGCTCGCCACGATGGAAGCGATGTCCCTCGTGTCCGGCACGGGTTGGGGCTGGATACGCACTACCACAACGGCCAACGCGTCCTTTACCGGTGTGACACCCGTGAACCTCGTTGCGCGGGCGGTCTCCATCTTCAGCCATGTGCTGCAGATCCCGGTCTCCACCATGGACGTGCGACCTGTCTTCAGTGTGCTCGGGCTCCTCGTTGCGGTGTACGTCGGCTACCGGCTGCTCCTCCGCTCACCGCAAGACGGCGTCGTTCGCTGCCTCGGCCTCACCTTGTTGGTGTTGGCGCTGCTTGGCCCAATCGTGTGGGCCTGGTACGTGACGTGGGGTCTTGTCGTCCTCGCACCCGCTGCGGTCGGACGCCTCCGTACGGCGCTCATCGTCATCAGTACGTTCTGGGCATTCGTTGGGATGACATCCGTTCACGCGATCTCTGTGCGGATGCTTCACACCAACGTCCTGACCGACCTGCTGCTGGTGGCAATGCTCCTTGCCACCGCCATCATGCCGCTGGCGCAGTTCACAGGTGGAAACGGCCGAGCTCGGCTGCCCCGTCTGACGCCCGCGCCCGCGCCGGGGGGCGTGCTGGCGGGCGCTGGCGCCGGTGCGCATGCGGGAGCAGGCGCCACCACCTAGGGCGGCCGTCCGTCACCTCGAGCGGCCCCCCGCTCGTCCGCGCCGACATGAAGAACGCTCAGTCGGCGAGATCGGCCGCCGAGACGACGTGCGTGGGCCGGAGGCGCACCACTAACTCGCCCGCGACGCCGTTGCGGGCTCCGTATTCCTCGGCCCGATCGGCGCCCATGTAGCGTGCGCCGATCCGTGTGGCCCAGTGACGAACCTCGGTGAGGTCGTCGTTGATCTCGGCGACGCCTTCGAGAACGACGAAGCTGAAGGGTGGCTTCTCGTCGTCCACGCACATCGACGCTCTCGGATCACGGGCCAAGTTCCGTCCCTTCACTGTCGACGTGCCCGTATTGAACACCAACAAGCCATCGTCGTCGACGTCGTACCAAACCGGCGCGACATGGGGCCTTCCGTCCGCGCGTACGGTGGCCAATTTTGCGGTCCGCGGCGGCAACGCTCGTAGAAATGCGAGCACCTGCTCCTCGGTCATGTGCTGGTACGGCATCAGTCGGCGCCTCGCCGGTCCCGCGCAGCCGCCTACTTTGGCGTTCCACCATGGGTGGAGCACGCTTCGGCCCAGGCTTCGATCATGGGAGCAAAGGCGGCCGGGTTGTACGCATCCTCCTCGTAGGAGAACTTCATGTCGCCGGCGTAGTGGAGCACGGTGATGTTGTGCGCCTGGTGGACGGAACCGTCTCCGGGGTCCTTCATGCGGTTCTCAATCCGGCAGACCCACCATCCGCGTTCTTCGTCGCACACACACCACGAATGGGGAAACGAGGTCATCGCCCGGTTGGGCCATTCGGCCATGAGCGGTGCGATCCACGCGTAGATCTCCGCTGACCCGTGGAACGTGCCGAACGTGTGCTCCAGGTACACCGCGTCCTCGGTGAAGAGATCGGCCCAGTCACGCCACTCTCCTCGGGCGGCACATCGGTTGGCCGTGTCCATGAAGTGCTGGTGCGCCCGCTCCAGCTCTTCCCGACTCCATCTGTGCGTCACGACTTCAGTATCCATTCACTCATGGTGACACTTCGGAGCGTGGTGAGGTCGACGAAGGCGTTGATCTCGTCGATCATCTGGGTGATGTGAGCGTTCATGCGGTCCGGATCACCGTCGGCGCAATAGAACAGCATGGGTTCGGTCACGTGCTCGAGGGAGGGCCAGCCCTCCTCCACGATGCCCGCCAGAGGAGCGGCCCCGTCGGTGATGGCCCGGAACACGGCGTTGCGGACATAGCGGGTTCGGGGCTGGATCTCTTCGGTGATGGGTGAGATGCGCGAGTGCCACCTCGTCATCCACTCGTCGAAGGTCTGGTCGGGATGCTGCTGCAGGAGCGCCACCGTGAGCACACCGGGTGAGCGCCGGCCGTCAGGCCAGTCCCGAGGCGCCGACCACTGGTTGCCGCCGTAGTCGCGGTACAGCGACTCGACGACCGAGTAGCCGTCAAGACGCTGGGTGGCGGCCCGGAGCACCTTCTCGAACGGCTCTCGGTAGTCGACAGCATCAAGCCAGAGCGAGACGAGCGCATGCAGGGGCGTCTCCCCTTCCGGCGTGGGCACCGGTGCTGGAATGTCGCTTTCGGGGTCCCAGACGTCGATGCTGAGGTGCAACGGGTCGAGGGCCAAGAGATCCGCCGCGACCTCGCCGAGCACTGTGGCTGCCACCTCGGACCTGGTGCGTCGTTCCCCGAGCCACGCCAGGTACATCAGCTTCTCCATGGCACCTCCTCGCTACCAGGTGAGGCCCAGCGCGTCACGCATCGTGGCCTCGAATTCGGCGTCTCCGAGCGTGCGGCGCGCCTGAAGCACCATGGCGGCGTCCTTGCCCACCTCCACGCGCAAAGGGGTATCGGGGTCTTCGAGGGCATCGGCCACCGCAGCGCCGACGAGTTCGGGACCGGGCCGCCCCCCGGGCCCGGTCAGCGTCGTCGCCGTCGCGCCCCACTGGGCGTGGAGGTCGGTGTAGACCGCTGGGCCCGGATAGTCCGCCTGGTGCTTCATTCCCGGGGCGATGTACCCGGGTTCAATGATGACGACCCTGATTCCGAAGTGCCCAAGCTCGAAATGAAGCGTCTCAGAAATGGCTTCGAGGGCGTGCTTCGAGGCAGCGTAGGCGCCCTCCAGCGGCGTCCCGATCTTGCCCTGCACCGAACTGATGTTGACCAGAACGCCGCTCCCACGTTCGCGCCAGTGAGGCGTCACGGCCTGGGCCACCCGCAACGGGCCCAGCGTATTGACGTCAAGAACGCGCGCGAACACGTCGAGCGGGTATGACTCCAGCGGGCCATGGCCCGTCAGCCCTGCGTTGTTGACCACGGCGTCCAGCTCGCCCGCTTCCTCCACAGCGGTTCGGACCGACTCCGGGTCGCTGACATCGAGCGGGAGTGTCTGGGCCGCCGGGAGGCCCACCAGCAGACTCACGTCTCGGGCCGTGGCGACGACGTCGTGGCCCCGGCCGGCCAGCACCTCGACGCTCGCTCGGCCGATGGCGCGTCCTGCACCGGTGACGAGAACACGCACTGTTTACGCCTCCGGCCCCGGCACCGGGGGCGCGGCCTGTGCGAGCCCCACCAGCTCTTCGCTCACCTTCCACAGTTGTCGCGCCGCGTCGGGGTCCTGCGCCCACCGCTTGGGCCGCTTCGCGGTGCATTTCACGAAGTACTCCCCGCTGACGCCGGCCACCTCCGGCGAGGATGCCAAGTAGACGGACGTCCGGGCGCCTTTGGCCGGGGAGAGAAAGAAGGGGCTGCTGATTTTGATCCCGAAGCCCAAGAGGCCCCGTGCGTCGCCATCCGCCCCGTAGCCCGTCCGCACTGTGCCCGGGTGCAGCGAGTTGGCGGTCACGCCGCTGCCCTCGAGCCGCCGCGCCAGCTCGAGGGTGAAGAGGATGTTGGCCAACTTCGACTGCCCGTACACGCGCATGGGGCGGTAGTGCTTCTCGGACTGGAGATCCCCAAAAGGGATCCCCTTGGGGGCCGATCTGTGCGCGATCGACGCCACGTTGACGACGCGGGACGGGGCGGAGGCCCGGATCCGCTCGAGCAAGAGGTTGGTCAGGAGGAAGGGCCCGAGATGATTCGTGGCGAAAGTCGCCTCGAACCCATCGACGGTCTGGTCACGCTCGGTGAGGACCAGGCCCGCGTTGTTGACGAGGACGTCGAGCCGCGGGGCCTGCTCGAGGATCTCGGCCGCACCGCGCCGCACGGACGCCAGGTCGGCAAGATCGAAGACCACCAGCTGAACCTGAGCGTCGTCGCCGAGTCGCTGCGCCAGCGCGGCCACCGCGGCACGACCCTTGTCTGCATTGCGAGCGGTCAAGAGGACACGTGCGCCCATTGCAGACAAAGCCGCCGCCGTTTCAAAGCCGATACCGGAATTACCCCCCGTGACGACGACCGTTCTCCCCTGCATGTTGGTCACCGCGCCCAGCCTCCTCCCATCGAGCAGGCGTCAGCATTCCACACCCGCATGCCCAGGCGGGCCTGCCGGCTCGCTCTCACCGCCAGGTGTCGCGCGCCTGGACGAGTCCCCTTTGGGGATGGAGGAACGTGCCGCTCAACGTCCGCTCCGCCGTGCGCATCTGCCACTGCAGCAGTTCCTGTGTGGCCTGCCAGGCAGCCTGGGTCACCCCCTCGCCGCCCTCGAGAAGGAGGTTGTGCGTCTGATCGGTGTCCGTCGAGAGATCGAACAGCAACGGCGGGAACGCGTCGGTCGTCTGCCGCGAACTGCACGTACTTGTAGCGCGGCCCACGCGACACCGCCAAGGCACAATGGCTCATCGGTATCCCGAACATGGACTCTGCTGCCCGGTGAACCGGGTCAGCGAAGGTCCATTCGAAATGCGCCGTCTCGCGCCAGTGTTCAGGGCGCGGCTTGCCGCGGAGGAAGGGGGAGAGCGACCAGCCATCGGCCTGCAGCGGCACGTCGGCACCCAAGAATTCGCAGATCGTCGGCAGCACGTCGACGGACTCGGTGGGCACGTCGACCACGGTGCCGCGGCCGGCGTCCGCCTCTGCGCTCGGGTCCACGACGATCGAGGGGCACGTGGTAGCTCTCGTCCCAGTAGCCCAGCTTCTCCAGGAGCCAGTGGTCGCCGCCCATCTCGCCGTGGTCACTGGTCAGCACCACCAGCGTGGACTCGGCCAGACCGCTGCGCGCCAGGTAGTCGAAGAGCGGTCGCCAGCCCGTCGTCGACCTCGCGTTGGGCGCCGTAGTAGGTGGCCCGGATCTGCCGACGCTCGCGCTCATCGCGCGGGGCACCCACGCCTCTGATGCCCATGGCCAGCGCGCCCAGTGGATGCAGGGCGGCCTCCTGCTCGGGCGTCGGGCAGCCGGCGAACGGCTCGACCGCTTCGGCCGGGTAGAGGTCGTGATAGCCGATCGGGTTGCGCCGCGGCGGATGGGGCCGGATGAAGGAGGCGTGGACGAAGAACGGCTCGTCGCCGTTGCGCTCCAGCCACTCGACCACCGCCTCGCGGAGGAACATCGTCTGGGAAAGCTCGGCCGGGAAGCGCGCCGGGGCCCAGGTCGACCCGTGCGCGTCGGCACCCGGGAAACTTTCGAGGGCTCGATACAAGCTCATGCGGGATCGGCAGGGACGTCGACGCCCGTGCGCCGCAAGCCAGCGCCCCCAGGCTGGGCTCCCCTGTTCCCAGGGATCCTCGATCAAGACCCGGAAGCCCGGCAGGACGCCCTCGTAGGTGAAGAGCCTCGGGTCGTCCGGCGGCACCGTGCGCGGATCGACCGAGGTGTCCGTGTAGCCGAACAGGACGGGGTCGTAGCCAAGTCCACGCGCCAGGAGAGCGACGTTGGTGAACCGGGCGTCCAACGGGGTGCCGTTGAGGACGGAGCGGTTCCGGTGCTGGTAGGTGCCGGTGTAGAGGCAGGCCCGCGACGGGCCGCAGGGTGCCGCGTTGGCCCAGTGGTTGGCGAAGAGCACGCCCCGGGCGGCCAACGCGTCGAGCGTCGGCGTCTCGACCACTGGATGGCCCAGGGCCGAGAGACAGTCACCGCGCCACTGGTCGAGCGTGATGAACAGCACGTTGCGGGCGGCCGCCATCGCCGCCACTCTTGTCGATCGCTGGGTACCTGAGCCCGGGCGGCCGGCCGGATGGCGCGGCAGCCAGCGCTGCCGGGCTCAAGACGTGCGGACCGTCGCTCCTCCGAGCCTCGTTCCGAACTCGATCAACCACGCGCCGAGGCGAGGCGCCACGGCCCGGCGCACCGCTCGGCCACCGGTAACCGGGAGCCCGGCGGCCGAGCGCTGCGTCGCCCTGGGGCGTCAACTCTTGTGGACGTCGCCGCCGAGCCAGCCGATGCGACCCTGCAGACGCCAGCAGATCCCGGCGATGAGCCTCGGCCTGGGACTGCACTGCCCTCGCCTGGATCATCGGTTCACCTCACTCGCGTCGAGCTCAGTCCGGTGTCACAACTCCCGCCCAACACGTCTCGATTTTAGCTGGATGTTTGACAGCAAATCAAGAATATTCTAATATAGCTCTGTGCCTATGTTCACTGAGGAGGCCGCAGCGAGCGGCGCCCCGAATCGGTGACGGCTGCTCCCTCGCTGGCCATCGGACCTTTCCTGGCTCCTGTCGGTGGCTGCCCGGCCCTCGATGCAAGCCCGGTACCCGCAGCTGGTCGAGATGTTCAACGGCCGCGAGGACCTGGCAGATCGGGTCCGCAACTTCTGGGGCGACCGACCCGACGAGACTCTGCTTCACCGAGATGCAGGTCCTGGCCCACCACGGCGGGGCCCTCGGCGAGACCGATCCCGAGGCCTTGTGGGCAGGCGCTCGAAGCGGCCGTGGCCACGGTGCCGCTCGACCTGGACATGCCGTCGGAGAGCCGCGAGGAGCGCGAGATATACCTCGATCGCTTCCGCAGGCTCAAGGAGTCTCCCGACGCTCCTCCGTTCGTACCTCGACCTCCTCAAGGAGGTCTGGGCACCGGTGGACGACATGTGGCAACAGGCGCTGCCGGTCATCGAGGAGGCGGCCGCCATGTCCTGGCGCAACATGAGGGGGGTCGGTCACTGGACATACTCATAACGCCGGGGTGTGACATCCTGCGGGAGGCCTCCCCGGGATCGACTCGAGCGTCGAAGCCGGGAAGCCCCTCCTCTTGGTCCCCTGCCTGTTCTTCGGATCGAGCATGTACCTGGAGTTCGCGGAACTCGTCGTCGTCGGCGTCGGGGTGGGCCACGGCGACGCGATGGCCCGGGCCCGGACCGAATCGGTGGCCCGACGGCTCAAGGCGGTGGCCGACCCGACCCGCCTGGCGCTCCTGCATTCACTGGCCACGACGCCGAGCACCGTGGGCGAGCTCGCGGCGCTGTTCCGGCTGGCCCAGCCGACCGTGAGCATGCACGTCAAGGTGCTCCGTCAGAGCGGGCTGGTGCGTCGGAGCGGCAGGGCGGAAGGCTGAGGCTCAGTGCCGATCCGGCCGCGGTCGAGTCGCTGCTCGGCGAGCTACGCCGCGCCGTCGCTGGCTCAGGTCACGCGGCGTCAGCGCGGCGCAGCGGGCGTCGCCGGCGCCAGCACGACGGGCAGCGACCGGATCCCGGCCACCGTGGTCGAGAGCACCCGCTCGGGCGATCCAGTCACGGCGTAAGCGGGAAAGCGCGCCAGCAGCTCCTCCACGAAGATCCTGGCCTCCAGCCGGGCCAGGCTGGCTCCCAGGCAGACGTGCTCCCCGAAGCCGAACGCGAGATGCACCGGGTTGGCGGGGCGCCCGCACGTCGAATTGCGCTGCGTCCTCCCCGAAGATCCGCTCGTCCCGGTTGCCCGAGGCATAGAGCAGGCACAGGTAGTCGCCCTGCTCGATCCGCGTCCCCGCCACTGATGTCCTCGGTGGCGGTCCGGCAGAAGGCGTGGACCGGCGTGACCCAGCGCAGGCACTCCTCGACGGCGCCGGGCAGCGAGGTCGGCGTCCCCTGCCAACAGCGGCCCGCTGGTCCGGGTGCTCGTGCAAGACCAGGGCCGTCCCCGACAGCAGCGTGCGCGTCGTCTCGTTGCCGGCCACCAGGAGGGTCAGGAGGAACATGAACAGCTCGTCCTTGCTGAGCGGGCACCCGTCGACCTCGCTGCCCACGAGCAGCGACACGAGGTCGTCCCCCGGTCGCGTCTCGCTTGGCCCGGATGTGCTCCACGATGAACCCCGCCAGCTCGCCCAGTGCCGCCATCGTCTCGTCGGGGGTAGGTCGGGGGACTCGATGGCGGCATCGGACCAGCGGCGGAAGTCCTGCCGGTCCGCCTCGTCGATCCCCAGCAGCTCGGCGATGACCGTGAGGGGGAACGGGGCCGCCAGCTCGGCGACGAAGTCGATCTCTCCGTGCGCCTCGGCGGCGTCGAGGAGCGGCACGGCGCTCTTGCGGATGGACTCCGCCAACCCGGCCAGGCCCGTGGCGTGAAGCGCCGGTTGACCAGCCCGCGGAAGGCCGCGTGCTCGGGCGGGTCCATGTGCAGGATCGAGCGGCGCCGGCATCGGCGTCCGCGCTGGTGCGGATCGGATCGTTGACCAGGGCGCCCCGGCCCGAGCAGAAACGGCGCGGGTCGCGGCTGAGGTCCCGGATGTCCTCGTAGCGGGTCACGACCCAGAAGCCCGGGCCGCAGCTGGTGGACCGGATCCTCGGCGCGCAGCCGCGCCAGAACCTCGTAGTAGTCGTCCCGGGCGAAGAACGCGGCCTCCCGCGGATCGATGGGCTGGTCACCGGACACGATCCGAGCGTACTGTGCACCGCGGTGCGAACCCACGACGTCCACAACACCATCAACGACCACAACAGCTCGCGACGACAACGACACCCACGACGCCCACGACACCCACGACAGTGCCAGCACCGGCGACCGGCCGACATGACCGCCGAACAGACCGAACCTGCGCCCCGTCCCGGCGCCTCGCCCTATCCCGCCTCCGCCGAGCACGCACCCCTGAGCGGGCTCGATGAGTTCCTCGATCCACAACTCCCCTACCCCGGTCCGCGTCATGTGGACCCCCGACGCCCAGGCCTACGAGCGCGTGTGGTTCACCTGCCAGGACAAGGTCGGTGAGTTGCTGGTCGTCATCGGCCTCGCCTTCTACCCGAACCTCGGCACCGCCGAAGCCTTCGCCATCGTCAACGTGCGGGGCCGCCACACCACCGTGCGGGCGCACAAGACGCTCCCCACCGACCGCATGGACATGTCGATCGGGCCCTTCAGCTTCCAGCTCGTCGAGCCCTTCCGCCAATGGCGTCTCCGGCTCGACGCCGATCACCCCGACCACCCCGACGTCTCGGAGCACGGCATCTCCTTCGACATCACGTGGCACGACACCAAGCGCCCGATCTTCCGCCAACTCGGCGCCGGCCTGATCGTCGGCGGCCGCGCCGTCAGCCCGGTGGCCGGCTACGACGGCTTCGGCCGCCAGGAGGGCTGGGTGGAGGCCCACGGCGAGCGCTTCGCACTCGGGCGCGCCACCCACCTGGGAACGCGCGACCATCACTGGGGCGTCCGCGACGGTGTCGGCGGCCCCGGCCGCTACATGGGCATGCAACATCCCGCACAGCGGCGAGTGGGTCGAGTTCGAGGACTTCGGCGTCTGGGGCGACCACGTGCTCTACAACATCGGCGACCCACGCAAACGCAGCGCCACCTTGGCCAAGCGTGTCCACCGCATGCGCTTCGAACCCGACACCCAGCTGCTCGAGAGCGGCGAGGTCGACCTGGTGTTCGCCGACGGATCGGTCAAGACGATGTCCTTCGAACGTCTCGGCCACCAGATCGCGTTCCTGCGCTGCGCCATGTATGGCGGCCCCAACGGGGGCACGCCCGACGGCGACCTCTGGCACGGCATGAAGGTGGCGCCCGACGGCGAGGTGGTCGTCCACGGCGAGACCTTCGACGTCACCGACCCCGACGTGCGCCGCCGCCTGGCCGGTCTGGACCAGCACCACTGCCGCGTCACCTGCGACGGCGAGGTCACCTACGGGCTCGTGGAGCCCTACGACACCCTGTGCTACGAGGTGGCCAAAGCCGGCGTCATGGGCTTCTCGCTTCTCGACCCTGCGCCCTGACCCCGCTCCCCTGCGGCACACGCCCGCTCGTCTGGCGTGGCCGCCGATCCGTGCGGTCCTCCGCCCCTCCCAGCGGACCTCATCGGTTGCCCGGCGACCGGGACGCCGCCTCCAGCCGGGCCAACAGGATGTCGCCCATCGGGTTCTCCCGCCGACGCGGGTCCCCAGTGATGCGCTGATGGCGGTCATTGATGGCCAGTGCCCTCGCCAGCGCGAAGACCTCGTGCCAGGCAAGGTCGTTCACCTCGTACCCGCTCAGGCGTTCGTAGCGCTCGAGCGCCTCGAGCGACCCGGGGAAGCCCGGTGGCCGCGCCCCGAACAGCGCGTCCATCATGAATTCGAGCCCGAAGTACCAGCCGAGGTCCATCTCGCGCGGCCCGATGGCCGCCAGGTCCCAGTCGAGCACGGCGGTCACCCGGCGCCGAGGGTCGAAGACGAGATTGCCCAGCCGGACGTCACCCCACAGGAGCACCGCCTCTTGCTCGGGCGGCCGATGGAGGGCGCACCACTCGAGCGCCTCGGCCAACGCGGGCAACGGCTCACCCTGCGACGACCAGGCCACGTAGGCGACCCAGCGGTCCACCGCGTTGCCCAACCGCGTTCCCGGCAGGACCTGTTCCAGGGTGGTGCCGTGCCATGGCACCGCATGGATGCCGGCCAACGCGTCCATCAGGCCGTCGTGCATCACGCGCTGGAGCGCCGGCCCGGCGTCGCGCACGTAGCGATCCAAGAGCGGCGCCGGCCCGGGCACGTCGCCGGGCACGCGAGGCATGACGAGAAACGGTCCGCCGATCCACTGCGGGTCGGTGACGACGCGTGCGGGCGCCGGTGCGGGCACCCCGGCGGCGGCGGCGATGTTCTGGACTATCGCCTGCGGCTCGAGGTCGTAGTCGGGGAAGGTGGGCTCAAGGGGGGGCAGGCGCACCACGATGCCCGGATCAGGCCCGTCGAGCTCGATCAGCACCGTCTCGTTCGCCATGCCGCCCTGGGCGTGCATCAGCGAGGTGATGCGCGGCACGTGCCCCGCCGCAGCGGGCCGGCCGGGGACGAGATCGGGGTGCGCCGCGACCCAACGCTCCAGCCCGGCGCGCAGCGCCGCGTCGTCTCGCCGCCCCCCGGTAGCCACCTACGGAAGGTAGACGACGGCCCGCCATTGGCCCGTCATGTCGGCTCGGCACAACGCGGTGCCGGCGCGGACGCACCAGGTGATGACGTCGATCTCGGGCGTGTCCGCGGGAGTCCGCAGGACGAGCCCCCGCCGGACATGGTCCTGGCGCACGACCCACCCGCCGGGCATCGTCACCCCGACCTCAGCGAGGCGCGCCAACGCCTTGCCGCCCGTCGGGTGCATGAGACCGACGGTGAAGCCCTCGGTGTCACGGCGGTCCAGCTTGGGCGGCATGACCGTTGCCATCGTCACGGGAGGGGTGCGGTTGCCGAAGAACGCGAACAGACCGGTGGGGGGGTCGACGTCGATGGCGTCCTCGTCTATCCCTGGCATGAGGTTGATCCAGCCGCTCCCCGCTCCACGCAGCTGCGCCAGGGCGTCGGCCACGCCGCCGACGTCCGGCGGCCAGAACTCCAACGTCTTGGTCTCGCGCTGGCCCCTCACCGCCGCCATCCTGGCATCAGCCGGCTGATGACCTCGGCGGCCGGGCGGGCCTCGGCCCCCCGGAAACCCGTCCCGGCATACAGGCTCATGTGCTGGGGGTCTCCGAGCCGTGTCGCCGCGGCACGAAGGGGCCGCGTCCCGTTGTTGATCTCCGGGTAGGCCGCCGGCGCCTGCGGATGTGCCCGCACCATCTCGTTGACCAGCGCTCGGGCCCGGCGGCCGCTGAAGGCCCGGGTGACCGTCGTTCGGTCGAACACGGGGTCGCCCAGGGCGTCCTTGTACGGCGGGGCCGCCCCGCATTCGGGGCAGCGCAAGAAGGCCGTCCCCGCTTGCACCAGGTCGGCGCCACGAGCCAGGAGGTCCGCAACGTCGTCCGGGCCGCCCACCCCTCCCGCCGCGACGAGCGGCACCAGGGTGCGCTGGCGGACCGCGGCGAGCAGCGCACGCACGGGACGGTCCTGATCGGGGCGGTCGTCGTTGGCCAGGCTGCCCCGGTGGGCCCCGGCCTCCGCTCCCTGGAGGCAGAGCGCGTCGGGCCCGGCGCGCAAGGCGCGTGCCGCCTCTTCGGGCGTCGTCACGGTCAGGAGGACGAGCGACCCCGCGGCCTGCAGCGATCGCACGACGTCGGTGTCGGGGACGCCGAAAGTGAAGCTCACGGCCGCCGGAGGCCGGACCAGCAGTGCGTCGACCTTGGCGGCATACTCGTCGTCGTCCCACGACGGCACGCCGAGCGTCGCCTCCAGGGCGACCGCCTCTTCGTTGAGCGACGACAGGTAGGCGGCGACGCGGTCCGGGTCGGTCGCCGGGTGCCCGGGCACGAAGACGTTCACTCCGAAGGCGTCCACGCCAGCGGACCAGACCGCTTCCATCTCGGTCGCCATGCCGTCCACGGACTTGTAGCCGGCGGCCAGGAAACCCAGCGCACCCGCCGACGCGGCGGCCACGACGAGCTCGACCGTCGTGGGACCACCCGCCATGGGCGCCACGACCAACGGCAGTGGCCCGAGGTTCCGCAACCGCGTGCGGCTGCCACCAGTGGGGTCAGAGCCGGCGGCCACGGTCACCTCACCACACTGAGCCAGTACCGCTACCGTGGGCAACCCGTGGACCTCGACCTCGTCGACACCCTGCGCAACACCGGCGCCGTCCGCCAATTCCATCCCGACCCCGTCACCGACGACGTGCTCGAGCGACTGCTCGACACGGCCCGCTTCGCCCCGAGCGGTGGCAACCGCCAAGGCTGGCGCGTCATCGTCGTGAAGGACTCCGCCACCCGCGCCGCGCTGCGCGACATCTACCAACGCGGCTGGTACGAGTACCTTGCCATGATGTCGGCGGGGTTGGTGCCCTGGGCGCCGGTGACGGACCGCGAGGCGGAGGCGACCGCCCTCGCCGACGCCGCAGCCTTCGCCGAGGCGGGCGCCGCCGCACCCGGATTCGCCGAGACGCTCGATACCGCCCCGGCCCTCCTGCTCGTCCTCGCCGACCTTTCTGCGCTCGCCGCAGTGGACCGTGACCTGCCGCGCTACACCCTGGCCGGGGGCGCCTCCATCTACCCCTTCGTCTGGAGCCTGCTCTTGGCCGCCCCGACGGAGGGCCTCGCCGGGGTGATCACGACGATGCCGGTGCGCCACGAAGACGACGTGCGTGCGCTCTTCGGCATCCCCGACACCGTGGCGGTCGCCGCCTTGGTGGTCCTCGGCCGACCGGTGTCGGCCCCACGCCGGTTGAAGCGGGCACCGGTGGGATCCTTCTGCTGGGTCGACCGCTACGAGGGCGCGCCGCTGGCGGGCCCCGGCGGCACCCCGGACTGAGTCAGGGGCACATAGGGCCGCCAGTCGAGGGCAGCAACGGACGCACGAGGGTGGGCCGAACTCTGACCGGCGCCGTGGTGAAATGGGTCATGGCACAGAACGTTCTCGGCGACACGCTTGAGCCCTGCAACTATGAGCCGCTCACCGGCTTCTACCGCGACGGCTGCTGCAACACCGGCGCCGAGGATGTGGGCGTGCACACGGTGTGCACCCAGGTCACGGAGGAGTTCTTGGAGTTCTCGGCGTCGGTCGGCAACGACCTGTCGACACCGCACCCTGAATTCGGGTTCGCCGGCCTGCAACCCGGCGACCAGTGGTGCCTGTGCGCCCCGCGTTGGCAGGAGGCGTTCGAGGCCGGCGTGGCACCCCCCGTCGTACTGGCATCGACCCACGCGGCCACCCTGGAATGGGTGCAGCTCGGCGACTTGGTCGCCCACGCCATCTAGTCTCGGCGCCCGGGCCTGGAAACTGGAGGTTGCAACCATGGCTGAGAACACCGTCGTCAGCGTCGATCGGGTCATCAAGGCCCCCGCTCCAGCCATCTTCGCCGTGGTCGCCGACGCGAACCGCCACCCCGAGATCGACGGCTCCGGCGCCCTGGTCAAGGCGAAGGACGGTGCGCCCCAGCACTTGACGTTGGGCTCGACCTTCGGGATGTCGATGAAGCAGGGCGTGCCCTACTCCATGGCCAACACCGTGATCGAGTTCGAGCAGGACCGGCGCATCGCGTGGCAGACCGTGCTCGCGGGCCCACTGGGCCATGTCATCGGCGGCCGCATCTGGCGCTACCGCTTCGACGACGTCGAGGGGGGCACCAAGGTGACCGAGACCTGGGACATCACGGAGGACAAACAGCGGTTCTTCTTGAAGAGCGGAAAGGTCGGCCAGCACACGGCCGCATCCATGGAAAAGACGCTCGAACGCCTGGCCGAGATCGCCGAGTCGTGATTCGATCGATTGGCCTTGGCGCAGGCGACGACGCCGGCGCGTGATCGACGCCGCCTGGGAGGAGCGCATCCTTCCGACCCTGAGCGAGTACACCCGAATTCCGTGCCTCTCGCCCGCCTTCGATCCGGACTGGGCGGAGCGGGGCCACATCAGGGAGGCCGCCGAGCTCCTGCGCTCGTGGGTGCGCGACCAGGACCCCGCCCTGCGGGCCGACATCGTCGAGCTCGAGGGTCGGACCCCGGTGCTGCTGATCGACAACGGCGGTTCGGGCGATCCCATCGTCGTGTACGGCCACATGGACAAGCAGCCGCCGCTCGGCGAGTGGCGCAGCGGCCTCGGGCCGTACGAGCCCGTACGCGACGGCGACCTCCTCTACGGCCGGGGTACCGCAGACGACGGCTACGCGACGTTTGCCGCCGTGACCGGTCTGTTGGCGGCGGGCGGCGGCGGCGGCCGCGTGCTCATCCTCATTGAGGCCAGCGAGGAGAGCGGCAGCCCCGACCTGCTCGCCCACTTGGAGCACCTCACGGAGCGCATCGGGACCCCGCGGCTGGTGATCTGCCTCGATTCGGGTGGCCTCAGCTACGACCGCCTGTGGCTGACGACGTCGCTGCGGGGAAACCTGGTGGCGACGGTGAAGGTGGACGTGCTCACCGAGGGCATCCACTCGGGCCAGGGCGGGGGTGTCGTCCCGTCCTCGTTCCGCATCCTGCGCCGCATTCTCTCCACGATCGAGGACGAAGTGACCGGCCGCATCCTCCTGCCGGAGCTCCAGGGGGCGGGGATCCCCGAGTCGCACCGCGCCAACCTCGAGGGGCTGGCGGCCGAATTCCCCGACAGCAGTGCGCCGGTCGTCGATGGGCTCCATCTGCTTGCACGCGACCCGGTCGAGCGCCTCATCGCTCGTACCTGGGGCGCCGCACTCGAGGTCACAGGCGCCGACGGACTGCCCAAGCCACGCGACGGCGGCAACGTACTGCGCCCGTCGACCACGCTGAAGTTCTCCGTGCGCCTGCCGCCCGACGTCGACGCGCAGGCGGCGACGGACGCGCTCATCTCGGCCATCCGCACCGACGAGGGAGCGCACATCACCATCGACATGGAGGCCGCCGCCCAGGGATGGATCGCCCCGCCGCTCGATCCCGGCGTCGCCGCCACCCTCGCGGCCGTCTCGCAAGCGCGCTTCAGACGTGACCCCGGCCTGGTCGGCGAAGGCGGCTCCATCCCGTTCTTGGCCGACTTGCAAAAGGGTTTCCCGGGCACGCAGTTCGTGGCCACGGGGGTGCTCGGGCCGCACTCCAACGCCCACGGGCCCAACGAGTCGCTCCACATCCCCATGGCCAAAGCGGTGACGCACGCCGTCGCAGAACTCCTGAAGCAGGGATAGCTTCCTGTCCATGGCAGAGGGACCGCTGGACGGCAAGGTCGCGCTCGTCACGGGCGGCAGCCGCGGGCTGGGGCGGGCCATGGTGCTCGCCTTCGCCGCCGCCGGCGCGGACGTCATCATTGCCAGCCGCAAGATCGACAGCTGCGCGGCCGTCGCGGCAGAAGTGGAGGCCCTGGGCCGTCGAGCGCTGCCCGTCGCGTGCCACGTCGGGCACTGGGACGACATCGACCGTCTCGTGGAGCAGGCCTACGACACCTTCGACCGGGTCGACGTGCTGGTGAACAACGCCGGCATGTCGCCGCTCTACCCCGACCTCACGGCGGTGACCGAGGAGCTGTGGGACAAGGTCATCGGCGTCAACCTCAAGGGGCCGTTCCGCCTCACCGCACTCGTCGGTACCAGGATGGCGGCGGGCCCGTCTGGTGGGTCCATCATCAACGTCTCGAGCTCGGGCAGCATTCGGCCCGGTCCGAGCATGCTGCCCTACGACGCGGCCAAGTCGGGGCTCAACACGTTGACGGAGGGGTTCGCTCGGGCATTCGGGCCGACGGTGCGGGTCAACTGCATCATGGCGGGCCCGTTCCTCACCGACATCTCCAAGGCTTGGGGACCTGACGTCCGCGAGCGGGGCATGCCGCATCACGCCCTCGGAAGGGCCGGTGAGCCGCACGAGATCGTGGGGGCCGCGCTGTACTTCGCCACCGACGCATCGTCCTATGCGACCGGCGCCATCTTGCGGGTCGACGGCGGCATCCCGTGACCGACACACTCGACTTCTGGTTCGACCCCCTGTGCCCCTGGGCCTGGATCACATCGCGCTGGGTGCTCGAGGTCGAACAGGTGCGCGCCATCCGCACCACCTGGCACGTGATGTCGCTCGCCATCCTCAACGCTGGCCGCGAGGAACTGTCCGAGAAGTACCGGGAGCGCATGGAACGGGCCAAGGGCCCCGTGCGGGTGTGCATCGCCGCGGAGCAGCTGAGAGGCCCCGACATCTTGCTCCCGCTCTACACGGCGCTCGGGACCCGCATGCACGTCCAACAGCGTGGCCGTGGCGAGGGCGAGGGCGAGGAGGTCATGGCCGAGGCGCTGGCCGAGCTGGGCCTCCCCGCATCCCTGACCGACGCTGCCTTCGGGAGCGAGTACGACGACGCGCTGGCGGCGTCGCACCACGCGGGGATGGACCCAGTCGGCACCGACGTCGGGACGCCGGTGATCCACGTCAACGGCCGCGCCATCTTCGGACCCGTGGTCACGCCGGCGCCCAAGGGCGAGGCTGCCGGTCGACTCTGGGATGGCGTGCTCCTGTGCACCGGGACCGAGGGGTTCTTCGAACTGAAGCGCACCCGGGACCAGCGCCCGAGCTTCGACTGAATGTCACCTCGACGTCTCGGCAGGTGGGGGCTCCTGAGTGCGGCCCTCGCCGCGGTCGTGGCGATGGTGCCGGCCGCTGCGGCCTCAGCGGCGGCGTCGGCGGAAGCCACACAGGCGCATGGGAACGCCCTGCAGGCCTTCTCCGCCGCCCTGCACAAACTGGTAGCGATGCCCGGTGGACCACCCGGCGCCGTCGCGGTCGTCCAGGTCGGAGCCGACGTTCACGTCGTCGTGGCAGGGGCCGGGGACGTCGGATTGTCACTGGCCCCAGCTGCGAACGACACCGTGCGGATCGCCAGCGTGTCCAAGGCGTTCAACGGCGCCGTGACCTTGGCCCTGGTCGGCAAGGACAAGCTGTCGCTGACCGACACGGCCGGAACGGTTCTCCCCACGCTCCCCCACGCGTGGTCCGCGGTCACGGTCAAGGAGCTCTTGCAGCACACCAGCGGAGTGCCCGACTACATCAAGGATCCAGCGTTCTTGAAGGCATTCCAGGCGGACCCCCAGCAGGTCTTGACGCCGACCCAGCTCCTGGGGTTCGTGGCGAAGGACCGTCTGCTCTTCGCTCCCGGCACCGAGTACCACTACTCGGACTCGGACAACATCATCTTGGGGTTGATGGACGAGGCCGTGAGCCAGGGCACGTACGAGGCCGCACTGTCCGCCTTCGTGACCGGGCCGCTCGGGTTGACCAAGACGGTATTGCCCTCCGACGCGAACATGCCCGCGCCATACCTGCACGGCTACGACGTCAGCGGAACCGCTCCCCAAGACGACAGCATGTTCTTGAACCCCGGCCTGGCCTGGGCGTCCGGGGGGATGCTGTCGACACCGAGCGAGCTGAACACGTTCATGCGGGCCTACGCCTCCGGGGCGCTCGTCACGGAGGCGGTGCACGACCGCCAGCTCACCTTCGTACCCGGGGAATCCGGCCCAGCGGGGCCCGGCATCAACAGTTCCGGACTCGGCATCTACCGCTACGTGACCCCGTGCGGCACGGTGTACGGCCACACCGGCAATTTCCCCGGCTACACCATCTTTGCCGCATCCACGCTCCGCGGGACCCGCTCACTCGACGTGATCGTGAACACGCAGCTGCAAGCCACGCCGCTCCGCCCGCCCTACGCCGCCCTGCGCGCCGCGGAAGGTCTCGGGTGTCTGCGCGGCACAGCACTCCTGAGCGAGCCGCTGCGCGAGTACCCGTATCAACCCGCGGGCCCCCGCCGGCTGGTGGACGGCGACGGAGGCTCTATGCGCTCACCGTGTACTCGGCGGGGTGAAAGCGTCGGGTCAACCGGCGGAATTTCCACGTGTGATCCGGCCACAGCGTCGTATTGCGACCCCGGTGGTCGAGGTACCAGCTGCGACAGCCACCCTCGACCCAGACGGAGTGCTCGAGCCGAGCCTGCAGGCGCTGGTTATAGCGCTGCTGCACGCTCGGCTTGACCTCGACGCTGCGCACGCCGGGTTTCGCCATGAACTCCAGCAGCGCTCGCGACGTAATTGATGTGCGACTCGATCATGTAGATCATGGAGTTGTGGGCCAGCGTCGGAATTGGGCCCGATCATCAAGAAGAGGTTCGGGAACCCGACCACGGTCGCGCCGGCGTAGGCCTCGACGCCGTTCGCCTTCCAGACCTCGGAGAGCCGGGCGCCGTCTTTCCCGACGATGTGCTCGGCGTAGGGAGGTTCGGCGGCCTCGAAGCCGGTGCCCATGATGACCACGTCGATCGGGCGGGCGATGCCGTCCTCCCCGATCACCTCGTGCGCGGTGAACGAGGCGACCGGTGACGCCACCACCTCCACGTTGGGCCGGTTGAGCGAAGGGTAGTAGTCGTCGGAAAGGAGAAGGCGCTTGCAGCCCGGCTCGAAGTGCGGGGTCAGTTTGGCGCGCAGGGCCTCGTCGGGCACCTGCTTGGCGAGATGGTCAAGGGCGGTCTTCCGCACCGCTGCTTTGCGCCGCGCTCCTTGGCCCACGAAGACGGACAGCAGCAACTCGAAGACGGTGTAGATGCGCAGCCGGGACAGGCGTTGGGCGGTGGGAAACTTGCGGTAGACCGCCTTGCGCAGGCGCGAGACCGGCCGATCGCGGCGCGGGACGATGAAGGGTGGCGTCCGCTGGTGGAGGTAGAGGTGCTCGACGACGGGCGCGATCTGCGGCACGAACTGGACCGCCGAGGCGCCCGTCCCGACGACGCAGACCCGCTTCCCGGTCAGGTCGAATCCGTGCTCCCATCGGGCCGAGTGGAAGACCTTCCCGCGGAAGTCCGCCAAGCCGGGGAACTCCGGGATGGAGGGCTCGCTGAGCGGTCCGGTCGCCCACACCAGCATGGGCGCGCGGTACTCCTCACCTCCCGCGGTCCGCACGAACCACCGCCCGTCGGCTTCATCCCAGCGTGCCTCGTCCACCGCCCGCCCGACGCGTAGGTGTCGCCCCACGTCGAAGCGATCGACGCACACCCGCAGGTAGTCCCAGATCTCGCTCTGCGAGGAGAAGCCGCGGGACCAGTCCGGGTTGAGGGCGAAGGAAAACGAGTAGAGGTTGGACGGGACGTCGCAGGCGGCACCCGGGTACGAGTTGTCACGCCAGGTGCCCCCGAGATCATTGCCGCGGTCGAGGACCACGAAGTCATCGATGCCCATGGTGCGGAGGCGGGCCGCCATGCCGATGCCGGAGAATCCGGCGCCGACGATGACAACCTGGTGCTCGTCGGTCACGAGCTCGCGGCGACGAAGGTCGCGACCACCCGCGCCAACTCCTCCCCACAGTCCTCCTGGAGGAAGTGCCCGCCGCCGACGATCGTGGTATGGGGCTGGCCCTTCGCCCCAGCGATCCTGTCCTTCAGGTTGCGATCGGCCCCCTTGGTGATCGGGTCGCCGTCGCTGAACGCGCAGAGAAAGGGGCGGTCGAAGGCGGCCAGACCCGCCCACGCAGCCACGTTGTCGTCGTGGGCGGGGTCGTCCGGCCGCGACGGCACGAGCATCGGGAACTGCCGCGCTCCGGCCTTGTACGACTCGTCGGGGAAGGGCGCGTCGTAGGCCTTTTGCACCTCGGGGGCCATTGGCTTGACGCACCCACCACCGACGATCACCCCGGTGGGAAACTCCTCGACCTCCTGGGAGAAGCGCTGCCAGGCGAAGAAGGCCTCACCGGGGTCCGTGTCGCCGGTGGGGAGGAAGGTGTTGGCCGCCACGACCCGGGCGAAACGGTCGGAATGCTCGCCCACGAGGCGCAGGCCGATCAAGCCACCCCAGTCCTGGCACACCAACGTGATGTCCCGGAGGTCGAGCCGGTCGAAGAGGAGCTCGCGCATCCATTCGACGTGGCGGGCAAACGTATAGTCGGAACGCTCAGCTGGCTTGTCCGAGCGCCCGAAGCCGACCAGGTCGGGCGCCACGATCTGCAACCCGGAACGGGTCAGGACGGGGATCATCGTGCGGTAGAGGTACGACCAGGAGGGTTCTCCGTGCATCAAGAGCACGACCGGCGCCGATTCGTCGCCCTCCCGCAGGTAGTGAACCCGCAGGATGCCGCCCTCGGAATTGGCGATCTCGGCGTAGGAGGGGGCGAAGTCATAACCGGGGAGGCCGACGAAGCATTCGTCCGGGGTGCGGAGCGTCTTCATGGTGCGGGAGCCTACGCCGTTGCCCCTGGTGTCGCCCCCGTGCGTAGGGAGGTGCGGGCGGTCGCCGCGAACCGTAACCTGACATCAACGTCACCCAACGCACCGCGGGAGGAAGCCGTCGCCATGACCACGTCCGACGCACAGGAGTACGACCCGTTCGCCGCCTTCGACGACGTCATCGCGGGGACGACCCGGGACCCCTACCCCGCCCTCATGGCCAAGCGCCGCGAGACGCCGGTCTCCAAGGGGTTCACCATGTCGCCCGAAGCCCTGCCCGAAGGGTTCGACGTCGAACCAGGATGGATCGCGTACCGCTACGAGGACTGCTCGCGGATCCTGCGGGATGCCAAGACCTTCACTTCGACCGGCTACGACCTGACGATCGGCATGGTCATGGGCCACATGATCCTTGGCATGGACGACCCCGAGCACCGGAACCATCGCAACCTGGTGGCCCATGCCTTTCGTGAGAAGGCGCTCGCGCGCTGGGAGCCTGAGCTCATCGGACCGATCATCGACGAGTTGATCGATCGTTTCGCAGCCGACGGCCAGGCGGACCTGGTCCGCCAGCTGACCTTCGAGTTCCCGGTGCGCGTGATCGCGCGCCTGCTCGGCCTGCCCGAAGAGGACTTCCCTCAGTTCCAGCGCTGGTCGGTGGAGCTCATCGGGCTCGTGGCCGATATCGACCGCGGACTGGCTGCCTCGGAGTCTCTCCGGGAGTACTTCGCGGGCGTGGTGGCGGAGCGGCGGGCCCGACCAGCCGAGGACGTTATCAGCGACTTGGTGTCCGCCGAGGTCGACGGGGAGAAGCTGACCGACGAGGCCATCTACTCGTTCCTGCGCCTCCTCCTGCCGGCCGGAGCCGAGACGACCTACCGCTCGTCGGGCAACCTCCTCTACCTACTGCTCACGGACCCGGACCAGTTGGAGGCCGTTCGGGCCGATCGCACGCTGCTCCCCCAGGCCATTGAGGAGGCATTGCGATTCGAACCGCCACTCCTCAGCATCAACCGGACCACCACCTGCGAGGTCGAGATCGGCGGTGTGACGATCGGGCCGGGCGAGAGCATCACGCCGCACATCGGGTCGGCCAACCACGACGAAGAGCGGTGGGACGACCCCGAGTCGTTCAACATCTTTCGACCTGCCATCCCCCACATCGCGTTCGCCCACGGCCCCCATATGTGCCTCGGGATGCATCTCGCCCGCCTCGAGACCCGCGCGCTCCTCAACCGAATCTTCGACCGCTTGCCGGATCTGACCCTTGAGCCTGGCGACTCCGATCCGCACATTCAAGGCGACGTGTTTCGTTCACCCACCTCGCTGCCCGTGACGTTCCGGCCGGCTGCGTGAACTCTGACGGAGAACACACGGACCGCGACGCCTTCGGACGCGTGGTGACAGCGGTCTCCAATCGCGGGTCTTAGGCGATCTGACGCACCACCACCCCGCCCTCCCGGGCGACGAGGACGGTGGTCACCAAGGACGGCGCGAAGAGGCCGTGCGAGACGACCCCCGGCACGGCGTCGAGCATCTGGGCCAAGGGCGCCGGGTCGCCGAAGGCGCCGTGATAGTCAGCCAGGATGCCGGCGTCGGGAGTCGAAGGTGCGTCGCGCAGGGCAGCACTCGGCAGCGCGTGCAGCGTGGCGGCCAGCCCGAAGGCCAGGAGCTCGAGCGGGATTGGGGGATGGAGGCGTTCGACTTCCTTGTCGGACGAAACGATGACCACGAAGCGGTCGGCCGCCGCAGCCACAATCCGTTCGCGGGTATGGGCGCCTCCCCCGCCCTTGACCAACCAGCCGACCGGGTCGACCTGATCGGCGCCGTCGATGGCGAGGTCGAGACGGTCGATGTCGGTGAAGGGCCGCACGTCGAGCCCGAGGGCGGTGGCGAGCTCCGCCGTCGCCGGCGACGTGGCGACACACGTGATGGCCAGCTGGCGCCGGGCGAGCGGCGGCACCAGCTCGGCGACCGTCGTGCCGGTGCCCAGACCGACCAGCATGCCGTCTTCGACCAGGGCCGCCGCGGCCGCGGCGGCGGCGCGCTTCTCGGCCAGGATGTCGGGTCGCATCACGACGAGACCACGCTCAGCTGCGTGGGACGTCCTTCCAGGCCAACTCCTTGTCGGCACGGACGTCGCCGGGGAGACCAAGGACCCGCTCGCCGAGGATGTTGCGCATGACCTCGGAGGTGCCCCCCTCGATGGAGTTGGCCCGCACCCGCAGGAAGAGCTTGCGCACGTCCGGCGAGCTCATGCCGACGTGGTCGGGCCGAACCATGGGGTAGCCGGCGGGGAACAGCATTGCCTCACTGCCCAACAGATCCATGCACAGGTCGTAGACCCGCTTGTTCTCCTCGGCGAAAGCCAGTTTGGCCACGGAGCCCTCGGGTCCCGGGGTGCCGGCTCGACGCGTCTGTGCGGCACGGGCGTTGGTCATGGAGAACGCCTCACTGCGGATGTAACTCGAAACAAGCCGGTCGCGCAGGACAAGGGCGTGGGGGGAGGTGTCGCCCTCCCAGCGCTCTTTCCAGATCCTGATGGCCTCGGCGATCGGGCCGCCGCCACGCCGAGTGACCGCCCCCCCGATGGAGACACGCTCGTTCATGAGCGTCGTGACCGCGACGTGCCAGCCCTCTCCTTCGCCTCCGATGCGTGCGCTGTCGGGCATGTGGACGTCGGTGAAGAAGACCTCGTTGAACTCGGCTTCGCCCGTGATCTGGAAGAGCGGCCGCACCTCGACGCCGAACGACCGCATGTCCACCAGGAACGCCGTCATACCCTTGTGCTTGGGCACGTCGGGGTTCGTGCGCGCCACGATGAGCCCGAAAGCGCTGATGTGGGCCAGCGTCGTCCACACCTTCTGACCGTTGAGCAGCCACTCGTCGCCGTCCCGTTCGGCTCGCGTCGACAACCCGGCGACGTCCGAGCCCGCACCCGGTTCGCTGAAGAGCTGGCACCAGATCTCTTCGTTGGTGAAGAGCGGCCGCAGGTAGCGCTCCTTCTGTTCGGCCGTCCCGTGGGCGACGATGGTGGGCGCACACATGCCGTAACCGATGGGGTTGCGTACACCGGCCACGGGAGCCCCACCCGCATAGAGGCGGGACTGGGCCTGCTGGTGGTCCTTCGGGGTCAGCCCGAGGCCGCCACAGCCAACAGGGAAGTGCAACCAGGCCAGACCACGGTCGAACTGCTCCCCGAAGAACTGCGGCGCTGGCGTGGTCGCAGGCGGGAAGTCGGCCAGCAGACCGTCAACCAGTTCGTCGACGTTCGCACTCATGCCCGCACCCTATAGCGTGCTTTCGTGCGGGCACTTGTTGACTGCCGACCGATCAGACCCACGAACGCCGCGCTGCGCCGTACCGGGACGGACGAAGCGACGCAGACGTGACCGGATCCGTCAACCTTCCCGACGGGAGGGTGCTGGCGTACGAGGAGTACGGAGACCCGGCTGGGTTCCCGGTGCTCAGCTTCCACGGCGGCCTCAGCTCGCGCCTCGACGCCGCACCAGCCCACGAGGCTGCAGAGGCCAAGGGTGTCCGCCTCGTCTCCCCCGACCGGCCCGGTATGGGCCTCTCGACCTACCAACCCGGGCGCCGCCTGACCGACTGGCCGGCCGACGTGGAACACCTCACCCAGGCCCTCGACATCGAGCGCTTTGCAGTGATGGGTTGGTCAGCCGGTGGCGCCTATGCCGCTGTCTGCGCCGCCAAGATGGACCGAGTCAGCGCCGCTGCGCTTTTGTCGAGCGGTGTGCCCCTCGACCTCTACGGCACCCTGCGGGGACTCACCACCGAGGACCGCGTCCTGCTCCTGCTGGCGCGCCGAGCGCCGGGGCTGGCCTCTGCTCTGATGAAGGTGAGCATCGTCAACGCCAGCAACGCGCGGCTGTTCCGTGCCGTCATGCGTTCATTCCCCCAGGCCGACCAGACCATTCTCAGCGAGTGGGGACCCCCCGACCACGCCCTTTCCTTCGTGCGCGAGGCGCTCCGTCAAGGGACGGAGGGTTGCGTACAGGACTACCGGATCTTCGGAGACCCGTGGGGCTTCTCGCTCGAAGAGATCCAGGTCCCCGTTCAGATCTGGGAAGGTGCGGACGACCGAACCGGACCTCCGGGCTACCGCGCGTTTCTCAAGGAGCACATCGCACAGGCGACGGTGACGGTCGTCCCCGACGAGGGCCACCTCTCGCTCTTGCCGCATCAGGCGCCGGCCATCTTCGCTGCGTTGCTCGGAGGCGGCCACAACGCCGAATCGACGGCGCGGTGGAACGTCGGGTAAGCGAAGATCATCGACCGCATCGTGTCAACCGGAACCTGCGCATGGACCGCCAGCGTCAGCAGGCCCAACACCTCCCCGCCGGTCGGGCCCATCGATGTCGCCCCGACGAGCACGCCGTCGCGGGCGATCAGCTTGACGAAACCCTCGCCGCGGTGGATCCAGCCCCGGGCCGATGCCGCGATCGACTCGTGCAACACCGTCACGTCGCCGCCCTGAGCGCGCGCCTGGGTCTCGGTCAGCCCGACTGAGCCGATCTCGGGGTCGGTGAAGGTGACCCTGGGCAGTGCCCGATAGTCCGCGTCCGGACGGGGCCGCCCCAAGATGTCGGCCACGCACAGCCGAGCCTGGAACGCCGCCACGTGGGTAAAGGCCCCCTTTCCCGTGATGTCGCCGACGGCCCAGACTCCCGGCTGCACCCGCATCCGCCCGTCGACCGGGATGCTGCGCGCCGTTTCGTCGAGTCCCAGTGCACCCACTCCCAGGGCCGCCAGATCGCTCCGGCGCCCCGTGGCGACCAACATCCGTTCTCCGCTCAGGGCGGTCCCGCCGGCCACATGCACGGTGGCACCCGTCGGACCCCATGGCTCCACCCCCTCGATGGCCGCCCCGGTGTGCACCTGCACGCCCTCCCGGCGGAGGATCTCAGTGATGAGCGCCGAGGCCTCGGGTTCCTCGGGACCGGCCAGTCGCTCGCCGGCCTCGACGATGATCACCTCTGCGCCGAAGCGCCGCATGACCTGTCCGATCTCGAGGCCAACGGCTCCCCCACCAATGATCAGCAAGGAGGCCGGCACCGTTTCCGCGGCGATCGCCTCTCGGTTGGTCCAGTGGGGAACGTCCTCGAACATCGGCGGGATCCAGGCCCGCTGCCCCGTCGCAACGACCAGGGCGCGCCGGGCCGTCACGGTCTCTCCGCCGACTTCGACCGAATTCGGACCGGTCAGGCGGCCCCAGCCGCGGACGAGGCGCCCGCCTTTGTCCTCAAAGCGATCGGCCGCCACCTTGTCGTTCCAGAAGTCCGTCGCCTCCTCGCGAATCCGAAGGGCCACCGGCGACCAGTCGGGCGTGACGATGGATTGCCCTGCCATGCCAGGGATGCGCCGGCCTTCGGCCAGAAGGTCCGAGGCCCGGACCATCATCTTGGACGGGATGCACCCCCAATAGGGACATTCGCCGCCGACCAGTTCGGCCTCGATGCCAACGACATCGAGCCCCGCGTCTGCCAGGTCCTCCGCGACCTGCTCCCCCCCGGGGCCGAGGCCGACGACGATCGCATCGACCTCCACGGGAGCTACAGCCCGCCCCAATTCGTCACCTGGACGGGGGCGACGATCGGCGTTCCGACATCGAGCTGGATCTGGTAGTGGTCGCCGAGCGGGACATTGCGCGGGTCGCCGGTGTAGATGGCCGGCTTCTTGCCGGGGGACGTGAAGAAGACGGTCACCTTCCCCGTGGCGGGCCCGACCTGGGTGCTACTGAGCGGGATGCCCCATTCGTCGAAGAGCTGGCCGAGGGTGTAGCCCTGCGTCGTGGTGGGCGACTCGATGTGGATGACCCCGTCGTTGGCATGCACGTGCAACCAGTAGAAGCAGCTGCCGCTCTCGACGAAGGGACTCCCCGTCGCCTGCACGGCCTGGAATCCGGGGATGCCGATGCCGTAGGGGATGACCTGGGCCTTGCCGTTCACGAAGATCGTCAGATGCGAATGGACGTGGACGGCCGTCACCTCGCCGGCCTGGCACTGCACGCCGTCGATCGTCTGGCCCGTAGCCGCGTTGACCAGCGTGGCCAGCTTCGGCCCCGAGGGGACGCCCACAGTCTCGGGCCCCGGGGTCTCCGCCGGTGGCTTCACCCAGGTGGAGGACATGGAGGCGGGAATGGGCGTCGTGGGGACGTGCGGGTCCTTGAACTGGGGCGGCACGCCGCTACTGCTGCCGGTCACCTGGATGACGATGACGACCACGAGCGCTATCACGGCCAGCGCGCCGACAATGCGGACGCCAACACGCATTCGCTTTTGGCGCAGCTCTGCGGCGCGCTTCTCGGCGGCGCGGCGCTGGCTGTCGGCCCTGCGCTGCGCCTTTGACTTGCTCGCACTGGTCATTGGGGCGTCAGCGTAGCGAACCAGTCCCAGCGAAAGGCGTCGACACGCTCCAGCGGGCCGGCCCACTCAGGTGTCGCCCTCTCGCGTTCCAGGGACGTCCCGAGCGCCGACGAGGCCTGCCAGAGATCGCCGTCGACGAAGGCCACGGTGATGGAGCGGCCGTCGGAGGTGTCCGCGAACTGCCAGGCGCCGGCCACCCCCGCGTGGTCCACGAGGGCCGCCCCATCAGCCGGCGCCCCGACGACGACGTAGACGCCGTGCGAGGGTCGGAACGGAACGGCTTCGGCGGAGACCGCGACGCGGGCGGCAGCCCAGCGGTTGACCAGGTCGAAGGGACCCGACAAGACCGCGCGCCGCGCCGCAAAGAATCGGTCTTCGGCCCGCAGACGTTCAGCGAGGGCGAAGAAGGCGGGCAGGACGCCCTCGTCGCGAAGCAGGTACAACGTCATGTAGTGAAAGCTGTCGAGGAGAGTGCTGGTCGAGGCCTCGGCAGCATGGCACCGAGGGGAACGGACCCAACGCTCGCCGAAGGTGATGCCGTCGACGGTGAACTGCTCGGGTAGGTGGTCGAGCTGGTGCCAGGCGTTGTAGGCCTCGTGAGCCGAGGGATCGGTGACCTCGGTGAAGGAGAAGAAACCCAGCACGCGATGAGGGTAGCCGCGGGACGGGATGCAAGACTCTGCGCCGATGCCAGCGACGACGGCGCTACTCTCCGGTCTGCGGGTGCTCGACCTGAGCATCTGGCGCCCCGGCCCGTACGCGACCTCCTTGCTGGTCACTCTGGGAGCCGACGTGCTCAAGGTGGAACCGCCTGGGGGTGACCCGATGCGTCACTATGCCGGGCTGTTCGCGGCCATCAACGCCGGCAAACGCAGCGTGGAGCTCGATCTCAAGGAACACGCCGACCGCGCTCGGGCGGCTGACCTCGCGGCGCAGGCGGACGTGCTGGTCGAGGGCTTCCGTCCCGGCGTGATGGCGCGACTGGGGCTGGACAACGCCACGGTCAAGGCTCACAACCGGGCCATCGTCTACTGCTCCATTTCGGGATACGGACAACACGGCGAGCGCGCTGCACTCCCGGGCCACGATGTGAACTACCAGGCCTGGGCCGGGTCGCTGACCCCCACAGGCGGCACGGCCACCATCCCCCCGCTCCCGATGGCCGACCTGGCGTCAGGCCTGACCGCCGCGTTCGGCATCTGCGCGGCGGTCATCGGCCGGGGCATCAGCGGCGAGGGAACCTATCTGGACGTCTCCATGACCGACGTCATGGCCACCTGGACAGGACCCTCTGGTGGCGAGGCCCCCACGCAGTTCGAGGGCGCGTCCCAACCGGTGCCCGGGTATGGACTCTTCGCCACCGCCGACGGTGGACAGGTGTCGCTCGGGGTCGTCAATGAGCAGCACTTCTGGTCCGCCCTGTGCGGGCAGCTTGGGCTGGACGAGTTGGCTGGCATCGACTTCGACGCGCGCTGCCGGCGGGGCGGCGAGTTGCAGGACGCCATCGCCGCCTCCGTTGCGACCCGTGTGAGGGACGAGCTGGTCGCCGACCTCTGCACCGCCGGCGTCCCCGTGGCCCCGGTCCTCGATCGAGCAGAGATGCTGGCGAGCGCGCCGTTCCCGCCATTCCCGATCCGGCTCCCCCTTCCCGACACCGTGCGGACCGTCCCCGTGCTTGACCAGCACCGCGGGGAGGGATTCTGCGATCGCACCTGACGCGCGCCGGTGGGCGACGGTGCTGTTACCTTTCGGTCGACCCGCCAACGCCATGACCGAAATCGCAGACCTCCTCACCGCCAACCACGGCTACGCGGCGGCGCGCGCCAACGTGGCCGATCCGCGTCCGGGGCGCCACCTCGCGGTCGTCACCTGCATGGATGCCCGTATCGACGTCTTCGCCGTGCTGGGCCTCCATCTCGGTGAGGCCCACGTCATACGCAACGCCGGCGGCCGGGTCACCGACGACGTGCTGCGGAGCCTGGCTCTTTCGAGTGGCGTCCTCGGCGTGGACACCGCGGTCGTGATGCAGCACACCAAGTGCGGGCTCGCCGGCGTGACCGATGCCGAGCTGCGCGAGCTCACGGGTGCCAACTTGGGGTTCTTCCCGATCGACGACCACGCCGCCGCCTTGCGCGAGGACGTGGATCTGTTGGCGTCGACGCCCTACCTGTCCCGACTGCGCCTGATTGCGGGCTTGATCTACGACGTCGAGAGCGGGGAGCTCGCCGACGTGGTCCGCTGGGAGCGACCCGACTGAGATCGAACGGGAGCCCTGCTCACGGTGCTTCGGTCGACCCGACCAGGCACGGCGGCGAACGCCGCCTCTCGGGCCGAGGCGCAGCCCGGCCACCCTCCCACCCCGCGTGACCATGGTCATCGTCGTCCGTCTGCCGCACATCTGCTCCGGTGGCCGCACGGAGTGGCATGTACAGTTCAGCGACATCTTTCGACCAGATCACTGCACTTGCGGACGGCACGTTCAACGTCGTGAACTTCTACGTGTAGGCGCACGCCTGGAGCTGACCTAAGGAGCCCCGATGCCCGCCCATCACCCCGCGTCCCCAACTCTTGCTACAGGCGGCGACGAGCGCCCTCGGCGAGGGCGCCGGCGGTCATTCCTCGCCGGACTGGTGGGCTGCATGACCCTGGTCCCCGCGCTGTTGGCCGTCACACCGGGCACAGCGTCGGCCGCCTACCCCGACAACCCAGCCCAGCCGGTGAACTTCGGGAACGCCGGGTTCTTCGGCCCTGCGGGCGGCCTGCAACTGAACGCGGCGCCCGTCGGCCTTGCGCCCACACCGTCCGGCAACGGCTACTGGATCACCGCCTCGGACGGAGGCATTTTCAGCTATGGCGACGCCCGCTTCTTCGGATCGGCCGGCGCCATCACCCTCAACAAGCCCATCGTGGGCATCGCCCCCACCCACGACGGTGGCGGGTATTGGCTCGTCGCCTCTGACGGAGGCGTGTTCAGTTATGGAGACGCTGGATTCTTCGGCTCCGCGGGCAGCATCCCGCTCAACCAACCAATCGTGGGCATGGCCGCAACGGCCGACGGGGGCGGCTACTGGCTCGTGGCATCCGACGGTGGCATTTTTTCCTACGGCGACGCAACGTTCTACGGCTCGACGGGGTCGATCCATCTCAACCAACCCGTCGTCGGGATGGCGGCGGCACCGGGTGGTACCGGCTACTGGCTGGTCGCGTCCGATGGAGGGATCTTCAACTACGGGACCGCGTCCTTCCGCGGCTCGATGGGCGGCACGCCGCTGAACGCCTCCATCGTGGGGATGGCCGGCACGGCGGGCGGCTATTGGCTCGCCGCTCGAGACGGCGGAGTCTTCAACTTCGGCGTCCCGTTCTTGGGTTCCATGGGCAGTCAGTCCAACGCCAACCCCATCCGAGCGATTGCCGCGACGCCGAGCGGGGGCGGGTACTGGCTCCTGCCGACCACTCCCCCGCCTGTGCCACCCACGGTCGGTCCAGGGGCAAGCGGCGCCGCGGTCGCAATGCTGCAGCAGCATCTGAGCGCGCTCGGCTACTGGGTTGACACCACCGGCGGCTCTTTCGACGACAGCACCGAGCAAGCCGTGTGGGCGCTGCAGAAGACCGCCGGCCTTCAGCGCGATGGCGTTGTGGGCCCATCAACGTGGGCGGCACTCGACGCTGGGGTGGTTCCCCAGCCCCGCAGCACGTCGGGCTACGTGATTGAGGTCAACCTCGCGATCGACGTGGTGATGGTGGTGAACAACGGCCATCTGCTGTACACGCTGAACACGTCGACCGGGGGTGGCTACACCTACTCGAGCGGGGGCTCCACGTCGGTGGCCATCACGCCCTCCGGGATGTGGCACACGTTTCGCGTCGTCGACGGCACTGATGTGAGTTCATTGGGTGTGCTGTGGAGACCGAGGTACTTCACCGGCGGATACGCCATCCACGGCGACACCGCCGTGCCTCCCTATCCGGTGTCCCACGGCTGCGTGAGGGTGAGCAACGAGGCCATCGACTGGATCTGGGCCAACAACCTCGATCCGATCGGGACCACCGTCTGGGTGTACTGAGCCCGACCTGACCGCGATGGTCGGTCCTGGCCTGTCGTAGGGTCGTGCGCCCACCGGGGCAGTCTCGAACGACATTGCGTTATCGATACCCGAATGGCCCGGTGGCGGACCGTTCACAAATGCCACTTCGCCGTTGCTTGGCCGAGGTCACTTGGACCACATGTCGAATTTGATCAAATGTCGTAATAAAGCATGAACTCCCATGGGTGCGGCCGAAGCCGGACGGCGTCGATCTCGCGGGAGCGCTTGTAGTCGATCCAGGTGTCGATCAAGTCGTCGGTGAAGACTCCGCCAGCCTTCAGGTAGTCCTGGTCGGCCTCCAGGGCCTCCATCGCTTCTTCGAGTGAAGAAGGAACCTGGCCGATCTTGGCCAATTCGTCGGCGGGCATGTCGAAGAGGTCCTCGTCGACGGGCGGTGGCGGCTCGATCTTGTTGGCAACGCCGTCGAGCCCCGCCATGAGGATGGCCGAGAAGGCCAGGTAGGGATTGCAACTTGGGTCCGGACACCGGAACTCGACCCGCTTTGCCTTGGGACTGGGCGAATAGACAGGGATGCGGCAGGCGGCGGAGCGGTTCCGTTGGGAGTAGACCAGGTTCACCGGCGCCTCAAACCCGGGGACGAGTCGCTTGTAGGAGTTCGTGGTTGGCGCGGCGAAGGCCAGCACCGAGCGGGCGTGCTCGATGATGCCGCCGATATACCAGCGGCCAATGTCCGAGAGCCCGGCGTAGGTGCCCTCTTGGTGGAACAGGGGCTCGTTGCCGTTCCAGAGAGACGAGTGGACGTGCATGCCCGATCCGTTGTCATCGAAGAGCGGCTTCGGCATGAAGGTCGCGGTG
Organism: uncultured Acidimicrobiaceae bacterium; assembly: GCA_963744225.1. Taxonomy (GTDB): domain Bacteria; phylum Actinomycetota; class Acidimicrobiia; order Acidimicrobiales; family RAAP-2; genus Bog-473. The sequence continues at coordinate 162,866 of CAVUSV010000002.1, forward strand.
AAACCGGCCTGGGAAGCGACACTCTTGACGACGTACTTGTAAAGCATGAGCTTGTCCGCCATCTTCAGCAGCGTGTCGAAGCGCATGTCGATCTCGGCCTGCCCGGCCGTCCCGACCTCGTGGTGCTGCACTTCGATCTCGATCCCGACCTGCTCCATCGTGAGAATCATCTCCGAACGCAGATCTTGAAAGTGGTCCATGGGCGGGACCGGGAAGTAGCCCTCCTTGTACCGGGGTTTGTAGCCGAGGTTGGGCTCTTCGTCGCGGCCCGAGTTCCAGATGCCCTCGACGGAGTCGACCCGGTAGAAGGCGGAGTGCTGGTCCTGCGCGAAGCGCACGTCGTCGAAGATGAAGAACTCCGCCTCGGGCCCGAAGTACGACGTGTCGGCGATCCCGGTGGTCTTGACGTAGTCCTCCGCCTTCTTGGCGACGTAACGCGGATCCCGGCTGTACGGCTCCAGGGTCAATGGGTCATGAACGAAGCAGTTCAGGTTGAGCGTCTTGTGCTGGCGGAAGGGATCAATGACGGCAGTGGAGGCATCTGGCAGGAGAATCATGTCTGACTCGTGGATCTGCTGGAAGCCGCGGATGGAAGAGCCGTCGAATCCGTAGCCCTCGCTGAAGGCTTCCTCCGTCAAGCCGTGCACGGGCACCGAGAAGTGCTGCATGAGGCCGGGAAGGTCACAGAACCTGAGGTCGACAATCTCGATTCCCTCATCCTTCGCCAGGCGGACGACCTCAGCCGGGCTGCGCTCTTGCATTGATGTCTCCCTTCGAGATCTCGTCGAGCAACCGCCTAGGACGAGCTCGGGCCAGTGAGATTCGATTGCTACCTATCACAAGGATGCGACAAATGCGCAGCGAGAGCCCCATTTCATGAAGTGTTCATAAATGTCGATTCCGCTGCGCCACGGGCCGCGGCAGAAGCCAGCTCGCGACAGGGGACTACAGAGCACCCATCGCGGGTAGAAATACCAGGTGGAGACTGGCATCGTCGCGGGCGCGATCGGGGGCCGCTACCGCATCGACGGGCTGCTCGGACAAGGCGGCATGGCTCGTGTCTTCGACGGCTTCGACGAGCGGCTCGAGCGGCGCGTCGCGGTGAAGATTCTTCGGCCCGAGACACTCGCGCTTCCCGGCATGCGCAAGCGCTTCCAACAAGAAGCGCGCCTCGCCGCCAGGCTCACGCATCCCAACATCGTCGCCGTCCTCGATTACGGCGAGGACCACTCGTCCTCGTACCTGGTCATGGAACGCCTGCCGGGGACCACGCTGCGCGATGAGATCGCCACTGGGCCTCTGACCGCGGACAGGGTCACGGTCGTCATGACGGAGACGCTCGCTGCGCTGGCGGCCGCCCACAAATTCGGTGTGGTCCACCGCGACATCAAGCCCAGCAATATTCTCCTCCAAGAGGACGGGCACACGAAGCTCACCGACTTCGGCATCGCCAAGAGTTTCGACATCGACGATCGGGGTGGGACCGACGACATGACGCTGACGGGTGTCGTGCTCGGCACTCCCGGCTATCTCCCCCCGGAACGCAGAGCGGGGCTACCCGCCACTACGCAGTCGGATTTGTACTCCCTCGGCGCAGTCATGGTCGAAGCGCTCACGGGAAGGCGGTTCGATCCCGGTGCTGGCGCTCCCGAGCACCTCTCCTCGCCGTTCCGGGATCTTGCAATGGGCGCGCTGGCCGCCGAACCGCGAGACCGGTTCACATCGGCTTCCGAGATGCTGCTCATGTTGACGGGGCGACCCGGGGCGACCGCTCCCCGATTGCCCACAACAATACCGATGGCAGCCACGACAGCGGCCCCCACCACTTTCCCGGCGCCCCTCGGCACCGCGATCCTGTCGCCGCCTCCGGCCGTGCGCGCCTCGGCCGGGCACTCGCGCAGGTGGCGCCGCCGAGCCGTCTTGGCTGCCGCCATGGTGGCGGCGATTGCCGCGCTGTTCCTCCTGCTGGAGAGCGGCACTCGGCCCACCGGCCCGGCAGGCTCCGCATCCTCCCACCAGGCCGTACGCGTGCGGCCCCACACGGACCCTCAGGGGGCGGCGATCAAAGCCATCGCGGCGTCCCTCGCCCGCGGGGGGCAGCCTGGAGATCAGGCCATGGCCAACGCCCTGCAGGCGACAGCGGCACAACCACCCGGAGTGCGCCGGCAGTCTTCCGCACAGCAGGCGCTCTCGCTCGGCCAAGCGCTGTCTGCCGTCGGTGGGATCACGCCGGGGCAGTACCAAGACGTCGTGAGTGTCCTCCAACCAACCGGAGCCACCGTACCCACGTCCACGACAACGACCACCGCGCCGACGGATCCGGGACTCACGACGTCAGGGGATGGCCACGGCAAGGCTCACGGCCAAGGAAACAGCCAGGGTGATTAGTGCGGCGGGGCGGCTTTCCCGTCGAGCCCGGTCATGGCCCTGAAGTCAGACGTCGTATTGAGGTGTGGAAACGGCTCGGATGGTTCTTCCATGCCCAGAGCCGAGCACAGTGGCGCCCACCCGTCGCCCGGGTGCCACTCCACCAACCGCCCGGGCGGTGCCTCCGCTCGCACCCGATCAGTGTGCGCCTCGTAGGCTGCGATCGCCTTATCCCGGTCCCGCCAGTCGGGCGTGAAGCGCTGTTCGATCAACCCGCTGATCATGGCAAGTTCCTCGAGGCCTCCGGGATCATCCGGCGCGGCGCCCCGCGCCAAGACGGCGAAGATGGTCTCGGAGGCGCTCGTCCACCAGGCGTCGCTGTCCCGCACGGAAAGCACGATGACAGCCTCAGGGGCAGCCGCGCTGATCTCCTCCCAGAAGGCAGCCGCCGGCCAGTCCACTGTCGCCCCGTACGGCGCGAGAAAGGTTGCCCAGTCGACGTCGTCCCCGCGAGTGGCGGCTGACCACATATCGCGTTGGTCCGGCCGCCCGAGGACTTCGAGCATGTGGTAGCACGGCGCGTCGAGCAGTTGCTCGAATGCCACCTTCAGGGAGTGCGTTCCGGTTCGCCCAAGCCCCGCACCGACTACTCGTAGATCCATCGGAACCGTCTATCACACCGTTTCGCCCAGTGCTCGGGCTCGCACGCCGAACGACTCAGTACATTCTGAGGTTCGTCGTACATACTTCACAACTGCGTTCAGCATCGGGTGGCGGCGAATTGCGGTCGGCTCGACAGAGGATCGGAGATGTCATGAAGAGCGTGCTAATCCTCGGTGCCGGGTTTGGGGGGCTCGAGCTTGCGACGAGGCTCTCGGAAGAAGTACCCGACGAAGTCGAAGTCACGATCATCGACAGCGGCGACGCCTTTGTCTTCGGGTTCTCCAAGCTGGACATCATGTTCGGGCGAGACGACCTGGCCAAGGTCCGCCTTCCGTACTCGTTGCTGAACAAGCCAGGAGTCCGATTCGCCCAAGAGACGGTTGTCGCCATCGATCCTGAGCGGCGACGGGTCATCACGAACGCGTCGACGCACGAGCCTGACATCCTTGTTGTGGCACTCGGCGCGGATCTCGACCCCGAGGCGACGCCAGGCCTCGTGGAGGAGGGCTCTGAGTACTACTCCGTCGAGGGCGCCGAGCGCGTCAGCCGTGTGCTCCCGACATTCGAGGGCGGCGACGTGATCATCGGCGTCCTCGGCCCCGTCTTCAAGTGCCCGGCTGCACCGTTCGAGACCGCCCTCATGTTGCATGACTTCCTCCTCCAGCGCGGCCGGCTGACCGACACGACGATCAAGGTCATCAGCCCGATGCCCTCACCGATCCCCATCTCGCCCGAGGCTTCTGCTGGAATCCTGACGGCGCTGTCCGAGCGAGACATCGGATGGTGGCCCCAATCCAAGGTGACGGCGCTCGATCCTGCCTCCAAGGTCGCCACGCTGGCCGACGATCAGACGACCCCCTACGACCTCTTCCTCGGTATCCCCGTCCATCGGGCGCCCCAGGTTGTCGAGGAGTCGGCCTTAGCCGAAGACGGGTGGATCGCTGTCGACCACCGGACCTTCGCCACCAGGTTTGAAAACGTCTATGCGGTCGGCGACGTGACTAGCGCTCCCGTTCCTCGGGTCGGCGCCATCGCCGAAGGAGAGGCACGCACACTGGCCGACGTTCTGGTGCAACAGATCCGAGGCGGAGACGCTCCAGAACCCTTTCGCGGAATCGCGACTTGCTATATCGAATTCGGCGGCTCCAAAGTTGCGCGCTTTGACGCCAACTTTCTTTCGGGCCCGGAGCCGTTCGGCACGTTCACCGAGGCTTCCCTGGCCACCGCCGCGTCCAAGGTCGAGTTCGGTACGACACGGCGGCGCCGATGGTTCGGTATCGGAGCCTGAACGGACGAGCGCGACCCGAAGAGGGCTCAGCTGTTGGCGGCGTGCGCCGGGATCGGTTGTGTCTCGAGGCGCCTTCGAGCGCGCTCCGCACGCGTCAGTGGTGCGCGCTCGCCGCTCACGGCCGAGAGGCGCCCGCTCTCGACGAGTCGGGATCGTGCGGCGACGATATGGCAGTACTCAAGGAGCGCTTCACGGTCCTGATCGCCGGGCGCGACGACCGTGCCGCCGATCCGCCAGCCATTCGCCCATTGGGGGTCGCGGTGGCAGGTCCTTGCGGTCAACTGGAGTCGGACCGGGCGCAGAGCCCCATCGACCATCGGCAGGTCCACCAACAGGTCCACGTCGCTTCCCGTCTCTATCCGCTTCGAGCTGAGCAGGCCCACTCCTACCGGGGTCAGGTCAAACACCCGGACGATTTCGTCTCCGACGATGCCGGCTGTCTCCGTCGGCGTCCGGTAGTGGTGGCGTAGCTGGCGCCGGAGGGTCACCTTCCCAAGCGCGGCCAGGACCAGTGCCAGCTCCCACGCACCGAGCATCAGGCCGATGAGGAGGGCGGCTCCGGTGAGGCGGGGAAGCGCCACAACGCCCGCTGCCGCGAGCACACGCAGAACAATGGCGATCAGCAGGATGGCCGCGATGCCTACCACGGCGTGCAGTTGGCGGAGCGCGGCCCAGCCGCCGTCGTCGATCCCGTCCTTCGGGCGTGACCTTGAAGGTCGAGGGGCGGCTGGAGGATCACAGAGACGGCGCGGACGAAGATCTCGAGAGTGAGAAGAATCGGAGTATGTGCCATCCCACAAGGCTGGCGCGCCCACGACAGAGCAATGTCGAGGCAACGAGATCGACGGCGATCCAGGGGAGCCAGAACACGAGGAAGCCCGCCAAGGTGGCGTGCATCGGTAGCTGGCCGCTCACCAGCATGACCGTGAGCACTGTCAACAAGCCAAGACGCTGCAGGGGGACGAAGTAGGCCAGAAGCGAAGAGAGGTAGCTGATCCGCTGGGCGAAGGACAGGTTGGGCGCAGTGAGGGATTCTCAGGCGGTGCGTGAACACGCTGAGATTTCCTCGGGCCCATCGATCTCGCTGGAGCAAGAAGGAGGACGAGGTCATGGGGGGCGAGGCCCTGCACGAGCGTCTCGTCCGTGGTACCGGGTCTTCCATCCGGCGCCGTGCATCTTGATCGTGGTGTGGAAGTCCTCTGCGATGGTGTCGGTCGCAACGCCACCGACCTCCATCAGAGCTTGCCGGCGGATGACAGCTGCCGAGCCGCACCAGAAGACGGAATTGTGGCGGTCCTTGCCGGGCAAGATGACCTCAAAGAACATGCTCTGGTCGTGGCGCCCAGTCTCGAAATGCTGGAACGAGTCGTGGTTGCCGAAGTCGTGCGGCGTCTGAACCACCGCCATCATCGGATCGTCGAAGTAGCCCACCGTGGCGTCGAGGATGTCGGGTTGTGGGACATGATCTGCATCGAGGATCAGCAAGAGCTCGCCCTCGAGCACACCCAATGCGTGGTTGATGTTCCCCGCCTTGGCATGTCGATTGTCCGGACGGGTCACGTAACGTGCGCCGAGCCGCTCCGCGAGGAATCGCACGGACTCTCGGCCGCCGTCATCGAGCACCCACGTGACGTGGGGATAGGAGATCCCCGCGCAACCCGACGAGCGTGGCCTCCAAGACGTCGAGTCCCTCGTCGTAGGTGCACACGACCACGTCCACGCTCTGGCGGCCAGAAATAGGCGGACGTTTCGACTGCGGGGTGCGCCACGAAAGAAAGCAGAACGAGACCAGCATTGCCCAACCGAAGAGCTCGCAAGCGAACAAGAGGAGGAACAGCGCCGGCTCCGTACCGCTCCCACGTATCAACGGCACGCCAGCCTAGATAGACCCCACCCCACACAACCGCGAGCACCGCAGCTGTCCGGATGACGATTTCATCACGGGCCCAACCAGCCTGCAGGCCCTTGGAGTGACGTGCGCTCACCCGGATTGGAATCGACCCGTTGTCTCCCGGCCTTAAGAGCTGGCACCTCGTGAAGTATCAACTCTTGATCAACTCGGACCGCTTCGCCCGGGTAAGCCCAGGTCGACGCCCCTAACCCAAGTGGGTCTTGGCAACCTCGACGGTCGGCTCGTTCTGGGTCATCTGCCAGATGCCCACCGCCAAGGTCACGAGTCCGACAAGGCTGAAGGCGATCCGGAACGGCTGGCGTCCCAACTGCTCGTCAAAGAGCCAGAAACCGAGCACGATACTGAAGATCGGGTCGGCGGCAACCATGAACGGGGACGACACATGAAGGGGCCCTTGGTGAACGGCCGCCTGCATCACCACATTGCCGAATATGCCGCCCACGATCACGGCGTAGACGGGCCAGTGGGCGAACATGCCGAAAAAGCCGTACTGGGCAAGGGCGTCGGTCATGGACTTGATATAGGCCGCCTCCAGCGCCCACACCATGCCCGTCGCCGTCCCGTAAAGCGCCGCCTTCCCTACGGGTGTCGCCCACCGAGCGGCGAGGACCATGAGTCCGGCGAAAGCCCCGAGCACGACGGAGGACGACAACCACTCGGAGAGCGACGCCGTGGTCCCGCCTTCGCCTGTTTGGGAGGCCACGATGAAGAGCGCCAATCCGCCGCACGTGATGACCGCGGCCCTCCATGCTGCGCCGGTTACCCGGTGGTGGAACCACAGGCGCCGGATGACCAGCGCGAACACCAGCTCGACCACCAGGATCGGCTGCACGATGGAGAGCGCGCCACTGTGGAGTGCAATGGCGTGGAACACGAAACCGGCCGCAAGCGCAAGCCACCCGAACAACCACAGCGGTTGCCGGAAGAGGAAGACGACCAGCTTCACCGGCCTGGTACCCGGAGCAGCCCGCGTACTTGAAACATGCTGTGTGACCAGATTGCCGGCGTTGGCCAGCGCGGCCAGCACCGCGAAGAGTTCACTCATGAAATGAGCGCCGCCAAGGGAGAACGGTACGGCTTCTCGTTAACAGGGCTCTCGGCGCGCGACGAAAATTGGGACCCTCGATGCGAGACGAAAGTCAGACCACGCCGACGAACGTGGGATCCGTTCGTCGGAAATGATCATTCCCCGAAGTCGCCGCCACCATCCCATCCCCCACCATCGTCGCCCCAACCCCCGCCGCCACCCATTTCCCCCATCTCCCCGCCGAGGAGAGCGCCGCCGACCAGACCAAGGAGACCCCCGGCGGCACCAGCGCCAAGCATCGACCCCATGCCGCCCCTGCTGTGCGCGAGGTCGGCCCAGGCGTGCTTGTGCGGCTCCTCGGGGGCGCTCTCGGAGATCGAGGGGGTGGGATCAGGGCCGGGGTCCAGACCGAGTCGCGTGCGAATGGCGCGGGTCGACTGCAGCCCCTCAAGGACGATGGAACGGACCACGGTGAGCTCCGGCACGCTCTGCGCCTTCGCGAATTGGTCGCTCGCCGTCTCGTAGCGCTCCATCGCGTCCGACATGGCCTGCGTGTTGACCTGCTCGCTCCCGGCGTCGAGTGAGGTCACGTCCCGGCCGAGCCTCTGCAAGAGGGCATCCACCTCGGCGTGCGCCGCTGGGAATCGTTCATCCGTTGAGTGCTTATGGAGCATGTGTCCTACTTCCAGCTCATGTGTCCTGTTTTCAGTGTAATCGGGGCACGGCGGGTGTTGGCTGTCGTCCGAGCCGAACACCCTGCATTGCGCACACAAGAGCTCTAGAGGTCCCTGAGCTGGCTGGGCGACCCTCTGGCGGCAAGGCGGCCCACGACAGAGAGGATCAGGGCGCCGACGGCAATGACCGCCAGGACCAGCAAGGTAACAAAGGCCCAGGGCACGGCCAGGCCGTCCGGTGGGGGATCGAAGATCCCCCGGAGGATGGCAACGAGCAGAGTATCCGAGCGCACCACCGATCGCAATGCCCCCCACGAATCCCCCGGCCAGAACGGTGCCCCCCTCGGCGACCAGGAACGATGAGCGCTGACGGGCAGTTGCCCCCAGGGCACCGAGCACCACGAGCGATCTGCGCCGTTCGGCGATGCCGATTCCAATGGCCAAGCCGGCGCACGCGAAGGCGAAGGCCATGGCGAAGGCGAGCTCGAGATGGGCCAGCGACGCAGAGATCCGTGGCCGCCAGGCCGGAGGCCGTGACCACCGTCTTGCGGGCCGAGGTGATGTCCTGAACATGCCAACCCGGGCCGAGACGTTGTTGCAGGTACGACGCCGTCTGGGTCGGGTTGGACGACGCCACGAGGAAGGCGGAGACCGCGTGGGAACCGGTCGCTGCACCGACGTAATCGGCGTTGGCCACGATGAAACTGTCCTTCGGTGCCGTCGGGAACTCGCTGATCTGACCGACGACATGGAACGTGACCGGCTGATACCCGCTGGACCCGACCGGAAGCCGCAGGCGGACCTGGTCGCCCACGTGCAACTGGTAGTCCCGGATCGTCTCGGCCGACAAGAGGACGCCGTCCCGGGTTGCGGACATCGCGGCAAGGGTCGCCTGGATCGTCGAGCCCGGGAACGAACGAATTCTGGAGCGCGGCCGCGCTTTGGATGGTGCGCGGGTTGATCCCGAACAGGTCCTGAAGGTCCGGCCCCACATAGGCGAACCGATGGACCAGTGGCTGGACGGCGGTCGCGGCGGGGGCGGCCGCGATCGATCCGCGCCTGCGAGGGCCCGGGACCGTCCCCGGCAGCGCCGTCGCCGAGACGTCCGACCCGACGGTGAGGGCGACGTCGAGGCGGGACTGTTGGTCGTACGTCGTGGTGAAGACGGCCGTCGACAATCCGAGACCCGACGGCAGCAGCAAGCACGGCCGCCCCGCGGGCGATGATCTGCCTGCGGCGGCGAACGGTCGAGGCGACCAATTCGGGGGCCCTTCCCGGGACGTTCAGGACCCCGGGTGCCCGTCCGCGCCTGGCACCCCAGGCCGTCACCCGCCAGATCAGGAGCACCAGGCCGGGCCAGGCCAGCGCGGGTCCAAGGAGCGCGCCGTAGTTCACCGCGGTGACCGGCACCCCCTCCGGGACCACGACCACCCGATAGCCGTTCCGGGCGTTGAGGGCAGTGACGATTGCTGCTGCTGCCAGCAAGATGAAATCGAGGCCCATCCGGAGGAACCACGGTGGCCGGGTCGACGGCACCCGTGTGGCGGCCGCAACGACGGACTCGGGGAGCGAAGCGGGTCACTGCCCGAAGGGCCGGAATGCCGGCCGCGACCACCGCCAAAACCAGTCCGATGACACTGGCCGCCACGAACCAAGGGGGTGACAGCGGCGTACCCGGAAGGATCAGCCTGGTGCACACCACCCCGCCCAGCAATCCGAGGACGATCCCCACGACGCCCACGAACGAGGCTCTCGCCGGCGGCAATCCCGAACACCACCCGGCGGTCGGCCCCGCGGAGCAGGAGCAGCGCGGATTCGCGCTCTCCTGCTCTCCGATCGCAACCCGACCAGGAGCGCGGCCACGACGAACGCCAGAGCAAGCCGGGCACGCCGAGCAGGAGGAAGAGGAGGCGGGCGTAGATGGCGTCCTCCCGCGCCGCCGGAGAGCGCCGCGGCCAGGTTGTCGCCGACCAGTGCGCCTCCGGCAACCGACAAAGCGAGGTGGTTCGCCTGGGCCGTCACCGAGTCGGCGGCGGCGGCGGGGTCGCCCGGCAGAGTGCGAGCGGTCCAAGAGCACGTGAAACTGGTGCACCACGGCGGAACCGCGCGTCACTTCAGCGAAGGTCTGCGGGGGCACCAGGACCACGTTGTCGGGAGGGGCCGTCGCGCCGGCACCGGCTGGCGCACCGACAACCTGGAAGAAGGAGTCGGCTTGCGGAAGGTCCACGACGCCGCGCGACGACGAGGTTCACGGGCCCGTGGCGTTGTCTGGGCGACGATCACGCCTGCCCGGGGCGACCGACAGGTTGGCGGCCGTCTGCTGCTGGAGCAACACGCCCTCGTGGGCACCGACCAGGTAGCGGATCTCGCCTGGGGCCTTCGACGCGTAATCCGGGGAGATCGAGACGGCCGTGGCGCTGCCGGTCGTGCGGGAGGTCCCGCCCGAGGTACTGCTCAGGGCCGGGATCTGCGCGTAGCTGACCGGGAGCACCGTTCGGACCCCGGGTGTGCGTGACAGGCGCTGCGCGACGCCCGCCGCCGTCCCCTGCGGCGTCACCTGGACCTGCCAGTCGACGCCGACGCTGCGCGCCGCGCGCTCCGTGAGCGACGCCTGGCTGGACGCTGCGAACGAACCCAGCGCACGCGACGAAGGCAATCGAGAGGGCCACCGTCACCGCCATCCCGAGCAGAATCCAAGGTCGACGTCTGCGCCAACCCGATCGACCAGCGCCCGGTCACCGATGTGATTCCAGTCATGGCCGCACCCATCGCAGCCGACGGATTCTCGACGGCGACCACCGCATCGAACTCGGCGGCGACCTCCTCGTCGTGCGTGGACAACGACGAGCGCTGCCCCGGCCTTGCGGGTTGCACTTGCGCAATGTGTCGACAACGGCGGTGGCGGTGAGGCGATCGAGCGCACCGGTCGGTTCGTCGGCCAAAAGCAGTCGGGGCCGAGTGGCCAGAGCCCGGGCCACCGCGACCCGTTGTTGCTCACCGCCGGACATCTCGCTCGGGAGGACTTGCGCGTGCCTCGCGTCGAGGCCGACCCCTGCGAGCGCCTCGAGCGGCAGCTTCGGCGGACTCATCTCGGGGCCAGTTCCTCAGACGCAGCGGCAGGGCGACGTTCTCACCGGCAGTCAACTCGGCGATGAGGGATGGGGCCTGGAAGATCATGGCGATCTGCTCCCTGCGCTGTCCGTCTCCCGAGGTCCAGGCCCGGCCAGGACACCTCGCCTCCAGTCGGCGGGACCAAACCGGCCAGGACCAGGAGCAGACTGGTCTTCCCACTTCCGGACCGTCCGCTGATCAGCAACTCACCGGGCAGCTGCGACATCGAGATCGACGGAGTCGAGGATCGATCTCCCCGTTGAATGCGATGGTGAGGTTGCTGGCCTCGGCGACGGTCCTTCGTGCCGTGGTGGTCCCGCTCACTGCAGTACCCCCCCGTCCAGCTCGAGGATCCGACCGGCCGCTCGCGCAACCGCCTCGGAGTGCGTGACGATGACAGTCGCGCCACCGGGTGGCCGTAGCTCATTGATGAGCTCGATGACCCGCATGTTCCTCGATCCCGGCTGATCTCGGCCGTCGGTTCGTCGGCCAGTAACACGTCGGGCGCTCCCGCCAGAGCGACGGCCAAGTTGGCCCGGGCCGTCTCGCCTCCCGAGAGGGTGGATGGTCGAGCATCGCGCCGGGAGGGCAGACCGACGCCCTCGAGCAGCTCGGCGGTCGTGGGCCGCCGCCTGACGGTATCTGGCTCGGTCGCCACGAGTCCGGGCTCGGCGCGACCGCTGGGCCCGAGTACGCAGGAAGCCGGCCAGATCGACATTCGCGGCAACCGTCAGATGGTCGAGCAGGCCACTCCCCTGTGTCAGCACCCCGATCGACGAGCCTCGCCAAGCAGCCTGTTCCGTCCGATCCCGATGGCTGATCCGGTGTCCCCGGATCCAGACGCTGCCGCCGTCGGGGTTCTCCAAGCCGGCCATGAGGTTCAGCAGGGTGGACTTGCCCGAACCGGATTGGCCGACGACTGCGACGAACTCGCCTGGCGCCGACGCTGAACGAGACGTCCTTGAGCGCGGCGACTTCGGCGTCATCACCACTGAGGAAGAACCGGTGGACACCCCTGACCTCGAGGACGGGGAGTGGCCAGACCCCTCACTCATGGGAAGTGGAGGCTCTGGCTCATCTTGGCGTAAGGGTCGACATTGTCCGCCCCGACGGCACCGAAGAGGTCCAGGGCCACCACCTGGTGGTTGCCGTAAATGAGATAGCGGTGCACCTCCTGGCGCACCGAGCGCCCGGTGACCGGGTCCGGCGGGCGAGTTGCGCCGGTAGACGATGAGGACTCCAGACCCCGCCGGGAGCGTCACAGGAGAAACGCTGGTCAGAACGAAGGCCGGCTCTGAGGCCTGGAGCTTCGGAATCTCCGCGGCCTGGGCGCTGGCGACCGTCGGAGCCGCGGTTCCAGGTTCGACCGAGGCGGACGCACCGTTGTACTTGTCGGTGAAGGAGACCGACGTGCCCTGGCCTGTCTGCGCCCAACCCTCGGGGTGCGAGAACGTATAGCCGCCCGCTGCGTTCGAGTAGGGGATGTAGGCAACGGTGTCCGGAATGTCTCCCGGCGTCGGGGTCTCAGGGGCGAACGTGACCGTCGTGCTCGACCCGGGGACCGAGGTCTTCGGCGCCGCCGCCTGCCCCGACGTCGTGGTCGTAACGCCACTCCCGCTACCGCTTCCGCCTCCACCCCCGCACGCGGCGAGCGCCACGGACAGGGTAAGCCCGATCCCGACGATGATTCCCATCCGAAGGCGCTCGGGCCTCGCGAACGACGCGATGGTGGTGTTCCGGGTCACCCGACGCAGCGTAAGGAGCCGAAGATGTGAAGATGGTGAGAACCACGGACGGTACCGGGGATTGCTGGAGCGTCAGCTCTCAGAGCTCGCCGGAGCCCCCGTGACCTCGGTCTCAGCCGGGCTCGACTCCCGGTGGCCACCGACCCCCGGGATCCGGATGGTGACGCAGCTCCCTCCGTCCGGTCGGTTCGCGATCGACACGGTTCCGCCATGGCCCTGCACGATTGCGTGCACGATGGAGAGACCGAGTCCGGCTCCGCCATCGTCTCGGTCACGGCCGTCGTTCGGACGAGAGAACCGTTCGAAGGCCCGGGGAAGGAACTCGGGGTCGAAGCCGGGGCCCACGGTCGACGACCTCGACCACCGCGTCAGCTTCCTGGCGAAACACGCTCACCGTCACCGTGGAGCCGCGAGGAGCGAAGTGCAGCGCGTTGTCGATGACATTCTCGATCGCTTGGCGGAAGCGTGGAGCGTCAACGAGAGCGTGGAGTCGCTGGATCCCCATCGAGCTCGAGTCTGACGCCGGTCACGTCGGCCCGAACCTGCTTGGCGGCAAGGATGCCGCTGATGACGGGCACAAGGTCGACCTCGACAAGGTCGGACGAAATCGCTCGCTTCGTCGCTCCGCGCCAGGACCAGGAGATCCTCGGCCAAGTGGACCAACCTGTCGGTCTCCTCGGCCGCAGCCCCGATCGCTGCGACGAGTTCGTCCCTGCTTCGACCCGGATGCCCGGCCAACTCCAGTTCGACCTTGAGGATGGCCAGCGGAGTTCTCAGCTCGTGGCCGGCCGCCGCCACGAAGCTGCGCTGGACCCGGATTGTCGCATGGAGGCGCTCCAAGAGGTCGTTCAGGGTCTCGGCAAGGGCGGCGATCTCGTCATGGGTTCCCGGGACCTCCAGTCCGGCGCGTTGGTCGAGCCCCGAGATCTCGGCTGCCTGTCGGCGCATTCGCTCCACCGGGGCAAGCGCCGCTCCTGCCAGGAGCCAGGCCGCGAGACCGGCCAGGAGCACGGCGACGCTTCCACCCACGACAATGACTCGCTGCACTTGGCTGACCGCACTGTCCACGGTGTCCAACGATGCACCGACGACGACGATGTAGGGCTTCCCGTCGCTGGCCGGCTCGGCCAGGATGAGCAACGGCCCCTGCGCCCCGGGGAGTGTCCGCTCCATCGTTATCGTCCCGTGCTGCGCCTGCGTCAATTGGGCGGCATCGAGCACGCCCGCTCGAGGGCCTCAGCCCGGTCGATGCGAGTGTCTTCCCATGCCCGTTGATCACGGCCGTCACCGACTGGGAGTCCGACAGGTCCGGCCGTCCCAATGGTCTGATCGTCGTCACCGGAGGGGTCTCCTGGAGCTGTTGCGACACGGTATCGGCTCTCGCCTGCAGCTCAGCTCGGAGTGATGCATGGAGCCGATCGGAGAGCGTGGTTACGAACAGCCAACCGCCGAGAGAAACGGCCGCCGCGGTGGCGAGCATGATGACGATGGCCAAGCGGTAGCGGATCGACACGTCAGGAGCTCGGTGCTCTCAACCGGTAGCCCGACTCCTCGGACGGTCTCGAGATCGCTGCGACCGAAGGGCCGGTCGATCTTTCGTCGGAGGTAGACGACGTACTGGTCCACGACGTTCGACACGCCGTCATACTCGTAGTCCCAGATCTGTTCGATGATGCGGGTCCTCGTCAGCACTATCCCTGGATACTCCATGAACAGCTCGAGCAGCGCGAACTCCTTCGGAGAGAGCGACAATTCGACCTCTCCCCGGCTGGCCACGCGCAGAGCCGGGTCCAAGTCGCAGATTCCCCACTTCCAGCACGGTCGGGCGTTCGGGACTGCCTCGACGGGCCAAAGCGCGAATTCGAGCAGCCAGTTCGGCAATGCTGAAGGGCTTGGTCATGTAGTCGTCTGCACCGGAATCGAGACCGAGGACACGATCGGTGACGGAATCGCGGGCAGTCAGCATGACGATCGGCATCCACCGTCCCCGCTGTTCGAAGCCGGCGCGCCACTTCGAATCCATCGAAACCCGGCAACATCGCATCGAGGATCACGACCCGGTACTCGTTCTCAGTCGCCATCCACACCGCGTCAGGACCGTCGGCCGCCACATCCACCGAGTGACCCTCTTCCTCGAGGCCTCGCTTGATCAGGCTGGCCATCCGGGGCTGGTCCTCAACGACCAGAAGGCGCATAGCAGCAGACTAGGGACCGAAAATATGAATTTGATGTGAGAACAGCCAATAGGCCCGGACTGACTGAGTACCCGGTAGAGTCTCGCCTCCGAAAGGGCGGCCCAGGGGCGACACCGCCTGCTCGCGGGATCCCCAGAAGGCGGTTCTCCGCCACAGCGCATCAATTTGAAAGGCGCCTCCACCTTGAGCTTCTTCCAGGCAATCGTGATCGGTATCCTCCAAGGAGTCAGCGAGCTGTTCCCGGTTTCGAGCCTGGGGCACAGCGTGCTGATCCCAGGGCTCTTCGGCTGGCGCAACCTGGTGACCGACCAATCGGCCCAGGAGTCTCTTTATTTGGCGTTCGTCGTCGGCCTACACGTGGCAACCGCTCTGGCCCTCATCGTCTACTTCTGGCGAGACTGGATACGGATTGTCTCGGGCTTCTTCACCACATTGCGAACGAGACAGATTCGAACAGCTGATGAGCGGATGGCGTGGCTGCTCATCGTCGCCACGATCCCGGTCGGCGTCACTGGTCTGCTTTTCGAGCACACGTTCCGGACGCTGTTCGCCAAGCCCGAGGCGGCAGCCATCTTCCTCATCATCAACGGGCTCATCCTCGCCGGCGCCGAGCTGCTCCGTCGCCGACGAGACCTCGGGGCTGAGATTGACGAGCCGCAAGCGGCGGGCTCTCCCAAAAAAGTCAGCACGACGCGAGAGCTGGCCACACTGAGCCTTCCCGAGGGTGTGGCCATCGGCTCCGCGCAGGTGCTGGCCCTCTTGGCCGGAATTCGTCGATCGGGTGTCACGATGGCAGCGGGCCTCTTACGAGGCCTGACCCACGAGGAGGCGGCGAGGTTCTCCTTTTTGTTGGCGACACCCGTGATTTTGGCGGCGGGACTGCTCAAGGTTCCGGATCTCTTCGGCCCGTTGGCCAATGGCGTCCGGGGTCAAATTCTCGCCGGGAGCATCGCTGCCGCCATCTCGGCGTATCTGTCCGTGCGCTTCCTTCTGCGCTTCTTCAGGACCCGGACGCTCTGGCCCTTTGCTGTCTATTGCCTTGCCATGGGGACGTCGTGCGTCGTCTACTTCTCGTAGTCAAGAAGAGGCCAGCGAGAGCGGCAGCAGAGAGTGCCAAGGAGGTCACCGGGCACCAGTCTTCGCTGCAACCTGCAGCGCGGCAAGGAGACTTTGATAGTCCGGTTCACCTGCATAACGGACACCATTCACGAAGAACGTGGGCGTGCCCTGTACCCCACTACGCACGCCACTCAGGAAGTCTGTCTGTACCCGCCTTTGATACACATCACCCCTCAGGTCGTTCACGAACCGGTCGATATCGAGGCCCAGGACGCGCCCCCGAGCGACCAGGTCTGGTGGCGCCAGGTGGTCTTGATCCTCGAAGAGAAGGTCATGCATCGGCCAGAACTTTCCTTGAGCTCCTGCTGCTTCTGCTGCCTCGGCTGCGCCCAACGCGTAGGGGTGAACAGTGGTGAGCGGAAAATGGCGGAATGCAAAGCAGAGTTCGTCCCCGAGGGTCTCTCTGACTGCCTCAACCACGCGATGTGCCATGCCGCAGAATGGGCACTGATAGTCCCCGTACTCGACCAGTGTGGCCGGAGCGTTGAACGATCCCCTGATGTGATCGCGCTCCGGTGTCACCGGCTCTGTCAGCGTCCCATCCCAGGTGGTGAAGGTCATAGCCGTGCCTCCAATCCCATCAATTCGCTGTCTTGACAGGCTGTTGCATGCCGGGCCGGGTTGCGTCCCGCGCTCGCGTTGTTCAAGCAACATTCTCATCCGTCTGCCACCCCGGGCACAACGACGAACAATTCGTCGCCGGCGGTCGCCTCTGGGGTTGTCTATGCCCCTCGTCGAAACTCGAAGCCTTTGACGCTCAGGGCAATGCCAATTGCTCGGGCACACCCACAACCTGCCCCCTATGAGTCGCGAGAGTTGGGAGACCCCAGGCTGCGCACCTGGGTGGTACCGGAGCAGCTGGAGGTTCCCCTTGCGTCGAACGCCTCGACATCAAAGTTCTCGCTGCCGGAATTGCTGAACGAGCGATAAAGACGAGGCCGCCCCGACCTGAATTGGCCCACTCTCGAGAGCGGCAGCACAGCTCATCGATCTGGCGGAAGCTGCGCACGCCAGTCCACCGCCGGTCTCGGCTGTGTAGTTGACGGGAAGCCGGCCCATTGCACAGACCCGCGCACCTGGCCGCTCCACAAGGCTTCGGTCGCGACCGAAGCCTGCATAAGTCGTCCTAATCAGGGTTGGTGGGCCGTAGAGGACTCGAACCTCTGACCCCTTGCGCGTCATCTGGGCCGGGGGCACCCACCACTCCTCACAGACCCCCACTGACCAGGACTTCCCTCTTCGGTGGGTGACAGCGTGGGGCCCATTGTGGTCTCGAAGCGCCCCACAGAGTGCCCCAATTTGTGAGGAGGATCGCATGGCGAGGTCACGCAAGCTCGGCTACGGCGAGGGCTCGATCTATCAACAAGGCGACGGACGCTGGCGCGGCGAGCTGCGACTCGGTACCAAGCGCCGCCGGGTCTCTGCCTGGACGCGGAGCGAGGTGGTTGCCAAACTCGATGAGCTACCGCGCGAGAGCTCGGCCGGACTCCCCCTCGGCACCGACATGCGCCTCGGCGAGTGGTTGGACTGGTACCAGGAGATGATCGAGGCCGAGAAGCACCCCAGCACCTGTGCCAACTGCGCCTGGGCCGTCAAACAACTCACGCCGCTGCGCGGCCGCCGGCTACGTGAGCTCGAAGTCCTCGAGTTCGAAGCACTTCTCAAAGATCTGGCCAACCGGGCGCCGGGTGCGGCGGCCAAGAAAGGGCGAGGGGGTCGGGAGAAACCACTGTCGAAGTCGTCGCTGAACCGCATCAAGATGGTGCTGGGCGCGGCCCTCCACGAAGCCGAACGTCGGGGCCTCGTGGCGCGCAACATCGCCCGGCTGGCCCATCTGCCCCCCGGAGCGACGGGTAGTCAAGGCGCGGCGCTCGCTCACGGTCGAGGAAGCCAATCGGTTCGTCGACGTCGTCCGGGGCACCGAGGACGAAGCCCTCGTTCTCGTAGCCTTGACGATGGGACTACGCCCCGGAGAAGTCACCGGGCTGTCCTGGGACGCGGTGGACTTCGACGAGGGCGTCCTCACCGTCCGCCAGGCCCTCAAACGCCTTCCAGACGGCTCCTACGTCATCGGGCCACCAAAAGTCGATAGCTACCGGATGCTGCGCCTGCCCACAGAGCTCGTCGCCCTGCTGCGAGCCCACCGTCTCGCCCAGCGCAAGGCGCGCCTCGCCTCGCGAGGTGTGGGAGGACCATGGCCTGGTCTTCACCAACATCCTCGGGCGCCCCATCGACGCGTCGAACCTGCGGCGCATCGTGGCCACCTATGCCAAGCGAGCCGACGTGGGGCGCCTCTCCCCCAACGAACTCCGACATTCGGCGGCCTCGCTGCTGGTCGCCAACGGCACCGCGCTCCAGGACGTCTCAGACATGCTCGGTCATCGCGACATTCGGATGCTGGCCCAGACCTACCGGCACAAGATTCGCTCGGTCGTCGACGTCACGAGCGGCCAGGAGCGAATGCTCCTCGGTCGAGCGCTCCGCTCCCCCGGAGATCCAGCAGTCGGCTCAGCGACGGCTATGCCTCGCAAACGGACCCCGTAGCGTGTCGTTTGGAACGGGTCGCGCCACTTGATCACGTTGAGCTGTACATTGCGAAAGTACGTTTCTCAGCCCTTTTGACCCGGTCCTTTCCGAGGACTCCTGGTGGCGGCATTTCGACCCCCTCAGGTTCCCTCACGATCCCTCTCCTTCCCTCTCGGTCCGAGCACGTGAAAGACT
>CAVUSV010000003.1:0-1050172 GCA_963744225.1 uncultured Acidimicrobiaceae bacterium
TATCAGAGTTGCCCAAGACCGCGACGTACACCCACGCCTACGCCGAGTCGAACGGCTTCTTGACGTTGCTCAGCGACGGCGTCCGCTTGACCGGTGCCTATGCCCTCGGACCTGAGGCCGGTGAGTGGCTGCAGCAGGCGACGCTCGCCATACGTGCCCGCGTCCCGCTGGAAGTGCTGAGCGACACCATCCAGCCCTTCCCGAGCTTCTCGTCGATCTTCGACTCGGCCTTCAAGGCGCTCCGCATGGAGATAGCCAAGATGCCCCCGCCCACGCGTCCGATGCAGGCGCAGATGGCACGGCCATGACGAGACGAGATCCGCGTTCGTCATCACATTGGCCGCTGAGCCCGTCGCAGGCGGGTGATCGACCCAACCCGTGGAGGTAGCAGATGGCCGAGCTTCCACCGCCCCCAGAGGGAATTGTGCTGGCCCACTTCATCGTGTCGGACGATGTCGAGCGCTCTCGGCGCTTCTACACCGAAGTGCTCGGAGGCAGGGTCGCCTTCTCTGGCCCCGGAGGGCTGACCTATGTCGCACTGGCGAACAGTTGGATCATCATCAATGTCGGCGGAGGCCCGACCGACGACAAGCCGGAGGTCACCCTGGAGACGCCCGGCGATCCCGACCGGGTCAGCAGCTTCCTCAATATTCGGGTCGCTGACATCCACGCCGTGTACTCCGAATGGAGCGCACGGGGTGCTCAGTTCCTGACGCCGCCGAAACAGCACCAGTACGAGATCCGTTGTTACATCCGCGATCCCGACGGTCATCTGATCGAAGTGGGGCAAACCACGGACCCAGAGGGGGACTGGACGCCCGATCACTGGCCATCAACCACGTCCGCCGAGGAGTCCGAGTGAGCTCCGTGCTTCGGTCGGAGTGTGAGACCGGCGGGGCCGCTGATGCTCCCAGGCGCTGTTGCTAGCTCCGTGACGCTGACGGAGTTTCGATCATGACCACCGCGATCATCGGGACTGGAGGGATCGGATCGGCCATCGCGCGTCAGCTCGCATCCGGTGGCGAGGCCCTGCAACTCTCGAGCGCCGACAAGCAGTCGGCACAAAGGCTGGCCGCGGCGATCGGGGGAACCGCGGTTGTCGCAGTCGACAACCGAAGCGCTTTGCGAGGGTGCCGATGCGGTCATCCTTGCGCTGCGGTTCTCCGTGCTGAAGGACGTCATCGACGAGATCGCCGACGCGCTGGGTGACAAGTCCCTCGTCGTTCCGAGCAACCCGGTCGGCCTCGACGCACAAGGTAAGGTCGTGCGGCTCCTGCCGGAGGGGCAATCATCTGGCGAGACCATTGCCGGGTGGTTGCCGACAGGGGCACGCTTGGCCATCGCGTTCGGCACCATGTCGGCCGATCTCTTCGAGTCCTCGAGCAACCGGTCACCCGAGCCGGCGGTTCTGTTCTACGTGACCGACGATGACCGTGGTGGCGACGAAGTCGAGCGGCTGATCCGAACGGCTGGCTTCGAGCCGATGAAGGTCGGCGGGATCAACCAGTCCAGCCGGCTCGAAGTGGGTGGCGACCTTCACGATCTCGTCGTCGGCCCCGCAGAGGCGCGCTCCCTGATCGTTGGGGCCTGATCGCATTGCCACCTCGGCCGAGCCACGTCCCGGGTCGGGCCATCGCCCAGAGGTTGCTCACAACGCTGACCATCGCCCTGTCGGCTGGCACCAACACGGGAACCGCTGCTCGATTTTCGCAGCCGACCGAGACTCAACCAGGAGTGAAGCCGTGAACAGTCGCCTTCCCGATCCACGCCTGAACCTGATCTACCGCTTGGAAGCGAGTGTCGGCGACCCCCAGGATCTCGGCGAGATCTCCGCTGGTCACCGGCGCATCGTTCCGTTGACCGGCGGGACTTTCAGCGGACCTGAGCTGCGCGGGACACTGCTTCCGGGAGCCAGCGCCGATTGGCAGATCATTCTTCCGGATGGCACCGCACTCGGCGACGTCCGCTACACGCTGGAAACCGAACGCGGAGATCTGCTCTACGTTCAATCTCAAAGTGTGCGGCACGGAAGCACGGCCGTCCTCGAGCGGCTCGGACGCGGGGAAGATGTCGACGCCGGTGAATACACCTTCCGGGGTGCCGTCAAAATCGAGACCGGGGCCGACAGCCTCGACTGGTTGAACAAAGGCATATTCGTCAGTGTCGGAGGCCGGCAGCGCGGAGGTGTCATCTACGAGGTCTATCTCGTCGGATGAGCAGTCCATCCGACTCGAGAGAGCCGTCCGGGATACCTCGCGTCGGCGTAGCAGACGCCTCGCGCAAAGTCGTTATCGTCACCGGAGCCTCCCAAGGCATCGGCGCAGGCCTCGTAGAAGGCTTCCGTAGCGCTGGGATATGCGGTCGTTGGCTCGTCGCGCTCGATCGACCCTTCCGACACCCCCGATTTCCTCACGGTGAGGGGTGACATTGCCGAGGTCGAGACCGCTCAGATGATCGTGGAACAGGCGGTCGATCGCTTTGGGCGCGTCGACAGTCTGATCAACAACGCGGGGATCTTCATCAGCAAGCCATTCACCGACTACACACTCGAGGACTACCTGGCGATCACAGCCGTGAACCTGACCGGGTTCTTCCACATGACCCAAGCCGTCATCCGGCAGATGCTCACTCAGGGTACCGGTGGTCACATAGTCAACATCACGACGAGCCTGGTCGACCACGCCGAGAGCCAGAACCCATCTGCTCTTGTATCGCTCACCAAGGGTGGCCTGGCAGCCGTGACGCGTTCATTGGCGATCGAGTATGCGTCGCGCGGCGGTGCGCTTCAACGCAGTGGCCCTCGGAGTTATAGAGAACCCCGTCTACGACCCGGCGTCGTATGAGGGCCTGGCACAGCTCCATCCGCTGGGCCGAGTCGGCCATATTAGCGACGTTGTCGAAGGGATCCTCTATCTCGAGCAGGCCTCATTTGTCACGGGAGTTGTCCTGCACATCGACGGCGGTCAGTCCGCGGGGAATTAATCGCCAACTGATCTAGCCCTCCAACAAACAGGGACATCTGGAGGTCGCGCCCATCGCTCGGCATGCCTGACCGCCCGCGGTCGACGGTGCCCGAGTGCTCTCCGCAACGCATAGCCGAGAAGACGCTCTCGCAGCCTCGAGATTTCCACTCGGCAACTGGTGACCGGCAACAAGGTGGCTTCATAATCACGGTGTAATCGGTGATGGGCGCGGGCTCCTGGTGGCGATGTCATTTAGGTTCCCCAAGAAGTTCAGCCGATGAACCGGACACGTGGGAAGATCGCCGGACGCTCCCGTGCCGCTCCCCGATGGTGAGCCACTCGATAGCGGTAGGTGAGGTGGGCGAACTGACTGGCCCCTGATTGTCTGGTCGGCGGGCAGCCAGGCGGAGAGGCCATGGGTGGCCGAAATCGCTTCGCCTCGTGATTCTCGACGGTGCAAGTGTCACCGACGGGTGCTTGCCAGCCGTCCGCAGATGGGCGGGCGGCAATCAGCTCAGGGCGGGCAAGGACTTGGCTGCGTCGGTGCCCGCGCCAGGAATCGTGAGTTCTGCGCTGCCCTCCGGGTCAGGCGCGATGGCCGTCTTCGTGACATCGAGGAGACGGGGTTCAGTCGGATTGCCCGCCGGGGTTGATCGATGACCAGTCGGCGGGCCACCAGTCTCCGTGTGGGTCGGTGGTTTGCCCGACCTCGATGATGTAACCGTCGGGATCTCGGATGTAGCAACGGATCTCGTACTGGTGCTGTTTCGGCGGCGTCAGGAACTGCGCGCCCCGGGCGCTCCATTCGGCGTACGCGGCGTGGATGTCTGCGACCCGGATATTGAGGAAGCTGCTGACCCGGTCGGGGTCGCTTGGCGTCTCAAGGGTGACCGTGGGCTTGTCGTCGGTGGGGCCTCCGCCGCCGTTGATGACGATGAAGCTGTTGGCGAGTGCGATGTTGGTCGGCTCTGGGCCGAAGACCACCCTGCCACCGAGTACTTCGGTATAGAAGCGCCGGGAGCGCTCGACGTCATCAGAAACGATGAAGTAGCACACCACCATTCGCTCTACGGGCTGCGTGGGTTCGGCCACAGGCACCTCCACTCGGTGGGGCTCATGCCCCGCTTACGACGGGGTCTGAAGCCTTCAGTCAACCACGTCGGTTCGTCGAGGGGTCGGACTAGTCGGGGCCGGCCAACCCTGGCGGCCGGCAGGTGCCTCAGAGCCCCGTGACGATGCCGGTTCGGGGACGACACACCGTCGAAGACGGCGGGGCGGTCGAGTTTCTGGGGATTCCGTGCCGACGGCAACGAGATTGAGTAGTGCAGCGCTCGGGCGCTGCATCGGGCAGGTCGACGCCCACGGGCTCGTCCGAAGCTCGCCCGTTTCCTGAGAATCCACCTGGTTGGCGGGCTGCACCCGGGGAACAGTCGTTGGCGGGCAGGAACTCGAGACGGGACAAGGCGCGGGCTTTTAGGGTAGGAGCGAGGAGAACCCCAAGGAGCCGCCATGACGCCCGATACCGTGACCGACATGACCCCCCTCGACACCATCGCAGAGCTAGCGGCGCAACTCCGGGTCGACTCGATCCGGTCCTCGACCAGCGCCGGCTCCGGTCACCCCACCTCGAGCATGTCGGCGGCTGACCTGATCGCGGTGCTGGTGGCGCGTCACCTGCGCTACGACTGGGACGACCCACACGCCGCGGCCAACGACCATCTCGTCTTCTCCAAGGGTCACGCCTCGCCCCTTCTTTACTCGTTGTTCAAGGCGGCCGGGGTGGTAAGTGACGAGGAGCTCATGACTGGCTACCGCCGTTTCGGGCAGCGCCTCGAAGGACATCCGACCCCGGTGCTGCCCTGGGTGGACGTGGCGACCGGCTCTCTCGGTCAGGGTCTGCCGGACGGCGTGGGCATTGCGCTCTCCGGCAGGTACCTCGAGCACCTCCCTTTCCGGGTCTGGGTGCTCTGCGGCGACAGCGAGCTCGCCGAGGGCTCGGTCTGGGAAGCCATCGACAAGGCGTCCTATTACAAATTGTCCAACCTCATCGTGATGGCTGACATCAACCGGCTCGGACAGCGCGGGCCGACGGAGCTCGGTTGGGACCTCGAGCTCGTACCAGCGGCGCGTCGAAGCCTTCGGCGCC
Organism: uncultured Acidimicrobiaceae bacterium; assembly: GCA_963744225.1. Lineage (GTDB taxonomy): Bacteria > Actinomycetota > Acidimicrobiia > Acidimicrobiales > RAAP-2 > Bog-473. The sequence goes on from CAVUSV010000003.1 coordinate 5,110, forward strand.
CGCGCTCTTGTGATCGACGGTCACGACCTCTCCGCGATCGACGGCGCGCTTGCCGAGGCAGAGGATATGAGCGGGGACCGCCCCACGGTGATACTGGCGAAGACCATCAAGGGCCGGGGCTTCTCGGAGGTCGAGAACAAAGAAGGCTGGCACGGCAAGCCTCTCCCGCCCGACATGGCCGCGCGCGCCATCGAGGAACTCGGGGGCGAGCGGCACATGGCTGTCCGTGGTCCCCTCCCCGAGAAGGTCGCGGACCGTCCCAAGTCGTCCGCGACGACCGCGGCCACGGCCGACCTCCCCCGGTACGACGTCGGCGACTCGGTCGCCACCCGCAAGGCCTACGGCGACGCGTTGGTCGCCATCGGTGCCGCCGACCCGTGCGTCGTCGTGTTGGACGCTGAAGTGAGCAACTCGACCCATGCCGACGAGTTCAAGCACACGTTCCCAGATCGCTACTTCGAGATGTTCATCTCCGAGCAGCAACTGGTCGCCGCCGCTACGGGCTTGAACGTCCGCGGCTACAAGACGTTCGCTTCTACGTTCGCGGCCTTTTTCACCCGGGCGTTCGACTTTGTGCGAATGGGCGCCATTTCGGGTGTCGAACTGCGCCTGTCGGGATCGCATTGCGGGGTGGAGATCGGCGCGGACGGGCCCTCGCAGATGGGTCTCGAGGACCTCGCGATGATGCGATCGGTTCACGGGTCCACCGTCTTGTACCCGAGCGATGCAACGAGCACGGCCGCGCTCGTCGCGGCGATGGCACAAAACCCGGGGATCAGCTACATCCGCACCACACGCGGTGCGTATCCGGTGATCTACGAGGCGCGAGAGGCGTTCGCAATCGGCGGTTCGAAGGTCCTGCGCTCCTCTGAACACGACGATGTCACGCTCGTGGGTGCGGGCGTCACGCTCCACGAGTGCTTGAAGGCGGCGGAGCTGCTCGGGGGTGAGGGGATCCAGGCTCGGGTCATTGACTGTTACTCGGTCAAACCGATCGACGTTCCCTCCGTCTCCGAAGCGGCGGCCGCCACCTCCGGACGGATCGTCGTGGCGGAGGACCACCATCCCGAAGGCGGGCTGGGATCGGCCGTGACCGAATGCCTGTTGTCGAACGGGCGGACGAGCCTCCACGTCGCCCACCTGGCGGTCAGGGGTATGCCGGGCTCAGGCACCGCGGAGGAGCTCATGGCGTGGGCCGGCATTGACGCCGACCACATCGCAGCCGCGGCGCGCGGGCTCGTGCGCGCGGCTGAGGTAGCCCGAACCTGTCTTTAACCTATGGCGCCGTTCATGACCGCTGGGGCGCTTGTCGCGATGCTCACCACGCGGTAACGGCTGCACTCAGGGAGCGGCGGTTCCGGCCAGGCCATCGAGCGCCAAGTTGGCGACCAGGCGGGCGAGGCAATGGAAGGAACGATCGCGAGACGCTGCCTATTGACCCAGACTATAGACTCAGTGTAGTGTTGGGTCATGAGTGTTCCCCTTGCCCTACTGGGCCTCCTTGAACGTGAACCGAGCTATGGCTACGACCTCAAGCGCGACTACGACGCCTACTTCGGCCGAGGGAAACCGCTCCAATTCGGCCAGGTCTATGCCACCTTGGCCCGCCTCACCCGTGACGGGAAGGTCGCGCCAGGAGAGATGGAGGCAGGAGGGGGACCCGATCGAAAGCTCTACGCCATCACGGACGGCGGGAAGCACGAATTCGAGACGTGGCTGAGCCAACCAATCGAGCCCGCGCCGCACCTCCAGACCGATCTCTTCGTCAAGGTGGTCTTCGCACTCATGTTGGGCCGTTCCGCCGAGCGCTACCTCGACACCCAACGGGCGGCACATCTGCGCCGGATGCGTGAGCTGACCGCGCTCAAGCGTGAGGGCGACCTCGTCGACGCACTCTTGGCCGATCATGGCCTCTTCCACCTCGAGGCCGATCTTCGGTGGATCGACATGACGGCGGCTCGGCTGCCCGCATTGGCCGAGGTGGTGGTGTCGTGAGTACGGCGAGCGGTTCGGATGTGATGCTCGTGCGCGGTACGGTCCTCGAGGCCCGGAACCTCGTCCTCTCGTTCGGGGAAACGCCAGCGCTTCGTGGGGCGAGCCTCGCGGTGAAGAAGGGCGAGATCCTCGCGATGATGGGGCCGAGCGGCTCGGGCAAGTCGACGCTGCTCCACTGCTTGGCGGGCATCCTCGTTCCCGACTCGGGCGAGATTCACGTCGATGGCGAACGTCTCGACACGATGAGCGAGAAGCAACGCAGTTCGCTGCGACGAGACCGTTTCGGTTTTGTCTTCCAGTTCGGCCAGCTCGTGCCCGAACTTACGGCGGAGGAGAACGTCGCGCTACCGCTCCTCCTCGGGGGAACTCGCCGCCAGGAGGCTCTGCGCGTCGCTCGGACCTGGTTCGAACGACTTCAACTCGAAGGCTTGGAACGTCATCGCAGCGGAGAGATGTCCGGTGGGCAGGCGCAGCGCGTCGCGCTGGCGCGTGGAATGGTCGCCCAGCCTGAGGTGCTCTTCGCCGACGAACCGACGGGATCACTGGATTCGCTGACCGGAGAGCATCGTCATGGACCTGATGACCTCGGTGGCCCGCGAGGAGGGAACGACGGTCGTCCTCGTCACCCACGAGGCACGCGTCGCCGCCTACGCGGACCGCGAAGTGATACTGCGCGACGGTGTCGTGACCTCGACCGAGGAGATGCTCGGATGATCCGACTCGGGCTTCGCCTCAGCTTGAACGGAGGCAAAGAGGCCATGGTCCGCGTCTTCGTCACCGCGGCAGCCGTCGCCCTCGGCGTCGGACTGCTGCTGGCTGCCCTGGCCGGTGGCAACGGTCTGCACGCTCAGACCGACCGTGGTGCGTGGCTCGACTCGGCGGCGCAGGCGTCACCACCGACGTCGACATCGGACGGGCTGTGGTGGCTGTCGAGCGTCGATCAGTTCGGCAGCCAGGCGATCGATCGCGTCGACGTTGCCGCCGCCGGACCGAACGCTCCGGTCCCGCCGGGGATTGCCCACCTGCCGGGACCGGGTGAGTACTACGCCTCGCCGGCCCTCACGACGCTCATCGCGTCCCAGCCGGCGAACGAGCTTCGTGACCGGTTTCCGGGGCGCCAAATTGGGACCATCGGCGCAGCGGCGCTTCCGTCCCCGAACTCGCTGATCATCGTCATCGGCCACACCGCCCGCCAGCTCTCGCGGGCACCTGGTGCGGTCGAGGTGGGAGCCATCCAGCGCACGCCGGCCAACTGCTACGCCTGCCAGAACCCCATCGGGAGCGGACCCGTTCTGCAGTGGATCCTGGCTGGCGGAGCCGTCTTCCTGTTGCTGCCGGTGCTCATCCTGATCGCCACGGCGAGCCGGCTGTCGGCGGCCGCGGCGCGAGGAGCGCTTCGCCGCCATGCGGCTCGTCGGCGCCACGCCGCGTCAGATTTCGGTGGTCTCCGCGGTCGAGGCAGTGGTCGCGGCGCTCGCGGGCGTCGCCGTCGGCTTCGCACTCTTCTTCGTCTTCCGACCGCTGCTCTACCACGTGCCATTCACCGGAGCACCCTTCGCTCAAGGCGACCTCTCACTGCACGGGATCGACATCGTGCTCGGTCGTGATCGGCGTCCCGGTCGCCGCTGTCGTGTCCGCGCGCCTCGCGCTTCGCAGGGTCCAGATATCGCCGCTCGGCGTGAACCGGCGAGCGTCGTCCCGCCCACCGCGGATCGTACGGATCATCCCGCTCCTCGCCGGCATCGCGGTACTCGCGTACTTCGACGCGCACGGCAAGCCGGGCAGCAACGGTGGCCAGCTTCTCGAGCTGCTCGTGGGCTTCGTGCTCCTTGTCGTGGGGCTGGTTCTCGCTGGACCGTGGTTCACGACCGCTGGTTCCCGACTCATGGCGAAGCGGGCCAGTCGCCCCGCCACGCTCATCGCCGGCCGCCGGCTCCTCGACAATCCCAAAGCGGCCTTCCGGTTCATCAGTGGGCTCGTGATCGCCCTTTTCGTTGCCAGCGCCCTGATCGGGGCGCTCAGCTCCATCGCCGTCGTCAGCAGCTCTGGAGGAGGAAGCGCCGGGAAAGGCACCCTCGCCGAGCCGTTCTGCAGCTTCTCGACGTCGAACTGTCCCGCTTCCGCGCAAGTACCTTCGGTCCCGGGCCAGGTGCTTGCCGAGCTCCACTCGACGCCGGGCGTGCGTGGCGTGGCGGTGGTCCACCAAGTCCCGCCTGGTCAGCATGCGAACTGGGGCGGGCCGGCTGGGGTTGTCGCGTGCGCCCAGCTGGCGAAGACGCCGGCGATCGGCACGTGCGCTCGAGGAGCGACGGTGGCGAGTATCGGCTACTTCCTTTCGAACGTCCTTGGGCACAACTCGCACGCGTCGTCGACGGCCTGGCCGTCCGCGCACCTGTCGGCGGCGAAGGCCGCGCGTCTTCCCGTCGACGCGGTTGTCGTCGCCACCGACGGGTCCTCGAGATCGCTCGAACGGGTGCGGACCACGCTCGAACGGGCGTTTCCCTTCCAGGGACAGCCGCTCGGAGTCGAGTCGCTCGATCCTTCGAACGCGCGCCTTCTCACGATGATCCAGGACATGACCGACATCATCATCGTGGCGAGCCTCATCATCGCCGCCTGCAGTCTCGCGGTGAACATCGTCGCCGGGTTGGGCGAGCGCCGTCGCCCGTTCAGCTTGCTCAGGCTCACCGGTGCCCCCACCAAGCTCCTGCATCGCGTCGTCGCATTGGAGAGTGCCCTCCCACTCCTCCTTGTCGCCGCCGTGTCGATCGTGGTCGGCCTCGTGTCGGCTGCCCTCTACCTCCACTCCCAGGTCGACATCGCGTTCCGCTTGCCCGGAATCGCGTACTGGGCGACCGTGGTGGGCGGACTCGCCGCGTCGCTCGCGATCATCGCCTCGACGTTCCCGCTCATCAACCGGATGACGGGACCCGAGGTCGCCCGAAATGACTGACTGCACAGCGACACGTCCGTGGCAGCGCCGCCAGGCTCCGTAGTGGAGAGGCGAGAACCGTCCCTCCTGCTGGCTCGCGGAGGTCAGCTCAAGACGCCTGAACAATGAAATAGAGGGGATAGGAGATAAGTGGTTTTGAAACGCCCCACCCTCCCGCCCGGGGCCGCTGAGGTTCGAAACACGGCTCGCCCTTCCACCGCCACCGCCGCCCCTGTTCAAACCGCCACCGCCACCGCCATCGTCACCGCCAGGCCTCTGGCCCATTAGTCCGGCGCCGCCCGGGAGCCGGTTCAGACGGGGCGTTACCGAGGAGTGCAATTGGTCGACGAGGTTCAGCGGAGCCCTGCCCCATACCGAATCCTCTTTGAGTCAAGACCCCAAATTCGAGGGCTTGAAGGCGCGACGAATCGACCCGTCACGAGACGGCGCAGATGCGTAGGCTTTGTGCTGGTCCGGGAGTGACTTCGCCGAAGAGCCGGCCTTCAGGATGCAGAGCCGACCACGCAGGCAACGAGTCGTTTCCTAGTGTCCTCCCGGACCCCTTTCGGCATCGATGACCAACTGGCGGTAGAGGGCATTGGAGATCTGGCGCTTGAAGGAGCGAACCGCTTCGCGCTTGGTCTTGCCCTCGGCGACCTTGCGATCGAAGTAGGCCCGACCGTCGGAGTGGGACTGGCGGATCTGCGAGATGGCCGCGATGTGGATGGCGTTATTGAGCTTGCGATTCCCCCGACGTGAGAGCCGGTGCGCGACCCGCCCGCCTGACGAATGCTCGATCGGAGCGACCCCGGCATAGGCGGCGAAGTGGTCCCGGTTGGCGAAGCGGCGGACATCGCCGGTGTAGCCGATCACCGCACAGGCGACGACTCGGGCCGACGCCGAAGAGCTCGGTGAGCGAGCTCTTCGATGCCCGGACGGCCGTGCGGATGCGTCGGTGCGACTCTTTGATCTGCCTATCGAGACGCCGCACGTCATCGACAAGCTCGAGGGCGAGCTCGTAGCGCAGGTGCTCGATAGGGGTCGCCGGCTCGAAGCTCTCGAGCAGCCGATCGGCGTCAGATACGTAGAGTTCCTTGGCAATTCCGCCTGGTGAGAGGTCGGCCAGGGCATTGTGGAGCCGGCAGATCAGCCGGGCCCGCATCCGGCCGAGATCGTGGTTGCGCTTGGCCAGCAGCCGCATGATCTCGCTGTGCTCGGCCGCTTCGACCCGACGGAGACCCTGAGAGCGAAGAGCAGCGATCGCCACCGACAGTGCGTCGTTGGGATCGTTCTTGTCCGAACGACCAGTGCCGAGCACTCGGACCCTCGAGGCCAACGTCGGCGGGACATCGACGACGTGCTCTCCCGCATCGACGAGCTGCTGGGCCAACAGGTAGCCGAGACCGCCAGCGGACTCGATGGCCCAGGTGCGCTCTCCGAAGGGCTCGGCCCAGGCGAGCAGCTTGGCCGTCTGCTGACACGTTGCCCGCACCGTGACCTTGGCCACTTCGCGTTCCTCGCCGCAGATGGCCACGGCTGTGTGGCTTTGCTTGTGGGGATCGACCCCGATGATCACTGTCATGAGCACCTCCTTGTGGGTTGATGGCAACCGCGAGGGCACTCCTGATTCGGATCTGGTGCACACTCCTCTTTTGAGCCACATCGCGGCGAGATCCGGACGGGTGGCACTTCGAAAGAAAGCCAGCCGGACTGCCGGCGGCAGGCACAACGAGAGCCGCCCCGTCAGGACCTCTAAACGCTACGGATAACCGCAGGGTCTGCCTCAAGTCTCAATCAGGCACATCTGGGCTAGGCCCAGGTCCCTGACCAAACCCAAAGAAAGAGGCGTAGGGTTGCTCGACTGAACCGAGAAGCAGGTGCCAGATATGCCACGACGCAAGCTCATTCTTTTTTCAGGCTTGGTGCTCGCGATCGTCGTCGTCAGCCCAGCAGCGGCGATGGGGGCGGCAAAGGGAACCAACCGTGACCTGACAGGCACAGTCACATTGACCACCACGGTCAACCTGATCACGTTGGCAGGGACCCAGGTGGCTTCTGGTCAACTCTCTCACCTGGGAAAGGTCACCGATAGCGGCGACTTGCAGTTCGCCCTCGTGGGTCCGAACGGGTTCAGCTTTACGGTGACGTACACCATCGTCGCGGCGAACGGCGACAAGCTCTTCGCGAACGGTTCGGGGACCGGGAACTCCGGACCCCCGATCACCTCAACTTCTACCAACACGATCGTTGGGGGCACCGGTCGGTTCACGGGTGCTAGCGGGATGTTTACAGTCACGGGCATTAGCACAAGTGTCTCAACCATCGGGTCGATCAGGACGGTTACACAGACCGGCACTTTGAATGGAACGATCACCTACTGAGCGAGACCGGCATGGGAAGGGCTTCTGCACACGGCGCGAAGTCGTCTGCCCCCGAACGCCGGGACAGGGCCGATCAGTCAGAGTCTTTGAGGCGTCGAACCTCAGCAATCAATCGCTCTATGTCTTGTGCTGAGCGCCCAAGAAAGTTGATCACAGCGTCAGTACGCTCGTCCGGGCCCCAAAATCAGCTCGCCCCTCAAGTTCAGCTCTGCGTAGATTTTTCCTCATCATCCTCTGGATGAGCACCACGGATGAAGCTTCCTCCGCCAAGCGCATAACCGCCTTTCTCGAGCAACGTCTCCCACGGGGGCGTGACGATCTGCAAGGCGGCGATTAGGCGGGTCTCTATCTCGATGAGGTCGGAATCTGTCAGTGGACGGGCCATGTCTGACAGTACCGCCGCCCCCCAGCTCCGCCCGAAAGCAGACTGCCCCAGTTCGCCGCGTTGGTGGGACGGCCACCAGCCCGCCTTAACCCTTGTGCTTGGATACGGTTTGCATCATGGCAGTGGTAAAGCGAGCAGCACCGATCTTTCCGGTCCGTGACCTCGGGGCTTCACTCAACCACTACCGACGACTTGGATTCACCGTACGCGAATACCAAGGAGGTGGATACGGCTATGCAAATCGAGACGGCATCGAGATCCATCTAGGCGTTGTGCCGGACCCCGGCTCGGGAAGCGCGAAGCACTCGGCCTACCTGTGGGTCGATGATTCGGACGCACTCGCTCACGAGTGGCTTGCCGTCGGAGCTGAGGTACATATGCCTGAGGATACGGAGTGGGGCCAGCACGAAGGCGCCGTGGTTGACCCCGACGGCAACGTCCTCCGGTTTGGGTCGCCGATCGCCTGACTGGCTGCCCCAGAACGCCGGATATGTGAAGCCATCGACCAGTCGAGTTGAGACCCGAACAGGGTGTTCCTCAGTGAGGGCCTCCGAGAAGAGAGGCAACAAGCTCGCGGCGACTCCCAACCCCGAATTTGTCAAAGACAGCGCCGAGGTGCTCTTGGACGGTATTAGCAGAGATATGCAGCTCGTTAACAACGGCTTGCGTAGAGAACCCACGTAAGACGAGCACGGCCACCCGGTTCTGCGCGGGGGTGAGTCCGTGGGCATCCAAGATCAGAGAGCTCATCGCATCGGACGATGCGGGTTCGAGAACGATTGCAGTCTGCCGTCCAGCAGTTCCATACAAATGGGACGCGTGAAGGATGAGCCACTGACCAGCTTCTGTTTGCAACCGGAGACTTGTCGGTGGGCGCTCGAGTCCGGCGTCAAGACCTTTCAGGTGTGCCGCCGCGGCATAGAGGGCCATTGGCAGTTCTGCTCCTGGCGCTCTCGTGCTCCCGCTCATCTCGTCGATCCAGCCTTCAGCTTCGGGATTCATTGAAATCAGCGAGAGGTCGTCGTCCAACACCACGATCCCGGGACCCGCCTCGCCAGTGGGACGGCTCGTACCGCTGATGACCATTGACCGCCGAAGGCCCTCGGCGAAGTGAGGCGCCAAGCGTCGGACGATGGCGATCTCACGCGCGGAGAAGCCAAAATGTGAGGCCCCGCGGTGTAGGCATAAGACTCCCCAACAGCGCCCTCTGGCCATAAGGACCGCACGAAGCTCATCACCGAGACCGAGTGGTGCAATGACGTCTCGATAGCGCAAGCTCGTGTGACGATCACCTTTGGTGGCCCCGTCGAGCGATCCGATCGGGTCTGTGCTATCAGCGAGGCAGGTGAACTTGTTGACGTCGTTCTGACCGAATTCGTTGTCGAGAAAGAGTGGCGTGACCGATCCGAGAGGCTCTTCGGCCATTGCAGAGGTAAACAACAGAGTGGCTGGGTCCACAGTGGCAAAGAATGCGGCATCGACTTGGACAATCGATCGAAGGCGGCGAAGGACGTCCTCACGGAGTTCAGAGGCGCTGAGCCCGATATAACAGCGCCTGATGATCTCGCCAACTTGACGTTCCGTTACTTCAGCAGACACGTTCACCGAGAATACGCCCGATTATCACATCGTATTCGGTCATGGACCGACTGAGCGCGCTGTTGCTCGGGGATCTCACACCAGCGGAACGAGTCCGAGTTGGCGGAGCAGCCCCAGTTCATCGAGGCGGCCCCACCGCTCGACGATTTGGCCGTTGTTCACACGGAAGATGTTGATGCCCATGAGGGTCAGTTTTTGACCATGGCCTACAACGCCCATCAGCTCGCCCATGTGCGAGCCTGAGGCAGTGAACGGTTCGACGACAAGGTCGCCCTCACCAACAAGGAAGGGGCAGTCGGTGTGCCAATCAGGGCAGGCCGAGCGGAAGCTCGTTGCCGCAGCCCGCATACCTTCCCTGCCAGCCGGAGCGCCGAACGGTGGATCGTGATTGATGAAATCGTCGCTCAAGAGGCGATCGACCGCTCCGAGGTCGCCCTTGGTGAAGAGGGCATCGATGAATTCTCGAGCAATGCTCTTGTTGTCTTCGGTGGTGTTCACAGGTCGAGTGTGCGGCATTTGACCACGCCATGACACCCCAACATGTTGGGGTGTCATCGACTCCGCAGCCTGGTGGCCAGGGTGTCCCCGAACGCCGGGAGGGTCTTGCCGGAGCGGCCCGAGCAAACTAGACCTTCCTTTGTCGCAACGCGCGACGAAGTCGAGCACGTTGGGAGATGTTCATGGCGTTCGCGGTCAAGTTCGAGGTGACCCTGTCGGAGAGCACACCGGAAGAGGGTCAGAAGATGCTCGACGAGGCGGTCGTTCCTATGGCCAAGGCTCAGGCCGGGTTCATGAGTGGCGTCTGGATGCGCAAGGTGTCCTCCCCCAGCGAAGGTGTCGGCGTTGTCGTGTTCGCGACCGAGCAACAAGCCAAGGACGCGTCCGAGGCGCTACGACCACCGCCCGACGGTCCTGAGGTTCGAGGCGTGGACATCTACGAGGTCGGCGCCGTCGCATAAGGCGGTCTGATGCCGACGCTCACCGCGTAGCGTCCCAGTACGCCTGTGGCCTCAAGCGGTCATTGCAACACCAGCCTGATTGGCGAACAGTGATGACGTCGATCAGGAGGTGCACGAATGGCACGGTTTTCGCCCGCGGACAGGCAAACGATTTGGGACATGCGCGAAGCCGGAGTACCGGTCAAACGCATCGCCAAGCATCTGGGCAGGCAGAACTCCTCACTGCGAAGGTTCATCGCCGATGCCGGCGGAACCCGCCCGTCGGCACGTGAGCGCTCCGAGCTGCGGCTGTCCTTAGAGGAGCGAGAGGAAATCTCCCGGGGGCTGGCCGCCGGTTATTCGATCCGTGCCGTCGCCGAGGCCCTGGGCCGCTCTGCCTCGACGGTGTGCCGGGAGGTCAACGCCAACGGCGGACGGAAGAAGTATCGGGCGCTGGTGGCCGACCGTGCGGCCTGCCGGCGGGCGCTGCGACCCAAGCGGGCCAAGCTCGCACAGTGCCGCCGGCTTCGCGGGGTGGTCGAGCGCAAGCTCGAGGCCAAGTGGTCACCCCAGCAGATCTCGGCGTGGTTGGCTCTGGAGTACCCCGATCGCCCGGAGATGCAGGTGTCCCACGAGACCATCTACCAGTCACTCTTCGTCCAGAGCCGTGGAGCGCTGCGCAAAGAGCTGCACTCGTGCCTGCGCAGTGGTCGGGCCATGCGCCGGGCCAAGGCCTACACCAAAGGCAACGTCGGCCAGGGACAGCTGAGAAACATGGTGATGATCTCCGAGCGCCCGGCCGAGGTCAAGGACCGGGCCGTCCCGGGACACTGGGAGGGCGACCTGATCTTCGGCAAGAAGATGACCTCGATCGGGACCCTGGTCGAGCGCCACAGTCGCTACGTCGTCTTGCTCAAGCTCCCCAACGGCCACGGCGCCGAGGCGGTGCGCAAGGCCATGACCAAGCGCATCTTGACGCTGCCGGCCCAATTGCGCCGCTCCATCACCTGGGACCAGGGCAAGGAGATGGCCGAGCACGTCCGCTTCACCGTCGAGACCGGCGTGCAGATCTACTTCTGTGACCCCAAGAGCCCCTGGCAGCGCGGCAGCAACGAGAACACCAACGGATTGCTCCGCCAATACCTGCCGAAGGCCTCGGATCTTTCGCAGTGCACACAGCGGGAGCTCGACGCCATCGCCCGCTCGCTCAACACGAGGCCTCGACAGACGCTCGGCTGGATGACACCATCACAGGCGTTCGCCGAGGCTGTTGCGTTGACCGCTTGAGGCCACACCGGATATGTGGCGACGCGATGGGAGCCGGGATGATGGGAAACCCAAGCGATCATGCCCTCTGCAGCTGGCTCCGTGGTGCCTCTGTCCAATATCCCGCAGAGTTTCGAATCGACCGCCTCGTTGGTTCTCTCTACAGGCCGTATGCGAAGACAGCGGCACTGGTGAAATTCGTGGATGATCCAGCGGCGTAGAGCGTCCCATTGGCGATGCTGACCGTGTCCACCAGACCCGGATTTGCCGTCCACAGCGGGCTGCAAACTCCCGCAGAGCAGCCGGCCACACCCTTGGCATCAAAGGCATCGATGTGATTTCCATAAGCGGCATAGAGCACGGATCCGCCGACGACCACGGAGCCCTCGGGGAGTGTGCTATCCGAGTCCGTCCACAATGGCGAGCAGGTCTTGGGCACACCCGAGCAGTTCGACGATCCGTTGGCGTCAAACGCCACAGTGCTTCCCGTGTTCCACGCTGGAACAAATGCCACTCCGTTGGCAATCGTGGGTGATTGCGTGGCGGGATAGGTGCCGCTTTGCCACAGCGGCGCACACGTTTTGGGCGTGCCGGAGCAGCTTGACGAACCGTTGGCGTCAAAGGCCTCCAGCCCTCCTGTGATTACAGGTGGATTCGGCTTCACCCACACCATGTTGTACGTGTCGACGTAAAGCGTCGTCCCGGAGATGACAGCAGGTCCAGACACGGGTTCGGCGGTAGGGTACTGCCACAGCGGCGTACATACTTTCGGTGATCCTGAGCACGAGGTGCCATTGGCATCAAAGGCAATGACGGTGCTCCCGGTGGTCACGTAAGCAACACTGCCCGAAACGGACACCGAACCGAGTGTCCCCGGCACGGACGCGGTCCACAGTGGGGTGCACACGGCTGGGGTCCCCGTGCAGTTCGATGAACCCTTGGCGTCGAAGACGTACAACATCGTGCTTCCCATGGGCCCCGATGCGTCCAACGTGTACACCTTCCCGTTGGCCACCGAAACGCCACCCGGTGCGCCGTTGCCCAGCGGCGCCTGCCAGAGTGGGCTGCAGACAACCGGCGAGCCCGAGCAGTTTGATTGCCCAGAGGCGTCGAAGGCATAGATGCTCGAATATGCACCCCCGCCGACCCCATAGACGAATCCGTTCGCTACTGCGATGACTCCCAGCTGAAACGACGACCCAATCGATGCACTCCACAGGGGAGTGCAGGCAGACGGTGAGCCGGAGCAACCGCTGGCGTCAGACGCGCTGAACGCATAGAAGCTGCCGGGGTTTGCGTTTGCGCTCGTGTACATCAGGCCGTTGGAAACCAGCGGCTCCTCCTGGATGGGCTGGCCGCTAGCAAACGTTGCCGTGAAGTGTTCGTGCAAGGTGGACACATTCGCCGGGGTGATGGCGGTCTCGGAGGAGTTGCCATTGGTCTGAGTCGAATCCCATCCGATCTGTGACCAGTCGCAGGCGGACACAACCACGCTCAATGAGGCCGTCACCAGGAGCACGACGAGGCTACGACGCATTGCAGTCCCCTTCCTTTGACCCCGCTCAGGAAGGTCTACACCCGAGCACTTCATTCGTCGAATGGCGGGCCACACACAGGATCGTCAGGCGTCGCGTGGATCAAGGCTTTTGGACGCAACCAAGACGGCGTGGCGATGGCGTCCCCGACCGCCGGTCTGGAGCGCCCCAAAGCTAACCGCCCGCCACGAAGGCCACCACCACATAGGCGGCGTGTCGATCGAAGTTCTCCCGCCGTCGGTCGTAGATGGTGGTTGTCCGAGGATCGGAGTGCCGAGCAGCAATCTGGACGTCTCGCAGTGGCACCCCCGCATCCAGAGCGGCCATGATGAACGCTGCTCTCAACATGTGCGGGTGGACACATCCGAGCCCAGCTCTCTTGCCAATGGAGCGGACCCAGCGGTGAGCTGTGCGCCGGTCCAATCGTTCGCCATCGTGACGACGCAGGATCGGGCCTTCAGATCTGTCACCGATGGCAAGATCGAGAGTGCGGGCGACCCGCGGGACCAGCGGGATCATCGCTGGCTTGCTGCCTTTACCGACGATCCGCAACGTCCCGTGTCCTCGGTCGAACCCGAGGTCCTCGGCGTTGGTGGCGCAGGCCTCGCTGACTCTCAAGCCGTTAAGGCCCAGCAGGACAGCTAGACCCGCGTGGTCTCGGTCGTAGTGCTCGGCGGTGAAGAGGAATGCCGCCAGTTCGGAGCGATCCAGACCCCGCCCCTCGTTCGGATGAACCTTCGGTCGTCGAACGTATTGCGCCGGGTTGGATTCGATTCGGCCGTCGACGTGAGCGAAGCGGTAGTACCCACAGATCGTGGAGAGCCGCCGGTCAATCGTGGAAGCAGCCAGCCCTCGTTCCTCCATGGTTGTGCGCCACAACTCGATGTGTCCCCTCATTGCACCAAGCACTTCGAGTTCGACGTCGGCACACCATTGGAAGTACGTCCGCAGGTCGTGTCGATACGTTTCGAGTGTTCGTCCGCTGTACACCGTTCTGACGCGCAAGGCACCGTCCCACCTTCCCGGCGGACTGGGACAGTGGCTGTACGGCGATTCAGGCCAGCCCTAGGTCACGAAAGATGCCCTTGGTGAGTCGACCCATCTCGGCGACCGGCAGCTCCTCGGGGCTGAACCAAGCCACCTGGGAGGTCTCGTCGTCGTCCGGTCGGGGGGTCCCATCGATCACCTTTGCGTCAAAGACGGTCACGACGTAGGCCGATTCGTCGCCGTTGGGGTAGGTCACCCGATAGTCCGGGCCTCCAAATACACCGAGGATGGCGCCCAACTTCACGTTGATCCCAGCCTCCTCCTGGGCTTCCCTGATAGCGGAGCTGCGTGGACTCTCTTCTGGCTCGACTGCGCCGCCGATAGTGGCCCACTGCCCCGTGTCGATGAGACGGACGAGAAGGAAACGACCTGCCGCATCTCGTGGCAGGACCGATGTTGAAGGGAGCAACAGAAGCGAGTGCCCGACCTTTTCCCGAAGATCGCGAAGATGAGGAGAGATCACCCGGCCAAAGTACCGCCAATGCGCGGGCGGGCATCTACCACATACCCGGTGTGGCCTCAAGCGGTCATTGCAACACCAGCCTGATTGGCGAACAGTGATGACGTCGATCAGGAGGTGCACGAATGGCAACGGTTTTCGCACCGCGGATCAGGCAAACGATTTGGGACATGCGCGAAGCCGGAGTACCGGTCAAACGCATCGCCAAGCATCTGGGCAGGCAGAACTTCCTCACTGCGTAAGGTTCATCGCCGACGCGGGCGGAACCCGCCCGTCGGCACGTGAGCGCTCCGAGCTGCGGCTGTCACTTAGAGGAGCGAGAGGAAATCTCCCGGGGGCTGGCCGCCGGTTATTCGATCCGTGCCGTCGCCGAGGCCCTGGGCCGCTCTGCCTCGACGGTGTGCCGGGAGGTCAACGCCAACGGCGGACGGAAGAAGTATCGGGCGCTGGTGGCCGACCGTGCGGCCTGCCGGCGGGCGCTGCGACCCAAGCGGGCCAAGCTCGCACAGTGCCGCCGGCTTCGCGGGGTGGTCGAGCGCAAGCTCGAGGCCAAGTGGTCACCCCAGCAGATCTCGGCGTGGTTGGCTCTGGAGTACCCCGATCGCCCGGAGATGCAGGTGTCCCACGAGACCATCTACCAGTCACTCTTCGTCCAGAGCCGTGGAGCGCTGCGCAAAGAGCTGCACTCGTGCCTGCGCAGTGGTCGGGCCATGCGCCGGGCCAAGGCCTACACCAAAGGCAACGTCGGCCAGGGCCAGCTCGAGAAACATGGTGATGATCTCCGAGCGCCCGGCCGAGGTGAAGGACCGGGCCGTCCCGGGACACTGGGAGGGCGACCTGATCTTCGGCAAGAAGATGACCTCGATCGGGACCCTGGTCGAGCGCCACAGTCGCTACGTCGTCTTGCTCAAGCTCCCCAACGGCCACGGCGCCGAGGCGGTGCGCAAGGCCATGACCAAGCGCATCTTGACGCTGCCGGCCCAACTGCGCCGCTCCATCACCTGGGACCAGGGCAAGGAGATGGCCGAGCACGTCCGCTTCACCGTCGAGACCGGCGTGCAGATCTACTTCTGTGACCCCAAGAGCCCCTGGCAGCGCGGCAGCAACGAGAACACCAACGGATTGCTCCGCCAATACCTGCCGAAGGCCTCGGATCTTTCGCAAGTGCACACAGCGGGAGCTCGACGCCATCGCCCGCTCGCTCAACACGAGGCCTCGACAGACGCTCGGCTGGATGACACCATCACAGGCGTTCGCCGAGGCTGTTGCGTTGACCGCTTGAGGCCACAGGCGATATGGGACAGGGCAGGCTTCCTCCGCCGCACCATCAGAGCCTAGGCCCTGACCTTCACACGGGTCGGGATATAGGAGCCTCGGATTCGCCGCACCACGAGGCCGACAGCAAAGGTCTCAACAGGGTTCCTCCACCGGACGAGCGGGTCCTCGACCCACAGCTCAACGAGGGGCAAGGGGGACAGTGGCCCGATCCCGGACGAAGCGCACACCGGAGATAGGGGGTGAGGAGTAGCGGAGGGTCGGACCCGGAGGGCAGAAGCCTGCGGTCGGCTGACGAGTACCCCGGATTCCTGATCCACCGGGCGGCGAGGCCACAAGGAACTTGGAGGACAACCCGCCAGGCCTTCGACTCCTCACAGCCGACTATTCGCAATGCGTGGAAAAGGAGACACTAGAAGCAAGAGTCAACCAATCTCTCAGCCGACCCTGGCCGTATAGATGGAAGCGCCGGTCGGGTGTCCCAGCACTCGGGGATGCGCGATGATCCGCTGTTCCGGACCTCGGAGGTTGCAAGTGAGCCATCCAAATCCCGCTCGCCAGTGGGGCACACCCGCGCGATTCCGACGGAATAGGCGGTCGCGCTTCGCAATGATCGGGGTTTTGACCGGGCTCATCGTGATGGCGGCGGGCACGCTGTCTTTTCCTGACCGGGTGGCGGGCGCGGCAGCGCCGCACGCGGGATCAACGGTTGTAACTGCCAAGATGAACTCGACATTCGGCACGATTCTGGCCGACGGTGCCGGGATGACCCTCTACACGCTCATGAACAACGGTCAGCCAGTTCTATGCACGGGAACCTGCGCGGGAGCTTGGCCGCCGCTTACCGTCCCCTCAATGATGACACCGGTCACCGGTCCACCAGGGGTCACGGGACTGGGCACGACGTCGAACGCCAACGGAGTGGCTGTCACTTTCCAGGGTGCTCCTCTCTACGGGTTTATTGGTGATCACTCCCCGTCTGATGCCAAAGGCGACGGCGTCACTGTCTTTGGCGGCACGTTCCACGTGGTACGCATCATGTCTTCCGCGGGATCAACGGTTGTAACTGCCAAGATGAACTCGACATTCGGCACGATTCTGGCCGACGGTGCCGGGATGACCCTCTACACGCTCATGAACAACGGTCAGCCAGTTCTATGCACGGGAACCTGCGCGGGAGCTTGGCCGCCGCTTGACCGTCCCCTCAATGATGACACCGGTCACCGGTCCACCAGGGGTCACGGGACTGGGCACGACGTCGAACGCCAACGGAGTGGCTGTCACTTTCCAGGGTGCTCCTCTCTACGGGTTTGTTGGTGATCACTCCCCGTCTGATGCCAAAGGCGACGGCGTCACTGTCTTTGGCGGCACGTTCCACGTGGTACGCATCATGTCTTCCGCCGCACCGGCCACCCTCAACAAGCCGGTCGTGGGCATGGCTGCCACCCCCGACGGCAAGGGCTACTGGCTGGTGGCCTCCGACGGTGGGATCTTCTCCTTCGGTGACGCCATGTTCTTTGGATCGACGGGCGCGCTCGCCGCTCAACAAGCCGGTCGTGGGCATGGCTGCCACCCCCGACGGCAAGGGCTACTGGCTGGTGGCCTCCGACGGTGGGATCTTCTCCTTCGGTGACGCCATGTTCTTTGGATCGACGGGCGGCTGCCCTCAACAAGCCGGTCGTGGGCATGGCCGCCACCCCCGACGGCAAGGGCTACTGGCTGGTGGCCTCCGACGGTGGGATCTTCTCCTTCGGTGACGCCATGTTCTTTGGATCGACGGGCGCGATCAGTCCTCAACAAGCCGGTCGTGGGCATGGCTGCCACCCCCGACGGCAAGGGCTACTGGCTGGTGGCCTCCGACGGTGGGATCTTCTCCTTCGGTGACGCCATGTTCTTTGGATCGACCGGCGCGCTCGTCCTCAACAAGCCGGTCGTGGGCATGGCCGCCACCCCCGACGGCAAGGGCTACTGGCTGGTGGCCTCCGACGGTGGGATCTTCTCCTTCGGTGACGCCATGTTCTTCGGATCGACGGGCGCGCTGGTCCTCAACAAGCCGGTCGTGGGCATGGCTGCCACCCCCGACGGCAAGGGCTACTGGCTGGTGGCCTCCGACGGTGGGATCTTCTCCTTCGGTGACGCCATGTTCTTTGGATCGGCCTGATCACGAAAGAGTTGAGGCCGCGACAACGGGCTGTCCCCACTGATCGGGAGCCCGGAGAGGGATCCCTCAGGAGTACGATCTTCTGGAGCTGAACTTTCGAGCGAGAATGGCCCCCGTCGCGAAGTAGGGGCGAACCGGGCCTGCCAGTCCATCGCCTCTTCGGATCGACTCCGTGTTCCGAATGGGGCTATCGGCCCATTTAGCGTGGACGTTTCGGCTGCCCCGCTCGTGCCGATAGGGGATAAGGGGTTTAGAAACCCTCCGTCGCTCGACGGGTCACCTTCGGCGCGTGTTACGCCTCCACATACCAACTCTCTTCCCCGTGCGGTCCCGCCAGACTCCCTTCCACTCCGGCTCGCCATGGCAGTGGGCCGCCATCGGGTTCTATGGGGCGGGGTCATGCCCCGCGTAGGGGGCAAGGGTTCGCAGCGCCCTGACAACCGTGGCCCTGAACCCTCGGAGGACGGAGAGGGGGTCGAGCCACTCTGAACCGGCGCTGTCATCGAACCGAGCTTCCAGCGCTACACCAACCTTGACCGATGAGTCGTTCATCTCCATCTCCGGGCGCGGCTCCGGAAAGGTGAGTGTCAAGAATGGTGTGCCCGATAGCAGCGGCCCGTCGAACCTCTCAAATCCGACTGATTGCCCTCCCTCAAGCGGGACAAAGGCCTGACCCACAACCAGACTCGTGGCGACGATACGAATCTGCCGATGCTTGTCCTCGATGTTGCTGTCGTGCAGACGCAACATGAACGTCCGGTCCGTCGGTCCCGATCGACTGTAAGGTTGCTGCCGCCTGATGATTGCCTTGACGGGGTCGCTCAAGGTCTTGATCCGCCACTCCCCGTGTTTTTGGAACTCCGATTCGGTCGCCATGATCGGAAACATCAGCTTCTTCCAGCCCGGCGGTGGGTCGGTCATGGACGCCGATTTCGTAAACGACGTGGTCAAGGGCGCTCCGGAGATTGTGGACACAGTCTCCGAACATGAGTCCCCATCGAGCGAAGTCGTCAGGTTGGTCGAACTCGACGGCCAGCCAATGCTTGGTGAAGTCGGCATTGTGGTCAGTGATTGATCGATAGGGCTGAACCTCGGCAAAGGTCCTCAACTCGTTGTGGAGAGCGTTGTAGTGCTTCTCGGCCCTGTCGATTTTCAGCCAGGACGAAGTCGGCTGCCCGTTCATGATCGAGTCAGTCATCGTGGACCAAAACTATGCCTGGACGTGAAGCGACCCCGCCGAAGCGGGGCCGCTCGCAACCTCATCCCCAAAAATCTCGTTGGACAACAGTGCGCCTGTCTCTATCCCCACCGTCCGCGTTCCGCTCGCCGGCCGAGCCGCTCGCACGGACCCAGTGCCACCCCTGGACCACGCACCTACCCCGCCCCGCCGTCCACCTTCCGCTCGCCCAGACCCCCCTCCCTTCCTAGCGCAACAATGAAATAGAGAGCGCCCCCGGCAGGACTCGAACCTGCGCCACCGGCTCCGGAGGCCGGTGCTCTATCCGCTGAGCTACGGGGGCGGGCATTGCAAGAGCAGGGGACGATCGTACTCGGGACGCACCGCCCGCCGTCTTCGTGCCGCCTTGCTCTCACGGGAACGGCCGAACGCTGCCGTATCCTGCTGTCCATGCCGACGGACCACGACGTCGCGACCGCACCTCTGGAGCGCCAGCTCCTCCCACGCTCCGCGTCGGTGGACGGGAAGGGACACCTCCACGTCGGCGGCATCGATCTGCTCGAGCTGGCCGAGGAATTCGGAACGCCACTGTTCGTCTACGACGAGGACCACCTGCGTCACGCCTGCCGTGAGGCCGTTGCGGCCTGGGGGGAGGGCGTGGCCTACGCCACCAAGGCTTTCTTGTGCCGGGCCATTGCACGTCTGGCCCACGAGGAGGGCCTGCACCTCGATGTGGCCTCCGGCGGGGAGCTCCACGTTGCGATGTCGGCTGGTGTGCCGGCGGACCGGCTCGTCTTGCACGGCAACAACAAGTCGACCGACGAGCTGGCCATGGCTCTCGAACAGCGGCGTCGGCCGGATCGTCGTCGACTCCTTCGACGAGATCGCCCGCCTCGGCGGCCTGCTCGAGGCGTTCCCCCCGGTGCCCGACCGGCCCAAGGTGCTCGTCCGGGTGACGCCGGGCGTCGAGGCGCATACCCACGAGTTCGTGCGCACCGGGCAGGAGGACTCCAAATTCGGGTTCTCCGTCTCTTCGGGCGCCGCGGCCGAGGCGGTCGCCGCGCTCGAGCTGCTGCCGAGTGTTGAGCTCGTGGGTGTCCACGCGCACATCGGCAGCCAGGTGTTCGAGGCCTCCTCGTTCGGGCAGGCGGCCGAGGTGCTCGGCGCCTTCTTCGCACCCCTCGGCCTGCCCGAGCTGGTCGTCGGCGGCGGCCTCGGCGTCCCCTACGTCAACGGCGAGTCCGCGCCGACCCAGGCCGAGTGGGCCGCGGCCACCCTCGACGCCTGCGCCGCGGCCGGGGTCGACCCGGCGACGCGGATCTCGGCCGAGCCGGGGCGCTCCATCGTCGCCACTGCCGGCATCACCCTCTACACCGTCGGCACCGTCAAGCACCTGCCGGGTATACGCACCTACGTGAGCGTCGACGGCGGCATGAGCGACAATCCGCGACCTGTTCTCTACGGGAGTGGCTACGAGGCGTTCCTCCCGAGGTCGGCCGCGGCCGTGCGGCCGCGGCCGGTGCGCGTCGTGGGCAAGCACTGCGAGAGCGGCGATCTCATCGTGCCGGATGCGTTCGTTCCCGACGACCTCGAGGTGGGCGACATCCTGGCCACGCCGGTCACGGGCGCCTACGGCTACGCCATGGCCTCCAATTACAACAAGGTGCCGCGGGCGGCCGTCGTCTTCGTCTCCGACGGGACCGCCCGTGTCGTCGTCCGTCGGGAGACGCTCGAGGACCTGACGAGCCTCGACGCCTGAGGGCCGCGGGCCGACGGACCAGGTCGCGGGGAAGACACGGGCACCCTGTACCGTTTGGAGGTGACCGCCGACCCGGCCGACGCAGCGGCGAGCGCCCGCGTCCGCCCGCACGCGCATGCCACCCCCACCGTCCGCGTCGCGCTGCTCGGGTGTGGCAACGTGGGCGGCGCGCTGGCCGAGATCCTGTTGACCCGCAACGAGGACGTAGCCGCCCGCACGGGTATCCGCCTCGAGCTGGTCGGCATCGCCGTCGCCAACCCGGAACGCCCGCGCCCGCCCTCCATCCGGACCGACCTCATCAGCGCTGATGCCGCGGCACTGGTGGCCCGTGACGATGTCGACGTCGTGGTCGAAGTCATCGGGGGCCTCCACCCGGCACACGAGCTGGTCGAGGCGGCTCTGCGCAACGGCAAGCCGGTGGTCACCGCGAACAAGGCGCTCCTTGCCGTGGCCGGCGCCGAACTGGCCGAGGTGGCCGCCGCGGCGGGTGTCGACCTGTTGTACGAAGCCGCGGTGGCCGGCGCCATCCCGGTCATCCGGCCGCTGCGCGAGTCGCTGGCCGGGGAACAGATCGTCCGGGTCATGGGGATCGTGAACGGCACGACCAACTACATCCTTACCCGGATGGAGGAGAAGGGCGACAGCTACGACGACGCGCTGCGCGGAGGCGCAGGAACTCGGGCCTGGCCGAACGTGACCCCACGGCGGACGTGGAAGGGCATGACGCCGCCGCCAAGGCAGCCATCCTGGCGTCACTCGCGTTCGGCAGCGATGTGGTCGACAGCGACGTGCACCGGGAGGGCATCACCGGGGTGAGTGCGGCCGACGTTGCCTACGCCAGCCGGCTCGGATACTCGGTCAAGCTGCTCGCCATCGCCGAGCTGATCGACGGCGGGCCCGAGGTCTCGGTCCGCGTTCACCCGGCCATGGTGCCCAAGACGCACCCGTTGGCCGCGGTGCGCGGTGCCTTCAACGCCGTCTTCGTCGAGGGCGCGGTCAGCGGTGAGCTGATGCTCTACGGCCGTGGCGCCGGTGGTGGCCCAACGGCGAGCGCCATGCTGGGGGACCTGGTCGACGCCTCGCGCAACCTTCTCGCCGGTGCGCCCGCGCCCGCACCGAAACGCACGAGTACGACCATCCGCTCGCAGAACGACATGCGCTCGGCGTTCTATCTGAGCATGGACGTGGCCGACCGCCCCGGCGTGCTGGCCGCCGTGGCCAAGATCTTCGGGGACCACGACGTCTCCATCCGTGCCATGGAGCAGGTCGGCCTGGCCGAGGAAGCCCGGCTGATCTTTCTCACCCACGTGGCGCGGGAGGGTGACCTCCTCGCCACCATTGACGAGCTGCGGCGGCACCAGGCGGTCGACCGGGTCAGCGGCGTGCTCCGTGTCATCGGCCAGGACGGCAACGACGGCGACGGACGGCGAAGGGGGAGCCGCAGGAGCGGGAGGCACACGGTGACGGCCGGCTGGCGCGGCGTCATGGAGGAGTACCGCGACTTCCTCCCGATCACCGCCCGCACTCCGGTCGTCACCCTCCTGGAGGGCGGCACGCCGCTGCTGCCCGCGCCCAGGCTGTCCGAGCGCGTTGGCGCTGAGGTCTGGCTCAAAGTGGAGGGGGTGAACCCGACCGGCAGCTTCAAGGACCGCGGCATGACGATGGCCATCTCCATGGCCGTGGACGAGGGCGCGAAGGCGGTGGTGTGCGCATCGACGGGCAACACGTCGGCTTCGGCGGCCGCCTATGCGTCGCGTGCCGGCCTTGCCTGCGTGGTCCTCATCCCCGACGGGCACATCGCGTTGGGCAAGCTCGCACAGGCTCTCATGCACGGTGCCCGGGTGCTCCAGGTGCGCGGGAACTTCGACCAGCTGCTCACCATCGTGCGGGACCTCCCGAACCATGCGCCCATCACGGTCGTCAACTCGGTCAACCCCCACCGCATCGAGGGGCAGAAGACGGGCGCCTTCGAGATCGTCGACGTCCTCGGAGACGCTCCCGACGTGCACTGCATCCCGGTCGGCAACGCCGGGAATATCTCGGCCTACTGGCGTGGTTATCTCCAGTACAAGGAAGCCGGCCGGTCGACCAGGGTGCCGCGCATGCTCGGCTTCCAGGCCGCGGGGGCGGCACCGATCGTCCTCGGCCACCCGGTGGAGAACCCCGAGACGATCGCCTCGGCGATTCGCATCGGCGAACCCGGCCGGTTGGTACTCGGCCACGGCCGCCGCGTCCGAGTCCGGCGGCTCCATCACGGCAGTCACCGACGACGAGATCCTGGATGCGTACACGTTCCTCGCCCACCACGAGTCCGTCTTTTGCGAGGCGGCTTCGTCGGCGTCAGTCGCAGGGCTCATCAAGCATGGCGTGCCGGAGGGGTCCACGGTTGTCTGCGTGTTGACTGGGCACGGGCTGAAGGATCCCGACCTCGCTATCAAGGCCATATCTGTCCCATCGGTGATCGACCTCGATCTCGATTCGGTATTGGCCGAAATCTCTCTCTGAACGCCTTCGGGACCGGGCCCGGAACACAGAGTGACCTGCGGGAACAGGGGGGGTGTTGGCATCACCCACTCGCTCCCGCTAAAGTACTGGTATCCCCACTGCGCTTTCGAAGCGCTCTCCGCGGGTACAAGCGGTCTCGGGAGAGCACCACGCAGTGGTGAATCGGGGGAGGGCATTCACACGCGAAGCCCTTCTCGTTCCTGATATTTCCTCGCCGCGTGCCGGACGAACCCGGGCCGGCGATAACCCTCCCAGAAGAGGAGCCCGATGACTGCGGAACAGCAGCTCGAACGTTCGGTTCTCGAAGGCAAGGAGCGCGATGAGCTCAGTGCCATCGCCCAGGCCATGTCGCTCAAGACGACGAGCCGAACCAAGAAGGCCGACATCATTGACCAGATCCTCGACGCGACCGGCGTGACCTCCGGGACTGCGGCGGCCGGATCGAGCAACGGGGATGGCGAGCACGTGGAGGCCAACGGCACCAAGCCGTCCCGCCGCTCCCGCTCCGCCTCGGCCAGCGCGAACAGCGCGACCGCCACCGCCACCGGCGACTCCGACGGTGCGGCCGAGAGCGCCGCCGCCCTCGCCTCCGGCGCGGACGAGCGCGGAGCCGATGGCGACGACGCGGTGTCCGTGGGTGAGGCCACCGCCCCGGTGAGCGCAACGACGACGGAGGCGGCCGGCGTCGGCGACTCCGGGCCCGCCGTGTTCGTCGAGCCGCCCGAGCTGGCCGACGGCGCCGATCCCGCTCCGGCGCGCCAGAACGGGCAGCACCAGGGCAGACCAACAGGGAAACCGGAACCGCCAGAACCAGAACAACCAGAACAATCAGAACCGCAACCAGCCCGACGGCGATGTCGGCAACCGGCGCAGTCGCCGGCGCCGCGGCCGCGAGCGCACCGGCGGCAGCCAGGGCGGCGAACTCCAGGGCGGCGGCCAGGAGCAGCCCTACTCGGGCGAGCTCGTCGAGGTGAAGGGGATGCTCGACCTGCGCGACGAGGGCTACGGCTTCTTGCGCTGCGACGGGTACCTGCCCTCGCCCAAGGACGTCTACGTCTCCATCAGCCAGGCCCGCCGCTTCGCGTTGCGGCGCGGCGACTACATCGAGGGCGCGTGCCGGCCCGGCGTCGAACAACGAGAAGTACCCGGCGCTGCTCCGCATCGACTCGGTGTCGGGCCTCGAACCCGAGGCGGCCCACAACCGGCCTCGCTTCGAGGACCTCACGCCGCTGTTCCCCGACTCGCGGCTCAACCTCGAGATGCCGGGGGACAAGGACAACCTGACGGCCCGGATCGTGGATCTGCTGTCGCCCATCGGCAAGGGACAGCGCGGCATGATCGTCTCGCCGCCCAAGGCCGGCAAGACGACGGTGATGAAGCAGATCGCCCACTCGATCGAGGCCAACAACCCCGACGTGCACCTGATGGTGCTCCTCGTCGACGAGCGCCCCGAAGAGGTGACCGACATGCGCCGCTCGGTCAAGGGCGAGGTCATCGCCTCCACCTTCGATCGCCCCTCCGACGAGCACACGCAGGTGGCCGAGCTGGCGATCGAGCGGGCCAAGCGGCTCGTCGAGATGGGCCGCGACGTCGTCATCATCCTCGATGGCATCACCCGCCTGGCCCGCGCCTACAACCTGGCCGCCCCGGCGACGGGCCGCATCATGTCCGGTGGTGTCGACTCGGGAGCGCTCTACCCGCCCAAGAAGTTCTTCGGCGCCGGCGCGCAACGTCGAGGAGGGCGGCTCGCTGACGATCCTGGCCTCCGCGTTGGTGGAGACGGGATCCAAGATGGACGAGGTGATCTTCGAAGAGTTCAAGGGCACCGGCAACATGGAGCTCCGCCTCGACCGCCGGCTGTCGGAGCGCCGCCTCTACCCGGCCATCGACGTCAACGCCAGCTCCACCCGCCACGAGGAGCTCCTCTTCGAGCGGGGCCAGCTCCAGCAGGTCTGGAAGCTGCGCCGGGTGCTCAACGCGCTGGCGAGCGACGGCAAGGACGCCGCCGGGTTGGAGTTGCTCATGGACAAGATCCGGACCACGTCGAGCAACGACGAGTTCCTGGCCGAGATCGCCAAGGGCCCCGGCACCTGATCCCACGGCGTCGCAGCGGGTGACCGATCCGCCGACGCCCCTAGACTGGTCCGACCCGTTCGACATTGGAGACATCATGAAGACCGACATTCACCCCGACTACGTAGAGGCAACGGTCAAGTGCTCGTGCGGCAACACCTTCACGACGCACTCGACCAAGGCCGATCTCCACGTCGAGCTGTGCAACGAGTGCCACCCCTTCTTCACCGGCAAGCAGAAGCTGGTCGACTCCGGAGGACGGGTGGAGCGCTTCCAGCGGCGCTACGGCGAGCGCAAGGGCAAGGCGAAGGCCAAGGCCGCGCCGGCGGCGCAGGACTGACCTCGGCGGGGTAGACGGCGGCGCGGCGCCGCCGGCCCAGCCAGGAGCGCAACGGAGAGCCATGTTCGACGACCGGATGGCCGCGCTCGAGGCGGAGTACAACGCCGTCGAGGCCGAGCTGGCCGACCCGGCGACCCTCAGCGACGCGGATCGCCTGCGCGACCTGTCGCGCCGCCACAAGGAGCTGGGGGAGATCGTCCGCGCCTGGCGCGACCTGACGTCGGCGAGCGAGGACGTGACCACCGCCCGCGAGATGCTGACCGAGACCTCGGGCGACGAGCGCGAGCTGCATGCGCCACGAGGTTGACGACGCAGAGGCGCGGGTGAACTCGCTTGAGGGGCGCATCCAGGCACTGCTCCTCCCCAAGGACCCCAACGAGGGCCGCAACGTCATCATGGAGATCCGCGGCGCCGTCGGTGGTGACGAGGCTAACCTCTTCGCCCGCAACCTCTACGAGATGTACCTGCGCTACGCCGCAATGCGGAAGTGGAAGGTGGAGATCCTCTCGGAGGACGCGTCGGACAAGGACGGGATCAACGAGGCGGTCTTCCTCGTCAAGGGTCCCGACGCCTATCTCCGCCTCGAGCACGAGGGGGGCACGCACCGCGTGCAGCGGGTGCCCGTCACCGAGGCCAAGGGCAGGATCCACACCTCCACCGCCACGGTGACGGTGCTTCCGGAGGCCGCCGAGGTCGAGATCGACATCGACCCCAACGACCTCAAGATCGATGTCTACCGCTCGACCGGCCCCGGTGGGCAGTCCGTGAACACGACCGACTCGGCGGTGCGCATCACGCACCTCCCGACCGGAACGGTCGTCGCCATGCAGGACGAGAAGAGCCAGATTCAGAACCGGGCCAAGGCCATGGTGGTGCTGCGGGCCCGCCTGCTGAAGGCCGAGCAGGACCGCCAGGCCGCAGAGATGTCGGCCCAACGGCGCGGCCAGGTCGGCGCCGGGAGCCGCACCGACAAGATCCGTACCTACAATTTCAAGGAGAATCGGGTCACGGACCACCGGATCAACCTGACCCTCTACAAGCTCGACCAGGTGCTGGCGGGCGACCTCACCGAGCTGACCGACGCGCTGATGGCCGACAAGCGGGGCCGCCAGCTGGGGGGCGAGGAGGACGTCGGGCCGTGACGCGCGGTGAGCTCACCGACGAGCTGACCGCTGGGCTGCGGCGGGGCGCGGCACGAAGCCCGTTTCATCGTCGACGAGGTGCTCGTCGGTGCCGGCGTGGCCGGGCTGTGCCACCGACCGAGACGTTCTGCCGGCGGGCGCGGTGACGATGGCGCGCCGGATGGCAGCCCGCCGGGCGGCGGGGGAGCCGCTGCAGTACGTCTTCGGCCACTGGTCCTTTCGCCACCTCGACCTCCTGGTCGACCCGCGCGTGCTGATCCCGAGACCCGAGACCGAGCAGGTGGTCGAGGTGGCGCTGGCCGAGGGTCGCCGGCTCCACGAGGCTGGCGACGCGCGCCGCCGGGGCCTCGTCGCCGTCGACGCCGGGACGGGCAGCGGTGCCATTGCGCTGGCGCTGGCGACCGAGCTGGGTGCGGGTGTCCTCCGGGAGGTCTGGGCCATCGATGCGAGTGCCGGTGCCTTGGTGGTGGCGTCGGCCAACCTGGTGGCGCTGCGCCGGTGCCACGCCGACTGGCCACCCGTGGAGCTCGTCGAGGGGAACTGGCTCGAGGCCCTTCCCGAGGAGCGCGCGCGGCGCCATCGACCTGGTCGTCGCCAACCCGCCTTACGTGTCCGAAGAGGAGTGGGCGGGGCTGGCGCCCGAGGTGCGGTCCGAGCCCCGGCAGGCCCTCGTCGCCGGGACGGCCAGTGACGGCACCCGCGGCTTGGCCGATGTGGAGGCCCTGCTCGAGCAATGCCGGCTCTGGCTCGCGCGGCCGGGCACTGTGGTCGTGGAGCTGGCGCCCGGGCAGGCCGACCCCGCGGCACGGCTCGCGCGGTGCCTCGGGTACGACGACGTGTGGGTCGAGCCCGACCTGAGCGGCCGGCCGCGCGCTCGTCGCCCGGGCGGCCGCGTGATGGCGGCCGGGTGATGGCGGCCGGGTGATGGCGGACGGGGACCAGGCGGGCGAGTCTGAGGAGGGCCAGGAATCGCGGGCACCGAGGGCGGGGCGACGACGGACGCGGGCGAGACCCGGCCGCCTCTGGTGAGTGCCGGCGCGCGCGAGGTGGCAGACGCCCTGGCGGCCGGTTCGGTCATCGCCGTCCCCGCGGTTGGCGGCTACTGCCTGGCCGTGCGTGCCGGCGCTCCCGACGCCGAGAGGCGGCTGGTGGAGCTGGCGGCAGACCCCGACGGCCCGCACTACGCGGTCGGCCATATCGACGCCTTCCGGAAGCTGACGTCGGGCTGGACTGATGAGGTTGGCCAGCTGCTCGAGCGGTGTTGGCCCGGTCCGGTCGAGGTGTTCGTGCCCTGGGTGGACGCCCCGATCGACCCCGGCGAGGACGGGCATTGAGGCAGAGCCGGGCGCCTGGGCAGTCGTCGTGGGTATGCCCGAAGGCCGGGCGCTCCGCCGGCTCTGCCGCGAGCTGGGTCCCTGGCGCACCGTGCCCCTCAGCTTTAGCGAGCCGGCCGAGGTCGCCCACGCGTTCGACGCGTCCGGCGTGGCGCTGGTAATCAACGGAGGACGCCGCGACGGGGCACTCCCGACACTGGTGGACGCGACGGTGTCGCCGATCAGGGTCCTCCGCGAGGGGGCGCTGCCGTCCTCTTTCATTGAGGGAACGCTGCTCATGAGCACCCGTCGGCGGCTCTTTGCTCGCCAGAAGAAGTCAGAGCGGGGGTGACCGCCTACGCCTCAGGCCGGTATCCGCGTCGCCGCGGTTGCGACGTGCGCCACGGTTCTTCTGGAACTATGCACAGCTGCGTTTAGAGTTCCTGGAGAGCGCCCCCGGCGGGCTCTCGGGAGCGGTGCACTAGTGCTGCGTTGCGGTGCGCTGCGGTGCGCTGAGGTGTGGTCCGCTCCGGAGGGGGCACGACGTACGACGTCTCCCAAAACCATTCACGAACTTGTTTAGAGTTCTGAGAACGTCGAGTCCGACGGGCTGACGCGCCGCCTACCGTTCGACCGGACGCAGGGTGCTCACCGAACGCCGCGCCTCCCAGTGGCTGCGGCGCCCGAGGGCGGCGAAATGAGCGGGTCGGTCGGTCAACACGTGGGTGGCCAGCCAGAGCCGCTTCAAGTGCCGCTTGTAGCCGTGGGCGACGTCGTCCTCGTAGGAGGTACGGCCGTGGAGCACGTGGTAGTTGTTGATGAACTGCATCTCGCCTGGTTGCAGATCCATGTACACGTTGAAGTCGGGGTCGTTGGCCATGGCGGAGACCGTGGCGATGGCCTCGCGGGCCATCGGGCTGAGCCGCGGCGCATCGGCGTGGCGTTGCGAGGCGAGGATGTACTGGGGGATGAAGCGGACGAAGAGCCGGCCGCCATGCTCGGTGAACCCCGGCACGCTGTAGAAGGCATGCGCGCCCTCGGCCTGCTCACCGCGGGTGTCGTAGGGCAGCGGTTCGTAGAGTGCGGCAGCCAGATCGGGGCACTCGCGTACGAGATGGTTGTGGATCGCCACCGCGTTGGCGACGCAGGAAAGCCCTCCGCTGCGGGCCGTGCGTAGACACAGCAGACCCACGAGGTCGGAGCCGTCGGTGTGATAGTCGAGGGCGATGCCGCCGAGCTCGTTGCCACGCACGGTTGGATCGTCGACGGTCTTTCCTTGATCGGTAACGTCGCCCAGCACGTGCCCGTACTTGTTCTGCGCCCAGGGCTCGCCCAGATGCAAACCAATGCCCCAGTAGAGCAACGTGAGATCCTCGTCGCCGTAGCGCTGGGAGTCCAGCGTGGCGATGCGCGCGAAGCCACGGCCATTCAAGAGGTTGTCGACAACGCCGTCGAGCTTGGCGGCCAGGGCGTCGAGTGGAAAGTCGTCCCGTTCGAGTTCGAGGGGATCGGTGCTCTTGGACTTGGCCGATGCCAGTGCAGCGTCGAGCTCGACATGGTCCTGGGCGCTGAGCCGCAGCGTCCATGCCTCGGGTTCGGCAACGTCGGCGGAGCGCCACTCGGCTGCCGGTTCGAGCACGTGGAGTTCGGTGGTGTCCATACGACGCCTCCCTTCGACGTTCACGGTGCCCCGGTCGCGGCAGCACGCCGCCCCCCGCGCACCAGCCGCCCGGGCAGCGCGCCCGTCGGCTCACCATCGCGATAGGTGATCTCCCCTCCGACGATGGTCGCTCGATAGCCCCGGGAGCGCTGCAGCAGACGCTTGCCGCCGGCCGGCAGGTCGTAGGCCATGACGGGCACCTCGCAGCGGAGGTGGTCGAAGTCGATCACGTTGAGGTCCGCCCGCATGCCTTCAGCGACCACGCCGCGGTCGGTGAGTCCGACGGCTTGGGCCGTCGCGCTCGTGAGCTGCCCCACCACCCAGCCCACATCCATGCGGCCGTGCGCGCGATCGCGGGCCCAGTGGCTCAGTGCGTAGGTGGGAAAGCTCGCGTCGGAGATGATGCCCACGTGGGCACCCCCGTCGCCCAGCCCCATGAGCGTGTCGGGATGGGCGAGCATCTCGCCGCACGCGTCCAAGTCGCCGTCGGCGTAGTTGGAGAACGGGACGAAGATGAAGTTGCGGCCGCCGTTTTCGGCCAGCAGGTCGATGGTCAGATCGTCGGGGTCGACGCCGCGCGCCTCGGCCAACCGCTGCACGCTCTTCTCGGGAGCGGGCTCATAGTCGGGCACGTCGCCGAGGGGATACATGCGGCCGGGGTCGACGAGACGGCGCCCGGGCCCATCGGGACGCTCGCCGCTGCGGAGTCGAGCCCTGAACTCGGGATCGTGCAGTGCACGTACCTGCGCGTCCAGCGACTGTCCGGCGACCTCTCGGAACGCGGGGTGGCCCGAAAAGGGGTGGAAGGACGACTGCAGTCCCAGCAGCAACCCGATCGGCCGGGGCGCCACCTGGCCGCGGATCGGCAACCCGTCGGCGGCCGCCTGCTGAATCTGCGCCAACAGGTGACGCCACGCGTCCGGCCGCTGGTGGCTCTGGGCCAGCGACACTGACAGGGGGCACCCGGTCAACTCGACGAGGCGGCGGATCATGGCGAATTCGGCGTCAGGATCAGGCCAGAAGTCCGAGATCAGCTCGACCACCCCGTGGCCGGCGTCCGATACACCGAGCGCGATCGCCTCGAGCTCGTCCGCCCCCGCCCGGAGGGAGGGCGTCGGGTCGCCTGCCGCGGTCCGATGATTCAAGGTCCGTGATGTCGAGAAGCCGACCGCTCCGGCCTTCATCGCCTCGGTTGTGAGGCGTCGCATGGCCGTCGCGTCCTCCTCCGTCGCCTCTTCGAGGCGGGCGGCTCGCTCCCCCATGACATAGAGGCGCAGCGCGCCGTGGGGGAGCTGGGCGCAAAGGTCAATGTCGTGGGGGCGACGCTCGACCGCGTCGAGATACTCGCTGAAGCTCTCCCACTGCCACTCGATCCCCTCGTCGAGGACAGCGCCGGGAATGTCCTCCACTCCTTCCATGAGGGAGATGAGACGGTCGTGGGCGTCGGGCCGCACCGGTGCGAAGCCGACGCCACAGTTGCCCATGACGGCCGTCGTTACCCCATGCCAGCTCGACGGTGCGAGGTGGGAGTCCCACGTGGCCTGTCCGTCGTAGTGCGTGTGGATGTCGACGAATCCTGGTGTCACGAGCAGGCCGGCGGCGTCGATCTCCTCGCGGCCCCGTGTGGTCACGGAACCAACGGCGACAATGGTCTCAGCGTCGATTGCGACATCGGCCGCTCGGGGCGGGCCGCCCCGGCCGTCGGCTAGGTGGCCACCCCTGACCACAAGGTCGTGCGCCATGGCTGCCTGCCCCTCCGCTCCCGGCCGTGATACGAGCGGGTCATATAGTTAGATGGATCTAACTATATGACCCGGTGAGCCGTCGCGCTCACCGATGCTCGTGCGAGTCGGAGGCGTCGGGTACGGCCCTGCGTCGCTCTAGCCGTCGAGCACCAGGTCCCCGTCTTTTGCGAGCACTCCCGTGCGGCCGATGCCCTCCTCGGTGCACAGCAATGTCAAGGCGTCGTGGTCGGTGACATTGCCCCAGGCCCGGCTCCCGCCCGCGGTCCGGCAGGCGATGATTCCTCGCTCGGGCGTGCCCTCGCGGTCGAAGGTCACTGTGTAGGTCTCGACGCGCACGGACCCGGTGGCCTCGGGATCCACGGGGCACTCGGGGAGGGCGTCGACCTCGGACTGGACGTTGCGCCAGGCGAACGGCCGGGCGCCGCCGTGCGCGGGCGGCTGCGACGCGTAGACCCCAATGGAGTGCTTGGTGGCATACCAGCCGAGGCCGGTGACGAGTGCCGCCGTGCCCGGCGCGGCACGCAGCGCGCCGACGGCACGGGCGAGGCCGTGAGAGGAATAGTTGTTCCCCGGCCCCCCGCCGAAGGTGAGGCCGCCCGTCAGCGTGAGTGGCCGGGACTCATCGTCGACGGCAAGCCCGAGTTCGGCCGCGGCCATTTGGACCACGATCGGAAAGCAGGAGTAGAGGTCGACGAAGGCGAAGTCGTCGATGCCGAGTCCGGCCTGCGCGAGCGCGGCGGCGCCCGCCAGCCTGATAGCGGGGGAGCGGTGCAGTTCGGCACGCTGCGAGATGAACCAGTGGTCGTTGGCATCCGCGCCGGCCAGCGGGAAGACCCAGCGCTCCTCGGGTACCCCTGCGGCGCGGGCCGCCTCGACCGAACACACGATGGAGGCGGCTCCCTGGTCGACTTGCATGTTGGCGGTGCAGAGCTTGGGGTAGGGGAATGAGACCATCCGGTTGTCTGGCGTCGGGCGCATGATCTCGTCGGCTGTGCGGGGAGTGCGAATCCAGGCCTGCGGATTGCCCGCGGCCACCTGGCTGAAGCGCGACCACAATGCCCCGATGTGCTCGGAGTGCTCGTCGAGCGTCCATCCGTTGGCGGCGCGGAGGGCGTTCTCGAACAGGGGATAGGCATGGACGGGGAGGATCACGCCGCGTTCCATCTCGAGCTCTGTTGCGCCCGCCTTCTCCACCCCGAAAGGGACAGGAAGCGGCGTCCCCTCGGGCTGGCTCGCCCACTCGAGCCACGACCCGTGGCGGCGCGCCTGGGTGCGGGCGTACATGGCCTCCGCTCCGGTGATGAGGACGACGTCGAGGTCACCCCGACTGATCGACAGGCACGCGTCGTGCATGAGGGCCTGCGGGGCGTTGCCGCCGACGGCCGAGAGCATCAGCTGCGCGGGTTCGTGGCCCTTCCCGAAGCCCAGGCGCTCAGCGACGAGCAGGGCCGGGTTGAGCGAGCGCCACCCCAACGGCATGACGACCCGGATGCTGTCCGCCCGTCGGATCAGGGCGCGACCCGATGGGGCGCTTCCGCCGGCCGCGACCCCACCGCAGTCCTCCGCCGCAGCTTCCACTGCGGCCGTCATCAGGTCGAGTGGTTCGGGACGCTGGGCAGGTTCCAACCCGGCGTGGGGCTGCGTCATGACCTGCCCGACACCCACGACGACGGGGGTACGCGGGTCGAGGGCCATGGACCGGGCAGCGTACCGGTTTCGGCCCAGAGGGCTCCTGGACACACCGGTAGACTCGATGCCCATGCGTGTCGCCGTGGGCTCGGATCACGCCGGGTACGACCTCAAGGAGATCCTGAAGGCAGAAGTGGCCGCGTTGGGCCACGACGTGGACGATCACGGGACGGACGAACGGGGCGCGGCCGTCGACTATCCCGATTGCGGGGCGGCGGTGGGCCGGGCCGTGGCCGGCGGGTCGGCCGATCTCGGTGTCTGCGTCTGCGGGACCGGCAACGGCGTCGCCATGGCGGCCAATAAGATTCCCGGTGTGCGGGCCGCAGTGGTCCACGACGTGTCGACGGCGACGCTGGCTCGGCGTCACAACCACGCCAACGTGATCTGCCTGGGCGCCCGGACGACTGGTGCCGTCGTGGCGGTCGACGCGTTGGCCGCCTTCCTGACGCGCGTCCGAAGAGCACGGGCGCCACGACCTACGACTCGAGAAGCTGGCGGGCCTCGACCGGGAGCTCGTCCACCAGATTCCGGAGGGGACGTCATGAGTAGTTACGAGACGGCGCTAGCCGCCGATCCCGAGGTCGCCGGCCTCATCGGCCAAGAGCTCAATCGCCAGCAGACGACCCTGCAGCTGATCGCCTCGGAGAACTTCACCTCGGCCGCGGTGCTCGCCGCTTCGGGCTCGGTGTTGACGAACAAGTACAGCGAGGGCTACCCGGGACGCCGTTACTACGGCGGCAATGGGATCATCGACGAGGTCGAGGACCTGGCCCGCTCCCGCGCCACGGCGCTGTTCGGAGCCGAGCACGCCAACGTGCAGCCGCACGCCGGGGCGAACGCCAACCTCGCCGCTTACCAGGCGCTCGTCGAACCGGGAGCGACCATCCTGGCCATGCGACTCGACCACGGCGGCCACCTGACGCACGGGTCGCCTGCCTCCATCGTGTCGAAGTTCTGGCGCTTCGTGTCCTATGGGGTCACGCCCCAGTCGCAGGACGAGTCGAACCCGGGCGAGGTCATCGATTTCGACCAGGTGGCCCACCTGGCCAAGACGGAGAAGCCTGCGCTGCTTGTGGCGGGCTCGACGGCTTACGCCCGCGTCATTGATCCAGCGCCCTTCCGCGAGATCGCCGACTCGGTGGGCGCGCTTTTCATGTTCGACGCCGCCCACCCGGCGGGTCTCATCGCGGGTGGGGTGCACCCGAGTCCGGTGGGAGTGGCCGACGTCGTCACCTTGACGACTCACAAGACGCTGCGCGGCCCGCGCGGTGGAGCCATCCTGTGCGGGCACGACGTTGGCCAAGCGGATTGACAGTGCGGTGTTCCCGGGTCTCCAGGGTGGCCCGCTCGAGCACGTCATTGCGGCCAAGGCGGTGGCCTTCGCGGAGGCGGCCCGGCCGGAATTCGGACGGTACGCCGCCCAGGTGGTCGCCAATGCGGCGGCACTCGCCGATGCGCTGGCCGGGCATGGATTTCGCCTCGTCTCCGGCGGCACCGACAACCACATGCTGCTCGTGGACCTGCAGCCCTTCGACGCGGAGCTCACGGGCAAGGAGGCGCAAGAGGTCCTGGACCGGGCCGGGATCACGTGCAACCGCAACACGATCCCCGACGACCCCCGCTCGCCTTTCCTGA
Source organism: uncultured Acidimicrobiaceae bacterium (assembly GCA_963744225.1). Taxonomy (GTDB): domain Bacteria; phylum Actinomycetota; class Acidimicrobiia; order Acidimicrobiales; family RAAP-2; genus Bog-473. The sequence continues at coordinate 40,122 of CAVUSV010000003.1, forward strand.
CGTCGGGCCTGCGCCTCGGCACGGCCGCCGAGACAACGGCGGGCATGGGCCCCGCAGAGATGCAGGTTGTGGCCGATCTGATCGTGCGCACACTCAAGGCCCGCACCGACGAGGGGGAGATCGCCGCGGTGCGGTCGGAGGTTGCTGCGTTATGCGGCGCCTTCCCGCCGTATCCCGATCTCCTGGGCTAGAGGGTGCCCAACATCGGCTGGTACGGCCTGGTCCTGGTCATCGCCGCAGCGGCGACGGCCGCCTTGACGATTCCCGCCAAGCGCTTTGCGGTCCGGGTGGGCTATGTCTCTCATCCCGGCGAGCGCAGCGTGCACACCAAGCCGATCCCGTATGGGGGCGGCGCCGCCATGTTCCTGGGATTCCTCGTGGCCGTGCTGGGCGCGGCGGCCACACCGCAGCTGCGCCCTGTCTTCCAGGACTCTCCGGAGATCACCGGGGTCGTGCTGGCCGCCGGCGCGATGTTCGCCGTCGGGCTGATCGACGACGTGCGGGACATGTCTGCCCCCGCCAAGATGGCCGGTCAGGTCCTGGCCGCCAGCATCCTGTACTTCAGCGGCGTGACCATGTACGAGCTCAAGATTCCGCTCGCCGGGTTTTTCGTCCTTACGCCCGGGATCATCCCGCTCATCACCGCCGCCTGGGTCATCGCGCTCACCAACGCGGTCAACCTGATCGACGGGCTCGACGGCCTTGCCGCCGGGGTGGTCGCGATCGGCGGGGGCGCCCTCGCGCTCTACGGGATCCGCCTCATGGGCCTTGGCCTGCTGCCGAGCGACAACATCGGACCCTTGGTGGCGGTGATCGCATGTGGGATCTGCCTGGGCTTTCTCCCCTTCAACTTCAACCCCGCCCGGATCTTCATGGGTGACGCGGGCGCGCACTTTCTCGGGCTGCTCATGGCCGCGTCGACGATGGTGATCGGCGGTCGGGTACCCACGGCCGTGCCCATCAGTGGCGTGACCTACTTCTTCTTCGCACCCCTGTTCATTCCGCTGCTGATCCTGGGGGTGCCCCTGGTCGATATGGCGTTCGCCTTCGTCAGGCGGACGGCGCGGGGGAAGGGATTCGACACCCCCGACAAGGAGCACATCCATCACCGCCTGCTTAACCTCGGCCACGGGCCCCGCAGGAGCGTCATCATCCTGTGGGCCTGGACGGCGATTCTCTCCAGCTTCCTCCTCTTCCCCCTCTTCGTGCACCAGGTCAACGCCTTCATCCCCATTGGAGCGGCGGCCCTGGGCGTGGGTCTCTACACCTTCTTCCACCCTGGCCTGCGCCGGGGCCTCGGGGAGGACGAGGACGGGGGAAGCGACCAAGAAATCCCAGTCCCCCAGCAGGATGTCCAGCGGGTCACTGAGGTGGTCCGGTTCCCCTCGTGACCGTTTGGACGCCATCTGGGCCCAGATGCGATGATGAGGCCTGTGTACCCCGTCCACCTCGCCTCGTCCGACGCCGCCATCGCGGCTTCGCGGACGACGGACTCCGGCGCGCCACGCACCGCATAAAGGGGCAGAAGTCGTATGCGTGGTCAAGTGAGCCTCGTCGTGCGCGCCCGTTCGGGTGAACGACGAGGTCAAGCAACCCGGGGCGCCGAGCCCTGTGCCGCTGTCGGGCGCGTCAGGGGAGGCGGCGGAGCCATCGCCGCGGAGTCCCGGACTGGGCGATTTCTTCTGGGTCGGCACGGCCTGTGCGCTCAGCGTGGTCATCGCCGGTGCCGGCGGGTACTTCTTGGACGTGGCGCTCGGCACGGCGCCATGGCTCGCCTTCGCCGGGCTCGCCTTCGGGATCATCGCGGCCGTCATGATCGGCTACAAGGAGCTGCGCAAGTACACGTGACGCCCGTCATGGCCGCCCATGCCGGTCTGGGACTCCCGCGAGGGGCCCGCTGATGTTCGCCAATTTCGCCCTGCCCGACCTGCTGCGGGTCTCACGCCGCACCGTGATGAGCGCGGTCATCTTCGGGATCATCGGCATGGTTGTCTGTCTCCTTCTCAATGCGCCCCTCACCGCACTCGGGCTCGCCATCGGCCTCGGTTTGGGGATCGTCAACTTCCGCCTTATTCAGAGGTCGGTGGCCAAGCAAGGAGCCCGGCCCGACGAGAGTCACCGCCGTCCTCTCGCCGCGAACACCACGATGCGTCTCGCCGCCATCTCCGTCGTCGCGCTGGGCCTGCTCTTCCTCTCGTTCGCGCTCGGCCTCGGTGTGATGGCAGGCCTCGCTGCCTTCCAGCTCCTCCTTCTGATCAACGTCGCCCGCTCCATGTTCAAGATGGGCCACGGTGGGGTTGGCGGCATGCTCGACGCCGCCTCGGCCTCGTTCACCCTCCACGACGACGACGGGGAGGGCTAGACGTGCTCTCGCACATCACACTCCTCGCCGCCAACAACATCACGGTGGGCGACCACGTCGTACAAAAGTTCGGGCCGTTCACGCTCAACATGGACACGGTGTGGGCCACGGGTGCCGCGCTCGTCGTGTGCGCCGCGATCGCCATCGCGTTGCACCGCCAGATCACGAGTGGCGTGCCGCGCCGGCTCCAGGCGGCCTGGGAGGTCGGGATCAGCGCGCTGACCAGGCAGGTCGAGGGAACCATCGGTCCCCGGGGTGCCTCGGTCATCCCGCTCGCCGCCGGACTCTTCCTCTTTATCTTCGTCTGCAACAGCTTCACCGTGCTGGGCATCGGAGCGCGCTTCGACTTCTTGGCCCCGCCGAACGCCGACATAAATCTCCCGCTGGCCATGTCGCTCTTCGTCATCGTCCTGGTCCAGATCGCCGCCGTCCGGACCCGGGGGATCGTCGGGGTACTTCCGGCACTACCTGATTCAGCCCTTCCCGATCTACCTGATGCCGTTCAACCTCTTCATCAACCTGGTGGAGGAGATCGCCAAGCCGATCACCCTGGCCCTCCGTCTCTTCGGCAACCTCCTCTCGGGCACGTTGATGCTGTCGCTGATCGCCTACCTCGGAGTGTGGAAGCTCGGGGCCATCCCGGTCGGCAACGTGCTCGTACTCATCGTCAACCCCGTCTGGAAATTGTTCGACCTCGGCATCGGGGCGATCCAGGCCTTCATCTTCGCCTTGCTGACCATCCTCTACTTCGACGTGGCCATGAGTACCGAACACGCCGAGCACGAGGCGGAGGACGAAGGGGAATTCGAGAAGCACTACGGCATGGACTTCTACCAAGAGACCCCGTCCATCGCGACGGTCTCGGCCGATCACTAGTCGTATCTAAAACAGTAAGGAGAGCAAGCACATGGCAGACACAACGGCACAGGCCATCCAGTTGGCCGGAGCCATGGTCGGAGGCGGCCTGGCGCTGGGCGGAGGAGCCATCGGTGCCGCCGTCGGTGACGGTTTGGCGGGTAGCGCGACCATCAATGGCGTCGCCCGGCAGCCCGAGGCACAGGGCCGGCTGTTCACCATCATGTTCCTGACCGTGGGTCTGGTCGAGGCCATGTACTTCATCAACCTGGCCTTCACCGCGCTCTTCATCTTCTCGCTGTACAAGAAGTAGGCCGGCGGGAGGACGCCCGGCGACGGCGCCGGGCGATCGAAACTCACGCACAGACAGAGACCAATATGCCCATTGCAGACAGCAACTTCCTGATCCCCAACTCGACCTTGTTCGTCGAGTTCTTCGAGCTTCCTGATCGTCCTGGCGATTGTGGCCAAGTACGTCCTGCCACCGCTCAAGAAGGCCCTCGACGCCCGGGCCGAGCTGATCAGGAGCGAGTTGGAAGCGGCTGATGCAGCCAAGGCTGACGCAGCGAAGGCCGACGAAGAGCGACGCCAGGCCCTCGAGGAGGCACGGCACCAGGCCCGTGAGATCGTGGCACAAGCCAACCGCACCGCCGAGCAGGTGCGCGCCGAATGCCCAGGCCAACGCGCAGACCGAGTACGAGCGGATCGTGAACAGCGCTGCAGCAGAAGTGGTGCTGGCCCGGCAGCGTGCCATCGACGAGGCCGCCGCGCGGATGGGCGAGATCGTGCTCGAGGTTGTCGAGCGGATCATTGGGCGAGAGGTCAACTACGAGGCCCACCGCGACCTGATTGAGGAAGCCGTGGCCGCACTGAGAGCCGATGCCGAGGCAGCCGCCAGCGGCGCCGGAGCGCGCCCGTGAACCCGACGCTCCAGGGCTATGCCGCGGCCGTGTTGGAGTCGGTCGACACCGCGCAACTGCCGGCGGTAGCGGCAGAGCTCGAAGCGATTGAGCGCCTCGTGCGGGCCACGCCCGCACTGGAGGCCGCCCTCCAGGACACTGCGGTATCGGGCGCGGTGCGCGGTGCGGTGATGCGCGACCTGCTGGAGGGCAAGGTGTCCGGAGCCGCTCGACGGGCTGCCGCCTTCGCCACCTCGGTGGTGTCTGCCCCCGAAACGGTGGCCGCGCTCACCTGGTTGGCCCTCCGGGCATTCGCGCGTCGCCGAGGGCGTACACGAGCCCGAGCCACCGCTCAGCCTCCTGCAGGCTCGCAAACGAGTCGGAGGGTACGCCCAGGCGGTGTTTGAGACGATGTCGACCGGCGAACTCGAGAACATGGAGGACGAGTTGTTCCGATTCGCCCGGATCGTCGAGTCGACACCCGCACTCCGGAGCGCACTGGTCGACCGCGACCTTCCGGTGGAGGTCCGGCAGGGCCTGGTGACCGAGCTGCTCGAGGGCAAGGTGCAACTGGGCACCCTGGCGTTGGCGCGCTACGTCATCGCCGGTGGGCGTGCCCGCGACGTCGTTGGCACGCTGGACTGGCTGGTGGAGCAGACGGCAGCCGCGCGAGGCTGGCGGATCGCCCGGGTGCGGGCGGCCGCGACCGTCGACGATGCCCAGCAGGCTGACCTCTCGGATTCGCTGACCGCACTGGCCGGGTCACCGGTCGAGTTGCAGGTGGTTATCGACCCGTCGCTGCTCAGCGGCGCGGTGATCCAGATCGGTGACCTCCAGGTGGATGCCAGCGCCCGGGGGCGCCTCGACGCACTGCGCGAGCACTTGGTGCCGGGCGGATGGGACGACAAGGTGTTCGGCGCTGGGACGGACCGGCCTCGTGGAACGACGACAGAGGGAGCAGTTTGATGGCAGAGCTGACGATCGACGCCGGTGAGATCACCGCGGCGCTGGAGCGCCACGTGGTGGAGTACACCCCGGCGGTCGGCACGGAACAGATCGGTCGGATCGTCGAGGTCGGCGACGGGATCGCCCGGGTGTCGGGCCTGCCCGGTGCCGCGGTCAACGAATTGCTCGAGTTCGAAGACGGCACGTTGGGCCTGGCCCTCAACCTTGACGAAGAAACGATCGGTGCGGTCGTCCTGGGCGAGGTCGACACCCTCGAAGAGGAGCAGACGGTCAAGGCGACCGGTCGGATCCAGACCGTGCCAGTCGGCGACGAGTTGCTGGGCCGAGTGGTGAACGCCCTCGGGGAACCGATCGACGGCAAGGGCCCCATCAACAGCACTGAGTCGCGTCGCATGGAGGTACAGGCTCCGGGCATCGTCGGCCGGCAGCCCGTCAGCGAGCCGCTGCAGACCGGAATCAAGGCCATCGACGCGATGACGCCCATCGGGAGGGGACAGCGCGAGCTGATCATCGGCGACCGCAAGACGGGGAAGACCACCGTCGCCGTCGACACGATCCTGAACCAGGCCGGCCAGGGCGTGAAGTGCATCTACGTCGCCATCGGGCAGAAGAACTCCTCGGTGGCCCAGACGGTGGCCACGCTCGAAGAACACCACGCCCTCGAGTACACGGTCGTCGTGGTGGCGTCGGCCGGTGAGCCCGCCCCGTTCAAGTACCTCGCTCCCTACGCCGGGTGCGCCATGGGCCAGCATTGGATGGAACACGGCGAGCACGCCCTCATCGTCTACGACGACCTGTCCAAGCAGGCCGAGGCCTACCGGTCGGTCTCCCTCCTTCTGCGCCGGCCGCCGGGACGTGAGGCCTATCCGGGTGACGTGTTCTACCTGCACTCCCGGCTGCTCGAGCGTGCGGCCAAACTCTCCGACGCCCTGGGTGGGGGGTCCCTGACCGCCCTTCCCATCATCGAGACCAAGGCCGGCGACATCTCGGCCTACATCCCGACCAACGTGATCTCCATCACCGACGGGCAGGTCTTCCTCGAATCGGACCTGTTCAACTCCGGTATTCGCCCCGCCATCAATGTCGGGAACTCGGTGAGCCGGGTGGGCAGCGCGGCACAGGTGAAGGCTATGAAGCAGGTCTCAGGGACGCTCAAGCTCGACCTGGCCCAGTTCCGCGAGCTCGAGGCGTTCGCGACCTTCGGTTCCGAACTCGACAGGGTGTCCCAGGCCCAGCTCGACCGCGGCTACCGCCTGACCGAACTTCTCAAGCAGCCCCAGAACCAGCCGGTTCCGGTCGATGAGCAGGTCCTCGTCATTTACGCGGGGACCAACGGGTGGACCGACAGCGTGCCCGTGAGCGAAGTGCAGCGGTTCGCAACGGAGCTCGTCGAGTACTTCAAGGGGAACTCCCCCGAGGTCCTCGAGCACATTCGCAGCACGGGCACGATGCCCGACGACGGACGAACTCGACACGGGCCTCACCAAGTTCCTCGAGGGCTTCGATACGGGGAAGGTCGACTGACCCATGGCCGGAGGCCAAGAGCGCGTCCTGCGCCGCCGTATTCGCTCGGTGCAGTCCACGAGGAAGATCACCAAGGCCATGGAGCTGATCGCGGCCTCGCGCATCGTGCGCGCCACAGGGAGGATCGCGGCCAACCAGCCGTATCGGGACGGGATGCAGCGCATCCTGCGCGCGGTGGTGGAGGATGATCCGACTGTGGCGGCGAAGATGCTCGGCACCCCGGAGTCGCCCGAACGGGTCGGCATCGTGGCCATCGTGGGCGATCGCGGCCTGGCTGGCTCTTACAACTCCGGTGTGCTGCGGGCGACCGAGCGGCTGGTCGCAGAGTACCGGCGCACCAACGTCGAGGTCACGTTGTGGAGCATCGGCAAGAAGGCCCCGCCTTACTTCCGCTACCGCGGCATCGACGTGGCGCGGTCCTTCACTGGCATGGCCGACCGACCCGAGTTCGTCGACGCTCGTGACATCGCCGCAGTGGTGACGGCGCCGTTCTTGGACGGCGAGCTTGACCTGCTCCAGCTCGTCTCGACCCGCTACGTCTCGGCTGGAACGCAACGCGTCGAGACCATGCAGCTCCTTCCCATGCCGCTCCCTACCGACCAGGTGCGTCCCGACGGCGGGATCGACGACCTGCCCGGCACGGGCGGTACAGGCGGCGCGGGCGGTTATACCGAGTTCGAGCCCGACGGCGAGACACTGCTGGCCGAGTTGGCGCCCCGCGCCACGGAGTCGGAGATCTTCGCCGCGCTCTTGGAGGGCTCGGCAGCGTTCTTCACGGCCCAACAGCGCGCCATGGCGGCGGCAACCGACAATGCGGACGAGCTGGTCCGCACCCTCACCCGGGTGATGAACCGCGCCCGTCAGGACGCCATCACCACAGAGATCATGGAAATCGTCGGTGGTGCCGAGGCGCTCCGCCAGTCGAAGGGAGCTTGACAACAATGACCACCACAGAGGCAACCCAGGACACCGCCCCGGCGGGCTCGCTCGAGGACGGCCGGGTCGTCGCCATCGCCGGCCCCGTCATCGACGTGGAGTTCCCGCCGCACGCCTTGCCCGAGATCAACCACGCCGTCGAGTTCACCATCGAGCTCGAAGGCGTCTCCAGCATCGTCACGGCTGAGGTCGCCCAGCAGATCGGTGACGGCCGGGTGCGCTGCATCTGTATGCAGCAGACCGACGGGCTCGTCCGCGGCGCCCGGGTGCGCAACCTGGGCCGGGGAATCACCGTCCCCGTCGGCAACGCCGTCCTGGGCCATGTGTTCAACGTCCTGGGCAAGCCTCTGGACACCGATTCGATCGAGGGCGTCGACGACTACTGGGAGATCCACCGCAGCGCGCCGGCCTTCGACCAGCTCGAGCCGAGGTCGTTGATGTTCGAGACTGGCATCAAGGTCATCGACCTGCTCGAGCCCTACGTCCAGGGTGGAAAGATCGGCCTCTTCGGCGGCGCCGGGGTGGGCAAGACCGTCATCATCCAGGAGATGATCCACCGGGTGGCCCAGCAGCATGGTGGCGTCTCGGTGTTCGCCGGCGTCGGCGAGCGCACCCGCGAGGGCACCGACATGTGGCTCGAGATGCAGGAGTCCGGGGTCATCGACAAGGCAGCTCTTGTCTACGGCCAGATGGACGAGCCTCCGGGCGTCCGCCTGCGGGTCGGTCTGGCCGCGCTCACGATGGCCGAGTACTTCCGGGACGTGCAGAACCAGGACGTGCTGCTCTTCATTGACAACATCTTCCGCTTCGTCCAGGCGGGGTCGGAGGTCTCGACGCTGCTCGGGCGCATGCCCTCGGCCGTGGGCTACCAGCCCACCCTGGCCGACGAGATGGGCGAGCTCCAGGAGCGCATCACCTCCACCAAGGGGAAGTCGATCACCTCGCTGCAGGCGGTTTACGTGCCGGCCGACGACTACACGGATCCCGCCCCGTTCACCACGTTCACCCACCTCGACGCCACGACCGAGCTCTCCCGCCAGATCGCGGCCCTGGGGATCTACCCGGCAGTGGACCCGCTGGCATCGACATCGAACATCCTGGCCCCCGAGATTGTGGGGGAACGGCACTACGCGGTGGCCCGACGCGTGCAGGAGGTCCTGCAGCGCTACAAGGAGCTGCAGGACATCATCGCCATCCTCGGCATGGACGAGCTCTCCGAGGAGGACAGGGTGACGGTGACCCGGGCCCGCAAGATCCAGCGATACCTGTCCCAGCCCTTCTTCGTGGCCGAGGTGTTCACCGGAGTGCCAGGGATCTTCGTGCCCATCGAAGAAACCGTCGAGTCGTTCGAGGCGCTCGTCAACGGGGATCTCGACAACATTCCCGAGCAGGCCTTCCTCAACGTCGGTGGCGTCGAGTCCGTTTTGGCCAAGGCCAAGACCCTCGAGGAGGAGGCCGGCTAGTGCCAGATGGTGTCTTCGGCGTCGAGGTGGTGACACCCGAGCAAGCGTTGGTTGCCGGTGGCGCGTCGGCGGTCGTCCTGACCACGTCGGTCGGTGACATGACCGTGCTCGACGGTCACACCGCGCTCATTGCCGATGTCGCGCCCTGCCTGGTCAAGGTAGAGCAGCCGGATGGCAGCATGCAACGACTGGCCGTCCACGGGGGGTTCCTCCAGGTCGACACGAGCCCCGGCGCCGCCGATGGTTTGGCCGAGGGCGACGGGCCGCTGCCGGGCATGTCCACCCGGGTGACGGTGCTGGCCGGCGTCGCCGAGCTGGCCGAGGACATCGACGTGCCCCGGGCCGAGCGGGCCAAGGAGGCGGCGGACCAGCGGGTGGCCGAGCTCAGCTCAGGCCGGGCGCCCTCGGCCGAGGGTGAAGACGGTGCCGGGCGACCAGAACTGGCCTTGCAGGAGGCGGAAAAGGCGCTCGCCCGTGCCGACTTACGGCTCACTGTCGCGGCGGACAACGGGTAGGCCGGCCAGCGGCCCGCAGCCGGCCCGCCCTCAGCCGAACGAGATCGAGCTGAACTCGGCCAGCTTGGCCAGGGCGTGGCTGGCGTCGATCTTGCGCAGCGTCCCAGACTTGGAGCGCATCACCAGCGACTGCGTCGTCGCACCGAACTCGTGGTACTGGACGCCCTGAAGGAGCTCGCCGTCGGTAATGCCGGTGGCCGCGAAGAAGGCGTTGTTGCCCTGCACGAGGTCGTCGGTGGTGAGGACAGCGTCGAGGGCGTAGCCGGCCTCGATGGCGGCCGTCCGCTCCGCTTCGTTGCGGGGGTGGAGCCTCCCCTGGATCTCCGCCCCCATGCACTTGAGCGCCGCCGCAGCGAGGACGCCCTCGGGCGTCCCCCCGATACCAAAGAGGATGTCGGTGCCCGCACCGGGCCAGCCGGTGGCAATAGCACCGGCCACGTCGCCGTCGGTGATCAGCCGGATCCGGGCTCCGGTCGCCCGCACCTCGGCGATCAAGTGCTCATGGCGCGGCCGGTCCAAGATGACCGCGGTCAGGTCGCGCACCGGGCGCCCCAGGGCCTCCGACAGGGCGTGAAGGTTCTCCGTCGGCGTGCGCCGGATATCGCAAGCTCCCTTGGCCCGGGGCCCAACGGCCAGCTTTTCCATATAGACGCACGGCCCCGGGTCGAACATGGCACCGCGCTCGGCCACGGCGATCACCGCAAGGGCGCCCCCGCGCCCCTGGGCCGTCAACGTGGTGCCGTCGATGGGATCCACTGCGATGTCAGTCAGCGGGGGCGTGCCGTCACCGATCTTCTCGCCGTTGAACAGCATGGGCGCGTTGTCCTTCTCGCCCTCGCCGATGACAACGATCCCGTCCATGGGGACGCTCGAGAGGACCGTCCGCATGGCTTCGACGGCAGCGGCGTCGGCGCCGATTTTGTCTCCCCGACCCATCCAACGACTCGCGGCCATGGCGGCCGCCTCGGTCGTGCGGACCAGATCCATGGCGAGGTTCCGGTCGGGGGCTTGGCGTGACGTCACCACGGCTTTGACCCTAGTGGGTCTCGGATCGGTGGTTGCCGGCCGGGCGGTCCGCCAGCGGCGATACTTGAGGTCGTGGACCAGATCGTGGTCGAGCCCAACGGACCACTTGCGGGCACCGTTAGCGCAGGCGGAGCGAAGAATTCAGCCCTCAAGCTCATGGTGGGCTGCCTCCTCGCCGAGGGTTGCACGGTGCTCTCCAACGTGCCTCGCATCGACGACGTGGACACTATGGCCAACGTGTTGCGCGCCATCGGGGCAGATGTTGCCCGTCTCGACAACGGAGATGTGGCGGTGACCACACCCCCAGTCAGGGACCTTGTCCCTGCTGGCCCCTACGAGCATTTCGAGCGCATGCGGGCGTCGGTCGTGGTCCTCGGTCTCCTCCTTGCCCGCTGTGGCGCCGTACGGGTGCCCTTGCCGGGCGGGGACGACTTCGGCGACCGGCCCATCGATTTCCACATCAGCGGGCTCAGTGCCATGGGTGCCCGCTTCGAGGCCTCCCACGGCGAGGTGCACGGCACGGTGCCTGGTGGCCGGCTGGTGGGAACCCGGGTGGTCCTGGAGTACCCCAGCCACACCGCAACCGACAACCTGCTCATGGCGGCTGTCCTCGCCAAGGGCACCACGGTGATCGAAAACGCCGCCAAGGAGCCCGAGGTAGCCGACCTGGCCTCCATGTTGTGCGACATGGGCGCCGTCGTGCGCGGGGCTGGTACCTCGCGCATCGAGGTCGAAGGGGTCGACGAACTTCGGCCGACGCACCACACGGTCCTGTCGGACCGTGTGGTGGCTGCGACCTACTTGGCCGCCGTCGGGATGGCGGGCGGTGAAGTCACGATCGCGGACGCCCGACCCGAACACATGGAGATGATCCTGCGCAAGGTCAACCAGATGGGAGTGGACACGGAGATGGGGCCCCATGGGCTGCGGGCCAGCGCGCACCGACGATTGGTGGCCGCGGACGTTGCGACCCTCCCGTATCCAGGGGTGGCCACCGACTACAGCCCCCTGCTGGTGGCGATGCTCACCGTCTCCGACGGGGTGGGAATCCTCACGGAGAACCTCTTCTCCGGGCGCTTTCGCTACGTCGAGCAGTTGCGCCGAATGGGCGCCGACATACGGACGGAGGGTCACCATGCCGTCGTGCGCGGCGTGCCGCAGCTCTCCGGGGCGCCAGTCCGCGCGCCGACATCCGTGCCGGCGTCGCCCTGGTGCTGGCCGGGCTCGTCGCGGAGGGGGAGACGGTGGTGAGCGGAGCTCACCATATCGGACGGGGCTACCAGGACCTGCCGGGCGCGCTCTGCTCGCTCGGAGCCACCGTGAGCCAGCGGTGAGCCCGTCACTGCCCTCGGACCCGGCGACGCTGCTCGAACTGGCGCAAGACGGTGACCGCGTGGCTCTGGCGCGGCTGTTGTCCTACATCGAGCGCGGCGGCGACAGCGCGACCGCGGTTGCTCGCCTCGCGTACCGGTCGGATGTCCCCTACACGGTCGGCCTCACCGGCGCCCCCGGCGCAGGCAAGTCGACCCTGACGGACGGGCTCATCTCGCAGGCCCGAGGCGGGTGGCCCGAGCCACCCGAACCGGTTCCCCAGATCGGAGTGCTCGCCGTCGACCCGACCTCACCGTTCAGTGGGGGCGCCATCCTGGGCGATCGCGTCCGCATGAGTCAGCATGCGCTCGACCCGAGCGTCTTTATCAGGTCGATGGCGACCAGGGGCCACCTCGGCGGCCTCTCGCTCGCTGTGCCCGATGCCGTCCGCCTGTTCGGCGCGGCCGGCATCCCGGTGGTCATCGTCGAGACCGTCGGCGTCGGGCAGATGGAGGTCGAGATCGCGTCGGCCGCCGATTCCACGGTGGTGGTCGTCACGCCCGGCTGGGGCGACTCGATGCAGGCCAGCAAGGCGGGCCTGCTCGAGGTTGCCGACGTGTTCGTGATCAACAAGGCCGACCGGCCGGGGGTGCGCGAAGCGCGCCGCGACCTCGAACAGATGCTCGACCTGTCCCGGCCCGGCTCGTGGCGCCCCGAGATCGTCGACACGACGGCAACGTCCGGCGACGGCGTCGCTGAGCTCTGGCGCGCCGTGGCACGGCACCGGCACCATCAACAGAACGCGGGCCTGCTGGCGGTGCGGCGGTCCGATCGCCTGGCGGAGGAGCTGCGCCGGGTCCTCTTGGCCCGCTCGCATGCCCGCATTCACGAGCTGACCGCGGGGGAGGAATTCGCCACGGCCGTCAAGGCCCTCGCGGCCGGCGAGCTCGATCCGTACCAGGCCGCCGACCGCCTCCTGGCCGGTTGAGACGTCGGGTACGGTGCATCGATGACTGAGACCTTCGTCACTGTCGAGCGGCGACTCGACAGCGTGGCGCTCATCCGTCTCGACCGGCCCAAGGCGAATGCGCTCTCGGGCACGGTGCTCGAACAATTGCACGCCGCAGCGACGGCGATGCATGACGAGCTGCCCGGTGCAGTGGTGCTCTGGGGCGGCAGGCGGATCTTCGCCGCCGGAGCCGAGATCGTCGACCTGGAGGAGGGCCGGGCAGAGTCGGTGGGGGCCAACTTCACGCGCGCTCTCGGCGCGCTGGCCGGTCTCCCCCGAGCCACAATCGCTGCCGTAAACGGATATGCCCTCGGGGGCGGCCTCGAGCTCGCGCTGGCGTGCGACTTCCGTGTCTGCGCTGAAGACGCCCGTTTCGGCTTGCCCGAGGTCCTGCTCGGCGTGATCCCGGGCGGCGGGGGTACGCAGCGCCTGCCGCGCCTCATCGGGCCGTCGCGGGCCAAGGAGTTGATCTTGACCGGCCGGCAGGTCCGAGCGGAGGAGGCGCAGTCGATCGGCCTCGTCAACCGCGTCGTGGCGCCCGACGAAGTCCTCGAGGCCGCCTTGAACTGGGCGGCAGAACTGGCCGCCGGCCCTCTGGTCGCCCACGGCCTGGCCAAGGCAGCGGTGGACCACGGGCTCGATGGCACGCTGGCGGACGGGCTGGCCATTGAGCAGGGCGCATTCGTTGCCGCCGCCGGGACCGAGGACGCGTCTCGAGGCATAGCGTCGTTCATGGAGAACGGCCCCGGAAAAGCGACGTTTGTCGGACGGTGACCTCTTGAGCTCACCTCCGATTCCGGTCAACTCCGGCGATGGCGCCTTTGATCCCTCGGCGCGCTGGTTCCAGCACGCCGTGTTCTACGAGGTACTCATCCGGGGCTACTTCGACGCCAACAATGACGGCACCGGCGACCTCCGAGGCCTGCGGGAAAAGTTGGACTACATGGAGTGGCTGGGTATCGACTGCATCTGGATGCTGCCGTTCTACCCGTCACCGTTTCGCGACGGCGGCTACGACATCAGCGACTTCTTCAACGTCCACCCGGACTACGGGAGCATCAGCGACCTGGTCGCCTTCCTGGAGGACGCCCACCGCCGGGGGATCCGGGTGATCGCCGACCTCGTCATGAACCACACCAGCGACGAACACCCTTGGTTCATTGAGTCGCGCTCCTCGAGGGACAACGCGAAGGCGGACTGGTACGTCTGGAACGACGACGATCAGAAGTGGCCGGACGCCCGCGTCGTGTTCACCGACGTCGAGCGTTCCAACTGGACCTGGGACGACACCCGCCAGCAGTACTACTGGCACCGCTTCTACCACCACCAACCGGATCTCAACTACGAGAACCCCGAGGTCGCGGACACGATGATCGACCTCGTCAAGTTCTGGCTCGATCTCGGCTTCGACGGGTTCCGGCTCGATGCCGTGCCCTACCTGTACCAGCGCGACGGGACCTCGGGCGAGCACCTGCCCGAGACGCACGCGTTCATCAGGCGCATGCGCAAGCAGATCGAAGCCGACTATCCAGGGCGGATCCTCCTCGCCGAGGCGAACGGGTGGCCGAGCGACGTTGCCGATTACTTCGGTGACGGGGACGAGTGCCACCTGTGCTTCCACTTCCCTCTCATGCCAAGGCTGTTCATGGCTGTCCGCAGGGAGCAGCGCTACCCGATCACCGAGATCCTTGCCCAGACCCCCGTCATCAACGACGCCTGCCAGTGGGCCATCTTCCTGCGCAACCACGACGAGCTCACGCTCGAACAGGTGAGCGACGAGGAGCGGGACTACCTGATAGCCGAGTACGCCAAGGACCCGAGGATGAAGCGCCACATGGGCATCGGGCGCCGGCTGGCCCCGCTACTGGACAACGACCGACGCACCGCTGAACTGCTCTATGCCCTGATCTTGTCCCTGCCCGGCAGCCCCGTGATCTACTACGGAGACGAACTGCTCATGGGTGACAACATCTACCTCGGAGACCGGGACTCGGTACGCACGCCGATGCAGTGGTCGCCCGACCGCAACGGTGGCTTTTCGCAGGCGGACTTCGCACAGCTCTACCTGCCACCCCTTATGGATCCCGTCTACGGTTTCAGCGCCCTCAACGTGGAAGCGCAGTTGCGAAACCAGGGATCGTTCCTGCACTGGCTACGGCGGATGCTGAACGAGCGGCGCGCGCTGCCGGTCATGGGGGTCGGTGAGATGGAGGTCCTTCCGTGTGCCAACCCCTCCGTTCTGGCCTACATGCGCTCGGGCGAGGTGGCCGACATCCTGAGCGGCTCTGCCTCGACGAGTCCGTCGGTGAGTCCCTCTGTTGACGGCGCGTTGGACTGGGGCCGCTCGACGGTGCTGGCCCGTACCGTCCCCGCCGGGAACGAGAGCGAGGGCGACGAGGTGGTGTACCGGCACCAGGCGGTGCTGTGCGTGCACAACCTGAGCCGCTTCGCTCAACCGGCCGAGCTCGCGCTGGCCAAATGGGCGGGTTCAACTCCGTATGAGGTGCTCGGGCGCGTCCCCTTCCCGGTCATCACCGAGGAGCCGTACACGATCACGCTGCCGCCCTACGGCTTCTTGTGGTTCGACCTGGCGCCCGAGGACAGGCCAGTCCAGGAATGACCGCAGAGCGCGACCAGGCGCTGCGCACGCTGATTGAGGCGTGGCTGGGGCAGCGCCGGATCCCTCTGGAGGCCGAGATCGACATCGAGCGCTCCGAGGTGCTGCTGACGGGCCGGCCGGGCCTCGTCGACATTGTCGCCCGGGTAGGGGACCGCCGGGCCCATGTGGTGGCCGGACTGCGCGCCGTCGGCGACGAGCCGCACTTCCTGCGCTCCGGCGAAGAAGCTGCCCTCGGTCTGCTCGATGACGACCACGGACTCGCGGTGTGCACCGACGCGTTGCGCGACGCACAGCTGGCGCCCTTGGTGCTGGCCAAGGTGCGCGGGGTCGAGACGCGCCCTGGACCGGTCGCCGTGCTCCGTGACGATGACGACGCCACCGTGATCGACTGCGGCGATCGGGGCGACCTCATGGTGTTCCCGTGGCTCGACGACGCGACGCGGCCCGACGTCGACTTGATGGTCGGGCTGGACGAAGCGGGATTCAACCATGTGGCCGCGCCGCTGGTGCGTTGGGTTTGGGAGGGGCGTGACCTCGGCGTGGTACAGGAGCCGTTGGCGGACCGCTCCAGTGGCTGGGCCCTCGCCCTCACGTCCCTGCGGGACTTCTACGCATCGGGTGGCGCGCCTGAAGCGGCCGGCGGCGATTTCGGTGCTGAAGCCCGTGCGCTGGGCACCATGGCCGCCCGGATGCACCTCGCCCTCGACCGCGCCTTTCTGCGCCACCACGAGCCGGTTGCGGCTTGGCTCGACGAGGCCGAAGCGGAGATCGCTGCGGCAGATCCGTCGCTCTTCGATGCGCCGGGCGTGGCCGACCTCGTCAAATGGCTCCGTGAGTCCGATGCGAGACTTCCTGTGATCCGGACGCACGGCGACTTCCATTTGGGGCGTACCGCTCGGACAGATCAGGGGTGGGTGGTCAGCGACTGCTCGCCGGGTGGCGTGGTCGCCGCGGGGAAATCGCCGGGGCGCCGCACCCCTTTGGCCGACGTGGCCGATCTACTGTGGTCGATGCATCACGCCAGCACCGCGGCGGCGGCGGAGCGAGATCCGGCCGGACGCCTCGGGCTTTCCGCGCTCGGCCAGGCCTGGGAGGCGCGGAACCGCCGTGCTTTTGTGACGGGCTACCTGGGCACCCCCGGCATCGGTGGCCTGGTTGGGCCCGATCGAGACCTGGTGCGCCGCCTGGTGTCGTTCCTCGAACTCGCCCGCTCCGTGCGGGAGGCGTCGAGACCCTAGATCGCCAGGGCGGAGACCTTGAGGGTCTCGGCCGCCTCCTCGGGTGAGATCACATTGATGGCCACCCCGGTGCCCAACTCGAAGCCGGCCGTCGTGGTCGCCTTGGGCCAGATGTGGGCGTGCCAGTGGTAGGGCTCGCCGACCCGGTAAGGGGCGGAGTGGAAGACGATGTTGTAGGCCACATCGCCCACGGCCTCGGCCAGCTGCTGGAGTGTCCGCCGGATCGCCTCGCCAACGGCGAGAAGGTCCTCAGTGGGGCTCCGGTGCAGATGCGGATTGTGCTCCCGGGGCATGACCAGCATCTCGTAGGGGACCGCGCTCCAGAACGGGCAGACCACCACCACACGGTCGTTGGCGTAGATCACCCTCTCAGTCGAGTCTTCTTCTGCTTCGATCGTCGTGCACAAGAGGCACGATCCAACGAAGCGGGCGAAGCGAGCCTGTTCCTCGGCGAGCTCACGCGGGATGAACGACATGCCCAGCAGCTGCCCATGCGGGTGTTCGAGCGACGCACCGGCCTCGCGGCCCGAGTTCACGATGGCCTGCGTGTAACGGAGGTTGGGCTGCGAGGCGTGCTCCTCCAAGCGGTCTCGCAGGGCTGCCATGACGAGCTCGACCTGCTCCTGACTGAGCTGCCCCAAGGTGGCGTCATGTTCGGGGGAGAAGATCAAGATCTCATGGATGCCGCCGGCAGAGGCCTGGGTGAAGACAGGGCCGCGGTTGGCGACCACGAAGGGCTCGTCGCCCTCGAAGGCAGGGTAGAGGTTGGGTACGACCCGGACGAGCCAGCCTCCGGTCGGGCCATAGGTCTCGAGAGCGGGTGGCGTGTCCTCCTCGTTGCCAGGGCAGAACGGGCAAGGTCGGCCGAGTGAGTCGGGTAGCCAGAGGGAGCGGGTGACGAACGAGTAGGGCCGTTCAGATCGGCCGGGACTCACGACCACCCAACGGCCCGACAACGGGTCGAGGCGCAACTGGTTCACCTGGGCACACCTTCGGGCGCCGGCAGGACCGCCAACATCGTGAATACCTTCATGCTCTTCCTCCACCCCTACGGTACAGGTTCTGCTACCCGCGCAAGCGCCAGGGTCGCGGGATTTATCACTCGGGCTCCATGGACAGAGGAGAACATGTCGGGCATGCACCATCAGCCGGGCGGAGCCGCCTTCGACGTCGTGCTGCTGCTCCATGTGGGATGCGCCGTCGTTGGCCTCGTCACCACGACGACCGCCGCCGCCACGGCGACCCGGCTGCGGCGAGTCCTCCGATCACCGGCAGCGGTGCCCGAGCCGCTGCAGCGATACTTCAGCCCGGGATTCAACTGGGCCGGACGCTTCGTCTATGGCATCCCCGTCTTCGGCTTCGCACTCCTCGCCATGAGCCACGGGACCTACGCGCTGGGCGACGGCTGGGTTCTGGCGGGTCTGGCGCTCTTCGTCGGGGTCGCCGTCTTGGCGGAGGGGGTGATGTGGCCGGCCGAGCGACGGCTCCAAGCGGCCCTCGCGGCAGCCGAAACGGAGACCGGCACGATCGCCGACGCAGGACCGCTCGACAGGGACGCCATGTCCATGGCGCGAACGGCCACCGCTGCCCTCGTCCTTCTGGTGGCGGGGACGGTCCTCATGGTGGCGCAACCGTGACGAGTAGAGGGCGAATCCTCTCGGAGTCGCCCTCTCACTCGCTCTTGGATCCCAGGAGGCCGGCCTGACTGCGCCGGTTTAGGAGTAGTGGCATCCACCGCCAACGGGCGGCCGACACCCACCTCCTTGTCCGCCACCGCCGGAGCCACCACAGCCGCCACTACCACCATGTCCGCCCCCGCCCCCGCCTTGGCCACCGCCGCCACCGCCGACGTAGCCGCCATCGCCACCCCCGCAGCCGACGTGCTCGCTGGAGGACACCGACGATGACTGGTAGTAGGTGTTCCCGCCGTACGAGACCGTGATCGTCACGTTGCCGTCGATCTGGTTGGCCGTGAGGGTGCATGAGGCCACGCCGGACGAGTTGGTAATGCCTGTGCAGCTCTGGGCGGACCGGTAGCTCCCGAGCGTCATCACGACGGGCTGGCCGGCAATCGGCACCCCGTTGGAAGTCAGGGTCGAAGTCAGGGTGAGCGTCTGCCCCTCGAAGGTCCCCGTTGGGCCGCTATAGGTGAGCGACGTGGGCGCCTTCTTGACGACAAAGCAGTTCTTCCCGCTGCTCGGCAGAAGCTGAGTCGCGCTGGTGCCACCCGCAAACGACCCCGACACCGTGTAGGTCGAGGCCGGCTCGTTCGGTGTCACACTGCACGACGCCTTGCCGTTCGCGTTGGTCACCGCAGTGCACGACTGGGTGGCATTGAGGGTCAGTGTCAGTGTCTGCCCGCTCACCGGGGAGCCGGTCACGGAGTTGGTGAGTGTGCCGGTCAAAGTGGTGGGCTGCCCGTAGGTGCCGGTCCCCGCGCTGACGGTCAGGGTGGTCGGCGTGGAGATGGTGACGCTGGACGATGTGTTAGACGGTGCGTAGTAGGTGTCACCGGCGAAGGTGGCCGTGACCGGGACGGGGCTGGTCGTCTGGTTGACCTTGGCGATCACGCAGGACGCCGCACCCGTGGCATTGGTGGTCGCCGCTGCAGCTCTGGGAGGAGCTGCCCGATCCGAGGATGAAGACGACGCTCCGTCCGACGACGGGGTTCGTCCCCGAGTCGGTCGTGAGCACGCCCGAGAGTGTGGCCGACGAGCCGTTCGTCGCGCTCGTCGCTCCGGTGTAGGAGATGGCGGTCTCCTCGTGCGTCACCACGAAGGTGTTGGAACCCGTGCTGGCCTCGAGGTGGGGCCACGGCGTGGTGTCGCCGGCGAACGATGCCGAGAGGTTGTACGACCCGGCCGGTTCCCCCGGGGTGAGGGAGCAGGACACGACCCCGCTGGCGTTGGTGACACCGCTGCACGACTCGGTCCCATTCAGCGTGAGCGTGACCGGCTCGTTGGCGGCCCCCGCGTTCGTGTACGTGTCGATCAGCGTCGCCGAGACCGTGGTGGCATCCGAGTAGTCACTCGTCGCCGGGGACACTGTCAGGACGGTGGGCACCTGCACGGGGCCGACCTGGACGGTCGCCGTTGCCGCTGCCGACTGGTAGTAACCGTCGCTGGTGAAGCCGACGCTGATCGGCACCGGGCCGACCACTTGGTTCACATTGTTGATGGTGCACGACGCCGCGCCAGTCGATGTCGTGGTGCCGGTGCATGTCTGGGCACTCGACCCGCTTCCGAGAACGAAAGAGACCGTGCGACCCACGACCGGGGTGGCACCCGAGTCCGCGGTGAGGACGCCCGAGACCGTGAGGTTTTGCGTGTTGAAGACGGAGGTCGGCCCGGTGTACGTGATCCCGGTCTCTTCCAGGGTGACCACGAAGGTCGACATGCCGGAGGACGGAATGAGCTGGAGCGGTAGAGCGCTGTCTCCGGCGAAATTCCCAGAGAGCGCATAGGACGCCGCGGCCTCACCCGGGGTGACGCTGCACGAAGCCGTTCCGGTGGCGTCCGTGGTTCCGGTGCAGGTCTCGGTCCCGCTCAGGGTGAGGACCACGGGCTCGCCCGCGATGGGGGCGTTGGTGATGCCGTCGGTCAGCACACCCGACACCGTGGTGGCGTCGGTGTAGTCACCGGTGGCAGGCGCCACCGTGAGGACAGTCGGTTCCGTCACGGACAGCGTGTTGGTGGCGGTTGCGGTGGTGTCGTAGGTGTCGCCCGCGAAGTTGGCCGTGATGGGCGTGGACGTCGCCGGTTGATTGACGGTGGCGATCGTGCAGCTCACGTTCCCGCTGACGTCGGTGGTGGCGTTGCACGACTGGGCCGTTGTCCCCGTACCGATCGTGAAGGTGACGACCTTGGTGGGCAGGGGAGTACCCGCGGTTGGCGTGGCGGTCGTCAGCGTGCCCGAGAGAGTGACGGGCTGCCCATTCACGGCGGCCGTCGGGCCGGTGTAGGTCAGCGAGCTCGAGTCAGGCGTGACCGTGAAGTTGCTCGAGGAGCTGTTGGAGCCGATGGGCGTCGACGTCGAGGCGTCGCCCGCGAAGGACGCGGTCAGCGTGTAAGAGCTGGAGGGTTCGCCAGGCGTGATGACGCACGTGGCGGTTCCCGTGACGTCGGTGTTGGCGGTACACGACTCTGTCCCGTTGAGGGTGAAGGTCACGGGTTCGTTGACGATCGGCTGACCCGTGCTCGGGTTGTCCAGTGTGGCCGAGACCGGCGTGGGCGTGGAGAAGTTACTTGTGACGGGTTGGAGCGTGAGCGTCGACGGCGTCGTGGTCGTCGTCTGAGGCGGCGTCGCCACCTCCTTCTGGTTGGCGACGGAAAGCCCGTAGAGCGTGCCCGAGTGTGTCGCGATGGTCTGCATGAGCGCCCCGCTGGCGAGGTTGACCTGGTAGATGTCGCCGGAGGCCGAATCGCCCGTCCAGAAGGAAGTGCCGCTGGGATCGACGCTGATGGCGAAGAGCTGGCCGCCGCAGTTGGTCATGGACGAGCACGGATAGGTCTGAATGACGTTTCCGTTGGGGTCGAGCAAGAGGTCAGCGTTGGAGTCCGCCACCAAGACGTCTCCGTTGGCCAGAATCTTGAGCTCGAAGGCCGAGACCGGCAGGCCTGTCGATGAATCAGAGGACGGAAACGGCACGTTGTTGAAGTTCGGGCCCTGAGTGTTGGTGCACTTGTTGTAGGTCATTATGTTGGTGCCCTCGGTGGTGTAGTAAAAGGTGCACTCGTTGCTGGCGAGGTCGATCCAGTCAACGCCGTAGAGCTGGGTGGCGACCGGTCCGATGTCGGGCAGGCGCTGCCCACTTGGTGAGAACACTGCGATGTACGGCGTCGTTTGCTGACCCACGTAGAGGTTGCCTGCGTTGTCGAAGGTCAGCGACAGCGGGTTCGTCAGACCGGACGCGAACGTTGGCAGCGGCGCGCCGGAGGGCGAGTACTCGCTGATGGTGCCGTTGGTGTCGTCGGTGACATAGAAGTTCCCGTTGGCATCCCAGGCGCTCCCGGCCGTGTAGGGCTCGCTCGTGTTGTCGACCAGAGCGTTGAGGAGGTTGCCCGAGGTCGGGTCGTAGATGTTGACGGTCGAATTTCCCACCGACGCGAAGACCTGGCCCGACTGGGTGACGGTCGTTGCGGTCGTCCCCGAGGCGCCTGCTGACTTGGCGGGGCTGAAGAGGAGTCCGATGGCGCCCAGGAGAAGGACCACAGACAGTCCAAGCGCCATACGTCGCACCGCGGCGCCATAGCCAGGCGCTGACTCGTTCCGGCTCTCGGCGCGGTGAGTCGGTCCGCGGCCGTGCCCATCTGTGTGCGCTCGAGCAACCGACAGTCTCACTACCGCCCCCTCGCACTGCACGGCTCCCAGATGCCGTGATCCCGTGTTGCACTTCCGGTTCGATGGGACCGAACACATTCGTGAACCGAGCGTGAATCATCGTCGGAGCGGTCCCACCTCTCGCATCCAAATATGAAGCCAGAAGGTGAATGGCAACAGGGGCTAAAGGACTAGTTGCCGCGGTGACGCAGTGACAATTGGCTCGGTGTTGACGGGCCGGCGCGGGCATCGTCCACTTGGACGGCGGCGGTGTTCAGCCCGCCAAGGACTCCCAACATTCAGCCGAGACCGAATCTGCGCACCGGACCTGGGTGTCCGCTGCGCAGCCACGTCGACGGTCACTCAACAGAGCCAGGCGATGATCTTCCCGTACCCGCCGTGTCCCGGTGCTGGACCGTATCCCGGAGCGACCGAGACCACGACGACATGTTTGATGTCGCCAGACTCGGTGGAGCCCGACTGGTTGATGTGGGTGGAAACGACAACGACCATGTTGACCGGAATGGTCGACGGAGGGTGCGAACTGTTGCCTGGGTCCGAGGTCCAGGTCTGGCCGCAGCCATAGCCAGGCTGGTAGCCGAGGATCGACGGTGCGTTGTCGATGTAGCCCTTCATGGACGCCGGCGCACTGTTGACGCCACTGTATTGGTTGGTCTTCCACAGTTGGGCGCCCCAGAAGTTCACCTGGTTGCCGTTGGACATCGAGTAGGCGGGCAGGGTCGACGGCGGCGTGCCAGCCGAAATGTCGCCGATCACGAACCCGCCGGAATCGGGTGCGGCGGCGGTGGTCTCGGTGCCCGCGGCGCTGGCGGGCCGGTAGTAGGCGTCGCCGGTGAATGTGACCGCGATGGGCACCGACCCCGCGGTCTGCTTCACCGCTGCGATGGTGCAGCTGGCGTTCCCGGCCGCGTTGGTGGTGCCCGTGCAGCTCTGGGCGCTGGTTCCCGAACCCAGCGTCATGAGGACCGCCCGGCCGCCGAGCGGGCTGCCGTCGGTGGTCAGGTTGGCCGCCATGGTGAAGGACGAACCAGTGATGGCGAGAGAGGGTCCGGTGTAGGTGATGGCCGTCTCCTCGAGGGTGACCACATAGTGGTTCGAGCCGGTGCTCGCCAGAAGTTGGGGCGCCCTCGTCGTGTCGCCGGCGAACGATCCGGTCACGGTGTAGGTGGCTGCCTGCTCGTTCGGTGTCACGGAGCAGGACGCCACACCGCTGGCATTTGTGACGGCCGTGCACGACTGGATCCCGTTGAGCGTCAGCGTCACCGACTCACCGGCGATCACCGCCCCGGTCAGTGAGTTCGTGAGCACGGCTGAGACGGTTCCCGCGTCGGCGAAGTCACTCGTCCCCGCGTTTACGGTCAGGGTGGTCGGCGTGTGGACCGAGGCCGTCGATGAGGTCGCGGACGACGAGTAGAACTGGTCGCCTCCGTAGCTGGCCGAGATCCCCGTCGTGCCGGTGCTCTGGTTGACGCTGGTGATGGTGCAGCTCGCCGCGCCGCTGGCGTTGGTGACCGCGGTACAGCTCTGCATCGAGGTGCCGGATCCCAGAGTCAGGGTGACCGTGCGGCCAGAGACATCGGTACCCGCGGAGGGCTGGCTGGTCGTCAGCACGCCCGAGAGCGTGGCCGATTGTCCATTGGTAACCGACGTGGTGCCGGTGTAGACGAAGGTCGTCGGCGCCTGGGTCACCGTGACGGTGCTCGACGAACTGTTCGGGTTGAGCTGCGGCATGGACGTCGTGTCGCCAGGGAACGACCCGCTGAGCGAGTAGCTGCCCTGCGGTTCGGTCGGCGTGACCGGGCAGGAGGCGACTCCTTGGGCGTTCGTCAGCGCCGTGCACGACTGGGCGCCGCCGTTCACGGTGAAGGTCACCGGCTCATTGGGCACGGGCTGGTTGGTGTAGGTGTTGATCAGGGTGCCGGTGAGCGGGGTCGAACCCTCATAGGTGCCGTTGGCCGCCGTGACGGTCAATTGTGTCCCCTCAGGAAGGTTGACGGTCGAAGCCGCGCTTGCCACCAGGTAGTACCCGTCGCTGGCGAAGCTGGCGCTGACCGGGATCGGTCCCGGCGACTGGCCTGCCACTGTGATTGTGCAGGCCGCCACGCCCGATGCGTTGGTGATACCGGAGCAGCTCTGCGCCGTGGTGCCCGTACCGAGCGTGAGGACGACGGTCCGACCGTTGATGCTGGTCCCGAGGGCCGGGTCGTCCGTCGTCAGTACGCCGGAGAGTGTGAGCGGCTGTCCGTTCTGGGCCGTCGCGGGCCCGGTGTAAGTGAGCGCCGTCTCCTCCAGGGTCACGACGAAGTTGGAATTGCCGCTCGCCCCAATCAGCTGGAGCGGCCGCGTGGAGTCGCCGCCGAAGCCGCCGGTCAGGGGGTAGGTCGCTGCGGCCTCACCGGGCGTGAGGCTGCACGAAGCCGTTCCGGTGGCGTCGGTGGTGGCAGTGCATGTCTCGTGGCCGTTGAGCGTGAGGGTGACCGGCTCGCCTGCGACGGGGGCGTTGGTGAGCGTATCGGTCAATACGCCCGACACCACGGTGGCGTCGGCGAAGTCCCCCGTGGCGGAGTGAACCGTCAGGGTGGTGGGCTCGGTGACGGTGGCTGGCGTGGTGGTCGTGACCGGGGTGTCGTAGACGTCGCCGCCGAAGTTCGTCGTGATTGGCGCGTTGCTCACGGGCTGATTCACGGTGGAAATGATGCAGCTGGCGTTCCCGCTGGCATCCGTGGTCCCGCTGCAGGACTGCGCACTCGAGCCTGAGCCGATGGTGAATGTCACCACCTTGGTGGGCACTGGCGTGCCCGGACTCGGGGTGTTCGTGGTGAGCGTGCCCGACAGCGTGATGGGCTGGCCGTTGACACCCGAGGTCGGCCCGGTGTAGGTCAGCGAGCTCGTGTCCTGGGTCACGGTGAAGTTGCTGGAGCTGGAGGTCGAGCCGACCGGCGTCGACTGGGAGGAGTCGCCCGCGAACGACGCGGTGAGCGTGTAGGAGCTGGACGGTTCCCCGGGTGTGATGACACAGGTGGCCATCCCATTGGCATCCGTGGTCCCCTGGCATGTTTCGGTTCCGTTCAAGGTGAAGGTGACGACCTCGCCCTTGATCGGAGTCCCGGTAGATGAATCGGTGAGCACGGCGGACACCGGCGTCGGCGAGGAGAAGTTGCCCGAGACGGGCTGCACGGCGAGTGTCGTCGGGGTCGCGGCCACCGTGGTGCCGGTGGTGGCCACGTTGATCTGGTTGTTCACGGACAGGCCGTAGAGGGTGCCCGAATGGGTAGAGATGGTCTTTATGAGCGCGCCAGTGACGATGTTGATCTCATAGATCTGGCCCGAGGCGGAGTCACCCGTCCAGAAGGAGGTGCCGTTGGGGTCAACGCTGATGGCGAAGAGCTGACCGCCGCAGCTGGGCAGCGACGAGCAGGGGTAGGTCTGAATGACATTGCCGTTGCTGTCGAGAAGGAGGTCGGCGTGGGAGTCGGCCACGAGAACATCACCATTCGCCAGGATCTTGAGCTCGAACGCGTTGACCGGCAAGTTCGTCGACGAGTCCGAAGAGGGGAACGGCACTTTGTTGAAGTTCACTCCCTGCGTACCAGGCGTCCCTGTGCACTTGTTGTAGGTCAGGACGTCCGTCCCCTCGGTGGTGTAGTAGAAGGTGCACTGGTCGCTCGAAAGGTCAATCCAGTCGGCGCCGTAGAGCTGGGTGGCAAGTGGGCCGATATCGGGCAGACGCGTGCCGTTGGGAGCGAACTCGGCGATGTACGGAGTTGTCTGCTGCCCGACGTAGAGGTTGCCCGAGGAGTCGAAGACCAAGGAGAGGGGATTCGAGAGCCCATAGGCGAAGACCCCGTTGCCGGTGTTCGAACCCGATGTGAATGTGCCGTTGTTCCACTGCGTGTTGAGCGAGCCGTCGGGATTGAAGATGCTGATCTCACCGTTTGTGTCGTCGGCCACCAGGAGGTCGCCCTTGCTGTCGAACGTGGTGCCCGCCGTATACGGCTCGCCGGTGTGGTCGACGAGAGAGTTGAGGAGATTGCCCGATGCAGGGTCGTAGACGCTGACCGTCGAGTTGCCCACGGACGCGAACACTTGGCCAGACGCGAAGGGCGTGGCGGCGCCTGCCGATCGTGTGATCGTGGTGGTGAAGACGATCCCGACCGTTGCCGCCAACATGAGCGCGGCCAGGAGGGAGGCGACCGTCCGCCGGACGTCGATGAGGCCGCTCACGGCCTTTCCACCGCCTGCGTCGCTGCGTGACGATCCTCTGCCACTCGTGCGCTCGACAGTCTCATTCGACCCCCTCGGAACCGGTCCACGGCTTCCGGATGCCGCGGCTTCCCTCTGCGACCTGGCGGACGCACCTGGCAAATATGCGCGAGGGCTGCGAGGCCCGACAGGGGTAAAAGGCCTAGACGTCAGGGCGGAGCCGACAATTGCTTAGGGGTTGTCCAGGCGCGGCCCCCCACATCGCTCTCGGGCCCACAGGCGAGTGTTAACACCGCTTCCGATATCTTCCGAAGCTCGCGAGCGATTCTGGCAGAGGTATTAACACTCGCCTGGCTTGCCTGAGCTCGCTGTGGGCACCTTCGATCCGGCGAAGAACGCCGGACTCGTGCATGCAGGCCCACCCGTTCATCAGCTCAAGGCCTTTGACCGCATCCCGAAATCGGTACCTTGGTGGCCGGTCCCTACGACTGACGGGTGGCAGAGGCAATCATTTGGCGGGCTTCGTCGATCTTCCCGGCCTGGACCAGCGCCGGTAAGGGCCCGTCCAGCATCTGTGTCCAGTCGACCGCGTCGCTGCGTACTCCCTCCTCCTGGAGCCGCCGCCGCGCTTCACTCAGCAATTGGGCCAAGGTCCCGAGCCACGCACCACACTGTGCGGCGAGGCGGCTTCGGAGCCACGAGGCAAGCGCCGGACTCAGGCCGCCGGTCGAAACCGATACGGTCACTGTGCCCTCACGATGGACCGCAGGAAGGATGAAGGAGCAGTGGGCTGGGTCATCAGCACTATTGACCCATACGCCAGCGCCGTCGGCGTCGGCATACACGGCCCCGTCGACGTCGGGGAGACCAGTGGCCGTAATTACGAGCCGGAACGCGGTCGCCTCGCCACGGCGATACTCCCGCCGTTTGACGGCGTGCAGCCGAGGAACAAGCGCCTCCATGTCCCCACTGAGCGCGGGTGCGATCACCGAGATCGAGGCCCCGCATTCCAGCAGTGCGCGGGCCTTGCGGGCGGCCACCGGACCCCCGCCAACGACAAGACACGGGCGCCCCGACACGCTCAGTGACACTGGGTAAAACGACTCGACGTCCCTGGAAAGCTCAGTCATGAAGCCGGGGAGGCCCGACCATTCCCGCCGCGATGGTGGCGAAGGTGAGTTCGTCGATAAGCACGAAGCTTCCTGTGATGCGGTCGGCCGCGTAGGGATCGACCACCAGCGGTGTCGCGGTCCGCAATTTTACGATGCCTATGTCGTTCTCGTGTAGCTCACTCGCTTCGGTGATCCGCAGCTCGTTGACGTCGAAGGTACCCGTGATGCCCTCGACGACGACGGGCGTGACCCGCGTGGTGTGCTTGATTTTCAGGCGGTCGCCCACGGCAAGTGGGCGGTCCTGGAACCAGCACACGGTTGCTTCGAAGCTGTCGGTCACTTCGGGAGCATCTTCTGCTGCAGCGATGAGGTCACCACGGGATACGTCAAGGTGGTCTGCCAGGCGGACCGACACCGACAAGCCGACCTCGGCGCGCTGGAGAGGACCGTCCGCCGTCTCAATGGCACGCACCGTCGTGCGGGCGCCCTGCGGGAGCACCACCACGGGATCGCCGACGCGGAACGGGCCACCGTTCACCATGCCGGCGTAGTTGCGTCCACCGCCTGGTTGACGGAGGACCCACTGGACAGGCAGGCGAGCGCCGCTGCCGCGGCTGACGCCGTGCTGCGCGGCCCAGCCACCTGCCTGGGCCGACTCCAGGGCGTCGAGCACCGTGGGGCCGTCGAACCATGGGGCCGACTCCGAGCGCGTCACCACGTTGTCGCCGTGGAGAGCCGAGATGGGGATCACGATGCACGATGAGATACCGAGGCGGCGGGCCAACGCCTCCATTTCGTCCACGATCCCCTGGTACGCGGAGCGATTCCAGTCGACGAGGTCCATCTTGTTGGCGCAGACAACGAGCTGGTCGACCCCGAGCAGCGCGGCGATGCAGATGTGCCGCCGCGACTGTTCGCGCAGCCCGGAGGTCGCGTCGACGAGAACGAGCGCCAGGTCGGCCGTGGATGCGCCCGTCGCCATGTTCCGGGTGTACTGCACATGCCCTGGGCAGTCGGCGATGACGAACTTCCGATGGGGCGTCGCCGCGTAACGGTAGGCGACGTCGATAGTGATTCCCTGTTCCCGCTCGGCGCGCAGGCCATCGGTCACAAACGAAAGGTCGACCTCTCCGAGACCGCGGCGTTCCGACGCCGTCTCAATAGCCCTGAGTTGATCGTCGAAAAGCTGTCGGGTGTCGAAGAGCAGTCGACCGATCAGCGTGCTCTTCCCGTCGTCGACCGAACCGATGGTCGCGAACCGCAGGAGGTCCATGGTGTCTGCGCCGAGCTCGGGGCTGCCGGCCGGCAGCGAGCCGGGCAATGTGGTCATGGGCCTAGAAGTACCCCTCGCGTTTGCGGTCCTCCATGGCTGTCTCCGAAAAGCGGTCGTCGGCGCGGGTCGCCCCTCGTTCTGAGATCCGGGATGCCGAGATCTCGTGAATGATCTCCTCAACCGTGTCAGCGTGCGAGCGTACGGCGCCGGTGCACGTGGCGTCGCCGACCGTGCGGAAACGCACGGTCTCTTTGCGGACCTCCTCGCGATCCTGGGGCGTGACCCACTCGCTGAGCGCGAGCAGCATGCCGTCGCGCTCAACGACCTCGCGCTCATGCGCGTAGTAGATGGAGGGCAGATCAATACGTTCACGGCGGATGTACTGCCAGATGTCGAGTTCCGTCCAGTCCGAGAGCGGGAAGGCGCGCAGGTGCTCGCCTGGCCGCACGCTGCCTTGATAGAGCTGCCATAACTCAGGGCGCTGCGCCTTGGGGTCCCACTGGCCGAAGGAATCGCGGAAGGAAAGGACACGCTCCTTGGCGCGCGCCTTGTCCTCATCGCGCCGCGCTCCGCCGAACGCAGCGTCGAAGCCGTGGACGTTGATGGCGTCGAGCAGTGTCGTGGTCTGGAGGCGGTTGCGCGAGGCGGTGGGCCCCGGGTCGGCCACCCTTCCCTGGTCGATGGAGTCCTGTACCCGGGCAACGACCAGCCGGGCTCCCTCGGCTTCGACCTGCGCATCGCGGTAGGCCAGAACCTCGGGGAAATTGTGCCCGGTGTCCACGTGCAGGACGGGAAATGGGATCCCTCCAGGCTTGAACGCCTTGGAGGCGAGGTGCAGGAGGACTGCGGAATCCTTCCCACCGCTGAACAACAGGACGGGGCGCTCGGACTCGGCCGCCACTTCCCGGATGATGAAGATGGCAAGGGATTCCAGGAGATCGAGGTGGCCCAAGGGGTGTTCGACCGGTCTGACCAGGGCCGTCACTGATGCTCCGGCACGGTCCGCGGCCGGTCCCACGTCGGGGCGGTCCTGCGGGGATTGGAAGGCGGCGGCGGTGTCCATGGGTCCTCTTCGAATCTTGACCATTTTGGTCATGTATACTAAAGCCTGCATTCGGACGGGCGTCAAGCGCCGGCGGCGGAACCCGGAACGGGCCGATCGCCTCTGAAAGAAGGTGAGGATCGGTGGCCGAGACCTATGTAAGCGACCAGCCCTCGAGTGCCGACGAGCTTGCCGTCGTGAGCAAGGGTTTCGAGTCGGCACCGGCCAGCGCCGTGATCCGCTGGGCTTTCGACACCTTCGGAGATTCCACCGTCCTTGCCGCCTCTTTCGAGGACATCGTCCTCATCGACCTGGTCACGAGGGTGACGCCGGCCGTCGAAGTCGTTTTTTTGGACACCGAGGCTCACTTTCCTGAGACGCTCTCCTTCGTCGACGAGGTGCGGGCGCGGTACGCACTGAACCTCACGGTCACCAAGCCGGGCCCTGATGCCGCGGCCCATCCCTGCGGGAGCGCCCAGTGCTGCCAGTTCCGCAAGGTTGAGCCCCTGCGGCGCGCCCTCGACGGGAAGCGCGCCTGGTTGACCTCGCTCAAGCGAACCGACGGCCCGACGCGCGCCGATGCCCCCATCGTCAGCTGGGACGACTCATTCGGACTGGTGAAGGTCAACCCACTGGCGACCTGGACCGATCGGGACATTGAGTCGTACCTCGCCGACCATGGCCTGCCGGTACACCCGCTCATCCCCAGGGGCTATCGCTCCATCGGGTGCGCACCAACGACGCGCCCGGTGGCCGAGGGGGAGGATGCTCGCGCCGGCCGCTGGTCGGGGCTCGACAAGTCCGAGTGCGGTCTGCACGTCTAGTGCCGCGTGACCTGGACAATCCCTACGGGATGGAGTTCCGCGGCCGGCGTGACCGCGGGCTGAAGTTCATCAGGCCATACCGGAACATCGGCGAACTCAACCCCGTCGAGCAGCTGAAGCTGTCTCGGCATCCCTTTGAGGTGGCCCAAGCGGTCATCGACACGTACTCCAAGCAGGGTCCCGACTCCATCGCCAAGGTTCCGGGCGAGGTGGAGCGCCTCAAGTGGGTCGGGATGTACCCGCAGCGCCAGGGCGGGGACGCCTTCATGATGCGCATCAAGATTCCGGGCGGAGTCATGACCGCTGCCCAGGTCCGAGAGATTGGCGTGGCGGCCGACGCTTTCGCCGAGGGACCCGACGACAGCCCCGTTTTCGGCAACCGCTACGCAGACCTCACAACGAGGCAGGACATTCAGCTGCA
Source organism: uncultured Acidimicrobiaceae bacterium (assembly GCA_963744225.1). GTDB lineage: Bacteria > Actinomycetota > Acidimicrobiia > Acidimicrobiales > RAAP-2 > Bog-473. The sequence continues at coordinate 71,061 of CAVUSV010000003.1, forward strand.
TTGGATTCGCATCGCGGATGTGCCGCGCATCTGGCAGCGATTTTGGGACGTCGGGTTGACGACGGTCCAGGCGTGTGGGGACTCGGCGCGCAACGTCTGCTCGTGCCCCGTGTCGGGCATCGACACGAGCGAGGTCGTCGAGGCGTTGCCGGTGGCGCAGGCCATCTCGGCGTTCTTCACGGGTAACAGGGAGTACGCCAACCTGCCGCGCAAGTTCAAGATCGCCGTCACGGGCTGCACGGAGGACTGCGCGCGGGTCGAGATCAATGACATCGGCTTGTGGCCGGCCGAGCTGGCAGATGGCACGGTCGGCTTCAACGTCTTGATCGGTGGGGGCCTCTCAGATGGGGAGCGCATGGCCTCCGACATCGACGTGTTCATCCGGCCCGACCAGGCCGTCGAACTGTGCCGGGGAGTCGCCCAGGCCTTCGGGGAATTGGGCAACCGGGAGAACCGCGGGCTGGCCCGGATGCGCTACCTGGCCCAGGAGCTCGGTCCCGAGGGCTTCCGGGCCGCACTCGATGAGCGGACGAACTTTCCGTTGACGACAGCTGGCCGGGAGTTGACCACCGCCTTCAGAGGCGACCACGTCGGCGTGCATCCGCAGAAGCAGCCGGGTCTGCTTTATGTCGGCTGCTCCGTTCCGGTGGGAAGGATGCATGGCCTGGAGCTGGTGGAGCTGGCGCGATTGGCGGAGACGTACGGCGACGGCGGCGTCCGCATCGGCACCGACCAGAATTTTATCGTCTCGGGCGTGCCTGAGGCGAAGCTCGATGACCTGCTGGCCGAGCCGCTGATGCAGACCTACTCGCCGTTTCCCGGTCCCTTCGAGCGGGGCGTCGTCGCATGTACGGGATCGGAGTTCTGCCGCTTTGCCGTTGTCGAGACCAAGGAGCGCGCCGTCAAGTGGGCGAGGGCTCTGGACGCCCAGCTCTCGCCCGAGGACAACGGAAGGGGCCCTCGCGACAACGCCGGGGTCATCCGCATGCATGTCTCAGGTTGCTCTGCATCGTGCGCGCAACCCCAGATCGCCGACATTGGCTTCCGAGGTGACATCGCCCACGTTGACGAGCACATCGAAGAGGCTATGGATATCGGGCTGGGCGGGTCGCTCGGACCGGACGCCGCCTTCATCGACTGGGTCGCCGGCGCCGTGCCTGTCGACCGCGTGCCCGACGCCCTGCTCCGGGTCGTCTCCCGGTACCGGGACGAGCACCGGGCCGGTGAGCCCTTCCACCTGTGGGCCCGGCGCACAGCTCCCGACGATCTGCGATCCACGCTGGCCGGCAACGTCGAGGCGGTGACGTCGTGAAGCGTTACCGCATCAGAGAACAGATGAACGGTATTGCCGAGCCCCCCGGCAAGGTGTGGTTCTGGGAACTCGAGGCGGGTGTGATCCATGCCGACCGTTGCATCCAGTGCGGTACGTGCGTCGCTGTGTGCCCTTCGAACTCCATCGGCGTGGACAAAGACACAAACCTGCCCGAACTGGTCAAGATGTGCACCGGTTGCTCGCTGTGCTGGGATTTCTGCCCCCGGGGCGGCCTCCGTTACGAGGCCCTCTGGCCGCCCTCGACGATCGAGACGAGCGAGGACGCCGAGGTCCAGCCCGCCCAGGTCCGCTCGGACTCGTCGGACACCTACTGGAAGATCAGCGGCGGGCCCCCGGCGGACGGTCTCGGTGCGGTGGTGGATTCCTACGCGGTGAGGGCGAGCGCACAGATCGACGACGTACAAGACGGCGGTGCAGTGAGCGCGCTCTTGATAGGTCTCCTGGCTGCGGGCGAGATTGATGGCGCCCTCGTATCCAAGCCGAGCGCAGATCCCGACGAGCAATGGAAGGGCATTGCGACCATTGCCACGACGGCCGACGAGATCCGCGCCGCCTCGGGCAGCTTCTACAACCAGACCATGGCGTTGGCCGAACTGGACCTTTCGCGCTACGCACTGCCATCCAAGCCGCGCATCGCGGTTGTCGGCACGCCGTGCGAGGTGCAGGGGTTGCGAGCCATGCAGGCACGCCGGTGGCCGACCGGAGCGCACCGGGTCGATGCGGTCGTACTGTCCATTGCCTTGATGTGCACCAAGAACTTCGACTACGAGGCGCTCACCCTGAGGGAGTTGCCGACAAGCGCGGCGTCGATCTGGACCGGGTCTCAAAAATGGACGTCATACGAGGCCGGATGATGGTCGAGTACCGAGACGGCGAGCTGGCCGTTGACGAGCCGGTCAAGGACTTCCACGGTGCCGCGCTCAAGGGGTGCGACGAGTGCGCTGACTTCCTCGGCCGCTCGGCCGACATCTCGGTTGGCAGTGTCGGGTCAATGAGCGGCTGGACGAGCGTCATCATCCGGACCGAGCGCGGTCGCCTCGCCTTCCAGGCGGCCCGAGCGAAGCTCGATGTGCGGGGACTGGATGATCCGGCCGCACTCCTGCGCCTGGATGCCCTGGACAAGAAGATCGCCAACCGCACCTTGCAACGCAAGCTCGACCCCGACGCGCCGCTCTTCATCGAGTTCGAAGAGCACGTGCGCGCCTACGACGGATCGGATCGCCAGCCCGTCTTCATCCGCCATTGATGGCCACGACAGTGCCCGTGCTGCACGTGCCTGACGAACCAACGGCGCGGGCCGAGCAGTGGCTCGTGGCCGTGCTCGAGGGACGGGAGCTGACGGACGTCCTGATGGGCGACGACGGGATCGCGGCCTGGCTCTGGGCGCGGTGGCGATTTCTGACCTCGGTCGGCATGGACGAGGATGAGCTTGGACTGATCGTGCTGGGCTACCGGCGCGAGGTTTGGCTCTGGCTCGCTGGCGAACGGACGTGGGCGCAATGCTGCTCCGGCCTCATCGGTCGTATCACCCGGCGCATCCCGGACAGCCAACGCTCAGCGGTGTGAGCGCGCCGGGGCGCTCGGCTCCTGCCCTCGCGCTCCGCCGTGTCACCGTGCGCCGTGACGGTGCGGCGATATTGGCCGACGTGGATTGGCGCGTCGAGGTCGGCGACCGCTGGGTGGTTCTCGGTCCGAACGGGTCGGGCAAGACGACGCTGCTCCAGGTAGCAGCCGCCCGGCTGTGGCCAACAGCGGGAACGGTCGAGATCCTCGGAGCACAGCTCGGTCGGGTCGACGTCCGGACCCTGCGTCCCCGCGTCGCCCTGGTCAGCGGGGCAGTGACCCGTCAGCTGCGAGCGGACCTCCCGGCCCGCGACGTTGTCATGAGCGGCCGCCACGGGGCGCTCGAAACCTGGTGGAACCGGTATACCGATGACGACTGGAACATGGCGGATCGGCTTCTCAGGCAGGGTGGAGTGGCGGAGCTCGGAGACCGACCATTTGGAGTCATCTCCGAGGGCGAGCGCCAACAGGTCCTCCTGGCACGGGCCCTCATGAGTGACCCTGAGCTGCTCCTACTTGATGAGCCGTTCGCCGGCCTCGACCTTGGCGCGCGCGAGCGGCTGTTGGTCCGCCTGACCGATCTGGCCGCCGACCCGGTCGCCCCTCCGACGGTCTTGGTGACCCACCACTGCGAGGAGATCCCGCCCGGGTTCACCCACGGTGGCCTTGTGTGTCGAGGCGCGATGGCGGCGGCCGGCCCCCTGGGCGACGTCGTGACGTCCGAGCGCGTATCGGAATGCTTCGAAGTGGCGGTCACGGTGGGCTGCACCGCAGGACGGTGGTGGAGTCGCGCCACCTGACCTCCCCGGGACGCCGATGAGCAGGGCGGGAGAAGCGGCCTTGCTTCGGCGCGGTGACGCGGGTACAAACGTGGAACACGCGGAGAAGTGCCGACGATGTCGGCGCTGTGGCATTTCCCCACCATCCACCAATTGTTTCAGCTCGTTGAATAGGGTTTTCAGCGCAGAGCAAAGGTAGGTCGTCGGGGAGTGACGATTGTGATCCTGCTGGTCCTTGTAGTACTGCTCTGGGCGGCGGTGTTGGCCCCGAGCGTGTGGCGGCGATTCAGTGAGCGCTCGGCAGTCGGTTCAATCGACCACTTTCATCACCAGTTGCGGCTGCTGGAACACGCCGCACCGAAGACGGTCGCGCCGGCGTACCGCCTGCACACCGCCCTGCCCGGTTCAGGGGTCACCGAGGCACCAGCACAGCTCGTCGACTCGTCGCGGCCCAAGCTGGTGCTGTTGCGGCCGACTCTGGATGCGGCCGCAGCAGACGTGGACGACGGTGAGGGCTGTCATTACGAGCGGGTGGGGGTCCTCGACCGGCCCGAGCCCGTCTGTCTGCCCGAGGTGGAGGCGGACCTGCCCGCCTTCCGTCGCGAGCAGGCTCATCGGCGCTGCACCACGCTGTTGCGTTGCCTGTGCGGAGTTGCGATCTCGACGGGGCTGATCGGAATGTGGCCGGGGATGCACCTGGCCTTTTTGTTCACCGGCGTGGCCGGGCTGGCGGCCCTCGGGCTCGTGGGTCTGATGGCATACGCCAAGGAGCTCGAGGCCGAACAGGGCCGCCGCCTCGCCCGTCGCGATTCGGGGCGAGGGCCGCATATGGAAGCGGGCGTCGTCGACCCAGCGCTCGCCGGCTATCCCGGAGCGTGGGACGACGACCAGTTCGAGGTTCCCCGAGTCGCAGCACGCTGAGCGAACGTCGCGAACCCAAGACCCAGGGTTCGCCGTCCCGCTCCTGAAGGTTCCGGACGCCCGACTATCCTGGGTGGTCCCGGGGGTGTAGCTCAGCTGGCAGAGCGCTACGTTCGCAATGTAGAGGCCGTGGGTTCAAATCCCATCACCTCCACCAAGGGTGGAATCTCGGGCCAAGCACCCCGCGCATGAGCGTGCGCTGATTCGGCGCGCCGGCCGGTGAGGTCCGCCCATTCCAGTGCCATATCCGAAAGGATTGGCTCGGTGAACGTCCCGGGTCTGGAGAATTTCGAGAGATCACGTCTCGCGAGGACCACAGTGCGGGCAGTCGTCACGTGCACGATCCTGTTGGTGCTCTACTACGAGCTGCCGATCGAACACAGACCGCATCAATCGGTGTTCCTCCGCGTCGCCGCCGCGATGGCGATGGTCGTAGCGGTCATTATTTACGAGGTGACGGTGATCGTGAACCACGATCACCCGATGTTGAGGGCCGCAGTCGCCATGGCGACCATCATCCCATTGTTCCTCGTTCTCTTCGCCTGGATCTACCTGACCCTGTCCCATTCGGATCCGGGCGCCTTCGGGCAGGTGCTCAATCGAACATCAGCTCTTTACTTCACGGTCACGGTGTTCTCTACCGTGGGTTTCGGCGACATCACGGCGAAGACCGACGTGGCGCGACTGGTGGCCACGGTGCAAATGCTGGCGGACCTCGCGGTCATCGCTGTCGTCGTCCGCCTCATCCTGGGGGCAGCGACACACGGTCAGGCCCGCCAGCAGGCGGGTCTCCCGTGAGCGACGAGACCACCGCTCCGCCGACTCTCCTTGAGGCCGTCCGCATGGAGTTCCAGCGTGCGCTGAGCCCTCCCTACGAGACACCGATCGTCGTCGCCGTGAACGGTGCGCTCATGTCCTCCGCCTGGTTCTTTCTCCCCACATCGCTAAAGGACAAGTTGTTCACGTTCCACGGCACGCTGGCCTTTGCCGTGGTGTTGGCCTTCTGGATGTATTCGGACGTCCCGGCGACAAACGTGCTGGGCCCGGATCGCCGGCGCGTGATCGCGGCCATCGACGATCCCATGATGCAGAGGCGCTTGCTCTACGCCAAGAACATCGTGCTCTGGCTCTTGGTGACGCCCATCTGCGTCCTGGTGGCTCTGGCGATCGGCCTCTACGAGCACGATCTCCTTGTGACTTTGTACACGATCGTGTGGCTCGGTCTCGTCCCACTCGGAGTCCTCGGCATCTCGAACCTGGTTGGCATCCGTTTCCCGTACCACCCGATGCCGCTGCGGTTCCGATGGGAACATCAAAAGCCGCGTCGTCGCATGTTGGCTCGGTGGCTGTCGCTCGTCGTCGTTCCCTACGTCCTCGTTCCCGCGCTCGGCGTCGTCTTGATGCTCCCCTCCCTCGCGGTGTGGGGATTTACCCCGAAGAGTGGCCTGTCCAAGCGGCTGCCGAGCAATGACCTCGGTGCAGGAGTCGCTCTGGCTTGTGTCATCTCGGTGGTGGCCTGGTGGGGAGGCCACAGAGCGGGGACGTGGTTGATCCGGCGACGACGGGCGATGTTGCTCGAGTTCCTGGAGGATCCCGCACACGGCTAGCCCGCCGTACCGTCACCCAGCGGAGGCGGGACGGTTTCCGGCCGCCGCACCCGACTACTCGGGAGGGTGTCTGGCTGCTCGCGTCGCCGATGCGCACCATGAGCGACTACCCGGACACTCGCGCCTGATCCGGCCGCCTCGACGGCGCGCGTCGACACACTCCTAGGCTGCGTCCGATGCGAGCGGCCGGGATGACGCAGTTCGGTAGCCCCGATGTCCTCCACATGATGGAGCTTCCCGACCCAGAGGCGGGACGAGGCGAGGTGAGGCTCCACGTCTGTGCGGCCGCGGTCAACCCGACCGACACGCAGCTGCGCAGCGGCGCTCGGGCGGAGCGCCTCAAGGACGTGCCCCCGCCCCACGTGCCGGGTATGGATGTCGCCGGCGTGCTCGAGCGGATCGGTGCTGGAGTCAAGACCGACCTGCGCGTTGGCGACCGCGTGATGGCCATCGTATTGCCCCTCGGAGCGCGGGGCAGCTACGCGGAGAGCGTGAGCGTGCCCGCCGAGTCCGTCGTCCGATCACCAACCGGGGCGACGCATTCAGAGGCGGCCACACTTCCGATGAACGGGCTCACGGCGCTCTTGGCGCTCGACGAACTGGCCCTCGGGCCTGGACAGACCCTGGCAGTGACTGGTGCCGCAGGGGCCGTCGGGGGTTACGCGGTGCAGCTGGGCAAGGCCCAGGGACTCAGGGTTGTCGCCGATGCGTCGGTTTCCGACGAGGAACTCGTGCATGCGCTTGGCGCGGACGTGGTCGTGCCGCGAGGTGAAGACTTCGCGGCGCAGGTGCGCGCGGTGGTCCCGAGTGGCGTGGACGGGTTGGTGGACGCCGCCCTCCTTGACGAGCTCGCGGTCGACGCGGTGCACGACTCGGGACGGATCGCCACGCTGCGCGGCTACGACGGTTACGGCAACGCGGGGCGGGGCATCACGTTCGCCCCGGTCTACGTGCGCAACTACGCGCGAGCGCGGGACAAGCTCGACCGCCTGCGGGCCCTCGCCGAGGAGGGTCTGCTCACTCTCCGCGTCGCACGGACCCTGCCGGTGGACCAGGCGGGAGAGGCGCACCGGTTGCTCGAAGCTGGGGGCATCCGGGGCCGGCTCGTCCTCGAGCTGTGAGAGCCTAGGAGCTCGCCTCGGCGAGGCCGACGGCCGGCAGATCCTCGACCTCCTGTTTCGTGAGGTTCACGGTGACGCCGTCGTCGATGCGGGCCACCGATCCGATCGGGATGGCGACCTGCTTGCGTCCCCACAGGTGCCCCTCCTGAAGAAGGACATGGGTCACCCACGCGTTGACCGGTTCGACGACAAACCCCTCTATCTTGCCGATCTCGCCGTCAGTGGCATGGACGCTCTGGCCGCGGCGCACGCCGACCTCTCCCATCGGGAGCGTGTCACGCGTGACCACCTCGCTGGCGTTGGCCACGGTTGGGTCCGCGCCGCCCTCGATGCCGTAGTAGGGCCAGTAGTAGAGCTCATGTTGCGCATAGGTTTCGTAGCCACTGCCCCCCGGCAGGAAGTCGGTCTCCTCGGCGTGCGGGAGCTGCTCGAACTCCTCCAGCGTGCAGCGGAGGTGCACCTCCCCAGAACCCGCCTCGACGAGGTCGAGCGGGACCAGACGGCCCAGACCGCTTCGGTGTTCCGGTTCCACCACCAGGTGCGTGATCGCTCGAGCCACCGGGTCGACGACCACCCTGCTCACCGCCCCGCATGGTCCGTCGCTGCACGCCGCGGCGGACCCCATCGTGAACGTGGCCTCTGCCATGTCGACCTCCTTGTCCCAGGCCACCCTATGGTCCCGTTCACCAGCCCCGCAGGTCGACCGCCCAACGCTCGAGTACGTCGTCACCGTCGACGAGGTGCAGGTGGTCGTGGTAGGCAACGGTCGGGTCGACGTGGGCGGGGACGACGTGGACACGGTCACCGACCCGCACTGGGTCCTTCGTCGCGAAAGTCAGGTGCTCGTCAGAGCAGAACCATACCTGGGCTCCCTCGACCGAAGGATTGCCGTGATCCATGCCCAGCGCCTTCAGGCCGCAGTCGGCGACCACCCACTCCTCGGACACCGAGATCACGGTGGACAGCACGGTCAGCGCCTGCATGAAGGGCAGCGCGAGCTTGGCGTAAGCAGTGTCCATCAAGGCGTACGAGCCGGCCTGGATCTCCGTGGCCCACGTGTTGATGTCGTACGTTCCTGTCCCGCCCGCGGAGATCAAGTCCCCGCCAACCTGGTCGCGAGCCAGCATGAGCTGGGCCATGGATTCCTCGAGCATCTCGGTCCGCTGCCGCCGGTTCTCGAGCCCGACAATGTGGCCCTCGTAGCCCATGACGCCGCGCACGGCCAAGTCTGCCGCCCGGGCGCGCTCGGCCAGCCGGCCAGCGTCCCGGGGCCGGCAGCCGCAGCGGGGGAGACCGACGTTGACGTCGATCAGAACCTCGCGGACGCCTGCCGTTGCGGCGGCGTCGATGGTCTCCTCGGAGTCGACCGCCAGGGTCACCCGGGTGCCGGCGCGGGCGAGCAAGCCCAGCCTCGTCGCGTCGGCCACCTCATTGGCCAGCAGAAGATCCTCGCCCAGCCCGGCCGCTGCCATCCCCTCCATCTCGGCGATGGTGGCGCAGGTGAACCTCTCGTGCCCGTGTGCGGCCTGGCGCGCCGCCAGCGCCGTGCACTTGTGCGCCTTCACGTGGGGGCGTAGCCGGTCTCCCGGAAGGGCCTGGGCCATCGTATGCAAATTGTGCTCGAGTCGGGACGCATCAACGAGGAGAGCCGGCGTGGTGAGCTGAGCGGTCTTCACCGCCGGCACGTTACCGAGGGCTCCGGGCGCGTGGCGAGGAGCGCTCGGGTACTCTCCGATCGGTGAGGACCCCGTGGACGGATGACGCGTGCAGTCTGGTCGATGCCTTCCGCGCCAAAGAGCTCTCTCCCCTCGAGGCGCTCGACGACTGCATCGCGGCCATTGAGGTGTCCCCGCTCAACGCTTTCAGCTTCACCGACTTCGAGCGGGCGCGTGACGCGGCGGCGACTGCCAACGTGACGCTGCCCTTCGGCGGCGTCCCCTGGGGCGTGAAGGAGTTGGAAAGGGTCAAAGGCTGGCCCGACACCGAGGCGTCGATGCTCTTCAAGGATCGCGTCTCGGATCACGACGGCACGTCGGTCAGCCGCCTCCGTGCTTCCGGTGCCGTGCTCGCCGCGCAGACGTCCGCCCCGGAATTCGGCGGTATCAACTGCACCTCGACGGAACTGCACGGAACGACGCGCAACCCCTGGGACCCCGAGCGCACGCCCGGAGGATCGTCGGGGGGATCGGCAGCGGCCGTCGCGGGATGCTTGCTGCCGATCGCCACGGGCAGTGACGGCGGTGGGTCGATCCGGGGCCCGGCCGGTTTCAGTGGCCTCCTTGGGCTGAAAGCGACCTACGGACGCATCCCGAAGGGTCCCGCCGCCGGTATCGAGCCTATGACCACTGTGCTCGGGTGCCTCAGCCGTTCGGTGCGCGACACGGCGCGCTACTTCGACTGCTGCAATGGGTTCGACCGACGCGACCCGCTCAGCTTGCCCGTCGTCGGTGGGTGGGAGGCCGCCCTCGGCAGCTATCACCTCGAAGGCATGACAGCGGCGATCGTGGTGGATTTGGGTATCGCTCGCGTCCGGGACGAGGTGGCGGACGTTGTGGTCGCTGCGGCAGCGCGCCTCTCGGCAGCGGCCAAGCTGCGGCTGGTCACCGTTGCACCGACGCTGCCCCCGCTGCGCGGGCAGTGGGCCATGGCGAACCAGCCTTCTTTCGTGGTGGACCTCGGTGCTGCGTACCCTGACCGGCTGGGCGAGCTCTCGCGCGAGATGCGGGCCGGGGTGGAGGCGGCACGGGAGCGCTACAACCTCGAGCGGGCCGCCGCCATCGAGCAGTACCGACGCCAGCTCAATGAAGCCATGGCCGACCTATTCGAGCAGGCGGACTTCGTCTTCTGTTCGACGCATCCCGATGTGGCATTTGCGGCGGAGGGGCCGCCACCCTCGACCATCCCTGGGGCGGACCTGATCCACGAGATCGGCTTCACCCGGGCCATCATGAACAACGCCGCGTTGACCGCCCCGTCGAACCTCAACGGCAGTCCGGCAGTGAGCATTCCGGTCGGCCTCGTCGACGGCCTCCCCGTCGGGATGCAGGTCCTGGCCGGGCACCATCGCGAGGAGTTGCTGCTCGACCTCGCGCTCGTCGCCGAACGCACCATGCCCTGGCCCAAAGTGGCGCCGGGCTCTCCACTGCGCGCCGGCTGAGACGGCGCTCAGGCAGAGCCCGACGTCGGGGCGGAACGGGCGATCCGGTCCGTGCCATGGCAACAGACCCGCTTGTCAGCACTGCTGCCAGGTGGTATTCTTTAAGCAGTTGATCAAACTAACTGCTTAAAGGAGCGCCATGGCGAAGTCGGGAACAGCGGCAGCCGTCGGCCGCCCGGCGGCATCCGGCGCCAGAGAGACCCGGGAAGCATTGGTGCGGGGCGCTGTGGGAGCGCTGATCGAGGAGGGGTTCGCCGGGGCAAGCGCCCGGCAGATTGCCCGGCGGGCCGGGTGCAATCAGGGCCTTGTCTTCTACCACTTCGGATCCGTGGCCAACCTTCTGCTGGCCGCGCTCGACGAGGTGAGCGAGACGCGGCGGGTGCGCTACCAGGCGGCCGTGGACGGCGCGGCCGGGATCGGCGAGCTGGTTGACGTCGCCGAGACCGTGTTCGAGGAGGATCTCGATGCTGGCCACATGGCGGTGCTCGCCGAGATGATCGCGGGCGCCTCGTCGACGCCCGGGTTGGCCGCCGAGGTCTCGGCCCGGATCGCGCCGTGGCAGCAGTTCACGACGGAGGTGCTCCGCGGCGTCCTGGAGTCCACCCCGCTGGCGAACGTCATCGAGCCGGATGTGGCGGCCCACGCTGTGGTCGCGCTCTATCTCGGCTTGGAGATGTTGGCGCAACTCGACGGCGACCGTACGGCTGCCCTCGCTCTCTTTGAGCGGGCCCGCCAGCTTGCCGGCCTGTTTGAGGTCTTCGGAGGTGTCTCGACACTCGGGGAGGAGCCATGACACATGGAAGCCTGTTGCGTACGCAGGATATGGAGGCGGTCTCCGACTTTCCCGCCCACGGGTTCGACGTCGTGACCGGTGCCCTGAGCTACTCCGGCGCCGCCATTGCCGGTGCGCTCGAGCGGTCCGGGCGTCGGGTGCGGACGTTGACAGGCCATCCCGAGCGCGTCGGTGCCAACAGCTCCCTGGACGTTCGCCCCCTGGATTTTGACGATGTGCTGGGCCTGACGGCCTCGCTTGCCGGTGCGACAACTCTCTACAACACGTACTGGGTCCGCTTCCCCCGTGGCGGGGCCGATTTCCGCCGCGCCGTGGCCAACTCGCGCATGCTGTTTCACGCGGCGGCGCGCCAGGCCGGAGTGGAGCGAATCGTCCACGTGTCGATCACTCATGCGAGCATCTCGTCGCCCTACGGCTACTTCCGGGGTAAGGCCGAGGTCGAGCGTGCGTTGGCCGAGGTGGGCCTGCCATACGCGGTACTCCGGCCCGCCATCCTCTTCGGCGGAGAAGGGGTCCTGCTCAACAACATTGCCTGGTTGCTCCGCCACCTGCCGGTATTCGCGGTCGGTGGCCGAGGCGACTACCGGATCCGCGCCGTCCACATCGACGACCTGGCCGCGCTGGCCGTCGCGGTCGGGGCCGAGCGAGTCAACTCGGTCACCGACGCCGTGGGCCCCGAGCGGCCGACTTTCATGGAGCTCGTCCAATTGATCCGTGCGGCGATCCGGAGCCGCAGTGTGATTGTCCGTGTTCCCGGTCCGACCGTGGCGCCCCTGGCCTCCGTGCTGGGGCTCGTCCTCCGCGACGTGCTCCTCACGGCCGACGAGTACGGGGCCATGGCCGACGGGCTGGCCGACACCAGCGGCCCAGCCACGGGCTCTGTCGCGTTGAGCGACTGGGTCGGGCAGAATGCCGGCTCGTTGGGCCGTCGCTACACGAACGAGATCGACCGGCACTTCAGGGGTCGCTGACGAGTGACGCCAGCGATGAGATCCCGGGCTCAGCTCCAGGTCACGAGGACGAACGCCGCACCCAGGGCCAGGTAGAGGCCGAACGGCACGGCTGACCCGCGCTCGGCCCGGTGGGCGGCGATCAGGACGAACCCGACGACGGCGGCCAGGAGGTTCGCGACGAAGAAGCCTTCGAGAAGCGCGATCGGGCTCACCCAGGCCAGGCCGAAGCCGACCACGAGGGAAAGGCGCACGTCGCCGAAGGCCATCCAGCGCGGGTTCATCAGGTTGATGACGAAGAAAAGGGCGAAGAACGCGAGCCCGCCGAGGGTAGCGACCAGCAAGCGCTGCCACTCGTGCATGACACCCGCCGTGACGACGCCGCTCACGATCACCGCCGCGCTCGAGTGCGTAGACGAGCGTCTTGGGCAGCAGGCGGCGCGTCAGGTCGCAGTAAGCGAGCTGGACGAGTCCGACCAGGAGGAGCAGCGGGGGCAGCGCGATGACCGACCAGCCGACGCGGTGCAGCACGTAGGCCGGGAGCAGGCCCGAGGCGGCAGCGAGCGCCATCCAGTGGCTCCAGGCGATGGGGGGCGCCGCCTGATCGACCGTTGCAGCGGGCGCTTCGTTCGCGTGCGACCGCGCCACCGATGCTGCGAGCTGGCGCCGGGTCACTGGGAGGAGGAGGGCACCGGCCGCCATGCCCAGCGCGGCTCCGCCGAGGAGCGTGATGGGCGCGCTCATTGCACGAGCGCCACTGAGCCGCAGTTGGTGCTGAGGTCGGCGACCTCGGCCCCGCCGACCGCTAGACCGGTCGCCTGCAGGACGGGCCCGAGCACGCCGGCCAGCGTCGAGGTGAGCAGAGTGTAGACGGGGCTCGTCGGGCTGAGTCCGACGTAGGAAGGGGTCGGGTAGTACGGCGAAGTCGAATTCGAGGAGACGGTGATGGGGTTGGTGTCGGCCGAGGCGGTGCTCGCCGTCGGTGGCACGACAGCTGCGGGGAAACTGATCTGCGGGCCGCTGTAGCCGGCCATCGTCATCGTGGCGACGCCGGCGCCAGCCAGGGTGACGGCACCCGTCGACGTCGTGGTGGTTGCCGCGATCTTGGTCGACGTCATCGCGTTGTTGGTGCAGTTGACATTCTTCAACGTCGCCGTGCCGGTGGCGGCCGACAGCGGGATATCTAGAACTCCCAGGGCCGGGAGCGTGAGCTGGAGGTCGGCGCTGAGCTGGGACGTCTGTGCCGTGGTGCCGACGGGGCCGTACTCGACGGCGGGGGGCTGAATCAGCGTCAAGTACAGCGTGGCTGTGGTGACGCCGGTGATGCTGAGCGCGGAGGTGACGTTTATGGCGTTCGTCCCGTTGGCTAGCTCCGCTTCGGTGGTGAGCATCTGCAGCGCGTTCAGGCTGGCCGACAGAGCCGGTGTCGAGAGGGTGCCGCTCGCGCAGGACGACCCGTTGACGGACACGAGCTGGCACAGCTCAGCCGAAGTCGACCCGCTGAAGTCGAGCGCGCTCGAGTGCCGTGCTGGCGTTGCACGGGGGAGGCGTGGGCGAAGAGCCGCAACTCAGCAGTCCCACCTGGTTGGCCACGGCGGCGCTCCAGATGCTGAGCCACTGGGCGCCGGTCAGCGAGGTCGTCATGACGTTCGACGATGTGAGCAGGCCGCCCGACGCTGTCATGAGCTGGCTGAGCGTCACGTAGGTGTTGGCCAGCCCCTGGTAGTTGACGGCCGACAGGCTGACCGAAGTGCCGAGCTCGCCGAGCAGGTCATTGAGCACGGCCGACTGCTGCGGGTTGAAGTTCGCCAGGAACGACCCGATGGAGAAGCCGGCCTCGGGTGTGACAGCGGCGATGGATGACCGCGCCGTCAGCGTGTTGCTCTGGCCCCAGAAGATCTGCGGCACGGTCTGGGTCGCCGTCACCTTCACGGCGTTGCACGCATGCACGGCCGGTGGTGTGGTCGGTGCGCAGCCGGCGGGCTGAGACCAGGTGCCGTTGAACCACACGCCCGGCGTCACGGTCAGCCCGGCGTTGGAGGCATTATCGGTGTTGACGTTGGTCAGCTTGCCGTTCAGGTACGTCTGGACGGCCCCGTTGCAGTAGGCACACTGCTGGTCGGCAATGTTGATATAGCGGGCCAGGTCGAGTGCGGCGGTGTCGGCCATGGCCTGGGCTTGCCTGCTCCCGTACACGCTGAAGCCGACGTCCACGCCCATGGCACCTGCGCCCAGCAGCGCCACCATGCTGACGGCGGTGATGATAAGCGTCGCTCCCCGCTCCTCACGGCGGTGTCTCGACAGAAACCGTCCGATCTTCGGCATGGTGCGCATCTACGAGCTCGGCGTTGAGAGCTGGAGGATGTTGGTCGACGAGATCGTCGAGGGCGTGACAACCCCGAGCCCGGGCAGGACGGGAAACAGCGGCGCCGTGCTGTAGTTATACGTGACCACGACCTTGAGGCAGGTGTTGTTGATGTTCGACGGGCACGGGATTGTTGTCGCGAGGCAGGTGATCGTCGTGCCCGAGGTGCCGCACGTGCCCTTGTTCATCCAGCCCACGTCGGTGCCGGCTTGCGCCTCGGCGGTCGCGACGGCAGTCGTCGACGAGACGATGCCTGACCTGGCCGCGTCGGCCGCCGCCTGGGTAACGGTCGCCTGCGCGGCCAGGATGAGACCGTAGGTGATAATGCCGTACAGCAGTGCAATTAGAAGGACGACGACGATCGCAAACTCGATCATCTCTGCGCCACTCTCGTCGTTCTCAGTTCGCCGCCTCAGCTTGTTCGGAATGTCCCACTCGCGCGGTCCCAAGGCGAGCCCCCTCCTGTGTATCTCGGGCGACCTCGCCAACCCCTGAAGGATCACCTTCAATTGGCGCGTCGCTGTGATACGTCCGTGTCGAGTGTGGGCCAGCGAGCGGCACTCGGTACATAGGACATATGGACCATTTGATGCTCTCACCAGGGTCGCTGCATCGGAGAATGGTCATAAGGGCCTATGTACGTCACCCCCGTCCCGTCGTACCCTCCAACGAGTCGACGGCGATGTCAACGTGTGGCTTCGACACGTTGTCCGTCGGTTGAGAGGGGGAATGTTCTGTGAAGCGGCAGACACTCATATTGGTGATGATCGGAGTGATCCTGTTCATTGCCGGGAGCGCGATCGCCTATGCCAGTGTGCAGGGCGCGAGCAAGCACGCCGGGTCCGGCACCAACGTCGTGGCGCCTGTGAGCACATCGGCCGTTGTGGCCAAGGCCAATATCCCGGCCGGCACCACCGGCCAGTCAATGATCTCCAACGGGCTGGTCGCCATTGAGCTGATCCCGACCAAGTCCTATGCGCCCACGGATCTGGGGACGCTCTCCGGGTTGACCAATCAGGTGCTCACAGCACCGGTCACGAAGGGGCACGCCATCAATTCGACCCAACTCACGGCCAGCTCTTCCTCCATCTCACTGCCGACCGGCATGGATGCGGTGACGGTCAGCCTGAGCGGCACCGCAGCATTGGCTGGCTACCTCCAGCCCGGCAGCCGGGTGGATGTGTACGCCAACATCACCAAGGTCTCGACGTCCAGTGCTGCGACATCGACGCTGCCACTGCCGTGCACCGAGCTCGCCATGGCGAACATCCAGGTGCTTGATGTCGAGAACACGGTCCCGTCCTTCGCCGGTCACCGTTCGGCCACCGGACGCACGATTCCGGCGAACGAGACGCTGCTCCTGGCCGTGAACCCTGCACAAGCGAGGAACGTCGAGTTCCTCTCGCAGAACGAGACCCTCTCGGTCGTCCAGACCCAGAACGACGCCAATCCGCCGCCGCTGCAGCAGTGCATCGGCACCGACCAGACCGCGTCCCACCCATGATCACCCGCCGAATCCTCGTCATTAGCCGCTCCCCGGCACTCAGCCGGGCCATCCAGGCGTCGCTCGGGCCGGGCTACCAGGTCGTCCCGAGCACCAACATCATCGACGTCGTCGACGAGGTACGCGAGCAGGGACCCTTCGACGTGTTGGTCGCGGGCCCCGTCTTCGACAGCCACGCCGGGATGGCCCGCCTGGCGACGCTCCGGGCGAGCACGGCCGTCCCGGCTGTCGTCCTCGCGCTCGGGCCCAAGCCCAAGGCCAATCTGGGCGACATCGTCCGGACCGGTGCGGTGGAGCTGGTGGAGTACCCGACGAGCAAGCGCCAGTTGGCGGCCGCGCTCAAGCGAGCCTTCGACATCTCCGACGTCTCGGACTCGGGGGCGGCACCCACGCTGCCCATCGTGGCCCATGGCGTTGTCGTCGACCGACCGAAATTCGCAGAGGTGTTCACCGTGGCGTCGTCGAGCGGTGGGTGCGGGAAGACGTTCTACGCCACTAACTTGGCCTGCTACCTGGCGGCCCAGACCGGCCAGCGTGTCTGCCTGGTCGACCTCGACCTGCAGTTCGGCGAGGTTTCGACGGCACTGCATCTGCGGCCGCGATTCACCATTTCGGACCTGTTGTCGCGGGAACCGGTGGACGACGATGACCTCGACGAGCACGTGGAGCAGTACCTCGAGGAGCACGAGCTGGGCTTCTCGGTGTTGGCAGCACCGTTCAGCCCTGCCGATGCCGACATGATCGCCCCAAAGGACGTCTACAAAGTTTTGAGCTCGTTGCGCCGGCACTACGACTACATCGTGGTGGATACGCCGGCCCAGTTGTCCGAGATCGTCCTGGCCGCGTTCGATCATTCCACCCGCGTTCTCTGCATGGTGACCCTGGACCTGCCGAGCATCCGGAACATGCGGGTGTTCCTGACCACGCTCGAGAAGCTGCGCATCAACAGCGAGGCGATCGGGGTCGTCCTAAACAAGGTGGAGGAGGACATCGGCATCGACATCCGTGATGTCCAAGAGGTGCTGGACGGCAAGATCGTCTCGGTTCTTCCCTACTCGCGCGAAGTCATGAAGTCGATCAACAGAGGAAAGCCGGCGCTCCTGTCGGCGGCGAATTCCGACATCGGCAAGAAGCTGGCCGGAGGTATGCAGCAGTTCCTTTCGGGCGACGCGACGCCCGTTCTCGGCACGGGCACCAACGCTGCAGAAATCGGCGAGTCGCGCGGCGGCTTCTGGCGGCTGAGAAGGAAGGGACGCACCAACAAGGTGCCTGAGCTCGAGAGGGCCTAATCGCCATGAACCTGTCTGAGAAGCTGGCCGCTGCCGATGGTGCCGCACCGCCGGCACCTGCGGCGCCGGCGGAGACGCCTCAAAACCGCCGAGCGGGGGATCTCGGGGGCCCGCCCGAGCGGCGTGGGGCCAGTCCCGTGGGGCTGCCGGGCGCCAAGGGCCACCCGATGCGGAGGGCGAGCGACCGGACGTCGCTCGACGAGCAGTGGAAGCAGTCCAAGGCGAAGGTTCAGTCCAAGGTCCTGGCCGAGATCGCTCCGGCTGCGGCCAACCTCTCGCCCGACGAACTGCGAGACAAGGTCCGGTCCACGGTCAACGAGATCCTCGAGCGCGAGGACATCGGCATCTCGCCCATCGAGCGCCAGCGCTTCGTCGAAGAGATCCTCGAGGACTCCCTTGGCTACGGGCCCCTCGAAGGGCTACTCGCAGACGGCAGCATCACCGAGATCATGTGCAACTCGTACGACGAGATCTGGATCGAGCGCAAGGGCAAGGTCGAGCGCAGCGACATCGTATTCACCTCGCCCCACCAGTACCGGCGCATCATCGACCGCATGGTGCACGGGGTAGGGCGCCGAGTTGACGAGTCTTCACCCATGGTGGACGCGCGCCTGGCCGACGGCTCCCGCATCAACGCCATCGTGCCGCCGTTGGCCCTGCGGGGCCCCGTGCTGACCATCCGGAAGTTCCCCGAGCGTGCCCTCGTCATGGAGGACATCATCAACTTGGGTTCGCTCACCATGGACGCGGCGGTGTTCCTCGAGGCCCTGGTGCGGGGCAAGATCAGCTTGATCGTGGTCGGAGGTACCGGCACCGGTAAGACAACGATGCTGAATGTCTTGTCGAACTTCATCCCCGACGGCGAGCGACTTATCACGATTGAGGAATCAGCCGAACTCCAGATCCAGGGTGCGCACGTGGTTACCCTGGAAACCCGTCCCGCCAATGCGGAGGGCAGTGGCGAGGTCCGTATCCGCGATCTCGTGCGTAACTCGCTGCGAATGCGACCGGATCGCATCATCGTCGGGGAGTGCCGAGGTTCTGAGACCCTCGACATGCTCCAGGCCATGAACACCGGTCACGCCGGGTCCATGACGACCGTGCACGCCAACACCCCGCGCGAGCTACTCGGTCGCCTCGAGACCATGGTCATGATGGGCGGGGTCGAGCTGCCCCAGCGCGCTATCCGAGAACAGATTGTCATGGCCGTCGGTTGCCTGGTCCAGTTGCAGCGGACCGCAGAGGGCCCCAGGGTCGTGCATTCGATCACCGAGATTCAGGGCATGGAGGGTGACACCGTCCTCCTTCAGGACATCTTCCACCGGGTGGACACCGCGGGGGGAATGGGGCGGCTGGTTCCGACCGGTCTGCGGCCCAAGATCCTCGACGAGCTCGCGCTCAGCGGAGTGGAGGTGCCGCCGCAGATCTTCCGGAACGACTCCGACCCCCTGATGGGCTCCGGGCGGTCCGGAGGGGGCCGTCACCACCGACCGGCGCGGCCAGGACGGGCGGTAGAGCCGCCATCGGACGAGCTCTACGAGATGCTGGCTCGCCGCCGCGAAGGGAGGTGAGGAGCGTGCTGCTCGGAGCAACGAGCACCCAGGCCGAAGCGTTCGTCGCAGCCGTCCTCATCGGCGGCGGTCTCGCCCTCGCCGTCGTGGCGGTCATCATGCGCGTACGTACGAAGCAGCGCACGTTGGCCCAGATCCTCGACGACACGATGGGTACGGCCAACGTGCCGGTCGAAGTCGTCAGCGAGTCGCCCGAGCAAGGCGAGCTCTCTGCGCTGACGGTCCGGATCGCCGGCATCTTCGGGCGCATCGACACCAGCGGTGCCCTCGAACAGCGCCTCGAACGAGCGGCCATCCCGCTGCGGTCTGGCGAGTACATCGCGATCACCGGCGCGATCGCGCTCATGCTCGCAGTCGCGGTCGGAGTGATGGTGCGGACACCCTTCGCATCCATCATCGCAATCTTTCTGGTCGCTGGCATCGCCTGGTATCTACCGTCCCGGCGGGCTGCGAAGCGGATCAAGCAGCTGCAGGAGCAACTGCCCGACGCCCTGGCACTGATGGCGGCATCGGTGGAGGGTGGTCAGACCTTCCAGCGCTCCATCGACATGTACCGCCGTGACGCCCGGGCGCCCCTGTCTGACGAGTTGGATCGGGTCATGGCCGAAGTGGTTGTCGGCTCTGACTTGGTCGTGGCACTGGAGAACATGGCCGAGCGCTCCGGCGTCGAAGATCTCAAGTGGGCTGTCGAGGCGGTGCGCATCCAGCAGTCGACGGGAGGCCGCTTGGCGCCCATCCTTCATACCCTCGCCGACTTCATGCGGACGAGGCAGGAGGTGCGCCGCGAGGTGCAGACGCTTTCTGCCGAAGGTCGCATGTCGGGCTACGTTCTCTTTGCCATCCCCCTCTTCCTAGTGGCGGCGTTGGAGATGAAGGATCCCGGTTACCTGCAGCCCATGCTCCACGGTGCCGGCCTCATCGTCCTCATCGGTACCGCCGGGCTGATGGCGTTGGGCTTCTGGATCGTCCGCAAGATGGTCAACATCAAGGTCTGAGGGGGTTCCATGAACGGCGCGTACATCGTTCCCACGGTCGGCATCACGCTCATGGTGTTCGGGCTCGTGGGTGTCGGCGCGGCGACATTGCGTTCGCACAAGTCAGGCCAGCGGCTCGACTTCATCAGGTCGCTCGGCTCCGAGGCAGAGACCTACGCCGAAGCCGTGCCGACAATCGAACGGGTGCAGGATCCGTTGGTCAACCGCGTCTTCGGACCGGTGCTCAACGGTTTGCGCCATAGCCTTTCGCGGCTCTATCCCTCAAGTGACATCGACCGCGTGCACGCCGACCTGCTCAAGGCCGGCCTGACTGGATCGGTGCGTGCCGAGGAGTTCGTTGCCATCCAGGTTGGCTCGGTCATGATCGGCATCGGCATCGGTCTCGTCTCCCTCGTGAGTGGCATCGTAAGCGTCAAGATGGGCCTAGCCATCCTGTTCATCCTGCCCATGCTTGGCGGGCTGGCACCCAGCTACTGGCTGCGGTTCCGCATCAAGAACCGGCGTGAGCAGGTGAAGAACGACCTGCCCGACCTGCTCGACCTCATGACGATCTCAGTGGCCGCCGGTCTCGGGCTCGAGCAGGCAATGCAGGTCTCGTGTGCGAGGTTCGAATCACCGGTGTGCCACGAGCTGCGCCTCACGCTGCGCGAGATGGAGCTCGGGCTCTCGCGTCACGACGCCTTGGAGAACATGAAGCTGCGGACCGACATCGACGACCTCGTTACGTTCGCGGTCGTGCTCTCGCAGGCCGATGCTCTTGGGCTGCCAATTGGCCGGGTGCTGCAAGCCCAGTCCGACGAGATGCGAGACAAGCGTCGCCAGCGAGCCCGCGAGAAGGCGGCCAAGGTGCCGGTGAAGATCCTCTTCCCACTGGCCCTGTGCTTCTTGCCGGCCATCATGATCGTCGTGTTGGGTCCGCTCGTGGGACCAATCAAGCACGCCTTCCACGGGGGCGGCTGAGCCGAGCCCGTCCGTCCCCCGTTGGTGCCGG
This sequence comes from uncultured Acidimicrobiaceae bacterium, assembly GCA_963744225.1. GTDB lineage: Bacteria > Actinomycetota > Acidimicrobiia > Acidimicrobiales > RAAP-2 > Bog-473. Next base: position 92,000 of record CAVUSV010000003.1, read on the forward strand.
AGGAAATTGTGCGCTTGCTGGCTCCCGCACCCGCGCAGCAATCTGGCAGCCACTGTCGATTGAGAGGCAAAGCGTACAATGACCTGGGAGTTTCCACCGTCCTGCGGTGGAAGGGAGTCGCTTCGTTGCGGAGCGGATGAGGGGGAGGGAATGGCGAATACAGCCTCGGCGATCACGTGGCCGACCGCGCAACCGTCGGCGGACGAGGAGGTCAGCGGCGGATCGGAATGGATGTTCTACACCCAGGTCTCGGTGTCAGGGCCCTCGGTCTGCACGACGGTCCACCGGGGCGAGAGCCTGCGGGCGGGGCGAGCCACACTCACCCGTGACGACCTCCAGGTCCTCACAGACGACGACTACCGCGATCCCGTCACGACCCAGCGCCGAGAGGACGACAAGCAATGGGGGCCCTGGTCGCTCACCCAGCGGGAGCTCGAGGTGCTGCAACTGCTGGCCGAGGGAGCCACCAACGGCGAGATTTCACAACGGCTCTATATCAGTCCTAAGACCACCAAGAACCACCTGGCGGCCATCTTCCAGAAGCTCGATGTCACGAACCGCACACACGCGCTGGTACGCGCTGTCGTCATGGGTCTCGTCACCATCGAATAACAACTCGACGGCACAAAGGCCCTGCGTAATTGGTCCATAAAGCCTATGGAGATACGCCGATCGGATAGCCGAGAATGTGCTGGGAACTCCAAATGGGTTCGGACAAACCGTACGAAATCCATTGGGGCGAGAGAGGGGAATCAAGGAAATGACTGAGCTGTTTCTGAACGCGTTCTTCGCGGTACGTGGCTTCCACAGCAACCTGCTCGAGCGTGCACAGACCGAGCGGGGCGCCTCGATGGTGGAGTACGCATTGCTCGTTGGCCTGATCGCCGTCGTGGCCGTGGTTGCGGTGGCAGCGCTCGGAGGAGGGATCAAGGGTCTGTTCAACACCGCCAACACCTGCGTTGGTGGCCTGAACGGCGCCTCCTGCTAGCCGGGGCGGCTTTCGCCGCAACGAGCAACGCAATGCTTCCCTAAGGGAAAATTCCCCCTTCCCCAATGGGATGACGGTTGGGCTGGGTCGGCTTCGGGCCGACCCAGCCCGCTGTCGTTTAGGGGAATGAGGTGGCATTGCGGCGGCCTTCAAGAAATCTCCGTTGTCGTAACTCATTAGGTCAAAAAGACCTATGGACCGTTGCATATAAGTGTCCGATGCTTACTCAAAGGACGAGCCTCATCAGATGGGGCTCGTCGGGGCAAGAGGGGAGCTTCACATGTTTGGATTGTTCATCAACGCGTTCGTCGCGGTACGAACTGCGCACGGAACGTTGTTCGAACGAGCTCGAACCGAGCGCGGAGCGTCGATGGTCGAGTACGCGCTGCTGGTGGGCTTGATCGCTGTGGTCGCCGTGGTAGCGGTTGCAGCACTGGGCGGAGGGATCTCCGGCCTGTTCAGCAGCGCCAACAGCTGCGTCGGCGGACTGAACGGCGCAAGCTGCTGAGACCGAGCTTGCTGAGACCATCAGCACGCTGAGGCGCCGCTAACGGACCAAGAACGCACTGCCGCCCACGAGGTGGTCAGGTTGCCGAGGGCAGCGGGGAGGGCTGGGTCGAAAGATCCGGCCCTCCGTCGCGTCCAAGGTGATTCCGCTCTTGGGCGAGCACCCCTCTCGCTGCCCTGCGACTCGTGACGACGGGTCTCTCAGAACTCTCAACACGTTTGTTGATAGTTCCGGTAAACCATCGGCGGCGTCGAACGCGGCTTCACCCCGGATTTCATCGTCGGTTTACATAACCGATACGGCGGCGAAATAGGGTCCGGCGAGACTGCAACTGTCCGAGGAGTGCCTCGCGCCGCAGGGCGCCGTGCTCACCGGGGCCGCAGAACAGAGCATTTCACCACGGAAGAGAAGGCGAACACAGGAGAATCCATGAGCTACCAGGCCGAGTACATCTGGATCGACGGGACGGAGCCCTCGCCGTTGCTGCGGAGTAAGACGAAGATCGTCGAGGACGGGAAAGAGCCCCCCATCTGGGGTTTCGACGGTTCGAGCACGAACCAGGCCGAGGGGAGCGACTCTGACTGCGTGTTGCAGCCGGTGTTCGAGTGCCCCGACCCCCTCCGGGCGGAGAACGACAAGCTCGTCATGTGCGAGGTGTTGCTGACCGACATGACGCCTCATCCGAGCAACACTCGGCGGGGTTGTGCCGAGGCGGCTGAGAAGTACGCCAGTTTCGAGCCCTGGTTCGGGATCGAGCAGGAGTACACGTTCTTCCAGTACGGGAGGCCTATGGGCTGGCCCGAGGCGGGGTTCCCCGCCCCCCAGGGGCCGTACTACTGCGGGGTCGGTGGGGACAAGATGCCGGGACGCGAGATCGTCGAGCGCCACACCGCCGCCTGCATGAAGGCGGGGCTTGGCATCGAGGGCACCAACGCCGAGGTGATGATGGGCCAATGGGAGTTCCAGATCGGCGTTCTCCCGCCCCCGCTCGTCGCCGACCAGCTCTGGACGGCCCGTTGGCTCCTCTTCCGCATCGCCGAGGAATTCGGCGTTTACGCCACGCTCGAGCCCAAACCCGTCCTCGGTGACTGGAACGGTGCCGGGGCTCACACGAACTTCTCCACCAAGGCGATGCGCGAGGACGGCGGCTGGGATGCGATCATCGCTGGCTGCGAGGCCATCGGGAAGCGCGTCGAGGAACACGTCTCGAACTACGGCATCGGCATCGAGAGTCGCCTGACGGGTGCACACGAAACGGCGCACTACACCAAGTTCACCTACGGCACGTCTGACCGCGGTGCGTCGATCCGGATCCCGTGGCAGACCGCAAAGAACAAGAAGGGTTGGATCGAAGACCGCCGCCCGAACGCCAACATGGACCCTTACGTCGTGAGCCGGCTGATGGTCGAAACTGTCTGTGGGGCCGCCTCCGGCGACTGAGCACGCCCGGCCGAACGCCGCCGGTTTCGGGGCCGAACCCCCCCTCCCCCGAGCCGGCGGCGTTCTCGCGCCGCCGTCAGGCTGGCGGGACGGGCCGGCCGCGCTGCGCCTCTGTTGCCAGGGCGGGTTCCTCCGGCCGAGCGAGTGACCCAACTGGAGCGCCGCTGTGTCGCCCGCGGTGAACTGGCTGATCTCACCCAGTCGAGGAGAACCCCGATTGGCCTGGTGAAGATCGGATGCGGCTTAACCCACCCCGAGCAGGGTCGTCACCGTGCTCCCGACGCCGCCCACCAGCCCCGGCACGGTGGTCGTCGTGGTGGAGGCGGCGGCGCTGCCCGAGCCACTGCTCGAGGAGATTCCTCCGCCCGGCGCCGTGGCGCCGCTACCCGGAGTTGGGGTCGGGGGCAGCACGCTTCCGAGCCCGAGCGATGAGGTGACGCCGTTGAGCGTGTTGTTGAGGCCGCCCGTCGCGCTGCTCACGGTGTTGCCCAGCCCGCCAGTGGAGCCGCTCGCCGAGTTGCCCAGGGCGCCCGTGGTGCCGCTCACAGTGTTGCCCGGCCCGCCCGTGGAGCCACTCACCGAGTTGCCCAGGCCGCCCGTGGCTTTGTTCAGGCCGCCCGTGGCGCCGCTCACCGAGTTGCCCAGGCCGCCGCTGACAGTGCCGCCGAGCCCGCCGCCGGCGCTGTTGACCGTGCCGCCGAGCCCGCCGCCGGCGCTGTTGACCGTGCCGCCGAGCCCGCCGGCCGAGTTGTTGACCGTGCCGCCGAGCCCGCCGGCCGAGTTGTTGACCGTGCCGCCGAGCCCGCCGGCCGAGTTGTTGACCGTGCCGCCGAGCCCGCCGGCCGAGTTGTTGACCGTGCCGCCGAGCCCGCCGGCCGAGTTGTTGACCGTGCCGCCGAGCCCGCCGGCACTTTTGAGCCCGCCGACGCCCTGGCTCAGCCCACCGGTGGCGCCAGATCCCGGCAAGTTCCCAGTTGTGCCCCCAAGGAGCAAGCCGCCCCCGCCCACGCCGACCCCCCCGAGCGAGGGCGTCGCGCCTCCGGGCGATCCGCCTTCTGTCCTTGAGCCGGACCCGCGGGTGCCGGATCCGCCCGATGTCGATGCCTTCGTGCCGGTCGAGGCGTTGGCGCCTGTCGTGGACGCCGCGGGCGTCCCCGTCGCCGCGGCCACGCCGCCCAACGCGAGCGGCGGCGCAGCGAGTGCCGTGGCTGGCGGTGGAGCTGGGTTGTTCGGACGGGTGGAAAACGCGTGCGGGGCAATCAACGCAGCGGCGACCGCGGCACCCGTGACCGCGATGCCAGCCACGGCGTGGCGCATACCGCCCGTGCCGCTGCCACGCTGGTGCACGCTCGCACCCCGGTGCGCCACCCGGAAGATGCCGCGGCGGATGAGTGCGCCAGTGGCGATCAGGAATCCGCCCAGCGCTTCCTTCGACTCTGAGACCACCGCGAACTCACGCTTGAGTGCTTGGCGGGCTCGCCACAGAAGCGTCTCGATCGTCCCGATCTCCACGCCCTCGTGGTCCGCGATCTCCTGGTAGGTCAATCCGGAACCTTCGCGCATCGCGAGCACGTGACGGTGACGCGTCGAGAGCCGGCCGAGCGCGCGGTTGACCAGCTCGCCGTCGACCGCAGCGAGCACGAGCTCCTCGGAGGTGTCTTCGGCCACCACGCCCATCGGATGCTGCACGGTGAGCTCCATGTCATCGGTCGGCGTGCTGCGCGAACGCCGTCGCTGCATGTCAGTGCAGATGTTCCCCGCGATGACACTCAGCCACGGATAGAAGCGCCGCTCGCCGGCGAAGCGAGGCAGCGCCTTCCAGGCGCGGGCAAATGCCTCTTGCGCCGCGTCCTCGGCCTCGTGACGGTCGTTCAGGCGGCGGAGGCAGAAGCGCAGGAGGCGCTCGTAGTAGCGCGCGTAGAGGTTGCCGAACGCCGCGGAGTCACCCGCCTGGCATCGCTCGACCAGCACGCGGTCACGGTCGAGGTCGACGTCGTCGCAGAGACTCGTCAGCTCTTCTTGTCGAAGCGCCAAGGTTCTTGTTCCTCCCCGCCTGCGAATCGGCCTCTCTCACGGAGGTACATCACATTATGGCTGGTAGTTGCGGGTTTTTGAAACTCTAGCAATCACAACTTTTGACACGAATTTGAAAAAATTCATCAATGAGCGTTGACAATTCTTATCTGAGTCAAAAAGGGTCAAGCTGCTTCGCAAGCGCCCCGCTGTAGACCTATGCCCGTTTTTGGTCTGCGGCAACCGCCGATGGGGGTGGCGCAGGTGAGGGGGCCGGTTCGGGACCGCTGGCGAGGGCAGAAGCCTGGTCAGCCCCGACCGCGAGCCCGGGGACCGCATCGGGCTCGTCGGGCTCGTCGGTCTTCGCGGCGCTCGTTGGGCTCCCGCGTGCTCGGGGCAGTGGGGCCACGTCCTGCGGCCTACGATGGGCCCGGGCTGCGTGCGGGTCTGTGGTTGAAAGTCGAGGCCAGTCGCAGGCAAAACGACCCACGTAAGGCGACTTGTGGTCGCTGAGCATGGTGCGGCTTAGAGGTAAGCCCTGCCTGCCGCGTCCCCGGCTGTCGGGGGCGGGCGGAGACGAGGCGATGCGCGCCAAAGAGGTGCCGTTGGGTGCGGCGGTCCGCCGCCGCGCCGCCGGTGCCGGTGTGCCACCCTCGCAGCAGGCGAGTGTGGGGTCAAAGACCAGGTCAGCCGCACGCAGCCCATCTCTTCCCGGCGGTGCTCCTGGCGGTTCCATGGCGGCTGCGGCCGGTAGGATCGGCCCTCCATGAGTGTGTTCACGAAGGTCCTGCGCGCTGGCGAGGGCAAGAAGGTCAGACGACTGGCCGAGTTGGTGCCTCTCATCGGTGCCCTCGAGCCCCAGATGCAGGACCTCAGCGACGACGCGCTGGCGCACAAGACGGTTGATTTCAAGGAGCGCCTGGAGCGGGGCGAGAGTCTCGACGACATCGCGGTCGAGGCGTACGCCGTCGTGCGGGAGGCGGCGTGGCGTGTGCTCGGGCAGCGCCACTTCGACGTGCAGCTCATGGGCGGGATGGCCCTGCACTTCGGCTGGATCGCCGAGATGAGGACCGGCGAGGGGAAGACCCTCGTCTCCACGCTCCCGGCCTACCTCAACGCGCTCGACGGGCGGGGCGTGCACATGGTGACCGTCAACGAGTACCTGGCCACCCGCGACGCCGAATGGATGGGACGTGTCCACCGCTGGCTCGGCCTGACCGTGGGCCTGATCGGGTCCGAAATCGACGACCCGACCCTCAAACGGGCCGCCTACGCCGCCGACATCACGTATGGCACGAACAGCGAGTTCGGCTTCGACTACCTGCGGGACAACATGACGCGCAGCCGCGATCTCATGGCCCAGCGGGGCCACGTCTTCGCCATCATCGACGAAGTCGACTCCATCCTCATCGACGAGGCGCGCACACCGCTCATCATTTCGGGCCCGGCGGACGAGGCGGCTCAGCTGTATTACCAGTTCGCCTCAATCGCCCGCACGTTGACGCCCGACGTCGACTACGAGGTCGACGAGGAGAAGAAGACCGTCATCCCCCTCGAGTCCGGCATCGAGAAGGTGGAGAAGGCGGTCGGCGTCGACAACATCTACGACGCCGTCTCCGTCAACTACGTCCACCAGCTGACCAAGGCCCTGACCGCGAAGGACCTGTACCACAAGGACAAGGACTATCTCGTAGCCGCTGGCGAGGTGAAGATCATTGACGAGTTCACCGGGAGGACGCTCGAAGGTCGGCGGTGGTCCGACGGTCTCCACCAGGCCGTCGAGGCGAAGGAGCGCGTGGCCATCAAGGAGGAGAATCACACCTGGGCCACGGTGACGCTGCAGAACTACTTCCGCATGTACGAGAAGTTGTCCGGCATGACCGGAACGGCAGAGACGGAGGCCGGCGAGTTCGCCTCCACGTACGGCTTGCCTGTCGTGCCCATCCCGACCAACAAGGAGATGATCCGCGACGACGAGCCCGATCTCGTCTTCAAGACGGAGGAGGCGAAGTTCAACGCGGTCGCCGACGACATCGTGGAGCGGCACGAGCGGGGGCAGCCGATGTTGATCGGCACCGCGTCGGTCGCCAAATCGGAGCTCCTGGCGCGCCTGTTGGAAAAGCGGGGCGTGCGTCACAACGTCCTGAACGCCAAGCAGCACTTCCGGGAGGCCGAGGTCGTGGCCCAGGCCGGCCGGCGCGGCGCCGTGACCGTCGCCACCAACATGGCCGGTCGTGGCGTCGACATCATCCTCGGCGGCAATGCCGAGCTGCTGGCCCAGCACGAGTTGGCGGCCGAGGGCGTCGACCTGGACAGCGAGGAGGGCGCAGTCGAGTTGGAGCGACGCCAGTCCGCCGTCGAGGCGCGTTGCCGGGCCGAGGGTGAAGAGGTGCGCAAGCTGGGCGGCCTCTACGTGCTCGGCAGCGAGCGTCACGAGAGTCGTCGCATCGACAACCAGCTCCGCGGCCGTTCGGGTCGCCAGGGCGACCCGGGGGAGAGCCGCTTCTACCTGAGCCTCGACGACGAGCTGCTCCGCCTCTTTGCCACCGGTGCCATGAGCTGGGTCATGGGGCGCACGCTGCCCGAGGACATCCCGATCGAGTCCAAGACGGTGGCCAAGGCGATCGAGCGGGCGCAGAACACCGTCGAGGCACGCAACGCGGAGATCCGTAAGGACAACCTCAAGTACGACGAGGTGATGGACCAGCAGCGCAAGGTCATCTACGAGCGGCGCCTGCAGATCATCGACGGCGATGACCTCGAGGAGCGTACCGAGGACCTGTTGGCCGGCGCGGCCGAGAAACTGGTGGCGGAGAACTGCCAAACCGAGTTCGAAGAGGACTGGGACCTCAAGTCGCTCGTCGACGCGCTCATGCAGTACTACCCGACGAAGTTCACCGTGGCCGACCTCGCGCAGGCGGCGACGACTGAGGACCTGGTTGAGAGCATCGTCGAGGAGGCGCTGGACTACTACGAGAAGCACTCGGAGGCGATGCCCGGCGGGGCCGAGACAATGCGCCAGATCGAGCGCGACGTCTACCTCCAGATCATGGATGCCCGCTGGCGTGATCACCTGGCCGAGATGGACAACCTCAAGGACGGCATCCACCTGCGCTGGACGGTGCAGGCGGACCCGCTCAACGCCTGGCAGCAGGAGGGCTACTCCATGTTCGGCCAGCTCATGGAAGTCATCGACAACGACTACCTCCGCTACATCCTCCACGTGGAAGCGGTTCAGGCGCCCGCCGCCGAGCCGGACCTCGACAAGGCCGTCTACGCCGCCGCTGAGGACCCGGTGGCCGAGACCGGCGCCTTGGCCAGCACCCTTCTGGCCGAGCAGGGGACCCAGGTCCCCGCCCAGAGTTCGATCCTCACCCCCCCGGCCAGCGGAAACGGCAGTGGCGGGGGCGCCGGCAAGGGACGGATCAAGCAGCCCAACGCCCCCGATCCGGACGCCCTGGTGCCCATCGTCAAGCAGCAACACGAGAAGGTCGGGCGCAACGACCCGTGCTGGTGCGGGAGCGGCAAGAAGTTCAAGTTCTGCCATGGCGCCGCCTGACGGGCCGGCGGCCGAGGCTCCCCGCGACTTCACAGCCGAGCTCGAGGTGTTGGGGGAGCGACTGGCCGAGGCTGAGCGGTACCTGGGCCGCGAGAAGCTCGAGGTCCGGCGGGCCGAGCTGGAGTCCGAGGCGGCCAGTCCCGACCTGTGGAACGACCCCGACAACGCCCGGGCGGTCACCAAAGAGCTGGGCCGCGTCTCGGCCGACCTGGAGCAGCTGGACGGGCTTCGGAGCACGCTCGAGGACGCCCGGGCGCTGCTCGAGCTGACCGTGGAGTCGGCCGCCGAGGGAGCACGCGATGTCGGGCTCGATGCCGAGCTGGTCGAGACCGTCGACGCGCTGGGAAAACGTCTCGGCGCGCTCGAACTGCAGTCGTTGTTCTCGGGCGAGTACGACGAGTTCGACGCGGTGTGCGAGGTGCACGCGGGAGCGGGCGGCACCGACGCGCAGGACTGGACCGAGATGCTGCTGCGCATGTACCAGCGCTGGGCGGAGCGCCGCGGCTTCACCGTCGAGGTGGACGAGGCGACCGAGGGCCAAGAGGCGGGGCTGTTGTCCGCGACCTTCATCGTGCACGGCCGCTTCGCCTACGGCCTCCTCGCCACCGAGCGCGGCGTCCACCGCCTGGTTCGCATGTCGCCCTTCGACTCGCAACACCGGCGCCAGACGAGCTTCGCATCCATGGACGTCACACCGTTCCTCGAGGACGTGTCGTCAGAAGTGGAGATCGACGAGAAGGACCTGCGCATCGACACCTACCGCTCGTCGGGCGCCGGTGGCCAACACGTCAATAAGACGGACTCGGCGGTGCGCCTGACCCACCTGCCGACGGGGATCGTGGTCTCCTGCCAGAACGAGCGGAGTCAGCACCAGAACAAGGCCAAAGCGATGCAGATCCTCGGCGCGAAGTTGGCCGAGCGGGCTCGCGCTGAGCGCCGGACCGAACTGGACGCCCTGAGCGGTGAACAGGCCGCCAACGCCTGGGGCAGCCAGATCCGTTCCTACGTCATGGCGCCGTACCAACTCGTCAAGGACCTGCGCACCAACTACGAGACCGGCAACGTCGAAGCCGTGCTCGACGGCGATCTCGACGCCTTCATGGAAGCCGAACTGCGTCGCCAACGCGAAGGCGGCGCCGCGTGAGGCCGTCCCTGCGTCGCCCCGGCGCGACCTGACGCGGCGCGCGGCGAATGGCGGGCGCACCAGCGTGGCCGCATGCTGCGACGTCCGTGACCTGCGCCGGAGCCAGTGACCCGAAAGCACAGTACGGACTAGGTAGGCTCGTCCGGGTGTCGGCTGCCAGGTCGGCGTAGGGCGGCTACACCTTTCACTGATGATCCGATTCGAAAACATCACCAAGACCTATAAGGGCTCGACGGTCGCGCTGCGCGACATCACCGTGGAGATCGACAAGGGCGAGTTCGTCTTCCTGGTGGGTGCCTCCGGCTCAGGCAAGACGACGTTCATCCGCCTGCTGTTGCGCGAGGAGCTCCCCGACACGGGCCAGATCCTCGAGGCAGGGCGTAACATCGTGGAGCTGCCGAAATGGAGGGTGCCCTACTTACGCCGGAACATCGGTTGCGTATTCCAGGACTTCCGCCTCCTGCCTAACAAGACCGTGTTTGAGAACGTCGCCTTCGCGCTCGAGGTCATCGGGCGTCCCCGGCACGTCGTGGCCAATCAGGTGCCTCAAGTACTGGACCTCGTCGGGCTGGCCAACAAGCGGGACAACCTGCCGGGCGAGCTCTCCGGTGGCGAGCAGCAGCGCGTCGCGGTGGCCCGTGCGTTCGTCAATCGCCCGCTCATACTGCTGGCCGACGAGCCGACGGGCAATCTCGACCCGCAGACGAGCCAGGGCATCATGCAGCTGCTCGACCGCATCAACCGGACGGGCACGACGGTCGTAGTCGCGACACACGACGAGGTGCTGGTGGACAAGATGCGCCGGCGTGTCATCGAGTTGAGCAACGGTGCGATGGTGCGCGACCAGGCGCGCGGTGTCTACGGGTTCGACGCCGCGGCACACCAGACGGTCGACGCCGCGGCTGGGGGCATGGGCTGACAATGGCGGTCTCAGTCGACTACGTGGTCCGCGAGACGGCGTCCAACCTCTGGCGCAACCGGCTCATGACCATTGCAGCCATCCTGACGGTCGCCGTCTCGCTGTCCCTCGTGGGGGCGGCCCTCCTCCTGCGTCAGGGATCGGCCAACGCGACCGGGACTCTCGAGCGGGGCACCCAGGTGACGGTGTGGATGCGACCCGACGCCAACCCCCAGGAGATCTCGGCCGTTCACACCCAGCTCTCGCAGCTGAATTACGTGGTCCAGCCCTGCGCCTACTGGGACAAGGCGCGTAATTTCGCCGAGGCCCGCCGGCTGCTGCCTTCCGACGTCTTCCAGGCCACCACGCAAGCCGAGATGCCGACCTCCTACTGGTGTACCCCGGTTGCCCTGTCCCAGGCCGCTCAGGTCGTGCGCACGTTCAGCGGCACCGCCGGCGTCCTCTCGGTGACCGAACCCCAGCAGACGATCAAGAACGAGGAGACGGTCATCAACGTCTCGAAGTGGGTCTGTCTGGCCGTCGCCATCGTTTTGATCGTGTCGGCGGCTGTCTTGATCCTGAACACCATCCGTATGGCCATCTTCGCTCGTCGGCGCGAGGTGTCGGTCATGAAACTCGTCGGCGCCACTAATTGGTTCATCCGCGTTCCCTTCATGTCCGAGGGGCTCCTGCAGGGCTTCATCGGGTCCGTACTGGCGGCCGTGGTCGTCTATTTCGTCTATCTCTTCATCAACCACCAAGGCAGCGGCAAAACCACGAGCAACATCTTCACTGCCATGCACATGTCGGGGTCCCAGGTCTTGCTCACCAACGTTGTCGTGGTCATCGTGGGCATGGCGATCGGCTCCATCGGCTCGGCCATCGCCATCCGGCGCTTCCTCGACGTCTAGCGATCCGACGACGAACTGAGCCGAGCGGTCAGCCCGATACGTCGGCTGGCGAGCAGACGAAGAACGCCATCGTCCGTCCGGCGATCTTGCTGTCGGGCCCGCGGTAGGGCACGTGGCGACAATGCGCGATGGCCCACAACATGTCGGGGTTCCGGGTCCGCGGCGACACGGCGGCCAGCACCACGGCCACCTTGCCCTGCCACACGTCCTCGACGAATTGGCGCAGCGTCGGGCTGGGGACGCGACCGGTGAAGCCGCCCACCGGGAGGAACTCGCGTCCTGTTGCGAGTATCGGCACGCTCGAACCCGACGAGGTCTCCGACGTGATCACGCTGACCCAGGGGGCGATGTGGGCCGCGGCGCGGACGAGCCCGGCGTCGATAGCCCCTGACGCCGCGTTGACGGCCCGTTCACTGGCGGTGATGCTGGCCGCTTGGTAGGGCGAGTCGAAGGGCCCGAGCTGAGCCGCCACCACGGTCGCCGCGGCCCAGACCGAACCGACCAAGAGCGCCGCGGCAGAGAGCGCCACCGCGGCCCGATCTGTCCGAGCCGTCCGCCTCGGCGAGAGCGAGACGACGGCCGCGAGCAAAGCGCCCAGTGCAAGCAGCAGGGTGGAGGCCACGATCCATGGCCGCACCCCGGCATCCGTCGGGAGCAGGTAGAGCTCGTAGGCGGTCCCGATCAGGACGGTCGCGCCGAGGGCGGCGCGCACCCCGCGCCGGGCGCGGAGGCGCCAGGCGACTGCGAGGCCCATCCCACAGAGCGCGGCGATCGGTGGCGCGAGCGCGGCCAAGTAGTAGGAGTTGAGGAAGTGCGAGGAGGCGAAGAAGCACCACGTGAGGAACAACCAGGCCGCCCACAACACGGCAGCGGCCCGGAGCGGGTCGGTGCGAGGCTGCCGCCGGCGTGCCACGAGGATGCCCAAGAGGGCGGCGGCAGTGGGCACAAGCAGCCAGTCGCTGTCGCGGCCGAACGCACCGTTGAGGAACCGGCCCGGGCCGGGAGGGACGGCCACCGTGGCCGCATGGGCCTTGGTCGACGCCCGCGCCGGCGCCGGTGCCGGGTAACACCCTGGCTGGTCCAGGGTCTTGCCGGTGAGCCGGTCGGCTCCGTTGTAGAGGAACACTTGGCTGAACACCGAGTTGTTGCAGCTGGCGTCGACGTAGGGCCTGTCGTGCGCCGGTACGAGCGTGACGACGCACATCCAACTCAGCGAGACGACGCCCACGGCAAGGGCCGAGAGCCCGATGTGACCGACGCGGCGCGCCATGCTGGCAGCCGGCGCGGCGAGGAGATAGGCCAAATAGAGCGCAGGCAGTACCAGCCAGGCCTGCAGCATCTTGGCTTGGAAGGCCAGCCCGACCCAGACGCCAGCGACAACGAGGGACTGCACCCGGCCGGTCATGAACGCCGCAGTCGTGGCGTCTGCCGCAAGCACGAGCAAGAGGATCAGAAGGGAGTCTGAGATGTTGCCGCGGTTGAGCAAGATGGTGACCGGCGAGGCGGCCAGTGCGACGGCCGCGGCAAGACCGGCACCCGGGCCCGCGACGCGACGCACGGCGCGGTAGAGGACGAGCACCGTGAGCACTCCCTCCACCACTTGGGGGAGGGCGATGGCCCAGGCGTGGAAACCGAAGATCCGCAGCGAAAGCGCCTGGACCCAAAAGGCGCCCGGGAGCTTGTCGACCGAGACAGTGCCCCACGGATCAAACGCGGCGAAAAAGAAGTTGTGCCAGCTCTGCGACATGCTGCGCGCGGCCGCCCCGTAGAAGGTCTCGAGTGTGGCGTCGCCCATGCCCCAGCCGTACGAGAGAGCCGCCAGAGCGGCGACGACGAGAAGCGACGGCCGCGCCCATCGGGGCTGGTCGGGTGGTGACCGCCAGAACGTCCAGCGGCTCCTCCGGGCTCTGGGAGGCGTCGCGGCAGGCGGGGGGCTTTCCTCGGCGGCAACAGCTTCGAGCATGAGGCTCCCGACTACATCCCCCATGCTGGGGCAACCTATCCCCCGCTCGGCTGTGTCAGGGTGCCATCGGGTTGCGGTCGAGGGGCTTGCACGCCCGGAGGACGGGGCCCTCGACCGAACGGAACGGTGCCGCCCGGTGCGTGATGTCCACCAGCCCGCAGCAACGGAGTTGGGCACCCTGTCCTTTCGATCCACTGGCTCAGAGCACGCGCTTCTCTCTGGCTCTCTGGCCCAGCCGTCGATGAGGGCGACGAGGACGCCGGCGAAGCGGCGGGGGGGCCACGCGTCCAACGTCGACTGCGCAATCACTTGAAGTAAATTCAAGTCAATGGCCAGCCTGCTTGAGAGCGTGGATCGCAAGGGTCTGCGCCGCCAATTCCGGCCGGGCCGACCAGCATGGAAATCCTTTTCGCTGCGCAAGCGTGACGAGCTGCGGACACAGGCAGACCATCTCGGCGCCCGGGCAGACCAATTCGACCATGCACTGCAGTGCCCCAGCCGCAATGTCTTCGACTGCGAGCACTTCCGGGCCACGCTCGACGATGCGTTCCCCGTCGGGGGCGCCAGTCGCACGAGTCCGACGTGAGCGGTCGAAGCGGCCCGGTGGCGAACGGGTCGGGGCCGGACCGGTCACAATCGCGCTTCTTCTGCAACGCGGCGCGCCAGGCCTCGCTCCTCTTCGGCCTCTTGGCCCTGGCGGCGCTCGTGGTCGGAGGGGGATTCGCCGAGATCAGCTCGAACGGCGCCCCGACGGCGCTCGAGACCGCGATCGTGCGTGCCGTGATCGTGGGGTCGTTGGCCGTGGCCGCCATTTGTTACGTGGCCGGCGGACGCATGGTGCAGCGCGGGCGGGATTCGTGACCCGAGGGGCCCTGTAAGTCACACTGGTGCGATGGGAAGCGCGGGTGACAAGCCGAGGAAGCCCAAGCGGAGGCTGTCCAAGGTTCCGAAGTACGAGGAGCCCAACACGTTCCCGGCCGCCGGCCTGACCGGCGGCGGCGCGGATGTCTACGGATCGCGCTACGGACACTCGGCCGACCATCACGGGCACAAGCCCCCGGGCCGCTTCGGCGCGTTCGTTCTCCGCTTGCTGGGCCAGAACCCCAAGTCTTAGGGGAGCCCGGTGCGGCCGCGGTCGCACCCAGTGAGGGTTTCGGCAAGGTTCACGGCAAGGGGCAGTCCCCACGCTGCGTCGCGCCCTTCGGACGAAGGGCCGACGAAAGCGAGGAATCACATGGCCAACACCACCACGATCACGGGGAACCTCACGCGTGAGCCTGAGATCCGCTACACGCGGGAGGGGCAGGCCACCGCCCAGCTCGGTGTCGCCGTCAACCGCCGCTGGCAGGACCGGACGAGCCAGGAGTGGCAGGAATCGACCTCGTTCTTCGACGTCATCTGCTGGCGCGACCTGGCCGAGAACGTCGCGCTCAGCCTGACCAAGGGCATGCGAGTCGTCGTCACCGGGCGGTTGGAGCAACGGACCTGGGAGACCGAGGAGGGCGAGCATCGGTACAAGGTCGAGATCACCGCAGACGAGGTCGGAGCCAGCCTGCGCTTTGCCACCGCCGACGTCCACAAGGTGGAGCGCCGCGGCGCGTCGGCACGGGAGGACGCCGAGGCCGAGGCAGCGCCGGACACGATGCCCGTCGAGGCATGAGTGTTGCCCTGGCTGATCACCACGACGGGCTGGCCGACAACGACCGCTGCCCTCGCCCGGGTGATGTCACGCGCGGCAGCCGACCCGGGAATGGTGGTGGTCGCGACTGTGTGCCCGCTCTTCCTCGGCGGCGCGGTGCTCCTCGGGCTGGGCATCCGGGCGCGCCGGAATCGCCGGTCGAGTTCCTGAGAGACGAGGTCGTCGAGATCTGTGGCGCGCTCGCCTTAGGCGAGACCCTTCTTCGACGGCTCGGTCTCGTAGCCGAAGCCAAGCGCATCGAGGCGCTGTTCGGCGGCGTTGCCGACCGCCTGGCCGAGGCTTAGTCCGCCGATGTGCTCTTGCCCTCGGGCTCGTAGGTGAGCGAGAGCGAGTTGACGCAGTAACGCTGTCCGGTGTCGGTGGGCCCGTCGGGGAACACATGCCCGAGGTGCCCGCCGCACCGGGCGCAGAGGATCTCGATCCGGGTCATGCCGAAGGTGCGGTCCTTCTTTTCGACGATGGTGCCGTCGGCGCGGGCACGGTCGAAGCTGGGCCAACCCGATCCCGACTCGAACTTCGCGTCGGTGTCAAACAGCTCGGCGCCACAACCGGCGCAGCGGAAGACGCCCTCGCCCTCGACGTGGAGCAGCTCGCCCGACCAGGCCGGCTCCGTCCCGGCCTGGCGAAGCACGGCGTACTGCTCGGGCGTCAGCACTTCCTTCCACTCCTCGTCGGGCTTCGTGACTTCGAACACCGTCTCATCCTGCTTGTCGGACTTACGCGTGAACATGAGAAACCTTTCTCTCCGTACATTTCAACCCGATCGACGGGAGAAGTATTTCGCCGTCCGTGCTTGTCACGCTCAGGCCGCCAGGGCAGTCGCGGCGCTACCCATGAGAAAGAGGAAGTTGTCCGCATAGAACTGCCGGCGCACCCCGTTCGAGGCGTCGCCGAGTGACGCCTCGAAGCGTTCCAGCGGCTTGCGTCCTCCTTCCACGTGCGGATAATCGGACGAGAACATCACGAGATCCGGCCCCGCCTGGGCCACGATCCACCCGACGTCCTCGGTCGGGTAGGGGGTGACGCGGACCTGCCGATGGACGTAGTCGCTCGGCCGGAGTGAGAGCGCCCGCAGTCGTTCTTCGTGACGCCCGAACGCTTCGAAGGCGGATTCCATCTGCCGGAGCCACGACGGCACCCAGATGGCGCCCTGCTCGATCACGCCGATGTGGAGCTCGGGGAATTGCTCCAGCACCCCGTCGAAGATCATCGTGGCCAGTGTCTGAGCCGGCGGTACGGGGATCCCCATGTAGTCCACTGAGCGGAAGTTCTCCTCGCCCCCGTGGAAGTCGGGTGGGACGGGTTTGCCGTTGACGAAGTAGTTCGGATCGACGAGGGTCCCGGTGCCCCCGACGTGGAAGACGACCGGGATCCCCGCCTCCTCGGCCTGGGCCCACACGCCGAACAGACCGGTGTGGCTGGGCGAGAACCCCGGTGGGCACCCGGAGGCGACGAGGAGGGCGGCCGCGCCCTGGTCGAGGGCGTCGCGGGTGGCCGTCGCGGCGCGCTCGGGGTCGACCAACGGGACGTAGAACGACGGCAGCAACCGCGCATCGACGGAACAGAACTCGAGCATGCCCCGGTTGTGGGCACGGGCGGCGGCGTACGCCAGGTCGGGGTCCCCGGCGTGCTCCATGTCGTGCAGCCGTCCATTGTGGAAGGTGTTGAAGACGAGTTGGCTCGAGAAGCCGAGGAGGTCGAGGGCACGTGACCTGTCCTCGGCGATGAAAGCCCCCGTGGCAGCGAAGTTCTTGCGCGCCATGATCTCCGCCTCCTCCTGGGCGCGGTACTCCGCTGAGGCGTGCCGGGCCCGCAGCTTCTCGAAGGCGGCGACGAGGTCGCGCTGCTGCTCAGAAGGGTCGCCGGTCTGGCGGAGCTCGTTGCCACCCGGGTAGCGCAACACAGGAAGCCGGTCCCGGAATGCCGCCTCGGCGTGATCGCGCAGCCAGGTCGGCGTCTCCATGATGTGGGCGTCTGCATCGTGGACGACACGGCCCTCGGAATACGGCATGGCGCCCTCCCTTCTGCGCTCCGCTCACGCGGTCGGTGCGGTCCCCGAGTATTCCAGCAGCCGGCGGGGCGGCACCGGCGCCTTCCATCTGACGCCCCGTCAGATCGGCCGGTGCTGCCTTGGCTACGCTCCCCGACGATGAATCTGCGTGACGGTCCCGAGGACGTGGCGTTCCGCCACGAGGTCCGCAGCTTCCTCCAAGAACACCTGGTCGGGGAGTTCGCCGAGCTCGGGGGGCGCGGCGGCTCGGGCGACGAGACCTTCGGCTTCGAGGTACGCCGGCGCTGGGAGAAGGTCCTGGCCGAGGGCGGCTGGACTTGTCTGGGCTGGCCGGTGGAGCACGGGGGGCGGGGGGCCTCCATGACAGATCAGGTCATCTTCAACGAGGAGTACGTGCGGGCCGCGGCACCCGGCCGGGTCAACGTGATGGGGGAGGGGCTGTTGGGCCCGACGTTGATCCACTACGGCACGACCGAGCAGAAGGCCCGTTTCCTCCCGCGCATCCGTGAGGGCTCCGAGTTGTGGTGCCAGGGCTACTCCGAGCCCGACGCGGGCAGCGACCTGGCCAACGTCAAGACCCGGGCGGTGCGCGACGGCGACCAGTGGGTGATCTCGGGGCAGAAGGTGTGGACCTCGTTGGCGCACCAGGCGGACTGGTGCTTCGTTCTTTGCCGGACCGATCCCACCTCTGTGCGGCACCGTGGCCTGTCCTACCTGCTTGTGCCGATGGACCAGTCGGGAGTTGAGGTACGGCCGATCACCCAGCTAACCCGGACCAGCGAGTTCAACGAGGTCTTCCTCGACGGTGCGCGCACCCACAGTGACAACGTCGTGGGCGGCGTCGGCGAGGGGTGGCGCGTCGCGCTTGCCACCCTGGCCTTCGAGCGCGGCGTCGCGCTGCTGGGCCACCAGCTCGGCTTCCGTCGTGAGCTTGACCGGATCGTGGCGCTGGCCGCAGGCAACGGCAGGGCGCGCGACCCGGTGGTGCGCCAGCGGTTGGCCCAAGCTCACATTGAGCTGACGATCATGCGTTACAACACGCTGCGCAGCCTCTCCGGCGTCGATGGGCCGGTGGCTCCGCCCGAGGCTTCCATCGCCAAGCTGTTCTGGGGCAGCTGGCACCGGCGGCTGGGGGAATTGGCCATGGATATCCTCGGCCCGGCGGCGACCGTCCTCGACGGCGAACCCCTGCCCGAGAACGGCAGGTACGGGTTGGGAGAGCTCCAGCGCTCCTTTCTCTTCGCCCGCGCTGAGACGATTTACGGTGGGTCGAACCAGATCCAGCGCAACATCATCGGTGAGCGGGTACTCGGCCTCCCACCGGAACCGAAAGGGGTGGCGTGAGCTCGAGCCTGGACGCTCCCTTCGATCCGCCGCCGCCACCCCCACCGCCCGCCGCCCACGGCCTCCTGGAGGGGAAGGTGGTTCTCGTGACCGCAGCGGCCGGGACTGGCATCGGGTCTGCGACAGCCCGGCGCTGCCTGCAAGAGGGCGCCGCGGTCGTGGTGTCCGACGCCCACGAGCGACGCTTGGCCGAGACGGCGGAGCAACTGGCGGCCGAGGCCGGTACCGACGGCTCCGAGCGAGTCCATGCGCTGACCTGCGACGTGCGAGACGAGGCGCAGGTGAGCTCCCTCTACGACGGTGCGACGATGCGCTTCGGCCGCATCGACGTGGCGGTGCACAACGCCGGTCTCGGCGGGACGGTGCCGTTGGTGGAGATGACCGACGAGCAGTGGTCGACCGTGCTCGACATCACCCTGACGGGCACGTTCCGCTGTACGCGTGCCGCGCTGACCCGGATGTTGCCGGCAAAACGGGGAGTCATCGTCAACAACGCATCGGTGCTCGGATGGCGGGCCCAGCCCGGCCAGGCGCATTACGCGGCGGCGAAGGCAGGCGTGATGGCGTTGACGCGGTGCGCGGCTGCGGAGGCGGCACCGTCGGGGGTACGGGTGAATGCCGTGTCACCCAGCCTGGCCGAGCATCCCTTCTTGAACCGCGCCATCCCGGACGCAGACCTGGCCGTGTTGCGCCGCCGCGAATTGTTCGGTCGTGGGGCCGAGACCTGGGAGGTGGCCAACGTCATCGTGTTCCTGGCCAGCGACTACTCGTCCTACATGTCGGGAGAAGTCCTCTCCGTGAGCAGTCAGCACCCGTGAGCGTGGCCATCGGATCCGGCTCCGACGCCGGTGGTTGTTCTGAAAACTATAAACCGGTGTGGTTACAGTTTACGGAAAGATCGTCGGGGGGCGGAGCCACAAGCCCCGTCCCCGCCCCCCCCGCCCCCGGCCCCACCGATTGTTTCAAAAACTATAAACCGATATGCTTACAGTCCACGAAGAGATCCTCGGGGCGCGGAGGAGCGGGGCCCGCCACCCGACCGACCACGAGTCGAACGGGTCAGCACCCGTGACGGCCGTCGGCATCGGCGGCGCACCGTCTGACCTGGAGGATCCACGGGCCGACCTGATCTGGGGCACGGTGCCGCGGCTGGTGGATGATGCGGCACTGCGCCACGGCAGCCGTGAAGCCGTGGTCGACGGCGATCTCCGCATCGCTTACGCACAGCTGGCGCCAGAGGTGGACCGCTATGCCCGTGGCTTCGTGGCCGCCGGCGTCGAGACGGGGGACCGCGTCGCGATCTGGGCGCCCAATTGCGCCGAGTGGATGCTCGCCGCGCTCGGGCTGCTGCGGGCCGGGGCCGTGCTCGTGCCGCTCAACACCCGCTTCAAGGGTGGCGAGGCCGCCTACATCATGCGTAACTCCGAAGCCACGACCCTCATGACGGTGCGCGGATTCCTGGGGGTCGACTACCCCGCGATGCTGGTCGGGGAGGAGCCCGGCCCGCTGGCCCGCATCGTCTTGCTGCGCGATGAGGGCGGTGTCACGCCGACTGGCAACGGTGGGCGGGTCCCGGTTATCGGACGCACTGACTTCCTCGCTGCGGGAGAGGAGATCGACCCCGCCGTGACCGCAACGCGGGCGGCGGAGGTGCAACCCGGCGACGTCTCGGACATTATCTTCACGTCGGGTACCACCGGTCACCCGAAGGGGGCGGCAACGACCCACGCGCAGACGCTGCGCACGTTCGGCACGTGGTCGTCCATCGTCGGACTTCGTGCGGGGGATCGCTATCTCGTGGTGAACCCCTTCTTCCACACCTTCGGCTACAAAGCGGGCATCCTGGCCGCGCTCATGGCTGGCGCAGCCGTGGTCCCTGAGCCGGTCTTCGACGCGACGGCCGTGATGGAGCGCATCGCGGCCGAGCGCATCACCGTGCTGCCGGGTCCGCCCACGCTCTACCAGACGCTCCTCGCCGACCCCGGCCGTGCCAAGCACGACCTGACGTCACTCCGTCTCGGGGTCACCGGAGCGGCGATCGTGCCCGTCGAGCTCGTCCAGGCGATGCGCGACGAGCTCGGCTTCGACACGGTCCTGACCGCGTACGGTCTGACCGAGTCCTGCGGGACGGTCACCATGTGCCGGCGTCGCGACCCACCAGAGATCGTCGCCGCCACGTCGGGCCGCGCCATCCCCGGCCTCGAGGTGCGCGCCGTCTCCGACGGCAGAGAAGTTCCGACCGGCGAACCGGGCGAGATCGTCGTGCGCGGCTACACCGTGATGACGGGCTATTGGGGGAACGAGGAAGCGACGGCAGAGGCGATCGACGCCGACGGTTGGCTGCACACCGGCGACATCGGGGTGATGGACGCGGCCGGCAACGTGACGATCACGGATCGACTCAAGGACATGTACATGGTTGGCGGCTTCAATGCCTACCCGGCCGAGATCGAGGCTGTGCTGCGCGGCAATGCCTCGGTGGCGCAGGTGGCCGTGATTGGGGTGCCCGACGTGCGCCTCGGAGAGGTGGGCTGCGCCTACGTCGTGCCTGCGCCCGCGGCGGCGGAATCGGTGGACGCCGAGGAGCTCGGCCGCTCCATCCTGAGCTGGTCCCGGGACGCCATGGCCAACTACAAAGTCCCCCGCAGTGTGATCCTGATCGAGGCACTCCCGGTGAACGCCGGCGGGAAGGTACTCAAGCGTGAGTTGCGCCGGCGTCATGCCGACGGAGCGGACCACGTCATTACAACGAGTCGTGACTAACGAGAGGAGCAAGTGAGTGCGAGGCATCGTCTACACAGGAGAGGGGGTCGAGGTCACCGATGCGCTCGAGGTGCGCGGTCCTGGCCCCAATGAGGTGCAGGTGCGGATAGAGGCGGCGGGCGTGTGCCACTCCGACCTGTCGGTCATCGACGGCACGATCCCGTTCCCCGCGCCGGCCGTGCTCGGCCATGAGGGGGCCGGTGTCGTGGAGGCCGTCGGGGACGCGGTGCGGTCGGTGAAGCCGGGCGACCACGTGGTGATCGCCACGCTGGCCAGCTGTGGTGCCTGTCGCGCCTGCAGCACCGGTCACCCCACGTGGTGCAAGAGCTCATTGGGGAACATCTCGACGCCGTTCACCTTCAAGGGGGAGCCGGCGTCCAATTTTGCCGCAGCGTCGGTCTTCTCCGAGGTGACGGTCGTGAGCGAGGTGCAGGCCGTGCGCATTCCCAAGGACATCCCGCTCGCGTCCGCCTGTCTCATTGGGTGCGGGGTGCTCACGGGCGTCGGCGCGGTGCTGAACCGGGCCAAGGTGCGTCCGGGTGACACCGCGGCCGTCTTCGGGGTGGGCGGCGTCGGACTCAACGTCATCCAGGGGCTGCGCATCGCTGGGGCCACGCGGATTGTGGCCGTCGACACGGTGGCGGCCAAGGAGGAACTGGGGCGGCAGTTCGGCGCAACGCACTTCGTTGACGCGGGCGCAGGCGACGCCGCTGCAGCGGTGCGGGAGCTGGTGCCCGCCGACCGGGAGTCCGCCGCGGGCGCCCTCTTTCCTCTCGGTGGGGTCACCTGGGCGTTCGACTGTGTCGGCCACCCGGCCGTCCTGCGCAGTGCCCTGGACTGCCTCGACTGGGGTGGCACGGCGGTGGCGATCGGTATCCCCCCGCGGGGCACCGAGGTGTCGGTGGACGTCAACGCCCTGGCGTACGTCGATCGTGGGCTTCTGGGTTGTCGCTACGGTTCGTCGCGCCCCCACCACGACATCCCGCTCATGGTGGATCTCTACCGGTCCGGGCTGCTCATGCTCGACGAGCTGGTGTCGCTCACCCGCCCGCTGGACCGGTTCGGCGAGGTGGTCGACGAGATGCACGCCGGGCGGGTGGCGCGCGGCGTGCTCACCTTCGACTAGAAACGCGCCATGCCAACCTTGCCTGCGGCGGCGACGCGCTCATGAAAGGCGTCATTCTCGCGGGGGGAACGGGCTCGCGCTTGTACCCCCTCACCCGCATCACGAACAAACACCTGTTGCCCATTTATGACCGCCCCATGATCGCCTGGTCCATCGAGGCCGTGGTGTCGAGCGGCATCAACGAGATCATGCTCGTGACCGGTGGGACGCACGCCGGGGAGTTCCTTCGCCTGCTCGGCAACGGGCACGAGTACGGCATCGACCAGCTGTCCTACGCCTACCAGGAGAAGGCCGGCGGCATCGCAGAGGCGCTGGGCCTGGCCGCGCACTTCGCCGGGGGTGGGCCCGTGCTCGTGATGCTGGCCGACAACATCGTCGAGCGCTCCATCCGGCCGATCGTGGACGCATTTCGCGCCGACCCGGTCGGGGCCCGCATCCTCCTCTCGAAGGTGTCCGAGCCCGAGCACCTGCGCCATCTCGGCGTGCCCGTCTTCGGGGACGACGGGCAAGTGGCGCACATCGAGGAGAAGCCTGAGCATCCCGCCTCCGAGTACTGCGTCACCGGCATCTATTGCTACGAGGCCGGCGTGTTCGACATCATCGGCGACCTCGTCCCCTCCGGCCGCGGCGAGCTGGAGATCACCGACGTCAACAACCACTACGTCGGCAAAGGCCAGATAGCCCACGACATCCAGGACGGCTTCTGGGGCGACGCCGGCGAATCGATCGAGGCCTACTACGCCGTCAACGACTTCGTTCGACAGAACGGGGCAAACCTGGCGTAGCGCCGCGCCTCGGCCGACCGCGTCAGAGAGGTGGTTCGACCGGGACCTCGAGCCTGACCCGGCGCACGCTCTCGGCGATGCCGTTGCCGTCGAGGCCCAGGCTGGCCAGGATGTCGTCGGCCTTTCCCTGTGCGAGGAACTGACGGGGCACGCCCAGAATGCGGGTCGCCGGGGAGGTGAGGCCGCCAGACTCGACGTGCGCCGACATGGCGTCGATCAGGAAGGCCCCGGCGCCTCCGTGGCGCACGCCATCCTCTGCGCTGACCACCAGGCGGTGCCGTGCCGCATCCGCGAGCATGGCCACGTCGGGTGGCGACACCACACGCACGTCCCAGACGGTGGCGGCGATCCCCTCACTCGCCAACTGGTCGGCGGCCTCGAGGCACGCCCCGACTGCCTTGCCGACGCCGAGGAGACAGACGGACCCGTCGCCGCCTCGCAGTCGACGCGCCTCGATCCCGTGGCCCACCTCGTCGGGAGCCACGTGCCGCGGCGCAGTCTTGGGCACGCGGATGGTCGAGGGTCCGGAGAGCTCGAGAGCGGTTCGCAGCATCGGCTCCACCTCCTCGGCCGACGACGGCGCGAACACCGTCATGCCGGGGATGGCCAGTGCGAGGGCGAGATCGAGGATGCCATGGTGGCTTGGCCCATCGTCACCCGTGACGCCGGCACGGTCGAGTACGAAGACCACCGGGCAGGCGTGCAGGCCCACGTCGAGGTTGGCCTGGTCGAAGGCGCGGGACCAAAAGGTCGAGTACACCGCGACAACGGGCCGGAGGCCGGCCATAGCCATGCCGGCGGCCGAGGTGGCCTCGTGTTGCTCCGCAATGCCGACGTCGAAGAAGCGCTCGGGGAAACGGGCCTGGAAGGCCAGCAGCCCGGTGGGACCTGGCATGGCGGCCGTGAGCGCCACGATGCGCGAATCCTCCTCTGCCACCCTCAGCAACGCGCGGGAAAAGGCGTCGGTGTAGGTGCCGGCGCGCTGGGGTAGCTGGTCGACCTCCACCTCGTGGAGCGACCCGGGCGAGGCGATGCCGCCATTGTCTGAACCGGCGGAGCCACCCACCGCGACGCCGGCTGAGCTGCCCACGGCGTTCTCGAGCGTGATCGGCTTGGTCGCCTTGACGTCGTGCAGCCGTTGGATCTCGTCCTCTTCCGCCGGCGCGTAGCCGCGTCCCTTCTGCGTCAGCACGTGGACGACGATGGGGCCGTCCCACTCGGCGGCGTGAGTGAACGCCTGCTCCATGTGTTCAATGTCGTGGCCGTCGATTGGCCCGGCGTAGCGCACGCCGAGCGCCTCGAAGAAGGTGTGGGGGGCGACCATCTCGCGCAGCCCGCTCGTGAGCGAGTGGACGCTCGAGTAGGCCAGCCCGCCGAACGCGGGCAACTCGCGCAGGCGCGTGCGCAGGCGCTCCCGGGCGGCGGTGTAGGTGGGGTTGAGGCGCAGCGTCGTCAGGCTGTGGGACAGCTGCGAGACCGTGGGTGCATACGAGCGGCCGTTGTCGTTGAGCACGATGACCACGCGGCGGCGCGAATGGCCCAGGTTGTTGAGGGCCTCGTAGGCCATGCCGCCCGTCAGGGCACCGTCGCCCACGACGGCAATCACCTTGCGCTCGCCGTCGATGCCCCGCAGCGAGAACCCACTGGCGACCCCGTGCGCGTACGAGAGCGCTGTCGAGGCGTGGCTGTTCTCAATCCAGTCGTGTTCGGACTCGGCGCGATTGGGATAGCCCGACATGCCACCCGCCTGCTTCAGGGTCTTGAAGCCGTAACGCCTGCCGGTGAGGAGCTTGTGGACGTAGGCCTGATGGCCGGTGTCCCACAAGATGACGTCGCGCGGCGAATCGAAGACGCGGTGCAAGGCCAGCGTGAGTTCCACCGCGCCGAGGTTGGAGCCGAGATGGCCACCTGTCGTGGTCACCGTGTCGACGATGAAAGCCCGGATCTCCTCGCACAATGCGACGAGCTGCTCGTGGCTCAGGCCCTTGATGTCGGCGGGCGTCTCGATGCTGGGCAGGATCATGGCGCTCGCCCCAAGGCTACCTGGTGGTTTCGTCGGGAACCGTGCGTTCGGTGCTCAGAAGGGTGCACCCGGCGACTCCGAAAGAGGCCAGGGCCAGGACCTGGAGGCCGCGGGCTGGCCCGAAAGTCTGTGAGACCCAACCGACAATGGGCGCCCCGGCCACCCAGCCCACGTAACCGGCCGCGGTGAACACCCCCACTGCGCTGACCACCTGGGTGGCCATCCGGCTCACGGTGCTCATGACCAGAGGCCAGAAGAGCGAGGCGCCGCCGGCCCCGAGGGCGAGCCCGAGCGCGGCCAGGCCCGAGAGCGGCGAGAGCGATTCGAGGAGGATGCCGCCGCCGGCCACACAGCCACCGGTGACGAGGGCGTGCCGGGTGGAAAGGCGGCCCAGAAGGGAGCCCCCGGCACCGCGGGTCGTGGCGGCCACCAGCTGGCCCACCACGTACGCCCCCGCTCCGAGCAGCACGCCCGTGGCCAGGTGGTTGCGCAAGAAGAGCACACCCCAGGTGTCGACTCCCCCCTCGGTGACCTCAGCCAGGGCGAACACGGCCAAGAGCACCAGGAGCCCGTCTTTGCGCAGCCGCCGGATCGGGTGGGGCGTGGCCTGCCTGGCCGGTCCCGCGTGCACCGGAGCGAGGGCGGTGCCCCTGTCTGTGGCGAGGGCCCACACGCCGACCGCGAGCCCCACCAACGCGATCCCGGGCCAGACCCAGCGCCACGACACGCCGGCATGGATCACGAGCGCGGCGACGGCAGCACCGGTGAGCGCGCCGGCATTGAAGAGCGCGTGAAAGCGTACGAGTGCGGAGGGATTGTCGACGAGGCGGTGGGACGCCTCTGCGTTCATGGCGGTGTCGATGGAGCCCCCGGCGATCTCGACCAGGACCAAGAGGGCGGCGAAGCTCCACCAGTCCTGGGCGAGTGCGAGCACGCAGAGGAGAGCCGACCAGGCGAACAGCGCGATCCACAGAAGCCGCCGGGCCCCGACCCGGTCGGCCAGGTGGGCAGTGACGGCGCTGGACAGGCCGGCGACGGCGACGGCGACGGCGAGCAAGAGGCCCAACTGGGCATCGTTGAGAGAGAAGGTGTGCTGGATGTTGAAGAGCATCACGGCCCAGCTGCCCCAGAAGAGGCCGAAGGTGCTGAACGCCGCCACGACCGGGCCCATTCCCGTGAGGAGCGGCCCCTCCACGGCGCGTGGGGTGGCGCTCAGGGCTTGGAGGCGGCGCCCGCCTTGGCCAGGAACGCGTCGCGGTCGAGCACCACACGAGTGACCCGGCCGGCTCCCACCAGTCCGCCGCCGTCACCCTCCAGCCGCGCCGCGGACACGGTGAAGATCAGGCGCCGGCCCTCGACCTTGACCAGGGTGGCCTCGGCCAGTACGACCGATCCCACCGCGACCGGTGCGAGATGGTCGAACTGCACCCGAGTGGCGACGCTCGCCTGCGTCTCGCTCAAATGGCCGTCGGTGGCCCGGCAGGAGGCCTCCTCGCAGAGCGCGATCAGGCGGGGCGTGGCGAGCACGGGGACGTCGCCCGAGCGGAAGTGCTCCGCCGTGTCGTCCTCGCCGACGATCAGCTCGAGCTGGGCGCTCAACCCGGTGTGGGGGCCGTGTCCCGCCGCGGTGCGGGTCGGGGCAGGATTCGCGGGCACGACGATTACGATACCGCCGTGACCGACACCGCCCTCATCGACCCTGACGTGCTCGAACGTGTGCTGTCCGCCGCGCTGGAAGGGGGCGGGGAGATGGCCGAGGTGTTCGCCGAGGATACGGCGACGGCCAGCGCCATGCTCGACGATCGCCGGGTGGAGGAGCTCTCATCTGGGCGCTCGCGCGGCGCGGGGATCCGGGTCGTCGATGGAGAGACGACCGGCTTTGCCCATACCGCCGACCTGAGCGAGCACGGGCTCGCCGCGGCTGCCCGTGCGGCCGCGGCGGTGGCCCGCCAGGGGGGCGCCGGGGTGCGCACCGTCGCGCTGGGCCCGCTGGCCGCCCATGGGCGGGGCGACCGCACCCCGCCCGATTCGGTCGACAAGGCGCGCAAGCTCGAGCTCCTCACCAGGGCCGACGAGGCGGCACGCGCCGCCGGCGACGCCATCACCCAGGTGCAGGTGGGCTGCGGAGACAGCCGGCGCCGCCTGCTGATCGCCAACTCCGAGGGCCTGTTCGCGCAAGACGACCAGATCCGCACGCGTTTCAACGTCGTGTGCGTCGCCAAGGGCGATACGGGCATGCAGACGGGGTATGAGGCGCTGGCGCGGACCGAGGGCTACGAGATCTTCGAGCGCCACCAGGTCGAGGACATCGCCCAGAGCGCGGCCGCCCGCGCACTGGTCAAGCTGTCGGCCCGCCCGGCGCCCTCGGGGGAGGTGCCCATCGTCCTGGCGGGTGGAAGCGGCGGCATCCTGTTCCACGAGGCGTGCGGGCACGGCCTCGAGGCGGACCACATCGTCAAGGATGCCTCCGTCTACACCGGGCGCGTCGGGGAGTTGGTGGCCAGCCCACTGGTCACCTTGGTCGACGACGGGACGGTGCTGGGGGAGTGGGGAAACTTCGCCGTCGACGACGAGGGGTTTCCCCCCGGGCGCAACGTCCTGATCGAAAACGGCGTCCTCACGGATTACATGTGGGACTGGTTGCGTGCGCGCAAGGAGGGCCGCAAGTCGTCGGGTAACGGGCGCCGGCAGAGCTACCAGCACCTTCCCATGGTCCGGATGACGAACACCTACCTGCTCGCCGGTGCGGAGGACGCCGACGAGATCGTTGCCCAGACCCCCTCAGGCGTCTACGTGAAGAAGCTCGGCGGTGGCCAGGTGAATACGGCGACAGGCGACTTCGTCTTCGGCACGACGGAGGCGTACCTGATTGAGAACGGCCGCATCACCGAGCCCCTGCGCGACGCCAACCTCATTGGCAACGGACCCGAGGTGCTCCGGCGCATCGATGCGGTGGCCACCGATTTCGACATGACCCCCGGCACCTGCGGCAAGGACGGACAGAGCGTTCCCGTCGGGTGCGGACAGGCAACGCTGCGCATCACGGGCGTCACACTCGGCGGGACGGCATGACGAGCGAGCTCTGGGACCTCGCCCACTCAGTCGTCGCGCAGGCGCGACCGGGAGAGGGTGTCGAGGTCTACGTGACGCGGGGCACCGACACGGAGGTGCGGGCCTACGACGGCGAGGTCGAGTCGCTCACCTCCGCGGATTCCTCCGGTGTCGGGGTCCGGGTCGTGCTCGACGGAT
The DNA here is from genome assembly GCA_963744225.1 of uncultured Acidimicrobiaceae bacterium. Classification (GTDB taxonomy): domain Bacteria; phylum Actinomycetota; class Acidimicrobiia; order Acidimicrobiales; family RAAP-2; genus Bog-473. Next base: position 120,424 of record CAVUSV010000003.1, read on the forward strand.
CAGGCGGCGCGGGCAGCCAGGTCGGATTCGCCTGGGCCGGATCGCTCGACCCGGCCGTGATCGCCGCCACGCTGGCCGACGCCCGTGACAACGCCCGCTTTGCCACCCCCGACCCCGACGTGGTCCTTGCGGAACCGGACGGCGTGCCGGCCGCCGAGCTCGATCTATGGGACGACGGTGTCGCCTCCACGCCGATGGAGAAGAAGGTCGCGCTGGCGTTGGAGCTCGAACGGGCGACGCGGGCCGCCGACCCGCGAATCCGCCAGGTCTCCTCGGCGGACTACTCGGACAGCCGGGTGGAGGTGGCGCTCGTGTCGACCACCGGTATCTCCTCGTTCCGGAGGCGCACTAACGCCTTCTTGTCGGTCGATGCCATCGCGGGCACGGCTGCCGAGACCCAGACGGGCACCGGATTCAGCGTCGGCCGGGGGCCCGGCGAACTGGTGCCCGACGAGGCGATGGACGATGCCGTCGTGCGGGCGACCCGGATGCTCGGCGCCCAGAAGGTGCAGTCTGCGCACTGCACGGTGGTTTTCGACCCCCGCGTGGTCTCCACGCTGCTGGCCGTCGTGGCCTCGGCGCTGTCGGGGGAGGCCGTGGTCAAGGGTCGCTCCTTCTTTGCGGGACGCGCCGGAGAGTCCGTGGCGGTCGGCGGGGTCACCTTGATCGACGATCCCACCGATTCCCGTGCCTACGGTGCGACCTCCCACGACGGTGAGGGGCTGGCCTGCCGGCGCAACGTCCTCATCTCCGAGGGCATGCTGCGCATGTTCGTGTTCGACACGGTATCGGCCCGCCGCGCCGGGACGGTGTCGACCGGGTCGGCGGTGCGGGGCGGCTTCGCCGGCACCCCTTCGGCCGGGTGCCGCGCCCGGTGCTCTCGCCGGGGACCAAGGGCCACGAGGAGATCCTGGCCCAGGTCGGCGAGGGTCTCTACGTGCAGTCGGTCACTGGCGTCCACTCCGGGGTGAACCCTGTCAGCGGCGACTTCTCGGTGGGAGCGGAGGGGCTGATGATCAGCGGCGGCGCGCTGGCACGGCCCGTGCGGGAGGTCACCGTCGCCTCGACGCTGCAGCGCATGCTGCAATCGGTGGTCGAGATCGGTGGCGACCTGCGTTGGCTCCCGGGCGTGGCCGCCGGCCAGACCGTCGCCATCGCCGACATGACACTCAGCGGCGACTGACCTTCAGCTCTTGGTGGTGGCGGCCGACTTGGTGTCGGAGCCGGATTTGGCGTCCGAGCCTGACTTGGACTCGGTACCCGACTTGGAGTCAGAGCCCGACTTGGAGTCATTGCCCGAGCTGCTGCCCCCGGCCGGTGTGGCCTCTTTCTTGGGCGTCGAGTCACCGCCTGCGGTCTCGCCGTTGGACGTCTCGGCGCCCTTGCCCCCTGAGCCGTTGGCAGCAGAGGCGGCCCGCGAGTCGGTCTTGTAGAACCCGCTGCCCTTCAGGACGATGCCGACGTTCCCGTAGACCTTGCGGAGCGGACTCCCGCACTCGGGGCACTCGGTCAATGGGTCGTCCGAGAACTTCTGGACGGCATCGAGCCGGTGACCGCACGATGTGCACGCGTATTCGTAGGTCGGCAATGGACTCCTCCGTTGGGGGCGCTCGCTGGCACTCACTGCCTGAGACTGCTAAGTCTATCCGCCGCGACAGCCATGCAGCGTCGGCCCACCGTCGTCCCAGGTCGTAGACTCCATGCTTGTGTCCGACCGCATGCTGGCCAATCTCGACCCACTGGGCGGCGCCCGCATGGTCGACGTCACGCCCCGCGAGCCAACGCACCGCCGGGCCCTGGCACGCTGCAGGGTTTCGATGTTGCCCGAGACCACGACCAAAGTGGCCAACAACGCCATCACCAAGGGTGACGTGCTGGCGGCCGCCCGTATCGCTGGCATCCAGGCGGCCAAGCGCACGGCCGAGCTGATCCCGATGTGCCACCCCGTCCTCGTCGGCTCCATCGGGGTGAATTTCTCCATTGGAGACGACTACGTCGAGGTGGAGGCCCAGGTCGAGACGGTCGACCGCACCGGGGTCGAGATGGAGGCGATGACCGCCTGTGCCGTTGCCGCGCTGACCGTCTATGACATGTGCAAGTCGTCGGACCGCACCATGACGATCGAGCATCTGGCCCTGTGGGAGAAGTTCGGCGGGCGCTCAGGGCCGTGGCGGCGGGCCGAGACCAACCACTTGTAGCCCGCGTACACCCTCCTTTTCGCTCCCGCGCGCCCTGTCCTTGACTGCGTTGTGACGGGAGCCGGCACCGCGGGGGTGGTCTACATTCGACCCCGGTGACAACCGCCAGCCGCCTGGAAGAGGCGCCCGACGTCGGCAAGGGGATCGTCGGCGCCGTCACCTCAGTGGTCGGGAGGATCGGTGGACATAACGCGGTCATCGCGCGGTCGCTCGGCACTATGCGGCGTGGTGCCATCACCCACGCCGACGGCGTCAGGCTGGCCGAGGCGGCCGACCAGGCGCGTGAGCTCGGAATGCCCTTCGTCTTCTTCGTGGCCTCGAGCGGCGCGGACGTGCTCGACGGGGTCGCCGCGCTACACGGATGGGGTTTGGCGGCGGCTGCAATCTCGCGCTGCAGCGGGCAGGTGCCCGTTATCGCCGCCGCGACCGGACCCGTTGTCTCCGGACCAGCGCTGTTGTTGGGACTCTCCGACCTCGTCGTCATGAGCTCCGAGGCGGTCGCCTTCGTCTCCGGCCCGCAGATGGTCGCGGAGTTCACGGGCATTGAGATCGGCATCGGTGAGCTCGGCGGGACGGCGGTGCACGCTACGGCGAGCGGCCTGTGCGCAGTGGAGTCCGAGGACGTCGACGGTGCGGTCGCCGAGCTGCTCGAGTACCTGCCGTCCAACACAGACGAAGTACCGCCGCTGGCTCCCGTCAGCGACTCGGTGCTGCGTCCCACTCCGGAGCTCCGCACGGTGATTCCGGATCGCAAAGCGGCAACCTATGACGTGCGGGAAGTCGTGCGCTCTCTCAGCGACGACGGCGAGTTCCGCGAGCTTTGGCCGCGGTGGGCCGGGCAGGTCGTCACCGCGTTCGCCCGCCTGGGCGGGATGCCGGTCGGTTTCGTCGCCAACCAGCCCCGCATCCTCGCCGGCACCCTCGATATCGCAGCATCGCAGAAGAGCGCCCGGTTTGTCCGCCTCTGTGATGCCTTCAACCTGCCCATCGTGAGCCTGGTCGACACGCCCGGCTTTCTGCCCGGCAAGGACCTGGAATGGCGCGGCATGATCCGTCACGGCGCCGAGTTGGCCTTCGCCTACGCGCAGGCGACGGTGCCCCGGCTGTGCCTCATCTTGCGCAAGGCGTTCGGCGGTGCGTACATCGTCATGGATTCCCGTGGGATCGGTAACGACGTCTGCCTGGCCTGGCCCGGGGCGGAGGTGGCGGTGATGGGGGCGTCTGGCGCGGTCCAGGTTCTCCACCGGCAGCTCGAGCCCGAAGAGCGAGCCGGCCGCGAAGTGGCCTACGAGGAGGCGTACCTCAATCCGTGGCCGGCCTCAGAACGAGGGCTGGTGGACGAGGTGATCGACCCAGCGGACAGCCGGATCGTGCTGTGCACCGCGCTCCGCCAGCTCTGTACGAAGAGGGAGTTCGTAGTGGGGCGGAAGCACGATGCCGGTCCACAATAGGGATTACCAGGGAAAACGTATATTGTCACTGATTCGTAACGAGGCTGAGGTGCATTTGACGGCGAACCAGGGAAAAGATTCGGGCATGATCAGCGATGTGGTCTCCCCCACAGACGACGCCCTGTTCGTCCTTGAGTCCTGTCACAGCACCTGGATCTTCGACACGGACCGCATGCGTTTCCGGCGCGTGCTGAAGGGACTTGCGCTCGATGTCCACGCGGCGACGACCGCATGGCGGGCCTATTACGGCCTTGAGGTAGACCCGATCTCCGAATCGTTCGTCGTCTTGCTGAACCCGGAGGGTACGCGCCTGTTGCGCTCGTGGCGCCACGTGGAGCACTGCCCCCAGTGCGGTGGGAACCAGACGGCGGAGCTCTCATTGGACGAATTGCGGAGCGCGTCATTGGCCTAGGACCGGCCCCTGCCGAGTTCTAGAAATGGATGACGTGGGTGGCGGACAAGAGGAGGACCGTCATCGTCGCCACGGCGGCGACGGCGATCGACACCGTGAGCACCTGTGACAGAGGCGGCGTCTGCGCTCGCAGGCCGGCTGCGGCGGTGCGCTCCCTGATGGTGGCTTCCGTCGCCCCGGCGTCGTCGGTGGGCAACACCAAGCGGCTCTGTCGCCGGACGCCGCGCTGGACGACGGCGATCACAACGCCGTCACGTCCGTCCGGGAGCACGGAACGCTCCACGGGCCACATCGCCTCGAGCCGGGCCCAAGAACTCCGCCACACTCGTCTGCCATCGGCCTTGGCCAACGCGACGCCCGAGGGGAGGAAGGTGAGCGTCAGGTTGGGGATGGCAACGGGCCCATCCTCTCCCTCCGTCAAGAAGTAGACGTCGTGCACGGACCACGCCTTCCCCATATGAGCGCGAAACGCTACTTCCATTGGCGCCGCACGAAGTCGGCATAGGGCGCGGCCATGTGGTCGGGCAACAGAGGGGGCATTCGACGCGACACGCGGAGCACTGCGGCGTCGACGTCCGGAACCGGCCGGAACGCGGCGGCCGGAATCCGGCGGCCGATGTCGAAGGACCACCACGGCGCCCATGTGGTGGAGAGCAGCGTCGTCGGAGGGGTCGATGCCCTCTTGCGCGCCACCTCCCACTGGACGATCAGGTCGGCCCGCTGGAGGCCACTGTCCGGGTCATCGAGCAGGTGGCGCAGGATCGCAGTCGTCGAACCGAAGGGGAGAGAGCCCAGTGCCCGGAAGGGGTGTCGAGGCATCCGGTGTCGCAGCGCGTCGCAACACAGGACAGTGACGTTCGGAACGCCCCGGCGTCGCGCTTCCTGCCGGAGGTGCGCGGCCCAGTGGGCGTCCTTCTCCAGCGCGACCACACGGGCAACGCGGCGTGCCAGCGCGAAGGTGCAAGCGCCACGGCCGGCCCCGATCTCAACCACAAGGTCGCCAGCGTCAAAGGCCGCCTGGGCGACCATGGATTCGGCGACGTCAGTCCGGAGGAAATTCTGCCCGAGACGGCGCCGTCGCTCGTCCCGGTGCGTCCGCTTGTCCGCGGACACGGAAGATCACCGTGGTGCCCATAGGCGTCCATAATGCACCGGTCTCGTGGACGGGTGCAACGCTCACGATGACCCAGTCGCCGGAGGTCCAGGCCAACCCTCGCGCCTTTGGCGGCGCTCGGCGCGTTCGATCTCACGTTCGACGTCGGACCACATGAGGGTCTCCGTGTCCTCGCCCGTGGTCTCCGCCGCCTGCGCCCGCGTCATGATCACGAACGCCACGGTCCACAGGACCGCGATGGTGCCTAGCTTGGCCAAAAAGCCGGCCAGTTGCTGGTCGAGGAGCGGGGACAGGCCCATGATCTTCCCGGCATGCGCGTAGGGGGGGTAGAGCGAGTGCCGGGCGAAGATCCACACGATGGAGAGGAAGCTCGGCACGATGGACTGGACGATGAGGTACCCGCCACGCCCAAGCGCCGAAAGCCGCGGCGCACCCGGCAGTTCGGTCAAGACCGGCGCCCACAGCACGAAGCCGGAACCGAGGACGACGAGCTCGAGGACGACGAGCGCGACGTCGCTACGGGCCGCGAGGCCCACGGCACCGGTCGTGAGCGTGCCGACCGCTACCACGGTGACGATGGCCACTGCTGGAACAGGCCGGACCACGACACGCAGCACCTCGTCCACCCAGGCCGCTCGGGTCAGGCGTGCGATGAGCGGTCGGGGCGTCCCGAGGACGAGCAGCGGGGGGACGGCCAGGGTAAGCAGCAGCCGCTGAAGAACCAGGGCCATCAACAGCCAGTGAGCGGCGAGGTCGCCGAGCGGCCACGTCACGGCGGCGATGAGGATAACTGTGCCGCCGACGAAGAGGAGTCTTTGCCGGAACGTCGCCTCGTAGCCCGCGCGGCGCGTGGCCCAGAGGTAGGGGGTCAGGAGGGCCGGGAGGGCGAGCAGCCAGACAGGGTGCAGATGCCAGTCGAAGGGATGCCCGGCGGCGCTCATGGCGCGGTCGTCGCCGTAGGCTCTGGGCGATGGAGGCACCCACGAAGCTCGACCGGCTCGAGCGCGTCACGGATCTGGTGTTGGTGCTGCTCGATACGCGTCAACCGCTGACACTCGACGCCATCGCGCACCAGGTCCCGGGCTACCCCCCCGAGCACTCGGCGCGGCGCCAGGCCTTTGAGCGCGATAAGCGACTGTTGCGAGACGAGGGCATTCCGGTCCTGACCCAGCGGCTCCCCGGCCACGAGCAGTACGGGTACCTCATCGACCGCGACTCGTTCTATCTGCCGGATCTGGACCTCGAACCCGACGAGCAGGTTGCCCTCCACCTCGCCGTCGCCGGCGTCCACCTGGGCGATCCTAGTGGTCGTGATGCGCTGCTGAAGTTGGGCGCTGCCGGCCTCGGCGACGTCCGCCCGATCGCCTCAATGGTGCCCTCTGCTGCATTGATTGAGCTCTTCGAGGCGGTCCGCACGCATGCCACGGCGACCTTCGCCTACCGGAGCGAGACACGTCGCGTGGTTCCCGTGGGCCTGTGGTTCCGCTTCGGGCACTGGTACCTGGTGGCCTGGGACCTCGACCGGGCGGCCGTGCGCACCTTCAGGGTGGACCGTATCGAGGGCGACGTGTCCCGAGGCGACGCCGACGATGCCGTCGTCCCCCAGGACGTCGACGTCGAGGCCGCGCTGCCGGACGAGCCGTGGGAGGTCGAAGGAGAGGACCGGGTCGAGATGCGAATCCGGGTCGACGCACTCGAGGCGCGCCGGGTGGCAGAGGAGGTCGGCCAGGACAAGGTCGTCGAGCGCCTCGACGACGGGTCGGTCGAACTGGTGCTCGGGGTGTCGTCCTTCGCCTCCATCCGCTTCTGGGTGCTCGGGCTCCTCGACCACGCCACCATCGTCAGCCCACCCGCGTTCCGCCAGCAGCTGGTGGAGTGGCTGACGGCGCTCACGGCTCCTGCCCCGCCGCTGCCGGAAGTCCGGCGTCCGACACCGGAGGCCGCGGGGGAGACGGGACGGCGCCAGCCGACGCGCGCACCGCCCCGGGGCGCGAGACCAGCCGTCGGCTGCGGCGCCTTCTCGCCCTCGTTGGCTGGCTGGCGCAGGTAGGCGAGGCGCCCATTGCCGACGCGGCGCGCCGGTTCGGCATGAGTGAGAAGGAGCTTGTGGCCGAGTTGGAGCTCGCGGCCTGCTGCGGCACACCGCCCTACACACCGGACACACTCATGGAGATCGAGGTGTCCGAGCATTCCGTCAGGGCTTTCCTGCCAGCCGAATACGGCCGTCCCCGCCGCCTCACTCCGGCCGAGGGTTTCGCTGTCGCCGCCTCGGCTCGGCTGCTCCTTTCTGTGCCCGGATCGGAGGATGACGCCTTGCGCCGCGCCCTGGCCAAACTCGACACGGCCCTCGGCTCACGGGAGGCAGTTGGGCTCGACGTCGATGCGCCGGCGCACCTGGCGGTTGTGCGCGAGGCGGCAGAATCGGGCCGAGCTCTCGAGATCGACTACGTATCGGGATCTCGCGACGAGCGCACCACCCGGACGGTGGAGCCGGTGCAGGTGGTGACGATCGACGGGCATTGGTACCTCGACGCCTACTGTCACCGGGCCGGCGACATGCGGCGCTTCCGGGTCGACCGGATCGGTGCGGTGCGCGCCCTCGAGCACACTGCCGAGCCGGTGACCACCCGGGCGCGGCCACTTGAGGAGATGTTCGTGCCGGGACCAGGCGCCGTCGAGGTCCACCTGTGGTTGGGAACGGGCGCCGAGTGGGTGCCCGAATCCGTGCCCGTGCGAGCGGTCGGACGCGGCGACGACGGATCGGTCACCGACGTCGTGCTCGACGTGTCCGGCATGGCCTGGTTCGAGCGGCTTCTCTTGCAGCTCGGCCCGGCGGCCCGTGTCCTGAGCCCGCCCGAGTTGACGAGTCTGGCAGCGGACGCCGCCCGTCGTGTGCTGGCGCGGTACCAGGCATGACAGGCCTGAACCCCGGCTGGGATCCGAGAGGAGCCCATTAGTTTCCCTCTCATGAGCGAGCAGCACGATTTCAACCGCCAGATCATCGAGGAGTTTCGGGCCAACCACGGAAAGCTGGGGGGCTCGTTCGAGGGTGCGCCGATGGTGCTCTTGACCACGACCGGCGCCAAGTCGGGACAGAAGCGGATCAAACCGCTGGCCGCCCTGGTGGAGGACGGCAGTCTGTACGTCTTCGCCTCCAAGGGCGGGGCCCCCACGAATCCGGACTGGTACCACAACCTGCTGGCGCATCCCGAGGTGGAGGTCGAGTTCGGCGACGAACGCTTCGACGCCGTCGCCACGCCGCTCAGCGGCGCCGAGCGGGACCGCGTCTTCGCTGCCCAGGTGGCGCAGATGCCAGGATTCGCGGACTACCAGAAGGCCATCGAGCGGCTGATCCCCGTCGTGGAGCTGCGCCGCAAGTCCTGAACTGCAGACCGTTCACCCCGGTCATGCCTGTGGGATGAGCGAGGGGGGCCGGATGTTCGGGATCCACGGCGTCGGCCGGGACAGGGCCGAGTACTACCTGTCCGACCTCTCCTCCGAGCTGCCCGCCGCGGAGCCGGGCCGCTGGGTCGGCCAGGCGGCCGCCGGGCTCGGGCTCGCTGGAGCGCTGCAGCCGGCAGCCTTCGACCGCCTTCTCCACGGACGCAATCCCCAGAACGGGTTGTCCATGGGATCTGGCCGCGCCACGGTGGTCGCTTTCGACCTGACCTTCAGCGCACCCAAGTCGGTCAGCGTGCTGTTCGCGCTCGGTGGCGAGGCCGCCGCTCGCAGCGTCGTCGCCGTGCACACCGAGGCGGTCGCCGAGGCTTTGGCGTACCTGGAGCAGCACGCAGTCACGGCCGTCCGACGCTCGGGGGCCGAACGCGTCGTGATCGCGACGTCGGGGATCGTCGCCGCGCCGTTCACCCATGCCGTCAATCGCAACCGCGACCCCCACCTGCACAGCCACGTGGTGATGGCAAACCTCGTCCATGGCATCGATGGCCGCTGGAGCGCCTGCGACCGGCGCGGGATCGAGGCCCATCGCCAGGCGACGTCCGCGGTCTACGACGCCCACCTGCGCGCTGGGCTGGCGTCGGTGCTCGGTGTGCACTGGTCAGCCACGAGGGACCGCCCGGCGGAAATCGTGGGTATCGAGCCGCATCTGCTCGGTGAATTCTCCACCCGTGCCGCGGACATCCGGCGTCACAGGCACGAGGTCGGTGCGCGTTCGCGTCGGGGCGGACGTGTCGCGTGGGCGGCCACCCGTCCGGCCAAGCTTCCGGGTCTGCCCTATGCCGAGCTGGCGGAGGTGTGGAAACGGCGGGCCCACGCCGCCGGAGGGCCACCCGAGCTCGAGGTCCAACGGTCCGAGCTTCGGGCGGCGGGACGGCCGCGGCTCGACGAGCACCGCTTCGCGGCTGTGATCTCCCTCACCCCGCACGGTGGGGCCCGGCGCCGCGACGTTGTGGCGGCCTTCGGCGCGGCGGCGTCGGATGGCCTGGCAGGCGGGTCTCTCGAGCGACTCGTCGGTCACTGGGTGCCCGACGGTCCGGGAGGGGTGGCAGAGCCACTTTCTCCACGCCGAGCCGTCGTCCCTGCAAACCATCTCTTGAGCGCGCTCGGCCCGCGTCCGGTCGATCCGGGCGACCATGAGCTCTGGGTCGGCGCTGCCCGCGCCATCGAGGCGTACGGCCACCGCTGGGGAGTCGGTCGCGGTGCGGACCCTCTTGGAGGGGCCGAGGCGAACCTGGCGTCGCTGCCGACGGACCGCCTGGCCGACCTCGTCCGCACGACGAGGCACCTTGAAACCGTACGCGCCCGGCTTGGGTGGCGCGAACCGGTCGGGGTCGAGCTCGGGCTGGGACGCTGATTCAGCGGCCGCGGTCGAGCCCCTCGCGCCCGAGCCCCTCATGCCCGAGCTGGCGCGCCGGCGCCAGCAACTCACGCCAGGGCGAGTGCTCATGCGATGGTGTCAGCGAGACCTGCTCGACGTCCTTGTGCGGGCCGAGGACCAACGCATGGCCGGGAGTCCCATGGGCCACGGCGTCGACCGGGAGGCGGGCGTGCCGCAACGAACCGACCGAGGTCGAGGGCCGGATGCGTCCCCACCGGCCGACCGTCCGGCTGACCGTCGTGGCGGCCACCTCGCGATCACCGGCCAGGGCGCTGATGTCCCGGAGGGTCGCGGTGTCGCCAATCCCGCGCAGGACGACCGTCGTGCCGAAGAGCGAGAGGAATCCGTCGGCCGCCGGACCCCAGCGCCCCCGGGCCTGGGAGAGGTCCTGCAGGCAGGCGAGGACGAGGAGCCCTTGCCCGGCACCCTCGCTCACCATCGCCGGGAGGTCGGGAATGGGGGCGATGTTCGCGACCTCGTCGAGAGCCAACAGCGTGGGAGGGTCGTCGTGCTCGGCGTGGGCACGGGCATAGGTCGCATCGCGGACGTCGCCGATGACAGCCACGACGAGCGGCGCGAATTGGCGCTGTCGTCGTCCCGTCGAGCAGATGTAGAGCGTGTTGGGGCCGCTGCAGAACGCCTCCAGGTCGAGCGGCGCCGTACGCGTCGACGCGAGGGCCCCGTCCGTGCGATAGGCGGTGAGCACACCCGACGCGGTGGACCAGATACCTGACTGCTCCCGGGGGTCCGTAGCGACGATCCCGGCCAGCAGATCGGTTGGCGTGGACTGCTCTCCGGCACGCGAGGCGAGGATTTCGAGGGCAGGAGCCCCGTTGTGACGATCGATCCAGCGCAGAACGTTCCCCATCTCGAGGTCCTCCAACGCGGCAGCGTGGAGCAGAGTTGAAAGCAGCGCACCGGCACGTTCGGTCCAGTGATCCTGTCCCGCGCGCAGCCCGCTCAAGCGGCTGGCGCCGACCATCGCATCGGCCGTCACGATCGCGGCATCCCAACGCGCGGCGGTTGTCAGCGGTGACCAACCCACGCGTTCAACGCCCGATGGGCACTCGACGTCACCGCTCGGGTCGTAGAGAAAGGTCCACCCCTCACTACGACGCGACCGTGCGGTCGCACGCATGACGTCGGGCTTTGTCGAGGTTGAGACCACGGGCCCATTCGACAGCAAAATATTGGGGATGACCAGGGACGATGTCTTTCCTGACCGAGGTGGGCCCAGCACCAGCGTCGAACGTTGAGGGCCGGCCCATGCCCATCCGTTGATGCCACTTCCAATGTAGATGCTGTGGTGCGCGAAGCGGTGGACCTCACGGAGTGCAGCGCTGGAAATCAGGCACGAATCAACCGCGACGACATGCTCATGAGCGTCGCGTTCCATGCATGCGATGTTTGCGTTGGGGAACACGAAAGTCCATAGGACATATCACCCAATGCCGCGACAACGAGAATCTTCTTGCGTTGTACGAGCGCAGCATGTCCATCAATTGTGCGTGTCGAGCGCGCTGAATCAGAGGTCGCTGACGAAGTCAAAATGACCGCGGAAATAAAGAATGCTTGACCTGAGCACGTTGACAACAGAAGAATGGGTGTACCCGAAGTGTGAGGGAGGGTTGATATGTGCTGCGACACGACGATGTGTAGCGCGGAAAGCGAAAGATGTCAGTTCGCTTTCTGCGCGTTCGAAGTCGTGCCGTCCATGTCGGTGCAACGTCACAACTCGGGCGATTCAGGCTGGTCTGGCGTGATGCGATGGTGTCGATGACACCGGCGCAGCCCCGTCATCCGGTCCAACCGACAATGAATCCGGTGCGGCAGTGCGCACGGCGTGGGGCTGTGATCCCCGGCGTGACGCAGGCTTCACCTCTATTCAGTGAACATGCTCCTAGGGAGGTGCACCTGTGGCAGTAGCCGCAAAAAGAAGGGCCCCGGCCAAAAAGGCCGCAAAAAAGCGGGCCCCCGCAAAGAAAGCAGTCAAGCGCGCCACGGCCAAGAAGGCCGTCAAGCGGGCTCCGGCTCGGAAGTCCGTGAAGCGGGCCCCCGCCAAGAAGGCCGCGAAGCGGTCTCCGGCGCGGAAGGCCACGAAGAAGCGGGCTACCAAGAAGAGGGCTCCGGCGTGCAAGACGGCGAAGAAGCGGGCTCCCGCCAAGAAGGCGGTCAAGCGGGCTCCGGCTCGCAAGGCCACCAAGAAGCGGGCTCCGGCGAAGAAGGCCACCAAGAAGCGCGGGCCCGCCAAGAAGCGTGCGTCGGCACGCAAGGCGACGAAGCGGCGCTAAAGGCTGCTGCGTTCCAAGCGAACGAGCGAGACCGGGGGCCTTCGGGCCCCCGGCTCCGCGCCCGGTGGTCGCTCAGGGCGGCTCGCTGAGCTGGCCGAGCTCGACGACGTCGGCCGGCAAGTCGACGTCGTAGGCGAGGTCTGGATCCCGCAGAACTCGTACGGGGAGGCCGAGCCGCGTGGCCTCGGCTCTGTGGGCGCGGAAGGAGCCACGGCCGTAGGCGAAGCGGAAGTCATGCCCAACTGGCAGCCGCAGCACATTGGTGCCGTCGTCGCGTCGGTCGGGGACGAGCGTGACGCCGTCGAAGCGATCCAAGGTCCCCAACCCGCGCGCCCGCGGGAGGTCACCGTGGGCGATGGTCACCCAGAGGGCGCCGGCGCGGGCCAGGCGATCGACGCCCGCCCGCACGGCCCCGTTGAGACCCTGTCCCGGCTCCCACATGACGGCGGCCCCCAGGTCCTCCGCCCAGCGGGCTACGTCCTCGTCGTCACACACGACGGACACAGGCAGCGGTCGGCAGGCCGAGACCACGTGCGACGCCATGGCGCGAACGAGCCGCACGCGCGCAGGACCCGCCATGGTGGATTCCAGGCGCCTCTTGGCCTGGTGAAACGCCTTGACCGGGATCAGGACCACCTCAGGCCCCAGCGGGGCGTCCACCGGCTGGGGCGCATCCTGCGCTGCCGGCACGGTGGCCCTCGACACTGGGCCAGTGTACGGGTGAACGCGGATGCGGTTGCGGGGTCGCCGTAGTCTCTTGTGGAATGAATGAGCGGGTAGTCGTCGTCGGTGCGGGGTCCTGGGGCACGGCCGTGGCGAGCATCGTGGGTGCCACGAATCCCGCCGTCACTTTGGGTGCGCTCGGAGGACCTCGCCGCCACGATGCGCGAGACACGTGAGAACGAGAGGTACCTCCCGGGCGTCCGTATTCCCGACGGTCTGCTCGTGACGTCCTCGCTCGCTGAGGCGCTCCGGGACGCGTGGATCGTGTTCATGGCGGTACCGTCGCATGGTTTCCGAGACGTCCTCATAAGCGCGCAGTCACTGGTGGGCGGCATTGAGGCCGTGGTGAGCCTGGCGAAGGGGATTGAGATCGGCACCAACTTGCGGATGTCGCAGGTGGTGGCCGAGGTGCTGCCCGGTATCCCGGCCGGAGTGCTCACCGGCCCCAACCTCGCCCGCGAAGTGGCACAGGGTCATCCTGCGGCCTGTGTGGTGGCGCTGCCGGACGAGTCGCTTTCCCGTCGCGTCCAGTCGCTGGTGCACACCCGCACGTTCCGCACCTACATGGGCACCGACGTGGTGGGCTGCGAGATCGCCGGTGCCACCAAGAATGTGATGGCCATCGCCGCGGGGATCGGCGACGGGCTGGGGCTCGGGGACAACACCCGAGCAGTGCTCATCACCCGCGGCCTGGCCGAGCTGGGTCGCCTGGGCGTGGCCCTGGGCGGAAAAGTGCTCACCTTCGGCGGCCTGGCCGGCGTCGGCGACCTCGTGGCGACGTGCGCCAGCCCCCAGAGCAGGAACCGGACCGTAGGATTCGCGCTCGGCCAGGGTCAGTCGCTCGAGGACATCGTCGGCGGCATGCACATGGTGGCCGAGGGCATCAAGAGCGCCGGGCCCTTGGTGGGGCTCGCCCGCGCCCATGGCGTCGAGATGCCCATCGCCGAGCAGGTCCAGGCGATCGTCGAGGGTCGTTGCTCGCCTGCCGACGCACTGATGAACCTGATGAAGCGTCCCTCCCGACCGGAATGGGACGAGACACTGCTGCGGGGGCTTCCGGCATGAGCGGGCTTTTCAGCAGCTACGACAGCTTGCCCGACGATGACGACGAGGCTCGCCGGGAGGCGGCGTTGGGCCATGTGAGGGAGATCCTTCTGATGCACGGGGCCAGCGAGGAGGAAATCGACCGCGCCGTGGCCGATGGCGTCATCGACCTCTTCGTCGCCGAACGTTTGCTGATCCCGTCGCGCCGGCGGTACACGCGGGTCGAGGTGGCCGAGCTGACGGGTGTTCCCGTCGACAAGCTCGAGCGATTTTGGCGGGCGCTCGGATTCCCCGGCGTGGACGACGATGACAAGGCCTTCACCGATCTCGATCTCGAGGCGGTGCGGCTCTTCCAAGGCCTTCAGGCGCTCGGCGCCGCGGACTTCGATACGGCGGTGCAAATGGCCCGCGTCGATCGGGTCGTCCATGGCCCGGATCGCCGAGGCGGAGCTCGTGCCCGGCGACATGGTCACTGCCGAGGTCGACCCGGTCCTCTCAGCCGAGGCATTCGCCAGCGTGGCGGACGTGACCATCCCGGCCATGGCCAAGCTCTTGGAGTTCGTGTGGCGGCGCCAGATTGCGGCGGGGATCCAGCGCAGCATGGTGCTGCGGAGTCACGGCCTCGCTCCCGGGCAGAGCCCGGTGCTCGCTGTGGGGTTCGCCGACATGGTGGGCTTCACGCTTTTGAGCCAGCACCTGAGCGACGGGGAGCTGGCGACGGTCGTCCGGCGCTTCGAGGAGCTTTCCCACGACATCGTCACCCGCGCCCGCGGCCGTGTGGTCAAGATGATCGGCGACGAGGTCATGTTCGTGGTGGACACCGTCGCCGACGCGGCGCGTATCGGGCTTGACCTGGCCGACGCCTATGCCGACGACGACCTCCTGTCCGACGTCCGGGTCGGGCTGGCCTGCGGCCCGGTGCTCCTCCGTGACGGCGACTACTTCGGCCCCACGGTCAACGTGGCCCACCGGATCGTGAATATCGCCAATCCCGGCACGGTTCTCATGTCCGACGAGTTCCGTGCTGCCCTGATGGAAGAGGCGCCGGGCGAATTCACTGCGCAGGCGCTCCGGCCTCGGCTGCTCAAGGATCTCGGCCGTGTCCAGCTGTGGTGGTGTGGCCGACCCGGTCACGAGGCCGACGGCGCGGGCGCCGCAGCCGACCGCCGGCGTAACGTGCGCTGGGAGCGTCTCTCTGAGGTCCTCCGCGACCTGGAGGAGTTGCGCGGCGTGGGCGAGCGACTGCTCACCTCCAACCGAGGCGGATCAGCCGTCGCGCAACCGAGCGGTGGCGATGCCGAAGGGGCGTAGCTCGAAGGAACCCTCGAAGGGCTGCCGCGGATAGCCGCGCAGGTCGACGAGCCAACCGGAGCGCCCGGGGAGGGAGACGACGGCCGCCTGGGCGGTGGGGTTGAAGACACGGGCCTCGAGTACCCCGCCGACGCGACGGAGCGCGCTGACCTCTGCCCCGTGGATCGTCAGCTCGCTGCCAGATGGCGACCGGGTGCCGCCGCCCAGGCTGGGGACCGGCTCGAGCGGGAGCAGGACGTCATCGGCCAGGCGGTAGGGGTCCTCGCAGTCGAGGGCGAGCGCGTACCGCAAGCTGACGCGCTTCCCGCGCATCTGCAGTCCCTCCACCGGCGTGATCGGGCCCGCCGGGAACGGCCGGTACGCCATCCCGAGGCGCGACAACATCCCCGTCGACCGCAGGACGGTGAGCGCCAACGTGTGGGCGACATCGCCGTCCACGTCGACGAGTTCGTACTCGCAGACACCCTCGTGGGCCACGGTCAGGCGCCCGGCCGTCACGAACCGATGGGACGGCGCCGTGGGGAGGCCGAACTCGTCGGCCCGTCCCTCTGCGGTCAGGGGGCGGGTGACGATGGTGAACGCACTCTCGGCGTGGGAGTCGCGGGCGGGCTCGGGCAGGGGGAGGTGGACGCGCAGGCGGTGGTCCCCACTGGGGTTGACGAAGGTCGTCGTGACCCGTACCACGGGGTCGTCCGCGCGTACCTCCACATCGGTGTCCACGTCGACCCGGTGCTCGCCCACCCGTGCCTGCGAGGAGCCCTCGACGTGATCGGCCCAGGTGTAGGTGGCCGTGACGCGTACCCGGGCGCGCACCGGGCCCCGCTCGTCGACCCGCAGGGTGACCGACTCGGGCGAGTCGACGACGGAGTCCTGTCGGGGTGGGGAGTAATTGTACGAGTCCCCGAGGTCGCCACCGTCGACCAGGCGGCCGTACCCGGGGACGCCGTTCAGCGAGAACGTCCCGCTGGCAGGGTCGATCTCGACCCGCACGAGCCCGTTGGCGAGCACCACCGAGCGCTCGGCGTCGGCCACCTCGACTGGATGTGCGAGCGGTGCGGCCTCGAAGGCGCACCATCCGTAGCCCGGGACCTCCGCGCACCGCGCGGCGATCTTCCGAGTCGATGGCTGATCCATGGCCACGCGCACGACGGCGTCGGGTCGCGCGCCGAGCCGCGTGTAGACGTCCTGTTTGGCCTCCGCGATGGCCACCCCGGGCTTCTCCTCGGTGCCGATGGAGAGGGTGACGTCGATCCCCTCCTCGGTGTCGTCGATTCGGATGTCGTGCACCCAGGCGTCGTCGCTGATCCGCGGCCCCTGCAGCATGCCGAGGACGGTGCGCACCGTGTCGGCGTCGAGCACCATCGATCCCGGCAAACCGGACCGTTCCGAGAGCACCTGCACGTTCGCAGCTGCCGGGCCGTCTGCCGGGACGACCAATTCGACGAGGCCTGACCGGGTCCGAGCAGACGGGTTGAGCACGGAGGGGCCGGGTTCGGCCAGCGACCGCGCGAAGGATTTCACGGCGCGGTCGGCCAGCCCGGCGGCGATGGCTCGCGCCTCCGCGTAGCGGTGCAACACAGCATCGACGACGTCGTCGACGGAACAGGCACAAATGGAGTCGTGGGCGGAGTTGCGCACCATCTCCAGCCAGGCCAGGTCGAGCAACCGGCCCGGGTACTGCGCGGGCTCTTGGAAGAGCGCCGCCAGGGGCTCGGCGCGCCGCTCCAGCTCTCGTTCGGCTCGTGCTCCCTGGCGCTTCACGTCGACACGGTTCGATGTGACACCCATGAGCATGTTCGCGCGGGCGCCTGAGCGAAGCTCGCCCTGCACGCGCGTGAGCCCGTCCGTTCTGGCGCCGGACAGGTAGCGGGGGAACGAGGTCACCTCGAAGACGAACTCGTCTTGCAGGTCGTTGGCCTCCGCGACGACGCGCCCGAGCCAGGGTTGGGGCATGAGATGGTCCGAGCCGTTCATGCAGAGCAGGTCGTCGATCAGGAACTCGGCGACCTCCGCCACGTTGTCGCGGGTGCGCCGGACCAGCGCCTTGGCGTCATCGGGGAGCGCGGCGCCGTTGCCGTAGCCGACCGGGAGGTACTCGGCCCGGACGGACGAGCCATCGGGCGCCTCCCACACGAAGGCATTCTTCGTCACCTGTGACGGCACGCCGCGCCACACGACGGCGTCGGTGAAGCCGGCGAGGCGCAGGATCTGGGGCATCTGGGCGATGTGGCCGAACATGTCAGGCAAATAGCCAAGCTCCATCACGCCCCCGAACGCGGCCCCGCGCGCGATGCCCATCTGGAGGTTGCGCACGATGGTCTCGCCCGAGGACAGGAACTCGTCCATGAGGATGTACCACGGCCCCATGCTCAGCCGGCCGGCCGCGGCAAGCGCCCGAAGCCGCTCCTCGGCCTCCGGTCGCACCTCGAGATAGTCGTCGACCACCGCCATCTGCCCATCGAGCATGAAGTGGGGATAACTGGCATCGCGCTCGAGGAGCGGGATCAACGTGTCGATCAGTTCCACGAGGGCGATGCGGAAGTCCTGGTAGGACTTGTACCATTCCCGGTCCCAATGCGTGTGCGGAACGATGGCAATCCGGCGAGCGGTCATGACCGCCACATTATGAGCTGGCGCCGGTGCCCGTGAGGGCGCTCGTGCCTGCGGGAACGTGGCCGGAGGGTCCCGCCCCGGTGCCGGGGCGCACGCTCCCAGAGGTGTGGGCGGCTCGCTGGGCCGCCCGGCCGGGCGCGCCGGCACTACGAGACGGATGGGATGCGACGCGGGTGCTCGACGGCGCCGCGGTCGACGGGCACACGGCTCGGCTGGCGTCCGTCCTTGCCGCCCGCGGCGTCGCTCCGGGCGACCGGATCCTGTGGAGGGCGCGCGCCACGCTCGAGTCCGTCCAGGCTCTCCTCGCCGTCCTGCGAGCCGGCGCGGTGCTCGTGCCGCTCAGTCCCTCGGCGCGCGCCCCGGAGCTGGCCCATGTGGTCGGCGACGCGGGCCCGGCGATCGCCATCTGCGACGACGACCCCGGTGATGTGTTCGGCCCCGGCGTCACCGTGCTGCGCGTGGACCGCCTGACCCGCGAGGCCATGGAGGCGGAGCCCGGTACAGCGCCGGAGCTGCAGCCCGGGGACGACGCGCTCATCGTGTACACGTCTGGTACGACCGGCAAACCCAAGGGCGCCGTCCATACGCACGGGTCGCTCCTCGCTGGGGTCTCCTCGCTGCTCTCGGCTTGGGCCTGGGAACCCACCGACCGACTCGTCTTGTGTCTCCCGCTCTTCCATGTGCACGGCCTCTGCGCCGGCCTGTTCGGCACCTTGGCCGCCGGTGCGTCCGCCGCCGTCTTCGACCGCTTCGACGAGCGCGCCATCCTCGGCGCCGTTCCGGAGAGCACCCTCTTCTTCGGTGTCCCCACGATGTACCACCGTCTCGCTGCATCTGGGCGCGCGCGCGAGTTGGCCACGTTGCGTCTGTGCGTCTCGGGCTCGGCCCCGCTCGCCCCCGATCTGTGGCATCGCCTGGCCGCCGACGGCGTGCCCGTCCTCGAGCGCTACGGCATGACCGAGACGCTCCTGACGCTGTCGAACCCCCTCACGGGCGAGCGTCGTCCCGGCTCGGTCGGCGTGCCGCTCCCCGCGGTGGACGCCGCGGTCGAGGGCGCCGACGAACACGGCGTGGGCGAGCTTCTCGTGCGCGCCGCGTCCGTGTGCCGCGGCTATTGGGGCCGCGGCTCGTCCACACAAGGTGAGTGGTTCGCCACGGGCGACCTGGTGTCGGTGTCCGGGGACGGGTATGTCACGGTGCGCGGGCGCCGGACCGAACTGATCATCACGGGAGGCCATAACGTGTATCCCGCCGAGGTCGAAGCGGTGCTCTCCCGCCTTCCCGGCGTGCACGAAGTCGCGGTCGTCGGGGTGCCCTCGGCGGAATGGGGCGAGACCGTCGTGGCCTACGTCGTGGGCGATCCCGACCTGGCGTCGCTGCACGAACGGGCGGCTGCCGAGCTCGCGCCGTTCAAGTGCCCACGCGAGGTCCGCCTGGTCGACGCACTGCCTCGCAACGCGCTGGGCAAGGTCGTTCGGGGTGAGCTGCGCTGAGCGCAACGTCGGCCAGGGACCATGGCGGGGCTCGCAGGCTGCGGTAGCGTGAGCGCATGGCGACGTTCCTCATGCTTTCCACGGTGGGGCCCGACGGGGCTGCAACGCTCACCGAAAACCCTGACCGGCTCAAAGCCGTCAACGCGGAAGTCGAGGCCATGGGGGTACGGGTGGTTGCGCAATGGGCGCTGCTGGGCCAGTTCGACTTTTGCACGGTTCTGGACGCACCAGACGAGACCACCATGGCCCGCGTGGCACTGGTCCTGGGGTCCCGGGGGACGCTCAAGACGCTGACGCTCTCGGCCATCCCGATCGACAATTACATCGACGACGTGCTGAAGGCCGGAAAGGGCTGAGGCCTCAGTGCCACCAGAAGCCCTGGCGCGTCCGCTCCCGGCGGACGTCGTCCCGGGAGAAGAGCTCGCCCAAGGTGCTCCCGTCAGACATGCGACGGATGCGGTACCCCGCGTCGGTCACTTCGGCGACCTCAAAGCCGCGTACCCAGGTCCCCTGGTAGCGGTTTCGAACGTCCACCTTGGTGCCCGGGCTGAGCGGAGACCGCGCGTTCGGGTCTCCTGTGTCCCCCCCGTCGTCACTCACGCCCCCATCGTATGAGACGCGCCCGTTGGTGACCCTTTGACCGTGTGTTCGCCCGACCTCAAGCAGGAGCGCCGCCTGCGCTCCCAGGGCCACGACTCTGTTGCCGGGCTCGACGAGGTGGGGCGCGGTTCGTGGGCGGGGCCGCTGACCGTCGGCGTCGCCATCGTCCGTCCCCGGGTGCAGCTGCGATCCATGCCGTCGTGGCTGCGGGACTCCAAGATGCTGAGCGAGTCCCGCCGGGAGGAGATCTTCGACGCGGTCGGCGCGTGGTGTGCCGGGTGGTCGGTTGGGCACGCGACCTCGGCCGAATGCGACGCGTGGGGCATGACCGAGGCCCTGCGGGTGGCGGCGCGCCGTGCACTCGCTGGCTTGGGGGAGCTTCCCGACGCGCTCCTGGTCGACGGTCCTGTCGACCTCCTGCGCCATCCCCGCGATCCGTTCCCGGGTCTGGTGCAACCCATCGTCGACGGGGACGCCAAGTGCGCCTCGGTCGCGGCGGCGTCCGTCCTGGCCAAGGTCGTACGGGACCGCCTCATGCGGCAGGAGGCAGAGCACTTCCCGGCCTACGGGTTCGAGCGGAACAAGGGCTACCCCTCGCCCGTGCACCAGACGGCGCTGCGCGGATACGGGCCCTGCGCCATCCACCGGCGCAGCTGGGCCTTCGTCCGCGACCTGCCGTGGTGCGGGCAGCCGTGGGACGGGTGCCGCTCAGACGACGGCGGTGACCTCGGCGAAGTGGCAGGCGACCGGGTGGCCCTGGCCCCGGTCGACCAGCGCGGGCTCCTCTCTGGCGCAGATCTCCTGGGCCTTCCAGCAGCGGGTGCGGAAGCGACAGCCGGAGGGCGGTGACTGCGGGCTGGGAACGTCGCCCTCGAGCACGATGTGCTTGCGGGCACGTTCGGCCTTTGGGTCGGGGATGGGCACGGCCGAGAGGAGCGCCTGGGTGTAGGGGTGCGCCGGCCGCGCGTAGACGTCCTGGCGGTTCCCGATCTCGACGATCTTGCCGAGGTACATCACCGCCACCCGGTTCGAGATGTGGCGGACGACGGAGAGGTCGTGTGCGATGAAGAGGAAGGCGACACCCAGCTCCTTCTGGAGGTCGTCGAGGAGGTTGACCACGCCGGCCTGAATGGAGACGTCGAGCGCGGACACCGGTTCGTCGAGCACGAGCAGCTTCGGCTGGAGGACCAGCGCCCGGGCGATGCCGACGCGCTGGCGCTGGCCACCGGAGAACTCGTTGGGGTAGCGGTTGGCGTGGTAGGGCTCGAGCCCGACGAGCCTGAGCATCTCAGCCACACGGCGCTGCTGGCCGCCGCGGCCGCGGATGCCGTGGATCTGGAGCGGCTCGGCGATGGCTTGCCCGATCGTCAGGCGCGGGTCGAGCGAGGCGAAAGGGTCTTGGAAGACGACCTGGATCTGCCGGCGGATCGGCCGCATCTCGGCGCTGCCGAGGCCGGTCAGCTCCCTGCCCTCGAACTTGACCGAGCCCGACGTCGGCTGAATGAGTTGCAGCACGCACCGCCCCGTCGTCGATTTGCCACATCCGGACTCGCCGACGAGGCCGAGCGTCTCACCCGGAGCGATGTCGAAGGAGACGCCGGACACGGCGTGAACGACCCCGACCTTGTGGCGGACGAACGTGCCGCCGCGCAGCGGGAAGTGCTTCACGAGGTCGGTGACCTCGAGGAGCGGCGGTGCGGACGGCGGGGTGGGGCTCACGGCGCCAAGTTCGGACACGGTCATGCGATCACGTTGTCGACGACGCCATCGGAGAAGACGCCTCCATGGTCCCCTCGCCCCACTGTCTCGGCGAAGTGGCAGGCGGCGCGGTGGTCACCGTGTTGCGAGGTGACCGAGGGCACGACAAGAAGATCGGGCTCCGTCGCACGGCAGATGTCTGCCGCCAGAGGACAGCGCGGGGCGAAGGGGCAGCCGGTGCGGTCACCGAGCATGGAGGGAGGGGACCCCGGGATCTGGCGCAGGCGCTCGTTGCCGTCGCGGTCGAGTCGGGGCAGGGAGCCGAGCAGACCGAGCGTGTAGGGCATGGACGGACGGTAGAACACGTCCTCGGCCGAGCCGATCTCCACCGGGCGACCGGCGTACATCACCAGGACGCGGTCGGCCAAGCCGGCGATGACGCCGAGATCGTGGGTGATGAGCAGCAGCGCCGCCCCCGTCTCGCTCAACGCCGATTTGAGCGAGTTGAGCACCTGGGCCTGCACGGTCACGTCAAGTGCCGTCGTGGGCTCGTCGGCGAGGATCACCTCGGGGTCGTTCGCCATGGCAATGGCGATGACGGCGCGCTGGCGCATTCCGCCGGAGAACTCGTGCGGGTAGTTGTTGATCCGTTCAGCGGGATTGGGGATACCCACCTTGGCCAGCAGTTCGATGGCACGCGCCTCCGCGGCCTCCTTCGAGATGTTCTGGTGAGCCCGGATGGCCTCGGTGATCTGCCACCCGATGGTGTAGACGGGGTTGAGCGATGTCATGGGGTCCTGGAAGATCATGGCGATGCCCGTGCCGCGCACCCCGGTGAGCTGCTTCTCTTTCAGGCCAAGGAGCTCGCGGCCGCCGAAGCGGATGGAGCCGCGTACCTCAGCGCCTTTGGGGAGGAGGCCCATCGTGGCCAGGGCGGTCACGGACTTCCCCGAGCCAGATTCGCCGACGATCCCGAGTACTTCGCCCGGAGCAAGCGTGAAGTCGATGCCGCGCACGGCGTGGACGACGCCATCCTTCGTGCGGAAGTCGACCTCCAGCCGCTCGACCTGCAAGGCGGGCTCAGCCACTCAGGCCCTGACCCGGCTCTTCTTGGGGTCGAACGCCTCACGCAGGCCGTCACCGATCAGGAAGATCGACAAGATGAGGATGATGAGGAAGGCGACCGGGAAGACGAAGAGCCACCACTCGGTCGTCGCGGAGTCCTGACCCTGGTTCACCAGCAAACCGAGTGACACGTTCGGCGGCTGCACGCCCAATCCCAGGTAGGAGAGGGTGGACTCGAAGATGATGCTCAACGCCACGGTCAGCGTGGCGTTGACGATGATCGGTCCGACGGCGTTGGGCAGCATGTGCTTGATGATGATCCGGCGGTTGGTGGCACCGAGTGCCCGTGACGCCTCGACGAAGTCGCGTTCGCGCAGGGACAAGAAGTCGGCCCGCACCAGCCGGGCCACGTAGGTCCACGAGAGCAGCCCGATGATGATGGCCAGCCCGAGCCAGTTGCTCGACTGCTTGGCGAGCTTGTTCGCCAACACGATCAGGACAGCCAGGACGGGGAGCACGAGGACCAGGTCGACGAAACGCATGAGCAGCGAGTCGACCCAGCCGCGGTAGAAGCCGGCGATGGCGCCGACCGTCACGCCGATCAGCGTCGCCATGGCCGCCACCGTCAGTGCGATCTGGATGTCCTTCTCGACGCCTGCCATGACCTGGGCGAACATGTCGTTCCCAATGGCGTTGGTGCCGAACGGGTGCGACCAGGACGGGGGCACGTTGAGGTCGTTGGTGATGTCGGTGTAGCTGTACGTCCAGAAGTGGCCGACCAGGACCGAGGCCACCCCGAGGAGGACGAAAATGGAGAGCCCCACCAGGGCCAGCCGTTGTTGAAGGAACCGCCCCAGCACAATCCGCCACTGGCTTTTTGACTCCCCGCCGAGCCCGTGCGCGTCGGCTGTCAACTCCACGCCTGCCGCCGCGCCGGCCAGGGTGTGCGAACCGGCCTCGACAGTCGCGACGGGACGCGGTACTGGCGTGAAGTTCTCCTCGGTCAGCGGCTTAGGCATAACGGATCCTCGGGTCGAGCACGCCGTAGAGGATGTCGGCGACCAGATTGAACAGGATCACGAAGGTGGCCGTGACCAGCAGGTAGGCCAGCATCACGTTCACGTCGAGGTTCGTCACCCCGGAGAGGTACCACTGCCCAAGACCCTGCCACCCAAAGACGATCTCGGTGATGATGGCACCGCCGAGCACCGCGGCGAAGTCCAACGCGATGACCGTCGTCACCGGGATCATGGCGTTGCGCAGCACGTGGCGGATGAGGACGCGGCGCTGGCTCAGACCCTTGGCCCGGGCAAGCCGCACATGGTCGGCGTCGAGCGTCTCGATCACCGACGCGCGCTGGTAGATGGCCCAGGCGGTGTACGACACGAGGACAAGGGTCAGCGCGGGCAACGCCGTATGGGCGGCGTAGTCGGGGAGCCGGCTGAAGAACGACCCGCTCAACGTGGGGCTCTGCTCCCCGTTGGTATAGAAGACGATCTTGTTGACATGCTGGTTGACCGGGATGGCCACGAACTCCTTCAGTGCGAGGCCCAGCACGAACACCGGGGTCGCCAGCAGCACGAAATTGGTCACGGTGATGGCGTGGTCGGTGAATTTTCCCTGTCGGACCGCCGCCATGACCCCCATGAAGATGGCGACGAAGATGGCGATGACGGTGGCAATGACGACCATGCGCAGGGTCACGAAGAGGTGCGACGTCATCTCCGACGCCACGTCCTGGCCGGTGATGGTGGTGCCCAGATTGCCGTGCAGGGCACCGGTGAACCAGATCCAGTAGCGCTGCCACAGGGGGTCGTTGAGGTGGAGAAGGCTCTCCCGCGCCACGATGGTGGAGTGGGGAACATGAGGGTTGCTCTTCAGGAGGGCAAGGGGGTCGCCCGAACTGGTGACGAGGAGGAAGACGAAGATCGTCGCGAAGAACAGCACGACGATGCTGATCAGCAGGCGCCTAATGACGTAGGCGAACATGGGCGGATTCTAGGTTCAAGGGATATCGAGGGAGGGGCGACACACGGCCGACCCCTCCCTCGCGTTCAAGCGCTCCGGGCTAGCCCAGGGACCAGTTCTCGGCGTTCCACGTGATGCCGACGCTCGCCGTGTTCGGCAAGACACCTTTGAGGTTGTTGGACCAGGCCCAGAACTGCGGCTTCTGGTAGAGGGGAAGGGTGACCATGTCCTTCCACAGGATGGCGTCCGTCTTGTTGAAGTCCGTCGACTCCTGCGACGCGCTCGCCGCCGAGTTGCCGGCTGCCATGAGGCTGTCCGCCTGCGGGTTGGAGTAGTGGTTGTAGTTCTGCCCGCACTTTGAGGCATTGGTGTACGAACAGAAGATCGGCTGGTTGGCCGACACGAACGGCGTGGGCACCCAGGCGAATTCGGCGATCTGGAAGGTGCCACCCGGCAGGTTGGTCCCGAAGAAGGTGGTGGCGTCGTAGTTCTGGATGTTGATCTTGATCCCGATCGCCTTCATCTGGGCCTGGAACAGCTGTTCGGTCTGCGCGCGGACACTGTTGCCCGACGTCGTCTGGATGGTGAAGGTCAGGGCCTGCCCCTTCTGCGGACCGTAGTTGGGGTGCCAGTAGCCGTCGGAGCCCTTGGTGAAGCCCTGCTCCCTCATCAGCGAGGCCGATTGGCTCGGGTTGTAGGCGAAGGCCGTGGCCTTGTACTGCGGCTGGGTGGAGACGTACATCCGGCTGCCCAGCGGCACGATGCCTTTGGAGACTTCACCCACCGTCCGGGCGATGAGCGTCGACCGGTTGACGCCGTGGGCGATGGCCTCACGGATGCCGAGGCGGGCGAGGTACGGATCGGCCTGGTTGAAGTCGAAGTGCTCGTACTCGAGACCGGGCACCGTGAACTTGGTGGTGTTGGGGACCTGGTTGGCCGTCTGCACGATCGAGAGGTTCACCGTCGCCGGGTTCATCATGTTGATCTCTTTGTTCTGCAAGGCCGGCACCAGCTGGGTGTCATCCGAGACGATTGTGAAGACGATCTTGTTCAACTTGCCCGGGGTCCCCCAGTAGGTGGGGTTGCGGGTCAGCACGACGGACTGGTTCTCGTTGTAGCTCGTCATGGTGTACCAACTCCCCGAGATGGTCTGCGTCGGGCCGACGAAGCCAGTGTTCCAGCCGACCACGCGGCGACACGTGGGCGGGGACGATGTTGGTGTAGAGGCTGCGCCAGTCGGCAAATGCCGGCTTGAAGGTCACCGTGATGGTGCGCCCGTTGGGGCACAGGCCCACGTTGCGGTCGGCCGTGCTGCCCGGGGCACAGGCCGCGCCACCCGAGGGGTTCGACCCGACCACGGACTGGATCTGGTTGTAGCCGGCGCTCGACGCGGAGTCGTAGGGCTTCCCCCCGACGTCCGTGTAGGCGGGGTTCCCGCTCTGGGCCTGCCAGTTGTAGATGAAGTCGTCAGCGGTCATCGGCGTCCCGTCGGACCACACCGCCTTGGGATTGAGGGTGTAGACGATCGTCTGCGGGTTGGTGCTGGACTGCACTGCGCTCTGGAGGAGCTGGTTGTTCAGGATCGGCTGGAGCTTGTTGTTGATGATGAAGGCCTGCGGCCAGACCATGTTCATGATCTCTTGGAGCACGTACTGGGACGCCGCAGTTGTGTTGATATTGAAGCCCGTGAGGTTCTGGTCGAGGGCCATGGTGGCCGTCCCACCGGAGGTGGACGACGCCTTCGTCGCTGCCCCGCTGGTCGCCGGCGTCACGGCCACGACGGAGAGGCTCAGGGCCCCTGCCGCCAGGCCGGCGAACGCCGACCGCTTCAATAAACCCTTCATTCCCATAGACACTCCCTTGTCGGTCGGCCGCCCCGGTGACGGCCGATAACAACGCCCTTCCACCACGTCTAAGTGTCGGAAGATGTCGCTAAACGTAACGCAATTGCCACATTCTTTTTGGTCATACTCTCAGGATTTTCTGCAAAAACGCGCCGAGGACGGTCCCGATCCGGGTGCCTAGAGGCATCTCGCGGGTGATGCATGCGTCCAAGCGCCTCAGGACGCACCGGATTGAAGCTGGGTCTCAGCTGAGAGTCCACTGCGTGATCCGTGACAATTCGCCACTAACATTTTGCGAGAGGCGATGGTCTATGTCCTCGCAGTTGCCGCGGCATTGTCCAACGCGCTGACGAGCGTGTTCCAGCGCATGGGCGTCGAGGACGCCCCGCAGGAGTCGACCATGCGCCTGAGCCTGATGGCCCACGCCATCCGCCGCGGTGTGTGGATCTTGGGTTTCGGCTTCATGATTTGTTCATTCCTGCTGCAGTCTTTCGCGCTGCACATCGGCCGGCTCTCGGTCGTCCAACCCATCTTGACGATGGAGCTGCTGTTCCTTGTGGCGATCCTCGGCACGTACTTTCGCTTCTCCATCTCGGCCCGCGAGTGGATCGGCGCCTCCGCCATCGCCTTCGGGCTCTCGGGCTTCCTCTTCTTTGCTGCACCGGGCGGCGGGGACGAAACGCCTACCAACCTGGGTTGGATCGTCGTCGGGGGCAGCACGGTGGCCCTGATCGTCATTACCGTCGTGGCAACCCGCTGGGGCCCGCGCTGGTGGAAGGCGGCAATGTTCGGCAGCGCCGCGGCCATCGCCTTCGCGTTCACGGCCGCCCTCATCAAGGTGGTGAGCGACTACGCAGCGAACGACTGGGTGACCCTGTTCGAGCACTGGCAGACCTACGGGGTCATCGCGTTCGGCCTGGCCGGCCTGTTCCTCACGCAGAACGCGTTCCACGCCGGGCCGCTGGCCGCCTCGCAATCGACTCTGGTCCTGGTGGACCCACTGGTCAGCATCTGCCTTGGCATCGCCCTCTACGGCGACACCCTGCGGACGTCCGGTGCCTACGGCCCGCTCGAGGCGCTCTCGCTCCTCTTGATGTTCATGGGGGCGGTGTTCCTCTCCAATTCGCCGCTCGTCACCGGCATGAAGAGCGAGGGCAAGGGCGTCGAGTACGACGAGATGCTGTCGCGCCGCCTCAAACACCCCTCGAACCCCGATCCCGCGACCGACGGCGGGCTGCCGTTCTCGTCTGCCTGATCCCGCTTAATTCGATCCGCCTTCACGCCGGGCTCGCTCCACCACGAGTCGGGCCAGCGCGGCGAAGTGGTCCGGATGCGACAGGTGGGCGCCGTGCTGGGCTCCCGGGATCTCGTAGAGGACGGCGCCGGGGACGTTGGCCCCCAGCCATTGCACGCTGCGCCGGTGGTGCGGCTGCGTCGTCGGACCGCCCATGCCGAACACGGCCGGCACCTCGAGCGCGGTGACGTCGAACGGCGGGGCCTCGCGGCGGAAGCTCCGGAGGTCGGCCACCAGCGCAGGGCCATCGGCGCGGCGCTCCGCCCGACCTTCATCGGTGAGGCGGGACCATGCGGCCGGGCTCACCATCCGGCCGAAGAAGCGCTCGGCCTCGTCGCCGGGGTCGTCGGCCATCTGGGGCCACGGACGTCGGGCGCCGGACCGTGCGCGTCGGAATCCGAGCCAGGGCATGGGTGGTTCGTAGGCCCCGATGGCGTCGAAGGCGACGGGGGTCGGCCAAGGCCGCGCCGACGACGACGTCGCCGCCGAGGCTGTGGCCCACGGCGACCACCGGGCCATCCCCCACGGATCGCGCCTCCTCTGCAATGAGGAGGAGATCCTCGATGTGGCCCCCGAGGTCCACGACCCCTCCGCCCCGCGAGTGCCTGGTAGCCCCGCCGGTCGTACGACAGGGTTTCGAACTCGGGAAGCCGGCGCATGACCCGCCGGAAGCTGTCGCCCCGGTCCGAGGACCCGTGGACGAACACCACGGTGGCGGCGCCGGGTGCGGGCGCCGGCCGCGACGACGACATGGAGTGCGGCCGGATAGCTCATGGGCAGGGCAGACGCTACCCGTCCGCCCCCTGAACCCGACCGCCGCCGGTAGGGTTGGCCCATGACCCAGTTCGGTGGCGCAGGAGGCTCCTTCGGGCCCAACGCGTGGCTGGTCGACGACATGTACGACCGTTTCCTGGCCGACCCCAGCTCGGTCAGCGACAGCTGGCGGGAGTTCTTCGCCGACTACCGCCCGGCCCCGGTCCCCGCCCCTCCGCCACAGCCCCAGGCTCCGGCCCCCCAGGCCGCCGCCCCGGCTGCCGCGCTCGCCGCCCCCCAGGCGGGGAACGAGCAGGCCACACCGCTGCGCGGGGCGGCTTCGCGGATCGTGGCCAACATGGAGGCCAGCCTGGCGGTGCCCACGGCCACCAGTGTGCGCACGGTCCCGGCCCGCCTCCTCGAGGTCAACCGGCTCATCCTCAACAACCAGCTGGCGCGGACGACGGGGGCCAAGGTCAGCTTCACCCATCTCATCGGGTACGCCGTCGTCCGCGCCCTGCACGACGTGCCGGCGCTCAACTCGGCCTTCGTCGCCGACGCCGACGGGACGGGCAAGCCGGGCGTCATCCACCACAAGCACGTGGGGCTCGGCCTCGCGGTCGACCAGGAGAAGAGCGACGGCAGCCGCACGCTGCTCGTGCCCTGCATCAAGGACGCGGACACGCTCGACTTCCGCTCGTTCGTGCTGGCCTACGAGGACCTGATCCGCAAGATCCACACGAACAAGATCGCGCCCGATGACTTCGCCGGGACCACGGTGTCGCTGACCAATCCCGGGACGCTCGGGACCGTGCAGTCCGTGCCCCGCCTGATGCCGGGCCAGGGCGCCATCATCGGCGTCGGGGCGCTCGGTTACCCGGCCGGGTTCGAGGCGGCCGACCCGCGCGTGCTGGCCCAGCTGGGCCTCGGCAAGGTAGTGACGCTCACGTCGACCTACGACCACCGCATCATCCAGGGGGCCGAGTCGGGCCTGTTCCTGGCCCGGGTGGCCGCGCTCCTGACCGGCGCCGACGGCTTCTACGACGACTTGTTCGAGTCGATGGGCGTGCCCTACGAGCCGGTGCGCTGGCAGATGGACAACAACGCCGGCGTCGGCACCGAGGAGGGCGAGCACCAGCGACTGGTCAAGCAGGTGCACGTGCAGACGCTCATCAACATGTACCGGGTGCGCGGCCATCTCATCGCGCACCTCGATCCCCTCGACGCCGAGCCCCCGCACATCCACCCCGAGCTCGATCCGCTGACCTACGGCCTCACCATCTGGGACCTGCCCCGCCAGTTCGTCGCCGACGGCCTGGCCGGTCGTGACGTCGCCACGCTCGACGAGATCCTCCACGTGCTGCGCGACGCCTACTGCCGGACGCTCGGCATCGAGTACATGCACATCCAGGACCCCGAGCAGAAGCGCTGGATCCAGCAGCACGTCGAGGGTCAGCCGACCACGCTCAATCTCGACGAGCAGCGGCACATCCTCGACCGCCTCAACGCGGCCGAGGTCTTCGAGCGCTTCCTCCATACCCGCTACGTCGGGCAGAAGCGATTCGGCCTCGAGGGTGCCGAGTCGACCATCGTCCTGCTCGACGCGCTGCTCGACGCCGCCGCCGGCTCCGGCGTGGCGGAGGTCGTGATGGGGATGGCGCACCGCGGCCGGCTCAACGTCCTGGCCAACATCGTGGGCAAGTCCTACCGGGAGATCTTCGAGGAGTTCGAGGGCAACCTCGACCCCGAGTCGGTCCAGGGCTCGGGCGACGTCAAGTACCACAAGGGCGCCCGCGGGGTGTTCCACGGCAGTGCCGGCGAGGAGCTCCCCATCACCCTGGCCTCGAACCCTTCGCACCTCGAGGCGGTCGACCCGGTCGTCGAGGGAATGACACGGGCGAAGCAGGATCGGCTCTCGCCGCCGACCGACGGGACGCCGGCCGCCGCCGCCGAAGGTGCCGTACGGGTTCCCGTGCATGTCCGTCCTCGTCCACGGCGACGCCGCGTTCGCCGGCCAGGGCGTCGTGGCCGAGACGCTCAACCTGTCCGGGCCTCTCGGGCTACCGCACCGGCGGCACCGTGCACCTGGTGATCAACAACCAGCTCGGCTTCACCACCGCGCCGGCGTCAGCCCGCACGTCGGTGTACCCGACCGACGTGGCGAAGATGGTGCAGGCGCCCATCTTCCACGTCAACGGCGACGACCCCGAGGCCTGCGTGCGGGCGGCCCGCCTGGCCTTCGCGTTCCGCCAGACCTTCCACAAGGACGTCGTGATCGATCTGGTCTGCTACCGCAAGCACGGGCACAACGAAGGCGACGACCCCAGCTACACCCAGCCGCTGATGTACCAGCGGATCGAGGCCAAGCGTTCGGTGCGCAAGCTCTACACCGAGACCCTGGTACGCCGGGGCGACATCACGCTCGAGGAGGCCGAGTCCGCGCTCGACGACTTCAACGCGAAGCTGCAGGCAGTGCTCGACGAGGTGCGGGCCGAGCCATCGCTCGCCCCGACCGAGCTGCCCGTGCCCGAGGTCAACCCACCGCGAAGCACCCTCGCCCGAGACGGGCGTGGCTCCCGAAGTGCTGCGGGCCCTCTCCTCCGTGGTGCGGTCGGTCCCGGAGGGCTTCACCATCCACCCGAAACTCGAGCGCCAATTCGCGCAGCGTGACGAGCTGGTCGCGAGCGGGCAGGTCGACTGGGCGTTGGCCGAGGCGCTCGCCATCGGCTCGCTGATGTACGAGGGCGTCAACGTGCGCCTCACCGGCCAGGACACCCGCCGCGGCACATTCAGCCACCGTCACGCCGTCCTGGTGGACTACGCCAACGGGGAGGAGTACGTCCCGCTGGCGCACATCCGCGACGGCCTGCGGCGCATCGGGGCCGGCGCGCTCGAGCCGGCGGGGCGAGATGGGAAACTTCACGGTGCGCGACTCGTTGCTCTCGGAGTACGCCGCCGTCGGCTTCGAGTACGGCTACTCCGTCGAGGCGCCCGAGGCGCTGGTGGCCTGGGAGGCGCAGTTCGGCGACTTCGCCAACGGGGCCCAGATCATCATCGACAACTTCCTGGT
This sequence comes from uncultured Acidimicrobiaceae bacterium, assembly GCA_963744225.1. GTDB lineage: Bacteria > Actinomycetota > Acidimicrobiia > Acidimicrobiales > RAAP-2 > Bog-473. The sequence continues at coordinate 152,203 of CAVUSV010000003.1, forward strand.
GGCGGCCGAGAACAAGTGGGGCCAGTACGCGGGCCTCGTCCTGCTGCTGCCGCACGGGTACGAGGGCCAGGGACCCGAGCACTCGTCGGCACGGTTCGAGCGTTTCCTCTCGCTCGGCGCCCGCGGCAACCTCCGGGTCACGGTGCCCGTCGACATCGGCGCAGTACTTCCACCTGCTGCGCTCCCAGGCGCTGTCGAACCCGAAGCGCCCGCTGATGGTGGTGACGCCCAAGTCGATGTTGCGGGCCCACGCATCGCGGTCGACCTTCGCCGAGCTCGAGTCCGGCTCATTCCAGCACGTCATCGACGACCAGTCGATCGAGGATCCCGCGGCGGTGCGCCGCATCGTGCTGTGCAGCGGGAAGATCGGCCACGAGGCGCAGCAGCGCCGAGCGGAGCTCGCGCCCGAAGAGGCGGCGCAGGTCGCCCTGGTCTGGGTCGAGCAGTTCTACCCGTGGCCGGTCCAGCTCTTGAACGGAATCTTCGAGCGCTACGGCGAGGCCACCGAGGTGGTGTGGCTCCAGGAGGAGCCGGAGAACATGGGCGCCTGGTCCTTCGTGCACGCCCGGCTCCACGCGTGCCTGCCCGAGCGCCTGCGACTCCGCCACGTGAGCCGTCCGGAGTCGGCCAGCCCCGCCATCGGGAGCGCCGCCCTGCACCAGTTGGAGCAGGCCGATCTCTTGCGACGTGCCATTGGCTGAACCGCATCACGTCGTGGTGGACGGGTCGAACCTGGCCACCGAAGGGCGAACCTCCCGAGCCTCAAGCAACTCGATGAGGCGGTGCGCGCGTACGCCGCCGAGGACCCCGGTTCCAGCATCATCGTGGTCGTCGACGCCACCTTCGAGCACCGAGTCTCCGACGCCGAGCGCGATGAGGTGCGCCAGGCCATGCTCAACGGAGAGGTGATCTCGCCGCCGGCGGGCGCCATCGGTCGCGGGGACGCGTTCGTTCTGCGCATTGCGGAGCGAACGGGTGCCATCGTCTTGTCCAACGACTCCTTCCAGGAGTTCCACGGGGAGCATCCGTGGCTCTTCGACGACGGGCGACTCATCGGCGGTAAACCGGTTCCTGGCGTCGGGTGGATCTTCACGCCCCGTCTGCCGATCCGGGGGCCGAAGAGCCGGGCGGCCACCGCCGAGGCCAAAGTCAAGAAGGATCCCGAGTCGGCCCCGGCCAAGGCGGCGGAACTCGCGCGGGCAGCCAAGAAGGCGGCCAAGAAAGCAACGAAAACCAAAAAGGCGGTGAAGCAGGCCGCACCGCCGGTCGACACGTCCTGGCCGATCACGCCCTCGACGCCGCCACCGGGTCGGGCCAAGGTCGACCCGTGTTCTCCAGCGCGATCGACGAGGCCGTCGAGGAGGCCCTGCACCCGCCAAAGCCCCAGAAGTCGAGGGACTCTGCCAAGAAGCACGGCGGCCAAGAAGGCCGCGCCGCAGAAGAGCGCCAGGGCCAAGAAGGAGGCGCCCGCTCGAGGGCATCGACCGACGGCAAGAGCTCCCCCGCCAAGGCGGAGACCTCTGCCGCCCAACCGCAGGCGTGACGCGAAGAAGCGGCGGATCCACCCCGCCTCCGGCGGTCAACGAGCCGCTGGCCTTCATCAATTTCGTCGCTGCCTTCGCAGTCGGGAGCACGGTCGAGGGTGAGGTGGTCTCGTTCACCTCGCACGGAGCCATGGTCGATGTGTCGTTGCCCGGCGGCGGGGCGTTGCACTGCTACATCCCGCTGACCGCCATGGGGACGCCGCCCCCGACCAAGGCGCGCCAGGTACTCAAGAAGGGCGAGGTGCGCCCATTCGTCCTCGCCGGCTTGGACCCGCCGCGGCGTGTGGCCGAGCTCGCGCTCCCGCCGCCCGCAGGCGGAAAGAAGCGTGCGGCCAGCGGCACGAAGGCGCTCGCTCCGCGCAAGGCGGGCGCCCACCACCAAGACGACCGGCCCACGAAGAAGGCCGCCGCGAAGAAGGCGACTGCGCCGGCGAAGAAAGCGACCAAGAAGGCGGCGGCGCCGGCCGAAGAAGGCCGCGGCCAAGAAGGCGACCAAGGCCAAGAAGGCGCCGGCCAAGAAAACCGCCAAGACTCGAGCGCGATGAAGACGGGCGCCCTCAGTTGACGGCGCATCCCCGGCCGTCCGACGTCCTGCCGCACCGGCCGCCCTTCCTCTTCGTCACCGAGGTGACCGCGGTGGAGCCGGGGGTCTCGGCCCGCGGCCATTGGCAGCTGACGGGCGACGAGCCGTTCTTCGGCGGACATTTCCCGGGGCGCCCGACTCTGCCCGGGTGTCTTGATGGTCGAATCGCTGGCCCAGCTCGGCGGCATCGCCGTTCTGCTCGATCCGCGCTACGCGGGCAAGCTGCCTTTGTTCGGGGGGATCGAGCGGGCTCGCTTCCGGCGCCAGGTCGTCCCCGGTGACACGCTCGAGCTCGAGGTGACCATGGACCGTCTGTCGGCCCGGGCGGGGAAGGGTCACGGGACCGCCTCGGTGGGCGGCCAGACCGCCTGTGAGGCCGAACTGCTGTTCGTCATCGTCGACCGGGAGCCAAGCTGATGCGTCTGGCCACCTGGAACGTGAACTCGCTCACCGCCCGCATGCCGCGTGTCACGGAGTGGATCGAGTCGCACCAGCCCGACGTGCTCTGTATGCAGGAGACCAAGCAGGCCGACGACAAGTTCCCGGAGAAGGTGTTCGCCGAGCTCGGCTACGAGTCCGCCCACCACGGCGACGGCCGTTGGAACGGCGTCGCCATCCTCAGCAAGGTCGGCCTCGAGAGCGTCACCCGTGGCTTCGGGACCGCCGAGGACGACCACGGACGACGGCGTCATGTCCGCCGTGTGCGGCGGCACCCGGGTGTTCTCCGTTTACGTTCCCAACGGGCGGTCCCTCGACAACGAGTTCTACGCGGTGAAGCTGGCGTGGCTGGCGTCGGTTACGGGCCACGCTCGACGAGACGTGCCCACCGGGCTCCTCAGTGGCGGTGTGCGGTGACTTCAACGTCGCCCCCGACGACGGTGACGTGTGGGACCCTGCCGCGTTCGTCGGCGCGACGCACGTGAGCGAACCCGAGCGTGCCGCACTCCGTGAGGTCGAAGGGTGGGGGCTCGACGACGTCTTCCGACGCTTCAACGAGCCGGGCACCTTCACCTGGTGGGACTACCGGGCGGGTGACTTCCACCAGGGTCGTGGCATGCGCATCGATCTCGTCCTGGTGAGCGACGACCTGGCGCAACGCGCCACGGGAGCTTTTCGCGACCGAGACGCTCGCAAGGGGCAGAAGCCTTCCGACCACGCGCCCGTCGTGGTGGATTTCGCCGACGCCTAATTCCGGGACAGAGCTGTCATCACCTGGTTGGGGCTCAAAGGGAAAGCGCAGTGTCGGTTGCTGGGCGGTCCCGAAGCGCTTGGCCGTCGCCAAGAGCAGCGATTGCTGCTCGGCCAAACGCTTCACCTCAGTGGCCGCAGGGCGCTTGGCCGTCGCCAAGAGCAGCGATTGCTGCTCGGCCAAGCGCTTCTGCAGCCAGACTCTCTTGGGTCCTTTCCGGCCGTTCTCTACCGCAGGTCCAACAGGAGGTCGCGCATCGGCACGCCGTCGCAGATGCTCACGATCTTGTCGAAGTCCTCTTTGGTCAGAGACCGCTGCACTTCAGGCCAGCTCCGGGCACCGTCCCGCATATAGGTCATGAAGATTTCCCAGATCGCCAAGCGCTTGCGCATCCGGTCGACCTCGAATTCGAGCGAGGCATAGTCGATCGGATCAGGGCCCTCGGGATCTTCGGAAGCTTCGAGAGGCTGGCTGCCGAAGAGGTCGTGACGCAGCCGCTCTAACGCCGCATCAATAGAGCGAGCGTCGGAGAGGGGAGCATCCATCCCCATCTGCATCTAGGCCTCCTCGATAATCCGTCCTGTGGTGCTCTCCGAAGAGATCACCGTCCCGAAAGCATGGTGACAAACGAAAGCCCAGCGCTATAGAGCCGTTCGTAACTATTCGGAATCGAGGAATCCTTTGTTGTCCACGCGTTGCGTTGTTCGTTTGTTGATTATTGGGGCGAGACCCGCAACCTAAAGGGGTGCCTCTATCAATGTGGGCCCAGGCTCGGCAAACCCTGCCTCGAGTGAGGTCACCAGATCCTCGGCGTTCTCGACCCGCCGCGCCGGAACCCCCATGCCGCGGGCCAGGTCACAGAAGTCGAGCTCGGGATCCGTCAGGTCGAGCAGACGGCGGGAGTGCGGGCCGCCGCCGCCCGCGCCCACCCGGTGTAATTCCATGTTCAAAATCGCATAACTGCGGTTGGAGAGGACGACCGTGGTCACGTTCAAGCCCTCGCGGGCCTGCGTCCACAGAGCCTGCAGCGTGTACATCGCGCTGCCATCGGCCTGCAGGCAGAGAATCGGGCGTTCGGGTGCCGCGACGGCCGCTCCCGTTGCCAAGGGGAGGCCGATGCCGATGGCGCCCCCGGTGAGAGTGAGCCAGTCGTGCCGGGGTGCCCCCGCCGTTGCGCCCGAGACGAAGAGTCCCGATGTGTTGCCCTCGTCCACGACGACCGCGTCCTCTGGCAGCGTGGCGCCCACGGCGGCCGCCAGCGACTCTGTCGTCAAGGCGCCGTTCGGCCGATCGGGGCGGCCAGAGGGTGCCGGGACACCCACGTCACCCGCACCCACCGCTTCCGCCAAAGCCTCGAGGGCATTCGCCGCATCCTCGCCAGGTCGGACCAGCGTGTGCACCGTGCAACCGGCAGGGACGAGGTCACTCGCCTTGTCGGGATACGCGAAAAAAGAGACTGGCGATTTGGCGTCGACGAGGACGAGGTGGCGCACGCCGTCGAGCTGAGCCTGGGCCATCTCAGCCAAGTAGGCCAGCCGCTCCACCGCCGGGATGCCCGCCCCACGCTCGAGGTTGGCGGGAAAGGTCTCGCCCAGCAGCGCGGCACCCGTCGCAGCCGCGGCCCGACTGGCGGCGCCGAGAGCGCCGGCCCGCAGCGCGCTGCCGCCCAGAAGGAGCGCGGCCCGCTCGCCCGAGCGCAGCGCCTTGGCCACTTCTTCGACGGTCTCCGGGGGAACCATGGCCGGTCGACCGCGTGGCCGTGGTGGGCAGGAACCCGTGGTCGACTCCGACCACGATGCGTCCGCCGGTAGCACCAACGTGGCGACGCACCCGGGCGGACCCATGGCGGCAGCGACCGCATCTGCCGCGTCGGCCGCCACGTCGCCGGCCCGGGCCGTCGAGCGGTACCACCCGGAGACTGCGCCGGCGATGGATGCGATGTCTGACTGGAGGGGTGCGTCGTAGCGCGGCGTGGTAAGTCGCGTGATCGCCGACGATGTTCACGACGGGTGTGCGCGCCCGCCGCGCGTTGTGCAGGTTGGCGAGTCCGTTGCCGAGTCCGGGCCCGAGGTGGAGCAGTGTCGCCGCCGGGTTCCCCGCCACGCGGCCGTAGCCGTCGGCCGCGCCCGTGGCGACGCCTTCGAAGAGGCACAGGACGCCTCGCATGGTGGGCACCTCGTCGAGCGCAGCCACGAAATGCATCTCGGAGGTCCCAGGGTTGGCAAAGCAGACGTCGACGCCGGCGTCAACCAGCGTCGAGAGAAGGGCTCGGGCCCCGTTCATGAGGTCTCTCCTGTGTGCAGATGGCCGAGCAGGCGGTCCGGTCCCAGGATCCCCTGCGGGTCGAACGCCCGTTTAATGGAGCGCATGAGGTCCAGCGACACCGGGTCCTGCATTTCGAGAAAGTACGACAGCTTTGCCGTCCCGATGCCGTGCTCGCCCGAGATGGCACCTCCGGCCTCCATCGCTAACTCGAAGCTGGCGTGCATCAGGGCATGCCGCCGCTCCTCATTGGGCTGGAAGACCGAGATGTGGACGTTACCGTCACCGATGTGCCCACAGCCGGTGACGAGCGCGCCGTGCTCTTGGGCCAGCGTCGCGACCTTGGCCAAATAGTTGGGGATGGTCGCCCGTGGGATGACGGCGTCGATGAGGTCGTCGCAACCGGCCGCCTTGCCCACGAAGAACGCCCGTTCTCGGGCGGCAATGAGTTGAGCCCCCGATGTGGCCGGCAGGACGTAGACGTCGAGCGCCCCCAGTTCCTCCAACAGCGTCCCCAGTCGCTGCACGTCCTCGGCCAGCCGGTCGGATTGCATGCCCTCCAGTACGACCACGAGGTAGGCCAGAGTGCGGGCCTTGACCTCTGCAGGGACGCCGAGGTCGAGCCCGGCCGCCTGCGTGATGCCGCCCATCACCAGGACGTCGATGTACTCCAGGATGGAGGGGTTGATGCCGCTGTTCACGATGTGGGGGACGGCCTGCGCCACCTCGGCGAGGGTCGCGAAGGGCGCCAGGACCGTGGACGATGCCGTCAAGCGGGGCTGGACCTTGACCGTGACCTCGGTGGTAATGGCCAGGGTGCCCTCCGATCCGATGAGGAGCTGGGTCAGGTCGTAGCCGCTCGAGCACTTGACGAACTTGCCCCCGGTCCGCAGCACGGTGCCGTCCGCCAGCACCACCTCGAGCCCGAGGACGTGATGGCGGGTCACCCCGTAGCGGACGGCGCGGATGCCCCCGGCGTTGGTGGCCACGTTCCCACCGAGCGAACCGCTCTGCTCACCTGGGGAGACCGGGTAGATGAGCCCGAGCGGCCCGAGTTCGGCGTTCAGTTGCTCCAGCGTCACGCCCGGTTCTACGACGGCGACCTGGTTCTCGGTGTCGATCTCACGGATCCTCTTCATGCGGTCGAACGCCAGCAAGATCCCGTCGGCCACGGGGACCGCAGCGCCAGAGAGACCGGTCCCGCTGCCGCGGGCCACGACTGGCACGCCGTGCTCGCTCGCCAGCTTCAGGACCTCGGAGACCTCGTCGGTCGAGCCCGGCAGCACCACTGCGAGTGGGACGACTGGCACGGTGGTGAGGGCCTCGTCGTGGGTGTAGTCAGCGTGGACGGACTCGCCGGAGAGCACGTGATTCTCGCCGACAGCCTTGCGCAGTTGCTCCAAGAGTTCCGACATCGGACGGGCCACCCCCTCTCGGGTCGATCGGGTGGAACGACCTTACCGCCGGCGCCGTGCGCGATCCCCGAACCTCACCTTGGTGAGAGCAGATGTCCCGACCTCGACCGGGCAGCCGTTGTGGCGGGACCGATCGCCAACACATTCGCCACCACGAGTGCCCGGATGGCGATCAAGAAGACCAGCCCGGCCAGGACAATCGAGAAGGAACGACCCCGACGTTCTGCGCGAAGGCATTTACGGACCGGATCCAGTTTCTTCCGCACCCTCGGCCAAGCGAGCCCGTAGCTCGGCGACGCGAGCCGAGACCTCCGCGGCCTGCGTCGGCGCCGCTTCCTTCTCGAGCTCTGCGATCGTCCGCTGAATGGGCGCGAGCCATGGGCTCGGCCCGCGTGTCGCCGTCGAGCCCCGGGCCGCGTCGTCAGCGGAGCGTTCGAACCAGCTACACCACAGCTCCTCCTCAGAGCGGGTCAAGGCCACGTAGAGGAGCCGCTGCTCCTCCTCGACAGCGGCGGGTGTCTGCGCCGAGGCGATGGGCATCAATCCTGCCCCGAGCCCGGTGACAATGACCGTCGGCCACTGCAGGCCTTTTGCCCGGTGGAAGGTTGTGAGCACCACGCGGTCGCGCTCCTCCGGGCCCTCCCACGCCGCGACGTCGTCTTCGTCTCGGTCCGCGCCACGCCGCGCCCCCTCAGCGCGTAAGTCCGACGCCGGGCCAAGGTCCGTGCCGGCGACCATGCTCGGCACGCCGCGCCGCGTCCATAGCCGCCTGGACCCGGGCCAGCTGGGCGTTGGTGCGTGTCAGCACCGCGATGCTCGACCACCGGCGCCCTGGCGAGCGCGAGAGCTTGGCCCGTTGCGCCGCCCATGCCGCCTCATCGTCGTCGGTGGCGTGCGAGACGATCTTGGGCACAGGTCCGTCCACGCGCGTGGTGCGCGGCAATACCACGTCGGCTGCCGAACCAATTGCGGCGCCCTCACGGAGCACCGCGGTGGCGACCGCCACCACCTGCGGCGTGCACCGATGATTCTCGTCCAGGCGGATCACCTTGGTTCCCCCGAGGATGTCGGGGAGTCGATCCAGCAGGGTCGGGTCGGCCCCGTTGAACCCGTAGACAGACTGGTTTGGGTCACCCACCACGAAGAGGTCTGGTTCGTCGGCAAGGATGGTGGTGAGGAGGCGGAACTGGGCCGGGTTCACGTCCTGCATTTCGTCGACGAAGAGGTGCCGGGTGCGCCACCGGATGGAGTCGGCAAATTCTCTGTCGCCGGCCAGCGCGTCGGCGCACGCGACGATGAGGTCGTCGAAGTCGAGCAGTCTGCGACGGGCCCGTTCGGTTTCGTATCGTGCGTACGCATCTGCCACCTGCTCGGAGCTCATGCCGCTGCGCCTCCGGTGACGGCGTGCCTCGGTCTCATAGTTCTCGGGTGACACCAGCCGCGCCTTGGCCCAGCCGATTTCACCGTCGAGAGCTCTGGTCCTGCGGGCATCGCCCGTCGTGACCTCCGCCAGGAGGCGACGGCGGTCGGGGAGAAGTTGGGGCGCAGGACGAGAACGCAGTTCACGGTGCTCACGCAGAAGGCCGAGAGCGGTGCGGTGGAAGGTGCCCGCCTTCACTCCGGACACGCCAAGCGAATACAGGCGGGTGCGAAGCTCCTCAGCCGCTTTGCGGCTGAACGTCGTCACGAGGGTGCGGTCGGGCTCGATGGAGCCTTCGCGCACCCGGCGGGCCACCCGCAGCGTGAGCACCCTGGTTTTCCCTGCTCCGGCTCCCGCCACGACACACAAGAGGGGCTCATCGGACTCGATGGCTTCGCGTTGGGCCATGGTCAGGCGGTTGGCGCCCGGGAGGGCCTCCCAGGTACCGCTCTCGAAGCCCTCGAACGTCATGACCACACTCCGCACGGTACAAAACGGGTGCTCGCAGCACCCGTCGGATCTGCGCCTATCGTGGCCGACCTGAGCCGGGAGTGCCCATCGCCAGCCTGGTTCGTCAGGAGCGTCAGACCACCCGGCGGGTCCGCAGCATCCGCCTCCGGGTGTCCCGGGCCCGAGCCAGGGTGACGAGCTCCTCGACCACGGCCAGAAACGGTCGGCCCTCGGCCTCCCAGAGCATGGGGAACATGGAGATTGGCGTGAAGCCCGGCATGGTGTTGACCTCGTTGACGACGATCTCGCCATCGTCTGCCAAGAAGAGATCGACGCGGGCCAGCCCTTCGACGCGTAACGCCCGGTAGGCGGCCACCGCGACGCGCTGGGCGTGAGCGAGCTGGGGCCCGGTGAGGTCGGTGGGCGCGACCGTTTCGGCCGCCCCCAACACGTACTTGTCCTCGTAGTCGTAGAACTCCCGGCTGGGAATGATCTCGCCGGCCTGTGACACCTGGACGTCTTCGTTACCCATGAGCGCGAGCTCGAGCTCGCGGCCGCGGACGAACTCCTCGAGGATGACGTGATCGTCGAACTCGAATGCTGTCGACACCGCATCACCCAGTCCCGATGCGTCGGATACCTTGGCCACGCCGATCGACGACCCGAGGTTGGCTGGTTTCACGAAGATCGGCAGGCCGAGGGCCGCCACCGCTTCCTTCATCACCTCGACTGACCAACGCGAGCGTGCGACGAGCCTCCATGCCGCAACCGGGAGCCCATGGTCGTGCAGCACAGACTTGGCGACCCCCTTGTCCATGCACATGGCCGACGAGAGGACCCCGGCGCCGACGTAGGGGACGCTGAGTGCCTCGAGATGCCCCTGGATGACCCCGTCCTCCCCGAACGGACCGTGGAGCACGGGAAAGGCAACAGCGGCCGGCGGCACTCCCTCGTCGAGATGCGCGAGCGCGGCGGACGGCCGGTCGTGGAGAATGTCGTCCGGGGAGGGCAGCGCGTCGAGATCGTCGATCTCAGCCAGGACCTTGTCGGCGTCGACCCACTCCCTGTCGTGCGTGAGGCCGATCGGCTTCACCACGAAGCCCGCATCGAGCGCAGTCCTGACGACACGACGCGCCGAAATACAGGACACCTCGTGCTCGGCCGACGGACCCCCGTAGACGACCGCCAACACTCCCCGATCGGACATCGAACGAGGCTATAAGATGTACTGCGAAGGCATGCGTGCGATTCTCCACCTCTGAACTCGCAGCCCAGCTGGGCGGGGAGTTGGTCGGGCCCGACATCACCGTGGCTGGTGCAGGCATCGACTCCAGGACGATCTCCCCGGAGCAGCTCTTCGTGCCGATCGTGGCGGATCGCGATGGTCACGAGTTCATCCAAGATGCTCTCGAGGCCGGTGCGCCCGCCTATCTCACCGCTCGGGAGCCAATCGGAGCGACGGCCATCATCGTCCCGGACACCGCCGCCGCGCTCATGAACCTGGGTGGCCTGGCCCGCGAACGCGTCGGCGGCGGAGTCGTCGGTATCACCGGTTCAGTCGGCAAGACGACGACGAAGGATCTTGTCTACCGCTGCCTGGCGGCATCCTTTCAGGCATCTGCGAGTGAGCGTTCCTTCAACAACGAGCTCGGCCTCCCGCTGACGCTGCTCAATGCACCTGACGACGCACAGTGGATCGTGCTCGAGATGGGCGCCCGCGACATCGGGCACGTCGCGCGTCTGGCCCAGGTGGCCCGCCCCGACGTCGGGATCGTGACCAGTGTCGCCATGGCCCACTTGGAGTACTTCGGTGATCTCGACGGAGTGGCACGGGCGAAACGGGAGCTGGTGACTGCGCTGCCCGCCTCCGGCGTCGCGGTCTTGAATTTCGACGACAGCCGCGTCGCCGGCATGGCGTCCGTCAGTCCGTGCCCGGTCTTGGGTTACTCGGTCAACGGCAACGCCGAGGTGCGGGCCGAAGCCGTCGAGCTCGACAGCGAACTGCGACCGAGCTTCCGACTCTCCACTCCGTGGGGCAAGGGCGAAGTCCAGCTCGCGCTGCACGGGATCCAACAGGTCCCCAATGCGCTAGCCGCAGCGGCAGCAGCACTGTGGTGCGGCGTCCCCTTCGATGGCGTCGTTGCAGCACTTTCGCTCGTCACCGGGTCCCCGTTGCGCATGGAGGTGCATCACATCTCGAACGGTCCGCTGCTCATTGTGGACTGTTACAACGCCAACCCCGCGTCCTCTGAGGCTGCGCTGCGGTCGCTGGCCGCGTTGGGGTCGACGAGACCGTTGGCCCTTCTCGGCCTCATGGCCGAGCTCGGCACCGAGACGGAGGCCGAGCACCACCGCATCGCCTTACTCTCCGAGGAGCTCGGGATCGAGCTCGTCGGCTACCAGACGGCACTCTACGGCGAGGCCCAGGTGGCCGACGCCGACGAAGCGGTCGCATTGTTGAAGACGGTCGGACCCGGCGGCGCCGTGCTCGTGAAGGGCAGCCGCGTGACACGCCTTGAGGACGTCGTGCGGGCATACGGATCGGACGCAGCAGATCAGTCGCTGGCGGGCACGTAACGCGGTGACTCTGCCTCGGGATACGCGGCACCGACGCTGACCAGTCGGCTCAGCTCACCGTAGAGGGACTCGGTGCGCGGCGACGGCGAACTGCCGGGATCGAGGGCATCGACCCTCCGCTGGCAGTCGCGCCATTCGAGGCGGAGCCGGTCCGCGTCCCCCTCGGCGGCCGCCAACTGCATCGCGGCACGCGACAGTGACTCACTGTAGGGCTCGACCAAACGAGCGCGTTCCAGACCCCAACGAGCAAGGTCAAAGTGACCGGCATCGGTTGCAAGCGTGGCCATGCGGCAGGCGGCGTCAACGAGCATCGCGGCAATGCGCCCGCCATGGCCCTCGGCTTCCCACCACGAGTATCCTGACAGCGCATTGGCGAGTGGCTCTCCCTCGACCAAATCGAGCGCGGCGCGGAAGTAGGCGATCGCCCGATCTCCGTCAACCTGTGCCTTTCCTTCCGCAGCGAACGCAAGTGCGCGGTGCACGTCCACCGTCACCTGGGGCGAAACCTGGTACAGACCGTGTCGAGTGCCGGTTGGGAAGAGGAGTTCCCCGTGCTCGTCGACTCCCATCGCACGCCGTGCCGCGTACGCTGTGTTGAAGAGCGTCTTCGAGGCGGCGTCGGCGTCGGATGAGCCGAGCACGCGTGTGCGCAAGCGGTCGCTGGTGACGACGTCGGGTTGGTGCAGAGCCAGGTAGGCGACGAGCTCGACCGCCCGCCTGGCGCGGTTTGGTGGCAACTCGTCCCGCAATCCTTCCAGCCGAGGCGTCATGGTGAGGAGCCGCACATCGACCGGTCCAGGAGTCAGGGGCGCCTTTTGGACGTCTCGAGGCCGGCGCACCGCCGGCCCGGATTGGCCTGGGGGTGCGGCGGTCGGGCCGACCGGCGCCGTCTGCAACTCCTCGAGGTGACCGGTTGCCTCAATCGATTGGAGATGAGGACGCACCACACGGCCCATCGGGTGGAGCGTGGCCCCTTGGCGGTCGACCAGGATGATCAAGTCGCTGGCTGGGACGGCCGCCGTCGTAACGACGGCGATTCGCTGCGCCACGCCGGCAGGAAGATCTGCCGGGTCTCCGAAAAAGAGGAGGTGCCGCGCGACAAGGGGATCGGTACCGACCTCGGAGAGGAGCTCGGGGTCGTCGGGGTCCTCCGTCACCACGATGGTGTCCGACCACGCCCACGCGCCAACGGCCGATCGTGCTGCCCTCCAGAGCGACGCAGCCGACTCACCGAGGAGCGGCAGCACGTCGCCCGGGCCGATCGGGACCAGCCACGTGCCCTCCTTGTCGTCGCCGATGGGAAGCACGATGGGGTTGAGTGGGGGAAATGGCTCCCGCCCGTACCTTTCCAGGGTTGCGTGGTCCACGTGCCACGCCGCGCCGTCGCTGACGGGCACGTACCCGTCCGGCGCGTCAGCCCCTGTCTCCGCGAGCCAGAAGGTCACGCCCGAGGAAGAGACGCAGATGGCGCGGATGGCGGGACAGGCGTGCCGACCCTCGAGAGACCTCGCCAACAGGCAGCTGGCGGCTTCGAAGGCAGGCAAGGCTGGGATGCCCTCGAACCGGCAGAGGAGGGTTGCCGCGTCCGTGGCGCCGTCTGAGAGAAGTGCGCAGTCAAGGTCGTCGGCGAACAGGCGGCCCCGGCGGCGGCTCCTCGCTCGGCGGGCGAGCGCCGCACAGGCCAGCGAGCCCAGGCCGAGCGCGATCAGTTCGGGCAAATGGGAGATCGGGACGCTGGGTGTCCCGGTTGGGTCCCGATGCGCCCCACGGGCATCTCCCGGGAGGGCGAGCTGCCAGCCCAACTGGACATGGTCCGGATCGACGAACCGCGTGCCGTCGGTCATGTCCCGCCCAAGGTTGAGTGCAGCGAGCGCCGTCCAGTCCGCCCCGTCGGCCAGATGATCGTTCGCGATGCTCCAGAGCGTTTCGCCGGCCTGCACCGTGTGCGTCCATTCAGATGAGGAGAAAGACGGAGAGTTCGGTGCCACGACGAGTTCGCTGGCTGCGACCACCCCCGAGTGTTCGATACGCGCTTGGCGTGGTCGCACGGCACTCGACGAGAGTGCGAGGGGTGCGCCGAAGGTGGTGAGTGCGAGCACCCCGACGGCGATACGCGCCGCGAGCCGGTCCACGAAGCTCGCGCCACCCAGCGAGGCAACATCGCCGCGACGCACCTGCACGACGACAGCGCGCACGAGTTGAGCGCAGCACGCCGCCCAGGCCAGCCACGCCGCCAAGGTGAGGGCGCACAGCGCGTCGCGGGGCGCGGGACGCCACGCGTGCCCGAGGCCGCCCGACAAAGGATTGCCGACTACGAAGACCAAGACGGCCGGTACAGCCGCGAAGGCCAGCAGTGCGGCCACGGCGGCGCCCACGACGTCGAGGATCGTGTTGGGACGCCGTGCGGCGTTCCGCTCAGCCACCGGCAGGTCCGATCGTGATCGTGTAGGTCAAAGACGCCGACTCGGTCGCCGGTTCACTCACCGTCGCCACGCAACTTCCGCGGGCGTCGGGGAGCGATGCAGCCATGGCCGACGTCCCGCCGACGCTCTGGCTCCCGGTCGGGCAGCTGATCTGCATCGTCAGATACGTGGCGCTCGACCAGAGCACAGAGATCTCCATTGCGCCCGTTCCGGTGAACCCGAAGCCGTTGGACGTCTGGAGGGGCGGATTGAGGTATCCCTGCGTCTGCGTGCGGTCCGCCGGAACGGCCGGGCCTGGGCTCGTCGACGTGGTCGTCGTGGTCGGTAGTGCGATGGTCGTCGTGGTGGCGGGGGGAGCCGTCGTCGGCGCAGTGCTCGCGGCGCCGACGAGCGCATGCGTCGAGAGCAGCGACTGGGCGGAACCAGTGCCGTCCTTGGTGGGACTGGGGGGCGTCGTTGTGGTCGTCGTCGTTGTCGACGCCCGCGCCGCCGCGCCCGAAGATGCACCGGCGTCATTGGTGCGGGCAGGTCGACTCGAGTCGCTGGCTGCGCCTCCTACGGTCAGACCATGTCGCGGCGGGCGGGAGGTGTTGCCCGAGGTCTCCACAAGAATCGCCATAAGCGCCAGCGACACCGCAAGGATCACCCACCAATTGGGGCGTCCCCGAGCCACCCATGAGCGCAATCCCTCGGTGGCGTCGGCCCCTCCACCAACCACGGGCACACCATACGCACGCGCCACACCCACCGCACTCGGCGGCTAGGCGCACAGGCGCCGCAGGCCGCGGTCGCGGCGGGCGTAGAGAGCTCGGCGATCGCGCCCGGTCAGAGTGGCCAGCTCGGCCATCGAATACCCCATGACGTGGTGGGCGTAGAGGATCTGCACCTCCTCTGGGCGCATGCCGTCTCGGTGCAGGTCGATGAGGGTGCGTGCCAGCTCGTCGAGATCTGTTTCCGTGCGCGAAGCTCCAGCCGCCGCCTCATCTGGGGCCAGGAGTGCCGCCCGACCACCCAGCTCCTTGGACCGGAAGAGTTGACGCCGGAGGCGGCAGCGGATGGCGGAGAGCAGATCGAGGGCGGCGTAGGGCCGGTCTTGCCCTGACCATTCCCGAAGGACGAGCCACGTCGTCGACACGAGCTCGGCGAAGAAGTCCTCGCCGTCCTGCCATTCGCCGCCTCGGCCCCAGCGCAGCTTGCCGGCGACCATGACAAGGCCGGGGACCAGGACCTGCACCAGCATTCGGCAAATGAATGGGTCGGCATCGGCCTCCCGGAGCAGCACCCTGACCAGCCGCGCCGCCTCTTCGCGCTGGACGCGGCCGGAGGCCCGGCGCATATGGTCGAGAACGTCGCAGGGCGTGGGACATGGCGATGGCCCGGATTCGCCCAGGACGAGAGCCGCCAGATCCGGATCGCGACGGGCCACTTCCTGGAGCGCCCGGACGGCGGTACGAGAGCGGCCGATCGACCGCCACTCGGCCAGCCATCTGGTCGATGAGGGCGACCCGCTGATTCGACGTGGAGTTGGCCATGGAGCCAGCCTCGTGATGCGCCCTCCCCCGATTGCTCCCACCAGCGGGTGACGCGTGAACACCGTTGTGGGCAGCCGCGACAACCCAGGTCGGCGATAGTGTGCCGCCGATGGACATCGACGAGTTCTACGAAGCCGACCCCCGCCGGCGGGCCTCCGCCGAGCTCGAGCTGGGCGCCGAGTGGCTTGACAAAGACGGCGTACGGCACGAGCTGAACTATGTGGAGGACACCGGTGAACTTTTCGTGCTCCGCGAACCCGCCCCGCACGTAACCGAGGACCCCTTCGGCGGCCTGCACGTCTCTGCACCGCCCGGGTACGAGGACAAGATGACGGCTCATGTGATCGCCAGGATCAATTCGGTGGAGGATTTGCACCGGATCCTCGACGGCTGGCCAGAGGCCATGCAGGGCGAGAACGCGGCCGAATGGCTCGGGGAGCGCCTACGGTCGGCCGGCGTCGCGATGGGTCCGACCGGGGATCCGATCGCCGACTAGCCCGATCAGACCGGTGGTTCCAGGTCGAGCATCTTGGCCAGGAGCTGCGTCGCGATGTTGTTGGTCGCCATGTCGCTCTCCTGCTCCATGATGTCGCTGCCGAATACGAGCTTCGAGAGCCGGTACATGACGATGGCGAAGCGGAACCCCGAAAACACCTCGTAGAAGAAGATGTCCTTCATCGGTCTTCCCATTAGTCCTGAGTAGTACTCGATCGTCTCCTCGTGCGACCCGAACCCGACCGGGCGGGGAACGCCAAGGCCCTCGGCGAACTGGCGGTCGAAGTACAGCCACCAGCCCAGGTCGAGCTCGGGCTGGGCCAAGGAGGCCATCTCCCAGTCGACGACGGCCGCGGCGCGGAAGTCGTCCCAGATGATGTTGCCGATACGACTGTCGCCCCAGCTCATCACGACGTCGCCCGACTCGGCCGGCTGGTGTTCCACCAGCCACTGCCAGGTCGACTCGATCACCGGCACCCTTTCCCCCTGGGTAGCCCAGTCAACGAAGTCCCGGTAGTACGACATCTGCTGCTCGAGTCCGGGATTGCCGCGGGCGGGGTTCCCCAGCCACTGCAGACCGAGGGTCCGCCAGTCCGTGCGGTGCACTGCGGCCAGCGCGTCGATCCCGCTCCACCACATGCGTTCCTGTTGCTCGGGCGTTGCCTCCATCACCCAGCCACCCAAGGTGTAGGGGATGTTGTCCGAGGGAACCAGCCCTTCGACGTGGTCCATGGTGAAGAACGGAACCCCCAGATACTGCGGATCCTCCTCGTAGGGGCCGAGCCGGGGGAGCGGGACCGCGGATCCGCCGTCGGCCAGGGCGCGCATCGCCCGGTACTGGGTGGAGAACTGGGCGTCCAGAAAGAGGAGGTGCTTGGTCGGGGCCACCCGAACGACGAGGCGCCGCTCCTCGCCGCCGGCGGAGCGGGTCCGGCACAGGATCGTCTCGTTCGAGAAGCCGTTGGCGGCCGGGGCCTGGACGTCGTAGACCTCGGGAGTGGATCCATCGTCCGACGTGGTGGCCAGCCAGCGGGCGAGGGTCGCGGCCACCTGGTCGGGGTCGCGCTGGCTGATGTCAGGCACGGGGCGGCACTCTAGCGACGACGAGGACTGGGCGGGGGGGCGACGGCCGCATGATCGGACTGGTGAGCGCGCCGGGAGCCGGCGGTAGCGTCCACCACGTGCTGATCGTGATCGACCTCTCGGACGCGAGGATGCACCTGAGCGACCCTCAACGACTTCACGCGTTTCTCGGTGGCCGTCGAGGGGGAGGGCGACCTGGAGGACGTCGTGCACCAGTCCGGCCTCGGGCGGCTGCAACCCGATGGCGAGCACGTGGTGGTGGACCCGGTGGCGCTGCGAGCTCTGGCCGGGCCGGCAGCCACCGGCGAGTGGGAAGAGGGCTTCGCCGGCATGGTCGCGTATGCCGCCGGTAAGGGCTGGGTGGTGGACGGCGGCGGCGTCGTGGCCCATATCGAGCGCCGCCACGAGGCGGGCTGAGGCGGCGCCAGGATGGGAGCGGGCGCGGCGGTCGGACTGTCCGGGCTCGGCCAGGCACAGCTACCCTGGGTGGCGCCGACCGGCGCATCCGGCGGTGGGGGCGCGGGCCCCCTGAGCCCATGGGGAGGACGCATGGCGATTCGGGACTACGACCGCTTGTTCATCGGCGGCGACTGGGTGGCCCCCGAGGGCACCGACACCATCGGCGTGGTCTCGCCGATGACCGAGGAGGTCATCGCCCGCGTGCCCGACGGGACCGAGGCCGACATCGACAAGGCCGTTGCGGCGGCCCGTGCGGCGTTCGACCACGGACCTTGGCCCCGCATGACGCCGGCCGAGCGGGCCGAGATCCTGCGGGCGGTCGCGACGCAGGTGACCAATGAGATGGGCGATATCGCCGAGATCATCACGCGGGAGATGGGATCACCGATCTCCTTCTCGGGCATGGGCCAGGTGCTCGCTCCCACCATGGTCTTCAACTATTACGCCGATCTGGCCTCGTCGTTCGCCTTCGACGAGGTGCGCGCGGGCGTGTTGAATCCGCAGGTCCTGGTGACCAAGGAGCCCGTCGGCGTCGTGGGCGCCATCGCCCCGTGGAACGTGCCGCTGTTCATCATGGCCGCCAAGTTGGCGCCGTCGCTGGTGGCCGGCTGCACGGTCGTCTTCAAGCCGGCGCCGGAGACACCGCTCGATGCGTTCAGGCTGGCGGAGATCTTCGCCGAGGCGGGACTGCCCAAGGGCGTGCTCTCCGTTGTGCCGGCAGGGCGTGAGGTCTCAGAGCACCTGGTGACGCATGCGGGCGTGGACAAGATCTCGTTCACGGGCTCAGCGGTAGGGGGCAAGCGCATCGGCGGCCTGTGCGGTGAGCGCCTGAAGCGCTGCACGCTCGAGCTGGGCGGAAAGTCGGCCGCGATAATTCTGGACGACGCCGACCTGGCGACGGCGATCCCGACCCTGCTGCCCAACTCGATTATGAACAACGGGCAGGCCTGCGTCGCCCAGACCCGGATTCTGGCACCACGCTCGCGTTACGCCGAGGTCGTCGACGCCGTCGTCGCGGGAGTTTCCGCCATGCAGGTGGGTGACCCCATGGACCCGGCTACGGAGATCGGCCCGGTGGTGGCCGAGCGGCAGCGGACCCGGATCGAGGGGTTTCTCGACAGCGGGCGCGAGGAGGGTGCAACGGTCGCACTGGGCGGCGGTCGCCCGTCTGGGTCCGCGTTCTCCAAGGGTTGGTACGTCGAGCCGACGGTGTTTTCCGACGTGGACAACAAGATGAAGATCGCCCAGGAGGAGATCTTCGGCCCGGTGCTCGTGGTCATCCCCTACGACGGGCAGGAAAATGCCGTCGAGATCGCCAACGACTCGAGCTACGGGCTGTGCGGGTCGGTATGGACGGCGGACAACGACCGCGGCCTCGAGGTGGCGCGTCAGGTACGCACCGGTACGTACATGCTCAACGCGTTCTCACCGATCGACTTCGCCACTCCCTTCGGTGGCTACAAGGAGTCGGGCGTCGGGCGTGAATTCGGACCCGAGGGCCTGGAGGCTTTCTTGGAGATGAAGTCGATCGCCCTGCCGGCCGGGTACACGCCGGGAGGCTGAGGGCCTGACCGGAATTGTCCGGCCAGTGCCAAGCAGGACGGGTCAGGACGACGTGGACGGGGGAGCCGGGGCCAACGGCGAGACGTAGCCCGAAAGCGGCGCCCCTTCCCCTTCACGTCCGCGTCGGCCTGGTGGTCCCCGAGCTCGACCACGCTGTAGCCGGTGCGGTCCCCATCGCCGTTCACGACGTCGGGTGCGGCGCGGTCACCCGTCGTTGCGGTGACGACAGGCCGCGAAATCGGCCACCACTCCTCATTCAGGTTGTCGTTGCCACAGTCGTTGATGCCCGCCGTCCAGTACACGCTGAATTTGTTGCAGTACGTGCTGGCGGGATCCTTCCGGGACCCGATCTGCCATTGTGCAATCGCGACGATGCGCGCCCGCAGCGGGCTAAGGCCTGACCCCTGGTCGAAATGGACCACGAGCGCGGCGAAAACAGCGCCGAGCACGACGACAAAGAGGAGGAACGGCAGCAGCCGGCGGGGGGTGCGGAGCGGACGGCGGTCCGGTCGGGCTCAGGAGCTTCAGGGTAGCGAGTCACCCGTGCGCCGAGGAGGCGGGCGGAGTCTGAGAGAATGCGTAATCCCCGGATACCCAGCAGGCGGCGCCGCCTGAGTCGAAACAGGAGGGATGGGACCGATGCAAGACGACGAGAGCGCGATCTCGCACACTCGTCTGGCCTACCTCCCCGCACTCGACGGGGTACGGGCGTGCGCGGTCGTCGCGGTAATGCTGTTCCACGGTGGGATCCCGCACATGGACGGCGGGTTCATGGGCGTCGACGCCTTCTTCGTTCTGTCGGGCTTCCTCATCACCTCCCTCCTGGTGGGGGAGTGGCGTCAGACCCTGACCATCAGGCTCGGGGCGTTCTGGGCCCGTCGGGCCCGCCGACTCCTTCCCGCCCTGCTCTTGATGTTGCTCTTCGTCGCCTTCTTCGCCTCGGTGATCGTCCCGAAGGGGACCTACGGGGCCTTGCGGCTCGACGCGCTGGCCACCCTTCTCTATGTGAGCAACTGGCACTTCATTTTGGTCAACTCCAACTACTTCAACGAGACGGCCGCCTCTTCACCGCTTTTGCACACGTGGTCGCTCGCCGTCGAGGAGCAGTTCTACGTGATCTGGCCGCTCGTGGTGTTGGCGGTGCTCCACTTCACCCGGAACCTGCGAGTGCTCTTCGCGTTGTGCTGTGCCGCCGCAATCGCGTCGGCAACCTGGATGTCGGTGGTCTATGACCACGGCCTCAACACCAACCGTGCCTACCTCGGGACCGATACGCGGTGTCAGTGCCTGTTCATCGGGTGCGCGCTGGCCGTCGGGCTTGTGTTGCTCACGCAGCGCCGCCAGGACGACGGCCGCCTGGCCAAGGGGGAGTTGTGGCAGCCGGAGGGCAGGACGGGCGAACGGCTCTGCGCTGCCGCCGGCGTGGTGGGTGCCATCGCTGCCGTGACGATCTGGGTGCTCACGTCGTCAACCTCCTCCTTCCCGTACTCGGGCGGGTTCTTCCTCATCGGGCTCGCGGTCGCCGCTGTCATACTGTCTGCCGTCGCGGCACCGCGCAGCATCGTCCCCACCGTCCTCTCACTGACGCCGGTGCGCTACGTGGGAAGGATCTCCTACGGCCTCTACATCTGGCATTGGCCGATCTTCATCTGGCTCAACCATGCCCGGACCGGGCTCGTCGGTTATGAGCTCTTCGCCGTGCGTGCGCTCGTCACGTTCGCGGTTTCGGTGGTGTCCTTCCACCTGGTGGAGCGACCAATCCGCCGGGGCACCTTCGTCCGGCAGTGGAAGGCATGGGTGGCCGTGCCGGCCGGAGTCGGGGTCGTGCTGGTCGCGATGGTGGCCGCAACGACCGGCACCACGGCCGTGGCCAGCACAGCGTTCCCGGGTGGCATCGGTACGACGGGCAGCACCACGACCACGACGACTGCGGGGGGGACGACCGCGACAACGACGTCGGGAACGGGCGCGACGGGACTGCCAGTCCGCGTGCTCCTCTTCGGCGACTCGGTCGCGCTGACCCTCGGTATAGGGCTCGCCCTCCCGGCGGAGCAGGACAAGTACGGTTACATCCTCTCGGACAAGGGCATCTTGGGCTGTGGCGTGGTGAACGGGCCCGCCGTGGAGCTGATGGGGGCGCACGACGCGACGCCGCCCGCATGCAACGGGTCGTCGTTCCTTGCGGGCGAGACTCCCGATATGCAGCCGTGGCCGTTCCAGTGGCAGGCGGCGATCAACGACGTCAAGCCCAACGTGGTCGTGCTTTTGGCGGGGCGCTGGGAGGTGGTCGACCGGCAGTACCAAGGGAACTGGACCAACATCTTGAGCCCGACGTTCGCCGCCTACGTGAAGAAGCAACTGGAGGTGGCCTCGAACCTGGTGACGGCGAGCGGGGCCCGCATGGTGTTCCTGACCGCGCCCTGCACCCGCTCGGGCGAGCAGCCCGACGGTGCACCCTGGCCGGAGGACAACCCCGCCCGCCTGGCCGTGTTCAACCGGTTGGTCCGGGAAGTGGTGGCTGCGCACCCCTTGACCGACTCAGTGGTCGATCTCAACGCCGCGGCATGTCCACGAGGCAAGTACGCCACGTCAGTCGATGGCGTCGTCATCCGGCGTGACGACGGCGTCCACTTCACTGATGCCGGGGGCGCATTCCTGGCGGGCCGGCTCATGCCACCGATCGTGGCCGCCGGTCGTGCGCAGGCGTCGGCCAATGCCGGGGCGCGTCGTCAGCCGGCGGGTGACGCCGGCTTGGGGTTGACGTTCTGCGGTGTGCCGTTGGAGCCGGGGGACTGCGGGTTGACATTGGGATTCGAGTCGGCCACCACGCACTGCGCACGCAGCGACGGGACGAGGTGGCCTTCATCGACGGTGGCGCCCTCAGAGATCGTTGTCATCAGCGAGTTCCACGAGCCGTCGGCAGAGTTGGCCTGGGCCGCCAACGGCAGCGCAGCGCGCAGTTCCTGATCGGCCTCCTTCAGGAGTTGCGCCGTGGTGGCAGGGGAGAGGCCGGAACGGGTTGAGCGGAGGTACGCCGAGACCGATCGATGCACGTGCACGCAGGCCTGTTGGGCCAGGGCCTGCCCTCCTCCACTGCCACACGCGCTGACCCCCACGATCGTGCCTGCCAACACGGCCGCCACACCGCGGCTCGACCAGCAGCGGCGCGGCGGGTCCGCCGCATGTCAGCCGAGCCAGCGTTCGGCTGACTCGAGCAGGAAACGGCTGACGGCGAGAGCACGGTCGAAGACGTCGCAGAGCAGCTCCTCGCCGCTGAGGACCCGGGCCAGCGACACCGGATGTCGGGCCACGATGCTGAGCCGTCGCTCCGAACCGTCGGTGGCATTGGCGAAGGAGTCGATGGCGGAGACCTCGAGCGGGAGTTCGATCCCTCCCACACCCGCCAGGTCGATGGCCAGCCGAAGGAGGTCAGGCCCGCTGGGGAGGGGGGGCAAGGCCCAGGTGAAGGTCAGCGGGAAGTGGTACTCGTCGGGCGGCTCCTCGTCCTCGGCGAGCAGGACGACCGCGTCCTCGAAGGAGAGGAGGACGCGGGGGTCGACGTCGAGGGCGAGGTGAAGGTCGAGGGGGCCGCCACACCCTTCCTCGGGGTGCAGGTCGACCTCCCAGACCTGGCGCAGGGAATAGGTCTCGACGAAGTGCCGCTCGTCGTGCACGTGAAACCCGTGGTCGACGGAGTGATCCTTCAGGTCGGCGACGTAGCCGGCGACGTCAATGGCAGCCACAACCGAGGGAGCCTAATTGGGATCAGCCCCACAGGCGGCAAGACAGGCGGCAGGGACGACGGCCGGTAGGGTTCCTCTTTCGTGGATGACCTTCGGCTGCTCAAGGTGCTCGACGAAGCCATCGCGGCCGTGCGCGACGCACTGGATGCGCTTGAGGACTGGGGTCCGTCAGGAGGCAAGCCGGGCCAGTACCGACTCGACCTCGCGGCCGACGGGGCGGCCCTACCGGTGCTGCACGG
The DNA here is from genome assembly GCA_963744225.1 of uncultured Acidimicrobiaceae bacterium. Taxonomy (GTDB): domain Bacteria; phylum Actinomycetota; class Acidimicrobiia; order Acidimicrobiales; family RAAP-2; genus Bog-473. The sequence goes on from CAVUSV010000003.1 coordinate 175,180, forward strand.
CGCGGGCTTGACGGTGCTCTCCGAGGAGTCCGGTCTGACGGGAAACGGTCCCTCGGGACTGCTGGCGGTGATCGACCCCGTCGACGGTTCCACCAACGCCCACCGGGGCGTGCCCTTCTACTCCACGAGCATTTGCGTCCTTGACGACGCGGGGCCCCGCGTCGGCGTCGTCGTGAACCAGGCCACGGGGGACCGCTACGCCGCCGTGCGGGACGGCGGAGCGGAGAAGGACGGCCACTCCATCCGACCGTCGGGCTGTCAGGACCTGGAGGCCGCCATCGTGGGCATCTCGGGCTTCCCAGGTCACCACCCGGGCTGGGCGCAGTACCGCGCACTGGGCGCGGCCTCGCTCGAGTGCTGCGCGGTCGCGGAGGGGGTGCTGGACGCGTACATGGTGGCGGGACGGAGCACCCTGTACGGCTGGGACTACTTGGCCGGCCTGCTCATCTGCCGCGAGGCGGGTGCTGCCGAGGCGGAGCGCGACGGCCGCGACCTGGTTGTGCGCGACGACTCGAGCCGGCGGCCCCTCCTGGCCGCGACACCCGCGCTGGCTGCTCGGCTGATCGGCGAGCCGGGGCTGTGAGGGACGATCCCGGCGACGCGGTGGGCGGGGGCGCTCTGCGGGCGCGCAAGACGTGGCGCACGCTCGAGCCGCTGCACGGGATGATCTACTTCGTACCCGAGGCGGCTGAGGCCTACGAGCGACTCGGCGTCAGGGGCCGGGCGGGCTACTTCGCGTCGCGGGCGGCACCGATGGGTGCGGTGCAGGCCGACGTCGTGTCCTCAACCTTCTTCAACTTCAACCCCGAGTTGGTGGAGGCTGCGATCCCCTCATCATGGGGCGTCGCGTCGCCAGTGGCGTTGGTGGCCGCCCGCTTTGCCGCGGTCGATGCGGCGTTCCGGCGGGTGCTCGGTGACGCGGTCGTCGCTTCGGCGGAGATGCGGCGCGCCGCGGACCTGGCGCGCGCGGCGGCGGAAGTGGCCGCCGGCCGGACCGAGGGCCGGCCGTTGGCGGCGGCGCACGCGGAGGTGGCGTGGCCGACTGAGCCGCACCTGGTTCTGTGGCACGGCCAGTCCATCCTGCGCGAGTACCGGGGCGACGGTCACATCGCCCTGCTCGTGGTGCACGGACTGTCTGGCATTGAGGCGCTGGTGACTCACGCTGCGGCCGGCGATGCGCCAGCGCATTTGCTCCGCTCGACCCGGGGTTGGTCCGAGGACGCGTGGGGGGCCGCAGTCGACTCCTTGCGCAGCCGGGGATGGCTCGAGACAGCCGACGTGCTCAGGTTCACCGAGTCGGGTCGGATACAGCGTCGAGCGATCGAGGATGGCACCGACGCACTGGCGGCGGCGCCCTATGACGTCCTAGGCGAGGAACGCTGCGCTGAACTGCGCGCCTTGGCGCGGCCCTGGAGTACGGTCTTTGCGGAGCTGTTGCGCTAACGGTCTCGCGGTAGGGCGCTCCCGGGAGTTGGGCATAATTGCCCTGGCGCTTGGGCGCTTAGCTCAGTTGGTTAGAGCAGCTGGCTTACAACCAGCAGGTCGGGGGTTCGAGTCCCTCAGCGCCCACCCAGTAGCCAGGAGAAGGCAAGGGGACCCCGCGGTAGGCGGGACGAACCCCGCGCCGGCGGGCGGCCAGGGCGCCGGGGCCCACCGGAAACGGGGCGCACGGGGCGGGGCGGGGTCACGAACGAAGACGTCCTTTTTGCCCTGTCCGATACCGAATCCTCTTTGAGTCAAGACACCTATTTCGGCCCAGTCAGAGCGCGACGAGTCAACCCGTCACGTGACGGCACAGGTGCGTAGGCTTCGAATGGGTCCGGGGGTGACTTCGCCTAAGAGCCGGCCGTCAGGGTGTAGAGCCGACCACGCGGCTACGAGTCGTTCCCTTCTGTCCTCCCGGGCCCCTTATCGAGCGTCGAGGACGAGCTGGCGATACACGGCGTTGGAGACCTGGCGCTTGAGGGACCGCAGCGCTTCCTTCTTGGTCTTGCCCTCGGCCACCTTGCGCTCGAAGTAGATGCGACCCTCGGTGCCGGGGTTGCGGATCTGTGTCACCGCGGCCATGTGCAACGTGTTGTTGAGCCGGCGACTCCCTCGCATGGAGAGCCGGTGCACGGTCCGCCCACCAGAGGAGAACTCGATCGGGGCCGTGCCGTTATATGACGCGTAGGCGTCGCGGTTGGCGAAGCGACGGATATCGCCCGAGTATCCGATCAGCGACGCGGCATGGACGGGCCCGATTCCATAGACCTCGGTCACCGACGTCCCAGATGCCTTCACCGCCAGGCGGATCCGCCGATGCGACTCCTTGGTCTGGGCGTCGAGGCGACGCACGTCGTCGAGGAGCTCGAGGATCACGTCGACGCGCATCTGTTGGGCCGGCGACTTTGGGGTCACTCTGGCGAGCAGAGTCTCGGCGTCAGATACGTACATTTCCTTGGCAATTCCGCCTGGAGCGACCTCAGAGAAGAGCGAGTGCAGCCGGCAGACCACCCGAGCTCGCTGACGTCCGAGATCCCAGTTCCGCTTGGAGAGGAGCCGGAGGACCTCGCCGTGATCGGCCGGCTCAACCTGACGCAGCATCGGTGCCCGAAGCGCCGCGATGGCGATCGAGTGGGCGTCGTTGGGATCGTTCTTGTTCGACCGCCCAGTGGCCAACACCCGCACACGCGAGGCCAAGGTGGCCGGCACATCGAGGACGTCTTCGCCTCGGGCCACCAGCTGCTGCGCCAGCAGGTAGCCCATTCCGCCCACTGACTCGATGGCCCAGGTGCGCTTCTCGAACACATCGGCCCAGCACAAGAGCTCGTCGACCTGGTGGCTCGTCGCCCGGACCTTGACACTTGCGACTTCGTCCTCGTCCCGTCCGATGGCGATTGCAGTGTGCGACGCCTTGTGCGGATCGATCCCGATCATCACGTTCATGCATGCCTCCTTGGCTCGGTGGAAACCACGGGGGCACTCCTGCTTGTGGACTGTTCGTGCTCGATCCTCTTTTGAGCCACTCCGTGGCGAAGTCCGAGCGGGAGACTTCTCGTAAATAGGCCAACTGGCTGGTGCCAGCGGCAGGCACTTTTGAGTCAGTCCCGCAAGGACCTCTAGATGCTACGAATCCAGCGCAGCACCTAGCTCAAGTCTCAAGCAGGCACTTTTGGGGCAGGCGCGACCGACATGTCGGGCTCCCAGTGCCAAATGGCAGCCTTTTCGCTTATTGCGAGTTGGAGTTCTGATTAGGGACAGTTCCGAGCAGATCAAACGCGTGGTCTAAGCTCTGCACATTCGGCCCGGTGAACGAAAACTGTTGAGCGCTAGGAATTTCGGGTTTGAACCGATAATCGGCAAGAATGTTTGGCGTGCCGTGAGGTTTCACCGGGCTGAAGTAGCTCTGCACAATGAAGTATCCCGCACTGCCACATACATGCATCGGCGCCAAATCGGGACATGAGACATTGACTCCCGAGAGAGTGCTGGTTCATCCTGAACCCAGATCCCACCATGCATTGGTCATCTGGGTGATGTCCGTCGTCGACTGGATAACGAAGATGGGGCTTGTTGAAAAGTGCGCAGTTGTGTTCTCCAAGTTGATCTTTATGGGGATCGCAGCATCCGTGCTATCGAACGTCCCGGAACACGAACCACCGGCACTTACGCCTGCATAGGTCAGATCAAGTGTATACGGCTTCGGCACACCGACAACGATGGAACCTGTTTCCGTGGTGCCATTGGCAAACGTCGCACTGAACGTCCAAGTAATTGAACCTGCGCCAGTATCGGGCACCGTTGTCGCCGTCGTAGTTGACACACGCAGTACTGAGGTGCTCGTGGTGGCAAGGTTCGTACCCGTTGTCTGACTGGCACTTGGAGTCGATGGTGAGCTTGCACAACTTGACAACGCCCCAGCGACCAGGAATGAAGCTAGGCAAAACGACAGCTTTCTCGTTCGCATCGACCAACCACCTCTCCACTCGTCGCCTTCGAGTCGGCGGCAGTTTGCCAGATGGGCCGGAGACGCCGCTGTGAGGACGGCTCTTGCTCGGGTAGTGCGCCATTAGTGACCCCTTTCGCCGGGAGTGGGCGCCATCTCGCGACCTTTTGGGCCCATTTTTGCGTCGCCGCGGTCCCAGTCCGATAGCGCGGACGAAGTGGTTGATCGGGCGGTTGCCTTCTCGATGGATCACGCGTCGCGCCTCTCGCTGGGCCGCACCGCCGGCCCCAGCGTTCCCCCAAGACTCACTCGTCGAATGGCTGTGACGCGTCGACGAGGGAGCTATTGACCGCAGCCGCCGCGCCGAAGTTAAAGTTCCGAAGCGGTAAGTCCGGCTGAAGACGAACTTCTTGAAGAGGAACAGAGCGATGGCGATGCAGACGACCGCTGGCACGGTTCCCAGGAGTCGTCAAGAACTCGGCGCGGCCGACAATCCTCGGTCGCGCCGCCGGTGGCATCCAGTCGTGTTCTGTATGGCCGCTTATTTGGTTCTGGCGATGGCTGTGTTCGGCCATTTCGGTTCGTTGGGACCAGGTCACATGAGCGGAATCGACTCAAACGTGGCCGTCGTTCAGGTTTGGTGGCTGGCCTGGGATGCGTTTGCCGTGCCGCACGGTCTCAACGTTTTTGGAGCCTCGTGGTTGAACTATCCGTTCGGACAGAACTTTGGCGATCAGGGACCGATGGTACTCCTCGGTATCCTTTTCTTGCCGATCACAAAGTTGTTTGGCCCAGTTGTGGCTTGGAATGTCGCGGTCCGTTTGGCGCTGGCCGCATCGGCGATGTCCATGTTCCTGGTGCTCCGCCGATGGTGCACGTGGTGGCCCGCGGCCTTCATCGGAGGCCTACTGTACGGGTTTTCGGCCTACACCATCTGGAATGCAACGGGTACCGTCTACCTCTTTCTCATCTTCGTCCCGCTACCGCCGATAATTTTCCTCGTCCTTCACGAAATTCTCGTCAGACAGCGGTGGCGACCGATCACAGCTGGAATCGTCCTCGCGGTCCTCTGCACGCTCCAGTTCTTCGTGTCCGCCGAGATCCTTGCGGGCACGGTGCTCATGGGCGCAATCGCCACCATCCTGATCATCGCCGCCAATCGCCGCCTGCTCGTCGCACGCTGGCGGTACGCCGCCGCCGCGTTCGGCTGGGCCATTCTCGGAGCGGTCGTCCTGCTCGCCGCTCCACTTCTTTATGCCTTCACAGGGCCTGAGCACATCAATGGACCACCACTCGACACGGCAGCGTTAGCGAGTCTGCCGGCTGATCTGCTGTCTGCAGTTGTACCTAACGGTCAATGGATCCATCCAAAGGTGGTGGCCTTGGCATCGCACCCTTTCCAAAATAGCCTGAGTTTTGGGGGTGACCTGTATCTAGGATTACCTCTGATCATCGCCCTTATCGGTTTCACCGCTTTTCTCTATAAGAGAAGAGCGATCCTATTTGCCGGATCGATGGTCCTGATCTGCTTTGTCCTCTCTCTCGGCAATCCGCTTTGGGTGGACAATCACCGGACCCAGATACCTCTCCCGTTCGCAGTGATACAACACCTGCCCGTCATCCAGGGGATGTTGGCTTCACGATTGTCTCTTTTCACTTCGCTGTTCGCGGCTGGAATGTTCGCAATCGGGCTCGATGAGCTAAGGGTACGGCTCGGAAGATGGCGACTTGGGCGACTGTCTCCAATAAGAACTCGACTGGCAGGTGGGCTCGGCATGGCGTTCCTGGTGGGAGTCGTGGTTCTCGCCCTGGTGCCCGACGGGACAGTCGTGACATCCGTGACTGGTCCCCCTAAGGTTCCTTCTTTCTTCTCGTCAAAGGCCAGCGATACCGTGCCAGCGGGCAGCGTTGCGCTGACCTATCCATATGTAGATACCGAGAGCAACCAGTTCGCAAGTGTGTTTCTTCAGAATCAGGGCGCGATGCTCGATCAAGTCGTTTCTGGGATGCGATTCAAACTGATCGGAGGATTCGGCTGGTTTCCTTCACCATCGGGCCATTTCGGTTCCACCAGTCCCGCTGTTCTTGAACCGAAGTCGGTTCAAGCCTTGTTCGATGTCGCGTTCTGGGGCGGAACGCCACAGCAGCGCGCGTTGTTAGCGACGCGTTCTGTTCCAGCGGATCTGCGACACTTTCTTCGAAAATATGACGTAATGACCGTGATAATCGATCCGTTGGGTGATTGGAAGACGGTCGTGGGTCAAGTATCCGCCGCACTTGGTTCCCCGACTTACGTCGGCGGAGTCGTTCTCTGGTCTCACGTTCAAGAGCGGCTTAGGAACGGTTCCGCAAGCTAGAGGTGGCAACGGAAAAAACCGGTCTTGCCCAAACTGGGAATGCACAATCTGGTCAGGCATCGAAATCGGCGTTCGCCAGTAGCGATGGGGGGCCTCTGTCGTCTGCGATCTGGCCGTCGACCTGACCACGCCAACGGGATCGTGAATAGAAGGGGTTATCCGATTCGGATTTTGATTTCGAGGAGTAACGGGTTCCTTGGCTACTTGCAATGCCGTAAGCCCCCCCCGCCCTGCCTCCGCCCCGCCGGCCCCCGTCCCCTGTGGGCCCCAGCTCCGCCTGCGCCCCGCCGTGCCGCGCGGGGGTTTCGTGGCCGCCGTGCCCGCGCTCCCTTGCCCTCTCCGCCCAGATTGCAAACCGGTGTGTGAAATCGGAAGTTCGGGCTGTACTCATTCAACGCAATCGAGACCGAGTACGTCTTCATGGTCGAGGCCGGGATCGAACATCTTCTGGGGGGTCTGCGCAGCGAGGACTTTGCCGCTCCTCTGATCTAGGACCTCGTAGCCCCAATCGGCATGGAGGTACCGCGGCGCCCCCTCGATGCCGGCGAAGGCTTTGGCCAGATTGGAGGGTCCGGTCACACCACCGCTCGCAGATGACCCGGAGCCCACGACCACCCGGTGATCAAATGACGCCGACCGCTCCACATCCGACCATCGCTCCGAAGCGATGGAAAACCTCGGCAACGCTATCTCTTCGAGCGTTCACGGCATATCTCTTCGAGCGTTCACGGCATCTGTTCCTTTGATCATTTCGATTACTTCTGGATGCGTCTCGTGGCGCTGGGAGTGCGAACAATGGCGCTCGACATGCTCAACAGCTAGGCCCCGGTGCGCACCCAGAAGTCCATCTTCACGAGCGGTCGCGGTGCCCACCTCTGGTAAGGAGGTCTTCGGGACGATTGCTGGTGACATCGGTGGTGCTGTGCGGCACAATTGCGAGTGTGGCAGAGACGTTGCTCTTCACGGACATTGAGAACTGCCCGGACGCGGTGAACGTGACCTTGGACGAGGTTCAAACCAGCCCGATCGGACTCCATCCAGCACGTCCAAATCAAGGGCAGCTGGCCCCTCTACTTGCACTTTCTCGGACGGATGACGAGCGCATCTGATCGCGACCTCCAGAAGGTCCTGCTCGAATCGACCGGCATGGTGACGGAGCTCCTCGAGGCTCTGTCCGGCGAGCCTATTGCGGCGGAGCGTTTGCGCCATGAGACCGTGGCAGCCGCTGCGGACAACCCGATAAATATCGACGAGGGCCATGAGCTGCTTCACCGGTCTGCCCTGCTCCGGGGTCTGATGACGCACACTCCGTACCTCTACGCAGAGTCCGTAATCGCCTGTAACCGCTTGCCGGTCGGGACCTGTATGCAGCTCCAGCAGACGAACGTCCCTATTGGCCGGGCGTTGGCAGCGCGCGGTCTCAGTTTCCGGCGAACGCCGCTGGGCGAACCGCGCTGTCCCCCGATGAGTTCCGATGAGGAGCTACTCGCCCTCATCCGCAGTGCTGACACGAAGCGCTCCTACTCGATCATCATCGACGATGTGTCTGCCATCGTGATCGACGAGTGGTTCCTTCCGGCCGCAGTCGCCGCGAATCGCACGATCGGGCGAACCTGAGACGCGCCGCGCGGTCGGAGCAGCACCTAAGGCCGCGTCGACGAGCCTCGCCAGCTGACTACATCTTGGCCCGCCAAGTTGCCTGCGCGACGCGTGGAGCCGGGGATATCGCTCTGTCTGCCATCCTTCTGGTCCACGCTGCGCAAGCTCACGACGCCAAGTCGGCATCTTTTGCCCAACAGTGCTTGGAACGTGCTCACGAAATGGAGATCGAGCGTGCCGATGGAATGACTCGCCGGCGGAGCGAGCGATTCGTCTCTGCTTGACCTGACACAGGTCTCGCCTCGTATTGCCCGGAACTGCATCGGGTCCATCTCGCAAATTGGGTGCGGAAGGCGAGAGCGACGGTGCTCAGCTGCATTCGACGAGGATTCAGCGATGGCCAAGAAGGGAGTGGTTCGGGTATGCCCTCGCCATCAGCAGGCGAAACATGCGGCAGTCGTCTTCACTCGTCCACAATATTCCGACAATAGACCGCAGTCGAGATCCCACCAAGGCAGGCATCCAGTGACTGTCAATCGGGGTCCTCATTGCTCGAGAAACGCCGATGACTGACGCGGAAATAGGCGCGCCAGGCAGTCTGGGAGCGTTGATCTGTCGGACGTGTCAGTGCGTTTAAGAAGCGACTCGGGGGGTGCCAGAACGGCCTCATTCTCGACCTATAGTTTGCGACCGGTCCCTTGGGTTACTTTGGTACCCAGAGACAGACGCAAATAGAGCGGTTTGCGGCGAATCCGAAATCTACTGGCGAATCCGAAATCTACGGATATGAGAGCGGGGTCGACAAAAATGGCAAAAGCTTCGGCGGGCCGACCGGCAGCGAGCGACAAGGGAACGACTGGGGGTCCGCTGCGGACCAGCGGTCACCTTCTCAGGGCTGCGCTCACCCTTGCCATCCTCACTCTTACCGTTCCTGCCGGAGTCGTCCTGGCAACGGCTGGGACGGCGGCCGCTGCTGGGACTCCGGCGGTGACCGCCGTTACTGCCGACAACGGCCCGGTAGCTGGCGGAACGAGTGTGACGATCACCGGCAGCGGATTTACCGGCGCGACGGCTGTGGACTTTAGCGGGGTTGCCGCCTCAGGCCTGACGGTGAACTCGGACACCTCGATAACCGCCATATCGCCGGCTCTGGCGACCAAGACCGTGGGTGACACCGTGGACGTCACCGTGACTACTGGTGGCGGGACGAGTACTACTGGCGTCGGCGACGAATTCACCTACACGTACAACACGACGGCGACCCCGACCCCGAACACTTTGTCGATCAGCGCCCCGGCGACAGCCTCCTCCGCGGTCGCCCTGAACGCGAATGTGACCGTGACGGGCACCGCGGGGTCGAATGTCAACCCGACGCCGTACGGATTCTCACTCCTCGACGTGACCAATGCCACCAGTCCCACGGTCTTGGCTCACGTCGGAACGGGAACGTTGGTTACCACTTCGGTCACGCACGCGACAGCCGGGACGCACCGCTACGTAGCCGAGTTCGACAATTGCGCAGCGACGTGTCCACCGACTGCGGTCACTCTGGGGCAGCCTGAAACGGCCGTCGCGACCCCAGTCACTATCACGTGGGTGAACGCACCGACCGTGACGTCGGTCTCACCGGGCGCGGGGCCAACGGGCGGGGGGACGACCGTTACCGTCACCGGGACCAACCTGAGCGGCGCCAGTGCCGTGCAGTTCGGTGGCACAGCGGCGACCGGGGTCAACGTGCTCTCCGCCGCCTCCCTCACCGCCGTGGCTCCTGCGGGGAGCGCCGGCATCGCGGACGTGACGGTGACAACCGCCGGCGGGACCAGCGCGACAGGCGCGGCTGATCACTACACGTACACGCCGGCCCCGACGGTCGCCACGGTCTCCCCGAACACCGGCCCGGCCGGCGGGGGCACAACGGTAACAGTCACCGGGGCAGGCCTGAGTGGTGCCACCACAGTGCACTTCGGCGCCACCACCGCCACCGGCGTCAACGTGGCCTCGGCGACCTCACTCACGGCCGTCGCCCCGGCGGGCAGCGGCACGGTGGACGTCACGGTGACGACTCCCGGGGGGACGAGTGCGACCGGCGCAGCCGATCACTACACATATGCGTCAGCAGCAGCCGCTGCGACAGGCGGCTACGACATGGTGGGCTCCGACGGTGGGGTGTTCGTGTTCTCGAAGGGCGCGGGCTTCTACGGGTCCTTGCCGGGTCTCGGTATTCACGTGAACAACATCGTGGGGATGATCCCGACCTTTTCCAATAAGGGTTACTGGTTGGTCGGCTCGGACGGGGGTGTGTTCGCGTTCGGCGATGCCGGCTACGTCGGATCTCTACCGGGCCTCGGCATCCACGTGAACAATATCGCGGGGATCGTTCCAACGACCGACAATAAGGGCTACTGGTTGGTCGGCTCCGATGGGGGAGTATTCGCCTTCGGCGACGCCACCTACGTGCAATCTCTACCCGGGCTCCACGTCTCCGTCACCAACATCGTTGGGATCGCCTCGACCGTCACCAACAAAGGCTATTGGCTTCTGCGCGCTGACGGATCGGTGTACGCCCTCGGGGATGCCGGCTACTACGGAGGCGCAAACGGGAGCGCCTCGTTCCTCGTCGGCATCGCGGCCACCCACACCGGCACCGGCTACTGGCTGGCCGCCGCTAATGGCAAAGTCTTTAACTTCGGGAATGCGGCCTCCTACGGCGACCTACCGGGCATCGGGGTCACGGTCAGCAACATCGCCTCGCTCGTGACCACGCAGGACGGTGGGGGGTACTGGCTTATCGGACATGACGGGGGTGTGTTCGGCTTTGGCGACGCCGGCTTCGTCGGCTCACTGCCCGGCTTGGGGGTCCACGTCAGCAATGTCGTCGGAGCGGTTCCGACGTCGTAGAAATCAGCAAAGCGTTCAGGCGGTGGCAGAGATGGAAAGGGGGCGGCGGTTCGCCGTCCACGATGAGGTCAGGCCAGCCCGCGGGGCGAAAGGCCGAAGTCTCGGGGTACGGGCACTCGTGTTACTGAGCGCCATGGCGTGCGGTGTGACTGTTGCCACAACCTTGGCGGCGGCGGCCAAGCCTGCTGCCGGGGCGACGTCCGCCCCAGCGCCAACCGCCGCAGCGCCGCTCGTGACCCCCGGGAACAGTATCTCCGAGGCGGCGGGCTTCCCGCAAAGCGACGAGGCGAACGGTATCGCATCGCCCGGGCTCACCCAGTTCTTCATCAGTCCACAGAGGGTGGGCGACCTAGTGGTCCTGTCGATGCAGGTTCATACCACCTCTGTTTCGATCAACACCGTGTCCGGAGGCAACGTCTCGAACTGGACCCCCGCGGAAAGTTACAACGGCACGACCGATCCGCTGCACTTCGAGGTTTGGTGGGGTGTTGTGACAAGCACGGGGTCATCGAAGGTGACGATCACATATGCGGGGCCGGCGGCGAGTTGGCCGATCGAGCTCATCGCCGACTCGTTCACCTCGGGATCGAGCGTGCCGTGGGTCAAGGTGCGAGCGGATGGTTTTTCCAATCCGTCGGGAACGTCAGCCCAATTCCCCCTCTTACCAGCGGACCCTACGCGAACCAAATCTACTGGGGAGCCTCGGAGGAGGAGAGCGGTTCAACAGGAAGCAGCACGCCAGGCTTTACTTACTACCTGACCGCCCACTTCAATTGCTCCCTCTACGACGCGCAACTGAACCCGAACTCGACCTACACCCCGAGTTGCAGTGTCTCACCTCCAGCCCTTTCAACAGCGGTCGGTGTCGATCCTCGCGCTCGTCCCGCCAACGGTGACCTCGGTCTCGCCAGGCGCAGGACCGACCAGCGCAGGTACGACCGTGACCCTCACCGGCTCGCACTTCACCGGCGCCACCGCCGTGAACTTCGGCGCGACTCCGGCGACCGGCGTCAACGTCGTTTCGGACAATTCCCTCACCGCTCTCGCACCACCGCGGAGCACCGGGCCCGTGGACGTGACCGTGACGACTCCCGGCGGACCCAGCGCCACGAGCGCGGCCGACCTCTACACCTACGCTCCGACGCCGACAGTTGCCACAGTATCGCCCAACACAGGACGTACCAGCGGCGGCACGACGGTCGCGGTCAGCGGGACAGGCCTGAGTGGGGCCACCGCGGTGCGCTTCGGCGCGACGGCGGCGACCGGCGTCAACGTCGTTTCGGACAGCTCACTCACGGCCGTCGTCCCAGCGGGCAGCGGCACGGTGGACGTCACCGTGACAACCCCCGGAGGGACTAGTGCGACTGGAGCGGCTGACCAGTACGCATACACGACAGTCACGACCGTCCAAACGAGCGCGTCAACGACAGGCGGCGGCTACGACATGGTGGGCTCCGACGGTGGGGTCTTCGTCTTCTCCACGGGAGGCACGGGGTTCCACGGGTCACTCCCCGGCCTCGGGATCCGCGTGAACAACATCGTGGGGATGGTGCCGACATCTACTAATAAGGGCTATTGGTTGGTCGGCTCAGACGGGGGAGTGTTCGCCTTCGGCGACGCCGGTTACATCGGGTCCCTCCCGGGCCTCCGTCTCCGCGTGACCGACATTGCGGGCATCGTCCCAACGTCCACCGACAAGGGCTATTGGCTCGTCGGGACGGACGGGGGCGTCTTCGCCTTCGGAGACGCTACCTATGTGCAGTCACTTCCCGCACTCCACGTCTCAACGACGCACATCGTGGGCATCGCCCCCACGGCGACCAACAAGGGCTACTGGCTGCTCCGGTCCGACGGTGCCGTCTACGCCCTCGGGGACGCCCCATACCTTGGGGGAGTGGCCGGGAGCGCTGGCTCACTTGACGGCATCGCTGCCACCCATAGCGGGAACGGCTATTGGTTGGTCGCGGTCAACGGCAAGGTCTACAACTTCGGGGATGCAGCCTCCTACGGGGACCTGCCGACCCTGGGCGTCACGGTCGGTAACATCGCTTCACTTGTCGCCACCCCGGACGGCGGTGGATACAACCTGATTGGCCATGACGGCGGGGTCTTCTCTTTTGGCGACGCCACCTTTGCTGGCTCGCTCCCCGGTCTGGGGATTCACGTCAACAACGTGGTCGGCGCGGTCCCGACCGCGTAGCCAGGCCCGGTTTGGCAGAGGCGAGTGTGGGCTACGGCTCGTCGGCGCCCACTACTCGCGCGCGCTGGCACTGTGCTTACCGAGCGAGGGATGGGAAGTGGCACCTTAGATGCCGGACGCCACCCACAGGACGTTGGCAGAGTGTTTCTCGGGCCGGCGATCACCGCGTTGCCGGGTGGCGCTGAATCCTGGGTTTCGGCACTGTCAAATATCTGCGGCGGTGGATGCATTCCGACTTCGACCACTGGCCACGTTGGGACTTTCCGGCCATGGCCAAGGCGGTCATGCTCGACATCGATGGGCTGTTGACGACCTCGTGGCGACCCCTCCCGGGGGCGGTCGAGACAACGAGGCGGCTCCAAGACCAGGACGTTGACCTTCGTCTTGTGACCAACTCGTCGTCGAAGACCCGCCGTGCCATCGACGCGGCTTCTGAGCGACCATGGGATGCAGGTCGATGAGTCCAAGATCCTGACAGCGGTGACGAGCGCCGTCCGCTATCTGAAGGAGCATCATTCGGGATTGAGTTGTCTCGTGCTCAACGCAGACGACCCTCGCCGAGGACCTCGAAGGACTTTTCGACCCAAGTGCGTTTCAGCCGACGTGATCCTTCTTGGAGGCGTGGCGTTAGCCCTGCTCATGCAACGATGTGGGCCCAGGCCGCGGCGTTGGGGAACCGAGCGGCTCAAATGCGCAATCAGAGCCCGGGATTGCAACGCCGGCGATCGAGCGAGGTACGGAGCACTAGTGAGTTCTCCGGATGCCGATCGTCATCTCTGGTAAACGTTCAAAAGGCAAGGGAGTCAGCGGATCATGAGTATCGAGGAGCTCCATGTCCTAGTCGGGTCGTGGCGGATCACCGGCGCTACTCCTGACGCCGAACGGGACAACATTTCTGGTGAAATAATCTGCCGCTCGATCCTGGACGAGCAGGTCATGGAGTTGACGGGCACCATGCGCGTCGACGAGATGGAAATCGACACCTTGGAGGTGATCTGGCAAGAGCCGGCGCTCGATTACCTTCGGGCCCACGTCTACTCAGCCTCGTGTGCTCCGCTCGATTACCGCTGGGTCCTGACTGGCGGGACGACGCTGCTCCACGCGAGCCACATACCGTGGAATGATCAGCGATTATGGCAGAAGCATTGCGGGACGCTGGCGGAACGATCCGGGACAACCAACACATCCCGGATCGAACTACGACGCAACAATGCACCGCATCGACTGAGCGCAACGTCCTTTCATCTCCTTGGGCGCATCCGGCAAAGAAGGCCCATGGTTCGGCGCACTGACTTGATTGGAGCGTCATCCATCTTTCCTACCGTGCCACCGACCCGATTCGATGTGGGGTGCGACGGACCCGCTGGTCTTCTGGACGTGATCTTGCCGAACGCATCACACAACCAGAACCCGGAACACATCTGTCTAGGATTCAGCCGTGATCAGCGTCATCGTCCCGGTCCGCAACGGCTTGCCGTGGCTTGAGCAACAGCTTCGAGCCCTGGCCGAACAACAGTGCCACGAGCCCTGGGAAGTGGTCGTCGCCGACAATGGCTCCACTGACGAGAGCAGGTCGGTGGTACAGGAGTGTGCAAAGGGCTTCAACATGGTCCGCCTCGTCGACGCATCGAAGGTTATAGGACCTGGGGCTGCACGGAATGCGGGGGTGGGGGCGGCCCAGGGCGAGCTGCTGGCTTTCTGTGATGCCGATGACGTTGTGCAACCGGGCTGGCTGACAGCGCACGTTTTGGCCTTGGCCGAAGCGGACGCCTCCGGGGGCGTCATGGACTTCTGGTCGCTAAATGGACTGGCCACGCCTTCCCCGCCCTCCTATGCCCCTCCCCCCGCCATGGGTCTATTCGGCTTTCTGCCTGGGGGTGCGAGTGGCAACCTGGCACTTCGGCGCAGCGCGTTCGAGGACCTCGGCGGCTTTGCGGAAGACCTGATGACCGGAGAGGACTTCGATCTGTGCTGGCGATTGCAGCTCTCCGGACATCGCTATGTATTGAGCAAGGATGCCGTGGTGGCCAGACGGGATCGGCGTGGCTTCAAGGCGATATTCAGCCGATACACCGCCTACGGACGGTGCGGCCCGGTGCTCTACCGTCGGTACAAGTCCGACGGTCTCCGACGCGATCTGACTGTCGCTGTCAAGACATGGGTGTGGCTGGCTGTTTCCACGCCACGACTCTTGCGCCCCGAGTTTCGCGCTCGTTGGGCCAGCATCGCCGGATGGAGAACTGGTTGTCTTTTAGAGTCGGTGCGGCAGGGGGTGCTTTTCCTCTGAGGGTGCGAGAATTCCTGTTCAGCAGGTTCCCGCCCGTCACGTGAGAGATCGTGCCTGTGTCGCACCCTTGGGCTGACGGGCATGGGGCGTTGATGTTCGTCGGAACACCGCTCGCCTTCTTCGGTTTGTCATCCCCTCGCGGACTTGGCGGAGCAGCAAGCACCGGGATTACGCCCATAGGACCCAAACCCTCCTCGACGAACTGTTTCCCACCAAGCTCGTCGATGCAACGTGGCTGGGCTGTGGGGCGCGTCTCGAATCTCCAGAACTGGCGCACGCCGTCGATCACGAGCTTGCGATCTCCCGGCGGAATGCTTCCAGAAGCATCACGGCTCAGAATCGCCGCCTCAGTCGATGATCATCAGTGGTTTGCCTTTCCAGTCTTGGTAGATCCGGGATCCGGAGTCGGCGTACCTGTGGCGTCGAGCAGTCGCAACAACGCGGGTCGCGATAGTTCAGCAGGTCCAACTCGCGACAACCGCCGCAACCGAGAGATACCCCTCCCTACTGGGCGGTCACCCTCTCGGGACGTTGCCCGTCCTCGTCCGTGCAATCAGGCCGGCCCGACCGGCGACGCACGAGGATTGTTCATAGCCCGAGCTCGGCCAACAGCGTGGACACCGTCCCGACGGTTCGGTCCAGGCCGAAATGGTCCACCACCCACCGGCGTGAGTCGTTGCCCAGCGCCGGGGAGTGCCGGCGCCAGCCGACGAGTCGATCGATGGCTGCCGCGAGGGCCGCCGCATCGCCGGGAGGCACTAGGTGGTCCGGAAAGGCGACAAGCGCTTCGGGGAGCCCCCCGACAGCGGAGGCAACCGCCGGGGTCCCGCAGGACATCGCCTCAATCACCACCATCCCTTGGGTCTCGAGAGCCAGGCTGGGTAATACCACCAGGTCAGCCGCGGCCAACAGCGACCGCACGTCCAGTCGTCGGTCGAGCCAGGTGACGTCCATGCCTCTGGACTCCCGGTGCAATCTGCTGACGAAGCCTGCATCGGCTCCAGCTCCACACACCACCAAGTTTGCTCGCTCCTCCATTCGGCGCAGGGCCTCGAGAAGGTGGGTCAACCCCTTGATCGGATCCACCCGACCGGCGTAAAGGATCATGGGGGCACCGGGATCGATGCCGAGGGCCCGACGCTGCTCGTCACGGTCCGCATGGGAGATGGGGACGAAATGGTTGGTGTCGATCCCGGTGGGGATCACCGAAACCCGGTCGCCAGACAGGCCGGCCACCCGCACCCATCGCTCAGCCGTATCGGCCGAGGGAGTGATCACGGCGTCAGCCTTCCCGATGAGGCGGTTCAACCATCCTGGCTGACGATATGGGGGTGGCAGGTGGAGGTGGACGGCCACCGGAACCCGCTTCATCCGTGACGCCACGAGGGCGACCGGCAGATCACCGGGATTGTGCAAGTAGATGACCTGGGCGTCGCTTTGCATGATGCCGCCCAACGCGCCCACGGTTCCAAGACCGCTACGGAGCGGTGCGGCTCGTTCCAATCGCGAGGCCCGGATGGTCCGGGTGCTTGCGGCAAGCTCGTTCCACCGTGGCCACAGGTCCCCTCGGGTGACGTACAGCAGGTCGACGGCCCATCCTGTCGACGCCAGCCCTTCGAGCACTCTCATCTGAGCGATCTCGGCCCCACCTATCGCGCCCAGGTGATCGGCGACGGTCAGAAGCCGTGTGCGGCGCAACGCCCTGCCCCCATCTCCCAATGTCCTCCGACGGCCGCGAGGATCGTACCCGAGGGACCCTTGCCGGCACCGGACCGAACGATCGCGCTTGTTGCCGACACCGTGCCCCCGTGCGATTTCTCGCCCAATCGGGCGAGTCTGTTGCGATCCGCTTACTCGGTGGAACCGCCTCGCCCGTATGTCCGCTGGCTATGCCCTCCCGGACCGTCGAGGCTCGAGGTGCTTCGAAGCGTAGCGAACAGGCCCTTTTCGGTCACCCTAATGCCGATCACTTCGGCACCCCGACAAGCTCAGTTACGCTCAGGGATTCTTCAACCTGACAGATTGCCGCTGCACTGTGGGACACACGACAATGGAGTTGGACCCATAAGTGGAAAGAATTCACCAGCATCATAGGCAAGACGGGCCAAGTCGCAACCTTGGTGGCGTTGCATCTTGCGGCTCGACAGGATCAATACTGAATACGGAACTGAAGTGACCGGGCAAGCCGCTAACGCTGAATAGAAGGGGACGGGATCGGGTGACTGAGTTACTCAGCGTCGTGCTCCCCGCGCATGATAGGCCCGAAAGGCTGCTGGAGGCAGCTCGGTCCGCCTTGAAGCTGGTGAACGCCTGGCCTGCAAAGTCGGACGTCGGCGAGGGGATCCAGGTCTTTCGCTGCGATTCGCGGTCGGGGCCGTGACCCGGGCCCGTGGTCGGCCCCGAACCCGACGCGTCGCCACAGGTCTGCGTCGGCAGCGCCGAGGCCGGCTGTCGCGGCCACCGGTCGGTGCAGTCTGGGGCTGGGCACAGACCATCGGGGGGCGCATCGCCACTGATTCCCTGCTCCCAGGGGGAGCGTTGGTGCTGTCGCCGCATTATGACGACGAGACCATTGGCTGTGGCCTCCTCATGGCCGAGAAGGCGCACCGCGGGATCCCGGTCGCAGTGGCTGTGGCTACCGACGGGAGCCGTGGATGGTTCTCGCCGAGGCCGCATCCGACACCCCCCAACATCGTTGAGATCCGCCACCGTGAATGGCACCGTGCTCTCGATATCTTGGCGGTTCCTCGAGCGAGTCGTTTCGAACTCAGTTTCCCCGATGCTGAACTAGGCGATCACGAAAGTGAGGTTGCGGAACGGATCGGAGAACTGCTCCGCAGCGTGCGTCCGTCTCAGGTGTTCGTCACAAGGCCGGGCGACCCCAATCCCGATCACCGTGCCTTGGCGCGGGCCACCCGCCGAGCGGTGGTTCAGGCTTACGGTTTCGATCCCGGTGTTCCCCACGGTGACGTGACGGACAGGTCTGGCGTCTGCACCATCGGACCACGGCCTCAGGTGTTCACGTACCGCGTCTACCCCGGTGAAGGGATGTGGCCCGACGGCCGCCCGTCCCGGGCAACCGCAGTCAGCTCCGTCGCACAGCTCATCCGCTCGGTGCCCAAACTTGGCGGCCGACGGCCGCTTCTGCTGCGTGCCGCCGGGTCCAGGGCGACGAAGGCTGCCGCCATCGATGCCTACGACAGCCAACGCAGGCTCCTCAATGGCGAGCTCCGCTACGTGTGGGGCACGAGCGTCGAGCTCTACTGGCCGATGGACGGGTACGGTCCGGGGGACGCTCTCGGTCTGAGCGGTCGTTCGACCTGAGCCACCTCCTTGCGTTCCCAGGAGCGAAAGGTCGGTGGCCGGAGTGTCGCGCACCAGGCCGTTATTGCGTAAAGGCTCATGGAAGGATCGATCTAACCGTTGACGAAGTGGAAAGCCTGGCAATACTCATCTATGAGTGGGCCCCTCGGAGTGCGACTCTCTCGGGATTCGACGCGGAACCCGGATTAAGAGTCAAGAGCTGAACGGGTGTAAACGCGCTGTCAACGGTTCCACTGATCTCCTCATGACTTGCACAAGACTTTCTCCTATTCCATCGGTGTCATCTGTGTGTCGTTCCCATACGGTGTACCTCACGTTTGCTGCCCGCAAACACATCAACGGAGCGAGCGTCATTTGGACAGCTCTTCGTGAACTTGCTTCGCCGATAGTCCCGCACCGGCGGCAACGAGTCGATCCGACGTGATTCCCCAGGTAGGAGTCGGCGTTTCATGGGGGTTGGCTGTTGTGTCTCGGTCTGCCGCTTATCGTGGGTTGGTTGCTCGGCGGTGTTCCTTCGCACGATGTGGGCCTTCCTCTTCGTGCATAATCCCAACCGACCGTTGCGATCCGACGTCAGGGCACGAGACTCGCACAAAGCCTAAGGACTGATTGGATCACCAGAACCGGGGACTGCCGTAGCCGCGGAGTGCGCACAGGAGCTGAGTGGTCTTTGTGGTAAACGTTGGGTGGCTGGTGGTGAGGATCATTTCAGGGGTGGCCTGGTGGGAGTCAAGATCGAAGATGTGAAGACCCTTTCGGGGGTCGCTTCGGGATCCAGCCAAACGACCGCTATCCCTCCTGACCGCATGGGAAAGGTCGCTGTCGTCGGCGTAGCCGTGGCTGCGTCCCTGGGTCTCTTGCCCTGGCTTGGTGTATCGATGTTTGCCGATGAAGGCGCCACCCTCTACTCGGCCCACCTCTCGTGGTCAAGCCTCTGGGCTCAATCACAGCACGTAGATCTGGTCGTGTTGCCGTACTACGTGCTTATTCACCTCTGGCTGATGGTTTCGGGGAACATCGCATGGGTGCGAGGACTGTCGCTTTTCACATACTTCGGGACCGTCGTGGTGGTTGGTTGGACTGGCCTGCGCATCGCGGGGAATTGGTGCGGCATCATCGCGGCCGTTCTGACAGCCACCAGCTCGCTTCTCGTTGTGAAGTCCCTGAATGCTCGACCGTATGAACTGAGCACATTTCTGGTGGCGCTCTGTGCGGTTTTCTTGTTCAAATGGCTGGACGACTCTCGTGTTCGGTGGCTGTGGGTGTTCAGCCTTCTGGCGTTACTGGCGACCGCTATGCAATTGTTCTCTTTGCTCGCTCCGACCTCAATGCTCTTGGGTGTTTTGGTGGTACGCCCGGGGTTGATCGTTCAGCGCCTGCGAGCTCTGCGAGCACCGATTGCGCTCCTCACCGTCGCCTCCGGCACGTGGATTGTTGCGTGCATCGAGAATTGAGCCAGGTGAACTGGATCGCAAGCGAATCGACCCAGAGCCGACTGGTCGAAGAGTTCCGAGGTCCCGCTATCGGTAAATTCTATGGCCTCGTCTTGTTTGTCATCGTGGTGCTCGTCTTGTTCAAATTCGCCTTTGTCTGGAATGGCAACGTCCGCTCTGCCTTCGTCGAACGGGTCAGTCGGGACCGGGACATCCTTGCCCTCACAATCGGCTGGGCGGTCATTCCCGCGGCGGTTCTGGCAATCGTTTCGTTCGCCCATCCGATCTATGCGAGTCGATATGTAACGGCATCAGCGCCTGGGTTCGCCTTATTGGTGGCTTTCATTTGCGTGCGCGTGTTCCCAAAGTTCCTCGACCCATCCCGCGCTTCGTATCAGGGGGCAAACACAAAACTGCGGAACCGAATGATGGCGGTCATTGGCGTCGCGGCAGCCGTCGTCCTCTCAATGAGCTACCTAAGCTCGGCCTCTTCTCTTCAGGAGGACTTGCAGAGTCCAGCACGTTACATAGCCCAACATGCACAGAAGGGGGATGTCATCGCTCTACCGGACCATGCCATTACCTCGGTCGTTGCCTACTACCTGGCGAGCGATGACCGACACATACCCCTTTGGCCTCAGCTTGGCGTTCGGCAGCGATATGTCGAAGGATTCGACCTCTCGCTGCATCCTCCCTCGACTCGTGGCTTTCCCCGCCGAGTGTGGCTTGTGGCGGACGGCAGCGTACCCGGCGTCGCTCGCTTCCAAGACATGCTCGAACACGACGGCTATTCGATTTGGGGATACACACAGTTCAATGGATCAACACTGTTGCTCTACTACTTCACCCGGCCAGCCACCGCAATGTTCGTCCCCCCGAGCGGGGCGACTCTCAGCGGGACGGCCGCCGACCTCGAAGCCGTGGCGAGCTCCCATGGACTCGGGATCACCAAGGTCCAGTTCGTGCTCAGCGGTGGGTCCTACTCCAAGTCGGTCATCGGCAGTGCCACCACCGGCGCCTTCGGGGACATATTCGTTTTCGCCTGGAACACCACCAAGGTCCCTGACGGCACCTACACATTGCAGAGCCTGGCCACCGACGGGGCGAAGAAGACCACCTACAGCCCCGCAATCACTATCAAGGTCGACAACTAGACATTCGCGATTTGGACGGATATTGCGGCTCACGCCGCAACGCGATGTCTGTGGTCACATAGTTTGGCTTCCGTGCTGCCCGCCAGACTCAGCGTCATCGCGCTGATGAGCCTGCTCGCAACCGCGGTTTTGGCGCTGACCGTGGCGCACTGTCGCGCCCCGTACGGGTTCGAGACTCCCGTTCTCCAATGGCTGGGACCTCATCGTGCCATCAGAGCCTGGGCCGATCTCGCCGAACTACTCGCCGCCCCGGCTATCGGCGCCGCCCTCGTCGTCTCCTTCGCCGTCGGCTTGGTCAGACGAGCCTTCTTCCGACTCGCCGTCTACGCGGCGTTTGCCGCTGGGGCGTTTCTCATCAGCGAGCACGTTGCCAAGCCGCTAATCCAGCGGACCTACTATGGCGAGCTCACTTTCCCCTCCGGGAACGTCACAGCGGTCAGCGCGACTGCGCTTGCCATGTGGCTGGCACTCTTCCCGCTTCTCGGGAAGCGATCGGCCAATGTGGCGCTCGTGGTTGGTATCACTTGGGCGCTGCTGATGTCGTTGGCCGTGGTCGGCGCGCAATGGCACACACCCCTGGACGCCGTCGGGTCCATCTTGTTGTCTGTCGGCATCGTCACCACGGGCGCCGCGGTCTTTGAGTGGGCTGGGACTCGAGGACCCTTCGCTGGTGCAAGGCTCGCTCAGATTGGCGATCGTGGAGGCAGGTAGCGGTCCGGCGTCGCTAACTTCTTCGCGATAAGACCCAAGGAGGTCGTCGAACTCTGTGGCATCTGGCGAGCGCAACAACACAACTGTCGGCTGACTCGGCGAGGGGATTGCCCCGATACGACGAACCGCCCTCTGCTGAGACCCAATGCCCATCGCACACCTCCGTTATTGAGGTGTTGCGTCAATCACTGATCCAGTCGACCCAGACCTGGCTTGACGATTTAGATCCCACCCTCCTTGAGCTTTCACTGCCTTTCGGTTGAGTGGAGGGGACGTTTTCTACTGAGAACAGCGACCCTCCCCCTTGGGTGCGGCCGGGGGAGCAGCTTCACCAATGGGTGCAGCTGGCCAAGTTAAACCATAAGTATTGTGACAGGTCGTGATACGAGAGTTGGTAAAGTCAGTAGAGGGAAACTGCCAGTTATTAGTATCCCAAACATCGTATGCATTAGTGCAAATGTTCCCCACGACGCTGGCCATTGTCACTCCTTGGAAGGTGATGCAGGGCACGTAGAGAGTGTTGGGGAAATAACTAGATGTGCCGTCAAACGCGGTGAACCGGTTGTATCTGATCGTCACGCCTGCGTAGTCCGCAATTTCGATCATTGAGCACGCGGGTCCACCGACGATTGATCCACCACATGGGCTTGAGGCAGCACCAACAGAAATGTTGTTCTCGATTGTGAGGCCAGTGTCCCGAGGGCAGGTGCTAGATCCAGAACCTCCAAGCTGCATACTGAAGCCCTGAGAAGTTGTTTCAAGCTCATTGCCTTGGATCACCAAGTTCTTCTGCGGGACGCAGATGCCTTGTAGGCTGGTGATACTTAGCGCGCTGTTGTCGGTGAAGATATTGTCGTTGATGGTGATGTTCCACTGAGCGTCACCAGTGGGAGTCGCGCCCGGTGCGAGCGGCGGGTCGTTGTTGTCCACTTCCATGTCCATAAAGTTGCCATCGTTGGAGAATCGGTTGTTGAGGATATTTAGGCCGTTCACTCCTTCGGGGGTGAACGTGTGGTAGCCAATGTTGGTCATCGCCCCGTTCTCAAACGTGATATTCGTGTTGATCCCGCTACCCATTCCAAGTTGAGGCAAGATCGCCATACCGTCGCCGTCCGTATTTTCCACGGTCACGCCATCGAACTTGATGTTGGTGTTTCCGGGAGTCGCCTGGCCGAGTTGGATTCCGTAGTCGCCTTCGTTGTAGGCGCCGCCGCAGTTGCCGGGTCCATCGAGAGTCAGCCCGTTGAATGTCAGGTTGGTATCGCTCGTGAGGGTGAGGATGGGCTGGATGGCGTTATTGCCACAGACTCCACCTTCGTAGGTCCTCTGCAATAGCGTCGTCCCGTTCCCGTTGATCGTCAGGCCATTCAGCTTGTTGAGAGTGAGAGTGGTAGTCGTGTTCGATACCAAGTAACAGGCCTTGGAGGGCAGGTTCACTGTTGTGTTGGCCGGGAGGGCGGCCAGCCAACTATTGAGCACCGCAGTGACATCGGACGTGCAGTTGTCCGCTATCGAGGTCGGTGGCGTCAGGGTCGTGGTCGTCACATGGGGGCTCGAGGGCGGCGTTGCGCCCACGCTTACAGGCGCGAGCAGACCCGTCGTGACAATCAGGGCTACGGCCCACCATGAGCGGGAGATCACACGCAAGACAGGCGTCGGTACGAAGAGAATGGCATCCCAGTGCTCGAGCGCCTCAAGAGCTGGCGGGACCTCCTATCTCGGCGTAAACGCTGCCGCGATCGAGTGTGCAGGGCCCGTTCGACTACGTCAATCTAATGAAGGCCTGCCGTCGCGGGGTTGTCACGCGTTGGCCACCTGTGACATCCCCTCGTCACGAGCAGCTCCGCAACGAACGACCATTTCTGACCCGAGTCATTCCCAGACGTGCTCTCATCCGTGTATCCCTGGACATACCCAGCTTGATGGTGCCCGACCCAACAAGTGTGTGACGGCGAGTAGATGGCCCGTTCTGAAGGTTGGCAGGGGCGTTGGCATCCGGACGAGGTTCGGGCATACAACGACAGAAGTCCATCGACCGGGCACCCATTTTGAATGGCGGGAACGGATGGATTGATCGAGAAATTTTGGAATCATGTGTGGCCCCCAAAGCAATCGACATCGACTCTTCCGGTGACCTCCTCGCTGAGTCTCGGCCCAAAGCAGCTGAACAAGAATCCCTCATGCGTCGACACTGGATTCGTCGGTTGCGGTCACTCCGACGGATTTGGCTTCTTGAGATGTTGTTCCGACGCCCTGATGTTTAGCTGACGCAAATCGTCATAAGCGGATGCCACGAGCGTGAGCGCCCTCGATGCTTCTCGACAAAGCTCGAACAGTCTCCGAGCGGTTCGCCGTCATGCAAAAGGACGATGCCGCGGGGAGTCAGGAAAAGCAGGACCTTCCTTGCGATCCGTTCCATGTCGCGAGGCAGGGGTTGACCGCGGAGCCGTTGCCGAGTCTCAATGGGCAGGGCCGCGCCCAGGAAGGCGCTTGTGAGATGCCTGAGACCATGCGTTCTATTTGAGTAAGAGTAAGCCTGCCAGTTTCAGACCTATCGCGTAAAGCTGGGCATCGAGGGCCGTGACTTGGTTTTGGAGGCTGTTGGTTTCAGTGCGCAAATGGTTGATTTCATATCCGCCCACCGCGAAGCCGGCTACCAGGATTATCGAAAGGACGGCAACCACATACCACACCGAACGATTCGCGTACGGAGCGCGTCGACTCTTCATCTCACCCCCCTGGGAAATGTCTCAAGGCGGTGGGAGATTAGCGCTTACTTGGATCAGAGATCTAACCGGCCGTGGCTGCATTCCGTCGAGTACGACGACCCCGCCCTCGAAGGAGCTCTGCCCCGAAAGCCTGGAGATGCTGTGCAACGGTCATCCGAGGCAGCAAACGATGCACACCAGATCGGGATTTTCTCGTCTCTTGGGAGTGCTGGACGGGCTATTTTCGAATGGCCGAAGGCGCAACAATAGCGGCCGGCAACATTATGCCGGACTGTCAAGGCCGCATCCTTTGCAGCACTTCTCTTGTTTCTGACGCGTCGATGTGCATCGCGACGCTCGGCCTCCGCCTTCAGGCAGTCGAGCCCCGAGGTTGAGATCTTTGCAGTTGTCCTCGGTCATTTGATTCGCGGAAGAAGGAGGTGAGCAGCCTCCAGGACTCGGTGGATCGCACTCAGCGAATGTCGTCCCTTCATCCCAGAGGTTGTCTTCACGGCGGAGCTCCACCTGGCCACCAACGACGTCGGGCAGACTCGATCGTCCGGGCACGCGAGAACCTACCGAGTTCGAGTTGGCCCAGGGAGGCTGAGAGCAGGTCGAGATCGACGCACGTACTTCGCCATGAGAGTCGAAAGCGCAATGGTAGTTTGCGAACCGTGAGGGGTGCCGTTTGCGTCTGGAGCTAAGCGAGGAACAGCGCGACCTGCAAACCTCTCTCCGCGACTACTTCGCCGCGACTGCTTGCCGAGATGGCACCGGGAGGCGGCCGACCTGACTACATCGCCACCATCAGGCGGATGGGGCATGACGGGTTGCTGGGGCTGGGCTGGCCCATTGAGCACGGCGGCCAAGGGCGCGGCCCCGTGGACCAGATGATCTTTGTCGAGGAGTCGCACCGGGCCGGAGTGGCCCTGCCCCTTCTCACTCTTGGCACGGTGGGGCCTGCCATCATGAAGCTCGGCACGCCGGAGCAGAAAGCGCGCATCCTCCCCGGCATCTTGGAGGGTGTGCTCCATTTTTCGATCGGGTACACAGAGCCGTCGGCCGGCACTGACCTCTCCTCATTGCGAACGCGAGCCGAACGCGATGGTGATGAGTGGGTCATCACGGGCGAAAAGCTCTACACGAGCGCCATCCAGTACGCCGATTTCGTCTGGCTGGCTGCTCGGACGGACCCTGAGGCACCCAAGCACCGCGGCCTCTCTGTCCTCCTCGTACCAACCGATGCCGCAGGCTTCAGTTGGACCCCGCTCCGCACTATCGCCGGGGAGTTCACGAGCGCTACCTACTACGACGGCGTGCGGGTCCCAGCCGCCAACCTGGTCGGAGAGGAGAACGGTGGTTGGGCCATCATCACCAACCAGCTCAACCTGGAGCGCGTCGCGATCTCCCCCGCGGCGGGCATTGTCCGCTCAATCGAACAGGTCCGAGCCTGGGCAGCCGCCCAGCCACTGCCCGATGGCCGCCGGATCATCGAGCAAGAGTGGGTCCAGATTGCTCTAGGCCGCCTCTGGGCCCGTGCCGAAGCGCTCAAGCTCTTCAATTGGAAGGTGGCATGGGCTGCCGACAAGGGCCTGCAGCCCGCAGACGCCTCGGCCACCAAGGTCTACGGGAGCGAATTCGCCCTGGAGGCCTACCGGACGTTGAGTGAGATCGTGGGGCAGTCCGCATATCTCGTCGAAGGGTCGCCCGGAGCAGTGCTCCAGGGCAGCCTGGAGCGCGAAGCGCGGGCCCACACGATCTTCACCTTCGGCGGTGGCACCAACGAGATCCAGCGTGATCTGATCGCCTGGTTAGGCCTGGGTCTTCCCCGGGCAGCCCGTTAAAGAGCACCAGTGGCCCCTACCTTCACGGAGGTTTTCAATGCCGAGACTCATCGTTGGCAGGAACTGATGGAATTCGTACCCTACGAGCGCCCCGTGCGGGCCGCGTTCATCGGTCTCGGCCGTATCTACGACCTGAACGTCCGCGCCTACGCGGACAACCCTGACGTCGAGGTCGTCGCACTTGTCGATCCGGATCCGGATCGTCGCGCCCAACGTCAAGCCGATTGGCCCGGCGCTCGCACATTCGCATCGGCAGCAGACTTGGCGCAGAGCGGCGTGCCGGTCGATGCGGTCGAGGTCCTGCTGCCGATTCCCCTTCATGCCAAAGGGGTCTGTGAACTACTGGGCTACGGGTGGCACGTGAACCTGCAAAAGCCGATGTGCAGCGACCTCGCGGACGCACGAGTGATGATGGAGGCGGCGAACGCCAATGGTCGCCTGCTTCGCGTGATGGAGAATTATGTCTTCTACGAACCATTGCGGAGACTCAAGGAGACCGTCCATTCGGGGGTGCTCGGCGCGGTCAGCGGGTATCACATGAAGATGGTGGGCAGCGGCCGCGGCGGCTGGGACGTGCCCCGATCGAGCTTCGAATGGCAATTCGCACAGATGCGACGCGGTCGCGGCATCCTGGTGTTCGACGACGGCTGGCACAAGCTCTCGACGGCTCTGTGGCTTTTCGGCCCAATCAAGGAGGTGCGGGCGTGGGTGGGGGGTACCCAGGTCATGCCGGGTCTCGAGCTGGACGCGCCGACCTCAATCCTGTGGGAGCACGACAACGGGATCCGCGGTGTGTGGGACATCACTATCGCCCCCGAGATGTACCTCCGTTCCGACTACTACACGAACGACGAAAGGTGGGAAGTCACCGGCAGCCGTGGCTACGCCCGCGTCAATCGCTGTACGGGCCGGGGTATCCAGCAACCGAGCTTGGAGACGTACGTTGACGGCGAAGTGCGGGCATTCCATGCGCTCGACGACGATTGGGCCAGTAGCTTTCGGGACTCCGGGCGCCACTGGCTCCGATGGCTCCACACCGGTGAGGGCCCCCTTCTGTGGGATGCCGACGATGCGGTCAACGTGTTGAGCTTCGCCCTCGCCATTTACGCCAGCAGCGCCGCAGGAGGCACGGGTGTCGACCCCGCGGCGGTGCGAGCACAAAGTTGAACCATCGGGTCAGTGCCCGCTAGCGGAGCCTCAAATTCTTGTTGGGCCTAGGACCCAGGGCGGAGTGCAGCCCGCTGTCGTCGGTTGCGGTGCCGGTATGGAGCGGTGGAGGGGACCGGCGTGTCTCTGGAAACTCTCAACAGATCAGTTGATAGTTCTGAGAAAGACCGCCGGTGCGCCGCCTGCGGTGAGAGGGCGCGCGTGTCTCCGGAAACTCTCAACAGATCAGTTGATAGTTCTGAAAGAGATGCCGCCGGAGCAAAGGAAAGGACAAGCCGAGTTCGCCTGATCTCAACGCGACGGCGTCCTGTACTTGAACTTCGTTCAGATCGGATTAGCTCAAAATGATGGTCGAGCATGACCTGAATCGTCGGCCGGGCCAGCGGGGCGGCATCGGTAAAAGAGAATATGGCCGCCGCCAACGACGACTCGCCAAATCGAGGCATCGAAGGGCTCCGCCAACGCCCAACCCCAATGGCCGACGAACAGGAGTCGACGACGTCCCATCGAAGAGCCGGGTCGGAGAGGGAGATTTCGGCGCGGTCGACCTTCAGCCCGATCTGGCTCGAGACCGGCGGGATCGCTCCAGCGGCACGCTATGAGTTGACCGCCCCCGCGACTTCGAGCGTCTCGCGTCCGTTGAGCGCCCGCCCATTGACGATACCGTTGCCGTTGGTCGCCGCCAGTGGCAGCGCCCCAGGGGCCGGTACCTCGTGTCCCAGCACGTCGAAAACGACCACACGGTCGCGTCCCTCGCGTTTGGCCTGGAAGAGCGCGGCGTCGGCCCGGCTGATCGTGCTCGGAAGATCGTCCTTGGGGTCGGCCACCACGACGCCGAAGCTCACCGTGAACTTCGGAAGCCCGGCCACCGTCATGGCGGCCTCCAGCCGGACGCGGGAGGCGTCGAAGATCTCGCGGGCCTTTTCGACGTCGCAGTCGGGGATCGCGATCGCGAACTCCTCCCCGCCGTGACGGCAGACGAGATCCTCGGTCCGGAGCGACTCCCGCAGCACCTGGGCGAACAAGCGCAAGGCACGGTCGCCCGTCTCATGGCCGTAGCTGTCGTTGAGCAGCTTGAAGTGGTCGAGGTCCGCCATGGAGATCACGACGCTCGACTCCTCGCGCCGGATGGCCGCGACGCGATGCTCGAACGACCGTCGGTTCAAGAGGCCCGTCAGGCTGTCCGTCGTCGCCTGCAGTTGGGTTTCCGCCATGACGCGCAGCAGTCCGATCCGAGCGCCCGACAGCTTGGCCAGGGTCTCGAGATCCTGCACGGTGTTCTCCGAGAATGCCGTGTGCTGCTCACCGGTCACATGGATCACCCCGACGGAGCGGCCCATGATGGAGACGGGCACGCACATCGCCGACACGGCTCCTTCCGGCCGCCCCCGGAGCTTGGGGCAGGCGTCGAGCTCTTCGCTGTCGGAGAACCGCTGTACCTGGGCTCGACGCGCTGCAGGACAGTGGTCCGGTGAGTCGACGCAGCAATTGGGTGGCGATCCCGTCGGCGAGGCGGAGGCCATGCGCAGGAGGTGCGCGTGACTGTTGTCCGCGAGCAAGAGCTCAATCGGTGCGTCGGGCACAATGGTGGAGAACGACCGCTCAATGACCTGGACGACCTCGGGTTCCCCCTCGGCCATGTCCAGAGCGTTGGCCAGGCGGCTCTCGAACCGCTGCCCACGCGCCTGTGTCTCGAATTGGCCCGCCAGCGTGGCGATGACGCCGTCGCTCCGCTCCTGTTCCTTCACGGAGCGCAACCCCAGTCCGACGGCCAGGGGCGCCACCAGCACGACCATCCACAGCGCGGTCACCGGGTAGCGGGCAACGCCGGTAGCGGTGAGCGAGGTCAGGAAGACGGCGAGGAGGCCGATCATGGGGCCGACCAGCACCCCGATCCCCATGCCGACGTAGCTGGCGCGGCGGGTGCGGTTCCGGGCGCTGCTCCAGTCGTCCTCTGTCACGGCGGTGTCCGCCGGTGCCAACTCTTCCATTGCGTTCCCCCTCGAAGATCCAGTGGAGAATGCTACGGAGGTTCGGTTGCGAGGTCGTTGCGAAACCGTAGACAAGCGGTTTGCAAGGGACAGACCGTCTAGATATCTGGACGCCTACGACACGGTGCCCAAACCGCGCCGCTGTCGGCGCCGCCGCAGCAGGGCTGGCGTGGCCACGGCGACGACGAGCACGGCGACGACCAGGATTGCCCACCCGAGCGAATCACGCGAGTTGCTCTTCTTGGTCGGGGCCGTCGGGGCCCTTGCGCCGGAAGTGCCACCGCCTGCGGCCACCATCGCAGCCTGCTGTGCCTGCGCCACCCGGACGGTGGCAGCCGGGGAGATCGGTGGCGTCGTGCCAGATGCGGCCGAGAAGAACGAGAGGAGGTCCACGTAGAGGCCCGCCGGCATGGAAATGGCCTGGCCCACGCCGCCGAGGGTGGTCGAGGCGAAGTACGTGGTCCGCCGCGCCCCGGGGAGGGGTGACAGGGCGCCCGAGCTCAGGATTTCCCCCGACGCCAGGGAGCCCTGCAGTGCCTGGAGGAACATCTGCGCCGTTGCCCCGGACGGGAAGCGCACGAGGAGGTCCTGGACCTGGTTGCGCCCGCCCACTTCCTTCCACACCCGCTGGAACGTCGGGAGGTTCTTGAGGCCTCGCAAGACCGCCTTCGTCGCGGCGGGGTCCGGTAAGCCGGAGGCGAGCTCGGAGGCGTTGAGCGGGCCCTCGGACGTGAGGGTGTAGCCGGGTCCGACGGTGGCAACGACGGCCGTTCCGAGCGCAGGCGGGGTGTCCGCCGCCGCCGGGGCACAGACGAGGAGGCCGCACACGAGGACGATGGGGGGAAGCCAGGCGAGGACCGCTGCGCGGAGCCCAGCCGTGGTCACGCGACGAAGTACTTGGCCTCTGGGTGGTGGCAGATGATGGCGTCGGTCGTCTGTTCGGGGTTGAGCTGAAATCCCTCGGTGACGGTCACGCCGATGCGTTCCCCTCCCAGCAGCTCCACGACCTTGGCGTTGTCGGTGAGGTCGGGACAGGCGGGGTAGCCCCACGAGTACCGCCCGCCTCGGTACTGCTGCCGGAACAGGCCGGTGAGCGTCGGGCCGTCCTCGGCGGCGATCCCGAGCTCCTCGCGCACCCGGCGGTGCCAGTACTCGGCCGTCGCTTCGGCCATCTCGACACTCAGGCCGTGCAGGAAGAGGTAGTTCTGGTACTCGTCCTCGGCGAACAGGCGCGCCGTCTCCTCCGACGCCCGGGCTCCGATGGTGCAGAGCATGAAGCTGGCGAAGTCCTCGTCGCCCGAGCCGGTCGGGCGGAAGAAGTCGGCGATGCACAACCAAGGTTCCTTGCGTTGCCGCGGGAAGGCGAAGCGCATCCACTCCGAGGAGCGGGTCTCGTCCTTCCAGATGACGAGATCGTTGCCCTCGGCGTTGGCGGCGAAGTGGCCGTAGGCGACCGACGGCACGAGCAGGTCGGCCTCCTTGGCCTTGCCGAGCTCCTCGCGGAGCGTCCCTTTGACCCGCTCCTTGAACTCGGCGTCGTTCTCGCCGCCCTCGGGCCGGAAGCCCCACTGGTTGCGGAAGAGGGCCGTCAGGTTCAGGTACTCGGCGATCTCGTCGATCGGGATGCCGACGGCCACCCGGCTGCCCACGAAGGGCGGGTCGAACAGCTGGTTGTCCGCGGCCACGGCGGCCCGCGACGGCTGGCCCTCCACCGGCGTCGTGTCCTGGTCGTCCAGCCGGCTACGACGGGGGACGTTGCGCTCGGAGATCTCGCGGCCGAAGGTGGGGTCTTCCTCGCCCGTCCGCTTCAGCTCGACGAGCCGGTCCATCGTGCGCAGCCCCTCGAACGCGTCGCGGCCGTAGAAGAGCCGCCCCTCGTAGACCTCGCGCAGGTCGCGCTCGACGTAGGTGCGGGTCAGCGCGGCCCCGCCCAGAAGGACCGGGATGTCCGAGAGGGACCGGTCGTTCAGCTCGACCAGGTTCTCGCGCATGATGAGCGTCGACTTGACCAGCAGGCCGCTCATGCCGATGGCGTCGGCCTTGTGCTCCTGGGCCGCCGTGACCAATTCGTTGATACCGACCTTGATCCCGAGGTTGACCACCTCGTACCCGTTGTTCGTCAGGATGATGTCGACCAGGTTTTTGCCGATGTCGTGCACGTCGCCCTTGACCGTGGCCAGCACGACCGTACCCTTCCCGCCCTGGTCCGCCTTCTCCATGTGGGGTTCGAGGAAGGCGACGGCGGCCTTCATCGTCTCGGCCGACTGCAGCACGAAGGGCAACTGCATCTCACCGGAGGCGAAGCGCTCGCCGACGACCTTCATGCCCTCGAGCAGGATGTCGTTCACGATGGCAAGCGCCCCCTGGCCCGACTCCAGCGCCTCGGTGAGGTCGTCGTTGAGCCCGTTGCGGTTGCCGTCGATGATGCGCTGGGACAGCCGGCGGTCGACCGGCCAGTCGAGGTGCTCGTCCGCCGCATTGGCGTTGACCTTGACGCCCTCGTAGAAGGCGAGGAGCTCCTGCAGCGGGTCGTAGTCGTCGGTCCGCCGGTTGTAGACCAAGTCGAGGCAGATCTCCTTGGCCCGCTCGTCGATGCGCGAGAGCGGGAGGATCTTCGACGTGTGGACGATGGCCGAGTCCAGACCGGCCTCCACGCACTCGTGCAGGAACACCGAGTTGAGGACCTGGCGGGCGGCGGGGTTCAGTCCGAAGGACACGTTGGAGAGCCCGAGGATGGTGGACACGCCGGGCAGCTCGGCCTTGATACGCCGGATGCCCTCGAGGGTCTCGATCCCGTCGTTGCGGCTTTCCTCCATGCCCGTGGACAGCGGCAGGGCGAGCGCATCGAAGAGGAGGTCCTCGGGGGCCAAGCCGTAGCGCTCCACGGCGATGTCGCGGATGTTGCGGGCCGCCCGGACCTTCCACTCCGCGGTGCGGGCCTGGCCCTCCTCGTCGATACAGGTGCACACGACGGCGGCTCCGAACTCGCGAGCCAGGCGGAGGAAGGTGTCGAGGCGGGTCCCGGGTTCGTCGCCCTCCTCGAGGTTGACCGAGTTCAGGATGGGCCGCCCTCCGATCCACTCCAGCGCGGCGCGGACGACGGGGCCCTCGGTCGAGTCGACCATGAGCGGCACGCTGGACTGCGTGCACAGCCGGCTCGCCACCTCGGTCATGTCGCCCACGCCGTCGGCGCCTGTGTAGTCGACACAGACGTCGATGAGGTGGGAGCCCTCCTTGACCTGGTCACGCGCCATGGCGACGCAGGTGTCCCAGTCGGCCTCCAGCATCGCCTCCCGGAACGCTTTGGAACCGTTGGCGTTGGTTCGCTCGCCGACGACGAGGAAGGACGTGTCCTGCCGGAAGGGGACCGACGTGTAGATGGAGGCCGCCGCAGGCTCGTGGACCGGCGTGCGCACGGCGGGGGCGACTCCGGCGCAGCGCTCCACGACCGCCGCCAGGTGGGCCGGCGTGGTCCCGCAGCACCCGCCGATGGCCGACACGCCGAACTCGGTCACGAAGCGGTGCAGGTGCTCGGCCAGACCGTCGGGCGTCAGGTCGTAGTGCATGTTGCCGTCGACGACCGACGGGAGCCCCGCATTGGGGACGCAGGCGATGGGGACGCGGCTGGCCGCCGACAGGTGGCGCAGCGCCTCGCTCATCTCGACCGGGCCGGTGGCGCAGTTGAGCCCGACGACGTCGACCTGCATCGCATCGAGCACGGTGAGGGCGGCGCCGATCTCGGTCCCGGGCAACATGCGCCCGGTCAGCTCAATCGTGACCTGCGCCTGCAGCGGCACGAAGCGGTCGAGGGCGACCATGGCGCGCCGGGCCCCGTTGACCGCGGCCTTGACGGAGAGGAGGTCGAACTGGGTCTCGATCAGGAGCAGGTCGACGCCCCCTTCCAGCAAGCCGAGCGCCTGTTCCTCATAGGCGTCCCGGAACTCGGCGTAGGAGATGTGCCCAAGGGTGGGGAACTTGGTGCCCGGGCCCATCGAACCGGCCACCCAGCGGGGCCGCTCGGGCGTGGCGAACTCGTCCCGCACGGCGCAGGCCAGCTCGGCCGCCTTCCTGGTCAGCTCGCGCGCCCGCTCCGCCAGCCCGTACTCGGCCAGCACGACCGAGGTCGAGCCGAACGTGTCGGTCTCGACGACATCGCAGCCGACCTCGTAGAAGGAGCGGTGCACCTGGGCCACCAGGTCCGGCCGGGTTTCGACCAGCCATTCGTTGCATCCCTCGAGATCGGGGCCGCCGAAGTCTTCGGGACCGAGCCCGAGCAGCTGCAGGTTGGTCCCCATGGCGCCGTCGAAGATGACCACGCGGTCGCGCAGCGCCTGGAGGTACGTGGACGCGGACGGGTCGAGCCGGCCGAGGAGTTCGGAAGAGAGGGCCACCACCCCTACACGATACCGGGGGCTCCCACGGGTCCGGGAATGACACCGGTAGCATCCGGCCTGGTGACGCCCAGGATCTACACCAAGCGGGGTGACGACGGGACCACTGGCCTCCTCTTCGGGGGCCGCGTGCGCAAGGATTCGTGGCGCATCGAGCTCAACGGCGCTGTCGACGAGGCCCAGGCTGCCATCGGGCTGGCCCGGGCCGAGACGGCCCCGAGCTCGGAGGCCAACGAGCGTCTGACGACCTTGGCCCGTGAGCTCTACGTCCTGATGGCCGAGGTGGCCACCGCCCCGGCCAACCGCACGAAGCTCCAGGCGGGGTCGACCCTGGTGACCGCCGACATGGTGTCCGCCCTGGAGGCGGGGATCGACGACCTCCTGGCCCGCTTCGACATGCCCAGCGACTTCACCGTCCCCGGAGAAAACCGCATCGCCGCCGCGCTCGACCTGGCGCGCACGATCGTGCGCCGCGCCGAGCGCCTCGCCGTGGCCGAGCCGGTCGAAGGCTCATTGGTGGTGATGTACCTGAACCGGCTGTCGGACCTGCTCTGGGCCATGGCGCGCTGGCAAGAAGGGCCCGAGCACACGCTGTCGAAGAACTGACCGGATCGGACTTGCCCGCCGGGTGCCGCGCCGTATTTCCGGAAACCCTCAACAGATCGGTTGATAGTTCTGAGAAAGATGCGCCGCCCGCCGCCCGCCGCCCGCCGCCGGTTCGCTCCGGCGGGCGGCCGAAGGCCTCCGGAAACCCTCAACAGATCGGTTGATAGTTCTGAAAGACCGCCGGCGGTACGCCGCAGTAGAGAGGGGAGCGCCGCGGAGGCGTCGTCGCGCTACCAGCGTCCCCAGTGGATGCGCTCGGAGCGGGGCGGGAGCAGCCGTTCGAGCGACGCCGAGCGGTGGTCCTTGCCGTCGGGGCGACCGAGGACGACGGCACAGAACAAGCGCCAATCGTCCGGCACGTGGAGGCGTCTGGCCAACTCCGCTTCTCCTCGAAAGCTCCCGAGGATGCACGCGCCGAGCCCGGCGTCGACCGCCCCGAGGAGAACGGCCATGACGCCGAACGCGGCGTCCCCGAACCAGTAGGGCACCGGCCACTGCGACGCGCTGTCCCCAAGGCCCGCGGCGGACTTGTCCGGCTCGCCGTACCGGGCGACATAGGTGGCGGGTGACGCATAGGAGAGGAGCACGACCGGTGCGCGCTGCAACCCCTCGGCCCAGGCCCGGTAGCTCGTGCGCCACACCTCGTCGGTGGTGGCCTCGAAGTAGGTCGACGTCTCCTGGCCCTGGAGCACCATCCAGGCTGTGCCTCCGGTGTTCCCTGCCGTAGGGGAGCGGAGGGCCCCGAGCAGGATGCCGTCGACAACGGCCCGATCAACGGGCTCGGCGGAGAAGCTCCGCACCATGGCCCGCCGTTGGATCGCCTCGTGGAGCTCCACGGCGGCTAGCTTCGCGCTGCGCGGCACTTCGGGAGCGCTCCGCCCCGCACGGCGGGAGCGCAGGAGCGTTCCTCTGGGAATGTTGACCCCGCTGGTAGTGTTTAACAGCTTGATACGGGCCGGACAGACGGTCCGGCGCGACCCGGAGGTTCGAGCGTGCCCACTCCCCGAGACCTTTTGAACGAGGCGAAGGCGTCCATCCACGAGGTGGAGCCCACGGACGCGCAGGCCCTGTTGGAGGGCGGCGGCGTCACGTTCCTCGACGTCCGCGAACCCGACGAGTACGAGCAAGGCGCCATCCCCAACGCCGTTCACCTGCCCCGGGGCCACCTGGAGTTCCAGGTGGAGGGCAAGCTGCCGGACAAGTCCGGTCCGATCGTCGTCTACTGCGCCGGCGGAGTCCGCTCCGCCTTCGCCGCCAAGACCATGGGAGACCTGGGCTACACCGACGTGCAGTCACTGATCGGCGGTTTCAACAAGTGGAAGGACGACGGCCGTCCCTGGGCGGCACCGCAGACCCTCACGCCGGCTCAGCGCAACCGCTATCAGCGCCACGTGCTCCTCCCCGAGGTCGGGCGAGGTGGGCCAGCTCAAGCTGCTCGACTCCAAGGTGCTGCTGCTCGGCGCGGGCGGGCTGGGGTCACCGGCCGCGCTCTACCTGGCGGCGGCCGGTGTGGGCACGCTGGGCATCATCGACATGGACGTGGTCGACGAGTCCAACCTGCAGCGGCAGATCCTGCACAACATGGACCGGGTGGGTGACCGCAAGGTCGACTCGGCCAAGAAGACGCTGACCGCGCTGAACCCCGACGTGAACGTCGTGACCTATGACGTGCGGTTGGGCGCGGACAACATCTTGGACATCATCGACGGCTACGACGTCATCGTCGACGGGACGGACAACTTCCCGACCCGCTACCTCGTCAACGACGCCTCGTTGCTCAAGCGGATCCCGGTGGTCCACGGCTCCATCTTCCGCTTCGAAGGCCAGGTCACCGTGTTCGACCCGTACAACGGTCCCTGCTACCGCTGCCTCATCCCCGAGCCGCCACCGGCCGAGCTGGCACCCTCGTGCTCCGAGGCCGGCGTGCTGGGTGTGCTGCCCGGGATCATCGGGTCCATTCAGGCGGTCGAGGCGATCAAGCTGTTGCTCGGGCATCGGCGACCCGCTCATCGGGCGTCTGCTCGCCTATGACGCCCTGGAGGAGTCCTTCCGCACCTTCAAGGTGCGCCGCGACCCGGCCTGCCCGGCGTGTGGGCCCGACGCCGGCGAGATCGTCATCGCCGAGTACGACGAACTCTGCATGCCGCACGCTCACTGAGCACGCACCTCCGAGTGGTACGAGGACGAGGTGGCGGCGCTCGGGCGTTGCGGGCGGCAACCCGCTAGACAGGTGCCATGACACAGACGGCCTCGGCAAGACGGTGCAGGTCAACGGCGTCGAGCTGGCGTGGTCCGAGCAGGGGACCAGCCCGGCGGGGACCCCGTCCCTGGTGCTCGTCCACGGGTTCACCGGCTCCTCCCACGACTTCGCGCTCGAGGTCGACGCTCTGGCGCGGGCCGGCGCGGTCGTCACCCTCGACCAGCGTGGCCACGGCCACTCCACCAAGACGGGAGCGCTCGACGGCTACACGCATCGACCAGCTGGTCGCCGACCTGCATCGCGTTCCTCGAGGCGGTCGGGGGCGGCCCGGTCGATCTGCTCGGCCACTCCATGGGGGGCGGGTCGTCCTGGGCGTCGTCCTCAGCCGGCCCGACCTGGTGAGCTCGCTCGTGCTCATGGACACGAGCGCCTGGTCCTTCATGCCGCCCGACGAGGACATCCGTGCCATGGTCAGCACGTTCATCACGGCGTTCGACCCGGCGCAGGGCATGCCGGCCACGCTCAGCCTCGGCGGCCCCGAGGACGACGCTGATCGCGGCGCAAGGTCCCGCCGCGTGGCAGGAGGAGAAGGACGCCATCTTCGCCGGCATGGACGCCTACGCCGTCAAGGCCTTCGGCATGGCGCTGATGGCCGACATCGCCGACGGGCGAGACCTCGCTGCGGGCCGACCTGCCGTCCATCACCTGCCCCACGACGGTCGATCGTCGGCGAGCACGACCACCCGCTGGTCGACCAGGCACCCGAGCTGGCGGCGGATGGTGGCCGACGGCCGGCTCACCGTCATCGAGGGCGCCTACCACTCGCCGCAGCTGACCCACCCCGAAGCCTGGCGGGCGGCGGTCGAGGCGCATCTGGCCTGGGCCACGAGGCGCGGGGCACGCCGTGACAGCGAGCCGCCGCACCGCCGCAGGCGAGCGACCGCATCACCCTGGCCGGCTCCGACGTCGCCATCCCGCCCCTCGGCGTGGGCACCTGGGCCTGGGGCGACAAGGGCACCTGGGGCATGGGCGGCTACGACCAGTCGCTCACCGAGTCGACCATCCGGGACGCCTGGGAGGCCAGCATCGAGGCCGGCGTCGTGCTCTTCGACACGGCCGAGGTCTACGGGGGCGGCGAGAGCGAGCGCATCATCGGCCGCCTGCTCGCCGCCGACCCCGGCGTGCCGGGCCCGGGTCGTCATCGCCACGAAGTTCATGCCGAGCCCGTGGAAGCTGAACGTGCACTCGGCGCTGCTCTCGGCGGCCGGCACGTCGCTCGAGCGGCTGGGCATCGACGCCATCGACCTGTACCAGATCCACGGGCCCGATCTCGCTGCGCTCGCACGAGGCCCTGGCCGAGGCGCTGGCCGCCGCGCACGCCGAGGGGCTGGTGAAGGCGGTCGGCGTGTCCAACTACTCGGCCAAGGAGACCCGCGCCATGGACGCGCGCACTGCGCAAGCGCGGCCTGCGCCTGGCGAGCAACCAGGTCGAGTTCTCGCTGCTGCGCACCATGCCGCTCGCGGGTCGGGCTCCTCGACTGCTGCCGCGAGCTCGGCGTGGTCCCGCTGGCCTACTCGCCCATCGGGCAGGGGCGCCTGACCGGCAAGTACTCGGCCTCCAACCCGCCGCCGGGCGGCCGCACGTTCTCGGCCCACCCCATGGCAGAGGTGGACGCCGTCGTCGCGGAGCTGCGCCGCATCGGCGAGGCCCACGGCGACCGGACGCCGAGCCAGGTCGCCCTGGCCTGGCTCATCGCCAAGGGCGCCGTGCCCATCCCGGGGGCCAAGAACCGGGCGCAGGCCGAGCAGAACGCCGGGGCGTTGGGCTGGCAGCATGACCGACGACGAGCTGGCCCGGCTCGATGCGGCCGCGCTCTACGGCAAGCGGGGGATCTCCCAGCGCGTCTGGCAACACGGCTGAGGCGCGGCGGTAGCGTCTTGAGGTGATCGCCGCGCTCTCCGACGCGGGGCTCCCGCCACTGCGGGGGTCGCAGCTCTTCTCCACCCAGTTCGACTTCGTGCCGGTGGCGATGATCCTCGTCGCCCTCGGTCCTCTACCTCTGGGGCGTGCAGCGCAACAACGTGCTGCACCCGCGCCACCCCTGGCCGGCCGGCAAGACGGCGGCCTTCGATCGGCGCCCTCGTGACCACGGCGCGTGGCCATCTTCAGCTTCGTCGGCGTCTACGACGGCGAGCTGTTCTGGGACCACATGGTCCAGCACCTGCTCCTCATCATGGTGGCGGCACCGCTCTTCGCCATCGCCTCCCCCCTCGACCTGGCCTGGCGCTCCACGACCGGCACGCCCACCTCGTCGTCACCGAGGTGTTGCGCTCGCCGCGTGGCCAAGTTCTTCGGGCACCCCGGCGTCGCCTTCGTGCTCTACGCCGTGTTGATCCCGATGAGTCCACCTGACGAGCTGGTACAACCTCACGCTCGAGAACGAGAGCCTGCACAACGCCGAGCACCTGGCCTTCCTGATCGTCGGCTACATGTTCTGGCGCCAGATCTTCGGCAGCGACCCGAACTGCTACCGCCTCCACCCCGCCCTGCAGTTCTTCTACCTCTTCCTGGCCATCCCGATCGACACCTTCACCGGCCTCTCGCTGGCCGGAGCGACCAAGGAGCTGTTCCCGGCCTATCTCGCCACCCACCGCACCTGGGGCCCGTCCTACGTCGTCGACCTCCACGCCGGTGGCTCCATCATGTGGGTGGTCGGCGACACGCTGATGCTCTGGCCGATGATCCCGGTGGCCCTGCGCTGGATGCACATGGAGGAGCGCAAGGCGGTGCGCATCGACCGCGAGCTCGACGCGCAGGCCGACGCGGAGACCGCGCCACGGGTCAGGGAGCTGATCAGCTCGCCGAGGTCCATCAGCTCCACCCGCACGCCGTCGGGATCCGTGCAGTAGACGAACTCGAGCGGCGTCCCGCCGAAGTCGATGGTCGTCCGGCTCGACTCGACGACGGCGCCGCCGAGCTCGACGATCCGGGCCGCCGTGGCTGCCGCGATCGTGCACGCGGAACGACAGGTGGGTCAGGCCCGAGCTGGTTGACGGCGCGGCGCTCGCGCTGGCCGAAAGCGGCGGGCTCGCTGAAGGCCAGGAGCTCGATCGCGGTCGGTCCCCGCCGGATGAACTGCGAGGTCACCGCCACGTCGGGCAGGTCCATCAGCCGGGCGAATTCGGACCCGATGTCGTGCGACTCGGCCTTCTCGAAGCCGAGCGCCTCGCAGTAGAAGCGCAGCGACCGCTCCAGGTCGCTCACGCAGATGCCGAAGTGGGAGAAGGCCGGTCCTGAGGTGTCGTCCACCGCCGTAGTCTGCCGCGTGTGGCCCGAGGCCCTCCCCCGAACCTCCGTAGTCTCGGTGCTGTGACACCGGAGAAGCAGGACCCCCAGGGCAGCCCCGAGCGCACACACCGACTCGGGTCTCGCCATCCAACCCGTCTACCGCGCCGACGACCTCGAAGGCTGGGACCCGGCCGCGCAGCTGGGTGAGCCGGGGTCGTTCCCCTACACCCGCGGGCGTCCACCGCGAGATGTACCGCTCGAAGCTCTGGACCATGCGCCAGTACGCCGGCTTCGGCTCGGCCGAGGCGACCAACCAGCGCTTCAAGTTCCTCCTCGACGCCGGTCAGACGGGTCTCTCGTGCGCCTTCGACCTCCCGACCCAGATGGGCTACGACTCCGACCACCCCCGGGCCGAGGGCGAGGTCGGCAAGGTCGGCGTGGCCATCGACTCGCTGGCCGACATGCGCCTCCTCATGGCCGACCTCCCGATGGACAAGGTCACGACGTCCATGACGATCAACGCCACCGGGCGCCATCCTGCTGCTCCTCTACCAGTTGGTGGCCGAGGAGCAGGGCGTGCCGGGCGAGAAGATCCGCGGCACCATCCAGAACGACATCTTGAAGGAGTACATCGCCCGCGGGACCTACATCTACCCGCCGCGTCCCTCCATGCGCCTCATCGTCGACACCTTCGCCTACTGCGCGGCCGAACCTGCCCAACTGGAACACGATCTCCATCTCGGGCTACCACATCCGCGAGGCGGGCTCGACGGCGGTCCAGGAGATCGCCTTCACCTTGGCCAACGGCATCGCCTACGTCGAGGCGGCCATCGCGGCCGGCATGGACGTGGATGCGTTCGCGCCCGCGCCTGTCGTTCTTCTGGAACGCGCACAACAACCTCTTCGAGGAGGTGGCCAAGTACCGAGCCGCGCGCCGCATGTGGGCGCGCATCATGACCGAGCGCTTCGGGGCCAAGGACGAGCGCTCCAAGATGCTGCGCTTCCACACCCAGACCGGTGGTTCGACGCTGACCGCCCAGCAGCCGGAGAACAACATCGTGCGGGTCACCGTCCAGAGCCTGGCCGCCGCGCTCGGGCGGCACCCAGAGCCTCCACACGAACGGCTTCGACGAGGCGCTCGGCCTTCCCACGACGCGGGCGGCCAAGATCGCCCTGCGCACCCAGCAGATCGTCGGGTTCGAGTCAGGTGTGGCCGACACCGTCGACCCGCTGGCGGGCTCGTACTTCGTTGAGGCGCTCACCGACGAGGTGGAGGCGGCGGCCAATGTCTACCTCGAGCGGATCGAGCAACTGGGCGGCGCCGTTGCCGCGATCGAGGCTCGGTTCATGCAAGAGGAGATCGAGGCGGCGGCCTACAGCTTTGCCAAGTCGGTGGACGACGGCGAGAAGGTGGTGGTCGGGGTCAACCGGTTCACCGACGCGGAAGCGGAGCAGGCCGAGGTCTTCCCGATCGACGTGAAGCTCCAGCAGCTCCAGATCGATCGCACCAGGTCCGTGCGCGCCGCGCGTGACCAGGCCGGCGGTGGACCGCGCCCTGGCCGACGTCGCCGAGACGGCCAAGGGTACGGGGAACCTGCTCGTGCCCATGAAGGCGGCCCTCAAGGAGATGGCGACGCTCGGCGAGGTGGCCGACGTCCTGCGCGGCGAGTTCGGCGTCTACCAGCCCGGGGGCTGAGGCGTGGCCGGGGCGGGGGCGGGGGCGGCGAACTTCTGGCCCCTCTTCGATCTCGTCGTCCGCACACCGCGGCTGGAGTGGCGCCTCCCTCGCGAGGAGGAGTTTCCGGCCCTGGCGGCGCTGTCCGACCGGGTCCACGACCCCGAGGCCATGCCCTTCTTCGTGCCGTGGACCGACCTGCCGCCGGACGAACGGGCACGGGAAATGGCGCAGTGGCTGTGGGGCCACCGGGCCCACTGGTCGGCCGACAAGTGGACGTTCACCGGTGCGGCCTTTGTAGACGGAGAGCCCATCGGCATGCAGGACGTCGGGGCCGAGCACTTCCGGGCGGTGCGATCGGTCGACTCGGGTTCCTGGCTGGGGCGCGGTCCACCAGGGCAAAGGGTTCGGACGCGAGATGCGCGAGGCCATGCTGCATCTCGCCTTCGCGGGTCTCGGAGCCGAGGAGGCGCTGAGCGGTGCCTTCGAGGACAACACCGCCTCGCTCGCCACGTCACGCGCGATCGGCTACGTGGAGAACGGCGAGGCCCGGGAAGGCGACGCGACGGGTCAGGCCGCACCATCCGCTTCCGGCTGAGCCGGAGGGCCTGGGAGGACCGGCGACGGGACGACATCAGATCGTCGGGCTGGAGGGGTGTCTCGACATGTTCGTGGGCTCGCCAATGGCCCCTCCGTCCGGTTCGACCTCGGACGTGAGCGTCCGGTGATCCGCGCGGTGAGAGTTGTCGACAGACGGTAGGGTGCGGCGGCCTGCGACCGGGCCGAGCCGAACAATCTCGGGGTGAACCCATGAGCGCGACGGGTCGCGGTCGCGGTCTCGACGCCATGATCACGCCGACCCCGATACCCGACCCGACGGTCACACCGCTCAGGCGAGCGGTCCCGACGGCCCGGGCGTCCGGCTGGAACCTCGAAGGCCCGGCCAGCATCGCCGTCGTCGTCGCCGGAGTCGGCGCGGTTCTCTACGGCGTGCTCCTGCGGGTGTGGCTGCTGGTGCACTTGCCCTTGTGGGGCGACGAGGCCATCGTCGGCTTGCAGGCTCGCGCGATCGGCTCCGGCCACTTCTCGGCCTTCTACTGGGGCCAGCACTACGGGGGATTGGAGCCCTACGTCGTCGCGGCGGTGCTCAAAGTGGGGGGCGGGGGCGAGCCGGCC
The DNA here is from genome assembly GCA_963744225.1 of uncultured Acidimicrobiaceae bacterium. GTDB lineage: Bacteria > Actinomycetota > Acidimicrobiia > Acidimicrobiales > RAAP-2 > Bog-473. The sequence goes on from CAVUSV010000003.1 coordinate 218,118, forward strand.
CTCAACGCGACACCGGCGCTGCTCTCTGCTGTCGCCGCCGTCCTGGTGGCCGGTATCACGCTGGCGACAGGGAAAGACCGCCGCTTGGCGCTGGCCGCAGGCGCGCTTGTCTGGGTCTGGCCCTATGTCGTGATTTGGCAGTCAGTGCGTGAGGGGGGCTTCCGCGACGCCACTCTTTGTTGTGGGCTGACCGCCGTGCTGTGCTGCATCCGGGTGTACCAGCGGAGGGCGGGCTCCTTCACGTTCCTGCTGCTGGGCGTGGCTCTGGGCCTCGGGCTGGTGGGCCTCCCCCGAGATCGGGTACTTCGCTTTGCCGTGCTTGGTGCTCTTTGGTGGATGGTTGGCCGCGGCGCGCCCGTCGTCCCTCTCCGGGGCGGTGGGCGGCGACCTGCGACGTCGGTGGTCCTCGCTTGCACTCGTCGCTGGGGGCGGCGCGCTGGGTTCCTTGCCGTGGTGGTACGCCAACGCTCACACCGGCTTCGCCTCTCTGCAGCGGGGCGCGCTCCCCGCCAACGGCGGGGTGACCTACGGGGCCAAGCTCTCCGTGTTCTTCCACGACATGTTGCCCCTGCAGCTGGGCCTGCGCACCGTCGTGAGCGGCACCTGGGTCGGAGGCCCGACGGTGGGAAAGGCCCTCTACGCCCTGATCCTCCTTCTTGTCGCGGCTGCGCTGGTCCGCGCCGTCTGGCTCTCCGTCCGCGTCTCTGGCCGGCTCGTTCCCGTCGCGCTGGCCGCCGGCGTCGTGTGCTACCCGTTTCTGTACGCGGCCGCACCGGGAACGGGGTACTGGTTCGACGGTCGCTACGGCATTTACCTCCCGGCACTCGTCGCGGCGCTGGTGGGCACGGTGCTCTGCGCGCCCTCGGGGCCCGCACCCGTGCCTGACCCAACGATCGTGGGTGGGGAGCCCGACACCACCGGGCAAGATGATCGCGCCCGGACATCGATCGGACCAGTTCGCTCCCGGGCGGCCACCGGCGCACTGATGCTCGCCGCGCTCGGCGTCGTCGGTGCCACCTCGCTCACGGTCGTCGCGGCACACCTCGCCGGCGTGCCGGCCTCGCCGACCTTCTTCTCCGACTGGCGCAGTGGCGACGCCCCCATGCAGCGGGTGGTCGACGGGATGAGGGCGCACGACATTCGGACCGCGTACGGTGATTATTGGACCGCCTACGACTTGAACTTCCTGAGCGGGGGCAAGCCGTTGGTCAGCCCCTCGGTGCTCGACGTCAGCCGTTCGACGGCCATCGCCGCAGGCGTGGCCCACTCGAAAGACCCCGCGTGGCTGTTCTTCTCGCCCAACGAGACCGCGGCGGCCACGACGGAGTTCTTGAACCCCCAGCCGGGACCGGGGCCATACACCGAGCAGACGTTCGAGGCACGCCTGACGCAACTCGGGATCCCGTACACGGTCGTACGGTTGGGAATCCTTGACGCGGTCGTGCCCGCCCGCCGGGTGACGGTGCCGTGAGAGCGCCGCTGCGTCGCCTCCCGCCGGGTCCCCGCCCGATCAGGCGCTGACGACCGTCTCGAAGTGCTCGACCACGGGGAACGGGTCGTAGAAATGGTGCAGGGCGGCCCGCCAGTCCTGATAGGCCCGCGAACCCCGGAAGCCCTCCGTGTGGTCCTCGAGGCGTTCCCACTGGACGAGGAGCAAGAAACGACTGGGATGCTCCATGCAGCGCTCGACGCGCAGCGAGACGAAGCCGGGGCTGCCCGCGATGAGGTGCGTGGCCCCCTCCATGGCCTCGAGGAACTCGGGCTCCTGCCCGGCCGCGACGTTGAGCACTGCGTGCTCGGTGATCACCCCTGGAGCAGGCGTTCCCGCAAGGCCGGATCGGTCGCGGCGTCGATGGCCGTCCAGGCCAGCGCGACCGCCCCGTCGCGCACGGCGGCGTCGGCCGACGGGGTCACGCAGGCCGCGGCGAACTCGCGTTGATGATTGACGGCGCCGTGCGTCTCGATGCCAATGAGCGGGTGGATGGTGGGAACCGCGAGCGAGACGTTGGCCATGTCGGTGGAGAGAGTGGGCGGGGGTTTGCCGGAGTCGTCGGCCTCGAAGCGCCGGCCGAGTGCCTCGGCGTTGGCGCGGTAGGCGTGCAACAGCGCCGGGTCGGGTTCCATGTGGGAGTACACCGGCGACAGCTCCTCGTAGGCAAGGGAGCACCCGGTGGCGAGGGCTCCGGCCTCGAAGCAGGCCTCCACCCGGGGTCGGAGAGTGGCCAGCCCTTCGATGGTGCGCGAGCGGACCATGTAGCGGGCCGTGACGGCGGCGGGGATGATGTTGGCCGCCGCCGAGCTCGCAATGACCACGCCGTGGACCTGGTCCCCGGGCGGCAGCTGTTGGCGGAGCAGTCCGACGGCCACCTGGGCCACCGTGAGGGCGTCCTGCGCGTTGACGCCCTCCCACGGCGCCGCAGACGCGTGGGCCTCGCGCCCGGCGAAGTGGACGTCGAAGTGCGCCACGGCGAGGCAGGTCGCCGTCAGCCGTTCCGTGGGCCAGGGGTGCACCATCATGGCGGCGTGCACGCCTTGGAACGCGCCACGTTCGAGCATCAGGATCTTGCCGCCGCCCCCCTCCTCTGCCGGAGTGCCGAGGATCCTCACCGTGAGCCCGACGTCATCGGCGACGGCGGCGAGGGCCAGGCCCGCACCGACGGCGGTGGCGGCGATGATGTTGTGCCCGCAGGCGTGGCCAATGTCGGGCAGCGCGTCGTACTCTGCGCAGACCGCCACGACGAGCTCACCCTCGCCGCCCGCGCGACTCGAGCGCGGTCGGCAGGTCGTACACGCCCTCGTCGACCGCGAGGCCGCCTCCCCGCAGACTCTCGGCCACTGCCCGGGCGGAGGCCGTCTCCTCGTAGCAGAGTTCGGGCGTGGCGTGCACACGATGGCTGAGCGAGACCAGCGCGTCGAGGTGGCGGTCGACGACCGCGGCGGCGGCCTGCTTGGCCGAACGGCATCGGGCCCGGCGGTCACCGCTGGGCCCTCGTCACGCCACTTACTCTATGACGGCCACGACGTCGCCGGCGCCCACGGAGTCGCCTGCGCTCACGCGAAGCTCTTTGATCACGCCGTCCTTCTCCGCCGCCACGGCGTTCTCCATCTTCATGGCCTCGAGCAGGCAGATGGCCTGGCCCACCTCGACGACGTCACCCACCGAGACGAGCACCTTGACGATGGTGCCCTGCATCGGCACCGTCACCTGACTCGTGCCGGTACCCGTCACGGCCGACGCGGCCGCCCGCCTGGGACGACCAGAGGCACGCCCGGGGCCGGCCGCCGTCCCCAGGTCGGGCACCCACAACCGCACGGAGAAGCGCCGGCCGTCAACCTCGGCCGTGACGTCGCGCAGGACCGTCGGCACTTCGTCGTCGGCCGAGGGCGCCAGAGCGGGAGGCGACCCTGCAGGCTCAATCGTGAGCTCGCTGAGGTCGAGGCTTTCCTCGACCCATTTGGTCGAGTGCGTGGCGGCCGCGAAGTCGGGGTGGCTCAGGATCACCTGTTGGGCCGGCAGCGTCGTGGCGACCCCAGCGATGCGGGTCTCGCCGATGGCCCGGAGCATGCGCCGCCTCGCCGCCTCGCGGTCCGGCGCCCAGACGATCAGCTTCGCGATCAGGTTGTCGTAGTACTGCGAGACCGTGTCGCCCGCCTCGTAGCCCGCGTCGAGACGGACGCCCGGGCCAGCCGGCTGGTGGAAGGTCGTGATGGTGCCCGGAGAGGGCGAGAAGCGGCCGCCGCTCGGATCCTCGGCATTGATCCGGACCTCGATGGCGTGGCCGTTCCGGCGGATGTCCGACTGGGTGAAGTCGAGCGGCTCACCTGAGGCGATCCGGATCTGCCAGGCGACGAGATCGAGGCCGCTGACCAGCTCGGTCACCGGGTGCTCCACTTGCAGCCGGGTGTTCATCTCGAGGAAGTAGAACTCGCCGTCTTGATAGAGGAATTCGACGGTCCCGGCGTTGTAATAGCCACATGCCTCCGAGACCTTCACGGCGGCGGCGCCCATGGCCTGGCGCACCGTGTCGGGGAATTCGGGGGCGGGGCTCTCCTCGACCAGCTTCTGGTGTCGCCGCTGCGCCGAGCAGTCGCGTTCGCCGAGCCACAGCGTGGTCCCGTGCTGGTCGGCGAGCACCTGCATCTCGACGTGCCGAGGCCATTCCAGATAGCGCTCGAGATAGATCTCAGGCCGTCCGAAGTAGGCCTGCGCTTCGCGGGCGGCCGACTCCATCGCTTCAGCGGCGTCCTCGGCGGACGACACCACCTTCATGCCGCGACCGCCACCGCCGAAGGCCGCCTTGATGGCGACCGGCCACCCATGCTCCGTACCGAATGCGACCACTTCGTCTGGTGAGGTCAGCGGTTCGGAGCGGCCCGGGACACCAGCCACGCCGGCCTTCTCGGCGGCCAGCCGGGAGCTGATCTTGTCACCCATGACCTCGATCGCCTCGGGCGGTGGCCCGATGAAGGTGACGCCGCGGCTCGGTGATGGCGCGGGCGAAATCAGTGTTCTCTGAGAAGAAGCCGTAGCCCGGGTGGACGCCATCGGCCCCGCTCTGCTCTATGGCATGCAGGATCGCCTCGGTGTTGAGGTAGCTCTCGGCGGCGGTCTCGCCGCCCAGCGCATAGGCCTCGTCGGCCATGCGCACGTGCAAGGCGTCGCGGTCCAGGTTCGAGTAGACGGCGACTGTCGCGATGCCGAGCTCACGACACGTCCGGATGACCCGGACGGCAATTTCGCCGCGGTTTGCGATGAGGACCTTCTCGAGCACGCTGGACCTTTCCGGAGGGGCGGGGTCTCACAATTGCACGCGCCGTATGGTTCCTGCCATGTGGGGCGGCGAATGGGACGTCCGGTGGTTCCGGGAGGTCGACTCGACGAACACCTACGTCCGCGACCGGGCGCGCCAGGGCACCCCGGCGGGCTTGGTGGCGGTGGCGGACCATCAGACCGCCGGACGGGGTCGACTCGACCGCCGTTGGGAATCGCCTCCGGGGGCGAACCTGCTGGCGTCCGTCCTCCTCCGCCCGCAGTGCGACGGTGCGGACGTGCACCTCAGCACAGGGGCGGTGGCCCTGGCGGCGGCCGATGCCTGCCGGGATGTCGCCCGGGTCGAACCCCAGCTCAAGTGGCCAAACGACCTGATGGTGGGCGGGTCCAAGTTGGCCGGGGTCCTGGCAGAGGCGGAGTTCTCCGGGGGTTCCTTGGCCGCCGTGGTGGTAGGAATCGGGATCAACGTGGCCTGGCCTGGACCGGAGGGAGCGGGCGGCACGTGCCTCGACGACGTGGGCGCCCCGGCAGTGCCGGTCGACCGCAGGATCCTCCTCGACCGGCTCCTCGAGGCGTTGGCGCCCCGGATCGACCTCCTCGACGAAGCCGCGGGCCGGTTTGCCCTGGCCGAGGAGGTGCGGCGGCGCTGCGCCACTCTGGGCCAAGCGGTGCGGGTCGTGCTGGCCGATGAGGAATTCACGGGGCGTGCGGACGCCATCGACGACGCCGGCCACCTGGTCGTGGAGACGGCATCCGGGACCCGTCGGGTGACTGCCGGCGATGTGGTGCATCTTCGCCCGACGGAGGCCGATAGAGGGGTTATCCGGGGGCTGGGTTAATATCGTTCGCTATATGCGCCTTCTCGTGACGGGAGGTGCCGGTTTCATCGGGTCGAACTTCGTCCGCTATTGGGTCGAACAGCACCCCGAGGACCATGTGGCCGTCTACGACGTCCTCACCTATGCCGGCAACCGACCCAACCTGTCCGATGTCGAAGACCGGATCGTCTTCATCCAAGGAGATATCTGCGACCCCGCCGCAGCGGAGAAAGCGCTGCGAGGCGAGGAGATCGATACGGTCGTCCACTTCGCCGCCGAGTCACACAACTCCCTGGCGGTCCTGTACCCCGGCCTGTTCTTCCGGACCAATGTGATCGGGACCCAGACGATGCTCGAAGCGGCCCGCCAGGTGGGCGTGGGCAGGTTCCACCACGTCTCCACCTGCGAGGTGTACGGGGACCTGCCGCTCGACGCCGACGAGATCTTCACGGAGGACTCTCCCTACCGCCCCCGCACGCCCTACAACGCGAGCAAGGCGGGAGCCGACCACGCAGTCCGTGCCTACGCCGAGACCTACGGGCTCCCCATCACCATCACGAACTGCGCTAACAACTATGGCCCCTTCCAGTTTCCCGAGAAGCTCATCCCGCACTTCTGCGCACTGGCCCTCGACGACCAGGCGCTCACGCTCTACGCCACCACCGAGAATCGCCGCGAGTGGCTGCACGTGGACGACCACTGCACTGCCATCGACGCCGTGCTGGCCCGAGGCCGGGTGGGCGAGACCTACCACGTCGGCAGTGGTGTGGAGGCGTCGATCATGGAGGTGGCCGACCGGATCCTCGCTGCGTTGGGCAAGCCGGACTCACTCAAGACGATCGTGCCCGACCGTCCCGGTCACGACCGTCGTTACGTGCTCGACGCCACCAAGTTGCGAAGCGAACTCGGCTGGACTCCTTCCATCGACTGGGAGCAGGGTCTGGCGGACACGGTGGCGTGGTATGCCGCACACAGGGACTGGTGGGAGCCGCTGCGGGCCCGGGCACCGATCGCCGAAGGGGCCTGGGGGGCCGGGGAAGGCTGAACGGTGCGCATCCTCATCACGGGAGCCGACGGGCAGCTGGGACGAGACCTCCGCGATGCGCTGGCGGGGCGGGTGCCGGCCGGCGGCCGACGCTGCGCGCTCTTCGGTCCTGAGGGGCCACGGGAGGGACTCCATCACGATGTGCTGGCCACTGACATCGATACCCTCCGGGTCGACGACCGGGATGCCGTCATGCACACGTTCGCCGACTTCCGTCCGGAGGTCGTGCTGCACGGTGGTGCCTTCACCGCGGTGGATCGCTGCGAGACCGAGATCGATGCCGCCTTTGCCGTGAATGCCACCGGCACACGCCACGTTGCCGAAGCAGCGGCGCGGGTGGGGGCGCACGTGGTGTACGTGTCGACCGACTACGTGTTCGACGGCACCTCGAGCCGTCCCTACCGCGAATGGGACCCGCCGTGTCCGACTTCGGTCTACGGCGCGTCAAAACTGGCAGGGGAGTGGGAGTGCCGACCGGGGTCGACCATCGTGCGGACCAGCTGGCTGTGCGGAGCACACGGCGCCAACATGGTCGTCACCGCGTTGCGCCTGGCCGACGGCACGGACGTGCTCCGGTTCGTTGACGACCAGCACGGTTCGCCCACCTTCACCGCCGACCTGGCGCCTGCGATCGTCACGCTCGGACTCGACCGCAGGCCCGGTATCTTCCACGTGACGAACAGCGGGGCGACGACCTGGTGGGGCTTCGTGCGCGCGGTGTTGGCCGAGGCAGGGGCCGATCCCGAGCGCGTGCTCCCCATCAGGACGTCCGATCTCGATCCGCCCCGACCGGCGCCGCGGCCGGCCTACTCGGTGCTCGACAACATGGCGCTGCGCCTCAGCGGCCTCCCCGCCCTCCCGGATTGGGAGGATGCCCTCTCCCGGCTCGTCTCGGCCCTCCGATCGCAGCAGCCGCAAGCACTCGCGTGAGCGCCCCCACCAACGGCCGGGGATCCCGGGCAGCGCGGTCCAAGATCGCGGTCATCGGGGCCGGCTACGTCGGCCTCCCCACGGCGGCGACGCTGGCCCATTTCGGGCACACCGTGGTGCTGGCCGAGCGGGAGCCGACGCGGTTGGCGGCCCTGCGCTCCGGACGCATGCCCATCGTCGAGGCGGGCCTGGACGACCTGGTGGCGGACGGCGTTTCCTCCGGCCAGCTCTCCTTCAGCGCCTCCGCGGTCGACGCCGTGAAGGGTGCCGCGTTCGTCTTCTTGTGCGTCCCCACGCCCCAGTGCGCCGACGGTTCGGCCGACTTGTCCTATGTAGAGGCGGTGGCCAAGGACATCGCCACGCACCTGGAGCCGGGGGCGATCGTCGTCAACAAGTCGACCGTGCCGGTGGGCTCGGCCACCACGGTCGAGCAGGTGATCGGACGGCCCGACGTCGGCGTTGTGTCGAACCCCGAGTTCCTCCGGGAAGGGTCCGCCGTGCTCGACAGCCTCAGCCCCGACCGAATTGTGGTCGGCGCCGATGACGCGCAGGCTGCCGCCAAAGTGGGCGAGCTGTTCTCGACCACCCAGGCGCCCCTCATCGTGACCGACGCCACCACGTCGGAGACGATCAAGTATGCCTCCAACGCGTTCCTGGCCACCAAGTTGAGCTTCGTCAACGCCTTGGCCGGACTCTGCGAGGAGGTTGGAGCGGACGCCCGGGACGTCCTGCTGGGGCTGGGCTACGACAAGCGCATCGGCTTCGAGTTTCTCCGTCCCGGCCCCGGCTGGGGCGGTTCGTGCCTGCCCAAGGACACGCGGGCCCTTCTCCACATCGCACGCGAGTCTGGTTACGAGTTCTCCCTCCTCGCTGGCGCCATCGCCTCCAACGACGAGCAGCTGTCGCGGGTGATCTCCAAGGTCGAGGCGGCGTGCGACGGATCGGTCGACGGGGCGACCGTCGCCGTGTGGGGGTTGACCTTCAAGGCCAACACCGACGACCGCCGAGACTCGCCCAGCCTCCAGGTCTCGCACCGTCTCGCCGCCTTGGGGGCCATTGTCCAGGCGTTCGACCCGACGGTCGAAGTCGATCCCGACGCCGAGGTGCCCGACGACCTCATTGGGCTGCAGCTGCGCGCCGATCCGTACGAAGCGGCGTCCGGGGCCGCGCGCTGGTCGTGCTCACCGAGTGGGACGAATTCCGGTGGGTCGATTTCTCCCGGGTCCAGTCCCTCATGGAAGCGCCATCGATCATCGATCCGCGCAACCTGCTGGACCCCGCTGCCGTCCGGCGCATGGGCTTCACCTACACCGGGATCGGACGCCGGTGAGCAGAGTCGTGGTGGCCGGCGGGGCCGGCTTCCTCGGGTCGCACCTCTGCGACCGCCTGATCGAGCGGGGCGACTCGGTCGTCTGCCTGGACGACCTCTCCACGGGGACAACGGAGAACGTGGCGCACCTCGAGGGCCACGACCGGTTCAGCCTTGTGGTGACCGATGTCAGCGAGAAGGTCGAACTCGAGGACAGGTTGAAGGTTGACGTCGTGTGCAATCTGGCGTCGCCGGCCTCGCCTCCCGCCTATCTCGCGCGGCCCCTTGACACGCTGGCCGTCGGCAGTGAGGGGACCCGCCGGTTGCTCGAGCTTGCCCGTGTCCATGACGCCCGCTTCCTCATGGCGAGCACGAGCGAGGTGTACGGCGATCCCGAGGTCCACCCGCAGGTCGAGTCCTACCGCGGCAGCGTCGACCCGACCGGCCCGCGCAGCGTCTACGACGAGGCCAAGCGTTTTGCCGAGAGCCCTGACGATGGCGATGCACCGCACCCACGGGGTGAACGTCGGCATTGCACGGATCTTCAACACGTATGGCCCCCGGCTTTCGCCCGGTGACGGCCGGGTGGTCTCCAACTTCATCGTGCAGGCCTTGCAGGGCGATCCTCTCACTGTCTACGGGGATGGCAGCCAGACGCGGAGCCTCTGCTTCGTCGACGACGAAATCAACGGCCTGCTGGCTTTGCTCGACTCGTCCGTCGTCGGCCCGGTCAACATCGGGAACCCCGACGAGCGGTCCATACTCGATCTGGCGCATTTCGTCCTCGACGCCACCGGGTCGACCTCCGCTATCGTCTTCGAGCCGCTCCCCACCGACGACCCGACGCGCCGGTGCCCTGACATCACGCTGGCGCGCCAGGAACTGGGCTGGGCGCCCACGATCAGTCTGCGAGATGGGATCGAGCGCACGATTGCGTACTTCGCACAGAAGGTGAGATCCCAATGACCGAGCAGGATGTGACGGACACAGGCCAGAACGGGATGCCAACGCTGCGCACGTACAAGACGCTCAGTGTGATCATGCCAGTCTTCGACGAGCGCACCACGGTCGCGGAGGTCATCCGGCGCATGCGAGCGGTCGAGCTGCCCCTGGTGCTCCAGATCATCGTGGTCGACGACGGGTCGAGCGACGGCTCCGACAAGGTCCTCGGCGCGCTCGAGGACTCCACCGTGCGCGTCCTGCGCCACAAAGTGAACCAGGGGAAGGGTGCGGCCATCCGTACCGGCCTGGCCGAGGCCCACGGCGACCTCGTCCTCATTCAGGATGCCGACCTCGAGTACGACCCCAACGACTGGCCCCGCTTGCTCGAGCCGATCCTGCGGGGCAAGGCGCGGGTCGTCTACGGGAGCCGCTTCACCGGTGAACGCAAGAACATGCTGCCCCTCCACTGGGTGGGCAATCGCTTTCTCTCGCTCATTACCAACGTGCTCTACAGCTCGACGCTGTCGGACATGGAGACGTGTTACAAGCTCTTCGACGCCCAGGTGCTCGTGGGCCTCCGGGTTGTCTCCAACCGCTTCGACTTCGAGCCTGAGATCACGGCCAAGGTGCTGCGGCGCGGCCACCGCATCTACGAGGTGCCCATCTCCTACGCCGGCCGGGAGCCAGACGAAGGAAAGAAGATCACCTGGCGCGACGGCTTCGGCGCGATCAAGGCGCTGGTGAAGTTCCGCTTCACCAAGGAGTATTGAGGCCGCTGGTGGCGGACCCGATCGGGGTCGTCGTCGTCGACCACGACGCAGGGCCCCTCCTCAAAGGGTGCGTCCGCTCCCTGCTCGACGATGGAGCCGCGACGGTCGTCGTCGTGGAGAACGGAGCCTCGGGGAGCTCCGACGCCGCTCTCGCAGAGCTCAACGGCGAGAGCCCCCCAACACCGGTGCGCGTCGTGCGACCCGGGCACAACGTCGGGTTCGGGGCCGGGGTCAACCGCGGTCTGGCAGCGCTGGCCGGCGCGTCGCCGCCTCCGGAGTGGGTGCTGGTCTCCAACCCGGACCTGCACGTCCACCCCGGCGCGCTGTCCAGCTTGCGCGCCGCACTCGAGTCCCACCCGGCCTGGGCCCTGGTGGGGCCGCGCATCTACACCGAGGCAGGCGAGGTCTATCCCTCCGTGCGCAGCTTCCCGTCGTTCATGGACGCCGCCGGGCACGCGTTGCTGGCGCTGTTCAACCCAGAGAACCGCTTTACGCGCCGGTACAACCCCGGGCCCCCACCGGGTGACGTCGTCACCGAGGCCGGCTGGGTTTCAGGTTCTTGCTTCCTGGCCCGGCGCAGCGCCCTCGAAGATCTCGGAGGCTTTGACGAGGCGTACTTCATGTACGCCGAGGACATGGACCTGTGCTGGCGGGCCCACGACGGGGGATGGGGTGTGGGTTTCGCGGGTTCCGCGGCCGTCACCCACGTCCAGGGCGTGAGCACGGCCCGCCACCCCTACCGCATGATGGTGGCCCACCATCGATCGGCCCTTCGCTTTACCGTCCGGACCACCAAAGGCTGGCGGCGAGTGGCGCTTCCCCTCGCCGTGATCGTGCTCGGGGCGCGCATGGCGATGGCCACCGCCCGGCTCCTCCTGGGTCGCTGAGGCCGTGGGCGGGCACCGGGGCTGGCTGATCGTCGCCATCATGGCCATCGCAGTCACCGTGCTGGTGCTCGGCCTGGCCGCAGCAGTCAGTGGGCCCCAGCATGCGCCGGTCCGCGTGGAGCCGGAAGTCACCTTCGCGCTCCCACCGACCTCCGCCGGGTGCAGCGGGGTCGTGACCCTGCCCGGGGGGGGCCAGAAGGTGCCGATAACCGTCAGCACGGTGGCCGGTCAGGTTGCCGAGACCCTCAATGTCTGTCTCGAGGGGCAGGGACCGTTTCCCTTCGTGCTCGATTCGGGAGCGGGCCAGTCGACCATCGACGCCGGACTGGCCCGGCGGCTCCACCTGCCGGCAGCCGGTTCGGCCGGTCAGTTCGCCGGCGTCGGGTGCACGGGCACGGCCCAGCCGGTCGAAGTTGGCTCGTGGTCGCTCGACGGCGTCAGCCTGGCTGCCCAGCCGCTGACAGCGGCCACGCTGCCCCAGATCGGCGGCAAGGGGGAGCCTGCCGGCCTGCTCGGCTCCGACGTCCTGGGCCGCTTCGGCGCGGTGCGCGTCGACTTCGCAGCGGGCGCGCTGGTGCTCCCCGGGGTCGAGGGCGCAACACTGAGTGGTTCGGCGCCCTACACGGGCCCGCAGGGCCCGCCCCCTTCCGCGCTGACCCTCGGCCACGGGGTCGCCGTACCCCTGACGGTGACGCCGACCCCGGGCGCGGTATCGCTGAGCGTGGCTGTCCGCTTTGCCAGCAGCCCCCCGCGCAGTTTCGTCGTCGACACCGGGTCGTCCCAGAGCGTCGTGTCGAGCGCCCTCGCGCGAGTACGGTCGCTCCCGGGCACCGATCTGGCCCAACGACAGTCCACCGTGTGTTCGGTCATCACGGTCCCGCTGGTCCACAGCGGCCGATGGTCAGTGCCAGGACTGCCGCTGCATCCCCAGCTCATCGGCTCGACCGACCTCGGCACCATCAGCCTCACGGGCACCCAGGGGCTGCTCGGCTCGGACCAGCTCAAGCGCTACGGGTGGGTCGTCCTCGACTACGCCGGCGGCCAAATGGTGCTCGGGTGACATCCCATCCGGACCGCTGAGGCGTAATGTGGTCCCTCGCGGGCCCCGGTCGTCCAGGCGAAACCAGTGCTGTTTCCCTAGGAATGCGTCCGCGTTGATCACCTACGACCAACCCCATTGCCCGCACAATTCGACTGCGGTTCGCTAGATTGCCACCAGCCATGACGCCACGCCTGCGGCAGCCGCGCACCAGAATCCCGAGCGCCGCGCGCAACACAGCGCTCACCCAGCGCCGTTCCCTCGACCGCACCCCCGGTTCGGTCGAGGTCACTCGAAATGAGTGCAACCTTGGCGACGGTGACAACAACCAAGGTCGCGGCTGCCCCGAACTGCGCGTGGCAGAGAGCGGCTGATTCGCTCGATGGTCCTCGCGCCTGAGCGCCGAACGGAGCCCGCCCACTCGGTCGTCCCATCAGCCGGCAATTCTTCCGCCTCACCGGCCCGTCGGTTTGCCGCCCGTCACACCGACGGTCTGGCCACGCTGGCGGTGTTGGCAGTAAGCATGGTCACCGCCGCTTGGTTCACTCGGTCCTTCTACTTCTTCCAGGACGACTTCATCTTCATCCGTCAGGCCCAGCAATCGGGTCTGTCGTTTGGCTACCTGCGTGGTTCTCTCTTACAGCACTTCTCTCCCGTATCGCGGCTGGCCGACTACGCCCTTGCTCATTGGTTCCATTCCAGTGTCGTAGCCGCCCACACCATTGAGTTGCTCCTGCTGGGGGCTAGTGTCCTCGCCTTCTCGTGGGCAATTGCGGAGCTCGTCGGACGTCACCGGTGGCGCCACCTTCTCACCCTCGCCTTCGCTGAGTCGTTGGCGCTGCTCCATCTCCTCGGGTGGTGGACCGCCACCGCAAACATCCTGCCTGCGACTCTCTTCGGCCTGCTGACGATCGCCGCGTTCCTCCGATACCGACGTTTGGGGGAGCGAAGGTGGATCGTGATCTCGCTCGTGAGCTACGGCCTGTCGTTGTGCACCCACGAGCAGTCTTGGCTCGTCGTTGGCTACCTCGTCCTCTTCGACCTCTTGGTCTTCGCCCCTGATGGGCGTTTCCGCGCAGCGCTTGGCCGGCTGTGGCGAGAGGGCTGGATCTGGCTCGGCTACGTCTTGTTGACGGTCATTGCCATGATCAATTACTTCGCTTTCTATTACGCGCCCGTACAGCCAAGGGCGACGGTCAGCGAGCTGATCCGGTTTGTCGGTATTCAGTTCACACAGGCGTTCGCTCCTTCCGCGATGGGCCTACGACCACTGACAACGGGATGGACGAACACCGTTGCCCTCGTCTTCGACTCACTTCTTTTTGTGGTGATCGTGATGGTGAGCATCTACCGGCGTCCCAGTGCATGGCGGGTCTGGACCGTGTTCGCCGTCGGGTTCCTCGCCAACTCGATCATGATCGGAGCCAATCGCGTCGGCTATTTCGGTCCCGATTTCGGCCAGCAGCTCTATTACGTGCAGTCGCCCGCATTCCTGTTCCTTCTGTGCGTCGGAGCGGCCTTCTCCCTTGATCCGTCCGGCGCGCCATTCCCTCTGCATCAGGGTGTCTCTGCCCACCCTCGAGTTCCAAACCACCTCCGGCGACCAAGCGAGCGCTGGGTCGCCATTCGCTACGTGGCAGCCTGTCTGCTGGCGGCGGGTCTGTACGAAGTTGCCTTCGTCACCAGCGCGACGACGTTGAACGTCAAAGATCTTTCCAGCGAGGAGAGCGCAACGGCTCGGGCCTATTTCACGAGGTTGCTTGGGCAGATCGACACTGCGGGCGCTCACGGGGCGCAGGTGGCAGTTCTCGACACCGCGGTGCCCGAGGGCGTCGTGGCTTCGGCCTTTGCTCCTTGGAATCGGCTCCTCGACACCCTCTCCGTGATCAGGCCGGACGTTGCCGTGAACCAACTCCGCCAGGCGACCTTCGCCGTTTCCCCCGACGGATCGCTGGTGCCGATGCGGTTCCTGAGGAGGTCAGACACGTCACGGGGTCTCCCCGTCGCAAGGGTGGTCGGAAGTTCCGGTGCGACTCCGACTCGGGGAACCTTCCGACCTGTTGCCAGCTACCCTGCGGCGTCCGACGGGCGGTGCTTTACGAGTACCCGGTCCGGCGGAACGATCGACGTTCGGCTTGTGTCGCCAGTCATCACGCCCGACGCCTGGGTGCTCATCGGGATGACAAGTTCGTCAGGCGGATCCGTCAACGTGTCGACAACCAGCAACGGAGGATCCGCGCCCGTGGGAATCGTTGGTCTTGCGACCGCGAGCAAGACCAACGATTACCTTCTGCCGTTGTCGCAGCGGACTCTGGACCAAGTGGTTCTCTCTGCAGGGACGGCCGCGGAAGATCTGTGTGTCTCGTCGATCGACGTGGGTTCGTTCTCTCCGTCCGGAAACGCTGGCTAAGGCGGTCAGCAAGGAAGCAGCGCGCCGCCGGCGGAACCGAGATCGGTCGTCTCATCCGTGCGATGCCGGGTCGGACGACATCCGACGAAGGGTTTCGTCCGAGGCGTTGCTCAGCCCTTTGCGGCCGCGACGATTCGAGAGATCTCGTCGTAACCCAGGACTGGTGCAGCCTGGCCATCGGACCAAAGAGCCCCCAGATAGCCGGTCATGTGTCTGCCCACCGGGTTGGCGTCCAGACTGCGAAACGCCGCAAGTATCGGGGGAAGCACTTCGCTTGCCTGCGGTTGCGGCTGCGACCCCACAAAGGCCTCATGGGGACACTCATGGCTGAACACGCAGCTGTCGGTCGGCAGGGCTGGCAGCAAGGCCATGACGTCCCGCGAAGACGACTCCAAGTCGACGTCCATCCAGATGCAGGAGAAGGGATCCCGGAAATGGGGAAGCGTCTCGGCGAAAAATCCTCGGTGCAACTGAACGACCGACGGCTGGCCAAAAGTGCGAAGGTTGTCGGTGACCTCCTCCATCGTTCCGCGGAAGTCGTGTTCTTGGTAGTACTCACCTTCGGACGGTGGTAGCCCCTCGAACGAGTCGAACACATGGAGCTGCATCCCCAGCCACGCGCAGGCCTGGCTCAAACAGCATGTGCTGAAGCCCTTGAAACAACCGCATTCCACCAACCCGCCGCTCGTACCTCGACTTCGCAAAACGTAGAGATGGTTCGCGATACAGAGCATCTCGTCGGGAGAGGAGGCGACCGCTTCAAAATCCTTCGCCGATGAATCGACGAGTCGATTGATTCGGTCGAAGTGCGACCCGATGAATCGAAAGGCTTCCGACATCGACAACAGGTAGTGGGCGTAGCGAAGAACGGGCTTCGCGGCGGCGCGGTTCCTCAGGATCCGGACGATGTCTTCGACGGCACGTTCGACCATCTCCGGGCCCCAGAGTGCCACGGGGTCGTACTCGTCCGGTCGAAGCTCGACGAGCGTGGCGACGACGTCGGCCGGGACCGAGGACGGAGCCAGGGCACGCCGCACCGGCTCTCCGCCGGGAACCCTCACCGGTAGCACCTCGCGCGCAACGCGCATGACGCTGGCGTCGTGAGCGGTGAACTCAATGACAAACTGCTGCGGACGTCCGCCAGCGAAGGTGCCGTCGGGGAAGGCCACCATCAAACCGGAGTCGAGCGAACTCGAGATGTCGGGCCGTGCCGCGGCGACATCGGCACGCGGCACGCCCCATCTCACCTGGCCGATCCGCGATCTTGCAGGAGGACCCGGACGCCGGACATCCCAGATGGGTGCACAGCCCAGCCGACGATGCCGTCAGCGTTGCAGATCTCTATGTTGTAATCGAACCCACCGCCAAGGGCGGTGGGTTCCTGGGGAGGCGGCACGGGCTGGGGACGCCGGCGAGCCTGGAGCACCTGTCGAACGCCGTGCACGGGGCGCAAGCATACCGACACCGTGGCCGTCTCGTGGCGACCCGACGAGCGTGCGGCCGGCACCGAGCGGAAGGTGAGGGGCATGTGTTCATGGAGTCCGCGTCGGCCCTCGGGTGCTCCGGGGCGGGGGGAGCGGTATAACGTTTCCGCCGACCAACGAGCCGCCGAAGCGGAGGACACATGGCGACAGACGCAGTCAGGTTCCATAGTCGGTTCGGAGGGCTATGGACGGATCGCCTGGACGCTTCCTCTGAGCTCGAGCGTCGCCGGACCAGCGGACTCCTCACAGACCGGGAAGCGGCTGCGGTCGTGAGCTGGATCGCCAACGGCTATGTCATCCTCGACGACGCCGTGCCACCAGACGATTGTGACGCGCTCGCTAGTGAGATCGCACGGGCCTGGAACGACGGCGCCGGAGACCTGTTGACGCAGCCTCCCGGAGAGCACGATACGAGGCCGCCGAGTCCCGATACGCCTCCCGACCGGATGCGAATTGTCGACGTCTACGCAGTCCGTCCTGTTGCACTCAAGGTTCTCCTGGCACCGAACATCGTCCGGTTCCTGACACTTATCTTCGATGCCGAACCGCTCCTGTTCCAGAGTCTGACGTTCGAATGCGGGAGCGAGCAGGGTATGCACCAGGACTCGGCCTACGTCGTGGTCAACTCGCCCATGGAATTTGTGGCGTCGTGGACGGCCCTCGAGGACATTCAGCCGGACTCCGGTGAACTCCAGTACTTCGAGGGCAGTCATCGCCTACCGGAGTACCTGTTCGGCGGCGAGCACAAGTCGTGGGACCCCAACCGCGACGGCATGGAGCAGCACGATGAGTGGGCAAAGTTGCTCCATGTAAACAGCGAGCGGCTGAATTTTCCCTCAGGACATTCCGTCCGAAGAAGGGTGACACCTTGATCTGGTCCGCCGATCTTGCCCACGGCGGAGCGCCGGTCTTGGACCGCTCCCTGACACGCCGCAGCCAGGTCGGGCACTACTGCCCTGAGGGCGTCTCGCCAAACTACTTTCGATACCGTCCGGACCGACGGCACAAGGATCGCGCCGCCGGTGGGTGGCTCTCCTCGGAGTACTACGACTTGGGTAGGTAGACGCAGCCTCGTTGCTGCTTGCCACTCACAACGGGCTCAACTAGGACCCACGGGACAGAGCGTTGCTACCGACCCTGCTGGTACGAGCCCGGTTTCCGGTGTCAGCTCGCCTTCCCAGCGGATTGCGGTCGACGGCGCGGACCACGCAACCTTCGTCACCGAGCCCTGGGTGAGGTTGGCGAGCGGAGGTCCGGGAAACGCGTCGGACCATGACCGGACCCGCAGCGACAAGCCAACCCCCGGAGGCGCCATGATCCAGATACCGCCCGGGGGGAGGTTGATGTCGAGCGGCGTGCCCGCGCTGAGGGGATGTCGCTCGCACGAGTGCGCCGCGATGAGCGAGGGCCCCCGCCGCACAGAGACTTCCATCGGCCGGCCGAGCAACAGCATGGCGTCGACCCTCCCCCGTATTGATTCACCCGAGGTGAGGATCTGTTGGCGGCCGTCACCTGAAGAACCGAATTGTCGGGCCGCCGCGAGGTACGGGCCCACGCTCACCTGCGGCATCAGGTCTGGGTCGGGTCGGAAGGAACCTGGTAGGGCGGGTCCGGCGATCGCTACCGCACCCAGGTCGGCGCGGACCTGCGACGACACCCGTGCAAGGTAGTCCCTGCTGTCGGTCAGCTGGTTCGCGTTCCACCAAATGGCCACGCCTGCATATGCGACCACTCCCACGGCCACAACGGCGGTGACGATCCTGCCCCATGCCGGAGCGGCCCCACGGTGACGTCCTCGAGCGTTCCACATGATCAAGGCTGGGAGCTCGCCGGCGGCGACGAGGACGAAGGCCGCGGCGGGATAGAGGTACCGGCTCGGGCTGGTCGGCGAGGGACCCCGGGCCACGAGGATCAGCACCCAAAACGTGAGGAGCCCGGTTACCGCCATGGCGAGTCGGGCGGCCTGACCCGTACTCCGCACAACTGCGATGACGACCAGGACGGTGAGCACCGACGACAGCACGGCTCCAGCCGTCGTCCCGCTTCCGACGAGGGCGCCCACGGCGGTCGACGTGTAGGAGGCCATCGAGTGCACGAGCTTGATCGGCGAGACGGTGGTCGAGGAGGACTTCCCGATTGCCTCGTACCAGGCAATGAACAGCGCGAAGGGCAGCGCCGGGATCCAGAGGCGCCGCCAGCTCTGGCGCCGCCACGCCAGCTCCACCGCCACGCCGGCCAGGAACGGAAGCCCGACCGCCGAACACGCGACGCTTGCCACAAGACATCCGCACGCTCCTAGATCGGCGCGGCGGGTGCCCCGGTCCAGCAAAACGAGCGCTCCCAGGCCTCCCGCCACGCTCCCGAGAAACCCGATCTGGAACGGCCAGAGCAGGTCCTGCCAAGCCGGTCCGAACAGCATCAGCGCCGCAGCGGCCGCGCCTGCGATGACCGGGAGGATCTTCCGCCGCAGCAAGACGAAGACGAGCCAGCCACACACCACGTCGAGAAGAACCAGGATCAGCTGATAGGGCCAATAGTGCCGCAAGCCCACGGTGTTCAACAGCACCTCGTAGACCGAGAAAGGAACCATCGACGGGTGGCCGTTGTGGGGTTGAAGGACGTTGTGCCAGTACCCGGTGGTAGCCGCAGCGTTGATGAAGTCCCACTCGTCATAGAAGAACGTGAGACCGCGCCCAAGGATCATGAGCCACACCACGGTGCACACGGCCGCGGCACCGAAGACGGCGAGGCCCAACCACTCGCCGCGCGCCCGCGTCCGCCCGCCTCCGGTTCGGGGGGATCGATCTGTCAAAATGCCGAGCGCGCTACGTATCTCGCCGAAGGATTAGGTTTACCTGTCCATCCGAGCCGGCCGACCGGCAATGCTCAATGACGTCGTCCGCCGTGCACGTCCCCGTGCCACCGTCATCGTTCACCGCGATGTGAAACTTGAGTCGACGGTAGCGATCGAGGACTTCGGAGGGATCCAATCCACGTTCGACCAGAGCCGTTGGCCAGAACTCCACCACCAAGACGATGGCCGGCGACTCGCCGACGATCCGCTCCATGCCGAGGATGACCTCTGGCTCGAAACCCTGGACATCGATCTTGACGACGTCGAAAGTTCGCCGCGTAAACAGCTCGTCGGCGGTGATCACCGGCACGACGAGGTCGTACCGCTTGTCGGGTGTGCGGGCGCCCACCCGAGAGTCGCCGGGGTTCATGGGAGGCGACGACATGGGAAGCAGGCATCGCGAATCTCCGAGGGCCGCGTTGTGGATCCGGGCACGGACCCCGCCGGCCCACAGATTGGCCTGCAACAGGCTGTGGAGCACCGGATGGGGTTCGACTGCGTCGATCTGGACATCACAGGCGAGTCGGTGCGCAAACAGGCTGAAGTACCCGACATTCGCCCCGACATCGAGGAAGCGGGCGGTGGGGCGGAGCAACCTTCGGAGCAGTGCACCCGTGGATTCCTCCCAGGTCTTGCGCCTCAGGAGATAAGGACGCATCACCTCATCGCTCGTCTGCATCCAGATCGGGCCAACGTCGGAGTCGATCTGCTCGAACGGCCCTCCGTCACGCACCGGTGCGGGCATGATTGGTCCGCGCCCCACCGTTCGCGCCGCGGCACGCCGAATAACCGTTTGCCCACCCGACCGGGCGGCATGGCTGATCCTCGACATCTCAGAAGACCCGCTCTCGGTAGGGCGACCGATGGAGGACGGGGATCACGCCGGATGTGCCGACCTCCGCCTCGATCTCGTGGCTTACTCGGCCGCGGTCGAAGATCCGGATCTCGCGGGGCGGCTGCCCGACGATCGACTGCACCGTCGGCAGCACGCCACCCTCGCCGACGGCGAAGGCGGTCTCAAAGCCCTCGTACGCAGCCGTGATCATCGGAGCGGCTCCGTCGGGGTCGATCCGGAACCGGACCACATCGACGTCACGAGGTTGTTGGTGCAGACGACTGGTCTCGAGCCGGTAGCCCCATTGGCGCGCCGCCGAGAGAATGATCCGGCGCAGCCCTCGCTCGCACATCCCGTCGATGATGCTCGAGGCGAACAGTGCGGTGAGCTGGGAGGTGTAGAGCGGGTAGCGCTGGTCGATGATCGCCTGGTGCGCATGGACGATATGGTCGCCGTCGCCGATGAGACCCTCGACCTTCGTGATCCCGCTCCCAGCGTGGTAGACGAAGCAAGACGGAGCAAGGACTGACTCGTAGCCCATCGTATGGCTGCGCAGGCACCAGTCGATCTCCTCGGAGTAGCCCCGGCCGAAGACCGGGTCCATGAGCCCGACTTCGTTGATCATTGCGGTCGGGATGGCCATGCAGAACCCGACTCCCGACGGAATGGGCACCGCCTGCCCGTCGAACTCCTCGTCGACTCGCTCCGAGAGCCAGTCGACCATCTCGGGGACTTCCGCCAGATGGTCCGGATCGCTATTGGGGAGCGAATACACACTGGAATTGTTTGACCAGGCGGTCGTCGTGGAGATGGACCCATTCTCAATGAGCGGGCGAAGCAACGTCGGGATCAGATTGGAAGGCACGATGGTGTCGGAGTTGAGCAGGATCACGGCGTCGTACCCCGCGTCGACGGCCCGTAGCATCCCCAGGTTCATGTTGCGCGGGATGCCGAGGTTCCGAGGGGTCCGGTAGTACCCGAATCCGAAGTCCGCTGCCATCTCGCGGCAACGGTCACTCCAGCCGGGCGCAGGGCTCGCGTCGTCGAGCACCAGGACGTCCGCGGTGTGCACCCCCGGCTTGATGCGTGCCAGCGACGCAAGACACGGACCGACGAACTCCTCGCCGTTGTAGACGAGCAGCGCGATCAGGACCCGCCACGATGCCTTAGAGCCCGAGGGCATTGCGCACCGCCCAGATTCGGTCCGCCAATCGGTACGCCGCCGACGACTCCTTGCGCTCCTGCTCGACCCGGTACTGGGTGTACTCGATTCGCAGGTGCTCCAGCTCGCTGCGCAGGTTCACGATCTGCTGGCGAGCGTCGACCAGACGCTCTGTCAGATCGATCACTCGGGCGGTAGCCATCTCAGCGTCCACGAGGGCCTGCGTCAGGGACAGCCGATCGAGCTCCTCCTCCAGTGCTTCTTTCACAGAACCTCCTCGGGGGCGCGGCACCGGCCGCTCAGCGGGGCGCGAGCGCCATGACATGGCGGTACAGATCGGCGAGCCGCTCTGCGGTTGCGGCCCAAGTGTATTTCGCGCCGGCGGCCAGACAGGATTCAACCTGGAATCGCGCCTGCGCTGGGTCGCTCAATAAGGCGTCGGCCGCGGCCGCGAGCGTTTCCGGCGACCAGTCCTCCGCGGCCACCGGGATCTCCGGTGCGAGCTCTTGGAGTGGGCCGAACCGTGTGAACAGGGTCGGCGTCCCGAAACGGGCCGCCTCGAATGGGACCAAGCCGAACCCCTCTGCCGAGGACGGGTAGAGCACCAGATCGGCGTGCCGGATGAGCCAGTTGCGCTCCGACGACGGGAGGTCGGGCAACAGGAATACCTCGGACTCCAGCGTCTTGCGGTGATGCAGCATGAGGTTGGCCTCGGCGAGCCGCGACGACCCGTACGGCACGGTCGGTCCGGCCATCACGAGGGCGTGAGAATGCCCGCGCGCATGGAGATCCTCGAGGACGGCCAAGGCGAGGTCCCTGTTCTTGTGGGCGTAGTCCGTGCCCAGGCACAAGATGAATTGACCTTCGACGAAGCCGCGGTCCAGAAGCTCGCCAGGCATTTCCGTCGGCTCGTCGCCGGTCAGATGCCCCGTCCCGAAGGGGACGGCGTGCAGGCGCTGGGGATCGACAGGGAGCCGCTCCATCTCGGCCTGGATCTTCACGTCTTCTGAGATCACGACGACCGCGTCCGCGTCCGCGGAGCCTTTACGGAGCGCGTCGCGGTACAGCAGCCACTGCTCCGCGTCCTGGTGGTAGGCACCGTTCCGGTACACGATCAGATCGAGGATCGTCACGACGACGCGGTCGGCGACCTTCCGCCACAGGTCCACTGAGAACCACTGGTCCGGTTGCACCATGCGGTGGGCCACGTCGCAATGACCCAGCCCCTCCAGTGTGTTGAAGTCGACGGCCCGGGGGACGACTTTGGGCATCGACAGGATCTCGGCGGCGTACGCGGGAATGTCCGACCGCAAGGCCACGACGACCTCGCGCACGTCATGGCGGCGGCTCAACGCCTCCACGGTGGCCAGGATCGACACCTGCGTGCCCATCTCGTGTGGTCCGAGGTAGGACCCGTCCACGGCGACGCGCAACCCCAAGACCTTGGTCCGCGCCAACCCGTGCGTGAGTGCCAGGGGAGCCGTGATCGATCTCGCTTCGTGGTCGACGAATCCCACCTCATTCGGGTACAGCGTGTGAATCCAGTGCCGCTCGAGGGGGTGCAGGTCGTCCAGCGTTCCGATCCTGTGCGGCGCGTCACCGGCCGCCCGGTGGCGGAGGAAGAAAGTCGAGTCGTCCAAGAGATGGATGAAGCCCCTCGATCTCGCCCGGACCGCGAAGTCGGCCAGCGTGCCCGCGAGCTCGGCCCGAGGGCCAGGGATCAGTCCGCCGACCGCCCCCAGCGCGGAGGGGGCCAAGAGGACCGCCGCACCGACTGCGGTCGGGATCGGGGTGGGAGGTTCGTGCGGGCCGAATTCACGCAGGCGGCGGCTTACCGAGCTGGCGTCGTGTCCCTCCGGGGGCTGGAGGACGGGACCATTTCGGACCGGGAAGCTCAGGAACCCGGCGTCGTTGCTCAGGAACGAAACGGTGGCCACTCGCAGATCGTCGGCGATCAGCTGGAGCGCCCGACCGAGGAAGTTGTCGGGCAGAGTGATCGCATCGCCGACCGCCAGCACTGGGAGTCGGTGCAGATTCCAGGTCTGGTTCAGGAGGTCGGCGGTATTGACGGACACCAGGCACTGGCAACCCGCCTCGCGGAAAGGCACGATCGACTCGCCCGATGGTCCGCCGGCCACCACCGGGATGCCCGCCGACCTGAGTGACCAGACGGCCGTCATGAGGTGGTCGGCGTTGGCCGGGGGAACGAAGAGAGCCGCCACGGCGGGGACCCGCTCGACCGCCACCGTACGATCGTGAACGGTCGTCACGCGGCGAACGTTACTAGGCCTGCAACCCGAACTGAGGGCGCGAACTGGGGCGGTCGAGCGACGGCCTATCCGGTGTCGTCGTGTGGTGACGCAGGAAACACGGGAGTTGCTCGCCTGGTGCCACGTCCGAATTGCGGCTCCCCGGTCAAGCGCCGAGCGGGGGTCACTCGGGACCAGAGAGCCCGAGCATGTCGGTGACACCGTGGTCGCGTCCCGCCGTGTAGCCGCCGTCGACGGGGAGAGCATGGCCGGTGACGAACGAGGCGTCGTCGGAGAGCAGGAACGCGGCCACCGCGGCGATCTCCTCAGGCCGGCCCATGCGCCGGCCGAGCTTGTGCTCGCGGACGATGTCGGCCAACGCCGACTCCATGCCCGGCCCGAAGACGACGGCCGTCATCGGTGTCTCAATGAAGCCCGGACAGATGGCGTTGACCCGGATCCCACGGCCTGCGTAGTCGATTGCCATGTTCTTGGTGAGGAGGACGACGCCGCCCTTCGACGCGCTGTACACACTTCCGCCCGCGGTGCCTTCGAGGCCCTCGATGCTGGCCAGCGTCACCACCGCACCACGCCGTCCGTCCTCGTGCGCGGGCTGGGAGAGCATCTGGCCGATGACGTGCTTGGCCGTGAGATAGGTGCCGGTCAGGTTCACGGCGATCACGCGGGCCCACTCCTCGGCGGGCAGCATGTGGACCGGACCCCCGCCGGCGACGCCCGCCGCGTTGACCAGACCGTCGAGGCCCCCCCCGAAGTCGACGGCGGCCCTCACGAGCGCGGCCACCGCGGCTTCGTCGGTGATGTCGGTGTGCGTGAAGGCCCAGCGGCCCTCGCTTCCCGCCGGCGCTGCCTCCGGCGGGTCGGCGACGTCGGCCCCCATCACCCGCGCGCCCTCCTCCATGAGTCGGGCCGCCGTGGCCCGACCGATGCCCGAGGCGGCTCCCGTCACGATGTAGGTCCGACCCGGTAGTCCTCGCATGACGCGCCTCGCTTTGGTTGCGCCCGGGCGACCCGGGCTGATAGGAGCAGTGCACCGTTCTAGCCCGGGCCGTCCGCCGGGCCACCGTCCGGGGGGAGCCCACCGCCATGAAGTTCGCTCTGTTCTACGAGATCCCCGTTCCGCGGCCCTGGGAGGAGGACAGTGAGCTCGTCGCCTACCGCAACACCTTGGAGCAGGCCATCGCCGGCGACCGCTTCGGTTGGCACGCCTTCTGGACGGTCGAGCACCATTTCTTGCAGGAGTACTCCCACTGCTCGAACCCCGAGGTGCTCTACGGCGCCATCGCGGCGCGCACGGAGCGTATCCGGCTCGGGTACGGCGTCCGCCTCATGCCCAAGCCCTACAACCACCCGGTGCGCACGGCGGAATCGGTGGCTGTGCTCGACCTGCTTTCGGAGGGTCGCGTTGACCTCGGGACGGGCCGCTCGGCGACCCGGGCCGAGCTCGAGGGCTTCGGCATCGACCCGGCCGAGAGCCGGCGCATGTGGCAGGAGGCGATCGGCCACGTCGTCGGGTGCTGGACCAACGACGAGTACGAGTTCGCGGGGGAGTTCTGGCAGATGCCCCGGCGGCGCGTGCAGCCCAAGCCCTGGCAGAAGCCACACCCGCCGCTGTGGGGCGCGACCACCAGCGACGAGGGCCACGCGCAGGTCGGCGACTTGGGTCTCGGCCTGTGCTCCTTCGCCGTCGGCCTGCCGCCCTCGGAGGTCAAGCGCAAGATCGACATCTACCGCGACGCCGTCGGGCGCTGCCGCGCACCGCTCGGTGCGTTCGTCAACGACCAGGCGGCCACGTTCACCATGGCCGTCTGCGCACCCGAGCGCGACCAGGCGATGGCCGAGGCACGGGAGTCCTTCGAGTGGTACCCCAAGACGGGTGCCCGCCAGATCGCCACGCTCACCGACTGGATGGCCGAGCGCAACGAGGGCCTCGGCACGTACGCCTACGCGGCGGACATGAAGAAGACCGACGACGAGGGCCTGCTCGACCTGCTCAACCTCGAGTACCTCGTCGGTGCAAACGCCTGCGTCCTGGGAACGCCCGACGAGTGCATCGAGGCATGCCGCCAGTACGAAGCGGCGGGCGTCGACCTGCTGCTCTGCTTGGTCAACCCCTACAAGGTGCCCCACGAATCGGTCATGCAGACCATCGAGCTGATGGGCACCGAGGTGATCCCGGCCTTCGCGGACTGAGCCCGGCGGCCCCCGCTGTGTTGGCTTGACACGGGAAGGCGAACCTCTATAGTTACCTAGATGACTAGTGAAGTACTGCACCAGTCGATGAGCTTCCACCTGCGCACCGACTCGGGCGTGCCGCCCTATTTGCAGATCGCCCAGCAGATCCGCCAGGCGGTGCGCCTGGGCGTGCTCGACGTGGGCGACCGGCTGCCGACCGTCAAGGACGTGGTGGCGGAGCTCGCCATCAACCCCAACACCGTCCAGAAGGCCTACCGCGAGCTCGAGCACGAGGGCCTCGTCGAAGGCCGCCAGGGGGTCGGGACCTTCGTCGCCCGGCGGCCCGAGGGACCGCCACCGGGCATCCAGGCGCGCCTGGCCCGCGGCCTGCACAAATGGGTCGCGTCGGCCCGGGCCGAGGGAATGGACGACGAGGCCATGGAGGCGCTGCTGCGCGACACGCTGCGCACCGGTCAGTCGGTGAGGATCGCATGAGCGGGCCGCCTGCCACGCCGGCAGCGCCGGCCTTCGCGACGGCGGGATTGGGGAAGCGCTACGGCGCGACCTGGGCCCTCCAGGACTGTACGTTGCGCGTGCCCGAGGGCCGGGTGACCGCGCTCGTCGGTCCCAACGGCGCCGGCAAGACCACACTCCTGCGGCTCCTGGTCGGTCTCGCGGCGCCGACCACCGGCACGGTCGCGGTGCTGGGCGCCGTCCCCGACGGGTCCGAGCCGTTCCTGCGCGGCGTCGGCTACCTGGCCCAGGACGTGCCGCTCTACCGGCGCCTGAGCGCGGACGAGCACATCGCGCTCGGCGCCCACCTCAACGCGGTGTGGGACGCCGACGCGGCGCGCCAGCGCCTGGTCCGGTTGGGCGTGCCGGTGGACCGACCGGTCGCCACCCTCTCGGGCGGCCAACGGGCGCAGGTGGGCCTGGGGCTGGCGCTGGCCAAGCGGCCCCGCCTCCTGCTCCTCGACGAGCCGGTGGCGGCCCTCGACCCGCTCGCCCGCCGCGAGTTCCTGGCCGCGCTGAGCGAGGCCATGGCGGACGGCGGACTCTCGGTGGTCCTGTCGTCGCACCTGCTCCACGACCTCGAGCGCGTGTGCGACCACGTGATCCTGCTCAGCGCGTCCCGCGTGCAGCTCTGCGAGGACATCGAGTCGCTGCTCGAGGACCACCGGATGCTGGTCGGCCCGCGGCGCAGCCTGGCGGAGGTCGAGCCGGGCCTCACGGTCGTCACCGCCACCCAGACCCAGCGCCAGACCCGCCTGCTCGTCCGCCGCGCCGGGCCCGTGCTCGACCCGGCCTGGGAGCAGCACGAGGTGGGGCTCGAGGACATCATCCTCGGCTACATGGGCAGCGAGCGGGACGCGCCCGAGCGGCGCCTGGCCCCCGTGGTGGTGGCGCCGTGAACCATCTCGTCTGGCGCCTGCACCGCAACCAGGCCTTCGTCGCCGTCGGGGCGCTCGCCGCGCTGGCGGTCGTCCTCCTCGTCACCGGGATCACCATGGCCGACGACTACCGCAACGCGCTCGCGAGCTGCGCGGCGCAGTCCTGCGGCAACCTGCCGGCCTCGTCGCTCTTCCGCGGGGACGGGGCCATCATGGACCTCGTCATCGCCACGATCACGGTGCCGCTGCTCTTCGGCCTGTTCTGGGGCGCGCCGCTGCTGGCCAAGGAGTTCGAGGACGGCACCCACAACCTGGCCTGGACGCAGGGCGTCAGCCGCCGGCGCTGGCTGCGGGCCAACGTCGCCTGGGCGCTGCTCGCCGCGGCGCTGTGGGGCGCCGCCCTGGCCGCGCTCGTCAGCTGGTGGCGTTTCCCCGAGAACGCTCTCGATTCCCGCTTCGGCGCCTTCGACATCCAGGGGATCGTCCCCGTCGCCTACGCGTTGTTCGCGGTGACGCTCGGCATCGCCGTCGGCTCGGTCGTACGGCGAGTCTTGCCGAGCCTGGCCGTGACACTCGGGATCTTCGTGGCCATCCGCGTGGCCGTCGGGCTGTACCTCCGGCCGCATTTCCTCACCCCGGTGACCAAGGTGCTGCCCCTCTTGGGCGGCAGCCCCGCTGGCGCGTGGGTCCTCTCGAGCGACATGGTGAATGGGCAGGGGCAGAACCTCGGCGCGGGCTGGGACTTCAGCCAGATCCCCGCCGCCTGCGGCAGCGCGTTCCCCGGTGGCAAGGGCCTGAACGGGCCGTGCCTGAGCGCCCACGGGTTCCACCAGATCCTCACCTACCAGCCCGACAGCCGCTTCTGGGCCTTCCAGGGGATCGAGGCGGGGATCTTCCTCGCCCTCGCCGTCGTGCTCGTTGGCTTCACCTTCTGGTGGGTGCGCTCCCGGGACGCCTGAGCGACACGCACGGCCGGCCCGAAAGCGTCAGGGGATGAGCGCGATCTTCCCGACGGTCCGGCGGCCCAGCAGGTCCTCGAGCGCCCGCGCCACGTCGGCGAGCGGGTACTCGGCCGGGCGAGCCGGATCGATCCTCCCGTCGGCCACCATCGCCAGCAGGTCTCCCATGAGCGCGCGCTGGTCGTCCGCGTGCTGCATGGCCCAGATGCCCCAGTCGATGCCGAACACCGTGCGGTTGCGCAGCAGCACCTGGTTGAGCGGGATCGAGGGGATGGAGCCGGCGGCGAAGCCGATCACGAGATAGCGCCCCCGGTCGCCCAGCGCCCGCAGCGAGGGCTCGGCGAGTTCGCCACCCACAGGATCGACCACGACGTCGACGCCGGTCCCACCGGCCCAGGCCCGGGCCGCGTCCTTGACCGGCTCCGCGTCCGGGTCGAGCACCGCCTCTGCGCCGGCCGCCCGGGCAGCGGCGCGCTTCACCTCGCTCGACGCCACCCCCAGCACCCGACACCCGAGCGCGCGGGCCACGCCGATGGCGGCGAGCCCGACGCCGCCGCCGGCCCCCAACACCAACACCGACTCACCCGGCTGCGTCGCCGCACGCTCGCGCAGCGCGAAGAGAGACGTGCTGTAGCTCTGGGTGAATGTCGCGGCGCGCGGTGCGTCGAGGACGTCGGGCAACGCCGTCACCGCGGCTGCCGGCGCTGCGACCTTGGTGGCGAAGCCGCCCAATCCGGCCGAAACCAGCACACGCTGACCAGGTTCGAGCCCGCCCACCGACTCGCCCACCAGTGCCACGCGCCCGGCGGACTCGGTCCCCGGCACGAAGGGGACGCGTGGCTTGATCTGGTACTGCCCCCCGACGAACAGCGCGTCCACGTAATTGACGCCCGCCGCCTCCACGTCGACCACCACGTGACCCGGTCCCGGCACCGGGTCGGGACGCTCCTCCACCCGCAGCAGCGACGGCGGACCGAGCTCGTTGCAGACGACGGCGCGCACGGGCCGACACGCTACCGTCGGTTGGTGGGACCCATGCCCGGCGCCGACGCTGACGTGCGCCCGGTGCGGCCGGACGAGCTGGCGCTCCTGCCCGCGCTCGAGCTGGCAGCCGACACCATGTTCGATTCGCTCGGCATCGGCCCGCTGCCCGGCCCGGGCACTGTCGCGGAGTTCGCGGCGGCCCTCGTCGTGCTGGTGGCCGGCGACCCGCCCGTCGGGCTGTGCCGCATCGACGCCGTGGGAGACGGCGCCCACCTCGAGCAGCTCTCGGTCCATCCCGATCACGGGCGCCGGGGTGTCGGGCGGGCCCTGCTGCGGGGCGGCTGCGCCTGGGCGGCCGCCCGGGGATACTCCGAGCTCACGCTCGCCACCTACCGCGGCGTGGCCTGGAACGCCCCGTTCTACGTCACCGAGGGCTTCGTCGAGGTCGGGCCGGTCGACGACTGGCTCGTGGCGCACGGCCTCGCACCCGAGGAGCCGGTCATGCGCCGCTTCGGCGCCCGCGTCCTGATGCGCCGGTCCCTGTGAGCTCCGCGTAGCGGAAGCAGCCCACCACGTGGTCGTTGACCAGGCCGGTCGCCTGGAGGTGGGCGTAGCAGACCGTCGGGCCGACGAAGCTGAAGCCGCGCCGGCGCAGGTCGGCGCTGAACGCCTCGGACTCGGGCGTCACGGCGGGGATCTGTCCCATGCGGCGCCACGTGTTGACCAGCGTCCGCCCGCCCACGAAGCCCCAGATGTACGTATCGAAGGAGCCGAATTCCTTCTGCACGGCCAGGAAGGCGCGGGCGTTGCGCACGGCGGACTCGACCTTGGCCCGGTTGCGGATGATGCCCGGGTCGCCAAGCAGCTTCTCCACCCGGGCCGGCGTGAAGCGGGCGACCTTGGCGGGGTCGAAGGCGGAGAAGGCCTTGCGGTAGCCGGCGCGCCGCTTGAGGATGGTCGACCAGCTCAGCCCGGCCTGCGCTCCCTCGAGCACGAGGAACTCGAAGTGGGTCGGGTCGTCGTGGACCGGCACGCCCCACTCGGTGTCGTGGTACTCGACCATCGCCGGATCGCTCCCGGCCCACTCGCAGCGCGTCGGCGCGTCGCCCGGCTT
Organism: uncultured Acidimicrobiaceae bacterium; assembly: GCA_963744225.1. Taxonomy (GTDB): domain Bacteria; phylum Actinomycetota; class Acidimicrobiia; order Acidimicrobiales; family RAAP-2; genus Bog-473. Next base: position 248,264 of record CAVUSV010000003.1, read on the forward strand.
CTTTTTCGTGCTCACGGCGCCACCGTAGGGCGCGGCGTGTGACGCGCTGACCCGGTAGAGCACGTGGCGGCGCAGCGGGCTGCCCTCCGGCAGCGCCGGGTGTTCGAAGTCGCCGCCGGCATCGCGCACCATCCCGATGCGCTCCATGACGGCCTGCGATCGGGCGTTGCGCGTGGTGGTGAAGGCGACGATCTCGCGCAGGCCGGCCTCGTTGAAGCCGAAGTCGAGTGATGCCGCCGCCGCCTCGGTGGCGTAGCCGTGGCCCCAGTGATCTGGATGCAACCGCCAGCCCACCTCGACCGCCGGCGCACACGGCAGTGCCGCGCCGACCCGGTGCAGGCCCACCATGCCGACGAAGGGGGCGCCGCCGGTCGCCTCGACCGCCCACAGTCCCCAACCCTCGCGCTCCATCTCCGCGCCATAGCGGTCCACCAGGGTGTCGCTTTCGGCGCGACTGGGCGACGAGCCCAGCGACTGCACCACGAGGGGGTGTGCGTTGAGCTCGCCGAAAGGCGTCCGGTCCACGTCGGTGAACGGTCGCAGCAGCAGGCGGTCCGTCGTGATCGTCGGGCCCGTCCGTCGTGGCGCCCCTGCCGTGGCTATGCCCCCTGGGCGGCCTTGACCGCGGTCTCTGCGGCCCAGCGGTAGTCCGCCTTGCCCGACGGCGAACGCTGGATCTGCTCCACGAACACGACCTCCTTGGGGAGCTTGTAGCGGGCGATGTGGCCGGAGGCATGCTCGACGATGGAAGCCCCGTCGGCCGCGGCGCCCTCGGCCAATTGGACCACCGCCACGACCTCGGAACCCCAGCGCTCCGACGGACGCCCGGTCACGACGACGTCGCCCACGGCCGGGTGGCCGGCGATGGCCCGCTCGACCTCCTCGACGAAGATCTTCTCGCCGCCGGAGTTGACCGTCACCGAGTCGCGGCCGAGCAGCTCGACCTGCCCGTCGGCTCGATGCCGGGCCCGGTCGCCCGGGATGGAGTAGCGGACGCCGTCGATCACCGGGAAGGTACGGGCCGTCTTCTCGGCGTCTCCGAGATACCCGAGCGGGACGCTCCCGGTCTGGGCCAGCCACCCGATGCCCTCGTGCCCCGGTGCCAACACGTGCTCCATCGCCTCGTCGACCACCACGGTGCCCGGCCCCGGCAAGAACGAGCCCACCTCGATTCCGTCCATGGAGGTGGTGTGCATCTGCGCCCCCGTCTCCGACGACCCGGCCGAATCGGAGATCATGAGGTTGGGCAGGCGCTCCAGTGCCATGGCGCGCACGGCTGGTGTCAGCGGGGCGCCACCGTTGCCGACGGCGAAGAAGGAGGAGAGGTCGTAGGTCTCCTTGTCGAGCTGGAGCAGCAGCGGGCGCAGGATGGCGTCACCAACGATGGTCATGGAATTGACCTTCTCCCGGGCGACGACGCGCCACACGTCGTCGGGGTCGACCCGGCGCGTCTCGTCGGGGAAGACGAGCGTCGCCCCTTGGGCCATCAGCATGAAGGCCGCCCACTGCGCCGCGCCGTGCATGAGCGGCGGCAGGATCATCAACCGGTAGGCGGGGCTCTCGGCCAGCCGCTCCGTGATGCCCTGGTAGCTCGTGACGATCTCCCACGTGCCGACCTTCCGTCCGCCCATGGCGGCCATGAAGATGTCGTGTTGCCGCCAGAGCACCCCCTTGGGCATGCCCGTCGTGCCCCCGGTGTAGAGGATGTAGAGGTCGTCGGGGGACGGCTCGGCCGGCGCCCCCTTGGGAGAGGATGCGGCTAATGCCTCCTCGTACCACTCCGCCCCGGGGAGGAGGGTGTGGCCCGATTCGTCGTCGACCTGCAACAGGACGTCGGGCGGCGTGTCCAGCGTGGGCAGCACTTCCGCGATGGTGGGCGCGAGCGCCGAGTGCAAGATGAGGGCGCGCGGCCGGGCGTCGTTGAGGAGGTAGCGCAGCTCGTCGCCGACGTAGCGGTAGTTGACGTTGAAGGGAGCCAGCCGGGCTCGGTAGGAGCCCAGCATGCCCTCGAGGTACTCGTTGCCGTTGTAGAGCGCCAGGGCGACATGGTCCTGGCCCGACTCCCATCGCTGGAGCTCGGAGCGCTCGCGATGCACTCGCAGCCCACGGTCGGACAAGTAACTGGACAGCCGGCGCGAGCGCTCGGAGAGGTCCCCATAGGTGAGCCGGCGGTCGCGCCACACGATGCACTCCCGGTCGGCCAAGGTCTCCACGAGGGTGTCGAAGGCTTTGGCCAAGTTGAACTGCACGGTGGGCGGGTCCGGCGGCGGTGCGGGCACGGCCCCGCACTGTATCGGCGGGTCGACGGCGAGCGCCGCCCCCGGTTGGGAGTCCGTCCCGCCATCGGCAAAGATCACGGCGTGGACATTCGCAACCCCGCCACCGGCGAGGTCGTCGCCAAGGTTGAGGGGCTGACCGCGGCAGAGACCGACGCCGCCATCGATCGGGCCGCTGCCGCGTTCGGGGCGTGGAGGGAGGTGGCCCCGGGCGACCGGGCCCGGCTGCTCCGGCGTTTCGCCGCCGCGGTCGATGCCAACCTGGAGGAGCTCGCCGACCTCGAGGTGGCCAATGCGGGGCACGTGATCGGGAACGCTCGCTGGGAGGCCGGCAACGTGCGCGACGTGCTCGAGTACTACGCCGCCGCCCCCGAGCGCCAGAGCGGGCGCCAGATCCCCGTGCCCGGGGGCATCGACGTCACCTTCTTCGAGCCGCTCGGGGTGGTGGGCGTGATCGTGCCCTGGAATTTCCCGATGGCCATCGCCGGCTGGGGCTTCGCTCCCGCGTTGGCCGCCGGCAATACCGTCGTAGTCAAGCCGGCCGAGCTGACGCCACTGAGCGCGCTCCGCCTCGGCGAGTTGGCTCTCCAGGCGGGGCTGCCCGAAGGAGTCCTGCAGATCCTGCCCGGCAAGGGCCGGGTGGTCGGCGAGCGCTTCGTGACCCACCCCGCGGTGCGCAAGGTGTGCTTTACCGGTTCGACCGAGGTAGGGCGCCAGGTCATGGCGGGCTGTGCCCAGCAGATCAAACGCGTCACCCTCGAGCTCGGGGGCAAGAGCGCGAACATCGTGTTCGCCGATGCAGACCTTGAGTTCGCGGCGGCGCGGGCACCCGCGGGCGTCTTCGACAACGCGGGACAGGACTGTTGCGCGCGCTCGCGCATCCTGGTCGAGCGTTCCGTCTACGACCACTTCATGGCGCTGCTCGAACCCGCGGTTGCCGGCGTCGCGGTGGGCGACCCCACCCTCGAGGCGACCGAGATGGGTCCGCTGATCTCTGAGGCTCACCTCGCCACGGTTGCGTCCTTCGTGCCCGACGACGCCCCGGTCGCGCTGCGGGGTTCGTGCCCCGACGGCCCGGGCAACTGGTTCGCCCCGACCGTGCTGGCACCGATCGATCCCACCGATCGAGCTGCAACCGAGGAGATCTTCGGCCCGGTGGTTGTCGTCATCCCCTTCGAGGACGAAGAGGATGCCGTGCGGCTGGCCAACGAAACCCCCTACGGACTGTCGGGGTCGCTGTGGACCCGCGACGTCGGACGCGCTCTGCGCGTGGCGCGGGCGGTCGAGACGGGGACGTTGTCGGTCAACTCCCACTCCTCGGTGCGGTACTGGACGCCATTCGGCGGGGTCAAGCAGTCGGGGATCGGTCGGGAGCTCGGCCCTGACGCCCTCGAGGCGTTCAGCGACGTGAAGAACGTCTTTATCAGCTCGGAGTAGCGCCGCCGCAAGGCCGCACGGAGGAGAGACATGAGCGAGTCAACCGCCTACGCCCGTCGCCTGGTCGACCGGGTCGCCGTCGTCACCGGCGGCGCCAGCGGTATCGGGCGCGCCATGTGCGAGCGCCTCGCCGCGGAGGGCGCCGCCGTCGCCGTAGTCGACCTCGACGAGGCGGCCGGCGGTGAGGTGGCAGCCGCGATCGGCGGCATGTTCGTGCGGGCCGACGTCACCTCCTCCGGCGAGGTGGAGGCGCTGTACGGCGAGGTGGCCGCCCGCTACGGCGGGATCGATGTCTGCTGCAACAACGCCGGCATCAGCCCGCCCGACGACGACTCCATCCTCGACACGGGCCTCGACGCTTGGGAGCGGGTGCAGCGGGTCAACCTGACGTCGGTCTATCTGTGCTGCAAGCACGCGCTCCCGCACCTGCTGGCTCGGGGCCGGGGGTCGATCATCAACACCGCGTCGTTCGTGGCCGTCATGGGCGCGGCGACGAGCCAGATCAGCTACACGGCTTCCAAGGGCGGTGTGCTGGCCATGTCGCGCGAGCTGGGCGTCCAGTTCGCCCGCCAGGGGGTGCGTGTCAACGCACTGTGCCCGGGTCCGGTCAACACCCCTCTCCTCCAGGAGCTCTTTGCTCAGGACCCCGAGCGGGCTGCACGGCGTGTCGTGCACATCCCGATGGGCCGGTTTGGCGAGGCGTCGGAGATCGCCGCCGCGGCGGCCTTCCTCGCCTCCGACGACTCTTCGTTCATCACAGCGGCGACCTTCCTCGTCGACGGCGGTATCTCGGGCGCCTACGTCACCCCGTTGTAGGCGTCTGCCGTCACGGGCTGGGCAAAATCTCGGTCGCACATCCCGCCAACTGCACGACCGGGACGCCGGGGCCCGTCTTCAGGGCGATCTCTAGTCCTCTCCCGCGACGGGACGGTCATTTCCTGGATTGAGGTCCCCGACCGGGCCGTCCCGAACGCCGCGCGCCCCGTACCGACGATCACGCTGGCGCAGTGTCAGCTGATAGCTGAGAACGGTCGGCGAGATGTCGGGGCCCGGGGGGCCCGGCGTCTTCTAGAACTATGCACAAGACCGTTGATAGTTCTGAAAAGGATCGGGCGGCGTGCCCGGCCCGCCGCTACGTCGGCCGGCCCTTCTCCGCGGGCAGCGCTGTCGCGGCCAGGGCGTCGAGCCGCTCTTCTGACCGCACAGGGACGCACGAGCGGCCCCGCGCACCGTGAGGGCGCAGACTGATCGGTCACCGCGGCTTCTCTGGGCTCAGCAGGCGCGGCAAGGCGCCACGACCGACAACAATGGGCCGATGGAAGAGATGGATCCGATCGGGACGCAGGAGCCCTTCCCGATGGAATACGCCTCCCTCCATGGCCACCAGATCGGCTATCGGCGGGGGGGCCAGGGTCCGACGCTGCTGCTCCTCCACGGGATAGCGGGGAGCTCCCGCACCTGGATCCCGGCCATGCGGCTGCTGTGCCATGACTACACGGTGCTGGCGCCCGACTTCTTGGGTCACGGCGAATCCGCCAAGCCGCCCGGCGACTACTCGCTCGGCAACCTGGCCGCCAGCATGCGGGATCTGTTGCGTCTGCTCGAGATTGAGCGCGCCACTGTGGTCGGCCAGTCCTACGGGGGCGGCGTCGCGTTGCAGTTCGGATATCAATTCCCCGAGCTCTGTGAACGCCTCGTCCTGGTCGATGCCGGTGGACTCGGCCGCGAGGTGAGTTGGATCCTGCGGCTCGCCACCCTCCCAGCGGCCGAGTACGTCATGCCTGTGCTGTTCCCCTCCTTCGCTCGAGACTGGGGAGACTCGCTGGCCCGGTTCTCCCGCCGCCTCGGGATTCGCAATCCCCGGGCCGAGGAGGTGTGGAGCGCCTACCGATCATTGACGAACCCCGAGAACCGAAAGGCTTTCGTCACCACCATGCGGGGCGTCATCGACCCGGGCGGTCAAACCGTGAGTGCCATGGACCGCCTCTACCTGGCTGCCCACATGCCCACGCTGATTGTCTGGGGGGACAGGGACAGGATCATTCCCGTGGCCCACGGCCACGCGGTCCACGAGGCCATTCCGAACAGCCGGCTGACGATCATGGAAGGCGTCGGCCATTTCCCTCATGCAGAGGACCCCGCCCGTTTCGTCGAGATCCTCGAAGAGTTCCTGAGCAGCACCGAACCCCGCCACCTCACTCCCGAACAGATGCGTGAACTGCTGCGCCAGGGACCCCACTGAAGCAGCAGGTCGGACGCAGGCACGCCAAGCCATCCGGCGTCGCTCAGCCGGGACCGGCGACCTCACGGCACCGCCAAAGAGGGCCCAGAAAATCGACGAGAGACACCGATGGCAACCGACGCCGTCACGGCGCCCGGCGGTGGTCCCCATGGGGAAGAACTGGGGATGGCGACGGCACCGCCTGGGGACGACCGGCAGAAATTTGGGGAGAACATCTGGATTTCGCGAATGGCCATTGACCTTGCGCTGCCCCGAGCGCAACCTATCTCCAGTTCGGAGACGAGAGCCCGCCGAACCTCAAGCGACTACCGAAAGGTGGGAGCGAGGGAAGCCCAAAGGAACGCCGCAAGGCAGTCCGGAGGGAAGCTAAGAGAACGCTGCAAGGCGGGATCGAAGGCCGGCAACGAGCCCCGCAAGGGGAGCGTGGTCGGAGCGGGCACGAGAATCCGTACTGCGATGGTCCGTGGTGTGTCGCCGTGGCTTCCCTGGAGCCGCAGTGGCCGGCTCGGGCGGGGGTTGTCCGACACGACCCCGGCACGGTGCCAGCGGATCATCGTTGACGTAGCCCCGAGGAGCACGGGAGGCTTCGGCCGAACGGTTACTCGGGGCTTCGTCGCGTCCGGCCACCGTTTTGCCGATTCCGGCGCATCCGGGGTCGGATGGCGGTGCGCCAGTCGGGCTATCCCGCGCCGAGTGAACGCCAGAGGCTGGCGGCCCGTTCTCCGGCGGCCACCTGGCGGTTGAGCTCGTCCTGCACCAGCGAGAGATCGTCAGGATGGGTCACGCCGATGCAGCGGCCCTGAGCGGCAAGCACGGTGAAGGCGCTGGTGCCGAGCGACTGCGCCACCACTTCTGGCAGCAGGACCTCTGATTCCTCGGAGGCGTCGACGGCGGCGTCCATGGCGGCGTGGAGGGTCTTGTGGAAGTGAGGGGTGAAGCCCCAGAGGTTCATGGAGACCCGGACGTCGCCGGGCAGGGTGGCCGGTTCGCGCCCGTCACCCGCTACGAAACCACCCTCGGCGGTCGCGCGTACCTGTCGCCGCTCGTCGACCCCGAGCAACTGCCCGTTGTCGCCCACGCGGCAGATGCCCCGCGTCACTGGCGACAAGCCGATGACGGCGTCGGCCAGGCGATAGCCCACGAGTGCGTTGGCGTCGCCGCCGGCGCGCAGATGCTCCGCCAGCAGCGCGCAGCCGTCGCGGCCGTAGATGTCGTCGGCGTTGCCTACGCCGTAGGGCGCTTCGCCGACGAACTCCGAGGCGCACAGGACGGCGTTGACGGTGCCGAGGGGGGCGGGCTGGGTGGCAAAGCGCACGTCCACCCCATCGGGCCAGGTGTGCTCCACGTGGTAGCGGATGGCTGGGCCGGTGCTCGGGCCGAGCACCAAGACGATGGTCTCGAACCCGGCCGCGAGGGCGTCCGACGCCACCAGGTCGATGACCGCCTCGCCGTGGGTCCCGACCGGTGCCAGCGGTTTGCAGCCGCCGTAGCGCCTCGCCCGACCCGCCGCCAGGACGACCAGCGACAGTCCTGGCTTACCCGCGCTCGCGCTCACTCGCTCCAGCGGAAGACCGCGCTGGCCCAGGTCATTCCGCCGCCGAACCCGGTGAGCAGCAGGTTGTCGCCGTCGTGGACTCGGCCGGAGCTGATGGCATCGTGAAGTGCGAGCGGAATGGAGGCCGACGAGGTGTTCCCGTAGCGGTCGATGACAACCACCGTCCGTTCCTCGGGGAGGCCCAGACGCTGACTGGCGGCCTGGATGATCCGCACGTTGGCCTGGTGGGGGATCATCAGCGAAATGTCGTCTGGCCCGAGCCCGGCGTCGGCCATGGCTTGTTCGGCCGACTCGACCACGACCCGGACGGCACGGCGGAACACCTCCTTGCCGTCCATGAAAAGGGTGCCGCCGTGCTCGCACTTGAGGAGGTGCTTGAGCGATCCGTCAGCGTTCATGTTCCAGCTGACCAGGCTCCCCGGGCCGTCCACCGGCTCGACCACGACGGCGCCGGCGCCGTCGCCGACGATGATGGCAATCTTGCGGTCCCCCATGTCGGTGAACTTTGAGAGTGTTTCCGAGCCGACGAGGAGGACCGGGCCCGAGCCGATCGCGATGAGGCCCGCCACGGTGATGAGGCCGTAGACGAAACCCGAGCAGGCGGCGTTGACGTCGAACGCTCCGCCCTGCATCCCGATGCCGTGCTGCACGGTCGGGGCCGTGCCCGGAATGATGCTGTCGGGGGTGGTCGTCGCCAGCACGAGGTGGTCGATCTCTTCGGCCGTACGCCCGGCACAAGCCAGCGCGGCCTGTGCGGCCTCGATCGCCAGACCCGACGTGGTCCCGCCGATGTGTCGTTCGCGGATCCCGGTGCGCTCGACGATCCATTCGTTGCTGGTATCGAGGCTGGCCGCCATGTCGTCGTTGGTCACGACCTTGTCCGGAACGGCGATACCCCAACCGGTGATCCGGATGCCTCTCACGCAGCGGACCCCGCCCGAACGGCGTGTATGCCCACGAATCCGGCATCCCCGTAAATGATGCCACCCGTGTTCACCGCCACTCCGATACGGGCGCCGGCCACCTGCCGAGCGCCCGCCCGGCCGCGGAACTGCGTGGCCAGTTCGACCAGCTGAGCCAGTCCGGTGGCCCCCAATGGATGGCCGCGGCCGACGAGGCCGCCGCTGGAGTTGACGACGAGCCCAGGAGAGTCCACACCGGTCGCTCCGGCCTCGCTGGCGGGGCCGGCCTCACCGGGCGAGAAGAAGCCGAGCGACTCCAAGGCGTAGAGCTCCTCGGCTGCGGTGGCGTCGTGCAGCTCGACGAGGTCGGCGTCGCCCGGCCCGAACCCAAAGGCATCCCAGGCGGATTCAGCTGCCTGGGTCAGCCGGTCGTGGTAGTCGAGCATGCCATTCCCGGACCGGGCCACGGAACCGATGATACGAGGAGCTGAGGTTGGCGCTTGCACCAGGGGGCCCCCGAGGACGATCGCGGCCGCGCCGTCGGTGAACGAGCTGCACATGAGGCGCGTGAGGATGCCGGCCACCTGGGGGGAGGCGAGGACCTCATCGATCGTGACGGAACGTTGGAACTGGGCCAACGGGTTGCGCGACGCGTGGTCGAACGCCTTGACGGCGGCCGCCGCGATCTGGCGCACTGTTGTGCCCGTCTCGGCCATGAGCCGGTGTGCCCAGGAGTTGTTGAGCCCCATCAGGATGCTGCCGGCCGGGTTGTCATCCTCGTGGCGCCGCTCGTGCAGGTCCTGGCGGTACTCCGCCGGCAGGCCGTCTTCGATCCCGGCGATCGTCTCGGCTCGGTTGCCCGTCCACATCTTCTCCACGCCCAGCGCGAGCACCGGGCGGTCTTGGACAGTGGCCGACATCGTCGCCAGGTGCAGCGCAGAGCTTCCCCCTGCGCACGAGTTATCCACATTGATGATTGCTGCCTCGTTGAGGCCGGCCTTGCGCAGCCACGTCTGCCCGCGCACACAGCCCTGTTCGCTCAGCCTTCCTGCCATGGCGTTGCCGACGAGGACCAGGCCCAGTTCGTGGGCGGAAATACCGGCGTCGTCGAGGGCCTCGTGCGCGACCTCGTAGGCCATGATCTCGGGCTCCTGGTCGCGCCGGCTCATGTCGGTCATGCCGGTGCCGAGGATGGCGACGTCGGTGCTGCTCATGCCGGGGCCCCCGTCAGCACCCGGTGCTCGTGGCCGGCGAAGGCGGCGCGCAGCAGGCCGAAGTGCTCCACCGCGGGCGACCCGGCAACCATCACCACGATGTGGCGCGCTCCCGCGTCTGCGTAACGCTGCAGCGCGGCGGCACAGTTCGCGGGCGACCCGGCCACGAGATGGCGTTGAAACGCCTTCGGCGGCAGCCGGTACATGTGCGACAGCCACGCCGCACCCCGGGCGGCCGCTTCGTCGTCGGCGCCGACTCGGGCGAAGACGACAATGGCAGCCTCGACCGCCTCGGCAGGGCGGCCCGCGTCGGCCGTCTCCTGGCGGAGCGACTCCAGTGCTGCCGCGTACTGCTCCGGCGCCAGAAAGAGGGGGACCCAGCCGTCACCCACGGCGGCCGCCCGACGCCGGGCCGCGGCGCTCGAGCCGCCGAACCACAGCGGCACGGCGGGCGAGGGAGGCTTCTGGACGTAGTCGGAGTCGGAGTCGGGCCGGTCCGATCCGTCCCAGGCGGCACGTAGCCGGACAACGCCCTCGTCGAGGAGTCGACCCCGGCGGTGGAAGTCCACCCCTGCCCGCTCATACTCACCCTCGTGGATCCCGACGCCCAGGCCTAGGACGAAGCGGCCCCCAGAGAGGAGCTGGAGCGCCGTGGCTTGTTTCGCCACTGCCGCCGCCCGGCGGAGGGGTAGCTGCAACACGCACGTCCCCAGCGTGGGCCGGCTCGTGGCAACGGCGGCGACGGCAAGCGTCGTCAGAGCCTCGTTCATGGGGTGGGGCCAGAACAGGTGATCTACGGCCCACAGCGAGTCGGCGCCGGTTGCCTCGGCCTGGCGGCACAACTCCGCCAGCTCCGGCGCGCCGCCGGTGCCACCATGGGTACTACTCAAGGTAGCACCGCCGCTGGGGTGGAGTTCTCCCTGCGTGGTGGCCGGGAGGATGAGCCCGAGGCACGGAGAAGCTCCACCACTTCCTACCGGGGTCACACCGACATATTACGTCGGTCGGGGCGGCCTGCCCACTCGACTGTGCGGCGTCCTAATCGGACAGTCGAGGTGTCTCCACCGCCCCCGTGGCACCTCCGGGCGTGCCGAGGACGGCGAGGGTGCAGCGGGCCTCGCAGATGGCCCGTCCCGCGTCGTCGGTCAGGGCGATGCGCCAGACCTGGATGGTCCGTCCCACCCGCACGGGCGTCGCCTCGGCGGTGAGGTGGCCGTCGCTCACCGAGCGGAGGTGACTCGCATTGAGCTCGATCCCGACCACGTTGCGCCCCGGGCCCGCTGCCATCGCGGCGCCGAAGCTGGCGGCTGACTCGGCCAGGAGAGCCGAGACGCCTCCGTGAAGGATCCCGTAGGGCTGGTGCACCCGCCAGTCAACCGGGATGCGCAGGACGACCCGGTCGGGGCCCGTCTCGAGGAATTCGACGTCGAGCAGATCATGGATGCTCGGGTGTGCGTCGGGGAACGCGGCCGAGCCGCGGTCGGGCATGGGAGGAGGCGTGGTCACCGCCGCATGTTAAAGGCGTGCCGATAACGTGAGTGCGTGCCTGACGTGGTCGACTTGCGCAGCGACACCGTCACCCAGCCGACGCCGGCCATGCGGCGCGCCATGGCTGCAGCAGACGTGGGCGACGACGACTACGGCGAGGACCCGACGGTGCGTCTGCTGGAGGAGACATTCGCGGCACGGGTGGGCAAGCCGGCCGCCCTGTTCGTGCCCTCGGGCGTCATGGCAAACCAGATTGCCGTCCGCGTCCACTCCACTCCGGGTACCGCGGTCGTGGCGGGCCGGCGCCAACATGTCGTCGCCTACGAGTACGGCGCCGCCGCCATGAACGCTGGGATTCAGTTCGTCGAGCTTGACGACGACGATGGCATGCTGCGCGCCGCCGACGTCCGCTGGGCGCGGCAGGCCTCGGAGCACCACCAGCCGTCGGTCTCACTGGTCTGCATCGAGAACACCCACATGGCCGCGTCCGGGTCGCCGTGGACGATGGCCGGACTGCGCGCGCTGGTCGAGGCGGCGGGCCCGGTCCCCATCCACATGGACGGGGCACGACTGTTCAATGCAGAGGTAGCCACTGAGGTACCCGCAGCGCAATGGGCTGCGGATGCGACAACCGTCACCTGTTGCCTGTCCAAAGGGCTCTGTGCCCCGGTGGGCTCGGTGCTGGCGGGAGCGGAGGAGGTGATCGCAGAGGGCCGTCTTGCGCGCAAGCGGCTTGGCGGGGGCATGCGGCAAGCCGGTGTCCTGGCGGCGCCCGGCCTGGTGGCCCTGACCGAGATGGTGGAACGCTTGCCCGAGGACCACGCGCGTGCGGGCCGCCTGGCCGACGCGGTGTTACAACGCTGGCCCCACTGCGGTCTCGACCGGGCCGCAGTGCGCACCAACATCGTGACGTTCGCGCACAGCGATCCCGAGAAGCTCTTGGCCCACCTGGAGGCGCACGGAGTGTTGGCCCACGCCATCGCGCCCGGCATCGTCCGCTTCGTCACCCACCGTGATGTCGACGACGACGGGCTCGCGCGCGCTGTTGCCGCACTGGCCGTGGCGCCAGGGGAGGACGCAGGGTGAAGGTCCGGATCGGGATCAGCGCGGGAGGGGAGAGCCTCGGTCCCGACGCCATGGCTGCGTTGGCGCGAGGGATCACCGATGCCGGCTTCGATTCGCTGTGGCTTCCCGAGGTGCTGTCGCGCCCGGGGCCCGACCCCCTCGTCGGTCTGGCGTGGGTCTCAGGTGCGTGTCCGGGGCTCAAGATCGGGACGACGATGCTGCTGCCCGGCCGCAATCTCGTCTGGTTGGCCAAGGCGGTCGGCACGCTGGACACGCTTTCCGGCGGCCGGTTCCTCCTCACCTTCGTCCCCGGGCTCGGCATCGGCGCCGAACGCAGCGCTATCGGCATTCCCAGCGCAGAGCGGGGCATGCTCATGGACGACGCGCTCCCGGTGCTGCGCCGGCTCTGGGCCGGCGAGGTGGTCAGCCACGAGGGTCCGGCCGGTTCCTTCGCCGACGTCGCGGTCTCCCCGCGGCCCGCGCAGGAACCCTTCGACGTCTGGCTGGGGGGCAACGTCCCGGCGGCCCTCGAGCGTTGTGGGCGCCTGGCCGACGGGTGGATCCCGGCGTTCTGCACGCCGGACGACGCCGCGGCGGGCAAGGAGGTGATCGACCGGGTGGCCGCCGAGCACGACCGGGCCATCAGCACGGAGCATTTCGGCGTCAGCCTGGCCTACACCTCGGAGGGTACCGACCTGGCTGCGTTGGCGTCCTCGCCTTTGGCACGCCGGGCCAGGGGGCGGCCACTCGAGCAGATCATCCCGGTCGGGCTCGAGGGCCTGCGCCGCGTTGCTCGAGCGATTCATCGGCGTCGGCTTCTCCAAGTTCATTGTGCGCCCGATGGCGCCGCCGGGGGAGTGGACGTCCGAGCTGGCCCGGCTGGCCGGCGCCGTTGGCGATCTGCAGACGTGACGGCGACCCGCTGACCCGGCCGGCGCGGCGCCGGCTACCCCTACGCTCGTTCGCATGCCTGAACGACCGCTGACCCTCATGGCCGTGCACGCCCATCCCGACGACGAGGCCATCGGCACCGGCGGGATCCTCGCCCGTTACGCCGACGAGGGTGTGCGCACCGTGCTGGTCACCTGTACCAACGGAGAGCTCGGTGACGCGCCGGGGGGCCTCAAGCCCGGTGACCCCGGGCACGACGAGAGCGTCGTCGTGCCCCTGCGCCGGCGCGAGCTCGAGGCCAGTTGCGAGGTGCTCGGCGTCTCCCACCTCGAACTTCTGGGTTATCACGACTCGGGCATGCAGGGCTGGCCGCAGAACGACGCCCCGGACTCCTTCTGGCGTACACCCGTGAAGGAACCGGCGGCACGTCTGGCCGACCTCATGCGCCGCTATGAGCCGCAGGTCGTCGTCACCTACGACGAGAACGGTTTCTACGGACACCCCGACCACATTCAGGCCAACCGCGTCACCCGCGCCGCGCTGGACGAATGCGGGATCCCGGGCAAGCTGTACTACACCGCCGTGGCGCGCTCGATGCTGCGTGGTTTCCGCGACGTGCTGGCGGAGGCGGGCATTGAGGGTCCGGCCGAGGTCGACGAGAACCCCGACTTCGGGACGCCCGACGAGCTCATCACGACGACGGTCGACTGCAGCGCCGTCGCTGGGCGCAAGTACGCGTCGCTGGCCGCGCACGCCAGCCAGAGCGACAACATCTTCTTCCTGCAGATGGGCGAGGAGCTGTTCTCGACGATCATGAGCTCGGAGAGCTTCGTACGCGTGGTCGACTCGACCAACGCGCCGGTCCCCGAGGACGACCTCTTCGCCGGGCTGCGCTGAGCGCCGAGCCCGAACCGAGACCCACGCCCCACCGGGAGAATGGGACGGGGGCCCGGATTGGCCCCGACCTGGGGGAATCTAGGGGAGGGGCCCGCCCGTATACCTGGGGATGAGAGAATCACGTGTGGCCGAGGGCGAATTGTCCGACGAAGGCCTGCTCGCTGGCATGGCCCTGGGCGAGCAGGCCGCCGCCGTCACCTTCGTACGCCGTTATCAGCGCCGGATCTTCGGCCTCGCCTACTCCATGACGAGCGACGCCGGCGTCGCTGAGGACGTCGCCCAGGAGGCGTTTATTCGAGTCTGGCGCCATGCGCCCGTATTCGATCCGCGGCGGGGCTCGGTGGCGTCGTGGGTGCTGACGATCACCCGCAACCTGGCCATCGACGCCTTGCGCCTCCGACGGGCCGTTGCGACTGACCCGAACGACTTCGTCCTTTCTGCCCTCCGGAGCAATGAGCACAACCCGGAAGACACGGCGCACCGGGCCGATGCCCGCCATTCCGTGCGGGCCGCGCTCGAGATGCTCTCTGATGAGCAGCGCCGGGCGGTGGTGTTGGCCGCCGTCTACGGCAGGACGGCGCTGGAGATCAGCGAAGCCGAGGGCATCCCCCTCGGTACTGCCAAGACGCGCATCAGGACGGCCCTCATTCGTCTGCGTGCCGCGGTCGAACATGCAGAGGGGGTGAACGACGAGCGTGAGCGATGACATGACAGAGCGAGAATGTGCCCAGTACCGCGACGACCTGGCCGAACTCGCGCTCGGTGTACTCACTGGGCGCGAGCGGGCTCGGACACTGTCGCACGTGGATTTCTGCCCGCGCTGCGCCGAAGAGCTGGAACAGCTTTCCCGGGTCGCCGACACGGTGGTGCAGGTGGCACCCGAGCTCGAGCCTCCGGTGGGATTCGAGGTTGGCCTGTTCGAGCGGATGGGCATGGCCGACGTGCGGTCTCACCCTCACCGCGGCTTCCGCGCCGTGTACTTCGTGCCCGTCGGGATCGCCGCCGCCGTCATCGCCCTCGCGCTCGGCCTCGGCTTGACCCTCACGTCCTCGCCGACGTCGACGCGGACGGCCACGGGCCAGCACAACATCGCCGTGGCCTCGGCCGACCTCATGGAGAACGGCGTGAGCGTCGGCCACGTCGACGTCTTCGGCGGCGCCAAGCCCTGGATGTCGATGACACTGGCCGACTCGCCGGCCCGGGGGGCGGTGATGTGCGCCATGATCACCCAGGACGGCCGCACCCATTGGGTCGGATCCTTCGTCGCCCGGAAAGGCTACGGAGCCTGGGCCGCCCCGGTGCACGTCCAGCCGTCCACGATCCGCACGGCCGAGGTGGTGTCGCCCAGCGGGACGGTGATCGCCACCGCCACGCTGGGCTGACGCCCTACTCGAGGCCTGCTTGCCGCGGTCCCCGTGCGGCGTTTCCCCGTGCGGGAGGTCGGCCGGGCCTCTCCCCAGACTATAAACCGTCCTGTTGATAGTCTGGGCAAAAGGCGGGCGCCGGCCCGCGCCGCTTAGTACCGGTAGGTGTCGGGCTTGTACGGGCCGTCGACCGGCACGCCGATGTAGTCCGCCTGTTCCTGACGCAGCGTGGTGAGCTTCACGCCCAGCGCGTCGAGGTGCAGACGCGCCACCTTCTCGTCGAGGTGCTTCGGCAGGACGTAGACGTCGTTGACGTACTGGCCGGTCTGAGTGAACAGCTCGATCTGCGCCATGGTCTGGTTGGTGAACGAGTTGGACATCACAAAGCTCGGGTGCCCTGTCGCGTTGCCCAGGTTCAGCAGGCGGCCCTCCGACAGGATGATGATCGCGTGGCCATCGGGAAAGACCCACTTATCGACCTGGGGCTTGATGTTCACCCGCTCGATCCCAGGGGTGTTGGTCAGGCCGGCCATGTCGATCTCGTTGTCGAAATGACCGATGTTCCCCACGATGGCCTGGTGTTTCATACCGGCCATGTGCTCGGCCCTGATGATGTCCTTGTTCCCCGTCGTGGTGATGATGATGTCGGCCTTGGGAAGGATGTCCTCGAGCGTCGTGACCTGGAAGCCTTCCATGGCCGCTTGCAGAGCGCAGATGGGGTCGACCTCGGTGACGACGACCCGGGCACCCTGGCCGGCGAGCGACTGCGCGCAGCCCTTGCCGACGTCGCCGTAGCCGCACACCACCGCCACCTTGCCGCCGATAAGGACGTCGGTCGCGCGGTTGATCCCGTCCACCAGCGAGTGTCGGCAGCCGTACTTGTTGTCGAACTTCGACTTGGTCACCGAATCGTTGACATTGATGGCGGGGAAGAGGAGCTCGCCCTTCTTGGCCATCTCGACCAGCCTGTGCACGCCGGTCGTCGTCTCTTCGGTGACACCCCGAATCGCGTTGGCGATGGATGTCCAGCGCTGGGAGTCTTCGGACAGACTTCGCCCCAGGACGGTGAGGACGACCGCGAACTCCTCCGACTCGGCCGTCGATGGGTCGGGCACCGCGCCAGCCTTCTCGAACTCGACACCTTGGTGCACGAGGAGTGTGGCGTCGCCGCCGTCGTCGAGGATCATGTTGGGGCCGCCCTCGCCGGGCCACAGCAGGGCCTGCTCGGTGCACCACCAGTACTCCTCGAGCGTCTCGCCCTTCCAGGCGAAGACGGGCACGCCTTGGGGGTCGTCGACCGTGCCGTTGGGCCCGATCGCGACGGCGGCCGCAGCGTGGTCCTGCGTCGAGAAGATATTGCAGCTAGCCCAGCGTACCCGTGCACCGATCGCGGTCAGCGTCTCGATGAGTACCGCCGTCTGCACCGTCATGTGCAGCGAACCGGTGACGCGGGCGCCGGCCAGCGGCTGGCTGGCGGCGTACTCGGCGCGCATGGCCATGAGGCCAGGCATCTCGTGCTCGGCCAGCTCGATCTCCTTGCGGCCAAATGCGGCCAGGGAGAGGTCGGCGACCTTGAAGGGAAGGGAGGGTGTCATTGCAGCTCCTTTGGTCAGTTGAACGTGCGCAGGCGCGCATCATTGCGGTGGGCCGGACGGCGGAAGCGCAACGCACGTGCTCCGACCTCTGTCGGAGGCCGCGTACCCGGTCGGAATAATAGGGCCAGGAACGGGCCCGGGGGCACATTCCTCTGAACGCCACCTCACGGAACCATCACATCCCCTCCGTACCCTGCAAGAGGGCAGGAAAGGTGGTCCGCCATGCGGGACATGGTGATGCACATGACGGGTTCGAACGGGGTGCTCTCGGTGGCGAACGAGCACATGCCGGGTCTCGTGGCCCTCGTGCTCATCGGCCCCGTGGTCTGGACGGCGTTGGCCGCCCTGCAGGCGCTGTCGGTGCGCCGGGTGCCCTGGGCCAAACGAGCGAAGGGCCGGCTCGACGGCCTTGGTTTCACCGCCAAGGTCGTGCTGTTCGCAACGCTGGTCGGTGCTGTGGTGCACGCGGTCATTGTCCCCACCCACTGGGGCGATGCCCGGGTTGTGGCCATCCTCTTCGTGGTCGATACGGTCGGATTCGCTGCGGCGTTTTGGTGGACGTTCACCGCCCGGCGCCGCTGGCGGCTCGTCTCCGTGGCCATGCTCGGCGGCACCGCCTGCTTCTACGCCCTCTACATCGTGAAGGGTTGGGAGACCATGGACTTGGTTGGTCTCGTCGCGACAACCATCGAGGCGGCGGCCGCGTTGGTCGTGCTCTCACCTGCGCGGCCTTCGCTTCCGGCGCGCCAGTACGCTGTCGCGCTGGCCGCGGTCCCGTTCGCCCTGCTCTCCCTCCTCGGCACGAACGTGATCGCCGGGACCACGGCGACCGCGGCACCAGCGACGGCGGCTGCCCCTACGTCGAGGCCGGCGTCCGCCCCGGCCGGCTCGTCGAGCGCCTCCTCCTCTTCGGCCGCGTCGAGCGGACCATCCGGCTCTGCTATGGCGGGCATGGCGGGCTCGGGATCCTCCGCTCCAGCGACAACGGCGCTCTCCTTGCTGAGCACCTCTCCGGCGGGAAACATCGAGTGGCCCGACACGATGGCCACGATGGCGTCCGGCATGGCGATGGCAGAACCGAATTGCACCGCCCGACCGACGGCGGTGCAGCAAGAGGCGGCGGTCGCTCTCGTCGACCAGACGGTGGCTGCGGCACGGAGGTACACCAGCCTGGCCGCGGCCGTCGCGTCGGGGTACGTGCCGGTCACACCGACCGGCGCGCGGATCGTGCACTACATCAACCCGTCGAGCTACTGGTCGGGCCAAGCGTTGAACCCCAACGCGATTCCCGCGCTGGTCTACGTGAACACGGCTCATGGCGCGGTGCTCTCCGCCGCCATGTACCTCGTCCCTGTGGGGCAAACGCCGCCCCAGCCAGGTGGCTGCCTGACCCAGTGGCACATCCACACCAACCTGTGCTTCAGCGGGGGCCGCGTCGTGGGCAACGACGCCAACTCTTCGTGCGCAGCGGGGAGCGTGAAGCACGTGACCCAGCCCATGATGCACATCTGGATGACGCCGGTTTCCGGTGGTCCGCTGAGCCCTGACCCACCACCGCGCAACGAGGTCGAGGCGGCGCTGAAGATGCCTGTGCTCAACACTCCGAACGCGACGGCCTGAACGGTTCCACGGCTTTCGCGCTGCCGGGCATGGAAGAGGGTGTCAGACGACCACCAATGGCATAGTTGAGGAGTGGAGAGCGATACCTACTACGAGATCTTGGGCGTGTCGTCCACGGCCCCGCCGGCTGAGATCAAGGCCAAGTACCGCAAGCTGATTCAGAGGATCCACCCCGATCTCGACGGCCCCCCTGCCCTCTTCCGCCAAGTCCAAGAGGCGTACGAGGTGCTGTCGGATCCCGCCCGTCGGGCCGCCTACGATCGGTCGCTGGCCACGGTGGACGGAATCGTCCGAACGGCGCCGACGGGCCCGAAGACCGGTTCGGCCCGCGACACGGGTTCTCGCCAAGCTGTGCGAAACACCGGCGAGGCTCCCGGGCGATCAGGTACAACGGGTCCGCCCCGCGGAGCGCGTCAGCGTGGCTCGAGCCGGAACCCCTCCCGGACGAACATGGCCGAGTCCTTCTTGCGTCGGCACCCTGCGCGCGTCGTTGCCATTGCTGGCGCAGCTCTGCTCGCCATTGGTGCGGCGCTGGGGCCCGACGGCCGAGTTCTGTTCGTGCTGGGCCCGCTTGCGCTCATCCTCGCCGGCGTGGCGGGACTCGGTGGTCGCGGAGCGAACGAACACGAGGAATTTCAACGCTCGGGCATGGCGGCCATCGACGCCATGACCGGTCGGCAATTGGAGGTTCTCCTCGAGCACTTCTTCGCAAACAAGGGCTACCGAGTTGCCCGGCTGCGTGCTCGCGGGCACATCGGCGCCGACCTGCTCCTCGATGATCCCGATGGACGCACGATCGTGCAGGTGCGACGGTGGAGCGGCGTGGTCCGCCGTGACGCGGTGCATCAGGCTGTCGGCGCTAAGGCCCACTATGGGGTAGCCCGAGCTCTGGTGGTGACGTCATCGGACTACTCCCAAGAGGCCGTCATGGCGGCGAGCTCCCACGGTGTCACGTTGTGGAACAGGGCTGACCTGGCAGCCGAGCTCGCCGCGTTTCGCGGCGAAGCGCTCCAGTCCGGTGTGCACCGGTTCTCATCGGATGTGCGAGCGGGATGTCGGATATGTCTCGGCTTCTTCGCGACGCTCCTCGTGGCGTTCGTTGTGACCAGTGCTAGAGCACGAAGTCTGCGACCCTCCAAGCGTCCTCGATAAAGGTGGACAGCTCCTCCTCGCGACCTGAGCTCTTTGCCACCCTCACGGGACTTCAGGTGGGGCCGCGGACGGCGAGAGATCTCGCTCGCGAACGGAGGTCACCTGATAGCGGATGCCGAGGCGCCCGAATGCTCCGTCGTACAGACCTCGGCAAGTCGCGGTGATGCAACCGATCCGATCCTTCTTCTGGCGCACAAAGGCCCTAAAAACTAGGCGCGTGATTTTCTTCGGATAGCGGCCCACCCTGTGCATGACATGAAGGTGGTAATACAACATATTGCGGGCCTCGTAGTAGTACTTCCACGTCGGGATGTCCCCTCCCTGGCGGATGGCATCGTGATGCACCACGGCCTGATCGATGACGCGACGTAAAAACCCTGCCTGGGGGATTCGCCATTCGCAGTATTCGGCATCCTCCGCCCACCAGAACAGCGCCTCCATTGGCAACCCCACCGTCTCCACGATCTCCCGAGAGATCAAGAAGCCACACCAAGAGCCCCAACGGCCGACCGAACCATCGGGCTGAATTGAAATCGGGAACACAAAGGCTGATGTCGGTGCGTCGCTCGCCGCATCCCACAAGTTGGCGAGACATTTCGGCTCTGGGACAATGTCGTCATCCATCAGCCAGGCGTGGGTGAAGTCATTGGCCAAGAAGTAGCGGAGCGCAATCGCCCATCCACCGGCCGGCCCACCGTTCACCTCCGACCGGATGACTTGCACCGAAGGACCAGATTCGGGGAGCAATGAGGCCGCTACTGGTGGTTGGCTCGCATTGTCAACGACGACGATTCTGGCTGGTACCTCGGCTTGGGCGCCGATGGCGGACAGGCAGCGAGCGAGCGACTGCGGGGCATTGTGCGTGACCACAAGCGCCACGATTCGGCGTCCCTGTCCCTCTGACATCGTGGAACGGCCCCCGATGCTCACTCTGTCGTTAGGCCTGGATTTACCAGATGCCCGTGGCTTTCTGAGGGTACCAGGTGCCTGAGCTTACGAGTCTGCGCGGCACGACGCAGGGGACGCGTGGGTCGCGCTGGCGTTTGGGTCACCCGCGGGGTCGATGGTGGGGACGTACACGTGATCTCGGAAGTACGTGGCGCAGGTGGACCGCCAAACCGCGTCGACGCTGCGCCGCCGCCGTTCACCACGTTCCAAGGTGTGTCCTCCCGATCTCGATGGTGTCGCCACCGCAGGAATCGGTGGGCCATCGTGCCGTACTGGTGGATACCTAAAATCCGAGTGGCCGACTTGAGAGATCCGTCAGGCCCCTCGACGCCTTCTTCGATGCTGAACCCACCGGTTCTCTCATTGAGCATCGAGGCCTGAGAAGTTGGGCCACAGACTGAGGTCGATGTCCGGGAAGCGCGTCGACAGAGCGCGCACATCGGGCGCGTACAGCTCGACGAGCCGCCTTCTGACGTCTTCGCTCAGATCGAAAGTGTGGGGCGTGGCGTTCACTCGGTTCCCTATGCCGTCGGGGACGAACGGCTCCAGCCCTAGGAAGCCGTACGTGCGGGCGAGCTGGCCGGCGGAATCGGCCAAACAACGCTCGTACTGCAACACGAGAATCTGATTCTGCGGGAAGTGCGCAACCCATCGGCGCATTGCGTCGTCGTAGAAGCCTCTGGCGACTGCATCCTGACATGCCTCGACCGTGAGCCTTCCGCGGTCGCGGCGTTGGTGAGCGAGCCCTGAGCGGAACCGTTCGACGGGGTCGCGCAGAAGCGCCAAAAGGCGTGCTTCAGGAGCGGCCTGAGCGAGGAGGGCGGGTACCCAAGGAAGGTGCATGTAGTCGGGGGTCCACTCGCCCGTCAGGCTCCCAGGAGGCCGCGGAAACCAGCCGAGGTAAAGCGCACGGTCCGCCGGGCCGAAGGGGCGGGTGGCGTACCGGCCGAAGAAGTGGCGCTCCTTGTGGATGTCGTCGCGCGAGTAGACGCCGGGGTGAGCGCACACGACGTCGAACCACCAGGTCGTCCCCGCCTTTTGTGCGCCAATGCCTACGAAGTCGGGTGCCCCAGTGACCTCGTTCCCCGCAGCTTGTGGCGGCGTTGGGTCGAAGCCGTCCTCCCATGGCGCGTACTTACCGAAGGCGTGAAGGATCGATCGCCTGGCCGGAGCGGGCAGCCTGTCAAATGCGGGAACGGCGACTCGTCGCAGGCCGCGTGGCCCCTCCCTTCGCAGTTCTCCCTCCTGCGGTGCCGTCTTCACTCGTCAGACGTGTCGTTCACCGATGACCGCCTGACCCCCACCGGGGCCCCGCCCCTCCACATCATTCTGCTTCCGGGGGGGCAACCGTGGCTCTTCATGGAGGATCACCAGTTCGGCCCGATGTCGATGGTGTCACCATGGCCGCGACATCGGCCATGGTCAGCGACTGCATACCCTCGACGGCGGCCATCCGTTCGAACTCGTCGAGTATTTGCTCGAGCACCGCGAAATTCTCCGATTGGTGCTGAGAGAAATTGTGCGGATGCCACCACAGATGAAAAATCCGGCCGCGGCGAGCCGCATGGCGAATCCCCGAGCGCAACCGCGAGAAACGCAGCGGTTCAAGGTGCTTGCGAGCGGGGTCGAACGGCCTCAGGAAGGCACTGGCCGGCACGTCGCACAGACCTGAAGGCAGGAAAACGTCGCTCCACTCCGTCGCCGGTGGAGGTGTGACGCCGATGTAGCTGTCGGCGAGCCTGGCGCCGCGGCGAACAACGCTCCGATCCCCGCCTGGTCGGGCTCGGTGAGCCCACGAGCGCTGGGGGCCCCGGATGCAGAGGAACCCCTGGTCGAGGACAGCGCCCGCGTACGCTGGATTCCACTGATTGCGGGGGAGTACCAGGCTGGTCAGCTCCAACCCTCGCAAACGGGCAATGGACTGTGCCGACGCCAGGTCGGCCCGAAACGTGGTCTCGTTCTGCCCGCGTTCGAGGCAGTAATAGTGGGAAAACGTGTGCGACCCCACCTCTTGGCCGGGGCTGGCACTGATCAGCTCGACCAGTGAGCCGGCCAAGTGTTCGGGATCATCGTCCTCGTCGAGTCCGATCCTCTCGACGTAGGGATCGAGCTCGGACCGCGCGTACATTGGTCGTTCGCTTGGCAGGTGAGCTTCGAGCTCACCGCGATTCGTGGCGAAGAGGAATCCAACGGTGGCCCAGGTGGCACGGATCTGCCGCGCCCCGAAAACGGTCACGAGGCCCTGGACCGCTCGGCGAGCCTCGGTGAGGCGGACGAACACGGCGTCCCCCCGTGCCACGTGGTCCCGCATGCCCCAGTGCAACTCGAAGTCGAGCGAAATGACCAGGGCCCCGGGCCGGTCGGGCATGCTCAGCCTCCCCGTCTCTTCACAGCATCGCTCCTCGTCGCACTGGCTGTGCCCCGAATCGGCCCCGGGTCGTCACGGCCCTCCGGCAACCCGATCGTAGTGGACGCTCGGCGGATGGGATCGCAGGGGTGCTCGGCCCGAGGATCGATGTCCCGCGAACGGCGGAGCCGCTCAGCGGATCCTCTGGCGCCAACGGCGCCAGAGGTACCCCCAGAGTGTCGGGTGGTAATAGAGGCCCGAGCCGGGGGCGATGCCCGTCGTCTTCGGCTCGGGCCTCTTTCCGGCGATCACCTTGTCCACCTGCGCTCCGAGCAGAGGGAGACCGTGCACCAGATGCAGATCAGGGTACGTGGCGATCGTGTCCTCGCCGGTGACTTCAAAGGTGACTTGATCGAGGATCTGACCTGTGTCGATTCCGGGATCCACCAGGTGCACCGTGGTGCCAACCCACTCGGGGTGCTGCTCGGCAAGCGCCCAATATCCGCCGTGCACACCTCGGTAGCGGGGAGTGATGCCGGCATGCATATTGATCGCCGGGCAACCCAGGGAGTCCAACACCGTGGCAGCGATAATCCGAGTCCCGTGAACCACGACCACGGCTGGCCGAAGGGAGTGGAGGAGCGCGATGGTCTTCTCATCGTTGACCGACGACACCCGGTGTCGTGGGGGTCGGTGCGTCGCGTCGACCGTGGTTGCGCCCAAGATGGCGGCCCGACGTCGCGCCCCCCGGCGTCGGAGGATGGGCTGCAGCCCTGTGACGAAGAGGACCTGGCCCGCGACGCCGAGCCATCCCACTCGTCGTGCTCTTCGGCGTGCCATCTGCAGGCGAGACGGCAGATCCTCCACGACCACGACCAAGTCCGGCACCCGAGACGCGAGGAAGCTGGCAACGATGTCCGTGCTGTAACCCGGACCCGCCAGAAGCACCACCCGGGTTCCGCTGGCGACGGGGCTCGTCAGAGCGTCTCTTGGAACCATGCCACGGTGGCCCGCAATCCTTCCTGCAGTGGTGTCGGTCGGATCTCGGGGAACATGACACCGAGGCGCGTCCGATCGGCCTGCGAGTCGCGCACATCGCCCGCCCGCGTCCCGACATGATCGCGGGGAAGCTTGTGGCCCACGATCGTCTCGAGCGCCTCGATCAACTCCAAAAGCGAGACCCGCGATCCGTAGGCCAGGTTCACTGGCCTGGGATCGGCCACGCGGCGGCGAAGGGCACTGGCGAGTACGGAGACCACGGTGTCGACGAACGTGAAGTCGCGGGTCTGGGTACCGTCTCCGTGGACCGGCAGCGGCTCCCCGGCCAGGGCGCTCGAGACGAAGGCGGGCACCACGGCCGCGTAGGCGTGTCCGGCCGGTTGCAGCGGACCAAAGACGTTGAAGAAGCGGAAGGCCAGCACGGGGAGCCCGAACGATCGACTGTAGGAGAGTGCGTACGTCTCTGTGGCGAGCTTGCTGGCGGCATAAGGGCTGACCGGCATGGGCGCCATATCTTCCCGCTTGGGCAAGTCGGGATTGGCGCCGTACACGGACGACGAGGACGCCACGATGACGTGGGGCATGCCATGGCGCCGGGCCGATTCCAGCACCATCAAAGTCCCGGTGGCGTTGACTTGATGGGTGGCCATGGGATCGTCCAGCGAGCGGGCCACCGACGGGCGGGCGGCCAGATGGACGACCGCCGCAGCCCCCTCCATCGCGGCGTCAAGGTCCTCGGTGTTCAGAATGGAGCCCTCCCGGAACTCAACCGAGGGTGAGTCGGCCAGGTTCTGACGCGAGCCGGTCGAGAGGTCGTCGAGAGCCACCACGTGGTCGACGAAATCCTCCCCGCTGAGCATCCGGCAGAGATTGGCGCCGATGAATCCGGCACCGCCGGTGACGACCACCTTCACCGCAGGGGACAGGCAATCACAACGATTCGACGCGCGGTCCCCGGATTCGGTTTCTGGTGTCGAGAACGTACCGCGCTCGATCCCGGACCATGTCGTAGTCGAACGCGTCGTGATCTGTCACGACCACCACCGCATCGGCCTGCTGGACCTCTTCTGCTGTCAATTCGACGTGCGGTACGTCGGCGGCGCCTGAGGCCACATGCGGGTCTGCAACCCGGACTTCGGCGCCGAGCGACCTGAGACTCTGGGCGATCACCATGCCGGGCGACTCGCGGATGTCCCCCGTGTTCGGTTTGTAGGCCAGGCCCAGCAACAGCACCCGGGAGCCGTTGACTGACCGCTTGTCCCTATTGAGTGCCAGGGTCAGCCTGGCGACCACATAGTCGGGCATGTGGGCGTTGATGTCGTTGGCTAGCTCTACAAACCGGAACGGCTGCCCGAGGCTCCGGCGCACTTTCCACGACAAGTAGCTGGGATCGATAGGTAGGCAGTGTCCTCCCACCCCGGGTCCGGGGGTGAACCGGAGATAGCCGAATGGCTTGGTCGATGCAGCGTCGATGGCCTCCCAGATGTCGATGCCCATGGCCTCTGCGAAGACGGTCAATTCGTTGACCAGTGCGATGTTCACGTGGCGGAAGGTGTTCTCCAACAGCTTGGTGAGTTCAGCCTCCCGAGTGCCCGACACAGCGACCGTCCGCTCGACCAATCGATCGAAGAAGGCTTGCACGACCTCTAGTGAGCGCTTGTCGATGCCCGAGACGACTTTTGGGGTGTTGGCGAAGCGCCAGGTAGCGTTGCCAGGGTCGATCCTCTCCGGGCTGTATCCGAGATGGAAGTCACGCCCGGCGACGAGCCCCGATCCCTCTTCGAGGATGCCTGCAACCACGTCTTCCGTGGTCCCGGGGTACGTCGTCGATTCGAGAATTACAGTGGCTCCGTCGCTCAACGACGCGGCGAGCATCTTGGCGGAGTCGACGACGTGCGAGAGGTTCGGGACGCCCTCGCTCAGGGGAGTAGGGACGTCGATGACCGCTACATCGAATCCGTGGGTTCGTTTCGGGTCGTCCGTGGGCTCATAGCGCCCCGTGGCCAGTGCTCCTGCAACCACGCTGCTGGACACGTCCTCGACATGTGACTCCCCGGCGGCCAGGCGCTTGATCCTGGTCGCGTCGATGTCGAATCCGACGACATCGAAGCCGACCTCGACCGCCCGCATCGCAACGGGCAGACCCGCGTAGCCCTGGCCGACGACGACCAGGCGATCCGGCCTGGCATCATCCATCTACGTACCCGCCGGTTTGGGGGCAGACGCCGCGGACCCGTGCCGGCGGTGCGCACTGGGGAGTGACAGCTGATGATCGCCGTCAACTCCCACCCCAAGCGTGGTCGGTCCGGGAAGATCGCCAAGCGGCGAGCCCGAGACGGCGAAGAGAAGTCGGCGCACCATGTCTGCGTCGCCTCGACGCGTGGCGTCGGCGAGCTGCCCCATACAGGCATTGAACCACGCCGTCGGTGCGGTGACGGGGAGCAGCCGGGAGATGGACGGGTGCTCGGTCTCCATGACTTCTTCGTCTGATTCCCGAAGGTCCTCCTCGAGTTTTTCACCGGGTCGGATGCCCGTGACCTTGATCCGGATATCTACGTCGACCCGCGCACCCGACAGCTGAATCATCCGGCGGGCGAGATCGATGATGGGGACGGGCTCGCCCATCTCGAGCATGAAGATGTCCCGACCCTCCGACAGCAGGGATGCCTGGAGCACGAGTTGCACTGCCTCTTCGACGCTCATGAAAAACCGGCTCATTCGAGGATCGGTCACGGTGACAGGGCCACCGGAAGCGATCTGGCGCGGCGAATGTGGGAATGACGCTGCCCCGGCTTCCCAGTACATTGCCAAACCTCACGGCGCAGTAGATGCCGTTCTCAGGCGACCGACTCAACAACACCTGTTCCGCCAGCCGCTTGGAAGCACCCATAACGCTCGAAGGTTGCACGGCCTTGTCGGACGAGACCAGTAAGAAGCGACTGACCCCGACCGCAGCCGACGCCTCGATCACGTTGAGGGTGCCGAACACATTGGTCCGCGCTGCTTCAACCGGGTGATCCTCCAGCACCGGAACGTGCTTGTGGGCGGCGGTGTGGAGCACCACATCGGGTCTGTAGCGCTCGAACACATCAAAGAGCACGGCGCGGTCATTGATGTCGACAAGGGCTGTGTGGCAAGGTCCGTCGAGTTCCGACACGGTGTCGTGAAGGTGGGTCTCATCGTGATCGAGAAGGACGAGCAGGTCGGGGCCGAATCCGGCGACCTGGCGGCAGATCTCCGAACCGATGGAGCCACCGCCCCCGGTGACCAGGACTCGGTGACCTTCGAGCGACCGGCGAACCCCTTCGAGGTCGGTCGCGACCGGGGTTCGGCCCAACAGGTCCTCGATGCTGGGCTCTCGTGCCCTGCGAATGGCGAACATGCCGATCGGGCCTTTGACCAGGTCGGTCATGGTGGGGAGCACCTTCATGCTGATTCCGGCTGCCTCTGCCGAGTGCAGCACGTCGGCGATGATCTCCGGCGAGGCGTTGGGTATCGCGAGGAGCACTTCCTGGAGCATGTAGCGGCTCGTGGCGGCAGGAATGTCGCTGATTCTTCCTACCACCGGAACCCCGACCAGCGACTTGCCGTGCACCGATGTGTCGTCGTCGAACACGGCTACCGGGATTAATCCGGCGTCGGGGTGACGGAGCATCTCGCGCACGGCCGTCGCGGCCGCGCCGCGGCTCCCAACGATTGCCACCCGCAGGCCGCTCCCCCTCGAGCCGCGCTGCCAGGCGAAGATCCGCGAGTGAAAGCGGATCAGGCTCATGCCGGCGGTCGCGAAGATCAGACCGACCACTACCACCGAAAAGTGCACCAGCTGATATCCCGCGAGTCGAATGAAGAGCGAGAGGAGTGCAAGGATCGCGGCAACTGTTGCCGTCGAGAAGACCATCTGACGTGCTTCTTCGAGTCCGGCGTGTTGCCACATGCGGCCGTACAACCCGTACATCCGGTTGCAGACCAGGGTCACCACCACCACGACGAGCACGAAAGCCTCAAAGTGCCAGCCATACGCGCTCGGGGCGATGTTGCGCCAGTAGAAGACTTCCGACGCGCTGTACGCCGCCACCACGCAGAAGGCGTCGAGAACCATAAAGAGGAGCACAGCGCGTACCCGGCTGGCCGCCACGGCGATCCGAGAGGAAAGGTTCGCGTCGGCGCGGGTCACCTGTTGGCTCGATGCGATCGCAGACTCAGAGCGGCCGTCATGGCGAACGGGATCAGTCACCGCGTCACACCGCGGTGTGCCGAACATCGGAAACGCTGCCGAACATCGAACGATGCCGTCGCACCAACGCGTGCCTCTTTCCCCCGTACCGCATGCAAATCTAGCGCGTGCCCCTCTGAATGTGCACGTGTCCGAGGGGCCGATCTGGGAATCGAAAGCCTCTCCGGTCACTGGGAGCCGATCTCGAACCGGTTCAATGGCAGCGCCCCGTGGCGCACAATGCAGTCCGCCGCTCGTCACTGTGTCGCCGCCGTTTTCCAGCTGGAACCGGGTGCAAGCCAAACGGTCGTTGTTGTCGAAACGTTGTGTTAAAATTCGGGCAAGTCGGGTCTATAGGATGCAAAAGGTCCGGTCGGCTCTATCTTGACGTCCCACCCGGATGCCAGAATTCATGCCGTGGCGGGCATGTTCGATGGGGCGCGGATCCATCGAACCTCTCAGAGGTAACAACAGTGGTCTCCGCAGTGCGCGGATTGCCGCCGATGTTTAACGGTGCGCCATCGCTGGTAATTTGCACGTTCACTTGACCTTCACAAGTGGGCACGAGATGTGGGGAGAGTGATGGAGCGGGCCGATTACTGGAATGCACTTGTCCGGGGCTGGTGGTTGATCGCCATCTTCGGCCTGGTGGGATTGGCGGTGGGGCT
This sequence comes from uncultured Acidimicrobiaceae bacterium, assembly GCA_963744225.1. GTDB lineage: Bacteria > Actinomycetota > Acidimicrobiia > Acidimicrobiales > RAAP-2 > Bog-473. The sequence continues at coordinate 277,137 of CAVUSV010000003.1, forward strand.
GCTACTGCCCAGACCCAGCGCACACGCGGCTCGCAAGCCAGAGCTATTGGGTGTCGACGTCCAGCTTCGGAGCTGCTCCTCCCCCTCCGACGGGCGGCTCCAACCTCTTCGGAGGGGGTATCAGCCCCGACCAGATCCTCTACTACGCGGGCACCGACACGGTCATGACCCAGACGAGCAATCTCGCTCACCTCAACGAGCCGCCTTATGTGGTCCGGGGCCAGATTTCCCTCCTCGGACCACCGGAGACCACGGGGGGGAATGGAGCTGCGAGCAGTGGCCAGGCCGGTGTCATCGACGTGAAGGTCACGGCGCCGACAAGTGCCCAGGCGCTGGCCCTCGGCAATGCCTACGACACGGCGTTGAGTAACGAACTGACTTCCGTGGCGCAAGGGTCACTACAAGGGGCTGAGCAGCAGACGGAATCGACGCTGCTCTCCATCGAGTCCGAAATTCTCACGAACCACTTTCCCCCTGGCCTCTCGGTCCAGGCTCTCGAGGTTCAGGTGAATGCCTTGCAGACCGCCTTGGCGAACCTCGTCGTCCAGTCGCCGAGCAGTGGTTTCGAGGTGCTGCAAGCACCCTCGGCGGCGCTCGTGAGCCAGGTCACGCCGAGCACGACTACCAGCAGCACCCCGGTGCGTGCCGGAGCCGGTCTGGGGATCGGCCTGCTCGTGGGAGCCCTGGCGGCCCTGGGACTCTTTTTGCTGGACAAGCGTGTGCAGACGGCCAAGCGCGCCCAGGCAGCCTTCGGCTACCCGATCGTCGCCGAGATCCCGCTCCACTCGCGCGATTCGACTGAGCCATACCGCATGCTCTGGCTGTCAGTCTTCCGCGAACCTCTACCCCTGCCACCGTCAGAGCAGAACGAGCGTTTGTACGACGGAGAGGACCCGGTGCTGGTCTCTGGTAACGGGGGCCAGTCGGGTCAAGCAGGGAGGTCATGAGTACGGACCTGACCCGCGGCCCGCCACGTGGCCCGCCGGGTAGTGATGATCACCTCAGCGGGGCCAGAGCCATCCCTGGAAGATGTGGCTCTCAGCCTGGCCACGGTCTGTGCCGAGACCGGTCAGCGCGTGGCGCTCATCAGCACCTCCGGCCTTGGCTCGCCCCAAGACGATTCTGAACTGCCCCAAACCACGCCTCTCTGGTGGAAGCACTGGCCGTCCTATCCAAATGGCGCGGCTTCTTCGACCGAGGTGGAGGGCGGCAGCTTGGTGGCCGGCCCGTTGAGCCCGGCCGACGTTGCGGACCGGCTCGGGGAGACCAGCGTTCCCGGCGTGTCACGCCTGGACTTGCGGTACTTCGTCGAGCACCCGGCGCAGGTCGTAATCCGCGTGCCGGACGTGCTCGCCGCGCTGCGTCAGCTCGTCGACGTGGTGATCCTCGAGGTCCCCTCCTACCTCTCCGTCCACCACGGAGAGGGACTGACCCCGCTGGTCGACGTGGTGCTGGTCGTCGCTGAGCGCCAGACAACGACCGTGGACGAGGTGCGCAGGACCAGGGCGGCGCTGCAGCGACTGGGCGCCCCGGTCGTCGGAATGGCCCTCACTGCCGGCCCTCCTCCGGAGAGCTACATCTGGGGGGTCGACTCAGAAGTCGAGACGACAGGCTCGCAACTCGAGCCGGCAGACGATCAGTTGATTGGGGATTCGACAGAAGAACTCCCCATCGTCGAGTCTGCCAGTGTCGCTCCTGCAACGCCGCACGACGACGAGTTCGTGGTCCATTACCCACGCCCGGGGGCCTGAGCGGTCGGGGCCGGCCAGTCCTCACGCCCAACCGACGATGATCAACTCACAGCCGATCGTCGCGTTCTTCATCGCGGTAGTCCTCTTCACCCTCGGACGCCTCATCATCCGGCGCGTCACCGAGCTCGAGGGCGATCCGTGGATCGCCAAAGCCCTGACGGCCTGCTTGCTCCTCCATCTGATCTCCGCCCCACTGCAAATCTGGGTCGTCGACCACCTCTACGGGGGAATCGCCGACTACACCCGTTACGTCTCCCAGGGAGCCGTGCTGGGGCCGGGATTTCGCCACTTCGACTTCTCGGTCGCGCCGGCCCATCTCCAGGGGATCGTCTCCAGCGGCGCAGTGAGCATCGTGGCCGGCGCGGTCTTCGCCATCATCGGACTCAATCAGGCGGGTGCCTTCCTTGTCTTTAGCTGGCTCGCCTTCATCGGGATCGTTTTCTTCTTCCGCGCCTTCACGCTCACCTTCAGCGGTGCAGGCAGCCACCGCTACGGGTACCTGATCTTCTTCCTTCCCAGCCTTGTCTTTTGGACCTCGGATGTGAGCAAGGAAGCGCTCATGACCTTCCTGCTCGGCGTGACAGCCTACGGATGCGCACGGATCCTCGCCCATCGTCGCGGTGGCTACTTGTTGGTCATCGCCGGTTCCGCGGGCGGCGCGTTCATCAGGCCCAATCAGCAGCTGCTGGCTCTGGGTGGCTTGACCATAGCCATGCTCTTCCGATCGGCGAGTCCCAGCGCGCGATTGGGGGGAGCGCGCCGCACCGTCTCCCTCCTCTTTCTCGGAGCGATGGTCGCCGCCGCCCTCTTCGTGACGCTCCACTTCCTGCCCGGAGCCACCAACGGCTCGATCAATCTCTCGCAGATCTCAAAGAACAATTCCGGTCCCGGCAACGGGTTCGGGAGCAGCGGCATCACGTACTCGAGCAATCCCCTCTACTTCCCCAAAGATGTGTTCGTCGTCATGTTCGATCCCTTGCCGTTCAACGCCCATGGCAGCGGGCAGTGGCTCGAGGCAACGGAGAACACAGTGCTGTTGGCAGTGGTGATCGCGTCACGCCGCCAGCTGCGCATGGTGCTCCGGGCGGCGCTCGCTCGCCCCTACGTGATCATGTGCGGCTTCTACACCGCTTCATTCGCGTATTACTTCGCCGCGCTGGGCAACCTCGGATTAATCACGCGGGAGGCGACGGTCATGCTGCCGTTCTTCCTCGTGCTGTTGTGCATTCCCCGGGGCCCTCGCCACCGACCGCCCCGCTACGTCTGGGAGCTGCGGCGCCGGGATCGCATCGCGCGCCAGAGGTCGATGGCCCGGGCCGGGGCACCCGTCCCAGGGCGGGCGGTGCGCGCGTGATCGTCCACCATCGGTTGTAGGGCGGCCCGCCAACGCTGGGCCATCAGGTCCAGGGTGAACGCGGATGCGCACCGCCGGCGTGCCGATGCCCCCATAGTTGCCCGGCGGTCCGGGTCGTCCAAGAGCTGTCCGACGGCCGCGGCCATGGTGGCAGCCGAGTCGTCGACGATCAACCCTGTGCATCCGTCGCAGAGCACGGTGGCCGCTCCAGGCACCGGCGTCGACACGGACGGGAGGCCGCTCAGGCCCGCTTCTATGAGGACGCCCGGCATTCCCTCGCCAGTGGGTCGGCTGGTGAACACGAAGACGTCCGAGTGTCGGAGGAGTTCGGGCACGTCCGAACGAGGACCGAGGAGCTCGATCCCCTGGGCCGCCGCCAGAGGCTCGAGCGTCCCCGCGAGCGGCCCATCGCCCACGATCAGCGCGCGGACGGCACGGCCCTCGCCTCGCAGGTGGCGGACCACCTCGACGAAGCGACCGGGCTGTTTCCCCGGTGTCAGGGCACCCACGAAGATAAGCGTGGCAACGTCGGCCTCGGCTGACTCCGATTGGGGGCGGAACCGCGACGGATCCCGGCCGTTCGGGATCATGATCGCTCGCTGTGGGGACACCCGGAAGCGTCCGGTGCACTCTTCGAGCACCTCGTCGCCGACGGCAACCAGGACATTCGCGCGGGCCATGATGCGCCTCCACAGCCACACGTGGAGCAGCGCTGGGGGACCCGCGTAGGTCCCGATGACGCAGTAGACCAACGGGCGCCCGGTGCCAACGACCGCCGGCACGACGTATTTCATCGCGTCGCCGCCATGGGCGACCACTGCTGCCGGATCGAGTTGGGCCAGCACCTTCCGCAATCGGAGCGCGAGACGTGGCTCGAACCCCTCGGCGGGGTGGCTGCCTCCTGGTTGGCCGAGGGGCAAGTCGATCTCCACCTCGGGCGGTCCGTCGAAGAGGCCGAGCAGACGGTGGCGTACCACTCCGGGTTCATCGAGTCGGTCGATCAGGATGCGCGCCGCGCGTTGGGCACCTCGGCCACGCGGCGAGGGGATGACGTGCACGACCAACGGGCAGTCGTCCTTCGCGAGGTGCGCCGTCATCTCCAAGCTTCCCTCATGGTCCAGGTCGGCAGCGACGCACGGTAGCAGTCATGTCCGTGCAGGCCAGCCCACGCGGTTCTGCTACGTTGCCGGGCCTGAGGCGACGGAGGAGGCCGGTCAGGCTGCTGTCTCGATGCCATGTCTCGGGGGTGTACATGCATACGTTGGTGGTTGCCCATGAGTACACGTGGCCGGACACTAGCGGGCCGCGGCTCCGTCTCTTCACGTCGCACGGCCCGTGTCGCACTGCTCGAGCGGATCTTCTGCGCAAGCAGCTTGTTGGGGGCGGGCACGAGCGCTACCTCGACGTGTCCAAGCACAACGTTGTCGAGAGCCGAATCGTCGCCCTTGCGCAGGCCGCGGTAGACGCAGGAGCAGTGACGGGTCTGTGAGGTCCCTTCTGGTGGCCCACAACGTGCCGTGGCCGTCGCTCGATGGCGGTCTCGTCCGTCTGGCCCAGGTCGTGGAGGCCATGGGATCGGTGACCGAACTCGATCTGTTCGTCCTCCATGAACAGCGCCAATCAAAGATTGTTGTGCCACCCTCAGTTGCTGTGTCGCGGTCCAAGGGCGTCCAGTATCCCCGCACGTCTTCTCAGCTCCGGTGGCGCATGGAATGGGCGGCGCGCCGGGGTGTCCCGCTCGAGGTAATTATGGGCCGAGCCGACCGAGCCCCTCGACTCGCTCTGCGAGACTGGGCTCACCCGCCCTATGACTTGGTGTGGTTCTCGACGGCGGAATCGTACGAATGGACGGGACGACCCGACTTTGGCCCGGCCGTGGTGGATCTGATGGATCTCGAGGACGTCAAGGCCGTGCGCCGGGCCGAACTGCTCACCGACCAGCTGCGATCCGTCGGCTTGCTCGGCTCCGTACGGACCCGCGTGGCCCGGTTCCAGACCCGGCTTAACGGCAACGACTGGCTCCGATACCAGCGGTCGTTGGCGGCGCAGGTTGAGCGGGTCGTGGTCCCCAGCGACCTGGACGCCTCCAGGTCCGCACTGTCCAACGTCACCGTCATCCCCAACACCTACCCGCGGCCGCGGCGGCCGGCCGGGAACCCGGCCGCGGATGGGCCGCCGGTCGTGCTCTTCCAGGGGAGCCTCGGGTACCCGCCCAACATCGACGGGGCCGAGTGGCTGGCGACCGCCATCGCGCCCCGTATCCGGGCCGCCGTTCCGGCGACAGAGGTACGACTGGTCGGCCGTCCCGCCACGAGTGTGACCCAGCTGCACGAGCCGGGGACGCTGACCGTGGTCGGCCAAGTTCCCTCCATGGAGGAGGAGCTGGCTCGTGCATCGGTGGCCGTGGTGCCGATCCGTTATGGCGGTGGGACACGAGTAAAGATCCTTGAATCCTTCGCACACCGCGTCCCGGTGGTGTCCACCACACTCGGCGCGGAGGGATTGGACGTGGAGGACGGTGTGCATCTGCTGCTGGCCGACGATCCCAAGCAGTTCGCCGCGGCAACGGTGCGCCTGCTGCGCGACGCCCCGTTGCGCGTGCGCCTCACCGAGGCGGCGCAGACGCACTACCACGAGCGCTATGACGGCCGCGCAGCCGATGAGGGCGTCCGGCGCCTCGTCGAGGGCGTCGCGGCGAGTACCCGTTCGTAAGCGTCCAACGTCTTGGCCACCACGGTTTTGTCGTCGAACTCGGCCTCGGCCTTGCGCCGGCCAGCGGAGCCCATGCGGTGGCGGAGGGAGGGGTCGAGCACGAGCTCCTCGATTGCTGTCGCCAGGCGCTCTGGGTCGTGCAGAGGGACGAGCAATCCGGACTGTCCGTGGGAGACCACTTGGCGGCAGCCCCTGACGTCCGTGGCGATCACCGGCAGGCCGCTGGCGGCCGCCTCCATCGCCGAACGAGGGAAGCCCTCGCGGTAGGAGGGCAGCACGAAGAGGTCGAAACCAGCGTAGACGTGCTCCATGTCGTCCCTGCTTCCCGCGAAGACGATGCGCCCGCGGCGACCGGCGTCGGCCAGCTCTTCGGGCGGAATGGCGTCGGCCTTGTCGGGATCGGATCCCCCCACAACCACGAAGACGATGTTGGGGTGTGAGTGGCGCAGTCGCTCGGCCGCCGCAAAGAGCTCGTGGTATCCCTTCTGCCAGACCAGGCGCGCCACCGTTCCAACCACCACCGCGTCGGCGTCAACGCCGAGGTCCTCCCGAGCCTGTCGGCGAACCTGTTCGCTTCCTTCGGGACGGAAGCGCTGGAGGTCGACGCCGTTGCCGAGCAGCACCAGCTTGTGGCTCGGCACGCCCAGACGGGACAGCACATGCAAGTCCTCGGCGTTCTGGACCAGTTCCGCTCCCGAACAGAGCGACGCCGCCCGTTCCAGGGCGTAGACCGCGGCCCTCCGCGACACCCGATCTTCCGGGCTGGCATAGAGGCCGTGCACTGTGTTGACCACGCCGGGCACGCCGGCAGCGCGGGCAGCCACCCGTCCGTAGAGGCCAGGTTTGGGGTTGTGGGTGTGGACGATGTCGGGCCTGAGCCGCCTGAAGAGCCGCCAGAGCTCGGCGAGCGCCATGACGTCCTGGCCGACGGCCATGGCCCGGGTTGCATGTCGCAAAGGCTCGTGACGGATGCCCCACGATTCCAGTTGAGGTACGAACGGTCCCGGAGCCGACACTCCGATCACCTCCATGCCAGCCTCGGCAAAGGCCCGGAGCTGTGGGCCGAGGAGCAGCGCCAAGCTCATGTCGACTGTGGTGACGTGGACCAGCTTCTTCCCGACCAGCGTGCTCAACGCGCGCCGGCCACTTGGAGGTAGATGTCGCCAATCGCCCGGTTGGCTTCGGCGATGTCGAACATCGAGCTCCGGACCTTGGCCCGCCGCCCCAGACGCTCCCGCAGTTCCGGATCGGCCGCCAGCCGCTTCATGGCGTCCACCAGGAAGCCGACGTCACCCGGAGGCACGAGGAGGGCGTCGACTTCGCCCTCGAGGATCTGAGGCACGCCGCCGATAGAGCTAGCGACGATGGGCAACCCGACGCTCGTTGCTTCCATCAGCGCGACGGGCAGTCCTTCTTGGAGAGAGGCCAAGACGAAGGCGTCGGCGCCCGCCAACAGCTGCAGCACATCGTCGCGCTGGCCGAGGAACTGGAACCGGTCCCCGAGCGCCAGGTCGACGTGGCGCGCATGGAGGGCGGTGCTCAACGGGCCGCGTCCCACTGCGGCGAACCGGATCGGGAGCCCGCTATCCGCGATGGACCGGGCTGCCGTCAGCAACACTTCGTATCCCTTTTCGGGACGGAGGTTGGCCACGGTCATGAACAGGAGCTCACCCTCGTCCAGTCCGAGCTCGGACCGCACGACGGCCCGGAGCTCTGCCCGGCGGGCGATGAGTGAGTCCGAGCGGGACAGATCGACACCGTGGACCACGGTCGTGGCTCGGCGCCGCAAGGGTGCCGGAAGCGCGTCGTAGGCCGCCTGTGAAACCGTCACCAGCTGTTCCCCACTTCTCATCGAGGCACGCAGCAACGCTCGATTCACGAACCTCTCGCGGTCCCACAAGCTGTGCTCGGTGTAGACGACGCCCGGTCGGGCGGGCCGGGGCAGGGAAGCCACCACCAGCTGTCCCAGAGCGGCTGCGTAGGGAAGGTGGAAGTGCACCACGTCGAAGTGCCCCTTCACCAGCAGCTGCCGGAGCGCCAACATCCAGCGCAGATCGGCGTTGTGGCCGGCATCAAGGGCATGCACCAGCGTTCCGCCGGCCCTGATCGCCGGTACCAGGGCGTCTTGGTGCCGGAGCACGTATGCCACCTCGTAGTGGAACCGGCGTTGATCCCCCGCCGCCACCATGTCCACAAGCAGGCGTTCGGCCCCCCCGTAGCCGAGGCACTTGATCACTAGCAGCACTCGCAGGGGTCGGCCGGGCGTCTGGGTCGGCAACCCCTCTTCAACGCCCACGAGGCGATAGTACCGCCGGAGCCTTCCTGCCCTGCTCCTCAGCAGTTGGCGGGTGCGCGATACTGTCACATCTCAGGTCGGTGTCAATGAGGGCCTGCGTTGGCGGGCGGAGAGGTGACGGATTTCGATGACCTTGCCGACTCCCTCGGAGGGGGGGGTACCTTCGGCCGCGGGCAACATCGGGGCGAATAAGGGCGTGTCGGTGCCGAGGGAGCCACCGAGCGACCTGATCTATCATCACCAAGCTCGGCTGGGAGCGTCACTCCGCGACCTGTGGGCGAGCCGCGACATCATCTTCACCTTGGCCGAGCGGGACATCCGGGCCCAGTACAAGCAGGCCACCCTGGGGCTGCTCTGGGCCCTGCTCTTCCCGCTGGCGATGCTGGGCATCTTCACCATCATCTTCTCCCGAACGTCGTCGAACGGGATCCCCGGGGTCCCGTACCCGATCTTCGCCTACATCGGAATCCTGTGCTGGACGTTCTTCTCCCAGAGCTTGGGGACCGGTGGCAACGCGCTCCTCGTCAACCACGACCTCATGAGCAAGACCCAGTTCCCTCGGGAGTGCTTTCCTCTCGAGTCCATCCTGGTGACGGCGGTGAACTCGGTCCTCGCGTGGATTCCCCTAGTGCTGCTCTTCTTCTTGTATCGCTTCGTCCCGTATCCCACGACCGTCTGGGTGCCACTGCTGATTCTGATCGAGTTGGGCTTCACCATCGGTCTGACCGTCATGATGTCCGCATTGATCATCCAGATGCGCGACCTCGCCCAGGTGCTTCCCATCATCATCATGTTGGGGCTGTTCGCCACCCCGGTGATCTGGCAGTTCAATCGAGTGCCGCAGAAGTGGCAGCTCGTCTACGGGTTCTTCAGCCCGCTGGGGCCCGTGATCGACGGCATCCGCCGCACCATGCTCCTCGGTCTCAATCCCGTCCCCGGGCCTCTCATTGCGGCCATCGCCGGCACCATCGTCTACCTGGCACTGGGCTATCGACTCTTCAAGCAGTTCGAGGTGAACTTTGCCGACATTGCCTAGCGGGTCCATCCGCGTCGAGCACGTGTGGAAGAAGTTCCGCGCTGACCGCACCGCGCCGCTCTTCTACGACCAGCTCCTCCGCATGCGCCGCACGCTCACCAAGGGAACGCGCAGGGACTACCGCTGGGTGCTCAAGGACATCAACGTCAGCGTGGAACCCGGCGGGACCTTGGGGCTCATCGGCATCAACGGCTCCGGCAAGACCACACTCCTCAAGATCATCAGCAAGGTCACGTACCAGTCGGCCGGCATGTGCCAGGTGCAGGGCCGCCTGGGTGCGCTCCTCAGCGTGACCAGCGGCATTCATCCCGACCTCACGGGACGCGAGAACGTCTTCCTCTACGGCGCGGTACTCGGCATGCGCCGCAAGAACACGCACGAGCGATTCGATCAGATCGTCGAATTCGCGGGCCTCGCCGACGCGATCGACCGCCAGGTCAAGTTCTTCTCCCTCGGCATGCAGATGCGGCTGGGCTTCTCCATCGCTGCCTTCCTGGAACCCGACATCCTTCTCGTCGATGAGGTGCTGGCGGTGGGCGATGCCAATTTCCAGCAGAAGTGCATCCAGCGGATTGAGGAGGTTGTTCGCCAGGGAACCACGCTGGTCTACGTCTCGCACGATCTCACCTCAGTCGAAGCCACCTGTCAACAGGCGCTGTGGTTGGCCGACGCTGAAGTGAGGGCTGCGGGTCCCACCAGAGAAGTGGCCGCCCTCTACCGCTCATCCATTCAGGAGGATGCGTCGGTAGCCACCTCCAACGACGGTGTCGTCCAAGTGTTGAAGTCGTCCATCTCCGGCCCAGACGGGGGACCAGTGCTCTCGCTGGAGGACGCCGAAGTCCGCATGACCCTCAATTCGCCCGAGTCGGTCGAGGCCGATCTCTTCGTCGGCATCTCGCTGGGAACGGCGTTTCCCCTCTTCATCACGAAGTACCACGGCTTGTTTCCCTCCGGCGATTTCGAAGTGAGATGCCGATTGCACAACATCCCACTTCCCAGGAGCCACTATTCCGTGTGGACTGCGATGACGAGCTTCGGCAAATGGGCCGACAGCCCCTTGCTCCCATGGAAGCCCGTTGCGTCCTTCGATGCCTTCGGGCCGGAAATCCTCGAGCCGCCGGAAGGGGTCATGGTGGCGGCTCAACTACACGTGGGCACCACCTGGGAGATTGACTGACGGCCTCGGTGTCACCACCTGCAGTCGGGACGCGATCCCGAACATCAAGGAAGCCCATTCGCCATTGCTCTCTGCGTCGGTAGGCCATAAAACATTTTCGATGATGTGATCGGTACCGGGGGAAGGGCAAATTCCGCCGACGCGGACCGATCAGCTCACATTGCAGACTGAAGAGGTTGGGCTAAGGAAAGAACGCGTGGTGTTTCACTGATCCGGCCAGTCGTCCGGTCCGTATGCCGAACGTCCGCACCCACTGACGCCGCCGGGAGGGTCTGACCAGACCGGGGCTGGCGCCGACCAACCAGACCCACGCCTTGGCGGCTCCACGAAGGTCGCGCCGCATGCCCTCTGCGCGGTAATGCCTGAACAGCAGCGCAGCGCACCATCCATAGGCCCAGGCCGCGTGGAACGTCGGCTTGCCGGCGGCGTGCTCGCGTTTCGCCACCGCTGCCGCGGGGGTCACGGCGAACTGGAAGCCGGCCAGTTGCAGTCGCCAAGACAGGTCGGTGTCTTCTGACGGAGGAATGGTCTCGCAGAAGCCGTGGACCGCTTCGAAGGCATCCCTGCGGACGCCCAGGTTCGCTCCGAGAGCGAAAGGGAGGAATCCCATCTGCCGGGTGGCTGCGGGCGTCGGATCCGACGTCGGGCCGCCGTTGAGGGAGCTGAAGTCGAACACCCCGGCAACCAGGTCGGAGTCGGCCAGGGCCGCCACCATGGCCGCAAGCCATCCCGGCAGCACGACGTCATCGGCGTCACAAAAGGCCAGCATCCGGCCGCGGGCCGATTGGACGCCGATGTTGCGGGCCGCTCCCGCTCCTGGACGAGCCGAGGCGTCCACCACACGGATGCGCGGGTCGCGCTCGGACCACCGCTCCACACACGAACGAGTCCCGTCGTCGGAGCCGTTGTCGGCCACCACGACTTCCCAGTCGCCCGGCACTTCTTGGGCCGACAGGGCCTGAAGTTGCTGCTCGATCCACGGCATGCCGTTCCGTACCGGCACCACCACGCTGATCAGCGGACGATCGCTCACATCATGCTCGTCGGCCACGCTGAAGTCCTCAACCTCCCGTTGTTAGCCTATCGACGTGGGGGAGACGTGAGGAGCCAGCGGGGTCAGTCGGACGGGGCCGGTGCAGAGTCGCCGCCAGCACCGGCATCAGTTTCGGCGGTGGTGCTCACTCATCGGAGACCGCGACTCGCTACGGAGGTGGTGCGCTCACTCATCGAGCGAGAAGGTCTCCGCCCCGACCGTGTCGTGGTGGTGGTCAACGGACGCGGCGGGCTCGACGATGCCGCGCTAGAGGCCAGAGTCCGAATGATCCGGTTGCCCCGCAATCTCGGGCCGGCCGGCGGATTCGGTGCCGGGATGGAGGCGGCCTTCGCCGACCCTTCCGTGTACTGGGCGTACCTGTGTGAGGACGACGTGGGGCTCTTCTCGCTTCCCAGCCCGAGGCTGGCCGACGTTGTGGGCCGGGCCGAGGCTCACGCTCGATTGCCTGGTAGCCCGGTCGGAGCGGTGGTGGCCTACGGGCGACGGTTCGTGGGGCGGGGATCCCACACCGTCAACCTGGTGCCTCCCGCCGGGAGCTTTCTCGAGCTAGTCCCGGTCGATGTGGCCAGTTGGGGGGCAACGCTGCTGGCGCGACCGGTCTTTGATGTCGGGATCGTCCCCGACCCGGAGTGGTTCTTCGGCCTCGAAGACTTCGACTTCTTCTGCCGGGTCCGGCAAGGAGGTTTCGCTGTGCTCGTCGACGCCGTGTCGGCTCGGGCCGTGGCCGGCCAACAGACATCGGCCGGCCGGGCCGCGGCTCTTGGACCGCATCGCCCGACCGACGAACGCGAAACATGGCGGTCGTACTACCACGCCCGTAACTCGATCCTCCTGGCGCGGCGACACGGGCGCCCCTCCTGGTATGTGTGGCACCTCGCGTACTCCGTGCGGCATCTGGAAAAGGCAACAGGGCGTGACGAGCGCAAGGCGATCCTCCATGGCCTCTGGGACGGCGCTCTGGGCAGGTTCGGTGAGAGGGCGGAATACTGCCGGAGCGAGGGCGAGTTCGCCGAGGCGAACAATGATCCGCATATTCCACACTCTTGATGCCTGAGGCTTCGCGGCGACACGCGTGTCGTGTGCTTGACGGGCACCGTGCGACCGCGCATGATCTGCTGGTGCGGGAGAGGAGAAGCGACGCTCAACCGCTCTCACCTCCCCGGCGGTCGGCAGCAGATGTCGCCCACCCGGTCCATCGAAGAGTGGTCTGACCCGGCGTGTGCGGGATCGCCGGCATTCTCGACCCGGCTGCTTCGACCAGCGCCGACCGTCTGGGCGCCCTGGCCTCGACCATGGCTTCCTCATTGAGGCATCGTGGGCCGGATGACAGCGGCGTCTGGGTCGACCCCGACGCCGGAGTGGCGCTCGGTTACCGGCGCCTGGCCGTCATCGATCTCGGCCCGGGCGGAGCGCAGCCCATGGTCTCCTTCGACGGCCGGTGGGTGGTGGCCTACAACGGGGAGGTCTACAACCATCGCGAGCTCCGGCATCGATTGGAACGTGCCGGGACGCAGTTCCGCGGTGGGTCCGACACGGAAGTGTTGGTGGCGGCTGTCGAGCGCTGGGGCGTCGATCGGGCGCTCGATGCCTGCGAGGGGATGTTTGCCGCAGCCCTATGGGACAGGCAGCGCCGCGAGCTCCACCTGTTGCGAGACCGCTTCGGTGAGAAGCCGCTCTACTACGGCTGGATTGGCAAGGCGTTCGCATTCGGGTCCGAGCTGAAGGCGTTATGCACGCTGCCAGGTTTCGCGGCCGAGCTTGATCGAAGCTCCGTGACAAGCTTCCTTCGCTTCAATTGCATCCCTGCCCCGGACACCATCTGGCGCGGAGTCCGCAAACTGCAGCCCGGCCATCTCGTCACGTTGACCGAGGCACCGTCCCCAGGCGTGCTCCCGGAACAACGCTGCTACTGGTCCGCAGCGGACGCGGTGGCACGGGCACGCCAGCATCCGTTGGCCGTCTCGGACTCAGAGATGACGGACCAGCTTGAGGACACGTTGTCGCAGGCGGTGGCCGCGAGGATGGTGGCTGACGTCCCGGTGGGGGCGTTCCTCTCGGGGGGAATCGATTCGAGCACCATCGTTGCGCTCATGCAACAGCACGCCTCGCGGCCGGTGCGCACCTTTACAGTCGGGTTCGCCGATCGTTCGTTCGACGAGTCGTCCGAGGCGGCCGCGGTCGCCGCGCACCTCGGGACGGACCATACAGCCGTCCACGTCGGCGATGCCGAGGCGACCGAGGTCATCGCCGAGCTTCCGGACATATGGGACGAGCCTTTCTCCGACGTTTCCCAGATCCCCACCTACCTGGTCAGCCGGGTGGCGCGCCGGGAGGTCACCGTGTCGTTGTCCGGGGATGGGGGGGACGAACTCTTTGCTGGCTACAACCGGCACGCCTGGCTCGACCGAGTGTGGGGGACAGTCGCCGACGTGCCGGCCGGGGCCCGCCGGACCGCCGGCTCAGCCCTGGGGCGCATCCCACCCGGGTTTGTCGAAAGAGCCGCCCGCGCGACGAGCCTCCTTCCGGCCGGTTGGCAGGTGCGAAACCCGTCGAACAAGATGGTCAAGCTGGCCCGCGTTCTCGCCGCGTCGGACCCCGAGGACGCCTACAGGGCACTGACCACACACTGGGCCGATGCCAACTCGTTGGTGCTCGGGAACGACCATCGGGAGACACCTGAGGACCGGAACGGGTCACCCGTCTCAGGGGCTGGCATCACGGAGCAGATGCTGTGGTCAGACCTGGTGGGCTTCCTGCCCAACGACATCCTGGTCAAGCTCGATCGCGCGGCCATGGCGGTATCCCTCGAGACCCGGGTCCCATTCCTCGACCGACGGATGCTCGACCTCGCCTGGAGGCTGCCCCTCGACGCCAAGCTGCGGGGAGGCCAGACCAAGTGGTTGTTGCGTCAAGTGCTCGAACGCCACGTGCCGTCAGCGCTGGTCGCACGGCCAAAGATGGGTTTCGGCCTGCCCATTGGACCGTGGCTGCGTGATGAGCTCGCACCTTGGGCCGAGCACCTTCTCGACGAACGACGTCTGCGTGCCCAGGGGCTTTTGGACCCGCTCCCCATTCGCCGGGCTTGGGAACTCCACCGCTCGGGACGACGGGACCTCGGCTACGAACTTTGGGACGTGCTGGTCCTCCAATCGTGGATCGACCGGTGGAAGCCATGCCTCAGCTAGCGGACTGGGTCACGCCACCAGCCCAAGCTCTCACGACTATCTCCAGCCAGGCCTGCTGATCTCGGATGCCCTCGTCCGCCTGGGCGTAGGGCACCGATCCGACCTTCAGTCAAAACTCCATACAATCCTTCAGTCTGAGCAGCACTACGGCTGCGCAACCGTGTACACCATTCGGCAGGGCATGCAGTGAAACAGCACTCCTAACGGTCATTCGACCCCAATTGCCAAACGACATGAAGACGGCGGTCGAACAGCCATGAGAGCGGGCCGGGGTACAGGTGTAGATCGGTCTTCACGTTCCTGATGGTGAGATCGGCGCTGTCGAATGCGTCTTTCCATTGGCCCAAGGTCAGGTAGTTATAGGGCAGCGCCACCCCGAAGCTGGCATTGCCGACCCAGTCCATCACTCGCAATGTTGGGACGGCCATGAAGCCGTCGGCCAGATGATCTTTGATGATCACGCAATCTGACGTCACCCGCGCGGCTTCGGCTAACAGTACGGCAGGATCTTTGGTGTGGTGCAACACGTCGACGAGGGTGACAGCAGTGAACGCGTCATCGGCATACGGGATTGTGATTCCGTCGAATTCGCCAACGGGGATCTTTGTTGCCGTTCGCTTCAGGACATCAATGCCCATAATCTCTACGTCAGGTCGACTCTCCATGATGGCGGCAGACACGGAGCCATCGCCCGAGCCCACATCCAAGACTCGAGCACCTGACGGCAGACAGGAGGCCACTTGTCCTGCCAGCGTCACGACACGCCGATTCCACACCATGCGACCATGCGCGGCGCGGACCAGGCTCACGTCGCCACGGTATCCTGATCGTCAGCGCGTGCGACGCGGCGGCGAAGGATGTGCTGCGCGGGTCTCAACGCCTGCAACGTCGTTGAGGGAATCAACGTCGATACCCCACTGCCCTCGTGGCCTAATGAAGTGGTGCTCTTCCTGGGGATGAATGCGTCAATGCCGACCGCTGCAAGTAGCGCGATGGGAACCTCTGCAGCCGCTCGGTACCGGGTTTCTCCGTAAGCAACGGCCACGGTGAGCACGACGGTCACGATGAAAGCGAGCAACGGATAGAGCGGCACTCGGCGTCGGCGCATGATTACGCAGCCCACAATCGCTGGGACGAGAAGGATCCAATAGGTGATTAAACGCAAGTCGTACACCCACACCGAAGTCGGTTCTGTTTTGAACGCGGCTGGAACCTTCTGCCATGCATTATCCAACATCGTCTGTTGGAACGGGTTCCAATACCCGAAAGCGCGCCCTTCCCGCGCAAACAGGACCAGTGGGACGCGACTCATGTGGTGTAGGTCGAAGTTCACGGCTGCGTGACTTTCCCGGATATTGGAAATTGACGCATCTTCAGTCAGTATGGATGGCGGTAGCGCCCACACGCAACCAAGACTGTAATAGCCAATATCAGCACCGTAGAAAGTGGTGCTACAGCTTCCCGATGACGCTGCCAACCCAAAGCCATTGGAGAGTAGAACTGGCCTTTCGAAGCGCCCGAGATTGTAAATCGTCCATGGCGCAACGACGACGACCATCGAAGCTGTTGCAAGAGCAAGCCAGCCGATCCGAGCCCGCCAGCCCACATTCTTGGTCCTCAATATCAAAGGGACGACGAGAAGCGGAAAGATCAGAATTTGCTCGGACCTGGTCATGGCCAACAGGCCACATGTTGCACCGAGCACCGCGGCCCGCCCCACGGAGGGGCGGGCCAGATACCCGTACGCGAAAAAGATCATCACCGCAACCACCAACAGCAGAAGTGTCTCTGAGAGCAGCGCACGCTCATAAACCCAGAATCCGGCGTAGATGGCCGCTATCCCGGCTGCAATCAACCCAACTCGGTCCCCTCCCAGCCGCCTGCCGGCCAAACCGACGACGACCACGGTGGTGGTGCCGACGACACACGCGAGGACTTGTCGCGAGAACATGGAATGATGTCCCATCCACGTCCATGCGGTGAGCATGAGCACCCATGCCGGTGGATGAAGGGCGTCGGGCCGGCCGTTGACGACAAACCATCTTCCGCCGTAGTTGAGATTTGCCTCGAGAACATACCCGAAGCCGTCGCCCCCGACGCCCTCGTCTCGGGAGAGGAGGACGACGATGATCCGCAAACTCAAAGCTGCGACCGCCACCATGGTCAGCGAGTAGCCGAACCTGCCCCGGCTCCGTCTACGAACCGCTTCTTCGCCAACTATCGGCTTTATGTCACTCACGATACTCCGGGTTTCGACCAAGCAGGCGAATCTCAGTGCCGTTAAGGGTAATGGATGCATCGGCAGAAATCGCTGCTGCTGCCGCAACGAGGAAAGCGGCAAACCCCGGCACGGCTCCTGGCGTGACCGGTGTCTGGTTATCGGACGGCTTTCTAGTCGTTTTTCGGAATGCGTCGATGGCCGCGACAATGGCGGGGGAAATCCACCGGGTCGATAGGCCGCAGAGATCCTCATCAGTGCGGGTGTCAAGGGTCGATCAGCAATGCGGAGCATCTGTTGGACAAGCTCGTCGAGTCCATGACATCGGCCGGAGGCGACTGAGCCGCTTAACTGAGTCACGTTCGGTCGTATCTGACCTGGCGAGACGGCCGATAGAACACCGTAGGAGGGTCGTATCTGTGGGTCATGAGAGGTCCAGGGGTAAGTCTCGGCAGCCCGACCCAGTACCCGCGTTGCCCACGATCCCGCATGTACCGTCCGGACTGGTTTCAGGGAGTGACGTACTAGGCCCGGTCGCTACCGGTACGAGGGTGACGCCGCGGTTCCCATCGGCCTTTGAGTCGCGTTTAACTGTCGCTGCCTCGCTCAGAGACGACCAGGACCAAATGCTGTTTAGTGCAGTGTTCGGTCAGGGATACTCGGGGTCAGGATGGTCCCGGTTTCACATCCCGGCAGTGCGACAAAGAATGAGCAGACCACAGAACTGAGCACGGGAGCGCAGGCCTCTATGTGCACTCCTTATCAACCGATTCACGTGTACCGCTTCCCCAGATGCTTTCGCAGAAGCTTAAAGCATCCCGATTTAGCTGATATTCCCAGTTCGTGCGGGCCCCGAGGGTGGCCCTGGTCATCGTGGCGGAGTGTGCGTGCGCAGGCTGCTCGACGTTTACGCATCCCGGACAAGCACGCCGACCAGTTCGAACTCCGGCGGGGCGGTAATTGCAGGGGTCGTGTCGGTGAGTTCGACGAGCCAACTTTCGGAGATGGCGACGTGAAATGTGACGAACAAACAGGTCATCCCCAGCTCACCACCTGCGAAGTTCTCATGCGTGAATGGCTCGACGCAACTCGGCGAACTCGGCCCTGTTCAGTTAGCGGTGGGCGCGGCTGCCACCGCCGAGCAGTTCAGCGAGGTAAGCACATTGGCAGGCAGCAGCGCAGGCGATACGACCCAGGGCCGCCGTCCGTCGCCAGGCCGAAGGACATCGTCTAGGTGGCACCGCGGTATCCGTACCACCGGGATCGCAAAAGTCACCTTGGGCTATCCTTCTCAAGTTGTTCAGGTCAAGGGGAATTTCACTTGGGATCCGACGTTAAGCTTGACGTTTCGGTCGTTCTGCCATGCCTCGACGAAGAGAGGTCCGTTGGTCTATGCGTCCGCGAAGCGGCTGAAGGTCTTGCGGTCGGGGAGCTGGTGGGCGAGGTCATCGTTGTCGATAACGGGTCCACCGACGCTTCGAAGGAGATCGCAGCCGCTGCCGGTGGGCGGGTCGTCGAGGAGATCCGTCCCGGTTACGGCAGTGCGTTGCTCACCGGATTCGACGCGTCAATGGGTGAAATCGTGGTCATGGCCGATGCGGACTTCACCTATGACCTTCATCGGATCCCGGACCTCGTGGCGCCTATTGCCGAGGGACGGGCAGACCTCGTCTTGGGATCAAGACTCGACTCGGCAACGCGGAGCACCATGCCGTTTCTCCACCGGTTCATTGGGACACCTCTGCTGACTTTCCTGACGGCTCGGGCCTGCGGCCGCCGAGTGGTGGCCGACAGTCAATCGGGATTCAGAGCCTTCAGACGGGATTCGCTTGACGCTATGAAGCTCAGCTCGCCCGGGATGGAATTGGCCAGCGAGATGTTGATTAACTCCGCGAGAGCTGGTCTGCGCATCGTCGAGATCCAAACCGGTTACCGTCCCCGCATAGGCCAGTCAAAGCTCGCAACCTGGTCTGATGGTTGGCGCCACCTGACGCTGATTTTGATGCTGGCGCCCGACTTGCTGCTGATCGGTCCGGGCTTGACTTTGCTTGGCTTGGGGCTAGCCATGTTGGGTGCGTCGTTTGTCGAACCCAAGGGGGTACAGATCGGCTCTCTCGTGTGGCAGCCGGTGTTCTTCTCAGGGATTGCGCTGGTTCTGGGAATGCAAGCGTTA
The DNA here is from genome assembly GCA_963744225.1 of uncultured Acidimicrobiaceae bacterium. Taxonomy (GTDB): domain Bacteria; phylum Actinomycetota; class Acidimicrobiia; order Acidimicrobiales; family RAAP-2; genus Bog-473. The sequence continues at coordinate 296,093 of CAVUSV010000003.1, forward strand.
CTGGCCGGGGCCGTCTTAGCTCACAATTCGTCATTCACACCGGCAGGCGTCGGTCACAGGTTCGCATTCGTCGGCAAACCAAACTTTCCCAACCGATGCCTGGGAACAGGTGTCGCCATCGCACTCCTAGGTCTGCTCCTCAACCTAATACTATTTGCACTGTGGCTTGGTAATAGGGCAGAGACATCCCTAAGTCATTTTGGATTGGCCTCCCTTTCCCAGAGTCTCATCATCGTCGGAAGCACCGTCGCTAGCTTCGGAGTCATAAGTCGCTTCACCAGGGCCCGAGCAGCCAGGATGCCAGCGGACAAAAGGGGCACAACTGACCGCGCGGCTATGACAACTGACCTGGGTACGACATGAGATCGTTTTGTCGGTAGTGCGAGCCAGCAAATGTCATATCTGCTGAACTCCGACTCTTCCCTCCAGGACGTCAGCCTTGCTGGTCCGAATGGCCCGCCTCGAGGCAACGAGTCACTTCCACGAATCATGCATAAGACGCTGGCGCGCTTCGTACCGAGCTTGCGAACGAGCACCCCCTTCAACTAGGAGGATGCGGATGGAAAGTAGGGCCCAGCGGCCCAACCACTCCGCGCATCGTCGGCGAGTTTCCGACGTCACTCCCTGGGTGCAGACGAAACTCAGTGTCGTTGGTGATTCTTGCCGCGTTCACCATCGCGTACTTGGCGCTCAGCTGGGCGGGTGCTCCCCACGTTTTCGACAATTTTCCTGACAGCCACACCTATCTCCCGTTCAGCTTTTTCGGACATGCAGACCGGCTTTTGGACCATACCCGTCATGTATTTTGTTGGGAGCTCGTCCGCTGGCCGGGTCGCTCTCGAGACCGGCATCGGCCTGGCGTGCTGGATCACTCTCGCAATACAGATCGGCCGAGTGATACGTATTCGGGCCAATCGTTAGGCGTCCCAGGTGTTTGTTCTCTTGTTGGCGCTGACGGCTCCGGTCATTCAGTGGAATCGAGCAGTATTGAGGAAATCGATCGCCACCTCGCTGACCGTGCTCCTGGCTGTTCTGTTGGGGCCTAGACGATGAGTAATGTTTCAGTGTCGTCGGCGCAGATCCGATGGGAATGGGGGCGGGCTCGGCGGGGAGGCGATGTGGGGTGGCTGTGACCAGCGAGAACGCGAGATCATTCCGGGCACGGACCGTCAAGGGGCGGCCGCTGAGCCGTCTGCCGATGAGCACCTACCGGGACAAGCGTCTTCGCAGGCTCGATCTCAACACGTTCGAGCGCCTGAGTCAGCGTCACCACTCCTGGAGGCAGATCGAGACACGGTTCACCGACGCGGACCTCGTGGTCGACGAGACGGGTTGGTTCGTGTTCGCGCACCGAGCATGACCGCGGCAACGACGGACGAGTGTCCTGCGGTATCCGCACCGGCCGTGCGCCGTGGGATCCGGGTGCCCGACGATCCGAGCCTCTCTGTTTGCATTCTGGTCCTCGAGCATGCGCGGCTGGCCCTCGCCTGCCTCGATGCCCTGCGGCGACCGGGCGCCTGTCCCCCGAGGACCGAACTGGTGGTCGTGGCCAACGGCACTCCGTCGGACCAGCTTGAGAGTCTGGCTGCGTGCGACGACGTGGTCCTGGTTGTCAACCAGGAGAATCTGGGATTTGCCGCCGGGTGCAATCTGGCCGTGTCCGTGGCGAGGGCCCACCTGCTGGTCTTCCTCAACGACGACAGCACAGTCGAACACGGATGCATCGATGCGCTGGTCAAGGCGGCATCGGATGACCCGGCGATCGGCGCCGTCGGGTCTCGCATCATGTGGGTCGACGGCACACTGCAGGAGGCCGGGTCGGTCCTTTGGCGTGACGGGTCCGCCGCCCACGTGGGTGAGGGTCTGCCGCCGGGGTGCGATGCCTATCAGGAGCCACGAGACGTCGACTACGCCTCAGCAAACGGATTGTTGGTCACCCGCCGAGCGTGGGACGTCGTGGGCGGGTTCGACGAACGGTTCTTCCCCGCCTACTTCGAGGATGTCGACCTCTGCCTCGCGTTGGCCGCCTACGGCTTCCGAATCCGCTACGAACCGCGCGCTCGCGTCATGCACCGAGGAAGCCAGAGCACGTCGACCATCTATCGAGAGTTTCTCTTGGCCCGGAATCGGCGGAAGTTGGTAGAGAAATGGGGCCGGGCGCTCGACCGCTTCGAACCGCCACCCCCAAAGGACTCTGGGCCGTCGTTCGCCGCTGCCATGGAGCGGGCGATCGAGCGCGCCGAAATAGCCACGACGCCGCCTCGACCCGAGGCGGAAGTCGAAAACCCAGTCGCTTCGGTCTCCGCCGACCCCTCCCGGGCGGCCACCGACCTGCGGGCCGAATACCAGGCCTTCCTCGAGCAGCGCGTTGCCGATGGAGACCGACGGATCACCACATTGGAGACGTATGTCTCGGGCCTGTGGGGAGTGCGCTTGCGTCGTTGGGCATGGGGTCGGCTCCACCGGCCGAGTTGAATAGCGCTGCCTCCCCGGCATCGTGCACGGGGCGGCGCGTCAGCCTCGTGGTGCGGCGCCCTTTCGGCCCTTCAGAGTAGGTCTCTCGCGAAGAGGGCGGGTGATCCTCCAGCTGGTCGAAGCCTGCATCCGCTCGTAGAGCTCGAACATTTCGGTCCAGTCGGCCCGCATCTTCTCGAGATCAGAATTCAATGCCGCTACCTTGGCGGTCTGGCCGCGGGCCTCCCATCCCTGCAGCCTGACCCTCTCCCGGAGAGTGTCGAGCTGGCGCGACAGGGTGGCCAGTTGTTGACGATCGCCCAGCACGGCGGTCGTCCAGGGCGACTCGGCCCCCGGGGGAGGGGACGCCAACGGGTCGTGCGGACCCTCCAGCTGCTCCAGGTGCTGTGCCAGCCGTCGCTGTTCTCCGAGCAACAGACCTGAGTCGTCGGTGGACTTTTGGCGCAGGAGCTGAGGGGAGACACTGGCAACCGCGCCAGCAAGATCCCAGTCAGGGGCGTGCGCGGCGAACTGCGGGAGGCTTCCGAGCCACCCGGCAAGCGCGCCCAGCCTGCCGGCTGGGTCCTCGACGATCGACTCGTAGCGAGTGACGAAGGTGTCGACGCCGGTAAGACCGGCCAATCCCAATCGGTTGTAGCGCTCCCAGAGCGCCACTCCGTCGGCCAGATGTGTGCGGTCGCGCGCTTGGAGCGAGCGGGCGACCGAGAGGGGCGAGCGCCAGATGAACACCGCCGCCACGGGTTTCGGGAGGACTGCCAACCAATAGGGCAGGAGCAGGCACGTGCGCGGATCCTTCCAAACGATCGGACCTGGGTTCGGGAACGCCTGGCAGGCGGGTCCGGATGCGTCGCCGAGGCTGTCGGCGGTGAGGTCCGGGTCGGACGCCCAATCGAGGTCGGGGTCGGGTGGACGGTCCCAGGTCCCGCCCAGCCGCTCGAGCAGCACCTCGCAATGGAGTGTCAAGGCACGACTCTCCCAGTGGTCAGGATTGTCCTCCGACGGCTCCCACCGGTCGTCCTGCGCCGGGACTGCCAAACCGAGATGTCCAAGGGCCCCGGTGACAGCGGAGGTGCCGCTGCGGTGCATGCCCACCACCAGAAGCCACGGGCCAACCGGCATCGTGGGCCGGGCTTCTTCGGGCAGAGGATCGGATGTGGGTTCTTGGGTCACGGCGTTGAACGGACCCCGTTCAGCGGAGGCGGAGGCGGAGGCGACCATAGGCACGCCTGAAGGCCGCAGCCCGACGGGGTGAGCTGTAGATGAACTTGAGGACCGCCTTCTTCGGTAGGGAAAGCGATGATCCATCCATCGCTTTGCGCCTGGCCTCGAGGGCGCGCCTGTTGGTCTCACTGACGACGAGCCCGACAGACGCCAAGTACTCGGCGACCGCCGCCGACGCCGAGCGCGTCGATGGACGCGGCCGTGGTTGGTTCAGGAGGAGCGATGGCTTCTCCGTACGAGCTGGGCGCCATGTCGACCGGGCACGGCTCGAGCGCCCACACGAAATGGGTGACGGACCAGTTGGGGTTCGTTGCCTGGGCAGTAGCTTGGAGCGCCCCGACCAGCTCCTCGGGAAGGCCGTCGCGGAGGCCGGCGTCATATTGCTCCGAGTAGAGAGAGTGGAGGTCATCCCTGCCGCGAGGCGCCACCCCGAGCGCTCGAGCAGACGTTGCAACGTGTCCTCGGTGAAGAACCGCAGGTTTGCCGGATCCAGAGGGCCGGCGTCCTGGACCTCGAATCGACCGCACAGGACCTGAAGGGCCGTGTCCACATGGGCGACGTGGGGGACCGCTACGAGCAGAGGAGGCGAGCCGTGGTCCAGCGACCAGGCTGCAAGGGCGGTCAACAGGTCCTGAGGCTCTGCGAGATGCTGGAGCACGTCAATGAGGAGAGTGGCACCAATGTCGTCGATGCCGTCGAGCGTCGCTTTCAATGACGCGACGTCGGTGAACGGGCCCGGCACAACGTCCACTCCAGGGTACGACGCGCGTCACGTGTTGCGATGACCCAAACTGCTGATCTGCGAGGTCGACCACCGGGCGACCCGTGGGCAACTCGAGCTCGGCGAGCAGACCCGCGACATTGGTCGCCACTTCGCCGAACGCAGCCCAATGGCGTCGTTCAGCACCCTTCCCCGCGTGCTCCGAGTCGATCGCTGCGGGCTGTCCTGGAACGACGGCACTGTCGATCGCGGAACGCGGGTTCGCTCTCGACCAGCACGGCGCGCGTGGCCTCGAGGAAGGCCCGGCCGTAGCGCTGGTCAGGTTCCAAATGGTTACCCTCGGCCCACTCGTTCCAAGCCAAAATAAAGAGGTAGTTCTCCTCCGTGCGGACGGCGGCCAACGAGTCCGCCGTGACCCTCAGCCAATGTTCATAGCGGTCCGGGGTAGCGCCGTGGTAAATGGTGGCGCCCTGGGCCCGTCTGGCCGTGTTGTCCCACCCCACCATCACCGAGGGGAATCGCTTCCATGGCGAGTCGAGGAGCATCATCGCTGATTCGGCTGCAGACTCGTAGTCGAGGACCCGGTGCCCTCTGAGGGACTCGAGCGCCGGGTTGAGCTCCGCCCCTAGCACGGGCATGAATCCCACGGAGGCGTCGAGGCCGAAGTGCTTGGGGCCCTGGCCGCCAGGAGGAACACCCCATGCCTCGACCCAGCACAGATAGAGGTCGGGGAACCCGGCTCGCTGCACCTCCGCCCGCCAGATCTCGCTGGTCCGCATGAGGTCCGGAATCAGTGTGGGCCGGTAGATGAGCAAGAGGGGTCGACCGTCGATGGTGATGTAACGAGGATCCTTGAAAGCCCGCAGGAGGTCGCGTATGTGGGCGCGATCATCGGCTTCACTGAACTCTTGGCGCACGAGCACGTGACCCGTCTGTGAATCCCAACCCCGCGTCCATTCTTCGTTGGCCCAACAGAGGGCGAAAGGGAAGTCGGGCTCACCGGATGCCAGCACTTCTTCGAACGGCCGCTCCAGGAGTCGGCGACCGTGGAACCAGTAGTGGTAGTAGACGAACCCGTGTACGCCGTGTGCGCGGGCCAACTCCGCCTGCGCCATCCGCACCTCGGGCACCCGCAGGTCGTAGAAACCGAGCTCGGCTGGGAGATGCGGCTGATAGTGGCCGGGGAAGAGGGGGCGGGCCTTGGTGACGTTGTGCCACTCGGTGAAGCCCTTGCCCCACCACTCGTCGTTTTCGGGGATGGGGTGGTACTGGGGAAGATAGAAGGCCAGGGCCTTCGGCTTGCTCTGGGTCGCTCCGAGTCTCCCCTCAGTGTCCATGCCGATCAGAATACGATACCGCCGCCCCTCCGGCCCAGGTCAGACGCTGGCCTGGGCCGAGACGATCTCAATGACCCGGGCTTGGTCGGCGGTTGAGAGCGCCGAGCCGGTCGGTAGGCAGAGGCCCCGGTCGAAAACCCGGGCGCAATGCCCCGGCCCGATGAAAGGGGCACCGGCAAATGCCGGTTGGAGGTGCAGGGGTTTCCACGTCGGACGGGATTCGATGTCCGCGGCCTCTAGGGCGCCCCGCACCTCTTCGCGGTCCGCTCCGAACGCCTCAGGCTCGATGAGGATGCAGGTCAGCCAATAGTTGGAGGTGCCGGCGGCGGTGCGCGGCATCGGCGAGATACCGGGCAGGCAGGCCAGCTGGGCCGTGTAGACCGCGTCGATCTGCTTTCGGCGCTCAATGCGGCTGCCGAGTCCGCGGAGCTGGGCCCGCCCAAGAGCGGCGAGCAGGTTGGAGAGCCGGTAGTTGTACCCGACGGTTGTGTGCTCGTAGTGGGAGAACGGCTCCCTGGCCTGGGTGGCCAAATGACGGGCTCGCTCTGCCAATTCCGGCGACGTCGTCATCAGCATCCCGCCCCCACTCGTGGTGATGATCTTGTTGCCGTTGAACGAGAAGATCCCGGCGACGCCGAACGCGCCCGCCGCCCGCCCCCGGTGGGTCGACCCGAGGGCCTCGGCCGAGTCCTCGATGAGCGGGACACCGAACCGGCGGCACAGCGACTCCAACGCGGGGTAGTCGGCGGTCTCGCCGTAGAGGTCGACCGTGACCACGGCGGCAGGGAGCCGCCCGCCCGCAGCCCTCTCGGTGAGCGTCTCCTCGACGAGGGCCGGGTCCAGATTCCAGCTGTCGGCCGAGCAGTCGACGAACACGGGATGTGCTCCCAGGTAGGTGACGGCAGCAGCGGTGGCGATGAAGGTGAAGGAGGGAACCAGCACTTCGTCGCCTCGCTCCACGCCGGCCAGGAGCAGAGCGAGATGGAGTGCCGCAGTCCCGCTGGAGAGGGCCACGGCACGCGCGACGCCCGTCCTTTCGGCCATCTCGCGCTCGAAGGCGTCGACATCGGGTCCCGTGGGCGCGATCCAGTTGGATTCGAACGCCTCGAGGAGCATTCGCCGCTCCTCTGCTCCCACTTCCGGTGGGGACAGGAACACACGAGTCACGGCCGGGTTCCAGCCGGACGGCTCAATCCGCCGGCGAGTGCGGCGCCAACGAGAAGGACGGCAGCCACCGCCAAATCGATCGCCACGACAACAGCCATGGATGCATGGCCTAGCACCGCCACCGTCGTGACGACCGCCACCTCGACCGCAATGTAGGTCGCACTCGCCGCAGTGCGGGACCAGCCGGACGCCACCAGGAGATCGTAGGGATGCGCGCGATCGCCGCTGAGGAACGAGCGGCCGCTGCGGCGCCGCCGCACGATGGCGCACGCAATCTCGGCCACGGGGACGGCCAAGAGGGCGAGGGCGATGACCCCGGTCGTACTGGCGATGCCGACGCCCCAGGCATAGGCGAGGAGCACGGTCATGGACGCCCCGATCAGGTACGAGCCGCCATCTCCCAGATAGATGCGGGCGGGAGGACGGTTGTACCAGACGAACGCGACCAGGGCCCCGGTCACGGATGCGGCCATGAGGCGAGCGGGGCCAGGTATGAGGATTGCGAAGCCGACGGCAGCCGCTGCCCCGACGCCCGCGGCCAGCATGTCCAGGCCGTCCAGCAAGTTGAAGCCGTTGATCAGGACGAGGCTGGCGGCCATCACGAGTGGAAAGCCGATCCAAGCCGGCAAATGGACCGGCTGGGTGGCGGCGATGACAGCTCCCACGCCCAACTGGGCGGCGAGCCGCACCGGAGCGGGGAGGTCGAACCGGTCGTCACCGACGCCGACAGCGAGAGCGAGAGCCAGCGGTACCAGAACCACGGGCCGGCCGGCGCTGACGCCGACGGCCATCCCGGCGAAGACGGCGACCCCTCCGAGGTAGGGCACGGGGGCCTGTTGAGTCTTGAGCGCCCCGGGACGGTCCATGATGCCCGATCGGCGAGCAATGACGATGCACACCGGGACCGCGGCAGCGGTGACCACGAGAGCACCTATCGCCGCGAGCAGGACTTCGACTGTCACGACTCGGTGTTGGGCCCGCCCGGCCACTGCATGAGGAGGGACTGGGTTCCCGAATGCAATTCGAACCGCTCGACCACATGGAAGCCGGCTCGCCGGTACAGCGAGACCGCGGCGTCGTTGTCCGCTGCGACCACGACGTGGGCGGCGCTCTGACCTCGCCGGCCGACTTCCTCGAGGAAGCCTTCCACCAGCAGCATTCCCACCCCCCGTCCGCCGCGCCGTCGGCTCGACCGCAATGGCGAGCAACTCGGTACCCTCGCCGTGGCGGCCGATGCCGTGGCGGAAGGTCTCGAGAGCCTGACGCCACGATCGGACGAGCCGGCTCGCGCACGACAGGGCGGCGGCGACACCGTCACGCCACACGAAGGAGCGGTAGAGGGCGGACACATCGGTGGACCCCGCGAGGAAACCCACCGTTGTCCCGCCGTCCTCGACGACCAGCAGGAAGGAACCCGGAGTCCGCGTGATTCTCCGGTACAGCCTGTGAAGAAACTTCGGGCCGAGGAAGGTCAGGAAACCTTCGCTGATCTGCCCGGCATGGAGGGTGGCGACGGCGCCGGCGTCGTCGCTGTCCACACCTGTACGAAGCACCATGCCGTTCCATGCACTCGGGTCCATTGCCTTCGCCGTCGCCTCCGAACCCATCCGAACCTCTGCGGTGGCGGGCCCCTCGTTCCACAAGGTGATCGGCACACGGTGGCAGAATCGTACTTCGCCGCAGGCAGGGTGGCCGATGGGTCGAGCAGGGCAAGATGGCACGACGGGGAAGTGGGCGCTACCATCCGACTGCTTGTGGGGTCGGAGATCCTGCAAGGGGGAGTTCCATTGAGCTATGGAGGTGGGCAACGTGTCGAGTACTGCCAGGTGGGTCATTTGTGCGATCTGCGCCATCTTGGGCGTCATCGCTCTCGTCTATGCGGTCATTTACGTGGCCGTGCCGATCCACTCGCTCCCAGGGTTCGTTCCCGGCAAGGTCGCGGTCAACGGGCACTACCACAAACGAGCCGCTCTGACCGGAGTCATCGGCATTGTTCTGCTGGCCATTGCGGTGTTCGTGGCAATGGGAGCCCGGCGCGCGGCGGCAACTGAAGCGGTATCCAGCACCGGGCCCGCCGCGGTTCCGGCGGCCGACAACGCCCAGGCGGAGGACGCGGGAGGCGCGATCCAATCCTGAAGGCCCACACTGCGCCGGTCGTTGGGCTGGTGACCCTCGCTGGACGTACCCAGGATCCAATCAGCCGAACGTCAGCACCGGGAACGACCCGGCCCGGTAAAGAACGCGGCCTCAGGCGGTCCTGACCGGCGTGGCCTCGACGATGAATTGGTAGCCGAACATCGTCGGCCACACATTCGACAACAGCCGATCCGTCAGCCGGAGAGTCCGGGCCTTGTTACTGTCGATACCCAGTGCGTCCAGGGGCAGACCCACTGGCTCAACCCGCTGGATGGCGAAGCCCCGGCGCTCGATCAACTTGATCAGACTGCGGCGGGTGAAGAACCTCACGTGAGTTGCGTCCAGAATGCCCCGCTGGTCGTAATCGAACATCCCGAGGGTTGCCCGGAACCTCGGGTACCAGTGGGCCATGTTCGGGACGCAGAAGAGAGCGGTCCCGCTCGGCGACAGGACGTCCCTGGCCTGAGCGATAAGAGTTCCCGGACTGAGGACATGTTCGAGCACATCAGCCGCCAGAACAACGTCGAAGCCTGAGCCGACTTCCGATGGGATTCCCTCGTTGAGGTCAGCCTTGACGAAGTAATCAGTTCGCTCTCTGACCCCGTCGATGTCGTTCACGTCGACGCCGACTACTTGGTGCCCCAAACCTCGTAACCGTTCAGCAAGCAACCCGCTCGAACACCCAAGGTCCAGGATTCGGCTCTGCGGTCGGTGCTGCAAGAGCTTCGTGATCCTGCCGTGTGAGCTGTCTTCGCTCGGCTTGAGCTGGTACTCCTCGACAAGCGCGATTCGGCTTCCGTCTCCGAAGCCGGCCTTTTGCAGCCGGTAAGTGATCACGTCCTTCGTGACATCCGCGGCGTACCCCAGGCCGTCGACGTAGCAGATTTCGTCGCCGTAGTAGGTGGGGATGGCAACCTCAGCAATACGCATGCCCGCGTCATGCAGCTGGATGATGATCTGCGTGTCGAAGTTGAACCCGTCCGAGTTCTTCTCGAAAGGCAATTGCTTCAGCGCGCTCACCGAATACGCGCGGTATCCGGAATGGAATTCCGACAAGTTGGTGCCGAGCGCGGCATTCTCGAAGCGAGAAAGAATCCGGTTACCAACGAACTTGTACAGCGGCATGCCGCCCTTTCGGGCGGCACCTTTGATCATCGTCCGTGAACCGAAGACGGCATCGGCCTGATCGGCCAAGAGCGGGGCAAGGATCTCCGGCAGCGACTCGGGCGCGTACTGGCCATCGCCGTGCAGCATGACCACGATGTCGAGGCCATGTTCGATAGCCAGGTTGTAGCCTGCCTTCTGGTTACCGCCGTAGCCCAGGTTCGTCGGCTGTCTGATCAACGTGATCGGCAGATCGGATTGCTGTTGGTATCCCAGGCCAACCAAGTAGGTGGAATCCTGGCTGTGATCGTCGCTGACGATCACCTCTTCGATCTCAGGCCTGACTTCAGCCGGAATGCGGTCGAGCACCTTGGCCAGGGTCGACGCAGCGTTGTACGCCACGACCAGTACCCCGATCTTCTTCCTCTCGCCGGGTCTGCCCACGGTCATCTCCACGCGATCCACCACCCCGACCCCTCCAGACCAGCCACTTTCAACGAGCATATCCATCGGTTGGGGCCTGCGAAAGCGGAGTGTCGATCGTTGTTCCTCCGCTGCGCATGGCCAGGGAAGCTGTAGAGCGTCATCGTTTTGCCCATTCTCGAACGTGTCCTCGGCTGATCCGTGAGATCAACCGTCGCCCCGTACTGCTCCAACCTCCAGTTACCGGAACCTCAGACTTTCGGAGGGCCAGCAACCCTATGTCGACCCGGGAGTCCCCCCAATCCCGCACCACCTCTTGCTGGAATAGGTCCAGCCCAAGCGCCGCACTTTCGAGAACAACATCTTGAAGGGTGCCGTGATCGACAAGGTCCTCGACCTTCACTCCAAGATTGAGATTCCAAAGGTCGTCGGTGCCACGTACGAGATCGATGGTGAGCACCACGAGGCCACCAGTCCGAGTACGGGAAGAAATGTCAGCGAGGAGGGTTCGGCGTGCCGCAGCAGGGACGTGCTCGATCACGCTGATCGAGTAGATACCGTCGGAGAGAGGCCTGAGCGGGAGCTCGTGAAGCGTGCAGTTCCACGAGCGGTTGGCGAGTCCAACGGACCCGTAGTCGAGGAAGTCCCATTCGTTCCAATCTGGTTGTGGCGGCCAGGTCCGAATGATCGGGGACGGGTCCACGGTGTCGACGACATAGCCGCGGCTAGTGAGGAACGGTGCCAGCGGGGTGACACCTGCTCCGACGTCGATGAGACGGCTTCCGGGCGCGAGGGTCTCGGTGATCAGTTCGGCCACCACGGGGTACTCCCACAATCGAGGTGCGTGATCGGGATAGAAACGCGTTGTGCGAAGGGCATGCAGGCGTAAGGTGATCAGCGAGAGCGGATCCGGGTGGCGCAGAATCAACGGATCCAATGTCGCTGCCACGAAGTCACGCGGGTGCTTGTCTTCGGGAGGCCTGAGGACAACGAAGGTCGAGAGATTGGCGTCGACCCGGACCGGAAAGATCTCTGCGTCGGGAGCGATGCGGCGGAGGACGCCCGGGAGCGCTTCGCGGGAATCGTCGCCCGAGTCGGTGGTGTTGCCCGCTGGGCCTTCGTAGCTGCGGATCACAAGAGCTCGGCTCGTCGAACGCCACAAAAGATTTGCAAGATGGACGCATCTGGATGCATCCGTGGGGTGGGTCAGCTCATCGAGACAGACAACGAGGTCAGCCTGGAAGGGATTTTCGGCGAGGGTCTGCCATACATCATCTGACGGCGCAATTGCCGTGTACCGCTGGATCGTCGGATACCGACCGACTCCGCTGTTGGCGCCGACGTCGAGAACCGAGGAAGGCTCAAGTGCGCTGACGAGGACGTCGACGATCTTGATCAGCTCGTGGTCCTGTTCCGGCTCTGATTGTGACAGCCATTGTCGGTAGGAGGATTCAGGAGCAGCTTTCGTCCACACTTCGCGGATCGCAGTATTGGCCACGTCGATCTGCCGGTCGATCGAAGGTGCTCCCGTCGCTCGGATCAGACCAAGGCGGTCCAGCTCCTGGTGGTAATGGATGACGGCCGGCTCGGGCGGGTCCGTTGGGATCCTTGTCGGGTCGTGAATGGGTGTGTTCCAGCGCACGTCGAGAGGGACTGAGGCAACAGTCTCGGCGGTCAGCGCCATCGCCATCGCCACCTGGTCGACGTAGACGGCCCAATTTTCAAGCAGTTCGAGTCGGTCGAGGAGCCAGGTGGCCCAGTGGGCCCACGCGGTCGCCACTCCGCGCAGGAGTGAACTCGGTATCAGGTAGAGACCGCCGTTGTTGTTTCCCGAAACGGTCCGTTGGTCTGGTCCCCAGGGAAGCGGGACTGCGGACGGAGCGGACAGCCCCGCAGCGGCGAAGATGCGGAGAAGGACCTCCAGCGGAGGGACCGGAGCATCCACCAGCTTTCCTGCTACAGCGTCGTGCGGGACGTCGATCTGGCGGGGATCTTCAAGCACCACCACGTCCGTGTCGCACAGGACCGTGAGTCCGGGGGCATCGTCTTCGGCCAGTCGCAGGGCGCCGGAGATCTTGTTGCAGTGGGGGGAGCGGTCGTCAAATCGATCAATACCGCGTACCGTAACCCCCTCGGAACGCAGGAATTCGAGAACATCGGAAGTCGACGCGCCGACGGAATGGACAACGAGATCGTCGGGGGTGACTCCAGCGACGTCCGAGAGCGCTGCGTACCATCGCAACGCATCGAGGTGGAAGCGCGGGTGGTCGTCGACCACGCAGCTGAACCGTCCCCGAGGCGGGACGGATGGCTGCGTGAGCGACGTCGATACTTCCGGACTGCGGTGCGCGGCCAAGTCGTCAGGTTCTCCGGGTCAGGCTTCGACATGGTGAAGTTGTCGATGCTTGTTGTGTCGTGTTCGCATTCGTGACGAGGTACCCGGCCGACGAGGAAATAGGCACGTCGGCAACCGTGACAACCGGGAGCGGCGAGAGGAGCAGCCGAAAGTTGCCGAGAGCATCAGGTTTTGGAACGAGCGTGCTCCTTCCGTCGCTCATGAGCGTGAGCGCATGGGTCGCTTCGAGTCGTTTCCGCTTGAGACGTACAGCGGTCGGCTCGGTGCAGCTGGCGATCGCGGCTTGCGCTCAGGTTCCGTCAGGAGTTCCTCAGGGGCGAGCGAGTCGGGTTGTCTGATGGCCGCGGCCATGTCTCTTACTAACCTTCGTGACTCTTTCGTCGGATGCGATCGCGGTATCCGAGCAGCTTGCTGGCCAGTTCATCTGAGATCCCCAGATGCCGCTTCGCCCAGTCATACGCTCTGAGCATCTGCCGATCGACAAAGATGGGGATGGCGTGCGCACCGTCCCCAGGTCGCGGCCGATACTCGGTTGAGCGGACGACGGGGTCCGCCTCGATGCTGAAGTAATAGAGCGCCAAGGACCGTCTCGCAGTCCCCTCGGGACAGCGCATTGGTTCCGGATGGCCATGGAACGACGTCGCATCGGTCGTGAAGATCAGGACTCGATTGGCAATGGGGCTGACCTTTTCGACGCACCGCTTCATGTCGGTGCTCCACAGCTCAAGGTCACCACCGTATTCAGGTTCCCAATCCTCATTGAGGTAGAGGATGAGGTTGGCTCGACGCTGCCACTTGCGGTTGTGAGGGTGGACCGTGAAATCGGCATGCATGTTGAGGAAGCCACCTCTTGTCGACGTGTGGAGACCACCGCCCTCCAGGGAGGGGTCGGCGATCAGCTCGTCCACCCCGAGTCAGCGCGCCGATGAACTGTACGAAGCGGGGTGAATTGAGCTCCTCGAGAATGCGTTGCAGGGTCGGTCCCCATGTCGCCGGATCGGTATTGCTGAACTTGCGCTCATTGATGTGTAGGTAGTTGTTCCACCGTTCGGGGTCGAGGGATGGGAACTCGGCGACGGCTGCCTCGGCAGCCTCTGGCTCGAGGAACTGATCGATCACGATGTGTGGGTACGGGTCGGCGGACTGATATTCGACCCGGAGGCGTTCGACCTCCCGCTCCAGGCGATCGATGTCAAGGACGGGTAAGGGCGTTTCGGTCTCGCTTTGGAGCCTCATCCTTTGGGCGTCCCTGCTCGTATGCCTGCTGGCATCCTGCCTCCCTGGTATCGCCGGTGAGTCCGAATTGCTGCCCCTCGTGAGCGTGCGCCATTTTGTGTAGCACGCATCCGGCGGTCGAGCCCGTCCGGTGTCGCGCTCGACAGGGCCTCGCCTCCAGCCAATCCACGGGGTCTCCTGTCCGGAGCCCAGGTTACTGCCTCATCGGCTTTTTGCCAGGTGGTGCACGCCCGGTTCCGGTCCAAAGGGGAGTGGATGTGCAATACGGGCCTCCAGGAGAATTGTGAAGGATTTGAGGGTAGCCGCCCCGGGGCGCAGCCGTCCCCGAGAACCGTGCAACACACCAAAATGGACGGGTCCAGGGTGGGCTGCAACCGCAACCGCCAGAGCGACACGAGGCGCCTCGCAGAGCGCACAATCCGGGTTTCGAAAGGCCGTTGTGCCCGTTCGCCGCCTCGCACTCGAAAGGCCAGGCTCGCCGGGTTAGGCGCTCTCAGGGGATCGGGCTCTCTGATGCAAGCGGTACACGTCAGTGAATCAGGCTCTGACACAGCGTTGGTTGAGGCGTGTGTACCCGTTCGATCAGCAAAACGTTTGGCCGAACCTGTGAATTGGAGGTGTTGGAGGCGACATGGACCTGCCCATCCGTGAACGTCGACGATGTGCGGACATCGCCGTCCAATTGCACTGCCACAACGTGTTTGATGGGATCGGTAGTGACGACCACGGTGTGCGTCGTACCGGTGTTGACCACCAACGATGCCGCATACACCGTTTTGGGCCCACCGCTGATCGCGAACGTCAGGTAAACGACATGGGGATTCGCGGGTATCGCAATTGCCTCGACGGAATATTTTCCCGTCCTGAGCAGCGGTACCGATTCCCGTGTCAGTGTTCGGGGAGTTTTCACAGTGAGCTGAAACGTGTGTTGGAAGGGTTGGCCGAGTTGAACTGCGAGCCAGGTTGTTCGTTGGTATTGCTGGCTTGGTACGGTCGAGTAGTTCTCCCCATTGGAAATGTAGAGACCGCTGCAGTCTCCGATGACGTACAACTGCCCGGCCGGAGCCCACGGAGGCAGTGAGCTGCCCCGGGAGAGGCGGCCTTGCAACGGATGACCGGTAAGGTCGCTGATTGCCTTCTGGGCCCCGACATAGTTGACGGCTTGGCTGCTGGTCCATTCTTCATTGGGGACGATTGCCATGCCGATGTTGGCCGCAATGCTGAAGAGCCCGAGCGCTGCAATGACGGCCACCGCGGCGACGCGCACCGTGCGTCGCCGGCCCTCCAGGCGACGAAAGATGTCGGCCAGACCCACGGCACTGGCCAGTACGAGCAATGGAACGAAGTCACCGAGATATCTCGGACCGATGTAGCCCCACAACAACAGCGCTGCAGCCGCACTGGCCACGGCCAGAAGAGGGAGGCGGGTCCGCGCCACCAGCCCGACCGCTCTCGGTCGAAAGGCCGTTGCCAGACCCCAGATGCTCAAGAGGAAGAGAAGAGGTGTCGACGCCGGGACGCTCGCCGTACGGTACAGCTTGTCGAAGAGTACGCCACCGAGTGCCTTTGGCGGGCTTGTGGGCAGTGTGATGAACGGGAATACACGGCTGAGGCTCAGATTGTCAGGCCTTAGGTAGGTGACGATATTGGTCGGCACGTACTCGGTGCCCACCTCCGAATTGTGGTTGGCGGCGAGAAATTTCTGCCGATATGCGTTGACGTGGGACCAGACCTGGTCAGTGATCCGGACGCCGAACGGGACACCGAACTTGGCGTAGTTGAGCGCGCATGCAAGGACAAGCGGGACCAATCCTGCGAGTAGCACGGGTACGAACCATCGTCGGTTTTCCGATCCACCGAAACCGAGCAGGAACCAGACCGCAACCAAACCGGCGCCCACGACACATGCCCAGCCCGTGGTCGCCCGATCGAAATTGGCGCACAGGATGAGCAGCCCACAAGCGAGGACGCGGCCGGATGATGGTCGCTCCATTACCCCGAGGAGGGCGAAGATCGTGGCCGTCGTGAGGCAGATGCTCCACGCGATGTCCTCATTGAAGACGTAGGTAATCGACGCCAGCAGCATCCAAATCGTGCCGCCCATGATCGTGGCCATCACGACCCCGTAGGCGGTGGCCTCGAGTCTGCCCATGGCGCAATCGCCACGAAGGAGATACCGAACTCGCCAGAGCAAAAGCGACACAAACAGCCCTGTCAACACCCACGCCAGGAGCATGGATGAGGGAGTTAGCCTTCCATCCAAGCTGCTGGTTACCAGCAATATCGGCATGCGAATGATCGAGGGAAATAAGCCGAAGTAGGTGTACGTTCGTCCGTCGTGCACGAATCCTTCGATGCCAAGAATTCCATTCGGCAGCGATAGGTGGCCATGGAAAATGGACCGCGCCTGGAGGTCGAAGTAGTTGTTTTCGAATATTGATTGGCGAAACGGTGTTGCGGGCCCCCAGTCCGACCAGAGGATCCAGATGAAGGGAACCGCAGTGAGAGCGATGGCGATCAGCGACGCCCAGGTGAATCGCCGACGACCAGCGTCGAGGTCTGACCGCACCACGGCCTCGTCGCCTGCCGCGACATCAGCCGCATCTACTTCGTCCTCGCGCGAGACGACCCGACCCTCCCCGGGCAGAGCCGTCTGAAGGGAGCTGCCGGTACCTTCCCCCATTGCGCAGGAGTGTAGCGAAAAGGTGTTGACTCGAAGGGTCGCTGCCCAGGTGAAACCCGGTGGGCGGCGTTCACCGCTGTCGGGGGCCGCAGGCGGCGAAAGGGTCGACGGGATAATGTTTGACCTGTGAAGAGCGGGTTGATGCGGCTGTGGCGCCTCGCGCAGACCCCTCAGGGAGTGAAGGTCATCAAGTACTCAATGGTGTCGGTGATTTCTGCGCTGACCTCGCTGGTCATCCTCACGATTGTCTTCGGGGTGCTTCGCCTGTGGGGCGCCGTCGCCAGCACGCTCTTCGCCAACGTCATGGCAGGCATTCCGTCGTACTTCCTCAATCGCCGGTGGGTGTGGGGGAAAGGAGGGAGGTCCCATATCTGGCGGGAGCTTCTCCCATTTTGGGTGATGTCAATATCGGGCATCCTCTTCGCTTTGTTCACGGCTTCGTTGGCGCAACACTTCGCCGATACGCACCATCTTCACCATCTGGCTCGGACCGTCCTGGTCGTCGGGGCCAACATCGCGGCCTTTGGTCTTCTGTGGTTCCTCAAATTCCTCATCCTCAATCGGCTCTTCGCTGAAATCGCCGACGCCGAAGTGGGGGTCGACGCCTGAGGCGTTCCGACCGATCGGAAAGGTGACTGCGTCCGCGGATAACGCAAACATTGACGGGTTCAGCGCATTCTCAATGAGATGGGAGCCACCGACTAGTGTCGGTGGCTCCGCGCCGTGAGGCAGCCCACTCCGAACTGGTGGGGGTCCACGCCCCCGTAGCTCAGGGGAAAGAGCATCGGTTTCCTAAACCGTGTGCGAAGGTTCGAATCCTTCCGGGGGCGCGATTTGGGCTTGACCCCATAGGCCGAGCCAGCTGAGCTTGACCCCATTGGCTTGACCGCGCTTTATGAGAATGCGGCCTTGGTTTCTTCTTCATCTTCTGATGAAAGCGCTCGACCTTGCCCATGGTCCTGGGATGGTGGGGCGTGAGTGCTTGGCCCGTGGCAAAGGTCAAGCTCACCAGGACACCGCGTGAACTCATCAGTGAGCGAGGGCGGGAAGATTCAGGAATCGGGGGCGCCGTGGGCCACCTTTGACGCCACGCTGACACACGCGAGATCGAGGCGCGTCCTGAGAATGCGGGAGCGTCTGTCAGAGGGCGTTTGCAACCTTCAGCCCGCGGTGTTCTGGCAACAGAATGGGGTTTCCTTCACAGTGCCTCTGGGTCCGCGATCTGGCTCGCTGTTACGAGTTCCCAACCGGCAGTCAGTGTGGCGCACGAGGGCGCCTCGTAGCTCTGGCGAGAGGTCCTGGCGTTCGAGGTCATTGTTCGCCATCAGCAACGGATTGTCCTGGTCACGGCCTCGTGGACAGACCGATTCGCCAACGAGCACGACCCGCACCCACCTTGCCCCGACCCTTCTCGTCGTGAGGGCGAACGTCTGCGCCTTTGGGATATTGTGGCTCCTCAAGTTCATCATCCTGAACCGGTTATACGCGCGGATCGCAGACACCGAACTTGGGGCCGAACTGAAGGTCGGCCCCAGGGCTGAGGTCCGTGGACGCGGGGTAGGTTGGAGTCGAGGGTGCGTAGGGACCGAGAACCACGTACGGGGGAAGAATCGATGACCGAGAGATTTTCTGTCCGAGCCTTGGGCTGTCGTCCGAACGGTGGCGGATGAGCGGCGGCGTGCGGTACCGCAGCGCCGGCATGGCTGACTTCCTCGTGGCAGCAGCGACGGAAGGCACTGTCAAAGGGTTCTCAGGACTCCATTCCCAACGGTGGAACAATTCTTGCACGCAAACGAACGGAAGTTCTCCAACACGGAACGGGCGACGATCTATGGCCCCGCGTTTCAGCAGGTTCCGGCCGAGGCCAATTGGCCCAGGTTCGTCAGCTTCGTGAGCGACCTCAACGGGGTGATCACACCCGACACCAACTCGGACCAGTCGGCGGGCAAGGTCCTCGCATTCTGGGACCAGTATTTCCAGTGTCGTCGAGGGAGTCCGTGATGGCCACCGCCACCATCACCGGCCCACAGCAAGTCGACGAGAGTCGCGTCGAGGACCCAGGTGCCTTCACGACGCGCTCGCCAGCGGAGATCAGCCGCCGGCGGTTCACCATCGCAGTGGTGACCGGAACGGCGCTGACAATGCCCTTCATGCTGTGGCTGCTGTGGGACCTGTGGTTCGGCAAGGTCAGCGTGATTCGAGGCGTCTCCTTCGACTATTTCTACGACCGCCAGGCCCGAGCCATGTTCCACGGCCACCTGTGGATCCCCCCCGGCCAATTGAGCATCGAGGCGTTCCTCCATGCCGGCCACGAGTTCACCTACTTCGGGATCTTCCCTTCGTTGCTCCGGATGCCGGTTCTGCTCTTCACCAGCCGCCTCGATGGCGATCTCACGGCTCCTTCGCTCCTCCTCGCCTGGTTCGCCACCGCCGTCTTCACCGCTCTTCTCCTCTGGCGGCTGCGAGTCCTCATCCGTGGCACCGCGCTCGTCGGCCGGGCCGAGGCGGCCTCGTACGGCGCGCTGATGGCCGGCGTGATGGGCGGCTCGGTCGTCATCTACATGGCGGCAACGCCCATCGTCTACAACGAGGACTTCGCCTGGACCATCCCCCTCGTCGTCGGCAGCCTTTTCGCGCTGCTCGGCATCCAGGAGCGGCCGTCCTGGGGCCGGATGGCGGCCGCCGCCGTGCTGGTGGTATGCACCAACCTGAACCGCACACCCGGTGGCTACGCGGTCACAGTCGGTTGCATCCTCGTGGCTGCGTGGTTCGCGCTGGGTAAGGGGGGAACCGCGGCGCGCCGCTGGGCGATCCCGTTGGCGGCGATCGGCTTGGTTGGCTTCCTCGCCAACGCGGCCGTGACCTACGCGAAATTCGGCATCCCGATCGGGCTGCCGATGGCGGACCAGGCGTGGACCCATCTCAACGCGTACCGCCGCCACTTTCTCGCCGCCAACGGCGGAAAGCCGTGGAACTTCAACCATATCCCGAGCCAGTTCTGGGCTTACTTCCAGCCCTTCGGAGCCCGCTTCTCCACGCTGTTCCCGTTCATCACCCCCCCCGGGTCCCCGGCCTCGGCGCTCAACGGGGCGGTGTTGGAGTTGACCTACCCGACGGCCAGCATGACCACGACGGCACCGTTGCTGATCGTGCTCGGCGTCTGGGGGGCAGTGACGGCGTTCCGGCGGCGGGGTCCTGGTCGTGTGCGCCTGGCGCGGCTGGTCCTGGTCACCGGAGCCGTGGGGACGGCCGGGGTCCTTGTCTGGGGCTACATCTCCCAGCGGTACATCGGGGACCTCATGCCGCTCTTCATCGTCGCGTCGGCTGTCGGCATGATCGAGGTCTGGCGGCTCCTCGAAGGGCGCAGCCGCAGGGCGCGGGGATGGGCGCTCGGGGGCTTCTGCGCACTCGCCGCCTATGGGGTCGCCGCCAACGTGGCCGTCGCGGCGTGGCCTGTCCCGCAATGGACGCAGACCCAGACGGCAGGGTTCGTTTCGGCCCAGAAGTCGCTGAGCCTCGGTTCCCTCGGTGCCAGCGTTCGGACGGGAGGGCCGCTCCCTTACTGGGCTCCCTCAGGCGAGCTGTTCGCGGTCAACCACTGTTCGGGCCTCTACCTGTCGAGCGGTGACGACAGTTCGTCGGTGCCGGGCCAACAGATCGAGCACTACACCTGGATGCCGGTCGAGCAGAGCCCTGCCTTCACCCGCGAGATCGGGTTCACGTTCAACCGCCCGGCCAGTCTTCTGACCCATCCGGTGACGCTCATGACATACGGCAGGACGTCGCTCGTCCTCGTGCCGGTGCCACCAGGTTCCGTTCGCATCGTGCTCGAGAACTCCGGAACCTCGATCGCGTGGCCCCCGGCGCACGGCTGGGTCCTCCCGATCACGTACCTGCATGCGCTGAACCACTTCGTCGTCACCGTCGATCCCAATCTCCATTCTCTGGTCCTCCAGTGGTACACGTGGCAGTACCTCGACCACTACGTCGCCGGACCAGGACCGATCGTCGTCCGGTCGACTCCTCCGCCCGCCCCGGGTACGACGCCGGTCGTCTCGGTCGCGGATGTCCCGATGGCGGTGCAGCCCCATCCGATGGCGCTCTGCCACAGCCTGGTGGGCAACCGCTGACCGATGTTGGTATCGAACGGAGACGGACTGCAGGCGGGAAGATCGGTGACTGACCGGTGGATCGCCGTGGTCAACCAGGCCGTCAACGATCCCCGGCGCGGGGGGTTCCCTCCGGAGACCTTCCGGAGGTGTCAGACGATTCCCCCACCCCCTGGGACATGAGCGCCACCTTCACCGACGTCGGGTCTCGCGAGACAATCGAGGACGTCCAGGGGCCTCCAGATCGCGGAGCTGACAGCAAGCGCTTCACGTGGGCCGTTCTCATCGGGATCGCGGTGGTCACCGTGCCGTACCTCTGGACCCTCTGGGACCTCTGGTCGGGAGGACTTGACCCCCTCAGGAGCGTGTCTCCGTCCAACTTCTACGACATCCAGGCGCGGGCGTTGTTCCATGGTCACCTGTACATCCCGAACGGGTCGATCGGAATCGAGGCCTTCATCTACCAGGGTCACTCCTACACCTACTTCGGGCTCTTCCCGGCCCTGCTCCGCATGCCGGTTCTCCTGGTCACGAGCAGTCTCGACGCGCGGCTGACGGCTCCTTCGCTCCTCCTGGCCTGGATTGTCACCGGCCTGTTCACGTCGCTTCTCATCTGGAGAACACGTCATCTCGTACGCGGGCCGGTGCCACTCGGTTGGGGAGAGGCGGCCTGCTACGGGGTGCTCGCAGCTTCCGTGACCGGTGGGAGCGTGCTGCTGTGGCTTGCCAGCTCTCCTTCCGTCTACAACGAGGACATGGCGTGGAGTGTGGCCCTGACGACCGGGGTCCTCTTCGCCCTTTTAGGTGTCCTCGAGGGACCCTCGCGTCGACGGGTGTTGCTGCTCGGATGCCTCGTGCTCGCAACCAACCTCGACCGCCCCTCGACAGGCTATGCCTGCGCTCTTGGTGCTCTGCTCGTGGCGGGCTGGCTCGCCCTGGCCCGCAGGCGACCGAGCGATCGGCGTTTTGCCGTCGCCGCGGCGCTCGCGGGAGTGGTGCCGCTCGTCGTCGCGGCCGCCTTCGGCTGGGCGAAGTACCGCGCTCCCATCGGCGGCTACCCGCTCCAAGACCAGGTGTGGACCCAGGTCAACGCCCACCGCCAGTACTTTCTCGCCGTGAACGGTGGCACACCGTTCAGCCCCCACTTCCTGCCGAGCACCCTCGTCGCCTACCTCCAGCCGGAGGGATTGCATCTGACGGGCACATTCCCCTTCATCACGCTCCCCGCCCACTACCCCCTAGCGGTGGGCAAGGTGGTGCTGGAGCAGACGCAGCCGACGGCCAGCATTGTGGCGTCGATGCCGCTTCTCTTCCTGCTCACCTGCTGGGGCGTGGTGGCGGCGTTCAGGCCACGGGGATCCGGCGCCATCAGCCTCACCCGTATTCCGCTGATCACCGGCGCCGCCGGAGGGGCCGGCATCTTCCTCTTCGGCTTCATCTTCAACCGCTATACCTCCGACCTGCTCCCCTTCCTCATCCTCGCTAGCGCAGTCGGCCTCGCCGACATCTGCCATCGCATTGGAGGTCGGCGGCGTTTCGTCATCAACGCGGCTGCCTCGCTCCTGGTCCTGCTCGCCCTCTTCAGCGTGGTCACCAACCTCGGGATCGCAGCGTCACCGGTTCCGCAATGGACATCCGCACAGGCCAAGAACTACCTCACAGTTCAACGGTCACTCACTCCAGGCTCTCAGTCGGCCTCCGTGATCCGCAGTGGCCCGCTTCCGTACTGGGCCCCGGCCAACCAGCTCTACGCGGCGCCGGGGTGCACTGGTCTCTATCTCTCCACCGGCTATGCGTTCTGGGACTCACCGGGACAGCAGGTCATGCACTGGACATGGATCCCGGTCGAGCAGTCGAGAGCCATTAACAAAACCGTCGGGTTCACCTTCAATGTGCCGCCTCAAAGCCTCCGGACCGCCGTCCCGCTGCTTCGGTACGGCTCGTCGACGCTCGTTGTCGAACCGGCGGGCGGCGGCCTCTTCCATATCCGCATCGAGAACCCCGGAGGGCCCAACCTCCTCTGGCCGGGGCCCATCGGATGGAACTTCCCCGCCCATGAGCACCTCGTGTACCGGGTCAATGTGATGACGGACCCGACGCTCAACCAGATCAAGGTCACGTGGTACGGATCGATCATGTTTGTGCACTATCTGGGCGGCAAAGGCCCCGCTCGCGTCGCCGTGAGCCCCAAGAGGTCCCGAACGCCCGTGTCGGTGTCCGACCTGACCGGATCGTCACCCGACATGGGCCTATGTCAGAGCCTCCTGCACCGATAGGTTCCCCGATGGCGACCGGCGAGACGTCTCATCATTCAGTCCGAGACATGGCCGACACAGCGACGTCGTCACGACCGGCTACGGGTGTCGGATTGCCTGGCCACAGAGCGATCGCGTCGCCACGTTCGAACCGGAGGTCGTGGATGATCCCCGTCGCCACTGTCCTCGGGTTCGCCATTCCCGCAGTGTCCTACCTCTGGATGATCCATGCCGGCGGCGTGAACGTCATCTACGCGGATCAATGGGACGACGTTGCACTGATCGGTCATTCGTACTCCGCGACCCTTCACCTCTCGACGCTGTGGTCACAGCACTACGAGAACCGCATCTTCTTTCCCAACCTGATCGTCTTGGCCCTCGCGTACACCACTCACTTCAACGTCGTAACCGAGGAATACCTGAGCGCCCTCATGTTGTTCGGCGGCACGGCGCTCGTCATCTGCGCTCACAAACGTCGCTCACCAGAGCGGCGGTGGATCTGGTACTGCCCGGTGGCGTTCCTGATGCTTTCGCTCGCCCAAGCCGTCAACGCCCTCTGGGGCTTCCAGATGGCCTGGTACCTCGTGCTCCTCATGGTCGCCCTGGCCTTGTTCCTGCTGGACGAGGAGCCACAGCGATGGCCGATGCTCGCAGGTGCCATCGCTGCAGCCGTCATCGCGAGCTTCTCGTCAGTTCAGGGCTTGCTCGTGTGGCCGGCTGGCCTCCTTCTCATCTACCTGAGGCGCCGGCCGCGGCACCTCGTCATTGCCTGGATCGGCTCCGCGGTCCTGGCGGGCGTGATCTACTTCGTCGGCTTCAACTTCGGCGCCTCCCAGTCGCCGATCCAGAACCGCGTCACAACCCGACAGCCGTGCTCACCTTCTTCCTCCGGGTCGTGGGTGACATCGTGGGAGAGAATCAGCCGGGCTTCCTCGTGGCGGTCTTCGGCTTGGTGCTGGTCGTGACGGCGATCTGGGCGTTGGTACGGTTCGCCATTTGGGGACGGACCAGCACTGGAGGTCGCCCCTTCGCCCTCTCGCTGATCCTTTTCGGGCTCCTTTTTTCGGGATTGACCGCGTCCGGTCGATCTGGTCTCGCCGTCTTTGGATTCGCCGTAGAGAACCGCTACACGGTCTTCGCCATCTTCGTCCTCGTCGGTTTGTACCTCGCCATCCTGGATCCACCTGTCGCCTCTGAGCTGCGATCGCCTGAACGTGGTGCTCGATCGTCGGCGGGAAGCGCGCGTCGACAGCGGCACGTCCTCTCCGATCCCCTATTCACTCTCGCTCGGGTCGTCGTCGGGGTGGGCATCGTCCTCACCGTGATACTCGGATCGGCCAACGGGATTTCCAAAGCGCGAGAGATACGCCAGAACCGCCTCTATCTGGGACAGGTGACCGTCAGGGCCAACCAGTACCCGAACACGGTCGTCGGCAACCTCGATTGGCTAGATACGGCCCATTCCATTCGCCGTCTGATCACGGTAGCCAAGGACCATCGCCTCAGCCTCTTCGGTACAGGTGACGCAGCGAGGTACCTGAGCGAAAAGCCGCTCGATCTCTACGGTTCGCCATTCCGCGCGACCGTGACCCTTCCCAGTAACGGGTCGACGCTTCACGGCAGGCAGTTCCTCGACGTGGCCGTCTCAGACCAGTTCGACGTCACGAAGGTTGACTACCTATTGAACGGTCCGGGCCTCGAAGGCGCCTCGCTTGGCACCGGTTATCGGACCACCTATGGCTGGATCGGCGGATGGAACACCTCGACAGTGCCCAACGGAAGGTACACAATCGAGGCGAGTGTCAGTGACTCGGGAGGTCGAAAGGTTGTGACTCCTCCGATCGAGGTGCGTGTCGAGAACCGAAGGCAGCGGTGAAGTGGCCCCTGTCGCCGCGTTCACGGCTCGGATGGCAGCGCTGACCCCACTCACCGAGAAACGTCCCCTCAAGTGGCCTACGCGGCGATAGGTGTCGGAGGGCCAGCCGGCCCAGCGAGTACCGGTCGAGTTCGATCAGGTCCGGCAGGACACGGCTGATGGGCAGCGTCGGGGGGTCTCGGCCCTACCCGGGGCAATCGCCCGGAACGGCACCCCCCCAGCAAACCCCAGGGAGATGCCTCGCGCTCGTCGCATGAAAGGCGCAGCGCTGAGCGCACCAGGGGCCGCCGCCGGATCCCACCCGGCGTGCTGATCAACTTCCGCAAGGAACAACTCAGCCGGCCCGTTTCGCGGGCGATACGGGAGCACCTGCACCCAGACGTGACGC
The DNA here is from genome assembly GCA_963744225.1 of uncultured Acidimicrobiaceae bacterium. GTDB lineage: Bacteria > Actinomycetota > Acidimicrobiia > Acidimicrobiales > RAAP-2 > Bog-473. The sequence continues at coordinate 321,580 of CAVUSV010000003.1, forward strand.
CTATCTCAAATCAGTTCCTTCTCGGTCTCGGTGAACCTCTTCAAGGCCAATCTTCCAGATCGACGACAGCAACGTTTCCCAATCAGGCAGGTGGCGTTGACCGCCTGAACTCGCAAGATCGGAGATCGCTAATGAGCAGGAATCGCCTCACGTTGGCGAGGCCGACATGCTGGCAAATTGGGTGGGCCCTCGGAACGGTAGACCTTGAAGGCTCCAGGACTAAACAGGCTCAGTGTGTCTTCTTTCGCGGCCTTGAAGATAGGGGCATCCACCTCGTTGATAAGGCTTCCGCTCCAAATTCCACCACCCAAAATGATGCTCTCATAACAGAGCCGCTGGTCCTGGGGTATCCGCGAGAGATTGACGACCAATCTCGCTTCGATAATTGCGGCATTCTGAGTTTGTCGCGCCTGCGTTATGCCGAAGTTTGTTGTTCCGATTACCCACAATAGCAACGGGATAACCGCACAGAGGTAAAGGCCGCGTACGATTCGAGAACGTCTTGAACGCGATGCGGAATGGATACCCGCAAGAATCATTGGCAACAGATATGTCGCGATACCCGCGAGCAGCATCACCTGGGGCATCACGTATTGAAAGGCGGGCGTACCGTAGGCGAATCGGCCGTACACAATCATCGCGTCAAAGACCAGCGAGAAAAGGATGATCGCTGAAGGTAGAGGAACGCGAAATCTGAATCGCCGCTCTCTGAAGGACGCCACGACGATGAACATGGAAATCAACGCGAGCATTGCCCCGATGATTTCCTGGGCCCCAGCCGCATTCGCCGTGGTGGGGTAGACGTAGCCCACCACTCGCAAGAAGAACAGCAGCACTCCTGTGGGGTGGCTCACGAGGTACCCGGATTGGCAGCGAGCCGCTGCGGGACAAGTGCCCAAGGCGATCAATTGGCTGTAACCGCGGAGAAACAGAACCACCGCTGTGACGCACCCGACCGTCCAAATTGATACCTCGATGTAGGTGCGTCGGCTCCAAGGGGTTTTCCACAAAAGTAGAAACAATCCCACAGGCCACAACAGGAATCCTTGCAAAGCCGAGTAAGAAGCGATCACTGCAGCAAGCAGAGCAAACGCAAGCACAATTGATCGGTTCAAAGATGAGACGCTCAACAAGTAAATCAAGATGATGAAACAGAACGCCACCATGAACCATGCCACCTGAAACGCCCAGAGTGTGTTCTTCACGTCGGCGAAGCTAAACCAGATGAGCCCGAGAACCACACACGGAACTGCCGTCAGCGGACGGCCGTCGTATGCTTTGTAGAGCCTAAGAAGAATGAAATAGCTGACGATGTACATGACAGCACTGAGTAGAACAATTGATCGGAGATCGTAATGATCGATGAATCCGGAGAGTACGAACAGAAGATTGGGAAAAAAGATTCGGCTCTCTAGATGTTGCGCCCAAAGGCCACTCACTGTGAGATGACCGTGCAGAGCACTGTGAATCAACGGCACCACGTTCCAATCGTCACCTACAGGTTCATTGGTAGCGAAGTGGATCACGAAGCCGAGGTATAAGACAACGAGCACGCCCGAAGCAATGACTAACGAAGCAAGCCGTGTGTTCTGGGGCTCACCACTGGACCGGGATTTCCTCACGTGGGGGTCTTGGTTGACGACGTCGGGCGCCGTCCGAGTGAAGGAGGTCACGGCCTAGATCGGCGCCGACGCACAAGATCGGGTACGCGATTGAGGTTGCGGCGACGTTCGCTCGAGTGAGTGTGCAACCCCAAAATGCCGTTCCTAATCGGACGAGGAAGGGTCACGTTCATGACCGCAAGGCACACAATGATGGAGTTCACCAAACTGAATGTGCCGACACCAGCGACCTGATTAGAGTGAAGGGTGCCCTCAGGTGTCGAGGCGTCTCGCATCGCAGGCATCTCCCGCATCCAACCAACAATAGATCCCACCGCAGGGAATGCTCCACAGCGCAGGGAATGCTCCACAGCGCAGGGAATGCTCCACAGCGCCGGTCTAGTCGAACCCCTCCGCCGCGGATGCCGTCACCAGGTCAGGTCGTCAAGTCTCCTATGACGCCGCGCCAGGTATGGCGTTGGCGACTTCGCGGCCCGAGCGCTTGTACGATGGTCTCCCTGGACGCACCCCGCACGCCGGACCACTGTCAGGCCGCCGGGAGCGACGTCAGACTCAACCGCCTTGAGTACCATCTCGGAAGAGTGCAGCTATTGGTATCTCGCAGGCGTAGCCAAATCAGCGCCCGCTGAGGATCTCGAGAAGCGAATACGCAGGATGGCGCGTAAGACGCTCCATCCTGCCCCGGCGGTCAGCTTCTTTCCTTCATCGATAGATCTCGGGTTGTACGTGACTGGCACTTCGACGATCTTGTAACCCAGGCGCAGCAATCGGCATGGAACCTCGGCATCGAAATCGAATCCGTCGCACCGCAGGTTGAGAGCTCTTACCACGTCTGACGGCAGCACCTTGTAGCACGTCAAGATATCCGTCAGGCGCGTGAAGAACAGCACATTCGCCGACCATGTCAGGAGCTTGTTGCCGGCGTAGCTCAGGAGGGGAGTTTCACCGCGCCCCTGGTTTTTGAAGCGCGATCCGAAGACGGCCGGTCGTCCCTCGTTCACAAGTCGCTGCAGTAACAAGGGTATTTGGGCTGGGTCCAACTCCAGGTCCGCATCCTGCACGACCAGAATGTCGCCAGTGGCTCGTTCAAATCCGGTGCGCACCGCGCGACCCTTGCCTCGAGCCTGATCCTCCAACACGAGCATGATCTCGGAACAAGCCGGGAGGCCCAGAAGCGCTTCACGCGTCCCATCGGTCGAAGCACCGTCGACGACAATGATCTCTCGAGACATGCCGTAGTCGACTGCACGCACACGCTCGACCAGCGTGACGATTGTCTCCGCCTCGTTCCGTACGGGTATGACGATGGAGAGCTTCATTCGCGGATAGCGGCGACGATGCGAGCAGCCTCCTCGAGCTGTTCCATCCGGTCGATCGCCAGCCACGCCCCAGCGAACGGGTACGCCCTCACGGTGAGTCCCGAATTGAGCGCCGTGTTCATCAGGTCCGGCATCTCAAACGGCTGTCCGCTCGGGACTAGGTCGAGCACCGACCATCGAAAGACGTAGATCCCGGCATTGATGGTGTCAATGACGGTAGGTTTCTCCACGACGTTGGTGATGCGGTCGCCGTCAAGTTCAATTACGCCGTACGGATGTTTCAATTGATAGTCCCGTGTCACCACAGTTATGTCGTTGCTGCCCTCTTCGTGGAAGTCGATCAGACGACGCATGTCGATCTCGGTGAGCAAGTCACCGTTCATCACAAGCAAGGAGTCGCTTTCTCTCGCCGTGTGTCCGAATTGTTTGCGGACAAGTGCGAGGGGCCCTGCCGTACCGAGAGGTTCGGACTCGTGGGCATACTCGATATGTACTCCTAGGTGAGCGCCGTCTCGAAAGTAAGTCTCGATCAGCTCAGCCCGATAGCCGACTGCGATTATGACGTCGCGCAGTCCAAAACCCTTCAACCGGGTAAGAATCTCCTCAAGAATCGGATGCTCGCCTACCGGCAACAACGGCTTCGGAATGGTGTAGGTGAGGGGACGCAAGCGGACGCCCAGGCCTCCCGCCAGCAGCACGCACTTCATACGGCGTACTCCTGTGTCCGGTACTCGTCGAGATGCGCCTCGATCCAATCAGCGGTCCGGCGCAGTCCCTCGTCCAACGGCACTTCGGCTCGCCAGCCCGCCAAGTGAAGGGCTTTTGAGCTCTCGGCCTGCAGGCGCGACACCTCGCTCTTCTGCGGACGAACCCTACGATCCTCGACGAGGATCTCGAGGTCGTGACCAACGATCTTAGAGACCTGCAGAATGACGTCACGGATGCTGATTTCGACGCCCGTGCCGAGATTCACCACTTCTCCTAACGCCGTGTCGGAGGAGGCCACCGCCACGAAGCCACGCGCGGTGTCCTCCACGTACGTGAAGTCGCGAATCGTATCCACCGCCCCGAGCCTCAGTTTCGTCCCGGACAATGCTTGGCTGATGATGGTCGGAATTACGGCGCGAGCGGACTGGCGGGGCCCGTAGGCATTAAAGGGGCGAACGATCGTGATGGGCATAGCGAACGAACGGTGGAAGCTGACCCCTAGAGCATCGGAAGCGATCTTCGTGGCGCTGTATGGGGACTGCGCCTGTAATGGGTGCTGCTCATCGATAGGGGTCCGCATAGCAGTCCCATAGACCTCACTCGTCGAGGTGAGGACGATGCGCTCGAGGGTACCGAGTTCCTTTGCGACCAAAAGAACGTTGGCCGTCCCCATTATGTTGGTGTCGATCACCTCTTGGGGATGCTCGTACGAGTATGGGATACCAACGAGGGCGGCGAGGTGAAAAATCGCGTCAGCGTCGCGGGAGATCTCGCGCATCGCATCGACGTCGCGGACATCACCAAAGGTGATCTCGACCTCCCGCAGCACTGGCTCGGGAACGAAGCCGAGACATCCACGCTCGGCACGAGAGGTATAGCGCAACATCGCCCGAACTCGTGCGCCAGCTGTCACCAGGCGCTCGACAAGGGCGCTGCCAATAAACCCACCCGCCCCGGTGACCACGACCGTCTTGCCTTCGAAGCGCACGCCCCACCCTTTCGTTGCCTCCTGGAGCAAGCGCAGACACTACTACCCGAGCGGGCCTCTATGGGAGGGAGTCTGCGGGTGCCGAACTAGGACTGTCAGTCCCGAACAAGGGGGGTTCGAAGAGTCTTGCTGGAGATACAGTCAGCCGGTCGAACCGAGCTGAGGATCGATCTCGAGGGTCAGCGCCCTCCCACGACCGGAAAGCCAGCCCAATGCGAGTCGGTGCAAGAACCGAGCAGATGACCAGCAAGCTGAAGGAGCTCCCCACGCTCTATCTAGCCTTGTCACTGGCCATCGGGACGTTTCTCGTATTCGCCCAGCCGCCCGGTCAGGGCCTTGACGAGGTTAGGCATTTCTATCGGGTGTGGACCTTCGCCAGCGGGGCGTTCGTAGACGCACACGGCCGAGCCGGTGGACCGATCCCACACTGCGTGTCCGACTATATGAATCACTTCGCCAATGCCGCGTTGAGGCGAGCACCCTTCTCGTTTCCGCAGTATTGGCAGAGTCCGCATCCGTGCATTGGCAAGCACGTCTTCGGCTCGTACGGAACGGCCGCATTCAATGGCCCCATATCCTACCTACCTTCGATTTTCACGGTTGCTCTGCTGCGGACGATAGACGCTCCAATTCCGTTGATCTTCTTCGCGGGCCGTTTGGCGAGTCTCCTCGTCTTCGTCGGCATTTACTATTTCGCGCTCCGCCTGATTCCCGTGGGCAAGCAGGTCCTCTTCGTTCTCGGCCTGTTTCCGACGACGCTCCTGTTGGCCTCCAGCTATTCGGCAGACCCCATGCCCGTTGCCTTGGCGGTTCTCGCCGTTAGCCTCACTTTGCGTACTCGTCGCGCCGAGGTGCCGGACCGGCACGCCTTCCTTTTCCTCTTTCTTGTTCTCGCCGCCCTCTCTCTCACGAAGCCGACGATGTTCGTCTTTGCTCCGCTCTTGTTCATGGTTCCGTCACCCGGGATGGACCCAAGGCGCCTGCACCCCCGAGTTCTCCAAGCGGGTGCAGCGCTTGTGGTTGCGGCGTTAGCGGGCGTGTGGAGCCTGGCCACACGCCACGTGAAGTTCAATGACCTCTACGGCTTGAATCCGCACAAGCAAATTGGATTCATCCTCCATGACCCATTCGGCTACGCGTGGGTACTCGCACGCACGTTCTTTGAGAGCATTGGGGAGGCACGTTGGCTGCCGGGATTCGTCTTCTCGATTGGTTTTCCCCGACCTTTTGTCCCCGACAACATCTATGCGCCGGTCGGATTGGTGATCATCGGTGCGTTGACGTTGTGGTACGCCTACCAGCTTCAGTTCGGCGAGAAGCGTCGAGCCAACTATGGGACGCTTACCCTGGCGTGGCTGCCCATCGCGATGACGGTGGCGGGAATAGTCCTCGTCGAGACGACCCTGTTCGTCTACGGCACACCGGTGGGCCAGCCGGTCACTGCCGCCCAAGGACGATATCTGTATCCGTTCGTCGCTCTACCCCTGCTTACCATCGACTGCTTTCGCCGGGTGAGGCAGGTGCCACATTCCACTCGTTGGATCATCTGCAGCAGCGTCATCATGTTGGCCTGGCTGGTCGTAAAGATCTTCGTCCACGACTACAACCTCTAGCTCGAGTGCCGGAGCACAACCTCACAGATTGCTTGCAGCGTCCCCATTCCATGTCGACCGTCCGTGCGCGAGTGACAAGGCGGGACACGACAGACTTGTCCAGAGGTCTTGACGCGCATCTGGCGGCGCTGATTTCTCAGTGTGTCTTTGTTTTGTACGTTTCCGGGCTGGTGGCTAGCGATGGCCGCCGCCGATCGAGGATCCGCATTGTGGATCGAGACCCGGTACCCCGGGCTGCCGAGTAGCCAATGGGCATTGCGCCGAGGTATGCCGACCCGCTCACCGGCGCATGGACCTCGCTCCCTCGCCAAGTCGCATCAGTGAGATCGAGATGCACGTGACACGGAGCACGGAGAACTCACCCTGGTCAGGGGTCGGATTTGTCACCGATCAACTCCGCTTGAGAGGCGTCGCGCGCCGAGCCATAGGGAGCGCACAGATTACGCTGCGTGGTTCGAGTGACTAGCTCAGGGTCGCGACTCGCCCCCGCAACTGGAAAGCGGCGGTCCGCGCTCAGCGGAACCGGAGCCCCGCGGCCGGCGAGTTCAGAGAGCTTCCGGGGCGACATCGAAGGTATGCGGGCGATCGCAATCCTGGTGATCGTTGCCTACCACGCTGGGCTTCCGGGGTTCCCTGGCGGGTTCATCGGTGTCGACATCTTCTTCGTCATTTCAGGATTCTTGATCACGCGAAATCTCATCGACGAATCGAGCAACAACAACTTGATCGTGCTGCCTCGATTCTGGGCCAGGAGGGTCAGGCGCTTGGTGCCGGGATTGGCCCTCATGACGATCGTCACCCTCATAGCAAGCTCGCTGATCGTTGCGCCGTTCGACATGCTGCAGATATCAAAAGAGGGAGCTTCGGCCGGCCTTTACGTGTCGAATATCGTCTTCGGCTTCAAGTCTCAGAACTATTTTGCATCGAACATCAACAAGAGCCCGTTTCTTCATACCTGGTCACTTGGCGTCGAGGAGCAGTTCTACCTCGTGTGGCCCTTTATTCTGTATGCCGCCCTCATTTGGAGCAGGCGAAGTGGGATAGTCATACGCAAGCTCGCCCCTCCCATCTTTGTCATCATCTTGGCCGCGTCGTTCACGAGCAACGTCGTGCTTACGGATCGCGGAAGCTCCTGGGCATTCTTCAGCCTTCCGACGCGGGCATGGGAGTTTGCGTTGGGTGGACTGCTCGCCTCGCTGGCGGTTCGCAAAGTTCCGTCGTGGTGTGGTCTCGCCTTAGGCGGCGCCGGCTTAGCGGCGATCGCCTACGCGGACCTGGCCTTCAACGACGCGACTCCGTACCCGGGGACCAACGCGCTCTGGCCGGTTGCCGGCGCCGGCTTGGTGATCCTGGCTGGCCAGTTGACCGATTCGTCCAGCCCCACTGTGCTCATGACGATGCTGGGGACACGGCCAATGAGGTGGATCGGTCGGCTTTCCTATTCGTGGTATCTCTGGCACTGGCCCTTCATAGTCCTTGCGGTGTTGGCCGTCGGGAACAGCAGCGTGTCTCTACGAACCGGCGCAGCGCTTGTCTCGCTGGGTGTGGCGTATGTCGCATTCAGGACGGTTGAGAATCCATTCCGATTCAATCGATCGCTGATCCGATCCTCGCGACGAACGTTTCTCATTGGTTTGACGATCACGGGAGTCACGCTGGGGACGGCGGGCGTGACATGGGAGTGGGCGACTCGGAGCACGCCGGCTTCCTACGGAGAGCTGCAGTCTGCGGCGCTCAAAGTGTTCTTTCCTACGTGTTCGCCCGCTCACACTCCCAAGGGCATCTCGTACTGCGCGGGGGGTGACCTGAGTGGTTCGTACCGTGGTGGCGCTCGTCGGTGACTCACACGCCGCAACCTGGTTCAACGAATTGAGCGTCGTCGCGGCAAGGCAGCACGTCCGCATCGCCGCCTTTATGACCTCTGCCTGTCCCTACATCCCGATCGTCGTGAAACCGGCCATTCCGAATGGACCGACTAGCACCTCACAATGTCTGGCGGCGCGTACTCAGGGTATCCATGGTTTGACGGAGCTGAAGCCGGCCGGAATCATCCTGTCCGAACATGATCGACAATATTTAGGACTGATCTTGGACAAGAATGGCAACGTGCCCAGTGAACCTGTGCAGGTTGACCTGTGGCGCACCGCCTTCAAGGCCTTTCTTCACCAGATGCAGGATCAAGGCATCCGGCCGGGGGTCATTCTCGACAATCCGACCCTGCCCTACGAGCCTGCCGAATGCGTCTCACGGACGCAGTCGCTGGCGGCCTGCGAATCCCCGAGGGGGGCCGCGCTGTCCACCGGCCAGTCGTTGATGACTGCGGACAATGGTGTACTGAAGGCTGATCCGTCAGTTCCGGTGCTGTCCCCTGACAGCTTCCTCTGTGATGAGGCGGGATGTCCACTGGAACTGCACGGCCGCCTTCTCTACGCCGATACGAATCACTTAACCCTGGGTGCGACACAGCTCATGGAGCCCCAACTCTCCCAGTTGCTTCGGTCTGTTAGCGGTGGCTGATAGAACCGCGCAGTCCGCTGCGCCGATTTCTGACTCAGGATCGTCTGTTGCGGCTCGGCCGCGATTGGTGGACCACCTGGACCCCGCAATCGTGAATGTCCTCACGATCGTCGGTTTTGGCATCCCGATCGCTGGCTACCTCTGGTTCATCGTCCATTACGGGGTCAATGTCCCATACCAAGATGGTTGGAGTGACATCACGGTGATCCACCAGTGTTACTCGCATGTGTTCACCTGCGGCGCGCTGTGGACACAACACAATGAGAACAGGATCTTCTTTCCCAATCTTGTCGTGGTGATCTTGGCCCATGCAACACACTTCAACATCAGGGTGGAGGAGTTTCTGAGCGGCCTCATGCTGATCGCTGCGACATTTCTGTTGGTTCATGCCCACAAGCGGCGGTCGCCCGATATTCCCTGGCTCTACTACTGCCCGGTTGTCATTTTGGCCTGCTCGCTGGCCCAATACGGAGCCACCTTGTGGGGATTTCAATTGGCGTGGTATCTGGTTTTGTTGGCGCTGGCTTTGGTTGTTGTGGTCCTCGACCGCGACCAGCTTGGTGTGACCACGCTTGCAGTCGCGGTATGTGCTGGGGTGATCGGAAGCTTCTCGTCGTTGCAGGGCCTTCTGATATGGCCGATTGGATTCGTGCTCATTTTCTACCGACGTCGCGCCCGTCCGGTCGTGATCGCCTGGATCGTCGCCGCCTGCGCGACCACCGCTGTCTACTACTACCACCTGAACGTCAGTGCTGGAACGGCATTGCCGAGTTCACTCACTCATCACTCGATTTTCCCGATCCTCTTTGCCATTTTCGCCATTGGTGACGTCCTCGGTGTCCCCATAAAGCCGGGCGGAAGCAATGTTGGCATCCTTTTGTTTGGACTCGCCATCGTGCTCTTGGCGGTGGCGGCGTTGAAAGCGTGTGGGCTAGGGCCAGACAGAACAAGTGGACGTCCCGTGGGCGCAACACTCATTTGGTTTGGTCTGCTCTTCTCGATTGTGGTCGCTGTCGGGCGGCACGGACTCGGCTATTGGGGCGCCAGCTCTTCGGGTTACACCATCTACAACGTTTGGATTCTCATAGGCGTCTACATGGTCTTGCTGGACCGGACTCCTCGACCAGCACAAGGTCGGGCTGGCCCTGCCATGAGGCTCGTCAAGGGTGTTCCGGGTGTGGTGAGACGGAATACCTATCGATGGGCCCTTTGGGTGGTGCTGGCCTTCTTGGCGTTGCAGCCCATCATCGCCATCGGAAACGGGGTGAACGGAGCCCGCACTATTCACGCGGCCCAACTCAGATCCGTTGCGACGGCACGGAACATAAACGAGGTGAATGACGTCGACGTATTGAATAACTTGAGCTTCTATCAACCCGCCTCATTAACTAGAATGCAGGTCCGTATCGCAGAGGCTCTTCATATGACGCTCTTTGCCGGGACCGGTCGTTCACACGGGACCGCAGGTGCGATTGGGGTCGTGGGACCAAACCCCGCCGAGGAGTTGACTGATAAACAATTGGTACATGTCACGCGCCAGGCTGCCGAACGGCAACGCAACCAGCTGACAGAGACGAAGTGGCGGACCGACTACACCGAGCGCAACCCGGCCGCATTTCCGGTTACGTGAAGTCGACGCTGGAGATCTAGCCGTGGCAGTTAGAACTCGCGATCGAAAAGAACCAGCGCTAGATTGGCAGTGCAGAATTCTAGCATTAATGACGATTCGCACTGGAGCGTACGGCCACATTCTCGATAGGCTCTTCGACGAAGTCTATAGCTGTCAGTTCGATCGAACTGTAGACGCTGACATGCATGGATTTTGCGGAGCCTCCGCTGTGCTTCGTTCTCGATCCGCGCTCTCTCTCATTCGATCGATTGGATACGAGAACGATGGCTGAAGCCATATTGACCTCGCGACACGCGCTCGATTCCTCTGCAACAATGCGTGTGGGCGGGATCCAATCGACGAATTCGGCCAGGACGAAGATGCGACTCTCATCCCGTGGTTGGCTGGCCATGCACCTCGCGACGCTTGTCATTGCCTTCGGCATTCTGTTCGCGCTCAATGTCCACGCTTGGTTCATCGGAGACGAATGGGACATGATTGTCCGCGCCACGCAGCCTTTGACAGTGCATGCGCTTTTTGTTCCACACAACGAACACTGGTCGACCGTGCCGATACTGATCTATCGAGTACTGGTCGACCTGTTCGGCCTCCGAACCTATGTGCCATATCTGTTCGTCCTGTTTGCAGCTCACCTTTGTCTTGCCCATCTTTTGTGGCGTCTCATGCGTCAAGTGGGGGCATCTGACGCTTGTGCTACCGCCCTCGCCGCAATATTTGCAGTCCTGGGGGCCGGCGCCCAAAACCTCACAAACGCGTTCCAGTTCTCGTTCGTTATATCCGTAGCAGTTGGTGTTGGTGCAGTGTTGCTTGCCAATGCGGAATCGCTCAGGAGTCCGCGGCGTCAGACTGGTGTCGTTGGCCTCATGCTGCTGGGACTGATGTCGTCAAACGTGGGGATCACAATGACGGTGTTCGTTGGGCTGGTGCTGTTCTTTCGGCACGGCATTCGATTGGCAGCACGGATTATTGCCATACCGGCGGTGGCTTACATCGTTTGGTTCGCAGCTTTCGGTCGCTCGTCACTCTCGACCGACCGGATCACCGTTGCCACAATGTCGGCGTTGCCCACTTATGTGTGGACGGGATTCACGTCATCGATGGCCGGTTTTACTGGAGTGTCCGCATCGGGCGGCGCCATAGTGGTTGGGATCCTTGTGTACGCGACCTGGAAGTCAGCCGCAGCGTCTACTCGCGAGTCTCCGGCATTTGCGGGAGTTCTCTCCGTGATTGCTCTGTTTCTGTCTGCTGGGCTGGTCCGCACGTTTCTTGGTAACAGTCAGTCCATGGCGACTCGGTATGCCTACATTGCAATCGCCCTTTTGTTGCCCATTGTCTCGCTCGGAATCATGGAGTTACGCAACCGTGCCGACCGTCATTTTGGGCTTATTCTTGGGACTGTGATGGTCGTGTTGATTGCAGGCAGCAATCTGGCCCAAGTGCGGACATTCGCGCTCCTCTTGAGACCGCTTGAGCAAGCATCACAGGAGGAGATCTTCGCCGCCGCCATCCTGGTTCGGGATCATGAGCGAATCACACAGCCTGCTCGTGCAGAACAGTTGAATCCATACGTCAACGAGGCGGCGTTGCGCGCCATTGTCCGAGCTGGGCTGCTTCCGCACTCGCTTCGAGCAAATGTGGGTGCTCAGTTGAACGCCGAGACGACGTGGCAGACTGCGGCCACAGCGACGGCGTTGACGCCGACGAGATCGGACGCCGTTCGCGTGGTCACAGTCGATGGCTCTTCAGCTACCCCCGATTCCAACGGTTGCCTGTCGGTATCAAAAGCCGGCGGCGCGGCGGTAAACGTTTCCACCACAGCACCGACCGCACTAAAAATGCTTCCGGCGTCGGGAACAAGCGTTGAAATCCAATTGCGGGCAGACCGACCTAACGCGACCGTTGGTGTGCCAATCTCCCGCGCCATCTCTCCGACTCATCAGACTTACATCGATCTGCTTGGAAAGGCAATGAACGTGACGTTGACCGTTTCCAACTCGGAGTTTCAACTATGCGGGCTCGAGCGGTAAGAGCTGTGGTAACCGGGAGCCATGATGCCGTCAAGCGGCATCGCATCGGTGCGCTTCGATGCCGGCTTGGAGCGTTTATCTGGCGCTTTTGAATTGAGCGGCGAGGCACAGCGGCTCAACAGATCTGGGTTGTGCCGGTTCGCGACAGATGGTGTGAGCGTCGGGAAGCCACAGAATAGGGACGGTCGGATGATTCGAGACTTGAGGGGATGAAGACGATGACCGATCTGGGATCGTCCATCGCAGCTTCCGATCAGATGTGGATCGCAGGATCGGATCGCACACGCCCGTGGGTGCGATCGGTGGGTTTCGATGGAGCCACCAAGTGGGACCTGCTCTTCGGAATCGCCCTTGCAGTGTTGACTTGGCCGTCGTCTCCGCAAAGTCTGTTGGTGCCTGTCGGCACACAGGGCTCGTGGCAATCCGCTCTTGAGATCGCGGCCCATAACGACATGGCCTTCGGTACTCGAATCGTGTTCACATACGGTCCGTTGGGGTTCCTTACTTCGCAGCAGCTCAACTTTGCGCTGACAGCATTCGGCAGCTTCCTCTTTTCTCTCGCCTTCTCGACGCTAATTTTCGTTACGTTGCTCTGGTCACTGCGTCGCGTGCTTCCCATTTGGGCAGCAATTCTCGTGGCCTATCTCGTCGGCGCCATCTCGCTTCACACCGCTGGTGGGGCCCCCGAGGACGCGATTGCGGTCGTACTCACCGTCTGTGTAGCCGTGCTCAGTCGATCTGAAGTCCAACTCACTCCTCGGTGGATCTGGGCGGCCCTTGGTGCACTGCTCGCCACCTTTTCGTTGGTGAAGGTCAGTCTCGGCGTCGGCATCGTCGCCATCCTCGTGATCACTGTGGCCAGCCTTCCTCGCGGTCACTGGCAGGCAGTGACCGCGATCGCTGTCGGTGCGGTACCGACATTCGTTGTCGCCTGGTTTGGCACTGGAAACGGGATCTACAATGTAATCCCGTTTGCCAGGTCGTCAGCTGCCATTATCGGCGGGTACGGACCGGCAATGTCCTACGACTATCCGTACTACCACAATCCCCTCGGGCTGTTTCCGAACCGCACGTTCACCTACTGGTGGGCTGCGTTTGTTGTGATAGTGATCGGTGCATTCGCGTTTGCCCATGCTCGCAAGTTTGCTCGACGAGCATGGATCGGCATTGGGCTCGTCACGCTTGTAGCGATATTGTTGATCTTCAAAGAAGGATTCGTTCGTCACGACAGCGGTCACGACCTCATGTTCTTTGCCGCAGCGCCGCTATTGCTGGCGGCGTTCAACCTGGGACCGAGACGCTGGGGGCTCGTGGTAACCGGGTTCATTGCTCTGTGCGTTGTGACCGGTATCGCAAACGGAGGAGTTCCTCCACTCGTCGAGCGACCACTGACGTCAGCTCAAAACTTTGTCAACGAGGCAACGGATCTCGTCTCCCCAACGCAGAGGACTGCGGTCATCGAGCGATCGCGCCATTTATTACAAGGATGGTACAAGGTGCCGGACCAGATGTTGGCACTAATGCGAGGGCAAACCGTCGATGTATCTCCTCAAGAGCAATCCGTGGCCTGGGCCTATCCCAAGGTCCGCTTCGATCCTTTGCCGGTGATCCAGGACTACAGCGCATACACATCCTCCCTCGACCATCTCGATGGCAACTACTTGGCGACACCGCAGGCTCCTCGTTTTATCCTGCGACAGAATGAAGGGGCGCTTGACGGACGAAACCCCGCTTTCGAACCGCCCGCTACTCAGCTGGCCATCGAGTGCCGCTATCGCCAAGTTCTAGCCACAACGGAATGGCAGCTCCTTGAACGGGGAAGCGATCGTTGCGGTGCGATGCGATCGCTTGGCTCGTTCTTGACTGGAATCAATCATTGGGTTGGGGTACCGGCTGCACAACCCAACGACTTGGTAGTCGCAACTTTTCAACTATCATTGGGATTCGATTGGACCTTTCAAACGATCCTTTTCAAGCCCCCTAATCTTTTCATGGGCTACAACAATGCGCGGCAATACTGGCGGTTCGTGGCTGCAACAGCGCCGGACCTCCACGTGTTGCATAGCGCCTCATCATTGGGCTACAGCCCGTCCTTCACGCCGGTCTCCGTGGGCCGTCTTCGGTTCTTCATCCACGGCCACAGCGGAACTCGGTCCGGGATCAAGGTAGCGTTTTACGAGATTCCGGTCGCTGGAACCCACGCCTCGGGCACAGCTGCTGTAGTGATGCGAAGTGGTGACCCGTTGAGAGCTTCGGCCAAGCTACTTAAGGGCCTACCCACTGAGGCTAGAGCACCGAGTTTGGCAAGTCGTGTTCAGAGGGTTTGGTGACCGCACTCAGCGGCATCTGAGCCGCTGATGTGCCTTTGGCGTTCTGCGCGGCGATCGCTCAATTGCATCGCCCACAACAGGAGGACTGCTCGCCAGGAGATTAGAACGCGAAGTTAACACCGTCGAAGCCACCGAGACTCTGCGCACAGCGTCAAGGCGGAGTCTCCCGAACTCAAAACGTCGTTTCACTGTTGCTGTTCTCATTGGGCTGGCCGTGGTCGCCCTGCCCTACTTGTGGGTTCTCTTTGACCTTTGGAGCGATTCACCAAACCTACTCCGCACCGCCCAATTGAACGGTTACGCAAGCAACTTCTACGACCTTCAGGCGCGATCAATGTTGCATGGTCACCTCTACGTAGCGAATGGCGCTCTTGGAGGCGAGGCGTTTGTGCATGCGGGTCGGCAATACACGTACTTCGGATTTTCCCCTCTTTGCTGCGGATCCCGGTGTTGGCGCTCACGCACCGTCTCGACGGTCGCCTTACCGCTATCTCGATGCTGTTGGCCTGGCTTGTTACCGCCCTGTTTAGTTCGCTGCTGCTGTGGCGCGTTCGGTTCGTGATCCGTGGACGAGCGCTTTTGAGCCGGATGGAGGTCGCATCGTACGGCGTGCTGGTCGCCACGATCATGGGCGGAACAGTCTTGGTGTACCTGGCCTCCGACCCTTTCGTGTTCTCAGAGGATCTCGCATGGAGTGTGGCTCTCGCGGTCGGGAGCATATTTGCATTGGTCAGTGTCTTGGAGCGACCGTCATGGAGTCGAGTGATTGGATGCGGTGCCCTGATCCTGGCTGCGAATCTGAATCGGGCCACCACTGGTTATGCATGTGTGATTGGGCGCAGTGTTGGTTGCAATCTGGTTCGTACTGGGTCGGGGCGGTGATGACAATCGTCGATGGGCGGTCCCAATAGGGGCGGCGGGTATCCTCCCCTTTCGCCGTAAGCCACGCGGTCAGCTATTCCAAGTCAGGCCACCTCGTCGGCTTGTCCAGCTCCCAACAGGTTGTTTACCAGCTCTTCGGGGCCAGTCATATCAACAACGGGTCGTACTTCGGCCTTCACTTCTTGCCAAGCACCTTGCTTGCGTACTTTCAACCGGGCGGCATACGGCTGACAGCGGTTTTCCCATTCATTACGCTTCCACCCGGTCCAGCTCGGATGGTCGGCGGCATAGTATTGAACGGCAGAGATCGCGTCGCCAGTGTGTCGTCGTCCATGCCGCTGCTCGTCTTTGCCAGCCTGTGGGGTCTGATCAGCGTATTTCGTCGCCGGCCAGTGGGACGATCCAATGGCCTCCGCGTTATTCTGCTCGCGGCGATCACCGGCTGTGGTGCCGTGATGATCTTTGGGTGGATATTCGACAGGTTCGAAGCTGACTTCCTTCCCTTCCTTATTCTGGCCAGCGCTGTTGGTATGGTCGACGTTTGGCGCCGATTCGAAGTTAGTCGCCGAACGCACCGCTACTTCGCGCTGGCAATTGTGACTGCCCTAGGGGTTTTCGGTATTGCAGCGAATTTGGGTATCGCCACCACGCCCCAGGGGGAGTGGTTAGGTAACCAGGTTCTTCACTATGTGCAGGTGCAGAAATCAATCAGTGACGTCACGGGGGACCCCTTGGCCGTCTTGGTTTCCTTACTTTCATGTTCGCACCAACCCGAGAATCATCATCAATGTGCCGAATTCAGAGACGGAGATCGTTGTGGTGCACCTACCGACACTGTTGGGAACTTTGTTCTAGTGACCTGAGTCGGAGATCCGCTCGCAATAAGCCGCGAGCGTCTCGAGAATCTCGTTCGCACTCTTATGCCAAACGAAGGGCTTGGGGTCCTCGTTCCAGTAGTCGACCCAGTTGGTAATGGTCGCCTCGAGCTCTTTGGTGGAGCGGTGGGTGCCTCTCTTTAGCCACTTGGTGCTCAGCTCTTGTTATCATGGCGCCCAATCCCCCGGACGCACTCCTCGCTACCGGGACGGAGGGCGGGCAGTTCGGCAGCATGGGGATGGTCGGGTGATCACTCCGAAAGCAATGAGAGGGCACGAAGAGGACCTCAACTACTAAAGAGGCGCTTCGGATCTGAAGGGGGAATGGGGTTCCCTGCTCGGAGGTGGCACGCTGTCAGCCTGATGGTGTGACGAGTCCTGATGACGTACTCGTTTTGAAGTCCGGGCTAGATGGCGAACGTAACGATGAACATTCCCGTCACGATCAGACCCGTGCCCCCTAAGACGCTTGCCAAGGGAAACCGAGTCAGAAATGACCAATGGCGTATCGGGTTCTCAATCGCGAAATATGTCCCTGCCGCAAGGGCAACCGCCGCTCCGGCAAGCATCAGGTTCGTCGGTATGTTGGTGTGGCCCCAATGCTGTTCTGCGATGATCAGGATCGGGTAGTGCCACAGGTAAATCGAGAACGACCAGAGTCCGAGCCACTTGAATGGAGCGAGTCTAAGCAGCGCCTCAGCACCCCATTGGGGTGCAGCGGTGCCCCCGGCAATAATGAGGGCCGTCCCACCCACCGGCAGGGCTGCGATATACCCCGGGTAATTGCTCGTTGCGTTGATGCCGACAGCTGTTGTGACGATCAAGGCGAGTCCGGCCCAGCTCATAACAGCAGCCGACATCAACGGCAACTTCGCCAGCCAGCCGGCACAAACCGCCAGTAGGCCCCCTACGGCCAACTCCCATGCGCACGTGAAGGGTGAGACGTAGGCAGCCAAAGCACCCGCGCCAGAAGAAGAAATAACAGACCAGGTAAAAGAGCTCATGATGATGATGCAAAGAACTACGCCTAGCTTGACCCGGAGTGAGCTGTGCCGAGCAATGGCTGCGACAGCGACGAGAAGAAGCGGGTAGACCAAGTAGAACTGCTCCTCGACGGCCAACGACCAGTAAGCCCCCAGTGGGGCCAGTGTCGGATGAAAGATATTCTCGTGTTGCGGAAAGTTGGCGAGAAAGACTGACGCCCACCTGGCCTGACCTGCTGCGAAGTCAGCGGCGCTGGCGCCGACGAAGAGGCGCTCGCCGACGACCGAGATAACAATGACCAACATGGCGGCCGGCACTATGCGTCGAGCGCGGCGACCGTAGAACCCCAGGATTGTGGTATTGCCTGTGATGGAACGTTCTCGGAGTAGGAGACCGGTAATGACGAAACCGGATATCACGAAGAATACGTCGACGCCAATGAAGCCTCCGTATAGGAAGTTGAGCTGCGCGTGGACGATAACGACGAGCAGAACGGCAACCGCCCGCAGGCCTAGAATGTCAGGCCGAAAGGCGCGGTCCTCCGGGGGAGTTCCTGATTCATCGCCCGATGGGAGAAGCCGCCGGACGCTGGTGGTCGCACCGGTACGTTCGGTGACATTGTTATCGCTGGTCGCCGGCAGCGCGTTAAGGATCGTCGTGACCTCCTCGACGGCTTTCGACCGTAGTGGTTCGTCTCGAGCGGCCATGCGAACATGATGCCGCAATTTGCCAGCGGTCCGCATTGACAAGAAGCGGCATGGCCGCTTGGTAGCAGCGGTTATTGGCGCGCGCCGAGATCGGTCCGGCGGTCCAGCAGGTCGCGGAGGACGCAGGCTTCAGCGCGGTGCGCGAGTACGTGGGCCACGCCATCGGGAGCGCCATGCATGAGCAGCCCCAGGGTCCCCAACTACTGGCCCGGGACCAGGGGCCCCACCCTCAAGGGCAACGTCTTCGCCGTCGAGCCCATGGTCAACGTGGGTTCGCCCGAGACCGTCCTGCTCGACGACAACTGGGGCGTGGTCACGTCGTCCCCCCGGCGAGTCGGGGGACATTGCCGAGTCGGCACGCGCGGATGAGCTCGAGAAAAGCTCGGTCGACGGCTGAAAGACGCTCAATCCCACACGCGAAGAGCCACCGCGGGGGCCGACGGCGCTGCTGGCGATCGTCAGCCTCTTTCTTTGATCGACGGTGGGTGGCTCGCACATGAAGGGCAGTGCGATGATCTGATAGCCGTCGCGCCGCAGCCGGCATCGTGAGCGATTGCCACTGATTGTGCGACGGTGCATAATCGGGACCGAAATTTCATCCTGCGAGGTGGTGACAGGTGGGCGACGCCAGTGACACGCTGAGCAGGCAGCTGGTTCGCGTTTCCGAGACCGAAACGGAGAAGTCGCCCGGCGGCCTCAGATCGGATCAGCCGAACTCGGCGGAACGTGCGCGCACAGCCGCTGCCGTGGTGGGCTTCGCTCTTCCGGTCTGTGCGTATTTTTGGTTCATCCACCGATACGGCGCCAACGTGCTCTGGCTCGACCAGTTCGATGACATCAACCTGATCTCCCACTCGTACTCGCACACTCTGGGTCTCAGCACGCTCTGGGCCCAGCACCACGAGAGCCGGATCTTCTTCCCGAACCTCATCGTCCTGATCCTCGCTCGAACATCACAGTTCAACGTCCTCCTCGAGGAGTACCTCGGCGGTGTCATGCTCGTGTTCGCGACAGGGCTCTTGATAGTGGCTCACAGACAGCGCTCACCATCGACGCCCTGGATCTACTACTGCCCTATCGCCATCATCATGTTGTCGTTCGTCCAGTATCCGAACGCGTTATGGGGCTTTCAGATGGCCTGGTATCTCGTCATCGCGGCATTGGCTCTCGCTCTGTTTCTTTTGGATAGACCCGTCGTCAACTGGCTCGTTCTGGCCGGAGCGGTCGCCGCGGCCGTCGTCGGGAGCTTCTCCTCGTTGCAGGGGCTCCTCATCTGGCCAGCGGGACTGGTGCTCCTCTACTGCCGGAATCGCCCAAGGACTCTGGTCGTCGTCTGGATTGTCTCCGCCGGGGCGTCCGGGGCCCTGTATCTGGATCACTTCAAATCCGGCGCCACGGTGAGCGCCCACTCTTACTCCTACGCGTTCACCCACCCCTTGACGACCACCGAGTTCTTCTTCACCGCCATCGGGAATGTCGTGGGCGTGCAGGTCCCCTACACCCCCAGCGCCCACAACGACGGCCTCCTCGTTCTCGGCATTGCCATCGTCGGATTGGCGATCTGGGTTGTGATCGCCTACGGCCTCCACCGCGACGAATCCAGCGCCGGTCCGCTCGGGGCAGCAGTGGTCTGTTTCGGGCTGTTCTTCGCGGCCA
Organism: uncultured Acidimicrobiaceae bacterium; assembly: GCA_963744225.1. GTDB lineage: Bacteria > Actinomycetota > Acidimicrobiia > Acidimicrobiales > RAAP-2 > Bog-473. The sequence goes on from CAVUSV010000003.1 coordinate 341,438, forward strand.
CGGTCACCGAGGGACGAGCGTTGCCCGGTTGGGGACCCTCCGCCGGGATCCGGTACGCGACTTACGACCTGTTGATACTGGTCGGGTGCTACATGGCTCTGCTCTGCCGGCCAACGTCGCGCAGGAAGGCGAGGCGATGGGATGGCACCCCGTTTGTCGTCATCCGGGCGGTCCTCGTCGGGGCCATTTGCCTGCAGGTCGCCCTCGGCATCGACAACGGTCTGACGGGCGCACGATCCTGGCATCAGAGCGAGTTGCTGGCCGCCTACTTCACCGTGAACATCAACGAGATTCCGAAGGACGTGGTGAACAGCGCCTTCGTTCCGGGGTTCCCAGCCGACATGGCATACGTTCGCCAAATGGCGCAGGTGGCCAGGACCCATCACCTCAGTCTGTTCGCCACAGATCTTGGTGCCCGCTATGCCAAGCAGGAACTACCCGTTCAGCTCCAACCAGTCACACGTGTGGTGGGTCTGCCGAACGGGGCGATACTGAAGGGCCGCCAGTGGCTGCACGCGATCGCCTCGGTTCCCTTCGGCACCATCACCAAAGTTGAGTTCCGTCTCACCGGAGGTCACCTTAAACATTCGCTGATCGGGAACGCGACAAGCACCCCTTACGGGTGGTTGGATATGTGGAACTCAGTGATGGTTCCTGACGGCACCTACACGCTGCAGAGCAGTGCCTTTGAGGCCAATGGCGCTTCCGGGTACAGCACGGGTGTTGAGGTCACGATCGACAACTAGTTTCCCGTCTGGGACTCACGCCGATGCGCAGCTGGCTGGATCGAGCGGACCGTCGAGGTGGAAGACCGAAAAAACGGTTTCCCTCGAAAGCAGACTGTAGCTGTGGGTCGTTCGGCGGAAGATCAACTTGGCGGTCGGATCTTGACTGATCCACATGGTCTGCTGCGACCCGATCGCGGTGGCATCTCGCACGTTTCCAGCGATGATCGTGATGACATCGGCATAGTGGCCAGCGTTTATCGCGCGACGGAACTCCCGACAGCTGAGGATCGGCGTAAAGGACCCCGACTGGCTTGATTTTCCCACGATCTGTACATAGTTGGAATCGTCCTGCCCATACAGCGGATAGGAGTCGTTGGAGAACGGCCCGGTGATCGCCATGCGAGTGTCTTCGATGTGTGTCGCCCAGGCATACAGCGGTGCCATTGGTGGGGTGTTCAGATAGCGATCCCTGAGATAGAGCTGTTGGAGCCCAAAGCCCGTGCCGAGGACCACGACCCCAGTCACCATGAGCACCGGCGCAAGTGGCCGCCGGGCGAGCACACCGTTCCTCCAAAGAAGCAGGAACGCGCCGAGGACGAAGGTGACGAGTCCGACCAACAGCCCAATCGTCGAGTCGATGCCTCGAATCGCTGGTTCGAATTGTTGTGGAAACAATGTCGTAGGCCAGATGGTGGAATCGAACTGAGTCAAAACGAGTACGACTCCGAACGAACTCAGCACCATCCATCGCGCCGGATTTCTGTTCATGACCGGAATGATCGGCAGGATCAGGAAACCAATGATCAGTGCGGCAAAGGAGAAGCGCAGGTTATAGACGAAGTTATACGGCACGTGAGGGTACAGGAACGGCACAGTCAGAGGCTGTGGAAGGAGCACAAAGGCGAGACCCGAGGCAATGCCCACAATCGCCAGCATGCGATGCATCCTGCTGTGAGCGACGCAAGACCCGAGCACAAGGCCTGCAGCGGTCAGGCCCAGGACACCCCACCACCCCGGTCCGAGCGCCTGGCGCAGGCCCGGCAAGAAGTACATCGACCAGTCGTGCCCGTTGAACAGGAACGTCGCGACACTCGATGCAGGGGCTAGGCCAGGCGGACTCGGAAGGCTGATCGGGCCCAGATGCAAGGCAGAGGGCACTGGGTTGCCTATGGCCGCCGCGTTCCGCAGATACCAGAATCCTCCGGTGATTGTCACCAGCAAGAGCCAAAGGGAAGTCTGGCGCAGTCGACTACCACGGGGGGCAAGGACCGACACTCCGACGGTAAGCGCCAGCACGGGCGGCACAAACGTGAGCTTTGTCCCCAATGCCAGACCGGCCGCGAGTGCGGCGATGCAGTGTGCAGGCAGACGCTCGGATCGGGATGACTGCTCCGAGTTCACGAGCAGAGCCACCGCCGAAGCCAACAGAGCGAATCCGACAATGTCCGTATAGGCCCCGCCAGGCTGAGTGGCCACCAGGCCTGGGGTGGCCATCAGTACCGCGGCACCGACCAATGTGATCGGCGCGACCCCAAACGGACGACCAACGCACCAGGCCGCCAGCAGCACGAGCGCCAGCCATCCCATGTTGAGCAGGGGAGACAGGAAGTCGTTGCCGAGGAAGAGGAGGGCCAGGGCATGCACCAGCTCCCCGTTCTGCGGGTAAAAGGCTATGTCTGAACCGAAGTCGACGAAGTGCAGTGGCGTAATCGAGCCGCTCTGTACAAATCGTGCTGCGAACGGCATGTGGTACCAAATGGTGTCTGGGCTGCTCATCCCGTGGTGCAGAGCATCGACAGTTCCGCGTGCTCCAATCAGCGATGATCACGCTGGTGGCGGCCAGGGCGGCGAGTAGAGCACCTCGGGAATATTGAGGCCGGGGCGCATCCGCCGCGGACACAGGTTCCTCGCTGCCGACAGTCGAGCTGCTGCTCCTTTGGTTGCGCCAAGATCGGCGCGCCGTGAACCAACCGGCCAAGCCCACCAAGGCAAGACCTGCTGTCACGGGTACGAGCCGAAAGAGATCAACGGCACCAAGCAGCTGCGAGGTGCAAGCGAGCGTGGCCAGAGCGATGACGATGTTGGCCAGCAAAGCCGGAGGGCCCGACCACCGCGGCAACAGTCGGGCCGTCCACGCGGATGACGCGGCGGCAATGGGGACGAATGCGACACCCGCGAGCGCGAATCCAAGGACGTATCGAGTCAAGGCCACGGTTACACCCCGTACGTTTGGCTAGGGTCGCCGGTAGGGCTCGGGCTCGCTGTGGATCATGGGCGAAGATCGCGACAGGGCAGCGTGACGGGCCAGTAGTTCTGCTGATCGGTCGGCACCTCAACCAGCTTGTTGGGGGAAGCCCCGTCGCATCGTGTCTGGCTGGTTGAGGTCACACTCTTGGACCACTGCGGGTCCTCCGATCGGTACGTCGTGACCGAGAACCCGATGATCGTCAGCAAAAGGATTTGGGCGACGAACAAGGGCCTCGCAATTCGGGTGATCCAGGGATTGATCCTACGGCTGGTGTCGGCGACGAGGACCGCGACCGCGCTAGCCAGCATCATGACGGGGATCACGCTGTAGCGGAACGGAGCCTCTTGGCGGCTCCAGGCCGGAACCACGAAGCAGATCACCGCATAGGAGGCGAAGACGACCGCCAGCACTTGGTTCTTCCGGGCCGCGCCCACGAGAAGTAGTAACAGAATGAGAGTGACACAGACGATCGACCCGATGGCCAGAGCCTGATGTTGGTTCAACCACGGCGCCGACGTCCCTTTGGTCCCGATCAGGAACGTTGCAAAGACTTTGACGCCGGTGACGCTGGTTATACCGGAGAATGTCCGATGAACGCTGAGGAAACTCTGCGGAATGTAGGAGACGATGTCTTTGGTGTGCAGGACGACGGCAGCCTGGATGGTGAGCCCTGCGCCGAAGGCAGCCGCCACGATCCTTGCCGCACGGGTCCGCCGGATGAGCACGAACCCGACGGCCAAGGGAAGGAAGAGGAAGCAGAGGCCGGTGGAGGTCGCGGCCAAGAGAGCGACGAGGCTGCGAACGACTATGTCAAGAGGTCGCTCAGCCAACGAGACGAGTGCCCATGGCGCGACCGCAGCAAAGACCCAGATGGTGTTCGTGATATCGGCGGTGTTCTCCGCACCAAGCGCAGGCATGACCACGACCAGCGACGCAAGCGCCAATCGCACAGCGGTGGAAGGGATCCATCCCTCAGAGACGTGGAAGATGAACCATGCGAGGAGGGCTCCGACAAAGGTCGAGGAAAGAGCGAAGTAGATCGACAAGTCGTGAATCGGAATAAGCGCGGATACGCTGGCCAGCAATCTGGGTGGGAGTTGGAGGTATCCCCCGTAACCGCGAAAGATCACGGCGAGCCCGCCGTGGCGGCGGGCCTTCTCGAAGTATTCGAACCCATCCTCGGCCCAAATCGTCTGCCAGCTCCGGGTGCCGGTCTGACGGAACAGTGGAAGGATGACAGCGGCCGCAAACAACAGCAGTCCGATTGCCAACGGGACGAGCCGCCGACGAACTCCGGTGGCAGCGCGGGATCGGTCCGGCACCGCCGCAGGAGTATCCTTCGACTCGGGCGCTTGTTGCGTAGCTTCACCCAGGCAACGGCTGAGACCGAGTTTGGGAGCGTCCCCAGTACTTGGCATCCTTGGCTGACTCTCGCCGGTGGTCAGATTGGGTCCTCGATGCGACCGAATGCTCTCATCAGTGCGAGCCATCGACCGAAGTGGCGGCCCCCCTTGTTCCCTGCTGTTCCTTCACGCGGGAGGGTGTCTTCGTCCAGACGGCCTCACGCCTTGTGGATTGCATGCGCCCTCCAGGTCGAGAACCCAACAAAGCATCAACCCGGCTTCTCACCGGGATGGTCGTGGTCTCCCCCGGGGATGGTACATCGACGAGCTCGGGTCGCCCGTCCACCCCGCCGACGATATCGGCTCAGATGCGGCCGGCTTTCCCTGACAGGCCGCTCGGCCGCACCAGCGGCCGGGCCCAGGCTCAGCCGCCGTCAGCTGGTTGTCGTTGAGCGGTTGTCGTTGAGCTGGTCGGCATGGTGTGCGGGCCCCCTGGCCTGGTCCATCGGAATCGCCGTGGCCCTCTCCGGCCCCGATCAGCCAGAACCGGGCCTCGTGCTGGAGTTTCTGATGCGGTAGTCCCTCCTGTTGGCCCTGCTCCTCGGTTCGGTCGCCGTGGTACTCCCCCGGTAGGCGAATCGTTGTTGGAATCGACGACCGGGGGGACGGGCAAACGCATGAGTTGAGGCGACCGAGCGGGCAATTGATGCGGACTATTTTGCCTGTCGAGCAGTCACCGCGTGTCATTAACACCATTGGAGTGACCGCAACGTGCCGGAGAATGCACTTACTGCTCCAGTGCCGCTGTTCAGGTTCGGGCGTGCCACAGTCGAATTCGAGGTGTCCAAGGAAACCGAGCTCGCTCCGACTCGTGCATGGCGGCGCTGACGCGAGCGCGTTCCCATCCGCCGTTCCGGGGATCTATCCACTCTTGCGGCATGCCCACTACCAATCGAGGCGTCGGCGATCCCGAATACGGATGCTCTCCAAGTCTTCCAGGCTGGTCGAGGAAACAAATGGGCCACTACGTTGCAGGAAGCGGGCCTGCGAGGGTTGTCAGCACTAGCGCAAATAGCTCCTCGGTTCGGGTGGTCGTGACGGATCAAACGACGAGAGCCGGGCACGCGGGTCGACTTTTGCTGCAGTTTGCTCCGAGGGACCGAAGGGCGGCCTTAAACCGCCCTTCGAAAAAGGGGCTCTGTGGGTGTCAGCGCGTTTCCGAGCGATCCGGAATCCTAGAGGTAGCAGATCCCTATTACGGCGACGGCGAGAATACCCGGAGGCGACCATCCTGATTCGAGGCATAGAGGTTGTTTCCCTCGATCGTGGGTGGGCTCCAGAACCAGCCAGCAGGAGCGCCGAAGACGACACCGCGTTTGGCAGGGCTCTTCGCCTCCGTGTATGTGAAGAGAACCTTTCCGGAGGAACTCGACAGCAAGTCAACGCTTGATCCCGATCCAACGGCGACTAGACCAGGCACTTCTGTCACTGCGCCAACGACCTCTCCTTGAAGAGGTACCTGCCATTCAGGATGACCAGTGGACGGATCGAGCGCGGCGAGTGTACCGACGCACGACGAACCGTTCACCGTAAGACCTGCCACCATGACGGGTGAACCCATGCCGGCCCAAGCCGAGGAGGAAATTGTGTTCAAGTCTAGACACGCCTTACTTGAAATTGCTGCTGAAATTCTCTGCTGTGTACGACCAAACGGGTCCCGCCGCGAGATCATTGCGGTCCAGAACGTAGTAGATACCATTCTTGTTCACGGCCCCAACCAGCTGGCGATTAACACCTCCGATCGTCGCGCTGAAGAGCATGGGGGTCCCTCCAAAGTCGGAGTCTTGAACCTGTTGGGAGCTAGAGACGCGCCATGCTGATTTGACCGTCAGAGTTGTCGCATCCAAGCTGAGGATCGCCTCCTGATCGGCCAATTCGCATACCGCGGACGGATTGGACTTTGGAGTTGCATTGCTCGTTGTAATGTAAATCGACTTGCTGGTTGGGTCTACGGCGGGTGATGACCACACTCCCGGACCTAAGCAGTTCCGAGTCTGCGAGAGGTGGCTAACTGCCTGAATCGCGCCCGTGCCGGCATCGAGTCGATAAAAGCTTCCATTGACGACCGGGCAATCATTGAATGATGCAACCCCTTCGTAGATGCTTCCGTTGTAGAAAGCGGGTGAAGACCAGGTGACGTGTTCTGGCGGCAGCCCTAGCGGTGTTGACCAAACGACCGCTCCTGTCGAGGCGTTAAGTGCGACCAGTTGCCCAGTTCCTCCACCCACCCATACCAGGTTTTGGCCATTGATGGTGCCCACAGTTGGAGTGCTGACGATACCCTGTGTTGACAAGTTGTAGGGACATGCCTTCGGCTTGGATGCGGTGCCGAGTGACGCGGTCCAGAGCGGCTTGCCAGAGATGCTCGTTGCGTGCATATGTCCTGTCCAGTCACCCCAGTAGGCAACGCCATCGTCGACTATGGTCTGAGCGGAGATGGGTGCACCTGCGGCGAGCATCCATCGTTGGCGGAGACTCGGCGCGTTCAGCGCTGTGATCGAAGAATCTGCGGAAAATCCAGTTCGAGAATTGTTGGCGTGGTACGTCGCCAGTGGAAGAGCGGGCCTGTGAGGTGCAGTATCGGTGCCACAAGACGCCAACAGGGCAAGAGCCATGAGCCCTGCAAGCGGACCAGACCAACCAACCCCCAATCGCCGCATTCGAGCTTTTGTCATCGAGGAAGCAAGCCGCGCCTGTGGGCCGAGGTTTGGGGTGACCGATCGGTCTTGCCGCCGACAAGCACCTGTCCGGCCAATGAGGGAAAAGCCCAACCGTCGGAGGATCCCGGATTGGCTCCACAAAGAAGGCGTTTGTCAGATGTGTTGCTACTTGCAGACAGCAATGAAAGAAAACTCCCTCCGAAGAAGCACACCCACCCGGTGGGCTTGGGAACTTATCCGTTCGTACACTCGCTGGGCAATTACCGGCTCAAATGAGCTCTACCTTCCTAGGGCTTCATCGGCCTGGTACGGTCCGCGGGACCCGAAAGTCGGAACCCGAGGGACATGATGAGGACCGTGGAGCAACCGCTCGACGACGAACGGAGCCCCGAGACGCAGCCGAAAGAAGTTGTCCACTTCTGGCGGTGGCTGGGTTTGATCACTGCCACCGGGCTCGGCCTCCGTTTGCTCGTCGTCGTGCTCTCCCGACACGAGAAGTTGACAGGCGATGGTTACGAGTGGTCGGCCCAGGGCAATCTGAACGCGGCTGGCCATTGGTTCGTCAGTCCCTTCACGCTACGTCCCGATGCTCTCCGTCCTCCGGGCTGGGCGATGCTCCTCACCGTGTGGGCGTGGCTCGGTCAGCACAGTTGGTTCTCCCAACGGATCCTCGCGTGTGTCATCGGCTCTGTCACTGTGTTGCTGATCGGAGTCTGTGCCAGACAATTGACTGGAGACCGTGCCGGCCTCGTGGCTGCAGGCATTGCAGCCGGGTATGCCGCCCTATGGGTCTACGAGCGGGCGCTGCTGTCCGAGGTTCTGCTGCTACCGGAAATCGCGGTCTTCATCCTCCTGGTCTATCGGTTCCGGGGTAATCCCTCGATACGGGGGGCGGCGGTTCTCGGAGGCATGTGCGGAGTCATGGCGATGACCCGATCCGAGCAAATCCTTATATTTCCTTTGGTTGTCCTCCCGGTTGTTCTGGGGGTCAACTGGGGTAGCTGGCGTCGCGCCGTCGCTTGGCTCGCCTTGGCGCTTGTGGTTCTCCTTGTGGTGATCGCGCCATGGACGATCTTCAACCTCGGACGCTTCCAGCGCCCCGTGCTGCTTTCGAATGGATTTGGCCCCGCCGTCGCCACGGCCAACTGTCAACCCGCCTACTACGGACCCGATATTGGTTACGGAGAGGTGGGTTGTCTGTATCCGTTTTACGGAGGCGACCAGTCGATCACCAACGGCAAGTATTTGCATAACGGGGTCAAATATGCGGAAGGTCACCTGAGCCGGCTACCGGTGGTGGTCTTTGCTCGGGAAGGTCGAACCTTCGGTTACTGGAACCCGTTCCAGCAGACGAGCATTGATGCTCAGTGGATGAGCTCTTGGGTGGGGGTCACCCGCCTGGCCATGATCAGCTACTGGCTCCTCCTTGCGCCGGCGTGCGCTGGGGTGGTCGCGCTCCGCCGCCGGGGCGTACTCCTTTACCCTCTCCTGGCCTTTGTGCTGACCACCGTCGTCGCTGTCGCACCGAGCGTCGGCGACCCGCGCTACCGAGCAGCTGCAGAGGTGCCTCTGGTGTTGCTGGCGGCGACCGGGATCGATGGCTTGATCTCCGGGAAACGAGCTTTCTCGCCGCGCCGGGAAGAGCGCTTGACGGAGATCGAGCCGACGCCTCCGACGGCCGCCATGTCGGATCGTTAGACAGGGATTGCGCACGACCGGATTTGGCTAGAGTTGGCGAATCGCATCCCATGCGCCGCTTTGGCAGGGGGAGAGGGACGCCAGGTGTCGGACATCGTGTCAGTGAGCGAACGGGGCCATGACGATGGTCGTGACCGCCATGACGCTTCCGCTATCGAGCTTCTCATTCCGGTACACGACGTCGCCGATCCCGAAGTGTCGATCGTCGTTCCCGCCGTCAACGAGAAACTCACCATCTCAGAATTTGTGTCGTGGTGCCAACAGGGTCTTCGCAATGCCGGCGCGTGTGGCGAAGTCCTGATCGTCGACAGCTCGGACGACGGGACCGCGGAACTCGCATTGGCGGGGGGAGCGCGAGTGCTTCGCACACCCAAACGCGGGCTCGGACGGGCTTACATCGATGCGGGCTCCTACATTCGCGGACGATACGTCGTGATGGGCGATGCCGACTGTACGTATGACTTCCGTCAACTGGGTCCCTTCGTGAAGGAACTCCGCGATGGATATGAGTTCGTTATGGGTTCCCGGTGGCTGGGCACCATCGAAGACGGTGCGATGCCGGCGTTGCACCGCTACGTGGGCACACCCCTCACCACTTGGATCCTGAACCGTATCTATGGCAGCCGGTTCACAGACATCCACTGCGGGATGCGTTGCATCAGCCGAGACGCGTTGCAGCGCATGGGCCTCGCATCGCAGTCGTGGGAGTACGCATCGGAAATGGTTCTCAAGTCGGTCTTGATGCAACTCCGGACCACCGAGGTGCCCGTAGCCTTCTACCGCGACCGTAATGGCAGGGTGTCTCATCACAAGCGCTCGGGCTGGTTCTCTCCCTTCCTGGCTGCCTGGATCAATCTCCGCACCATGTTCGTCTTTCGGGCGCAGTTCTTCATGCTCAAGCCCGGACTGGTGCTGTTGGCTCTCGGACTCCTCCTCACCCTGCCGCTGAGTTTCGGTTCGATCACGATTGGGACCTACACCTTCAGCCTGTACTGGCAGCTGCTTGGGGTCACGCTTGCCGTCTTGGGTCTGCAGAGTGCCTTCTCCGGAGTCCTTGCTCAAGTCTTGTCCGACTATTCAGGGAAGTTAGGTGCTCGCTGGAAGGCGCGCTTTCGCTATACCCGGACGGTCCTCGTGAGTTTCGCACTCTTTCTTGTGGGCGCTCTTCTGGTTTTCATGCTCCTTGTCAAGTACTTCGTTGGTGGCCACAAGCTTCCTGGCCCGTCGTCGGGTGTGGACCATCTGGCAGTCACCGGCTTAATGTTCGTCATCATGGGTTTCACGACCTTCTGCTTCACCCTGTTGTTGCACGCCACGGGAGTGAAATTCGGCCGAAGCGCTTCATCGTCCGACGATGGTGTCTAGGGCCGCCAACCGACCCGGACCCGATTCGGCGTTCTAGATGTCCTTCACGGAGAAGTTCCTCGAGGAATCCGTCCAGGTGCTGAAGACGGTCGACCCATCGGCGATTGACGCGTGCGCGTCTGGCTTGGCCGACGTGCGTCAACGGGGAGGACGGCTCTTCGTGCTCGGCGTTGGTGGATCGGCGGGTCATGCCTCGCACGCCGTCAACGACTTCCGCAAACTGTGTGGTTTTGAGGCCTACACGCCGACGGACAACGTCTCAGAATTAACGGCCCGAATAAACGACGATGGGTGGGACAGCGTCTTCTCAGATTGGCTCGACGGATCTCACCTGAGCGAGCTCGACGGCCTACTGGTCCTGTCCGTGGGTGGCGGAGACGCCGAACGCGGAGTATCCAGCAATTTGGTGTCAGCGATGGAGTTGGCACGAGCTCGACGCGCGTCGATCTTCGCCATCGTGGGCCGAGACGGCGGGTTCGCGGCGAAGGTGGCCGATACCATTGTTCTGATTCCTCCCCTATATCCCGAGCGCGTCACGCCGCACACCGAGGGATTGTGCGCCGTGATCTGGCACCTGCTCGTCACCCACCCCTTGCTGGCCCGCCGAAGTGCCAAATGGGAAGAGCTGAAGTGAGCATTGAGCGAGGTTCTGGCATCTCTAAAATCTGCATCGTGGGCGGCGCCGGGTTCATCGGTAGTCATTTTGTCGACCGACTTCTGGACAGCGCCGGAACCGAATCGGTCAGCGTCTTCGACAATTTTTCATCCGGGCGAGAATGGCATCTCGATGGACACGCGGAGGATCCGAGGCTACGCGTCGTCCGAGGGGACGCGGCCGATGTCGATGATGTCACGAGGGCTGTGACCGGGAACGACACCGTCATCCACCTGGCGTCGAATCCCGACATTGCGCGCGCGGTCGTTGAACCAGCGATTGATTTCGATTCGGGAACGCTGCTGACACACCGCGTACTGGAAGCGATGAGACTGTCGGGTGCCACGCGGATCTTGTACGCGTCTGGTAGCGGCATCTACGGGGACCTGGGCGAAGTAGAGGTTGACGAGGACCAGGGTCCTTTGTCGCCGATCTCGACGTACGGCGCCAGCAAGTTGGCCGGAGAGGCCCTGATCTCGGCGTATTGCCACATGTTCGGTCTCAGCGGCTACGTGTTTCGGTTCGGCAATGTCGTCGGACCCCGTCAGACGCACGGCGTTGGTTACGACTTCATGCGACGGTTGTCGAGCGATCCAGGGCATCTCCTGGTCCTCGGGGATGGACGCCAGAGCAAGTCCTACATTCACGTTGCCGATGTCGTCGAAGCAGTCCTGATGGCGGCCGCTCGCCCTTCGACTCCCGTAGCCACATACAACGTGGCCACCGGGGACTACATCACAGTGGGTGAGATCGCCCACATGGCGGTCGAGGTCATGGGCCTCGATCCTGAGGCCACGGAGCTCGAGTTCACAGGTAGCGACCGGGGTTGGACCGGTGACGTACCGATCGTCAGGTTGAGCACCAAGCGCATACGCGCCCTCGGCTGGAACAACGCCATGTCGACTCGCCGGGCGATGCGGACCTCGTTGGAGGCGATACTGAAGGACGTCCATGCCGGCAGGCTCACGTGACCGCCCGACCTGTCCTCGGCCAACCGGCCGTGTTCCTCGACCGTGACGGGGTCATCAACCGGCCCATTATCCGCGGGGGCCGACCGCACCCACCCGGTTCGGTAGACGAACTGGAGATATATCCAGACGCTGCAAACTCGCTTCGTCGGCTGCAGGTTGCCGGATATGCCCTGGTGGTCGTGACGAATCAACCGGACGTGGCCCGGGGGTTGCAGCGGGCAGAGGTGGTCCACGAAATTGACCGGGAATTGCGCAAACGCGTCGAGGTAACGGCGGTGTATGTCTGTTTTCACGACGACGCAGACGGGTGCCATTGCCGGAAGCCGGCCCCAGGCCTTCTGTTCGATGCCGCCCATGATCTCGGGCTCGACCTGAGCCGCAGCTTCATGGTGGGCGATCGCTGGCGAGATGTGGAGGCAGGGCGCCGAGCCGGGTGCCGGACCGTCTTCATCGACCGCCGATACTCCGAGCGCTCCCCCCAGGACGCGGATATGGTCACGACGAGCCTCGCTGACGCCGTGAGCTGGATCGAAGATGCAAGATATCGTTGTGGGCGAGGGAGTGGACAGTCCCAGGGGGGAGTGGTTTGCGAATAAAGGTGTTTGCCGACGGGGCGGATCTCGAGGGAATCCTCGAGCTTGCCGCGAACCCCATTGTTTGCGGATTCACCACCAACCCGACCCTGATGCGCAAGGCGGGGATCGAAGACTACGAGGGTTTCGCGCGCAAGGTGCTCGATCACATCACCGACCGACCCATCTCATTCGAAGTCTGCGCGGATGACTTCGACGAGATGAGACGGCAGGCGCATCGGCTCTCATCTTGGGGACCAAACGTCTACGTCAAGATTCCGGTGACAAACACGGAGGGGATCAGCTCGAATCCCCTCATCGCAGATCTCACCGCTGACGGCTTGCACCTCAACGTTACCGGTATCCTCACCTTGGCCCAAGTCCAAGACGTGACCGAACCATTATCGAAAAGCTCGGGTGCCGTGGTGTCCGTATTCGCGGGTCGCGTTGCGGACACGGGTCGTGATCCAGTCCCGCTCATGGCGACGGCCGTCGAACTGCTGCAGCCCTTTCCAAGTCTGGAGTTGTTATGGGCGAGCCCACGTGAAGTCATCAACGTGTGCCAAGCTGAGTCGGTCGGTTGCGACATAATTACTGTGACGCATGACCTTCTCAAGAAACTGGGAGGCCTCGGCCGGAGTCTGGAGGAGGTATCGCTCGAAACAGTGAGAATGTTTTACCGCGATGCCGTCGACGCGGGCTACCTGCTGTAGCCGAGCTCCGTCGTACCGATGACAGAAGTGGGACAACCCGAGAGCGACGACTGGAACCGGCACTGGGTCACGTTCGGGGATGCGGTCTCAGGAAATCCTGCCACTGCCTACCGATGCCGTCTCATCCTCAAATTTTTGGGAGAGATCGATTCCGATGCTGTCGTTCTAGAGATTGGATGTGGCCAGGGTGAACTCGCCCTGCTCTTGGCGAAAACCTTTCCTGAAGCCGACGTGCGAGGGATAGACGGCAGCGCCGAAGGAGTCATGCGCGCCGCCCGGACGGCGCGCGAACGTAGGTTGTCCGCGTGTTTCGCGCAACGTGATCTGTTGCAGAAGGCCACGCTGGATGACAACGATCGTGGCCGGGCAACGTTTGCCGTTTGTTCTGAAGTGCTTGAACACGTTGACCGGCCTGATGTGTTGCTTCGCAACGCCAGCGACTACTTGGCTCCGGGGTGTCGGCTTGTCGTGACCGTGCCCGGAGGTCCACGCTCGGCCTTCGATCGCCACATTGGTCATCGTCGCCACTTCACGGCAAGACGCTTACGGCGTCTGCTCGAGGAGAGCGGCTTCGAAGATGTCACGGTTCACCGAGCGGGGTTCCCGTTCTTCGATCTCTACAGGCTGGTCGTAATCGCCCGTGGCAAGCGTCTCATCGATGACGTGGAACAGTCGAAGGACGAACTGGGCGACGGAACATCGGGTGCCGCTCTTCGGTTCTTTAATCGGATCTTTCGTTACAACCTGGACTCCTCCCCGTTCGGATGGCAGCTGCTGGCAGTGGCCCGACGATCGGAGGACCTCGCGTCGTGATCATCACACGAACCCCCTTGCGCATCACCCTCGGCGGAGGTGGTACCGACGTGCCGTCCTACTACGAGCGGTTCGGTGGCCTGGTCTTGTCTGCGGCCGTCAATCGGTATGTATACATAGCCATCAACCGGACGTTCACGGATGACTACTTCCTCAAGTACGCGAATCTCGAACGTGTAAAAGACATCAATGCCATCGAACACCCGATCATCCGAGAGGCCCTTCGTCTCCATCCAATCGGACCCTCTATCGAGCTGGTGAGCGTGGCGGACATTCCGGCAAGCACGGGGCTTGGATCTTCGGGAACGTTTACCGTCGGATTGTTGCGTGCCATCTATGCGTATCTGCGACAGAGTCTGACCACTGAGCAGAATGCTGCCGAAGCGTGCCACATAGAGATGGATGTGCTCGGTCGTCCGGTGGGCAAGCAGGATCAATATTCTGCGGCATATGGCGGTCTGCAGTGCATGACATTCTCGACGGATGGACAGGTGGACGTCGCACCCCTTGGGGTCTCAGACGATACGCTGCTCGATCTTCAGGAGCACCTCTGCATGTTCTTTACTGGCTATTCACGTAGTGCCGATTCGATTCTCGAAGAGCAGCGCGTTGCCTCGAACCGTGGCGAAACCGACGTGCTGGAGAGCTTGCATGAAATCAAGGCGATCGGAGACTCCAGTCGCAAAGTGCTGCAGCTCGGGGATACTGGCACTTTCGCTGCCCTCATGAACGAACACTGGGAACACAAGAAGCGCCGCTCATCCACCATGTCGAACCAAGCGATCGACCGTTGGTACCAGGTTGGGATCGACAGCGGCGCTCTCGGCGGAAAGCTGGTTGGGGCTGGGTCCGGCGGATTCCTTCTGTTCTACACCAGGGACACGGATCGACTACGTGCAGCTATGAGTGCCGAGGGCCTGAGCGAGGTACGATTCCAATTCGATCACGACGGCTCTGTGGTTCTCGTCCGAGATTGACATGCAGTGCGTCGTTCTGGCGGGCGGGCTCGGTCACCGGATGCTGCCCCAAACCGAAAGTCTGCCGAAATCCCTTCTTCCGGTAGCCGGCAGGCCTTTCGTGGATTGGCAGTTGGCTTGGCTGGCGGCCGAGCACGTGGACCATGTCATCATGAGCATCGGTTATCGAGGTGACTTGATCCGGCGCCATCTCGGCAACGGAAATCGGTTTGGGCTACGCGTCAGTTATGTCGACGAAGGCGATGCGCTTTTGGGGACAGGCGGCGCACTACGCCTCGTAGTCGATCAGGAACTCGCCGCGCCGAACTTCTTCGTACTGTATGGTGATTCGTACCTCCCAATTCATCTGGACGAGATCAAGACGGCGTACTCCACGCAGAGCGCTCCGGTACTTATGACGGTGTACCGCGACAGTGAAGGTCTCGAACACCCGAACGCCGCGTTCGACGGAGTGATGGTGACGCGCTACCAAAAGGGGCTGGACAGACCACCCGATGAAATGCAGTTTGTCGACTACGGGATCTCGGTGTGGCAGAGGCATATCGTCGAGTCAATGGTGCCGAGAGGCGCCACGGCTGATCTGGCTGACCTGTTCTTCGTGCTGAGTGGGTCGGGTCAGCTCGCGGGATTGGAGGCGCCGGAACGCTTCTACGAGATCGGTTCTCCAAAGGGCTTGAGCGATCTGGAGTCGCGCTTACGCGCTGGCGGCGCCCTGGGTACCCCTCCCGATACCGAAAGATAGCGTGGGGCAGATGTCTTGGCCCAAGGAGAGAGCGCCCCTCACCGAGGAGCAATCAGCGATCATGGGGGACTGGATCAATGAGTTCCTGACTTCTGTGAAGTCGGCACGCTTTGGTTGGGTAAGTCGATTCGATCACGCCTTTCCTCGTCGTTCCGCCTCGTCAGAGTGTCGAACGTTGGAGATCGGGGCTGGAACAGGTACGCATGTTCAGTTCGAACCCATTGGTGATTATGTTGCGCTGGAGGCGTCCAGTCAGCTTGCCGCTCAAATCCCCAGGCGTGATCGCCTATCGGTCGTTGTCGCCGATTGCGAGAAGAGACTTCCGTGGGATGACGACTCCTTCGACCGGGTCCTCGCCATCCACGTTCTTGAACACCTCTACAATCTCCCAGCCGCGCTGGAGGAGATTGCGAGAGTTCTGAGGCCTGGCGGTATCCTCTGCGTCGTCATTCCTTGCGAGGGAGGGCGGCTGTACTCGCTGGGACGACGGTTTACTACCAAACGGATGTTCGAAAAGCGTTACAACACCCCCTACGAGTGGATGATCCGGCAGGAGCACTGCAACACCGCAAGAGAAGTGCTTGCCGAATTGGATCGCCATTTCCGAGTGCGTACGCGAAGATTCTTCCCGCTGAGGGTGCCGGCCGTTGATCTCAACTTGGTGATCGGTCTCGAGCTGTCGCTCGAATCGTTCGACGCTGCTCTGCCCTAGAGGCTGGCGCGTCAGAGCAATCCTCGCCCAGTGTTTCGTCGGCGGCGGACATTGGCTGTAGACGCTTGTCAGGCCCTTGACGTGAGCGATTCTCCACGATATTGGATTCAACAGGGTCGGTAATGGATGATAGGCGATCGCTCCGGTATCTTTTTCGGTGAGATTGGAAGTGGATAGATGCGGCCGAGGTCTCGGTCCTTGCCCGCGCTGCCGAGGGAACAGGTTTGCTATGTTTGCCGCACGCGCAAAATGAGGGTTTGCAGGCTGGAACGGCAGGCCGGTGGTGTGTTGGGTCGAATTTCGAAACGACTTCGGGCCTAGGTCCGATACGGGAGGGCGGATCTGATGACACGCTCCAGCGTCGACATCACGATCCCGGTGTTGAACGAGCAGCGGGCCATCGAGACGACTCTCAGTACGCTGGCCTCGTATCTGTCTGCCGAGTGCCTCTATGACTGGTGCATTACCGTTGTCGACAACGGAAGCACGGATAGGACCTGGCAGCTAGCGAATTCCTTCGCAGCGGCAAACTCCCATACGCGGGTAGTCCGACTTGATCGACCTGGCCGCGGGGGCGCGTTGAAAGAGGCGTGGTCCACCAGTAGTGCCGACGTTGTCGCCTACATGGACGTCGATCTCTCGACTGAGCTTGAGTCCCTGCGACCGCTGCTGGAACCCATCGTCAACGGCGAAGCCGACGTCTCGATCGGTTCTCGCCTTGCCCCAGGTGCCATCATCGAACGAAGCGTGCAGCGCGAGGTCATTTCGCGGATCTACAACATGATCGCTCGGAGATTTCTTCGATATAAAGTCCGTGACGCTCAATGTGGATTTAAGGCTGTCCGGGCAAGCGTTGCCGCGAGACCTCATCCCGCGGATCGAGGATGATGGCTGGTTCTTCGATACTGAACTACTCGTTCTCGCGTGGCGGGACGGGCTGCGTATCAACGAGATCCCTGTACGTTGGGTCGAGGACGATGATTCCCGAGTACGGATCATGAGAACCGCACTCGACGACCTTCGCGGCATTTGGCGGCTGTCACGTGCGCGGGACTTCAGCGGATCGGTCTCTCGAAGCGATCGGCTATCGGTCGATTCGGACAATGTCGCCTCTCAGTGTGCCGAGGAGGAGGAGAGGGCAGTCGATTTCGACTCGTAGGCCACTCGGTTGACAAAGATGGAGGGCCAGTCACGCCGGTTCCATCACTGTGCTGATACGACGCCTCAACTCTGAGTGAAGCCCCGACAACCGTCAGTGGAGAAGTGCGATCCCACCTTATACAGGGTGTATCCGAGGTAGCCGGGGAAGGGTGGTGCGGTGCGCAACTGACCTCCAAGGACCACCTTCGCATCCCTGTCGGATGCCGTCCATCCCATTTCCGGTACTGCTGCGGAAGAGAGTTCAGACTTCTTGCTCACGACGCCGGTCGTGAACAGTACGTAGGAATAGCGGCCGTTACCGATCGCCTGTCGCCATGTCTTGCACGAACCGAACGTGGAATACGTGCCATGAGGACCACGTACTCCTAAATACTGCACGTAGTTAGAGAGATTCTTTCCATAGAACGGATACTGCAAATACGAGAATGAGCCGATAACGCCAACTCGGATGTTGCTCTCGTGTTGGAACCAGCTCGCAAAGGATGGCAACGCACTGCCAGCCGAAGTGACGTATCGATCGCGGAGATAGTTCTGCTGAAGCGGGAACCCTGCGAGGATCACAACGACGGCGACGACGATCCATGCAAGTGTGGTATTTCGCCGGCGCGACGTCCGACCTCTCTCATAGAAGATTACCGTGCCAACGATGAGAACTGCGACTCCGACCAAGAGTCCGATGAGGGAATCTGATCCCCGCACGGGGCCGCCTACGAATCGTTGGCTGAAGAATGTGGTGGGCCAGATTCCCAGCGTCGAATTGGGTGGCAGCGAGAATCGCCATATAGGCAAGCAGGACCCACCGAGCTCGTTGCCACATAGAGAGCAGCGGATTGATCGGCAACAGGACGAGACCCAGGATCACGGCCGCATCGACGTAACGTACGTTCTCTCCGAATTGAACGGGTGCCAAGTACTGAGGAGTGAACACGAAGATGACTGCCGACGCCAGACCCACCCAACCGAGGATGCGCAGTAGTCGATCCCCTTTGAGGATCGCAAGCACAAGGCCCAAGCCAGAGAGACCGAGGAGTGCCCACCAGGCCGGTCCAAAGGAAAGACGGAGACCGGGGAGGAAGTACACGCGCCAGTCGGCTGAGTGGAACAGGAAGCGAGCAATCGACGCTGATGGAATCGTCAGTTGGGGGCTGGGCAACGCGAGCGGACCAAGCTTGAGATGGAGAGGCGGGACGGGGTTTCCCACCGCGATGAAGTTCCTCCCGTACCAGAAGGCACCGGTGAGGAGCAGCACAATCAGCCATACTCCCAAGGTCCGGCTTTTCCTTCCGCGAACTACAACGAACCAGACGCCAACGGTCAATGCCGCTGCTGGTCCGATGAAGGTCCACTTCGTACCGATGGCGAGACCGAGAGAGGCCGCGGCGATGACCCAGGCCGCCTGCTGTGGCCTACTGCTCAGGACCTGGGAGTTGATGAGCAGAGCAACGGCAGAAAGGAACAAGGCGAGCCCCACGACATCGTCGTAGGCGCCGCCCGGCTGTGTTGCGACAAGTCCTGGGCTGGCGAACAAGATCGCACTACCCGTAAGTGTGATAGGTGCAACGCAGAACGGGCGCCCGATGCACCACGATGCGAGCAGCGCCAAACCCAGCCAAAGGGTGTTGATCAGGGGGGAGAGCACATCATTCCCCATCAGGAGGATGCCGAGAGAATGGATCAGCTCGGATGATGATGGGAAGAAGACCGTGACGGCTTGTGCATCGGCGTAGTGCAGCCCTGTTATGGAATGATCCTGGACAAACCGGGCAGCGAACGGCATGTGATACCACAGCGAGTCCGTGTTCAGCATCCCATGGTGGTAGGCGGCCACCGTTTGAGTGCTCCACTCCGCAACGACCACCGACACCGCGACAAGAGCTGCCGCATTGGCGGTCCTGGACCCGGGCTGGTGCGCCGTATCTGCGAGCGGTATGGGTTCCTCTGATCGACGCCAGGTGGATCGTCTCGCTGCCCAGATTGCCGCAATTCCGAGTCCGACAAGCGCGATGACGACGGGCGCTACGGAATAGAGGTACACGCTGCCGAGGATCTCGGAAACGCAGATCACCACCGTGAGATCCATGATGATCTCGATCAGCCGGGCTTGAGCTCCTCTCCATTCACCAATGAGTCGCGCCCGCCAGAGATAAGAAGCGGTATGCAGGGGTACGAATGCAATTGCCAAGAGGAGAATCCCCGTCAGGTATCTACTCACCGGTCTCGCTGAGTTCGCTTGGCCCGAGGTCAGCCCAGAAAGACGATCGGGCGCCGGCGTGCACTCGTGGACTGAGGTCGAGAAGAGCCCCTGACAACACCCACCGAAGATAGCGCAACCCGTTCGAAGTGGCGAGACGCCCTAACGGCAACGTGGTCACGCTCGACACATTTGTCCGGGCTGGGGTCAGCCAGGTGTGCTGGTCCTCTGTTTCCGTTCATGAACGTGATCGAGGCCTTGAGCGGCGGCTTGGGTGGGCAGTTGCCGGCTATTCGATGTGGGGTGCAGCTCTTCCCTTGGGAATCGCTCGACGACGCGGCGGGCCGGGTCCGCCCGCCCTCGACCTGACCAGGATCGCCAGGCCCGTCCGTCCCCGGTGCACGAGCCCCGGAGCGGAGCCACTCCGATTTGAATTGTACGCATCCGGTCCGGTGCGCAGCGAGGGACGAGTGCAAATGCGGGTGTCTGTCAAGCTATCGTCTGTTGCCGGGAGCCAATTCATCGTGGCAATTGCGACGGTCATCGCGGTTGTGGAGATACTGGTTGCCGGCATGAGGTGGTTTTGCGTTCGAAAGGGAGAGGCTGCATGAGGGGCACCGGCACGCCAACTTCAGGGGTCGAGGCACAACTGAAGGAACCCAATGCGGTCGCCGATGCCGCCGCCCCCGCCGCACCGTCCGAACTCGGATTGACCCCGACGCCCGGCACGTGGAGCGTGGGCCGGTTCGACCCTCGTGTGGTGAAGGCCATGACCGTGCTCGGCTTCGCTCTGCCGGTGGTCGGTTATATCGCTCTCGTCCAGCACTACCAAGTGAACGTCATCTGGCAGGATCAGTGGGACGACATCAACGTCATTCGTCATTTCCCGCAATGGTCCTCGCTGTGGTACCAGCACACAGACAATCGTGTTCTTTTTCCGAATCTCATTGTCGTCGCGCTGGCCCATACGGTGCATTACAACATCGAAGTTGAGGAGTACCTCAGTGCGCTCATGCTGTTTGGCGCGACGGCACTCTTCATCTGGTCGCACAAGCGTCGGTCACCGAACACCCCGTTGCTCTTCTACTGCCCCGTAGCGTTTCTGACACTCACGCTCAGCCAATGGCAGAACGCGCTCTGGGGATTCCAGATGGCGTGGTACCTCGTCCTGCTGTCGCTGGCGGTGACCATAGCGCTGCTCGATCGGCCGCGGGCGGCAGGGCCGCTGGGTTGGCCCCGGTTGGCATGGCCGACCTTCGTTGTCGCTGCTCTCGTGGCCGTCGTTGGTAGCTACTCCTCCTTCCAGGGACTGCTCATCTGGCCAGTGGGACTGGTGCTCCTGTACCACCGCCGATGGCCGCGGTGGGCCTTCGTCGGCTGGATTGCCGCCGCCGCGGTAACCGGGATCCTGTATTTCCAAAACTTTGCCACGACCCGTGTTGACAACCCCGGCCTGGTCTTGTCGCATGCTTGGCTTGGCCTCAGAGTCTTCCTCTTTGCCCTCGGTGATGTCGTGGGCGTGCAGGAGAGGTTGCAAGATCCCCCAAATGCAGCGGTGATGGCTTTTGGAGTCGTGATCTTGGTAGTGGCCGTGTTCGTACTGATCCGATGGGGAATCCGCCGCGACGAGGGCAGCGGGGCTCCGATTGGCATCACCTTGATTGTCTTTGGCCTTCTGTTCGATGCATTCATGACCCAAGGTCGCTTCTGGTTGAAATTTCACGCAGCATCGCAGTCTCACTACACGACAAATGACGTGCTGGTCTTGGCGGGGATCTACCTGACGGTCCTCAGTGGAACCCGCTTCACGCCGCGGGCCTCACGCGAGTTCCAGCGTTCTGGCAGTGGCTGGACACTCAAGCAAGCCTTTGTCCGCATCTGGGGCCACATCGAGCGCATCGATGGTCGCGTGGTCCGGCGAATTGCTCTCGCGGCCATCGTCATCCAGGTCGTTGTCAGCGTCCCTCTCGGCATCAAGAACGCCCAAGACTTCCATCAGGCTTTCCTCACCACTGCATATGTGACTGCCAACATCGAACATGAGCCGGATTCAGTTGTCGTTCGCGACCTCTACTTCGTGCAATCGCCAACGTGGATCCGTGCGCAGGCACAGTTTCCGCGGGAGCATCATCTGAGCCAGTTTGGATCGACCAATTTGGATAATCGGACGCCAGTTCCGTCGTCCGGCATCACATCCCTTGAGGGAGCGATCAGGCTCGTTGGGAGATGCCCCGCGAGTGTCGGGGATGATCCGGGAAGGTTGCGGCACGTGGCCGGAGCCGACCGACCCAACACTCGCTTTCGGAGTCGCCGTCGGTGCGGCGGCCAGCACTGCCAGGATTGATCCCCTGGTGGTATGCCAGTAACGTATTCGAGGTGCGGGGAAACTGGCCGAATGACGCGGTGATACTCGGCGGATGCGGCCATGTCGGGCTCCCCCTAGGCCTTGCACTGGCCGACGCCGGGCTCAGAGTTTCGCTGTTCGACACGAACACCGCGGCGGTCCGGACCGTGCAGTCGGGGTCCATGCCTCATCGCGAGGCGGGCGCACAGGAGGTGCTGGAGCGGACGCTGGCATCTGGGAATCTCACTGTAAGCAGCGAGCCGAGCTCCGTCACCTCCGCCGAATGCTTGATAGTTGTCGTTGGAACCCCCGTGGACGAGCACCTCAATCCAGATCCCCAGGCGGTCGTGAACGCCGTCGAGTCGGTGGAGGAGCACCTTCGCGATGGGCAGCTTCTGGTCCTGCGCAGCACTATCTTTCCGGGCGTCACCCGAATGGTCGAACGTCTTGTAGAACGTCTGGGAAAGTCCGTGGATGTGGCCTTCTGCCCGGAACGGATCGCGGAAGGCAGAGCCATGGACGAGCTGCACTCCTTGCCGCAGATCGTATCGGCGCGAACCGTTCGGGGCTCGGAGCGAGCGGCCGAACTCTTTGCCAAGATCGCCAAGACGATCGTCCAGGTTGAACCCGAGGAGGCGGAGCTGGCCAAATTGTTCACAAACTCGTATCGCTACATCAAGTTCGCGGCAGCAAATCAGCTGTATATGATGGCCAACGACTTTGGCGTCGACTACGAGCGTGTTCGCGCCGCCGTGGTGCAGGATTACCCACGCGCGGCCGACCTTCCCGGTCCCGGGTTTGCAGCGGGACCATGTCTTCTCAAGGACACCATGCAGCTGGCCGCATTCAACAACAACAACTTTGCCCTCGGCATGGCCAGCATGCAGATCAACGAGGGTCTCCCGCTGTACCTCGTCTCCAGAATGGCGGCCAAGTATCCACTCGACACGATGACCGTGGGCATCCTGGGGATGGCATTCAAGGGAGAGTCTGATGACACCCGCAGCAGCCTCTCCTACAAACTCAAGCGAGTCCTCAAAGTCCGCGCCTCCGACGTCCTGACGACAGATCCCTACGTGAGCGACGATCCCACTCTCAACACTCTGGAGGAGGTTCTCGCTCGCGCCGACCTCGTTGTCATCGGAGCGCCACATGACCTCTACGCCAAGAGTGAGATCGAGCAACCGGTCGTGGACGTGTGGAACCTCAGAGGTGCGGGGGTGCTGGTGTGATGCCCCGTGTTTCCGTAGTCATTCCCGCCTACCAGGAGGGAGCCAGCATTGAAGACGTACTTAACAGGCTCCTCGAAGCCGTCGGGCTCCCGTGTGAGATCGTGGTTGTTGTCGATTCAGCCGATGACAGCACCGTTCCGTATGTAGAGAAGTACGCTCGCACCGACGACCGGATTCGGGTGCTGGTCAACAACATTGCCCCCGGCCCGGCGCAAGCGATTCGATGCGGCATCGCCGATGCTTCGGCACCTGTGGTCGTGGTGACCATGGCGGACGGCTGCGACGATCCCCAACAGATCGACGATCTGGTGCGACTGGTTGAGCGAGGCGTGGTCATCGCTGCGGCGTCTCGCTATTCACACGGAGGTCAGCAAGTCGGAGGCCCGTTCCTCAAGAGCGTGCTTTCGAGGATGGCGGGTCTTTCGCTTTGGGCGTTGGCACGCGTGGGTACTCGGGACGCTACGAACTCCTTCAAGGCATACGACGGTGCCTTCGTGCGAGATGTCGGCATTGCCTCAAATGCCGGGTTCGAAATTGGACTGGAATTGGTTGCCAAAGCGAGGCGAGCGCGACTTCCCGTGGCGGAACTGCCGACTATCTGGCTGGAACGGCACCATGGCGTGTCCAACTTCAAACTCGCCAGTTGGTTGCCGCACTACCTACGCTGGTGGGGCTTCGCCTTTGGCCCGCGGCTATCAGTCGAAGCCATCAAGCGGGCTACCACTGAGGAGACGGACGAATGACCACTGTCCTTGTCACTGGATCGGCCGGATTCATCGGCGGATACGTCGTGAAGGAGCTTTTGGATCGCGGCTACCAAGTGATCGGCGTCGACAATTACTCCAAATACGGCCCCGTGACCCGCTCGTACGACGAGCATCCGGCCTACCAATTCGTCGAAGGAGATGTCCGCGACGTCGATCTGCTCAAGGAGCTCTTAGTGGATTGCGAGCACTTCATAGTCGGTGCCACGATGATCGGTGGCATCTCGTACTTCCACACCTACGCCTACGACCTCCTCGCAACGAATGAGCGGATTACCGCCGCTTCGTGTGACGCCGCCATCGCAGCACATGCGAACGGACGTCTCGAGAAGGTCACATACATGAGTTCCTCCATGGTGTTCGAGTCAACGGACGTCTGGCCGTCGGTCGAGGGACAGGAGCGCCTGGTCCCACCTCCCGCATCCTCCTACGGGTTCCAGAAGCTTGCCGTGGAGTACTTCGCGCGGGCGGCCCACGATCAATACGGCGTGCCATTCACGATTGTCCGTCCCTTTAATTGCGTCGGGATCGGTGAGCGTCGCGCCCTGGGTGACGTCGAGATCCTCAGTGGCAACGTCAAGTTAGCGATGAGCCATGTGGTCCCGGACCTCGTGCAGAAGGTGCTCAAGGGCCAGGATCCCCTCCACCTGCTGGGTGACGGCAGCCAGATTCGGCACTACACCTACGGCGGCGATCTCGCCCGGGGGATCGTGACTGCGATGGAACACCCCGCGGCGCTGAACGAGGACTTCAATCTGTCGACTCCCCAGGCAACGACAGTGCTCGAGTTGGCCGCGGCGATCTGGGCGAAGGTCAAGGGACCGGACGTGCCGTTGAGGACCGTCAACGATCCGCCCTTCCTTTACGACGTACAGCGAAGAGTCCCTTCAGTGGAGAAGGCGGAGCGTCTCCTCGGGTTCACAGCCGAAACAGGGCTCGACGAGATCCTCACGGAGGTCGTTCCCTGGATCGAGAGCGCCCTGGTGGACGGCTCCATCTGAAGTATCTGACGGTTGACGCTGCGCCGGTTCGCAGCTCAGTCACGGTGCAGTGGCGCACACCTCAGACGGCTTCGGCTGCCCACCGTTGCTCGATGTACGAGTCGGCAACACCCATCTCAACACCCCGACGCTGAAGCAGCCGGGGATGGTGTTGGCTGGGGAGGGATCCAGCTACCGGTCGCGCGTGCCGTGCAACTCGATTCGCACGCTGATCTCGGGATACACGCGGACCATCAGCATGCTGGGGGGTTTCATGCCGAACTCGCGGATGTCGAAGACGTTCGCTCCTGTCAGCGAGATGCCATCGTCGCCTACTTCGATCTGCATGTCGTGCTCGAAGGTCCTGGTCTTACCGTGGAACAAGATATCGCCAGTGACCGCGTAGTGAGGATGCGTGCCACGGGCCGCAATCTTGGTGACTCGGCCCACAATCGTCGGGTGACGCCGGGCATCCATGCGGCGGCGCAGCTCGTGGTCGTAAAGCTGGTTCCCGGACGTGAGACTCTCGACAGCGAGTTCCAACTCGCCCGACACAGGGAGGTCGAGGTCGAGGGTTCCGTCGAGACGCGTCGATGTCTCGAACCAGCCGGTGATCCCGCGGGTCTCGGTGTTGATCGGGTGCAAGCTGGAGCGACCGCTGACCCATATGCACGAGCGCATCGAATCCAAGTTGTAGCGAGTGAGCCCCATGCCTCATTTCCGTTCTCAGGTGCTCCGCACCCCGATCCCTTGCACACGAAACCCGAATACTGGCATAAAGTCGGGTCGTGGCTCGTCTCGAGATCCCGCCCGGAGAGGGCGGAGATGCCGTGCAGATCTGGTCGCTGCAGCCCGAGCTTGGCGCTGCGGCGACCCGTCTGGTCTCCGCAGCGTACAACAAGAGCATCCTCCCGGTCGGAGTGCGAGAGGCCGCACGCATGAGAATCGCGCAACTCAACGACTGCACGGTCTGCCTCGCCTTCCGTGCCGACAAGGTCACTGCGCAAGGACTCGGTGATGACTTCTACTGCGCGGTCGGAACCCCTGACACGGGCACACTCTCGGAACAGGAGCAGTTGGCGGTAGAGTTCGCCGAACGTTTCGCTACGGACCACACCAGCGTCGACGACGTGTTCATGGACCGGTTGCGCCGCGTCTTTCACTGACCCCGAGATCCTGGATCTTACGATCTGCCTGTCGGCCTTTCTCGGTCTTGGTCGGACACTCCGTGTGCTCGGCATCACCGAGACGTCGTTGACCGACGTGTAGCCGTTCAGTGTGCCGCCGGAGGCGCCCGTCAATCGAACAGCGCGTCGCGTTCCCGCACCGCCTCGCGCAGCCCGATCTCGCCGATTCGTGTTGAGAAGGCCCTCGCCTCAGGGGCGCGATGCCCGATGGCGTCGCTGATCGCAGCGAAGCGCTGGAGCTGCGAGCGCCCCATCAGCTCGACCCCTGTGTTCACGACTCTCTTGTTAGCGACGAGCAGATCTCGGCCGATCAGCGCCATACGCTGGGCCAGCTCGAGCACGACGCCGTCGAGCGCATCGGCCCGAGCGGTGGCGACCACGAGCCCTATATCCCTGGCCTCGGCGCCTGACAGCGTGTCCCCGGTAAGGACGAGGCGCTTGGTCCACTGGGGGCCGAGGTGGTACAGCCACATGTTCGTCGGGGGAACCCCCATGGAGCGCACCGGCGGGAAGCCGATCCGGGCGTCGTCCGCGGCCAGAATGAGGTCGCAGTGCAAAGCGAGATCGGTCCCACCAGCCAGGCAGTTCCCCTGTACCTGCGCGATGACCGGAAGGGCGCAGTCCCAGATGCGCCCCCATCCGGCAGCCAGCTCGATCATGGCCGAGACGTCGGCTTCGATCGTGTCGCTCTGCGGGAAGTCGCCGGGGTCTGTGTCCTCGGCGATGAATCCGTAGCCCGACGAGAACGACCTGCCGGTGCTGCGGATGATGATGACGCTGGCTGCCGCGTCAGCTTCCGCCTCCCCAACGGCTTGCAGGATCTCCCGCACGGAGCGCGGGGTGAGCGGGTTGTGATGATCCGGTCGGTTGAGCGTCAGGCGTCGCACACGCCCGATTTCCTCGACCGTCAAGGTGGTGAAGCTCGTCATCATGGTGCCCTCCTCGCTCCCACTTCAGTCACGAGACGGGACTTGAGAACCTTGCCGCTCTCGTTGCGCGGGAGCGCGTCGACCACGGTAATGGAACGGGGCACTTTGTAGTCGGCCAATCGAGCCAGCAGGAACGACCGCAACTCGTCGGGGGACGAGGGCCCGCGTAGGACCACCCACGCGGCGACATCCTCGCCGAGGACCTGGTGCGCCACCCCAGCCACGGCCGCCTCGGCTACCGCCGGATGCTCGAAGAGGACGGACTCCACTTCACCGGGCACCACGTTGTGGCCACCTCGAATGATGGTCTCCTTCTCCCGGCCCACGATCCAGAGGTGGCCGTCAGTATCGACGTAGCCGAGGTCGCCGCTCATGAGCCATCCGTCGACCCATGTGCGGGCGGTGCCGTCGCGATCCCCGAGGTACGCCCGCGGACGCCGCTTCCCGCCGATTGCGACCTGACCGACCTCACCGGTCGGCAGTGTCGCGCCGCTTGGGCCGACGATCCGGAGCTCAACACCCGGCAGGGGCTGCCCCACGGAGCCGAGATGCTTCCCGCGGTCGCCCGTCGGTGTCGCGGTCACGGCACCGAACTCGGTCATCCCGTACCCGCACAGGATTTCCGTGCCGGGTAACCCGGCGCCAAAGCGGCGGAGCGTGGCCGCGGCGATCGGTGCGCTCCCGATGTTGATCACCGCCAGACTCGAAAGGTCAGCCGACTCGAATCGGGAGGAGCCGACGATGAGCTCGACCATCGCCGGCACGAGGAAACCAGCCACGGGACGGTCACGTTGGACGGCAGCGATCCACCGATCCGGGTCGAAGCGGGGGAGGAACAAGCCAGTGAGGCCGCCGCGCATGGGTCCGCAGACGAGGAGCGACCCGCTCGTGGTGGCGAACGGCGAGCAAGAAAGGAACCCGAGCCCGATCCAGGCCGACGGGATGCGTTCGGTGGTCGAGAGCCCCCCGTGCCGCACCACCACGCCCTTGGGCTGCCCGGTCGTTCCCGAGGTGTACATGATGTCGGCAACGTCCTCCGGGCTCAGCACGATCTGGAGGTCGGCATCGTCAGGCGAAAAGAGGTCTTCCCAGCGCACGGAACCACCGGGCCCGGTGCTGGCCACGGTCGGCGCCACGGAGCGGATCTCGTCGTGGACCTCACCACACAGGACGACCGAGGCACCCGCATGGGAGAGAATCCGGGCCAGCTCGACCGGTCCGAGCCTGGCCAAGAGCGGCACGGCCACCGCTCCGGCCTTGTGAACCGCGAGGTACGACACCAGCCATTCGATGGGCTCTGCGTTGTCGATGAGCAGCCCGACGCGGTCCCCGCGGCGGAGCCCGCGTTGCATGAGGCCCCGGGCGAGCCGATTGGAGCGGCGGTGCCACGCCTCAATGGTGATCTCGGAACCGTCGTCCTGGTTCCTCCACGCCACCGCCTTGGGGAACTCCCGGGCCAGTTCAGCCACCAGTTCGGGCTGGAGCAGCGTCATGGCAACCACTCTGGAGCCGGCATCAGTAGGGCGAGCCCCCTTCGAGGATCGTGCGTGGGTTCTCCACCAGCATCGTGGTGATGTCTCTGTCGCTGATACCGCGCTCGCGCATGACCGGGAGCACCTCGTCGGAGATGTAGGTCCAACGCCAACTCTGCGAGGCATCGATGACGGCGCGAGGAAACCAGTCGACGAAACACATGGCGTCGTGCGAGAGAACAATGCGCTCTGCGTAGCCACGGGTGCAGAGCCGCGCGACGGCGTCGACTCGCTGCTCGAGCGTGATCCCGGGCAGGCCGAAATGATCGAAGCCCAGGTAGGAGCCGTTGTCGATCAGGCTCAGGTGGTAGTCCGTGTTCACCGTGCCACCGCTGTGGCCGATCACGACCCGCGTCAGATCGACGCCCTCCTCTTGGAAGATGCGTTGCTGTTCGAGCCCCCAAGGCTCGGGGGGTGTCGGAGTGTGCGTGGTGATCGGCACCCCGGTGACGCGGTGTGCTTGCGCTACCGCGCGCAGAACACGTTCGACCCCTGGCGTGATGCCCGGGCGGTCGGAGGCGCACTTGAGGATGCCTGCCCGCACGCCGGTCTCTCCGATCCCCTCGCGAATCTCGCGAACGAAGAGGTCCACCATGGGCTCGGGTCCACCGAGCACGCTTCCCGGTCCCCGGAAGTGGAAGTACATCGGGACCTCGTTGTAGGTGTAGACGCCGGTCGCCACGACGACATTGATCTCCGGAACCTGCTCAGCGATGGCTGCAACCCGAGGGATATAGCGGCCGAGCCCGACGACAGTGAGGTCGACGAGGGTGTCGATCCCGTGCTCCTTGAGCTCGCGCAACTTGGTGACGGCGCGCTCCTGCTGGGCCGACTCGTCCCATTCACCGGCAGGTTTCTCTATCTCGGGGCTCAGCACGAAGATGTGCTCGTGCATGAGGGTGCGCCCCAAGAGGCCTCCGTCGATCCGCCCTCGCAGCGTGTTGACCTGGGACATCGTCTCCCCCTGTCCGCTTCTCTCCTAGGCCGGCGCGGGCATCGTAGCGGGACCCCGCGGACGCGTGGCCCGCGCTGGGCGGAAGAATGTCACAGGAAGCCCACAGCGCGCTTTGCGAGGGCGTCGATTCGTAGATGGTGGGATGGCAGGGTCCCCCAGCAGAGGTTCTCCAACAACATGTCAACGTCGCACACGCCCGAGAACAGGGAGAAGGCCCGGTCCCGACTGCGCCACCTCACCCGCGGAGCCGTTCTCGCCGCCACGGGGGCCACCGCCGTGATCGGGATCGTCGTCTCCCACGTCCACCCCGGCGCCGGCAGCACGGCGCGGCAAACGAGTACGTCGGGATCCGCCGCCACCTCGTCCGGTTCGAACTCATCTGTGGGGACCTCGACATCGAGCAGTAGCACCTCTTCGTCGAACACCGGCGCAACCGGGAACACGGGCGCCTCGTCCACTCCGACGACGACGACCACGGCGCCCACCGTCACCTCGGGAGGATCTTCGGCATGACGTTCGCTGCCGGCACCCGTGAGCAGAAATTGACCACTCGTACCTTTCGGGCCATCGGCACGACCGCGACGGTCGTGGTGCGGGACTCCGCCACGGCGGGCGTGGCAGAGCGCCTGCTGGCGGATGAGCTCAAGGACGTCGACCTGGCCTGCAGCCGCTTCCGGGACGACTCGGAACTTCAGATGGTGCACGCCAATGCCGGTCACACGGTGCGGGTGAGCCAGTTGCTGTTCGATGCGCTCGAAGTTGCCCTCGACGCGGCCGATCGCACCGGGGGCGCCGTCGACCCCACGATTGGCAACGCGATCGCTGCCCTCGGCTACGACGTCGATCTCGACGAGGTCCACTCGCGGCCCCCCGCCCCGCCCCGGGCGCTCGGGCCGGTCGTGGGGTACATGCACGTCCAGCTCAATAGCCGTGACCGCACCGTCCGGATCCCGCGCGGGGTCCGCCTCGACTTGGGTTCGACCGCCAAGGCGCTGGCCGCCGACCGCGCGGCGGCACGTATCGCGCGGGCGATCGGCGACGGGGTGCTCGTCAGCCTCGGTGGAGACGTCGCGGTCGCCGGAGCGCCGCCTCCGGGCGGTTGGGCTATTGGCATTGCCCGCGAGTCGTCGACCCCGGCCGGGCAGGTCGACCAGGTCGTGGCGATCACGCACGGAGGCCTCGCCAGCTCGGCCACCTCGGTCAGGACCTGGAGAGCGGGGGACCGAAACGTCCACCACATCGTGGATCCCCGGACCGGTGACTGTGTCGATCCCTATTGGGTACTTGTCTCGGCGACCGGCACCAGCTGTGTGCAGGCCAACCTCGTGACGACGGCCGCCATCGTGTGGGGGGAGCAGGCGCCGTGCAAACTCGCCGGCTTCGAGCAGTCGGCGCGACTCGTCCGCTTCGACGGTGAGGTCCTCTCGCTGAACGGCTGGCCCTCGGAGATGGCGTCATGAGCTCGACCACGCTCTGGTACGCCACGCGGGCCACCGGCATGATGGCCTTGATCCTGCTCACGCTGACCATGCTGCTGGGCCTCACCACGACCACCCGTGCCCGCGCTCGGAACTGGCCTGGCTTCGCACAGCAAGAGATGCACCGTCGCATCTCCATGATCTCCGTGATCTTTCTTGGGATCCACGTCGTAACCAGCATCCTCGACACCTATGTCAACATCAGCTGGGCCGCCGCCGTCATCCCGTTCACCTCGAGCTATAGCCGGTTCTGGGTCGGTGTGGGCACCATCGCCCTCGACCTGATGATCGCGGTCTTCGTGACCAGCTTGCTGCGGGCCAAGATGCGTCCCGGGACCTGGCGCGCCGTCCACTGGCTTGCCTATCTCACCTGGCCGGTGGCCCTGGCCCATACGTTCGGCATGGGAACGGACGCGCGGGAAAGCTGGGTCATCGTGCTCGGTGTCGTCTGCGTCGTCTCGGTTGGTCTCGCCGGGGCGTGGCGGCTCCGGGTTGCTTCCCGTCAAGCCTCGGCGCGTACGACCTACGCGTCGGTCCCGGGAGTGCCGCCAAAGCACCTCGCGCTCGCTGCACCTGACGAGGCGGGGTCTCGCCGTGCCTAGCGTGAGCGAGACCCTCCCCGCGACGGGCCGCTACCGGCTCCTCGGTCACCCGACCGACCTCGCCGGTCACGTGGCGACGTTGGGCCCCGTCCCACTGCCGACCGCAAAAGCCACGGGCTGGCGCGAGTCTTTGGTGTCCATGCTCGAGACCTCCGGCTTGGGCGGCCGGGGGGGAGCCGGGTTCCCCGCCGCCATCAAGCTGGCCGTGGCGCACGCCGCCGGCCGCGGGGGCACCATCCTCGTCAACGCCATGGAGGGTGAGCCCTCCAGCGACAAGGACAAACTGCTCCTCATTAGGTCGCCGCACCTGGTCCTCGACGGCGCCCAGCTCTTGGCCGCGGCGAGCGCCGCGCGGCGTGTCGTCGTGTGCGTGCCCGAAGGCCGAGAGCAGGTCGCGGCCGCGGTCTCGCACGCAATGGCCGAGCGGGTCCAGGGGGGCTGCGCTCCTGTCCTCGAAGTGCTGGTGCGCCCACCCGATCGCTTCGTCGCCGGGGAGGAGTCGGCGTTGACACGTTGGGTCGAATCGGGTCAGTCACTGCCTTCTTTCCGTCCCGACAAGGGAACCGCCCTCCGCATCGGCCGCAAGGGCGCGCTGGTTCACAACGCGGAGACGCTGGCGCACGTTGCCATGATCGCCCGCGTCGGGCCAGACGCCTTCCGGGCCCATGGACTCGTCGAGGACCCGGGTACCTCACTCGTCACCATCTCGGGGGCCGTGGAGCACGTCGGCGTGCTGGAGGTCGATCGGGGTACGCCCCTGATCGACATCGTCAACCGGGCGACCCCGGTTGGTCCCCCTCAGGCCCTCCTCGTCGGAGGGTACGGCGGCGCGTGGGTCAGTCCGACTCACTTCACGACGCCTTATGCATCGTTGTCGCTACGTGCCATCGGGGCAACCGCCGGAGTGGGCATCGTGATCGTGCTGGGCCAGGAGGCCTGCGGGCTCATGGAGTCAGCGCGCATCGCGCACTACATGGCAGGCCAAAGTGCCGGCCAGTGCGGACCGTGTGTCTACGGGCTGCCGGCCATCGACGATGACCTCACCCGGCTCGCTCGGGGACAGGTCGATTCCGGCCTGGTGGCCCGGCTGGAACGGCGACTCCGTGAGGTGGAAGGCCGTGGCGCGTGCCGGCATCCCGACGGCGCCGCCAATCTCGTGCGCAGTGCACTCCGCGTGTTCGCCGCCGACGTGCGCTCTCACGAGCGCGGTGTGACGTGCCCGCACTGGAACCGGGCGTCGCAGCTCCGTTTCCCCCACAATGTCGTGGCGGCCGGGCGATGATTCGGATCCTTGTCGACCCTGTCGCCTGTGACGCGTACGGTTACTGCGCCGAGCTGCTGCCCGAGGCCATCAGCTTGGACGAATGGGGCTACCCCATCGTGGATGGCAAGCCGCTCCCCCCCGGTCTCGTCGATGCCGCCAAGCGAGCCGTGCGCGACTGCCCGCGTCGTGCCATCACGCTCCGGGAACGCAAGAGCACCCACTGAGGCCCTGACGGGCCACAATGGCCGCTGTGCTCGGCGCCTCGCCAAGAACCCCGACCCCTCCGGGTCTGGTCATCCGGGAGGCCACCGAGACTGACCTCGGCCGGATCGTCGAACTGCTTGTCCTGGGTGCCGTCACAGGCGCTCCGGCCGGCGTCGAAGACCCTGCCGGCCTCGCCCCGTACCTCGCCGCGCTGGGCGAGATCGCCGCAGGGGACGGCGCCATCCTTGTCGCCGAGCTGGACGGCGAGGTTGTGGGCGTGTGCCAGCTGATCGTGTTCCGTCACCTGCAGCGGAGGGGAGGTCTGTGCGCCGAGATCGAGTCGGTGCACGTGCACCCCGACGTCCGGGCGTCGGGCATCGGCCGCGCCCTCATGGGCGACGCCATTGAGCGGGCCCGTCGCCTCGGCTGCTACCGGGTGCAACTGACCTCGAACACAGTCCGCCCCGATGCACATCGCTTTTATGAACGGCTGGGGTTCACCCCCTCCCACCTTGGCTTCAAGCTGCCCCTCCGATGACCTCCGTGCCGAGACTTGTCTGGCAACTCGTAATCATGTAATCTAGTAATATGACAGACCAAGATGACTCGAGAAGGACGGCGCAGCGGGGTCGCCGACGTTCGACGACACCGCCGCCATCTGGCCCCGAACAGGAGCGCCTCATCGGGGCGTGGTTCGCGGGAAGGGTGCCCGACAATTGGTTCGAGAGCAGCCCGACCATCGAAATCGACGGTGACGAGATCCAGGTGGTCGGCGCGCTCGCGCCACCGCAGCTTCCCGAGGGGGCGGGCGAGGACGAGAGACGGGTAGCGGAACAGGCCCGCATCACCGGTTTCCGCGAGGAGAGCCGGGCTTCCCGCATGCGCATTGCCGACGAGGCCCAGCCGGCCTTCCGGCGCGCGGTCTCGTGGGGTGCCGTCTGCGGAGGCTCCAAGATTCTCTTCACCACAGCGGGAGTGCCGGTCATGACTCGCCTGCGCATGTCGGACCGCCGAGTCCTCGACACGCTGATCGATGGCGGCGTGGCGCGAAGCCGCAGCGAGGCGCTGGCGTGGTGCGTCCGCCTGGTCGGGGAGCACGAGTCGGATTGGATCCGTGACCTGCGCGACGCCATGACCGCGGTCGAGGACGTCCGCAATCGCGGGCCGAGGAGCACCGGGGCCAAGAGCGCTCCCTAAGGGACGCAACCCCTGCCGCGGCGCCGGCATGCGACCAACGACCCCTCTCCGGCGTGCCAGCATGCCCCATGGAATTGGAACCGTTTCACCAGGTGCAAGCGGACCTGCGGGAGCCGTACCGCGCGCTGGGCGAGGCCATCCCCGAGGTCATGTCCGCCTACGGGTCCTTGAGCACCGCGGCCATGGCCGACGGGGCACTGTCGGCCAAGACAAAGGAGCTCATCGCCCTCGCCATCGCGATCACCCGCGAGTGCGACGGCTGCATCGTCGCACACGCCCGGGGCGCCGTTCGGCTTGGGGCTACGACGGAGGAGGTAGCCGAGATGATCGGGGTCGCCATCTCAATGAACGGCGGTCCGGGAACGGTATGGGGTCCACGAGCGCTTGCCGCGTTCCAGGAGTTCTTTGGCAGCTGACCCCCGAGGGCCCGATGTACGCACAGTAAGAAAATCCTGGCACGACGAACACAAGCATGACTTCACGACCACAACGACTGGTCCTGCTTTCGGTGCGATGGCGTCGGATCTCATTTGATCTGTTGCAGGTCCGCCGCGAACTTCGCCGTTGAACGACTCGATCCGGGTGTCCATGGGTAGACCAGAAAAATCGACCATGGTTTGGTCACGACACACAGTTATCGTCGATGTCGTCGACGCCCCGAGCGCACGTCAAGGTAACGGCCTCCACCCGACTATTGGCGCAGTGTCGAATGACCGAAGTGGGCTCGTCACTGACCATTACGACGAGGCTACGATATACGGTGACTCGGATTTCGCCGCCCTCGAGTTTGTCGGCTGGGGCTAGGCAAACATCTCGTGGTCACTAGCTCATCATGCATCCAAAGCATCGATCAACCGCTCCGCTGAGCAGGGAGATTTCGCTCGATACAGAACGCGAGCTCGTGGATGATCGTGCGCAAACCTTGGGACACACGATGGATGCCGTCAGTGTGACGGACACGGCCACGACTCCGTGCACAACCACATCCCGAGGCCGAGTAGCCCTTTTCATTGTTGGCGTATCGGCGGTGCTTCTGTTTGTTCCAGCCGCACTGTACTTCTGGTTCATTCATCACTATGGCGTCAACGCGATCTACTACGACCAGTGGAATGACGTCGCTCTTGTTACTCATACTCGATTCTTCGTTCATTCCTATGCGCACACCACCATCGCGACGTTGTTGACGCAACACGGCGAGGACCGTACGTTCTTTCCGAACCTGGTGGTGCTCGCACTCGGTCGACTCACGAGTCTGAACATCCTGGTTGAGCTGTATCTGAGCGCGGTCCTGCTCGTGATCGCTTTCGTGTTGATCATCTTGGCTCATCGTCAAGACGTCACCCGCACTCGCCTGGTCTTCTACCTCCCTGTGGGCTTCGTAGTGTTCACTCTCGGCCAGTATGAAAACACGCTGTTGGGTTTCCAACTTTGGTTGTATCTGGTCATAGCGACCTTGGCCGCAACGATCTTTCTCTTGGACCTTCAAAGGTCGAGCTGGCTCATTTTCGTCGCGGCCATCGCGACGGCTGTGATAGGGAGCTTCTCCGCTGTCGACGGACTCATCATCTGGCCAGCGGGTCTGGTCGTCTTACTCTGGAAGCGCCGCCCTCGAGCGTTCGTGGTGACCTGGCTGTTCGCAGCCCTTGCGACGACGGCGCTGTACTTCTATCACTTTGACTTCAATGCAGCCAAGGCTGGGAAAGGGAGTTCAACCTACGTATTGGCGCATCCGCTGTCGGCCGCAAAGTTCTTCTTCTTTGCGATTGGCGACGTCATGGGCAGCCCGCTCCCCCAGACACCTGGTGCTACAGACTCTTCCATTGTTGGGATCGGCGTTGTCGTCTTTCTCCTTGCCGTGGCGTGTCTCGCCATTTACGGGCGACACCGTCGGCTTTCGAGTCCAGTCGGGCCCGCATTGATCTGCTTCGGCTTTCTCCTTGCCCTCTTCGTGACAATCGGGCGTTCGGATCTGGGGCTCTGGGCGGCATCACAGTCACGCTTTGTCACTGAGGACCTGCTGATCCTCGTCGGTTGCTATCTTTGCCTGCTCGAACGTTGGCCTGCTCACGACCACGAGTCCGCTGCGGCCAGCTTCGGCGCCATCGTTCACGCGATCCGCAAGGCCGATCCGCTTGACCGGATACTTCGGGACGAATGGAGACAGGGACTGCTCGTGGCCCTTCGCGCCGTCGTGCTACTGCTCATCGTTGTAGAGGTCCAGGGCGGCATTGAGAATGGCCTTTCCTCAGGTGCCGGTACACGACAGGCGTACCAGTTTGATGACTTGGTGGCCGCTCATGCTGCTGATGCGCCCGATTCTCTGCTCAAGTCGGCGCTGTTCCCGAACGCAGATTTTGCCTACGCAAACATCCGTGCTCTCGCGGAAGCTGCCAAGAGGGACCACCTCAGTTTCTTCGCCACGAGCGATGCCTCCCGCCTCGAACGTATGAGCCTCCCAAAGACTTTGTACGTACCGCCGAGTACCGGCGTTGCGAGGCCGGCGAGCAACTCCATTCTGCGCGGCACAAACCTTCTCGTTGCGAGGGCGTTCAGCGATTACCCGATAACCTCAGTCGATTTCCAAATTAAGAATTCGACGGGCCAGCAAGTCGAGCTGGTTCATGCTGGTCAATTCCAATTCGGCTGGTTGGGAGCCTGGCTCACGACGAAGTTCCCCAACGGGGCCTATACCGTGCAGAGCAGTGTCAAGGATTCAGCGGGACATCTGAGCACAAGCAGGGCTGTGTCGGTCTCGGTTGATAACTAGTCCGATTGTGTCTGCCCGGCTTGATCGTGGGCACCTGTTCCTCTCGGGTCACGTCGAGTTCGTCGTGGCCTGGCCCCAACGACGCCGCTCACCTTGGATCCTTTTTCGTGTCAAGGCGCAGCGGTGGAGACGGGCGTAAAACTGCAGTCCAGGTGCTTGATCCCGTTGATGAAAGGCGACAGGAGGCGGTCCGGCTCGCCCACGCTCTC
Source organism: uncultured Acidimicrobiaceae bacterium (assembly GCA_963744225.1). Lineage (GTDB taxonomy): Bacteria > Actinomycetota > Acidimicrobiia > Acidimicrobiales > RAAP-2 > Bog-473. The sequence continues at coordinate 378,691 of CAVUSV010000003.1, forward strand.
GATGTCCGGCAGCCGCTCGAACAGGCGGTGGAACATCACCTGAATCTCCTGGCGGGCCAGGTGCGCGCCGAGGCAGAAGTGTGGTCCCGCCGCGCCGAAGCCGATGTGGGGGTTGGGAGAGCGACGCACGTCGAAGGTAAAGGGGTCGTCGAAGACGGTCTCGTCCCGATTGGCCGAGTTGTAGAACATGATGACCTTGTCGCCCGCCTGCAGTTCCACCTCGCCCAGCACGGTGTCATCGGCCACGGTCCGGCGCATCCAGATCACCGGTGAGCCCCACCGGACGATCTCGTCGACGCCCGTCGCCGCGATCCCGGTCGGATCAGCCTGCCAGAGCGACCGTTGGTCCGGGTGCCGTGTCATCGCGAGCAACCCGTGGCTGATTGCGTTGCGCGTCGTCTCGTTGCCGGCCACCACGAGCAGAATGAAAAAGGCCGCCACTTCGGTGTCGGTCAAGGCCTCGCCGTCGATGTTCGTGTTGACCAGTGCGGACGTGACGTCGTCCGTCGGGTGTTCCCGTCGGTAGGTGGCCAGGTCGATCATCAGCATGTTGAGCTGCTGGGCCGCCGTCATGAAGGCCACCATGGGGTCCGCCCCTTCGGCCACGTACTCGGGATCGCCGCTCGAGAGGATGACGTTCGACGCGTTGAACACGGTGTCGTAGTCGGACGCGGCAACGCCCATCATGTCGCAGATGATCTCGAGGGGGAGCCGCGCCGCAACCTCGACGACGAAGTCACACCCTCCCTGCGGGGCAACGCGGTCGATGACGGCGTTGGCGACGAAGTCGATGCGGTCCTCGATCGACTTGATCATGCGAGGATTGAACGCGGCAGAGACGATGCGGCGGAGGCGGGCGTGGCGAGGATTGTCCATGTTGATCATGGAGCCGAAGAAGTCGAGCATCTCGTCGGGCATGTCGACGATGGAGGTGGCACCCTTCCCGGACTGGTAGATCTCGGGATGCCTGCTCGCCTCCGAGATATCGGCGTGCCGAGTCAGCGCGTAATACCCGGCGCCCTTCGGGATGACGTAACTGAGCGCCTCGGGGATCTCGGGTTCCTCGAAGAAGGGGATGGGACGCTCGCGACGCAGCGTCTGGAAGGCGCCCTCGCGCTCATCCCAGGGCCGGGCCCAGAACGCAATGTCGGAAAGGTCGATGTCGTCGACCGCCAGGACGGCACGCGGTTCCATCCGACCCACCCTATCCACGTCCCTACACTTCGAACATGTGCGACACCCTGTGCGCCCCCGGAGCGAGCGGCATGGTGTTCGCCAAGAACTCGGACCGGCCGCCCGGGGAGGTCCAGGTTACCTGGCCTTTCGGTCGTCGCGCCTCGGCCGGTTGCACGCTGCGGACGCAATACCTCACCATCGGCGATACCGGCGCGCATGCCACCTTCCTGTCGTGCCCCACGTGGTTGTGGGGGGCCGAGCACGGGGTCAATGAGCATGGTGTGGCGATCGGAAACGAGCGCGTCGGCACGACCCACGACGCCACAAGCGCAACGCCCGCCCTGATCGGCATGGACCTGGTCCGCCTTGGCCTCGAGCGCGCCCGCAGCGCGGCCGAAGCAGTCGACGTCATGACCGGGCTTCTCGAGGCCTGCGGTCAGGGTGGCATCGCCGACGCGGCACATCACGAGGCGTACGACTCCTCGTTCCTTGTGGCCGACCCGACTCACGCCTTCGTCCTCGACACGGCGGGCTCCGACTACGCCATCGCACCGTTCCCCGGTGGCACGGCCATCTCCAACCAAATCACGGTCGGCACGGAGTGGACGCGTGCATCCGCCGGCCTCTCACCAGGGGCCGATTTCACTCGCTATCGCGACGCCACCGAGGATGCTCGGCACGCCGACGTCCGCCTGGCGGCCAGCCGACGCTTCCTCGAGTCGACCCGTCCTGGCGGGCTCACCGCTGCCGCCACCGCCGCCCACCTGCGTGACCATGGGACGGGTCCCTGGGGCGAACCAGGCGCGCCAGGCCCGGTCGAGCGACCGCCGCGTGGGATCGGGAAGGACTTCAGCGGTGTGAGTGTCTGCATGCACGTGCGCGGCCGCAGCGTCACCGCCGCGTCGATGATCGCAGTGCTCCCTGGTGGCATCGGGGAGGGGGCGCCGCTGCGCGTCTATATAGCGCCTGGAAGCCCGTGCGCCAGCATCTATGTGCCGGCGTTCCCGCGTACTGCCGGCGGGCCGCCGCCGTTCGTTCCGCTCGAGCTCTCCGGCGAGGACCTCTGGCACGCAGCGGACGCCCTGCGCATGCGGGTCGAGGAGGACCCCGACGCACTCCCGGCGGCGCGGGCTGTGCTCCAACCGGTCGAGGACGAGTTGTGGGCCGACGCCGACGACGTGCTCGACCATCCCGACCGGTGGGCGGCGGCCGGCGCCACGTGGGGGAGTCGGGCCCTGCACGCGTTGCGGGCCTGTATCCCTTGATCGCGGCGGGCGCAGCGGTACGCTGCGCCCAGACGCACAACACTCCTACTCGCCAAGGGGGACGTCATGACCTACGTAGTTACCGTGCTCACCGACGACGACATCGCGATCGGCGATACCATCAGCGCAGCGCTGGAAAAGATGTGGGGTTGGTACCTGGTCGGGGGCATTTTCTCCATGATCTTCGGCTTCTTCGTGATCAGCTACCGCCATGCCAGTGTGTACGCGATCATCTACCTGGCGAGTGGGTTCTTCCTCGCCGTAGGGCTCTTCGAGATCGTCGGGGCGATCCGGATGGCCCGTCAGCGGTGGCTGCACCTGATCTTCGGCTTGATCTGGATCGGCGTCGGCATCGTCGGATTCGTGTGGCCTCACATCACGATCTTCATCGTCGCCGTCCTGATCGGCTGGGCTTTCTTGGTCCTGGGCATCTTCGACATCGTGGATTCGATACGTCAGCACTACCTGCCCTACTGGTGGGCGTACCTCGTGCGCGGCATCGTCGCCGTCGCCATCGGATTCCTCTGCATCAGGCACCCGGGTGCGCCGCTGACGGCACTGGTCGTGCTGATCGGCATCCTGGCCATCGTGTTCGGCGCAGTCGAGACGATCGGCGCCTTTTCGGCGCGGCACGCCACCAAGAACTGGGAGGCCTACAAGGCCGCGCAGCTCCGCTGAACCCCAGCGGGGGAGTGGCGGTTAGGGGGCTTGCTGTGTGGCGCGCAGGCGATCGGCCAGGCTGGACATCACCTGGAGCGCGAAGGTCGGAGTCTCGCCGACCAGGAAGAGGAACCGGCGCTTGTCGATGACAGCCAATTTTGCGTCCTCCAGGACGGTCGCAGTCGCGCTGCGGGCCGACTTATCGACCAACGCCATCTCTCCGAACGTCTCGTCGGGTCCGATCACGACGGCGCGGCCGTCGGCCAGGCGCAACTCGACCTTTCCCTCCACCACGCCGAACATCTCCTCCCCGGTTGATCCGGCCTCGAAGATCACCGTCCCGGCGGGGACCTCCCTCGTGTCGGTGGCAGCTTTGAAGACTCCCAGAACCTTCACGCTCATGGTTCGTTCTCCTTCGCTCTCTCCTGACGGGGCACGGGCTGCACCTGGTGCTTTGGTCGGATCCTAACCCTCGTCCGAAGTCCGGACTCGACCGGGGGACCCGGCGTTGTCACGTCGTGCGCCGGGCACGGCAGAATGGGGGAGTGGACGAAGCCCAATCTGACCTCACCGACACCGAAAGGGCGGATCGCCTGGAGAAGCTCCGGGGGATCATGGATCTCATGCGTCCCGCCGTGCAGGCCGACGGCGGTGATCTCGTTCTGGTGCGTGCCGATGTCGAAACCGGCGTCGTCGAGGTCCAGCTCCAGGGTGCCTGCAGCTCTTGTGCGATCAGCTCCGCCACATTGTCCGGTGGCGTCGATCGGATCCTGCGCGACCGCCTCCCTTGGGTGACCGAGGTCATCGGTGGCCTCGACGACTCGCTGAGCCTCGACGAGAGCGCCTCGCTCGGCTCGGGCGGCTACGTCCCCGGCCTCTGAGCGACGCCTCGCCAGTCGATCTCCTCCGGCCCTCGATGCGAGCAAGCGGTTGATTAGTTAGCCCAACTAAGTATAATCGTCTCATGCCTGCGAGGACGGTCCCACGGACGAACGAAGAGGTCGTCGCTCGCCTGCGCATCGCCGTCAACCGCCTGCAACGGCGCATGCGCCAAGAATCGCTGGGGGGCCTCTCGCCCGCCCAGGCGTCGGCGCTCGGGACGGTCAACCGGCACGGAAGCCCGACCCTGGGGGAGCTCGCTGCGCTCGAGCAGGTCCAGCCGCCGACCATGACCCGGATCGTGGCCGGCCTCAGCGAAGAGGGAATGGTGACGCGGATTGCCGATGCCACCGACCGGCGGAGTGCCCGGGTGCGCATTACGCCTTCTGGCGAACGAGCACTCGAGCAAATACGGACGCGCAAGAACGCGTTCCTGCTGCGCCGCCTGGGCGAACTCGGCCCCGAGGAGCAGCAGCATGCTGTCGAGTTGGTCGCCCTCCTCGAGCACCTCTTAGAGGAGCAGTGAGACGCCGCGTCCGAGCTGCCGGGCGCCGCACCTTCCGCGCCGTCTCGGTTCGAAACTATCGGCTCTACTTCACGGGGCAAGTCGTCTCCGTGTCGGGCACCTGGATGCAGACGGTGGCGCAGGCGTACCTCATCCTCTTCCCTCTGCACGGCACCGGCGTCGACGTGGCCATCGCGACCAGCCTCCAGTTCCTGCCGCTCTTGCTTCTGGGCCCGTTCGGCGGCCTGATCGCAGACAGGCTCGACAAGCGCAAGGTGCTCTATGCCACCCAGGGAACGGCCGGGATCCTCGCGCTCATCTTGGGCATCCTGGTCGTGACCCACGCGGTGAACCTGTGGCAGGTCTACGTCTTGGCGGCTGGCCTCGGGTTCGTGAATTTGTTCGACAACCCGGCGCGCCAGACCTTTGTGTCCGAGATGGTCGGCCGGGAGCTCCTCCCGAACGCCGTCAGTCTCAACAGCGTGCTGATCAATTCGGCCCGGGTCATCGGACCGGCCATCGGTGGGGCCCTCATCCTCACCGTCGGCGTCGCGACGTGCTTTTTCGTGAACGCCGTCTCGTACGCCGCAGTGATCATGGCGCTCGCCATGATGCGCGCCTCGGAGTTATATCGGCGCCCCGGTGTAGTCCGGGCCAAGGGCCAGGTCCGCGAGGGCTTGCGTTACGTGTGGTCCACCCAAGACCTGAGGCTGCCCCTGCTGTCCATGGCGGTGGTCGGCGTCTTCGCCTTCAACTTCACGGTGACGCTGCCGCTGTTGGCCAAGTTCACGTTCGGCGGTGGGGGCGGGTTGTACAGCGTCTTCATGGTGGCCATGGGCGCCGGCGCTGTTGTCGGTGGGCTCGCCACCGCCTTCTGGAGCCGACCCTCCACGCGGCTGCTCGCCAGCATCGGCCTCGTCTTCGGCGTCGCCATCCTCGCGGTCGCGGGAGCGCCGACACAGGCTTGGGCCATCGTGCTGCTGGTGCCCCTGGGGGCGGCCAGCATCTCATTCGTTGCCACCAACAACGCCACCCTGCAACTACGGGCCGACCCGAGCATGCGGGGCCGTGTGATGTCGCTCAATGCCATGGCGTTTCTCGGGAGCACGCCCATCGGGGCGCCACTGCTGGGCTATCTCAGCGACCTCACCAACCCCCGCCTGGCCCTCGCCGTCGGCGGGGTGGCCACCCTCGTCGCCAGCATCCCGTTGTTCGTGCTCGCCGCACACCAGCGCCGGGAACAGGCTGAAGGTCAGGCGGGCGGCGAGCAGACGAACGTCGTCGCCCTCTCGGTTCCGGGCCCCGGCGTCGAGAGCCTGGCGCGCCGCAGTAGCTGAACGGAGCGTGAGCGGGCGGGCGGTCCCCGGTGGCGGGAGAATGAGGTCTCATCCCGCCGGTTCGAGCAATCCCTTTTCCCTGGCAACGGCCAGCAGCTCGAGCTGGTTGTGGACGCCGAGCTTTCGATAGAGGTTCTTCACGTAGCCGCGCGCGGTGTTCACCGTGATCCCCAGCCGGACCGATGCCGCCTGGAGGTCGACACCTCGGACCAGGAGCCCGAGGATGTCCTGCTCACGCCGGGTCAGCAGGGCACCCGAAGGACGGGCTCGAACGACCTGGCCGGCCAGCGCGGGTTCGCACAGCGCGCCGACCGTCTTGCGGTCGAGGGTGAAGCAGTGGTCCGTCAGCGACGAGATGGTGTCGACGACGGCCCTTAGGCTGGCGGCTTTCGACAGCAGAGCCGACGCGCCCGCCTCGGCGGCCGCATGCACGAGGGGGGCGGTGGGGCTCTGGCCCGTCAGGACGAGGACCCTGGTGGCCGGATGGGTCTCCCGCAACGAGCGGGTGGCGGTGATTCCGTCGGTTCCTTCGAGCCCGACGTCCATGACCACGACATCCGGTTCGGTCTCGGCCGCCAGTCGCGCCGCCTCGTCGGCGTCTGCGGCGACGGCGACGCAGGACAATTCGGCTGCGGCATTGATGGCCAGTGCCAACGCCTCGGCGAAGACTGGATGGTCGTCGACGACCATCACCGTGAGCGCCCCGTTGCCATTCACAGAGTCAGCACCACCCACAGACCGGAGGTCGGTCGCCGCCGCCCTTTGACGGATCTTCCGAGACGCATGGTACGGGAGACTATTCCCCCAACCAGGGAAGATATCCCCCGTGGCGGGATTTTTGCCAACCCCGAAAAAGGGAAGAGGATCGCGGTGCTGGCAGAGACCGTTGCGGGCCCTTCCGGCGGCCGATACGGGTCCGACGTCGTCGTGATCGCCGCCTCGGCGACAGGGCTCTGCACTGACGACGCCGCTGGCCAGCTGAGCGGTCCCCAAGGCACGAGTCCCTCGATTAGGCGGGCTTGGGCTCCTTGGGTAGCCCCAGGACGCGTTCGCCCACGATGTTGCGCTGGATCTCGGCTGCGCCCCCCCAAATGGTTTCGGACCGGGAGAAGAAGAAGAGGGACTGAAGGTTGTTGACGGGATAGGTGGCCTTGGCGCGGCGCGCTCCGGGGAGAAGGGTGTCCTCCCCATCGTCGCCGAGGAGGATCTGGCCGTCCATACCCAGGATGTCCATGCCCAGCAGCATCGTCTCCTGGTGCGCCTCCGACCAGAACATCTTGTTACAGGCACCGAGCGCCGCCGTGGTGTGGGTGCCGTTGAGCACGTCGGTGAGCGTCCGGAAGCCGTTGATCTGCATGATCTTGATCTTCGACCACGAGCGGGCGAGGCGTTGGCGCGTCAGGGGATCGCGGTCGCGCCCTCGGGCCCGCGCTTCGGCCAGGATGCTGTCGAACTCCTTCTGGAACCGGCGGTGTCCCGTCGTCGACGACGTGCCGCGCTCGAATCCGAGCGTCGTCATGGCGACCTTCCATCCGTTGTTCACGCCGCCGATGACGTTCTCCTTGGGGCACCGCACGTTGGTGAAGAAGACCTCGTTGAACTCGGCGGAGCCGTCGATCTGCTCAATGGGCCGCACCTCGACCCCGGGCTGCTTCATCGGCACCAGGAGGTACGAGATGCCGGCGTGCTTGGGGGCATCGGGGTGGGTGCGGGCCAACAAGAAGATGTAGTCGGCGTCGTACGCCTGGGTCGTCCACACCTTCTGCCCGTTGATCACCCACTCGTCCCCGTCGAGTTCCGCCTTGGTCTTCAGGCCGGCCAGGTCCGAACCGGCGTCGGGCTCACTGAATCCCTGGCACCAGGAGATCTCTCCTTTGAGGATGCCCGGGATGAACTGCTTCTTCTGCTCCTCGCTGCCCCACTGCAGGAGGGTGGGGCCGACGAGGGTGTCACCGAAAAAGTCGGCCCGCAGAGGGGCGCCGACCCGGGCAAACTCCTCGTTCAGTACCACCTGCTGAAGCAGGCTGAGCCCCTTGCCGCCGTACTCGGTGGGCCAGCTGGCACAGATCCAGCCCCCCGCGTACAGCCTCGCCGTCCACTGCTCGTTGAAAGCCTTGCGCTCCTCGGTCGTCAGGGAGAACCCGGGCTCGCCCCAGCCTTCGGGCAGATTCTCCGTGAGCCATCCGGCGATTAGGCCCCGGAATTCCTCCGCTTCGGGAGGGTAGGTGAGGTCCATGCAGGTCACCGTACCCGTCGCCCTACCGCGGCGGGACCTCGCCGCGCGACCAGCTGGAGGGACGGTGTCGACCGAGCCAAGCCAACGCTCGGTGGTCTCGGACTCGGCTGAACGGCCGTGTCAATCGCACGGCCGTGCCTGGGAAGGCAACCGTTTGCGCCGGGCCAGGGCGTTCGGGGAGGCTATGCGGCCATGGTGGGTCGAGTCCGGACATCCTTTGCCTAAATCTCCCCGCCAGAAGTGGATCGAGACCAAGGAGTCTTGGGAACGCTCACGCCATATTGAAGTGCCCGCCCCGGTTCCCGCCGCGCCACCCCAACCCGGGGGCCTTCGGGTGGCCTTCCTCATCTATCGGGGCAATCCCCGTTGCGGTGGTCAAGGGGTGTATACCCGCCATTTGACCCGTGAGCTGATGGCGCTCGGGCACTCCGTCGAGGTCTTCGCGGGGCCTCCCTGGCCCGAGCTCGACGCCGGCGTGGGGTTCACCCCGGTGCGGAGCCTGGATCTCTACCGCCAGCCCGACCCATTTCGGGTGCCGCACCGGCGCGAGTTCACCTCTCACGAGGACTGGCTGGAGTTTGGCATCATGTGCACGGCGGGCTTCGGGGAACCGCTCGCCTTCTCGCTGCGTGTCCGCGAGCTGTTGGCGCAGCGCCGGGACGCATTCGACGTGGTGCATGACAACCAGTGCCTCGGCACGGGCATGCTGGGCATGGTCGAGGACGGGTGGCCGCTGCTGACCACGCTGCACCACCCGATCACGGTGGACCGCCAGCTGGCCCTTTCGCACACGACGAACCCCTGGCAACAGTTCACCACGCGCCGTTGGTTCGGGTTCCTGCGCATGCAGGTCCGGGTGGCGCGCGCGCTCCCCGCCGTGATCACCGTGTCGCAGAATTCCCGTCAGGACATCGCCGCGCAGATGAACGTCGCCCCCGAGCGGATGACCGTCGTTCCCGTCGGAGTGGACCAAACGGTGTTCCGGCCCTTCGATGAGGTGACACCGGTGCCGGGCCGCATCATGGTCACTTCGAGCAGCGACGTCCCCATGAAGGGCCTCGTCCCGCTGCTCGAGGCCGTCGCCAAGTTGCGCACCGAGCGCGACGTCGAGCTGACCGTGATCGGACGGCCCCACGAGGGTGGCCGCGTCGACCGGGCCATCACCCGCCTTGGGCTGTCCGATGTGGTGCACTGCGTGAGCGGCATCAGTGACGACGCACTGGCCCGTCTTTACGGCGAGGCCGAGGTCGCCGTCGTCCCTTCGCTCTACGAGGGCTTCTCGCTCCCGGCGATCGAGGCCATGTCCTGCGGGGTGGCGGTGGTGGCGACGACGGGCGGCGCTCTGCCTGAGGTCATCGGCACCGATGGGGAGACTGGGCTGCTCGTCCCGCCCGATGACCCGGGCGCGCTGGCGGCGGCGATTGGCCGCCTGCTCGACGATCCCCAGTTGCGGGCCCGCCTCGGGGCCGCCGGCCGCCGCCGAGTGGTGAGCCGCTTCACCTGGCAGGTCACCGCCGCCGGGACTGCGGACTGCTACCAGGCCCTCCTGGAGGGAAGACCGTTGCCCGGCGCACCAGCGCCCGCCGTGCTCAACGTCGAACCGCCGGTGACGCAAGGGGCGACTTTGTGCTGACCGTGGACTACGACCGCCTCGGTGTGGGTCGGGGTGACCTGGTACTCGACCTGGGGTGTGGCTTCGGGCGCCACGCGTTCGAGGCGGCACGCCGTGGCGCATCGGTGGTGGCGCTCGACGCCGGCGCCGACGAGGTGGCGCAAGTGCGCGGCACCCTCGGCGCGATGCTGGAAGCAGGGGAATTGGACGCAGGCCACCCGGCGACAGCGGTCCAGGGCGACGCACTCGCACTTCCCTTCGCCGATGCGACGTTCGACCGGGTGATCGCATCGGAGGTGCTCGAGCACATTCCTGACGACACGGCTGCGATGAGCGAGTTGGCTCGGGTGCTGCGGCCAGGCGGTGCCATGGCAGTGACGGTGCCGCGGTGCGTTCCCGAGGCCATCAACTGGGCGCTCTCGGACGAGTATCACGACACGCCCGGCGGCCACGTCCGCATCTACCGGCGCTCCACGCTCGAGCGCAGGTTGAGTCTGAACGGACTGGTGCCGACGGGCTACCACCACGCCCACGGGCTCCACACCCCCTACTGGTGGCTGCGGTGCCTGGTCGGTCCGTCCAACGACTCGCACCCCGCCGTCGGCGCGTACCACAAGGTGCTGGTCTGGGACATTGTCAAAGGGCCATTCGTCACACGCACGGCCGACCGGGTGCTCAGCCCGCTGATCGGCAAGAGCCTGGTGCTGTACTTGAGCAAACCTGTTGCGGCGGAGCCCGAGGTGTCACGGGCGCGGCCCAATGTTCCCCGAGGAGTCCCGGGGCGGCGTGGGCCGACCTCGCCCACCCAAGGGGCGGCGGCATGACGACCGAGGAAATCCACTCGGCCGAGGTTGCGCTGCCGCAGGTCTCCGGCATCCTCACCAGCTCGGACATCCTGGCTACCGGCGAGGCGATTGCAGAGGTACAACGTCACGACGGAATGATCCCGTGGTTCGTGGGCGGCCACTGCGACCCGTGGAACCACGTCGAAGCGGCCATGGCGCTGACCGTGTGCGGCCTTGTGGACGAGGCCGTCGCCGCCTACCGCTGGCTGGTGGACCGCCAACTCCCCGATGGCAGCTGGTACAACTACTACCAAGGCGACGCGGTCAAAGATCCCCGGCTCGACACGAACGTGTGCGCCTACCTGGCGGCCGGAGCGTGGCACCACCACCTGATCACCGGCGACGTGGAGTTCCTCGGGGAACTCTGGCCGACAATTGAAAAGGGGATCGACTTCATCCTCCGCTGGCAGCAGCCGGATGGATCGGTCTTATGGTCGCTCGACTCGACCGGCCGGCCTGAGCGGTACGCCCTGTTGACCGGGTCGTCGTCGATCTACCACTCCTTGCGATGCGCGGTGGCCATCGCAGAGTGCCTGGCCAAGGACCGCCCGGACTGGGAGCTCGCCGCGGGGCGGCTGGGCCACGCCGTGGCCCACCACCCGGGTGCTTTCGCACCCAAAGTCGAATTCGCCATGGACTGGTACTACCCAATGTTGTCGGGAGCACTCGAGGGCGAAGCGGGTCGCCGCCGCCTTGCCGAGGGATGGTCCACCTTTGTCATGAGTGGCCTCGGAGTGCGCTGCGTGTCCACCGGCGACTGGGTCACCGCGGCGGAGACAGCGGAGTGTGTGCTCACGCTCGACGCCCTCGGCATGGAGGGCCATGCCCTCGATCTCTTCGCGGCGGGACAAAACCTCCGCCTCCCCGACGGGTCGTATTGGACCGGGGTGGTCTATCCGGAGCGGGAAACTTTCCCGAAGGACGAGCGCACCACCTACACGTTCGCGGCCATGGTGCTCGCGGCGGACGCGTTGTCGAATACCACGCCGGCAGCCGGGCTCTTTCGCGGCGAGTGCCTACCGGCGCCGCTTGACCTCGCCGAGCCGCACTGCGGCGACGCCATCGAGGGATGCACGGTGTCAGATCCGCCGCGGCGCTTCTCACGCGACTGACCCTCGACCCGCGTTGCCGCGGCTCGGCCGCTCAGCGTGCGGGGGCCACCCGGCGGAGCACGCGCAGGCTCCCGCAAGCTCCGTCGTCGACAAACTCTCCCGAGTCACGCGCAGCCTGGTACAGCTCGTAGGGCGGGCGCCCTCCGTCGGTGGGGTCGGGAAAGACGTCGTGGATGGACAGCCATCCACCGACCGCGACCAGCGGCGCCCAGCCTCGGTAATCCGCCCATGCGGGGGCTTCCCCGTGCCCGCCGTCGATAAAGCAGAAGGCGAGCGGCCGGTCCCAGCGAGCGGCGAGCGTCGGAGAGTCGCCCACGACGCCCATCACCGAGGCCTCGAGCCCCACGCCGGCGATGGTGCGCCGCCAGTGCAGCAGCGTGTCGATCCGGCCGACCTCGGGATCGACGAGGTCCGGTTCGTGATACTCCCACCCAGGTTGGTTTTCCTCCGAGCCCCGATGGTGATCGATCGACAGCACCACCGCTCCCGTGGCCTCGGCCGCGGCACCGAGGTAGACCGTCGACTTGCCACACCAGGCACCGATCTCAACAAAGGTGGGCGGGACCGCCCCGGGGAGCTGCTCGCGGCCGGCCCGTAGTGCGGCGCGGAAGAGGGCCTCCCCCTCGTCGTCGGGCATGAAGCCCCGCGTGCGCCTGCGGTCTGAAGCAGATCCCGTACGCGCTCGGGCGCGTCGAGGTCGTCGTCGGGCTGCGCCCCCGGCATCAAGAAGTGGGTGTGTCGGCTGCCAGGAGCGAGTCGGCCAATTCGGCCCGTTCCCGAACTGCGAAGGCCACGTTGACCCAGAGCCGCTCGACCGATTGCGCCACCCGCCGCGGTCCCGACGTCAGCGGGTGCTGCTCGAGGAACGCGATCGGCGCGTTCGGCGAAGTCGGGGTTTGCGCAGAGGGCGGGCAGGGATTCGATGATGCGTGGCGGAGCATTCTTGGGGAACCGCTCGAGCATCGCGTCCCAGTTCTCCGTGAGACGCTCCCACACGGCCTGGTTGCCGACGGGGTTGACCAGGAGCGCAGCGATGACGCTGAAACCGTTCTGGCTGCGCACCTCGGACATGGCCAGGTCAAAGGTGCGAAGGCACAGCTCGATGTCGGGGAAGGCCGCTAGGGCTCCGAGCGAGCGCATCTCCTCCTGCGGCGTCGAGGCCGTCCTGTAGCGCTCCAAGAGCGCGTCGTAGTCACCCGGCCGCACGAGCTGGGCCACCACGGCCAGCGTCGCCGACTCGATGTCTGCCGGGATCGGGTCGCCCGAACCTCCGCTGATCGGCGACGCATCGAAGCGCCGAGCCGCCTCCTCGCGGACCCCGGCGTCGGCACCAACGGTGCCCATGAGGTTGATGGCGAGCGACCGCAACGACGGGGTGCGCTCGCCTTCGCCCGGAATGGCGTCGAAACCGAGGCGGCGGTAGGTGGGTCCGATCAGTGCAGCAACGGCCCGACGAAGCGCCCCCTCGTGCTCGGGCAGGGCGATCCGGTTGCAAAGGACGAGTGCACTCCCGACCGGGGCCCATGGCGCGGGGTCGGGCTCGCCCCCGAGCTTCGACGCCAGCACCACGAACTCCCGAAGGGTGGTGTGTCCAGCCAGCGTGGTGGCCCAGGTGTCGCCGAGCAAGTTGGCCCGTTCGAGCGGTGCCAGCTCGGACAGGTGCTCGGCCAGCGCCAGACGGTGCTCGGTCTCGTAGCCCACCCTGAATATGCCCCAGCCGCCCGCATTGACCACCGCCAGCCCGCGTCGGGCCTCTTCAATGGGCATCGGGTCGGTGTCGAGGACCAAGTGCCGCAGCGGTGCACCCGGCGCATCTCCGGTGGGCAGTGCCCGCACCGCCACCGGCACGCGCCACTCTGTACCGATGGACGAGGTGACGCCCGCGGGGACCGGCCCGAGGGCGAAAGGCTGTTGGCGGAGGGTGTCGCCGCGCAGCGAGACGAGCGGGTGTCCCCCCTGGAGGATGAAGGTGTCCATGACGTCGCGCACCGGCGCACCGCTGGCGTCCTCGAGCGCATCCCACAGGTCGCTGGTCACCGTATTGGCGTAGGCGTGTTCCTTCAGGTACGTCCGAACGCCGTCTCGGAACACGTCGGGCCCGATGTGCTGCTCGAGCATGCGCAAGACCCCGCAGCCCTTCTCATAGGTCAGGAGGTCGAACATTCCCTCCGCCTCTTTGGGTGGGCCCACCGGGTACTCGATCGGGCGTGTCGAGTGGACGCTGTCGACGGCGAGTGCCGCCTCGCGGGAGGGTGCAAAGCCCACCCAACGGTCCCATGAGGGCCGGAAGGCATCGACACAGAGCGTTTCCATAAACGTCGCGAAGGCTTCGTTGAGCCAAATGCCCTCCCACCAGCTCATGGTGACGAGGTCGCCGAACCACATGTGGGCGAGTTCGTGCGCGATCACGTCGGCCACGCGCTCGAGCTCAGTACGGGCCGCCTCCGCTTGGTCGATGAGCAACGCCGTGTCACGGAAGGTGATGCAGCCGAGGTTCTCCATGGCCCCGGCGGCGAAGTCCGGAATGGCCACCAGGTCCACCTTCTCGCCCGGGTAGGGGATATTGAAGTAGTCGCTGAAGAACCGCAGCGCGAACGCGCCGACTTCGAGAGCGAACTCACCCAGGGCCCTCTTGCCGGGTGTGCAGACCACACGCAGGGGGACACCGTCGACGTCGACGGTCTCGGTCGTCTCCAGCTTGCCGATGACGAAGGCCACGAGGTAGGTCGACATCTTCATCGTCGGTGAGAACCGGATACGGCGCTTGGCTCCCACCTGGTCTGTCCCAACCACGGGCGAGTTGGAGATGGCATCGACGTCGGGGTCCACGATGAGGGCGATCTCGAAGACCGCTTTGCGGTCTGGTTCGTCAAAGCAGGGAAAGCACCGGCGTGCGTCTACGGACTCAAACTGGGTCGTTGCGATGGTCTGCGTCTCGCCGTCTGGGCCGATGTACGTGGAGCGGTAGAACCCACGCAGCTTGTCGTTGAGGGTGCCGGTGAAGCGGCAGCTCACCGCGCACGGCCCGGGCGAGAGCGCCCTGGGTGGCCGGAAAATGACCTGCTCGAGCTCGTCGTCGAAGGTCACGGTGCAAGAAATCGTGGTCCCGTCGGGGGCGCGGACCTCGACGTCGCTGACGGCGAGCTCGGCGGCGTTGAGGACGATCTCCTCGACCGGCTCCCGGACCACCACGCCGATGGAGACGGTGCCCGAGAAGGTGGCGGACGCCACGTCGGGCTCGATCTCGATGTGGTAGGTCTCGGGTTCGATCGTCCGGGGCAGACGGTACGCCTCTGAGCCGGGCGCGGTGGAAGACCTGGAAGCAGACGACATCCGGTGAAGGCTACCCGCGCCAGTGCGGGTAGTTTCTCGCTTCGTGCCTACCGAGGAAGTCACCGCGCCCGCTGCCTCATCCACCGTCGCCGCCGAGGACGCAGGGCACGACCTCGACGTCGTGGCCATCGGATCGCCCCTGCTCGACGTCATCGAGCTCATCTCGGACGAACAGCTGGCCCAGGTCGGCTTGGAGAAGGGCACGATGACCCTCATCGACCTGGCGACCGCCAATGCCGTGCAGGAAGCCATGGGCACCCCCCGCTACGTCTCTGGGGGTTCGGTGGCCAATACGGCGGCCGGGATCGCCGAACTGGGCGGCACCGCCGGTTTCGTCGGAGCCGTGGCCGACGACGACATCGGCCGGACCTACGGTGAGAATCTGCGGGCCGCGGGCGTGGAGTTCGAGCCGCACTACAGCGAGTCGGCCGCGGGCGACGGACTCGGCACGGGTCGCTGTGTCGTCCTGATCACCGAGGACGCCGACCGCACGATGGGGACCTATCTCGGGGCGGCGTCGACGTTGTCCCCCGAGGGCGTCCCGACCCCGTTCATCGCGCGGGCGTCGGTCGTCCTGCTCGAGGGCTACCTGTGGGATGTCCCCGCGGCCAAGGAGGCAATGCGCCACGCCGCAGCCACGGCCCACGCATCGGAAGGTTCGGTCGCGCTTTCGCTGTCGGATCCCTTCTGCGTGAGCCGCCACCAGCGCGAAATTCCTCGATCTGCTCACAGACGATGTCGATGTCCTTCTCGGCAACGAGGAGGAGGTCACGATGCTGTTCGGCGCCTCCTCCTACGAGGGGGCCGTCGCGGCAGCCGAGGAGACGGGCTTGCTCGTTGTCATCACCCGTGGCGCGCTCGGAGCCACCGTGCTGACGGCACGCGGCCCCGAGGAGGTTGCCGCAGCGGCCGTCGAACGGGTGATCGACACAACCGGTGCGGGCGACCTCTTCGCAGCGGGATTCCTCTTCGGCCTCACGCACGGAATGGGTCCGGCGGAGAGCACCAGGCTGGGCAGCCTCTGTGCCGCCGAGGTGATCTCCCACACCGGGGCGCGCCCTGAGACCGACCTCAGGGCGCTGGCGGCTGGCGCCGGCCTCCTCGCCGGGTAACCGGTCGTCACGTGAGCCTTGCGATCGGCATCGTCGGGCTGCCCAACGTGGGCAAGTCCACACTGTTTAACGCCCTCACCAACAACGAGGTGTTGGCGGCCAACTACCCGTTCGCCACCATCGAGCCCAACGTGGGCGTCGTCGCTGTGCCCGACGGGCGGCTCGCACGGCTCGCGGCCCTCTACGACGGCGCACCCGTGGTGCCCGCATCGGTGACGTTCGTTGACATCGCGGGCCTCGTGCGCGGCGCCTCGACGGGGGAGGGGTTGGGCAACCAATTCCTGGCGGCCATCCGCGAGACCGATGCCATCTGCCAAGTGGTCCGCGCCTTCCACGACGAGGACGTCGTTCATGTCGATGCCCGGGTTGACCCGGCAGCGGACATTCAGACGGTCAACACCGAGTTGATCCTGGCCGATCTGCAGACCGTCGAAAATCGCCTTCCCCGGCTGGTCAAGGAGGCACGGGCCACCGCATCGCTCAAGCCGGCCGCCGACGCCGTCGCCGTTGCGGAACGGATCCTCGGAGAGGGGCGCACCATCTCGAGCGCCGCGGTCGCCGGGGACGTCGATGCAACCCTGCTGCGCGATCTGCACCTGTTGACGGCCAAGCCCTTCATTTACGTCTTCAACGTCGACGAGGGCGCGCTGGGCGACGCCGGAATGGCCGCAACTCTCGCCGAGAGCGTGCGTCCGGCCGCTGCGGTCGTGTTGTCGGCCCAAATCGAAGCGGAGGTGGCCGGGCTCGACCCCGAGGACGCCCGAGAGTTGTTGCGCGGCTACGGGCAGGAGGAGTCGGGGTTGGAGCAGCTGGTCCGTGTCGGCTTCGCCACACTCGGCCTGCAGACGTTCCTGACCGCAGGGCCCAAGGAGGCGCGGGCATGGACCATCCACGTCGGCGACACCGCGCCAAAGGCGGCCGGGGTGATCCACACGGACTTCGAACGGGGGTTCATCAAGGCGGAGGTGATCAGTTTCGACGACTTGATGGAGGCCGGTTCGGTCGCCGCGGCGCGCAGCGCCGGCAGGGCCCGCATGGAAGGCAAGGAGTACGTCATGCGGGACGGTGACGTCGTGGAGTTCCGCTTCAATACCTGAGGCACCGGGGCTAGCCGTTGGCGTTTGGACCGTTGACCGTGAACCCGCTCGTGATCTGCGTTCCTCTCCCGTTGAGCACGTACCAGAGCCCGCCGTTCTGATCGATACCCTGGCCCATCACGAGTCCCGGAGCGACGTCGAGGTTGTACGTGTAGAGCGGATGGCCGCCGTAGGAGAGCTGGGTGGATCCGTTCGGTCGACGGAGTGTGCCGACCAACGAGCGATCGACTCCAGCGCCCACCCGCACGGGCCCGGACTCGATCAGCGGTGGCCACTGGAAGACACAGCCGTCATTGAGACAGGCGCTGTGCATCGGGGTGTCAGGAACGAAGTCGTAGAGCGTGTTGCCACCGCCGGTGGCGAGGATCGGTCCCGCCGGCGAGTGTTGCAGCGTGAGCGTGAGTGACGGGTCGGTGGTCGGCGGTGACGAGAGGGTCGTGACGCCGGAGCCGCCGCAGGCGGCGAGGGCGAGGGCCAGGCCGACGAAGGCTGCCGGGACGGCGCGGTCGGTACGGCGCAGCCCTCCCCGCATCACGGGGCCGCCACGGGGACACTGGTCCCGAGGAGCCAGCTGATAGACGCGAGCGCATCGGCCGTCGTCCAGTTGGGCGTTTGGGGGTGGTGCAGGTTGTGCACCCCGCCGCCGTTGAGGAGCGAAGTAAGCCGGCGATTGAGCGTTCCCGCCAAGTTGGGCGCGCTCGCGTTGACGAAGCGCTCGCGGCCGTGAGGGTCGATCAGGATGTAGCCGTCGGTGTGCACAACGTCGTATGCGAGCGGCGAACCGGTAAACCAGTCCGTCTTGGCCGGTTGCTCCTCGGGGACCATCTGGTACTCGACGCCGAACGGCTTCCAGAACGCCGCCACATTTGCCGGCGTGCCCGTCCAGAGGTCCCAGGCGGCCCCGAATTCCTTCTGATACGCGGCCAGTCGGGCGACAGTGTCGCGGCCGGGGTCCACCGTGGCCTCCACGAACACGACCCGATGGGCCAAGCCCGCGGCGCTCAGGTCGCGCTGCAGCGAGATATAGGCGCCCGTTATGAGCGGGCACTCGTCCTGGCAGAGAGACAGAAACGGAGCGAGGACCACGATCTTGCCCGTGAGCGACGCGAGGGAGACCGGCTGTCCCTGCTGGTTCATCAGGGGGACGTGCTGGGGCGTGGGGCGGCTGAGCACCAGGCCCTGGCTTGGCGGCGGCGCGGCGGGTGCCGCCGAGCCGCAGGCGGTCAGGACGGAGCACAGGGCGACGATCAGGACGGGGCCAAGGCCCCCCCGGGAGGCAATGCGGGTCAGTCGTCGTCCTCCCCGGGCGGCAGAAAGGTGAAGGGGAGGTCGGCCAGGGAGATCAGCGTGGAGGCGATCCAACGGGTGAGGTCGTCGAAGATCGGCGTGATGGTCGCCGGGTCCTCGAGCTGCTGCTCATTGAAGCGGACGGAGCCTTCGTACGTCGCCTCGGCCGCCCAACGCAGGCTGCCGTCGGAATCCCCTGTATCGGTGCGTACCTGTTCGATGGTCGTCGCGGTGCGCAGCAGCTCCATCGGGTCGCCGAGCGGACCGGTCACCGGCAGGGCCGCCATCACCTTCTCGGTGTCGGGGGCCTCCGCCATGCGCTGGACCCGCAGCGCCACTTCGATCACGACCTCGGGGAGCTCGTCGGGCGGCTCGCCGATAGACCAGCTGCGATAGGAGGTCTGGCTCCACGTGGGCCAATCGATCGAGACGTCGGCGCGTACCCGCGGCGGCTGCTCCTCACCGGGAAGGCTGTAAGAGGTCTCCCAGGAGACGTCACCGAGGAACACGTCGACCTGGAAGCGCTCCTCCACTGCCTGGCGTTGGAGGAGCGCCCGGTCGAAGGAGGCGCGGATAGTGCCGATGACGTCGACGAGGAGGTGGTCAAGCACGCGGCACGAGGATAGGCCCGTGCCGGCAGGGCTCGGCCTCGCCCGCCCGTGCGGTGCGGCCGGGCCTGGCCTCGGCTGTTACCGTCGAGCGGGTGAGCGAGCGGACCGTGTGGCTCCAGCGCAGGGTGATGGCCTACGCACACCAGGGCGGCGCATGGGAGTCACCGTCGTCGACCCTCCATGCCGTTGCGCATGCTCTCGAGGCGGGCGTCACCGGTATCGAGCTCGACGTGCACGCGACCGCCGACGGTGAGCTGGTCGTGTGCCACGACGCCACGGTCGACCGCACCACGGCAGCGCAGGGCACCATTGCCTCCTTCACACTCGCTGAGTTGCGTGCGATGGACTTCTCCTACTGGTGGATCCCCGGGGCCGACGTCACGCCGGGCCGGCCGGCCGGCGACTACCCGTTCCGGGGCCGTGCCCCGGCGGACCGGAGCCTGGGCATCGCCACCCTGCGCGAGGTCCTCGAGGAATTCCCGGAGGTCGTGCTGAACCTCGACATCAAGCAGACGGCGCCGGTGGTCCGCCCCTACGAGGAAGCGCTCGCCCGGCTGTTGGCGGAATTCGGCCGCACCGACGACGTGATCGTGGCCTCATTCCTCGACCAGGCGACCGACGCCTTCCGCCGGTTCGCACCTTCGGTCCCTACCTCGGCGGGCACGGCCACGACTGCCGAGGCCTGGCGGGCCGTGCAGGCCGGGGAAGACATGCCGGACATCCCGGCGGTGGCCTACCAGGTGCCCGAGCGCCAAGGCGATCTCGTCGTGGTGGACGAGCGGTTCGTGACGGCGGCGCATCGCGCCGGCAAGGCCGTGCACGTCTGGACGGTCAACGACGCCGAGGCGATGGAGCGCCTCGTCGGCCTCGGCGTGGACGGGATCATCTCGGACCTGCCCACCACGCTCTGCGGCGTGCTGGCGGCACAAGGGGTCGCCTGGAAGGGGAATTGAGGCTGCCGACCGTGCTCAGCCGCGGCCGCAGTTCGGCTTCTTGCCGTGGTTGGCCTTCTTCTTCGTCCTGAGTTTGCGCTTGACCGTTCGCTTTGACATGAGGCGGAAAGCTTAGACGGTGTCTCAGGGGCTGTCCGGTAGCCTCACTCGCATGCGGTCCGGATGGTTGCTTCGGGACGGCGACGTCGTGTGCGCACTCGAGATGACTGACTCGACGGCCGAACGCGGCGCCCTCCGGGGCCGCACGGGATGCGACGGCGCACTCCACCTGGAGGGCGCGCGCACCGTGCACACCGCGGGCATGAGGTTCCCGGTCGACGTGGCCTTTCTCTCCCCCGATCTCACGGTGGTGCGCGTGGCCCGGCTCAAGCCGTGGCGGCTGGCTCTGGGCGGGCGGAGGGCCCGCAGCGCCGTCGAGGCCGAGGCGGGCTCACTGGAGCGTTGGGGTGTGCGGGTGGGCGACCAGCTCGAGGTGCGTCACGTGCCGAACGGTGCCGCGGGCGACGTGCCTTGAGCGTCGAAGGGCGGGGCCGGCTCGTCCTGGTGGCCACGCCGATCGGGAACCTCGGCGACCTCTCTGAACGTGCCCGTGAGGTGCTGGCGACGGCGGACCTGATCTGTTGCGAGGACACCCGCCGTACCCGGGCCCTGCTCTCGGCCCTCGGCATCACGGCACGCGGAGCGGGCGGCGACCGCTTGCTCTCGCTCCACGGGCACAACGAGGCGGCCCGGGTCGAACGCGTCGCGGCCGCCGTCGCCGGCGGCGCCACGGTGGCGGTGGTGAGTGACGCCGGCACGCCGGGTATCTCGGACCCCGGCGCTTGGCTGGCCGCCCGCCTGGCCGAGGCGGGCGAGACGGTGAGCACCGTCCCCGGACCATCGTCGGTGGTGGGCGCGCTGGTGGTGAGCGGCTTGCCCGCTGACCGCTTCTGTGTGGAAGGTTTCCTGCCTCGCAAGGGGCCCGAGCGCCGCCGCCGCATCAGTGTGCTCATGGGAGACGAGCGCACGTCCGTCGTGCTCGAGGCGCCGGGCCGCGTCGCCGCCACGCTGGCCGAGTTGGCCGCGGCTGACCCGGGCCGCCCTGCGGCTGTCGTGCGGGAGCTGACCAAGCTCCATGAGGAGGTCTGGCGGGGCACGCTGGGCGAGGGAGCCGCAACCTTCGCCAATCGGGAGCTGCGCGGCGAGGTGGTGCTCGTGATCGGGGGCGCCCCCGCGCCGTTGCCGGCGGGCGACCAGGAGGTCGTGGCCGCCGTGCGCGCCGCCCTGGGCGACGACCCGTCCGCGGGACCGCGCCAGGCCGCCGACCGAGTGGCCGCGTCTCTCGGGGTGCCGAGACGACGCGCCTACGAGACGGCGCTCCGCCTCCGCGCAGCCGCCGACAGCGAGAAGGGCACGTCAGGGCCCGCCTGAGCGCGCCGGTACGCTACCGGCGGTGCCCCCCTACTACCTGACGACACCGATCTATTACGTCAATGACGCACCGCACGTCGGCACGGCGTACACGACGGTCAACGCGGACGCGTTGGCGCGCTGGCACCGGCTCCTGGGCGACGACGTCTGGTTCATGACCGGCACCGACGAGCACGGCGCAAAGATCGTCGAGGCGGCCGAGGCCGCCGGGACCACGCCGAAGGAGTGGACGGACCGCACGTCGGACCGCTTCAAGGAGGCCTGGAGGCGGCTGGACATCTCCTATGACGATTTCATCCGCACGACCGAGCCGCGGCATTACGCCGTGGTGCAGCAGTTCCTCCAACGGATCTACGACAACGGTTTCATTGAGCTGGCGCCCTATTCGGGCCTCTACTGCATCTCCTGCGAGGACTACTACACCGAGGACCAGCTCGTCGACGGCAACTGCCCGGTGCACGGGCGCCCTGTCGTCGAGATGCAGGAGGACAACTACTTCTTCAAGCTGAGCCAGTTTGAGCAGCCGCTCCTCGACTTCTACCAGAGCCACCCCGACTTCGTCCGTCCCGTCTCGAAGCGCAACGAAGCGCTGGGGTTCATCCGGGGCGGCTTGCGCGACGTCTCCATCACCCGCACGTCCTTCTCCTGGGGCGTACCGGTGCCGTGGGACGCGGCGCACGTCTTCTACGTGTGGTACGACGCGCTCATCAACTACCTGACGGTGGCCGGGTACGGCAGCGATCCGGAGATGTTCGCGGCCCGCTGGTCGGCGGCGCACCATCTGATCGGCAAGGACATCCTGAAGTTCCACTGCGTCTGGTGGCCGGCGATGTGCATGGCCGCCGACATCGCGCCGCCGAAGGAGATCTTCGTGCACGGCTACCTGCTCATGGGCGGCCAGAAGCTGGGCAAGACGATGATCGCAGCCGGACTGGCCGGGGCCGAGGGCTCCCCGGCGCTCAACGTCACCGACGTGTCGCCGCTTGCCCTGGCCGACGACTTCGGCGTCGACCCGTTGCGCTACCACCTGCTGCGCGAGGTGCCGCTCGGCGGAGACGGCGACTTCTCCTACGAGGGCATCGTGGCGCGCTACAACGCGGACCTGGCCAACAACCTGGGGAACCTGGTGTCACGGGTCACGACCGTGGTGCACTCCAAATGCGAGGGAGTGGGGCCCGCCTGCGACCCCGACAGCGAGCTCGCGCCCGTGGCCGCCCGGGTCCTCGAAGCGGCCGCCGGAGCGTGGTCGCGCTGGGCGCCGCACGAGGCGCTCGAGGAAACCTGGCGGCTCATCGGCTCTGCCAATGCCACGCTCGAAGCAGCAGAGCCCTGGAAGATGGAGCCGGGGCCGGCCGTCGGCGCGGTCCTCGGCGACGCGCTCGAGGTGCTGCGCATCGTGGCCGTCCTCATCGCCCCTGCCATGCCGTCGACGGCGGCAGAGGTGTGGCGGCGCATCGGCGTTGCCGGGGACCCGGCTGCGGCGCGGCTCCCCTCCGACGCGGCATGGGGCGGCTATGACGGCGGGGTCGCCGTGGTGAAGGGGGAGCCCCTCTTCCCGCGCCGCAAGGCCTGACGTGGGGGGCTGGTTCGACTCCCACTGCCACGTGCAGGAGGAGTATCTCGGTGGGGACGACACCCAGTCGGCCGAGGCGGACGGGGCGGCCGAGGCGGCCGAGGCGGCTGACCTGGCGCCCGTCCTGGCCCGGGCCCATGCCGCCGGCATCGACCGGCTCGTCTGCATCGGGACCGACGCGGAGACGTCTCGCCAGGCGGTGGCGGTCGCCCGGGCGACGGCTGGGGCCGGGTCGCCGCCGCGGGCATGGGCGTCCGTCGGCCTGCACCCCCACGAAGCACGCCACGGTGTGGAGGAGGTGGCGGGCCTGCTGGCACGCGAGCTCGACGTCGGCGATGGCGCGGTCGTGGCGGTCGGCGAGTGCGGGTTGGACTATTTCTACGAGCATTCGCCGCGCACCGAACAGCGCGCTGCGTTCGCGGCGCAGATCGCGTTGGCGCACGCGCACCGTCTGACGTTGGTGATCCACGCCCGCGACGCGTGGGCGGATCTCTTCGACGTTTTGGACGCCGAGGGTGTGCCCGATCGCACCGTGCTGCACTGCTTCACGGGAGGACCCGACGAGGTCGACCGCTGCCTGCGGAGCGGCATGTATGTCTCGTTCAGTGGCATCGTGACGTTCAAGAACGCCACCGACGTGCGCGCGGCGGCGTCGCGTTGCCCGCTCGACCGGCTGCTGGTCGAAACGGACAGTCCCTTTCTCGCGCCAGTGCCGCATCGCGGTCGTACCAACGAGCCTTCCTACCTGCCGTACGTGGGAGAGGCCATCGCCGCCGTGAAGGGCTGCACCGTCGACGAAATCATGGAGCGCACGGCAGCCGCGGCAGCCATGGTGTTTTCCACAGGCGGCTAATCCACGCGCTGCTGTGCGTAATACGAGAACCTCGTGACCAGGATGTTTGAGGCTGAATAAGGGCAAAAGGGGCGTGTGAACAGGAAGTTCATCTAAATATCACGCCGCGCACGGGCTGTGACCTGCGAAAAGAGCGCGCAAAATGCTTCGGCGTCATTTCGGGTTTGCGTCGCTCGCGAATGGTTATCTAAGTTCTCCAGAAACCTCTCGCCACCCGTATGTCGACGCGGGTGCACTGTGTCCCCGGAGAAGGGTGGAGCCCTGCGGAACCACAGCACTGGGGGGAGGCGCCTGGGCGTCGCCGCTGTCATTTGCGGCGCGTTGTTCGGCGCGCCTCTCCTGTTGTTGCAGAACGCGTCCCCGCACGCGTCACGATCAGAAGTAGCGGCGCGCGCGGCGCACCAGACCCACGGGGTCGTGGCGCGTCACGTGTCCAAATTGGACGGGGTGAAGCTGCCCTCGCACCTCGTCGCGTATCAAGCGCCGACCACGACGACGACGGCGCCACCGGTGACGACAACGACGGCGGCGCCACCGGCGGCGACCTCAACGGCGGTACGACCGGACCCGACAACAACGACGACCACAGCGCCGCCGCCACCGCCACCGCCACCGACCACGACGACGACGACCGCAGCGCCACCACCGCCACGGGCGGCGGCGACGAGCCAAGAGGGCGGTCAGGCAACCTGGTACGCGGGTGCCGCGGCTGGAATGTGCGCCAGCCCCACGCTTGCCTTCGGGACGGTGGTCACCGTGGTCAACAACGCCACCGGTGCGTCGACGGTCTGCACCGTGGACGACCGCGAGGGGGCCGGCTATCCCAGGGTGGTCGACCTCTCACCTTCGGGGTTCTCCCAGATCGCCGACCTCAGTCAGGGAGTGGTGGACGTCACAATCTCCTGGTGACTCATTCCGGCGCCGACATCGCCCAGCTGCTGTCGACGCACTCGTTGCACCCCAGCCGGGCCCTCGGGCAGAACTTCGTCGCTGACCCCAACACAGTCCGGCGCATCGCCCGGCTCTCCGGTGTCGGCGCCGGCTCCCGGGTGCTCGAGATCGGGGCCGGCCTCGGATCGCTGACGCTGGCGCTGGCCGAAACAGGGGCCACGGTGGTGGCGGTAGAGACCGATCGCCACGTGGTGCCTGTGCTGCGCTCCGTGGTCGAGCCCGTCGGGGTGGAGGTGGTCGAGGGGGACGCCCTGACCCTCGACCTGGGGGCGCTCCTCGCCGATCGGGGCACCGGCCCCTGGAACCTCGTGGCCAACCTGCCCTACAACGTGGCCACACCCCTCGTGCTCAAGACCCTCGTCGAGGTGCCCACGGTGGCCCACCTGCTCGTGATGGTCCAGCGCGAGGTGGGCGAGCGCATGGCGGCGAGCGCCGGCGAGGATGCCTACGGAGCGGTCTCGGTGCGCATCGCCTACTTCGCCCGGGCCGAGGTGGTCGGGCGCGTTCCCGCGGCGGTGTTCATCCCGAGGCCCCGGGTCGAGTCGGTCCTGGTCCGCATCGACCGGCTGCCCGCCCCCGCGGTCGACCCGGGTCTCGTCTCCTACGAGCGATTGGATGTGGTCGTGCGGGCCGGCTTCGCTCAGCGGCGCAAGATGCTCCGGCGCTCGCTGGCCGGAGTCGTGGAGCCCGCGGCGTTCGAGCGGGCCGGGGTGCGACCCGACGCCCGGGCCGAAGAGCTCGATGTCGCCGAGTGGGGGAGGCTGGCCGCAACGTGACCACCATGAGCACCGTGCTGGCCCCGGCCAAACTGACCGTGACGCTGCAGATCACCGGGGTCCGCTCCGACGGCTATCACGAGCTCAACGCTGAGATGGTCACACTGAGCCTGGCCGACGAGCTGCTGTTCGACGAGAGAGGCTCGGGCCTCGACGTCACCGCCGACCCGGCGGTGCGGGCGCTCGATCTGCCGGGAGCGGGCCACAACCTGATCGGCCGCGCGCTCGAGGCGTGTGGTCGCGATGCGGCGGTCCGCCTCACGAAGCGGATCCCCCTGGGCGGCGGCCTGGGAGGCGGTTCGGCAGACGCGGCGGCCGTGCTGCGCTGGGCCGGGTGTGCCGATCTGGCCGTGGCGGCGCGCCTCGGGGCCGACGTGCCCTTCTGTCTGGGCGGCGGCCGAGCCCGGGTGGAGGGGGTGGGAGAGCGGGTCACCCCGCTCCCCTTCGAGGCCCGCGACTACCTGCTTCTCTGTCCGCCCTTCGGCGTGGACACCACCCGGGTCTACGAGGCCTGGGACCAGGACCCCGCGAACGAGGCGCCCAACGCCCTGACCGCGGCCGCAGTGGCGGTCGAGCCTCGTCTGGCCCGCTGGCGCGACGCCCTGGGGGACCTGGCTGGCGCCGAGCCCGCACTGGCCGGCAGCGGATCGACCTGGTTCCTGGAGGGAGGGCCGGCCGAGGCCGGGACTGCAGTGCAGCCCGAACTGCGCCTGGGGGCTGAGACGGCCCGTTTAGTGCGGGCCCACACGGTGCCGGCGGGTTGGCAGGGGGACTGAGAGGGGACCGGGCGCCTCAGAAGGCGGGAGAGCTACTTACCGGCACGCCGCTGCCAGCGGGTGGCCTTCAGCATCTTCTTGTGCTTTTTCTTGCGCATCCGCTTGCGACGCTTTTTGATCAGTGATCCCATGTCGTGCGGCAGGCTAGCGGTCTGAAAGGCCGACTGCCAGGTCGCCCGGCGGCGCGAGGAGGCAGCAATGGACTTCGAGATCGTCCGGCTCGACCATGTGCAACTGGCCATGCCGCCGCAGGGTGAGGAGCCCGCCGAGGCGTTCTACGCAGGGCTGCTGGGGTTCGAGCGCGTCCCCAAGCCCGAGCCCCTGGCGGCCCGGGGCGGCTGCTGGTTCGTGCGGGGAGCCACGGCGGTCCATCTCGGTGTGGAGAAGGACTTCCGCCCCGCTCGCAAAGCGCACCCGGCCTTCGCCGTGCGCGGCCTGCCCGCCCTCACGGCGGCCCTGGAGGCGGCCGGGACGGAAGTCCGCCCGAACCCCGAGCGGGAGCCAGGAAAGGGCGCCTACGTCGACGATCCGTTTGGAAACCGAATTGAGCTCATCGCCGCTGACTGAGGCAGGCCGGGAGAGGGGGGCGGCGGACTCGTGAAGAATCTGGGGCAGGCGCTAGGCGGGCTCGGTGGCCTCATCGGGGGCGTCCACTGTCGGCAGGTGCATCGACATCCGGGCCCCGCCGTCAGGGTCGTTCTCGGCCAGGATGGTGCCTCCTTCGACCCTGACAACCTGGGCCACGATGGCGAGCCCGAGACCCGAACCGGGAAGTCCCCGTGCGGCCGGGGAGCGGTAGAAGCGGTCGAAGATGTGAGGGAGGTCTTCCTCGGCGACGCCGGGCCCGCGGTCGCGCACCACGACAATCCCGTCCCTGCACTCGACCGAGACCGTCTGGCCGGGCGGGCTCCACTTGCGCGCGTTGTCGAGCAGGTTGCCGACCGCCCGCGCGAGACGGTCGGCGTGCCCCTCGACCCAACAGGGCTCGGCATCGAGTTCGAACTTGACGTCCTTTGACCTCCCGTGGGTGTTCTGCACGGCGACCGCGTCCTGGACGAGCAGGTCGAGTCGGAGCGGCTCGCGCGGCGACGGCTCCTGGTCGCCGCGGGCAAGCTCGGCCAGGTCACCGACGAGGTCGCTCAGCTCCTGCAGCTGAACCAGGACGTCGTCGACGAGCACGGAGCGGTCTTCGACACTGAGCTCGTCCACCCGGCGGATCACCTCGAGATTGGTGCGCAGGCTGGTGAGCGGCGTGCGGAGCTCGTGGGAGGCGTCGAGCACGAGCTGGCTCTGGGCGCGACGCGACGACTCGAGTGCCTCGAGGAGGCGGTTGAAGGTTCGGCGCAGGCGCCCGAGCTCGTCGGGCCCTCCTGGGGAGAGCCGGCGCGTGACGTCGGTCGTCTCCGCCACATCCTCGACGGTGTCGGTGAGCGAGTTGAGGGGGACCAACGCCGTTCGGGCAACCAACCAACCGAGCACGACGGCCAGGAGGATACCGACGAGGGCGACCACCCCGAGCAACACCGCCAGGGTCTTGAGTTCGGAGCTCGCGTTGAACAAGGTGGCGATCTGGAGCGCACCTCCGTTGAGGAGGATGCCGGACTCCACCCGCGTCCCGGGCGGAAGGTACTCGACGAGCTCGCGCATCTGGTTCCCATCAACCGTCACCGTCGTGAAGAAAGCGGGGGCGAACCCCCTTGCCACGAGGCGGACCTGCCCCGTCACGGGGAGGCCGCCACCGGCGACGACGGCGCCGCTGGTGTCGATCACCTGGCCGAGGGTCGCTGTCGTCGACCCGATCTGCTGGCCCGCCACGACCCGCTGCGCCGCCGTCGTGAGGGATTTGTCCGCGGCCTCGAGGAGCGTGTTCCGGGCCACGAGGAAGGCGCCGAGTGACGCGGCCAACACGGCCACCACGACCGCGACGGTCGTGGCCAGCACGAGCCGGGCGCGGAAGGTCATGCGTCTCGCAGCACGTAGCCCACGCCGCGCACCGTCTGGATGCAGCGCGGCTCGCCCCCCTCCTCCAGCTTGCGACGCAGGTACCCGACGTAGACGGCGAGCGAGTTGGTCCCCGAGTCGAAGTCGAATCCCCACACGCGGTTGAGCAGCACCTCGCGGGTGAGCACCTGACGGGGGTGGCGCAGGAACATCTCGAGGAGGTCGAACTCGATACGCGTCAGCGCGAAGGTGCGGTCGCCGCGCTGCCCCTCCCGTGTCGAGAGGTTCAGGGACAGGTCGCCCACGCGCAGGAGGCCGCCCTCGCCCTCGAAGCGGCGGCGCAAGAGGGCGCGCAACCGGGCGAGCAGCTCGGCCAGCGCATACGGCTTGACCAGGTAGTCGTCCGCACCCGCGTCGAGGCCTTGGACGCGGTCGTCGACGGCGTCGCGCGCGGTCAGCATCAGCACGGGTGTGTCGTCTCCCGCGCTGCGCATGCGCCGGCACACGGTCAGGCCGTCGAGGTCGGGCAGCCCGAGGTCGAGGATGAGCGCGTCCGGCGGACTCTGTGCCAGGGTTTCGAGTGCCTCCCCGCCCGAGGGAACGGTCACCACGTCGTAGCCCTCGAGGCGGAGGGCCCGGTCGATCGACCGGCGAACGGCCGGGTCGTCGTCCACCACGAGGATGCGCACGAGAGAAGAACCTACCGCCGGGCCTCGCCCGCGCACGGACGGCGGCATGCCTAACCTCTAGTGGTTTCCCGCCTCGGTCCGGGGTAGTTCAATCGGCAGAACGTCGGCCTTTGGAGCCGGATGTTGGAGGTTCGAGCCCTCCCCCCGGAGCTGACTCAGCGCCCGCTGGCCTTGTCCCGATCCGCCAGCTGTGCCAGATACTCGTTGTAGGCGGCGAGGTCGGCGTCCGGGCCTGCGGCGTCCGGGCGTGCCGCGTCCGGCGGGATCCCCGGCCCCTCCTCTGCGACGCCCGGTGCCGTCGGAGTGCCCGGGTCGGCATCGACATCGGCATCGGAGGGAGCGGCGGGCGTCGCGTCATCGGCTGCCTCGTGCACAAAGCGCCACCACATGTAGATGGCATAGCCGGCGAAGATGGGCCATTCGAAGACGTAGGCCCAACTGAGGCTGTTGCCACCGATGGCGCGGCTGATCTGCCAGGCGCAGAGCGCCAGAAAGGCCGGGACCAGCACGAGGATGACCGCGTGCAGCTTCAGGGCGCGGGGCGAGAGCCAGACGCGCTTTTCCATCAGCCGTCTGGGAAGACGAACCGGGCCAGGATGCCGGCCAGCTCGATTGGCCGGTCGCCTTGGACGCTGTGCCCCGCACCCTCGACGCCCACGACGGTCGCGGTGGGTTGGCGGCGCAGCAGCTCGGCGACGTCGGCGTCGTCGACGACGGACCAGGCCAGACCACGCACGAGAAGCAGCGGAACGGTGAGCGCGGAGACCGCGTCCCACCAGTCGCCGAAATCCGGAGGCGCCCCCGTGGGGTCGGTGCGGAAGCGGGCGTAGCGCCACACCCAGGTTCCGTCCTCGCGCTGGACGGCGTTGTGCAGGATGCCGCGACGCAACGAGGCTTCTGAGCGAGTCGGGTTGTGCTCCATGGTCCGAGCGAGCAACTCGTCGAAGCCGTCGAAGCTGGCCGGCCCGTTGACAAAGTTTGTTACCGGAGCGGCCTTCTCGGCGTTCACGCCCGGCGTGATGTCGACGAGGACGAGCGCGCGCACGAGCTCGGGGGCCTGTGCCGCCAGCGCGAGGGAGGACATCCCTCCGAGCGACATGCCGACGACGCCGCGCGCTGTGGGCGCCAGCTCCGCCACCACCGTCGCCAGGTCTCGACCGTTACTGCCCGCGGAGATGGAGCCGTCGGGTCCGCCGTCGGAATGTCCGTGTCCCGGCAGGTCCACTGCGAGCAGTGGCCGTCCCAGGGCCAGCGCCACCGTGTCCCACGTGTGGGCGTTCTGGGCGCCGCCGTGCACGAGCACGAGCTCGGGCGCCCCCGTGCCCCACACGAGGCTGGACACCTTGCGGCCGGGAGCGACCTCGACGTCGACGCGGCGCACCTCGGGCGGCCCCGGGTAGGGCAGGCCGTACTCGGCGGCGTTCTCGTGGAACAGCCCGAACTCGTCGTAAGGGATCAAATCCGGCACATGACGAGTGTCCCATACGCACGCTGGGCGTCCGGGCGGGTAAGAATGCGCGATGCGCGAACGCCGACTCTCCGCCGTGGTCCTGGCCGCCGGTGAGGGGACGCGCATGCGCTCCGAACGACCCAAGCCGCTCCACCTGTTGTGCGGTCGTCCCATGATCCTGCACGTGCTCGACGCCATGGCCGAGATCGACGTGCGGAGGGTCGTGGTCGTCGTCGGCCACCGGGGCGAATGGGTCACCAAGACCCTGGTGCAGCACGCGCCGTCGACGATGCAGATCGAGTTCGTCGAGCAGCTGACGCAGGCAGGTACCGGCGACGCCCTGGCCGTCGGGTTGACGGGGCTGCCCGACGACGACGACGAGGTGGAAGACGTGGTCGTGCTCCCTGGCGATACCCCGTTATTGCGGCCACAGACCCTGGCCGCGCTGGTTCGTGCTCACCGAGCCGAGGACGCCGGCGCCACCCTGTTGACGGCTGTGGTGGACAACCCGTCGGGGTACGGCCGGGTAGTGCACGGCAAAGACGGGGACGTCAGCCGGGTGGTGGAGGAGACCGACGCCACCGAGGAGGAAAAGGCAATCGACGAGGTCAGCACCTCCATTTACTGCTTCCGGCGCAGCCTCCTGGCGCCGACCCTGCGCCGGCTCAGCCCCGCCAACACACAGGGGGAGTACTACCTGACCGACGCCGTTGGGGTGCTCAGCAGCGCCGGCTACACGGTCCGCTCTCTGGTACTGCCTGACTCCATGGAGGCGGCGGGCGTCAATGACCGGGCCCAGCTCGCGGTCGCCGAGGCGGAGCTGCGCGACCGCATCAACGAGCGCTGGATGCGCCGCGGCGTGACGATGTGGGACCCAGAGCGCACGTACGTGGACGCGGAGGCCCATCTGGAGGCAGACGTCTCCCTCTTGCCCGGGGTGATCCTGCGAGGCAACTGCGTGATCGGAGCAGGGGCCGAGATCGGGCCCAACAGCGTCTTGGTCGACACCACAGTGGGCCGGGGAGCGATCGTCGCCGAGAGCGTGTGCTCGCGGGCCACGATCGGCGACGGGGCCCGCGTCGGCGCCTACAGTGTGCTCGAACCGGGAGCCGAGGTGGCGGCCGGAGCCGAGCTGGGACCGCACACGGTGCTCGGGAGCCCGACGGGCTGAGGAACAGCCGCTGCCCGGCGAGGCGTGCCGCAGCCCGGCGGGGCGAGCCGCAGCCCGGCGGGGCGAGCCGCAGTGTTCTCTGTGGACTGTAAACGGAAACGTTTAGAGTTTTGGGAGCATCGTCACCGCCTACGCCGCGCGCAGCGGGGCACTAGCGTTGGAGCGTGGAGTTGATCCCGCGTCGTCGCCTGGAACTGGTCTCCGGCCGCGCCCACCCTAGTCTGGCGAACGACATCGCCGGCCATCTGGGTGTCGAGTTGGGGGAGGCGAACTTGCGCGAGTTCGCCAACGGAGAGATCTACTGCAAGTACGACATCTCCATCCGCGGCTGCGACGTGTTCATCATTCAGACGCACGCCAGCCCGGTCAACGACTCTCTGATGGAGCACTTGATCATGATCGACGCCGCCAAGCGGGCGTCGGCCAAGCGCATCACTGCGGTGTGCCCCTACTACGGGTACTCGCGGCAGGACCGGAAGTCGACCGGCCGAGAGCCGATCACCGCCAAGCTGGTCGCCGACATGCTCTCGGCGGCGGGCGCCGACCGCGTCATCAGTGTGGACCTGCACTCGGGCCAGATCCAGGGCTTCTTCGACACCCCCTTCGACCACCTGGTGGCAGCGCCTGTGCTCGAGGGGTACCTGCGGGACAATCTGGGCGACGACGTGGTCGTCGTGGCGCCCGACGCTGGGCGAGTCAAGGTGGCCGAGCGTTACAGCCAACACCTTGGCTGTGATCTTGCCCTGATCCACAAGACACGGCCGCGGGACAGCTATAACGAAGTCAAGGCGCGGCACGTGGTGGGTGAGGTCGAAGGTCGCCACTGCGTCCTCATCGACGACATGATCGACACGGCCGGGACCATCTGCGCCGCGGCGGAATTGCTGTCCGAGGCCGGCGCATCCGACATCTCCGCCATGGCCACCCACGCCGTCCTGTCGGACCCTGCGGTCGACCGCCTGAAGGCGGCACCCATCTCCAGGGTCGTCGTCACCGATACCCTCCCCGTGGCCGAAGACCGCATGTTCGACAAGCTCGAGGTCCTGTCGGTCGCCAAGATCATCGCCGACGCCATCGATGCTGTCTTCGAGGATACGTCCGTATCGGAGCTCTTCGGCGGGGACAACCTGGTCTAGAGCGAGGACGGGCCCCATCGATCGTTGGGGCCGGTCGCAAACCTTCCCGCAGGCCGGCGTCACCGATGAGGGAATGCTGAGGCGAGCAGGCAGAACCGGATGGGCGTTGGGCGTGCCCTTCGCGTTATCCACAACCTCCGCAGGAGCGGGACGCACGTTCCGGTACTTCTTCCCGTTCAAGATTTCCTCGCGGAACGGGTCCGGGGCATTATGGTTACGCGGGCCAGTCGGGGGGTTGCGTGGCGGCGATTTGGTGCTGCCCTCGACATTTCCCCGCCGGGAGGAAATGTTGTCGTCAATCTACGAAGTTCCAGTGCACCCGGACGCTGAGAACAATGGTCACGCCTTCGCTCTGTCCATGATCGGCTACAACAAGTCGGTTCTGGAGGTCGGGTGTTCCAGCGGATATATCACAAAGGTCCTGGTCGAGCAGGGCTGCAGTGTCGTCGGAATGGAGATCGATCCGGTCGCCGCCGAGATCGCGGAGGAGTGGGCCGACCAAGTTGTCGTTGGTGATCTCGACGACGCCGACACCTGGAGCTACGTCAAGGACGAGTCGTTCGACGTCGTCTCTCTCTGCGATGTGCTCGAGCACTTGCGTGATCCTCTCGAATCGCTACGGCAAGCCGTCCGGAAGCTCAAGCCCACGGGCTTCCTGGTCATCTCGCTGCCCAACGTGGCCCACGGAGACGTGCGCATCGCCCTGATGAACGGCAAGTTCCGTTATGCGAATTGGGGCCTGCTCGATCGGACGCACCTGCGGTTCTTCACTCTCGAGACTATCCGGAAGCTTCTGCACGAAGCGGGCGTGGTAGCCGTGGAGACCAAGCGCGTCGTGATACCGGTGTTCCAATCGGAGATCGGGGTCAGCCGGGCGGACGTGAACGACGAGATCCTCGACAAGCTGCAAGCTGACCCCGAGGTGGAGACGTACCAGTACGTCATCAAGTCAGTCCGTGACAACGGGACGTTGGCGCTCGAAGAGTTGGAATCCCAGGTGAACGAACTGAGCGACCGGGTGCACCATCAGCGGATGCGCATCCTGGTGCTGCGCCATGACCAATACGCTCTGGCGGAACACCAGAAGTACATCACCGCGCTCGAAGGCCATATCTCCGGGCTTGAGAACAACATCGAACTGCTGAATCAGGCGCTGGTGGAGGCCGATGCCCGGAACCGGGCGCTCCAGATGCAACGAGCCCCCTTGACGCGCAGTGCCTACGCCCGGATCAAGCGTGCGCTGAGCAAGAGCTCGAGCTGAACGGAATCGCTTTGATGTCCGATTTCATCACGACCCCGG
Organism: uncultured Acidimicrobiaceae bacterium; assembly: GCA_963744225.1. Classification (GTDB taxonomy): domain Bacteria; phylum Actinomycetota; class Acidimicrobiia; order Acidimicrobiales; family RAAP-2; genus Bog-473. The sequence goes on from CAVUSV010000003.1 coordinate 412,737, forward strand.
GTCGCGCCTCGGGCGACTCTCCTGAGGTACTGGCTTTCTATCTGCCCCAGTTCCATCAGGTCTCAGAGAACGACGCCTGGCACGGACCCGGTTTCACCGAGTGGAACGTCGTCGTTCGCAGCAAGCCCCTCTATCCCGGGCACCGGCAACCCGACCTCCCGGGTGAGCTCGGGTTCTACGACCTCCGTGTCCCCGAGACCCGGTACCGGCAGGCGCAGCTGGCCCGCGATCACGGGATCACGGGATTCCTCTATTACCACTATTGGTTCGGCGGACGGCGCATGTTGGGCAGACCTCTTGACGAGGTGCGCAAACTCGGTCACCCCGACTTTCCGTTTGCGCTGTGCTGGGCCAACGAGAGCTGGTTCCGGAGATGGCGGAACAGCACCGACGAGATGCTCCTGGAGCAGGCGTACAGCGAAGACGACGACGTGGCGCACATCCGTTGGCTGGTGGAGTGCTTCAAGGATCCTCGCTACATCCGCATTCAAGGGCGACCGCTCCTGACGGTCTACCGCGCCCAGTACCTGCCAGAGCCGACGCGAACCGTCGAGGTGTGGCGAGCGGAGTGCGAGCGAGCCGGAATGGAACCCCCGTGGCTCGTGATGTTCGAGACGGAGGAGCAGCTGTCGGACCCGGAGCTCCGCGGCTTCGACGCCAGCGCGGAGTTCGTGCCACATCGTCTCGCCACGCTCGTCCCCTCCGAACCGATCCGGTTCGGGCCGAACGGCACACACTCCAGGTACGAGTACGAGCCTCGTGGCCTCCGCCTACCTCGACGCGCCTGGCTCGAACTGGCGCAGGTATCCCTGTGTCGCGACGGGCTGGGACAACACGCCACGTCGGCAGGCCGGAGAGGCAATGGTCCTCAGCAACTCCACCCCTGATGCGTACGGGCGTTGGCTTGCCGAGGCTGCATCGCGACAGATGAGGGCGGCAGGGAGCACCGGCATCGTCTTCGTCAACGCATGGAACGAATGGGCTGAAGGCGCCCACCTCGAGCCCGACGAGCACTGGGGGAGGGCCTACCTCGAGGCGACGAGAGACGTGCTCCGCGGGGTCTTCGGCTCGCCTCCACTGCAAAGGGAGCGGGTCGAAATTCATCATCCGCAGCCCATGGCAACAGAGGACCTCTACCACGATCTGTATTCCCAGTTCACGCTGCTGCAGCAGTCGGCGAGTGGGTATCTGGCCTACGCCGATCGCCGTATCGGCGAAGTGAAGCGGTACTACGAAGCCAAGCTCGAATGGGCGAACCACAAGGGCGACGCGATCGCCGACTACAACGATTGGCTGCTGGCACAGCTCCGGAGCCACGACGAAAGGATCAAGGAGCTGACGTTCACCGACTCCACCCCCCTCACGGATTTGCTCCGTGACCCGGGCGGCGTCTTCGGTTTAGAGGACGAGCCGGCGGAGCAGCCGGCGGAGCAGGGGCAGCCCACCGGTCAGCTGGCGTCGGACGAGCAGGGAGCCAGCCCATGGGGCCGCGGGGCGGCCAACGACGAAGAAGACGACGCGTGTGAGCAGTCGAGCGATGAGCGCAGGCGGGACGACGGCTACGACGACCTCCCGCCCGCGAGCACGCCGGTGCCCCAGTGGCTCTTGGAGCGAGGCTCGTCGGTCTGAGTCCAGGTCCGGCCGGAGCGCCGGTGGGTGCGATTGGGAACCCAGCCCGGGGCGGCTACGCTGGAATGCCGTCCGCCGGAAGCCCCGAAGGGCTGACCGCGCCCACCACTCTCGCCACCTGAGGAGATTCGCAATGGCCGAAGTCGTACTTGCCGCCGAGGTCGGGCGCCCGATCGGCTCGCGCGCCGTCCGTCGCATGCGTCGCCAGGGGAAGATCCCCGCCGTGATCTACGGCCACGGGACAGACCCGTTGCCGGTCGCCGTGGTGGCCCGGGAACTGCGGGCTGCCCTTAACAGTGAGGCCGGCTCCAATCAGCTCCTGTCTCTCGACACCGGGTCGGGTACCTACCTGGCGCTGGCCCGAGACATGCAGCGGCACCCGGTGGCCCAGACCGTGACGCACGTCGACTTCGTCATCGTCCGGCGCGACGAGGTCATCAGCGCAGACGTGCCCATTACCTTGGTGGGCGAGGCGCTCGAGGTGCACCACGGCGACGGACTCGTGGAGCAGCAGATGTTCACGCTGCCCATCAACGCACTGCCGACCGCCATCCCCTCGTCCATTGAGGTGGACGTGAGCGAGCTCACCATCGGCGGACAGGTGCGGGTGTCCGACCTCACGCTGCCGTCAGGGGTCACGACCGATGTCGACACTGATGCGGCGATCGTCATTGGGCAGCCGCCGCGGGTGGTCGCAGACGAGCAGGCCGAGGGCGAAGGCGAGGAGGGGGCCGAGGGAGAGGCCGCGGCCCAACCGACAGGGGAGGCACCCGAGACCGCGGGCGAAGAGGGCTAGGCCCTGCGCCGCCCCTTCGCCCGGTCGGAGCGCCGGGGCACCCCGGCCGACCTGCTGGTTGTCGGGCTGGGAAACCCTGGAGCGGAATACGCCGGCAGCCTGCACAATGCGGGGTCCGATGCGGTTGAGTTGCTGGCACGCCGTCACGGTGCATCGTTGCGCGCCGAGAAGGGCACGCACTCCCGTGTGGCCGTGGCCACCGTGGGTGACCATCGGGTCGCCCTCGCCGTCCCGACCACGTACATGAACGAGTCCGGCGCGGCCGTGCGCGCGTTGGCCAAGCGGTTCGGGATCACGGATGCGGGGTTCATCGTCGTCGTGCACGACGAGCTCGACTTGCCTCCGGGGACGGTGCGCCTCAAGGCCGGAGGTGGCCTGGCCGGGCACAACGGGCTTCGCTCCATTCAGTCTCACCTTCATTCATCCGACTTCCTCCGAGTGCGCATCGGCGTGGGCAAGCCGCCGAGCGCCGCCCAGGGGGCGTCCCATGTGCTGCGGCAACCACCGAGGGCGGTCCGCGAAGCCCTGGCGGTGGCCGTCGAGACGGCGGCGGATGCGGTCGAACGGATCCTCGACGACGGCATCGACGCCGCCATGCTGTGGTGTCACTCGTTGCCCACCTAGCCGATGACGTCCGTGATCCCGACAACCCTGCAGGCCTCCCCGGGCAGCCTGGCCGCCGTTCCTCGACTGTTGCGCGCCGACGCGACCGTGGCGCTCTTGCTCGGCGCGGCGGACGCCACGGTCGCCGTGCCCGAGGCGGCGCAGGCAGTTGTGGCAGCCGCATTGGCGGCCTTCAGCGAACGGTCGCCACTGGTGGTGGTCACCGCCACGGGACTCGACGCCGAGCGCTTGGGTGACGACCTGACCTGCCTGATGGCGCCCGTTGGCGATGTCGAGGACACGGTGGTCGGTGCCCTCTCTGGACCCGTGACCGTGTTGCCCGCGTGGGAGACACTCCCCTTCGAGCGGGTCAGCCCCGAGACGGAGACGATGGGACACCGCCTCGCCGTGCTCCACGCGCTGACCGGTGTGCCGGATCCCTCGCTGCCGGCACCACCCCGGGTGATCGTCACACCGGTCCGTGCCCTGCTCCAGCGGCTGGGCCCGCTGGAGGGACTCGCCCCAATCGTCATCCGTCCGGGGCAGCAGGTCGACACCGAGGCGTTGCTGTCCGAGCTGGTCGCCAAGGGCTACCGGCGCGAGCATCAGGTCGAACACCGGGGTGAGTTCGCCGTGCGCGGCGGTATCGTCGATGTCTTCCCCTCCACGGCTGACGTGCCGGCCCGTATCGACCTGTGGGGCGACGAGGTCGATCGCCTCACCGCCTTCGCCGTCAGCGACCAACGGTCGTCGCACGATCTGCAGGCCGTTGCCCTCTACGGCTGCCGAGAGCTCGTCGTCACCCCCGAGCTGCGTTCCGCGGCCGCGTCCCTGGCGACGCGCCGAACCTGGGGTACCGCGATGTGGGAGCGGTTGGAGCGCGGCGAACAGTTTGACGGCATGGAGTCGTGGCTTCCGTTCCTCGACAGCACCGAGCGCGTGCTGCCCGACTTACTCGGTGAGGCGGCGCAGGTGGTGCTCGTGGAGCCGCGCCGCATCCGAGACCGCGGTGCCCAGTTACTCGATGAGGAGGCCGCGCTCGCGGAGACGCTGGCGGCGACCTGGGGGGCGAAGGAGGGGGAGGAGGACAGCTTCCCGCGGCTCCACGTACCCTTCGAGCGTCTCCTCCGCGATTCCCGCGCCAGCGTCGCCGCGCTGCCTCCAGTCCCCGAGGGGCCCTCGGTGACGGCGTTGACGGTGCGCCGCTTCGAGCCGGTGGCAGGAGACCCAGCGCGGCTTGCCGCCGGGGTGTCCAGGCTCGTCGGTGACGGCTACGCCGTCACGCTGTGCGCCGCGACCGTTCCCGGCGCGGCGCGGCTTTCCGGCGCACTGGCCGAGGAGGGCATCCACGCCCCGGTGCTCGAGCGGGCTCCCGGCACCCCCGGGGTTTCCGTGGTGGCCGCCCCCATAACGAGCGGGTTCATCCTTCCCGACGCCAAGGTGGCGGTGCTCTCGGAGACCGATGTCACCGGGCGCAGGGTGCCGCACCGACGCGCTCGGCCGCGCGCCCGGGCGGCGGACGGATTCTTCGACGACCTCGAGGCCGGGAGCTTCGTCGTCCACCGCCAGCACGGCGTGGCCCGCTTCGAGGGAGTCACGACGAGGACGATGGGGGGGACCACCCGGGACTACCTGATCCTCCAGTATCGGGGCTCCGACCGCCTGTATCTGCCGGTGGAGCAGATCGCGGCGATCACGCCCTACAGCGGTGGCGAGTCGCCGACGCTGTCGAAGATGGGTGGCGCCGACTGGCAGCGGACCCGGTCCAGGGCCCGCGCCGCCGCCGGCGAAGTCGCCGAAGAGCTCGTGCAGTTGTACCGGCGCCGGCTGGCGGTGCAGGGACACGCGTTCGGCCCTGACACGCCGTGGCAGGCGGAGATGGAGTCCTCGTTCGGTTTCGTCGAGACCGAGGACCAATTTGAAGGCGATCGCCGACGTCAGGCGCGACATGGAAGAGCCCCGACCGATGGACCGCCTCGTCTGCGGCGACGTCGGGTTCGGCAAGACCGAGGTCGCCGTGCGGGCTGTATTCAAGGCGGTGCAGGACGGCACCCAAGCAGCGGTGCTGGCCCCGACAACGTTGTTGGCGAGTCAGCACGCCCAGACCTTCGCAGACCGCTACGCGCCGTATCCAGTGCGGGTGGAGCTGCTCAGTCGCTTCCTGTCGCCCGCCCAGCAGAGGGCTGTGGTGCAGGGTCTCGCCGACGGGAGTGTTGACGTGGTCATCGGGACGCACCGTCTCTTGGCCCAAGACGTGCAGTTCAAGAAGCTCGGCCTCCTGGTTGTCGACGAGGAGCAGCGATTCGGGGTGTCGCACAAGGAGGCAGTGAAGCGCATGGCCGAGGGCGTCGATGTGCTGACACTGACTGCGAGCCCGATCCCCCGTACGTTGGAGATGGCGCTGACCGGCATCCGGGACCTCTCCATGGTGAACACCCCGCCAGCCGACCGCCGTCCGATTCTCACCTACGTCGGGGAGCAGGATGCCTCCGCGGTGAGCGAGGCGTTGCGGCGGGAGCTCCTACGCGAAGGCCAGGCCTTCTACGTGCACAACCGGGTCTCCGACATCGATCGTGTCGCCAGCGACCTGCGTGAGCTCGTCCCGGAGGCCAGGGTCGCGGTCGCGCACGGGCAGATGGACGAGGGAACCCTCGAGACCGTCGTGCTCGACTTCTGGGAGCGACGCTACGACGTCCTGGTCTGTACGACCATCATCGAGTCGGGGATCGACATGCCCTCCGTCAACACGCTGATCGTGGACAGGGCGGATCTCCTCGGGCTGGGTCAGCTGCACCAGATCCGCGGCCGGGTGGGTCGCGGCGGGCAGCGGGCGTACGCCTACCTCTTCCATCCCGCCGACCGTGTCCTCTCCGAGCAGGCCTACGAGAGGTTGCGGACGATCGGTGAGCACACCGAGCTCGGTTCCGGCTTCAAGATCGCCATGCGCGACCTCGAGATCAGAGGGGCAGGGAACATCCTGGGCTCCGACCAGTCCGGGCACATCGCGGCGGTGGGTTACGACCTCTACGTCCAATTGGTAGCCGAAGCCGTGGCAGAGGCGAGGGGCGACGCCAGACCCGCTCCCCCGACGGTCTCCATCGATGTCCCCGGGGACGCCCATCTGCCCAAGGACTATGTGGCCGCCGAGGATGCCCGGCTCGAGGCATACCGCCGTCTGGCGTCGGCGACCTCCCTCGCGGACGTGGACGACATTGGCGTCGAGTGGGCGGACCGTTATGGTCCGTTGCCCACTCCCGCCCAGGGACTGCTGGCGCTGGCACGGCTGCGGGCCAGCGCGATGGCCCGCCGGATTGGGGAGATCGCCATGAGCTCGGTCCGACCCGGCGGCGTGCGCCAGCCCGTCGTTCGGGTGTCCCCGGTCACGCTGCCGGCCAGCGCCCAAGTGCGGCTGCGACGACTGGTGCCCGGTGCGACCTACCGCGAGGAGCTCGCACAGCTGCTGGTCCCAATTGTCAACGGGAAACCGGCCGCCGACGTCGTGCGCGGCGTGATCGAGGACCTGATTCCGTTGGGTGATTCCGGAACCGACGGGGACAGCTTGTAGCATGCGCGGCGCATGAAACGGCTCATCGTCCTCCTCATCGTTCTCGCTGGTGGCCTGGCCGCGGCGGCGCTCTTGTTGCCCACCAATGCGGCGGTGGTCAACGGGACCGGGATCAGTCAGCAGTCGCTCAACTCCGACGTCAATGCGATCGCCGGAAGCCCTCCCTATCAGTGCTACTTGAACTCCCAGGACTACCTGTCGTCGAACGGCGCCGCGTCGCTTCCGCCGGTCGCCGGTGCCGGCACGACCCAGAACGCCGGCGAGCACTCCAGTGCGAACAGTGGGTTCGTTGCCACCTACCTCGACACCCAGATAGGTCACCAGCTCGTCCAACAGATCGCCGATCAGCGGAACGTGACGGTGACGCCGGCACAATTGGCCGATGCCCGGGCCGCGTACACGAACCAGATCAGCCAAGTCATGAACGCCACCGCGCAGACGCAGAACCCACGGCTCACCTGCGGGACGGCCGTACCCCTCACCGGTCCTGAGATTCTGCAGACCATGCCGCTGTCATTCGTCAATGCGGAGGTCGAGTTCCTGGCCACGGCCAGCGTGTTGCAGGAGCAACTCTCCGGGATCGGCTCCAGCGACGCAGCCCTCTTCACGTATTTCACACGACATCCTTCGAAGTTTGACCGCGTCTGTGTCACGGTGGCCGGGTTCTCCACGCAGGCTGAGGCGACTGCGGCGGAGGCCAAGGTCGCGTTCGGATCGCCGTTCGCGCAGGTCGCCAGTCAGGCACAGGGTGGCCCGCGTGGGTGTGCCGTGCTGTCGGTCTTCGCGAACCAGTTGCCGTCGACGGCCAATCTCCAGAGCCTCCCAGTCAACGCCGTCTCCGCACCGATCTCCGCTGGAGGCGGCTATCTCCTGCTCCAGTTCACCTCGCGGACTCCTTCGACCTTCTCGGCCGCACGGTCCTACGTGGAGCAAGCGGTCCAGCAGGCCGGAGCCGCGTCGACGCAGAGGGCCATCACGGCGGCCGAGCGCCGCGCCTCGGTCACCGTTGACCCGCGCTACGGCGTTTGGGTCCCCGTTCAGGCTTCCGTCTTCACGCCCTTCACGCCCCATACGTCAGACGTGTTGAATCCTTCGGCGAACACTGCGTCGTCGGCCAGCTCGCTCAGCGGCTGACGGTGGCAGAGCGTCGTCCCCAGGTGAAGGTGGTGGGGCTCGGGCCTGCCGGCACCGACCACCTGGGTGCCGGCGTGGCCGCACTTCTGGCTGGTCACCACGAGCGCGCCTACTTCCGCACGGCCCGCCATCCTGCGGCGGCCCGCTTCGGGAACGTGGACGCCTTCGACGACCTCTATGAATCCGCCGTGACGTTCGACGAGGTGTACCTCGGGATCGTTGAGGCGCTCGTGTCGGCGGCGCTGGACGCGGCACCGGAGGCGGTCATCTACGCCGTGCCCGGGTCTCCGCTCGTGGCCGAGCGCAGCGTCGAGCTTTTGCGCGCCGACAACCGTGTGGAGGTGACGCTCGTCCCGGCACTCTCGTTCTTGGACCTCGCCTGGGCGGCGCTCGGGATCGACCCTCTGGCCGCGGGGATCCGGCTCATCGATGCGAGCGACTTCGGATCGGTGGCGGCGCGCGAGCGGGGCCCCTTCCTGGTGGCCCAGTGCTGGTCGCGCCAGACGCTCTCCGAAGTCAAGCTCTCCGTCCCCGATGACGCCGGTCGGTCGCTGCCCCGACCGGTGATTCTGCACCACCTGGGGCTCGAGGACGAGAGGGTGGCCGAGGTCGACTGGTGGGAGCTCGACCGAACCGTGGAACCTGACCACCTCACCTCGCTCTATGTCCCCGCGCTCGGGTGGCCCCTGGGCACCTCCGCCGGTGGGGAGGTGGCGAGACTCGTCGCTCTCATGGACACACTGCGGGAGCGCTGCCCATGGGACCGGGCACAGACACACGCGTCACTGATGCCCCACCTCGTCGAGGAGTGCTACGAGGTCCTCGACGCCCTCTCGCTCCTCCATGGGGAGGTCGACAGAGCCAGCGCGTACGCGCACTTGGAGGAGGAGCTGGGAGACCTGCTGTTCCAGATCGTGTTCCATGCCCGCTTAGCTGACGAATCGGGTCAGTTCGATCTGGCGGACGTCGCCGCGGCGTCCACGACAAGCTCGTGCACCGCCACCCGCACGTGTTCGGCGACGTGGAGGCCGACAGCGCGGACCAAGTGGTATCGAACTGGGAGGCCATCAAGAAGAGAGAGAAGGGCAGGACCAGCATCACCGAAGGCATCCCGGCCGGCCTGCCCGCGCTGATGCTCACGAGCAAGTTGGTGCGCAAGGCACGGTCGGTCGGCCTCGAGCCTCACGATGTGTCCGATGCCCAGACGTCGGCTGCGCTGGCGTCGCTCGCCGAACGGGCGGCGGCCCGCGACCCGCACCCAGACGACCCGCTGACGGGCGAGGGCCGCCACGTGGACCGGGAAGTGGGCCAGGTGCTCTTCGCAGTGGCCGGCCTCGCGCAACGTCTCGGCGTTGACGCGGAACAGGCGTTGCGCGAGCGTGCTCTCTCATTGCGGGCTGAGATTCTCGCGGCCGAAGGCGTCCCCGATGAGCAGGGAGGCGACCGCTAACGTTGTGCCCCGGTGTCCTACCAGGGAAGGCACCCAAGGAGCGAAGTCGTGAGCACCATTGAGCACGTGATCGGGCGCGAGGTCCTTGACTCCCGCGGCAACCCGACCGTGGAGGCGGAGGTCCTGCTGGACTCGGGCGCCCGAGGCCGTGCCATCGCCCCGTCCGGCGCCTCGACCGGCATCCGTGAGGCCGTGGAGCTACGCGACGGCGGCGACCGGTTCTCGGGGAAGGGCGTGCAACGCGCCGTGGGCCACGTCAACGGCGAGATCGCGGATGCGCTACGCGGGTTCGATGCCCTGGACCAACGGGGTGTCGACCTCGCCATGATCGACCTCGACGGGACGCCCGACAAGGGGCGGCTGGGTGCCAATGCGATCCTCGCTGTCTCCCTGGCCAACGCCAAGGCGATCGCGGACGACCTCGAGATCCCGCTCTACCGCTCCATCGGCGGCACCAACGCTCACGCGCTGCCCGTTCCGATGCTGAATGTCTTGAACGGAGGGGCCCATGCCAAGAACTCCATCGACTTCCAGGAGTTCATGCTCATGCCCGTTGGCGCCGGCTCGTTCAGTGAGGCGTTGCGCTGGGGTACAGAGACCTATCACGTGTTGCGCTCCGTCCTGAACGAGCGGGGCCTTCCCACCGCCGTGGGTGACGAAGGCGGCTTTGCTCCCGACCTCCCGCACAACGAGGACGCGGTCAGGCTCCTGGTGGAGGCGATCGAGCTGGCAGGCCGCGTGCCGGGCGAGGAGATCGCGCTCGCGCTCGACCCTGCGACCAGTGAGCTCTGGGACGACGGGTCCTACGTGCTGGAAGGAGAAGGGCGGACGCTTTCCTCTGCGGAGCTCGTGGACTACTGGGTGGACCTGGTCGACCGTTACCCGATCGTGTCGATTGAGGATGGGATGGCCGAAGACGACTGGGACGGCTGGGCGGCCCACACCAAGGCGTTGGGCGGACGGATCCAGCTCGTGGGAGACGACGTGTTCGTCACCAATGTCGAGCTCCTCGAGCGCGGCATCCGCGATGGGGTGGCCAACGCCATCCTCGTCAAGCTCAACCAGATCGGGACTCTCACGGAGACGCTCGAGACGGTGGCGTTGGCCAACCGGGCCTCCTACGCAACGGTGATCTCGCACCGCTCGGGTGAGACCGAGGACACAACGATCGCCGACCTGGCGGTCGCAGTCAACGCGGGACAGATCAAGACGGGAGCACCAGCCCGATCGGATCGGGTGGCCAAGTACAACCAGCTGCTCCGGATAGAAGAGGATCTCGGCGAATCGGCGGGCTTCCCCGGACGTGCCGCGCTCTCGGGCAAGGGAGGCATCGGCCATGGCGCGGGCTAGACGTACGGCGCGACCACACGGCGCCCGCCGCACGACGGCGGACGGGTCCCCCGTCCGGGCGCGGTTGATGCTCCTCGGCGCCGTCGTCATCTCGGCCGTCGTCCTCTTCGCCTGGTTCCCGGCCGGCTCACTGCTCAGCCAGCGGTCCAGCCTGGCCGCGAACGAGGCTCAGCTCGCCGCGCTGCACAAGCAGGACGCCGCCCTGGCACAGGAGAAGAAGAACCTCAGCGCCGCCGGAGAGATCGGTCGGATCGCCCGCGAGCAGTACCAACTTGTTGCCCCGGGCCAACAGGCATACCAGGTGCTCCCACCCTCGGGCGCCGCCGCCGCCCGTACCCCGTACGCCGGCGATCCGGGTTCTGCCGGACCGGTCACCCCGTCCGCCACACCCGAGCTGCCACCCGGCGGCGTCACCACGACAACGACGCCGGCTGCTGCATCTCGCGGAGCCACCATTGGAAACACCCAGTCAGGTTCCGGCTTCTTGTCGCGCATGGTGCACTCCCTCGAATTCTGGCGTTGATGAACCTGATGCACGCGCAAGAGGCGCGACGGAGCGACGACAACGAGGTGGTGGCGAAGCTGTTGGGCCGCGACCCTGGCGGGGCCTTCACCGTTGCGGTCCGTCGCGCCGACGGCAGTCCCGTGGTGATCATCAACGAGCCCTTCTTCCGCGATGGCACTCCGATGCCGACTCGGTACTGGCTCGTGGACCCCGAGCTCCGTGCACTCGTCGGGGGGCTGGAAGCGGCTGGCGGGGTGCGGGAGGCGGAAGAGCAGGTGGATACGGCGGCGCTCGCCGACTGCCACCGCCGTTACGCGGCGGAGAGGGACGCGCAGATCGGACCGGGCCGGATCGGGCCGCGCCCCAGTGGGGGCGTCGGCGGCACCCGGCTGGGGGTCAAGTGCCTCCATGCGCACCTGGCCTGGTGGCTCGCCGGAGGTGACGACCCGGTGGGGTCGTGGGCGGCGGATCGGCTCGGATTGACGCGCTCGTCGGTGTGATCTCCACTCACGTTCTGTGAGACTCGGCGCCGTGAGGGATACCGGCGCACTCGCTGCAGTGGATTGCGGCACGAATTCCACTCGCCTGCTCGTCGTCGGAACGGCGGGGGAGGTGAGGGTGCGGGAGATGACGATCACCCGCCTCGGCGAGGGCGTGGACGCCACCCGCGTGCTCGCGCCTGCGGCCATGGAGCGGACGTTCACGGCGCTGAGCCACTACCGCTCCGTCATGGACACCCAGGGCGTGGCCGATGCACGCCTGGTGGCCACCTCTGCCGTGCGAGACGCCCGGAATGGTGATGTCTTCCTCCGCCGGGCGTCTGAGATCATTGGGACGCCCGCTGAGCTCTTGTCTGGGGCGGAGGAGGGACAGCTGTCTTACGCCGGCGCCACGGGCGACCTCCCCACCGACGGTGGTCAGGCGGTCGTCTTGGACATCGGCGGGGGATCGACAGAGATCGTGACCATGGTGGACGGCGTCGTCAGATCGGTTTCCCTGGACATCGGTTGCGTTCGGCTCACCGAACGGTTCTTGCGTGGCGATCCTCCGTCGCCCGACGACGTGTCTGCCGCGACCGCCGCGATCGGACTGGAACTCGACCGCGCCACTCGGGAGATCCCGTCGCTCGCCGAGGTGGACGTCGGGACACGCCTCGTTGGACTGGCGGGAACCGTTTCGACCTTGGCAAGCCTGGAGTTGGGCTTGTCGGACTACGACAGAGAGCGGATCCACCACGCGGTCTTGTCCCGGGAGGCCGTCGGAAGGTGGTGCCGGATCCTTGGCGCGGAACGCGTCGAGGAACGGGCGCGCCGACCAGGCCTACCGGACGGGCGCCAGGACGTGATCTTCGGGGGTGCCCTGGTGCTGAACGAGGTGATGTGCCTTTTGGGGCTGCCCGAGTGCATCGTTTCCGAGGCTGACATCCTGGACGGCCTGATCCTGTCCATGCAGTCTCCTCGCACGCCGTGAGCTTCCACGCGACGAGGAGAGCGGGCTGATTCCAGGCGCCGGAGCTCTCGGGTGTCTCCCTCGGGGCCACGCCGGCCGCTGACAGCCCGCGTCGGCGAAACGTTCAGGCGGTGGCGATCTCTCGGTCGACGCGGTACCAGACGTACACGCCGTGAGTCGCGATGGGTTGGTGTCCGAGTAGCCAGGACATGAATTGTCGGGCCGATTTCTCGCCGGGGCTTGGACCGACAATGACCGTTTGGACTTTCCACGTCCGCCACTGGGCGCGGAGTGCGTGCCGAAGGACCGGCGTCTCGGGTACCGCGCTGTTCGCAAAGGCGTCCAGCGTGGTCGTCGTCAGTGTCGGGGTGCCCCACTGACTCCGGCTGCTCCCCCGAGTCGGGACCAGCGCGTAGACACCAGGCATTTTGAAACGCATTGCCGCCGACGCCTGCCAGAGTGTGGCGTCCGCGTTCGATGTGGTCGTGGGGGGATACACAACGGCAACGGAGCCGTCGGGAACGGAATCGACCGCGGCGGTCGTGAAGAAGGTCGGCGTGTCCACATGGACTTCCGCGTAAGGCAGGGCCGGCACGAGTGGTGCGAGGGCCAGTGCTGTCGCCACGAGTGCCACGGGAAGACCGACCCAGGCGTTGGGCCACCCGTTCCACCGGCGTAGCCGGTCGAGCGCCACCCCGAACACCAGAGCGCCAAAGAGAAAGGTGTACAGGGAGAACCTCGCGAGCGCGGCTCCCTGGAGCAGGGGGATGGAGCTGAAGATCACACCCGGAAAGCCGATCCCGGTGTCGTGGTTACCGACAAAGAGCGGCGATCCGAGCGATACGACGTAACCACTCAGCGCGAGCAGGAAGGCAATGACGACAACCTTGGACTTGCGGCACACGACAACAGACACCAGCAAGAAGAGGACCATCGGGATGCCAAGGTAGGCGCCGTTCTCTGAGAGGTTGTTGGCGAAGTGATCGGAGATGGCTCTCGCGCCGCCGGGCGAGATGAATTGGTTTGATGTCGGGAGAACGGCACTCAAGAGGTCCGATTGGACCGGCCCGCCGGGAATGACCAAGCGTGTAGTGCTGCGGCCCATCCCGCGGTAGAGGAAGGGGTAGGCGAGCATCACGACGGCAATGCCAGCGCGATACCCACGGCCGGCAGAGCTTTGAAACGTGGGCCGCACGGCCCCCAGGTTGAAGAGTGCCGACGAGAATGGCGGCGAGGATCGCAAGAAGCGCCGACGGACGCGAGCACCTCGTCGAGACGAAGTACTGCGCGACGACAGGAGTCCGAGGCTCAGCGCCAAGACGACGAGCGGAGTAGCGCTGCCGAACGAGGATCTCGTCGAGAAGGATGAAGATAAACGGGACGAGCGCCACGAACATGGGATGGAGGTGAGCGGTGCCCTCCGCCACCATGTACGGGGAGAAGCCAAAGAACAGATCCGCCGAAAAAGGCGGCCGGCCTCCACGGGACCCAGTGACGGACGAAGCAGTAGCCGCCGATGCAGCAGTGCGAAGAAGGAGAAGGAGATCAGGAAGTTGACGCCGGCAACGGGGCCCCAAACTGGCGGTAACTGGGCTCGCGATCAAGGCCAAAAGAGGGATCGCGACGTTGGCGGCATAGTTGGCGCCAAAGGGAACGTTGACCCAATGGCTGAAGAAGGGATTACGCCGTGTGTCAGGGCGAACGGGGTCCACGCGAGGTACCATGCATCGAACTTCGGGTCCTGGCTCGCTGAAGGGCCGCGTCGCCCCGCCCGTCCATGCGTTCCAGTTGGCCAGCACGGCCAATCCCGCATAAGTAGCCACGATGACGCCGCGGCGATCCATCGCCTTGTCTGACGACCTCTTGGAGCCCGGGGGCGATCGCTGCGTGGAGCAGAGCTCGGATGTCCATCGCCCGTGCTGGTCTCGTCATCCTCGGGCGCAAATCGTCCGGATCCGAGGGAGGATGAACGCCATTCGTTGCCGCTGTGATGCCGCTCCATGCTCGGGAGAATCTACTCCGGCCACCACCAACAAAGGGGTACGCCGACCCCAAACGCTTGGTTCGTCTCGCCCGGCGGTCGCTGGGAGGTCGGGGCTCCTTGCTCAGTAGTGGCAAGAGAACCGGTCGCTGCGACCGTCCACCTCACGTCGCCCGAGCCCATGCCGGATCTAGACGTCAATGAGAACAGTGACGTCTACTACCAGGGCGGATACTGGAACGACTTCGATATGGTCGTGCGCCGGATCAACGAACGGGTCTCGGGCGACCCGCTGCGAACGTGGAGCGACCATTTCGCCAAGCCGTCTGTGGTCGAACCTTTGAGCGGGCGTTGATCCTCAATTGCGGGAACGGCTGGGTGGAGCGCGAGCTGGTGGCGTCGGGCTGATTCGAAGAAGGCCGTCGGGATCGACTATTCCGGAGGATTGCTTCAGGAGGCGAGAGCCGCGATTTCCGCCAGGGCCTGCCGCTCCGTTACGAGAGAGCGACATCAACTCAGGATCATTGCCGGGCGGAGCCGTTCGACCTGGTCGTCAACCATGCCGCCGCCCACCACATCGCAATGATCGACAAGGTATTCCGGGAGATCTGCCGGATCCTTCCCGAAGACGGCTGGTTCGTCTCCTTCGACTACATCGGGCCGCACCGGAATCAGTACACGTCTGAGGCATGGGAAGAGACCTGGACCGTCAACCACGGTCTGCCGGAGCCGTTGCGTCAAGACCTGCAGTATCCGCACCTCCCAACCATGCTGGTCGACGATCCGACCGAGGCCATCCACTCGGAGCTCATCACCGAAACCTTTCACCGCTATTTCACGGTCGAGGAGTTCACATCACTCGGAGGTGCCATCGCCTATCCGCTCCTGACCTTCAACCGTCGGCTCCTCGATGTGACGGAGGCGGCCGAGCAGGCTCGTTGGATCGAGTGGGTCCTCGAAGCGGACGAGCGGTTCCTCCACGATCACCCCGATTCGTCCCTGTTCGCGTATTTCACCGGGCGGCCCAACAAGGCCGTACTGCAGCGCTCTGACGATCTCGCAAAGTGGCAGGCCGAAGAGGAAGAACGTGAACGGAAGGCGAAGGCGGTCGGAGGGGAGTACTACCTGCGTGGTGCACTGGCGACGGCACTAATCGATCTCGAAAAGGCGGAGCGGGCCACCGCGGAGGCCGCGGCCCGCCTGAGATGCCCTCGAGGCAGACATCGCCGCCGTGAAGTCGGGTTTGCTCTCCGATCTCGAAGAGGCGCAGCGTGCCGGTGCCGAGGCGACGGACCGCGCGGCGTTCTCGAGGCAGAGATGGACGCCGTGAAATCGAGTTTGGTCTACTCGACCAGCCGCCGTCTGCTCGATGCTGGCCTGACACAACGCATCCGTCGCAATCGTGGAGTAAGACGCTTCGAGCAACGGCTGTACACGGCGCTCCGCGTGCGCGAGGGGTTAAAGGACGCCGAGCTCCTGCAGCGAGTCGCGTACGCCGTCGTGGTACGCCTCGGCTGACCAAAGGCGCGAGCTTCTCGAGCAGATGCGCGCTCAGTGCGGCAGACCGCTGCGGGTCGGAGAGTAACGCCGACACGATCTCGGCGCACTCCTCAACTGTTGTGAACGCCGTATCGCAACCGAGTTTGTCCACGACCTCTCGAGGACCGCCGGCACCGTAGACGACCGGAATGCAGCCGAAGCTCGCCGCTTCGATCGGGGTGATCCCAAAGTGTTCGAGACGCTCGGGGAACTCGTCGGGATCGACGCCGAATCCGGCAGCGTGGATCAAGACGGCGGACCGCCCGTACAGGGAGGCCAAATCGGCGCGCCCGATGTTGGGGTAGAAGGTGCAGTTGAGCCCGGCGGCCAGCCTCTGCAGCTCGTGGAACCGGTTCCTTCCTTCGGGGCTGGGGTGGATGGCTCCTGCGAGCGCGAGTTCCAGATCGTGACGGTCGTCGGTCACGAGGCGACGGAACGCATCGATCACAACGTCCTGGCGCTTGTTGTGACCACCAGTAAAGAACCGCCCCACGCTGAGCAGGGTCCGGCGGTCGGCCCAAGGTAGCATTTGCTTCGGGTCGGGCCAGATGGCATGTGGGGCGATCAGGCGGATCGGTGGCGCGGGCAGCCGGTAATGGCGGATGAGGCCATTGACGTTCCGGCG
This sequence comes from uncultured Acidimicrobiaceae bacterium, assembly GCA_963744225.1. GTDB lineage: Bacteria > Actinomycetota > Acidimicrobiia > Acidimicrobiales > RAAP-2 > Bog-473. The sequence continues at coordinate 429,363 of CAVUSV010000003.1, forward strand.
CACGAATTCCGAGTACGACCCAGATCTCGTCATAGCCGGCCAGCCACTTGCCATGTTCCTCGACGTGCTCGTCGGGAACCCAGAAAGGGAACTGGATGTGGTACACGCTGCGTCGTCCGAAGGCCGGTACCGGCGGCACGATCGAGTTGCCGATGACGCACCAGAATCGCAATTCGGGCTCTGTCCAGCTCTCCCACGGAAGGCCGAGCCGACACATCGTCGAAACCGAACGTGGCTTCGATCTGCCTGATCCGGAGGCTGCTGTAGCGCTCAGGAGAGGCGAACACGACGTTGGCGGTTCCAACGAGCGAAGACAGCACGGAGGCCAGCTCGAAGAGCATCCGCTCTCCGCCACCTGGGACGAGTTGGTATGGGGAGTAGAGGACGAACTGTGCATAGCGGGTCGGACGCGTTGGCGACGCGGGAGGTCCTGATCCTGGCGTGGCCAGTTGCGCGACTTCTGTGCTGGGCACGGCGGCCTGGCTGGTCGTCGAGGTGCAAGTTCTGGCGTGCCTCGAGCCAGGGAGCCCCACTTCTTCACGAATCGGGCGCGGTTGATCTCCGAGATGTCGTGCAGACGGAGCCGGCTATCGGACGTCGTCTTGCTCTCGATGTGAATGACGCGGGCGTTCGGGTTCACCATGACCTTGCCGCACTGCGTCCAGAGCTTCAGGCACAGGTCGGTGTCCTCGTAGTAGGCGGGCTCCCATTCGAGTCCGAACCCGCCGACTTTCAGAAAGTCCGACCTCCGCATCATCAGGCAGGCAGCAGAGCAGTAGTCAACCGGAGCAGGGCGTATCGAAATGGTCGGGGCCCCACACGCTTCCCTTGCCGATCTGCACGGCGTCGCCTGTGGGGACGATGACTCCGCCGACTTCTTGCACCCGCCCATCCGGGTAGAGGAACATGGGTCCGACTGCGGCCACCGTAGGGTCGCTCCGCATGGTCGAGCTCAGAGCCTCGATCCAACCCGGCTCGACGAAGGCATCGTTATTGAGGAACACGATGTAATCGCCATGCGCGAAATCCACGCCGATGTTGTTGCCCTCACCGAAGAAGCGGTTGACTCCTACGTCGACGAGCGCGAAATCGACACGTGCCGGCGTTTCCTCAAGATGGCGAGTTCCTCGAGATCGAACCATTGTCGACAACGATGATTTCGCGGATCAATTCGCTCTCGGCACGCTCCAATGCATCGAGGCATTCGAATGGTGGTCTCCGCCTGATTGAAGTTGAGGACGATGACGGAGACGTTGTTGAAGAAGGGATCAGATTCAGTGCCAACCACGATGTCCGGACTAATCTAGTGCTTGACGTTGTGCGGCCGTCGTCCGAAAACCCGGGAGAAGAGACGCACGGGTGCTGTGATGCGCCACGACGTGGACTGGCGGAGGTCGTCGAGCTGGCTCTGGATGATGGCAGCAATCCCCGCATAGTCCTCGACGCGTCGCCCCTCTGCCTCGAGGAGAGAGTCCTTCAGGGCAAGCTGTGACGAGTACCGCGCCGCCGACGTTGAGATCTTTGACGAGAGCTGGTCGACGCGGTCCAGGAATTCCTTCACGAGGTGCTCGCGTTCCAGGCGAGAGGCTTCGATCTGATGAGACAGATCGGCCCTGGCCGCGGAGACGTCTGTCGTGAGCCGTGCCGTCTCCTCCTGGTAGAGCCGCAGTGCGGATAAATAGGCCTCGCGCTCGGCGTGCTGCTGCTCGATCACTCGGCCGATCAGGGCCTGCACCGCCACCGAGGGCTCGGGCTCATCGCGCAGAAGATGCTGCAATCCGACCTGTCCGCCATAGAGGGCCAGAAAGTCTCCGATGGCGAAGGGAGCCTTGCGCAGCATGTCCACGACCGGCGTGGACTCTTCGAGCGGTTTTTGCATCACGATTGCCTCGGTACTGAGTCCCAACGAAATGGACACCGTCGGGTACTGGTCAGAAATCTGGCGCTTGGCCTTGGCGAAGTTAGAGGACACATCCGCAGCCGTTGTCGTGACCACCATGATCGCCCCGGGAGCTAACGCTTGCTGCCACGCCGCGACGTCAGGCAATGTCATCTCGTCAGAATCGGACAGCGCCACGTGCACCAGGCCTACCTGCTCATCGGCGAGCGCTGCGAGGCACGCCTCTTCGCTCTCGTAACCTTGGACCACACTGCCGAAGCGCCCGCCGAGCTCGGCCAGGAGGACGGGAAAGATGTCAGCCCCGACCCCGGCGGATGCCGTGGAGAGCACAACCGCCGCGCATTTCGCATCAGCACTGGATCGTTCGACTGCCTCGCAGGTGGACAGAAGGGACGTGCTGTCTGCGGGGCCCAACTCGACGGTGAGGGCAGGACGCGTCGTGGCGACCAGCCAGGAGACGAGGGCGGAGAACCTCGAGGAGCCGGAGGTGATCACTCCCGGCGGGTGGCGTCGGAGCAGGTCGTCGAAGGCATTGGCGGAGTGGCCCTCGTCCGACGGAGCCACCACGGCCATCTTTCCCCTCGGCGATCCGGATCTGGACATCATGAAACCTCGCGTGGGTGCACGCCGGTTCGGGTGGTGGCGGGGAGCGAAGATACTGGATCTGACCTGGTCATTTGGTACTTAGCACGGCCTCGCGTCTTTGCCCTCGGTCGGGTCCACACCTCGATCCGCCGCCATCTTAGTGAATGGCCGCATCGGGGGATCTTTGCGCTCCCGGCTGGGCCAGCAGGTCTGCAATGCGTCGCACCAGTGCCACCGGGTCTCCGTAGTGCGCGTCCGCGTACGCCTTTGCGGTTGCCCGGCGGGTTGCGCTCTCGAACGTGGCCGCTGCTTCGAGGAGGTCGTGCTCATCGGAGAACGTCGCGCCGCCACCCGCCTGCGCGTGCACCGCGCCGGCGCCTGAACTCGCGGGCACAATGATGGGCGTCGCAAAGCGCTGCGCCTCGATGCACTCGCGGGCGATGTGGGGTCCGGGAGCCAGGTCGACACACACGTTTGCATGCGCCATCAGACGCCACAGGTCCATCCGGGTGTCCACCGGGACCTTCCCGCGCAGCACGCGCCCTCGCCACGCCGATGCAACGGCGTTTTCGATCACGACGACGTCGGCATCGCTGAAGGCAGAGCTGAGCCAGGCGGCAGCGGCCGGCGGGCGCTCCGCCGAGCCCGATCCGTCCGAGAGGACGAGCTGGTAGCCAGTGAAGCCGAAGCCGTGGTGGCGGTGCAGCTGCGCCAGTGGGTTCACCGGGACGTGGATGTTGATCGCGCCCCCTCACCCCCGCCGACCAGGGGCAGCCGCCGCCATGTCGGGTCCAGTCCTTCCCCGGACCCAGAAAGGTAGAGCACGCCCGCCGGAGCGATGCGCGTCAGCATCGTTGCGACCTCCGAGGTGACCTCGTCCACGACGACCGTGCGAGCGGGCGAGAGGCCGTCGGGCCACTGCGCTTTGCCTTCTCCCATTCCAACAAGATCGAACGCGCCGTCAGGTTCGCGTCGGCCCGCGCCCCGGGGACCAGGACCGAGACTGGGCCGCTGCGTGAGGCGGCTCCTGCGATCGATCTGGTGACAAACGTCAACTCGGCTGCACGGTCGCGCCAGTGGGAGCTGACGATGATCGCTCCGGGGTGGCTCACGCCTCTGGGCCCCGCAGCGAGGCGACCACGCGCTGCAGGTGCAGGACCTCCGCTCGCAGCCGCGCTATCTCCTCGCCATATGCGCTCGCCAGGTCGGCCGTCACGGCTTCCTGAGACGCGAGCCGGTCAACCACGTGGTCACAGTTGGCCGCAACGGCGTCGGTCGCGTGCCGCGAGCGCGAACAGGAGGCGACGGTCAGATCGGCCGGACACCCGCCCGGCCCAGGCGCGGAGCCTCGACTTTGCCGACCCCCGCCTCTCCAGGGGCCGACCAGACCACTGCTGACGAAATGACAGAACGGCCTCTGTGTCTCCGACGTGGTGCAACGGTGAGGGAGCATCGGCCGGCTGGCGCAGCATGCGGGGCGCACGCTCAGCATTGATGGCTATTGCGTCTTGAGGGTCGCGTACCATGTGTTCCAGGCGTCCTCTTCTTCTGACTGCGCCAGTCCGCACGACGGATCTGCGCGAGTGAGGTGAGCGTTGAGGTAGCGGTCTCCCTCGGTGAGGTAATCCTTCCACCGATCGACGAACTTGACGATGTCGCCTACGCCGCCCGCCGTGCCACGGCTCGGTGATTCGTGGTGGATCAGCTCGGCCGCAGGTTCGAAGATGGTCCGGTAGCCCTTGGTCCCAGCACGCAAGCAGAAGTCAACGTCGTTCAGATCCACACCCAGCTCCTCGTCGAAGCCGTCGAGAAGGTCGAAGACTTGCCGCCGGGTGGCCAGGCAGGCGCCTGTGACCGCCGAACACTCGCGTGGCGTCGTCGCCATTTGCAGGTAGCCCTCAGCCTCACGGCTCAAGCCGGCAAGGACGTGGCCGGCGGCGCCCGTCATCCCGACGACCAGGCCGCAGTGCTGCAGCCGGCCGTTCGGGTACAACAGCCGGGCCCCGACCGCACCGACGTCGGGCCGCAGTGCATGGGCGCACAGAGCAGACAACCAGCCCCTCCCGTGCGCCTCGATGTCGTTGTTGAGGAACAGCAGGATCTCCCCCCTGGCTCGTCGCGCGCCCTCATTGTTGAGTCCCGCCCAGTTGAAAGGGCGCGCGTCGGAGAGGACGCGCACGTCCGGATTTTCGGCCAGTCGTTCGACCAGTGTCAGGGTCTCCGGGTCGGAGGATCCGTTGTCGATGAGTACGAGCTCGACGTTGGCGTGCATCGCGCGAGTGGTCGACACGATGGAGTCCACGCAGGTTCGAAGGAGTCGTGGCTCGTTGCGAAAGGGAATGAGGATGCTCACCGGGGTTCCGATCTTCATCGGTCGCACGATGCGGTATCCGCCGGGTGCGGGACCCGCCGAAACCGAGGCGTCCTCGTCCTGCAGGCGCAGCGCCGCAGCGATATGGCCCAGCGAGCCCTCGGTCATCGGTTCATCCGGACTGGCGGGTCGATGGCAGAGGACCTCGGGGATGTGGATGACCGCCTCCGCCGCCTGGCACGCGTAGAGCGCGCATTCGTGCTCGAGCGCGGCCCTTCCCGTCGCCACAAAGGGGGGGAGCTCGCTCGCCAGCGTGGCGCCCATGGCCAGGGGGCGGCCCACATAGGCCGTTGAGAGAAGGAAGTCGGGAGAGAAGTCGGGCTTCAGCCGGGGCGCGGCGCCGCCGTCAGCCCTGGGCGCGTCCTCGTCGGCGTAGACGACTCCCGTCGGCGTCAGGGCGGCACTGATGCGTCCAACCGCATCCGGGGGCCAGGTGTCGCCCGGAAAGATCAGGGCCACCGGCGATCCACGGTTGGCGGCGATCCCCGTCCGGAGCAGGTCACGTTCCGGGCTGCCCGAAGGTGTGCCGATCGTCCGAATGCGCCGCCGGGCCGGCCGGGACATTCCGGAGCGCACGACCGCATTGAACTCGGAGCGGCCTTGGTCTCCGGCGACCACGACGGTGAGCGACCACCGCCGGCTCGTCTGCCGGCGGAGGCTCTGGAGGGTGCGGCCGACCGCCTCAGGCACGACGTCGGTGACGATCATTACCAAGCAGAGCGTCGGTCCGGCCGGCGTCGTCGCACGTCGGCGTTCCTCCTCGCGCCGGCGCGCCCATGCCGCGTAGCGGTCCGGGTCCTGGCTGACGTCGGGAGGAAGAGGCGGTAGATCCCTGGGAGCAAAGAGCACCCGTTCCACGCAGGCAATCTATCTGACGCCCGTCGTGACACCCGGCGCGTTGGCGCAGGTGAGCGTGGACCTGCCACCATGCGCGGGTGGGGATAGCCGACCGTCTGCTCATGGGGCCAGGGCCATCGAATCCGTACCCCGAGGTCACGATGGCGCTCGGCGCACCATTGCTCGGGCACCTCGATCCACGCTTCTTGGAGCTCCTCGACAGCACGAACGACCGGCTTCGTCAGGTCTTCGCGACCTCAAACGCCTTGACCCTGCCGGTCAGCGGGACCGGGTCGGCTGGCATGGAGGCGTCCTTCGTGAACTTCGTGCACCCTGGCGACGTCGTCGTTGTCGGCGTCAACGGCGTGTTCGGTGAACGGATGTGCGAGGTGGCGTGCCGCCTCGGTGCCGAGGTCGTCCGCGTTGAAGCCCCCTGGGGAGAACCGCTCGACCCAGACCGATTGCTGTCAGCACATTCCTCGCCGGCCATCGTCGCCGTCGTGCACGCAGAGACCTCTACGGGCGTGCGCAACGAGATCGAGCCCCTCGGGCAGGGCAAAGGGGCGGCGCTCTTGTTGGTGGACATGGTCACCTCACTCGGAGGCATTCCGGTCGCGGCGGACGAGTGGCAGGTCGATATCGCCTACAGCGGGACGCAAAAGTGTCTCGGTGTGCCTCCCGGACTCGCGCCTTTGACGATCTCGGATCGGGCGATGGCCCGGATCGTCGAGCGACCGTCGAGTTGGTACCTGGACCTCAACCTCCTCGTCCGCTATGTCAACGACGGCTCGAGCGGTGGACGGGTCTACCACCACACGGCGCCCGTGGCGATGGTGGCGGCGCTGCACGCCGGCCTCGGAGTTCTCCTGGAGGAGGGCCTGTCGGCGTCATGGCGTCGCCACGCGGAGTGCGGAGGCTTGCTCCAAGACGGGCTGGCCGACCTCGGGCTTGAACTCCTCGTCCGGGCGGACCACCGGCTACCCCAGCTGACGACAGTGCGCGTGCCCGACGGCGTCGACGAGGTCGCCGTCAGACGTGAGTTGCTGAACGTCTACGGCATCGAGATCGGAGCTGGAGCGGGGCAGTTGGCCGGCCAAGTCTGGCGCATCGGCTGCATGGGACATACGGCGCGGCGGAGAAACGTCATCGCCCTCCTGGGAGCACTGGCCGAGGTACTCGGACGGTGACGGCCGCCAGGGCGGTACGCCACGCGCCGCTTGAACTACGGGGCAAACGTGTCCTCTTGCGCTCACTCACTGAGGACGACTTCCCCGCCTGGCACGAGGTACGCACGCGGTGTGCCGACTGGCTGTTGCGATGGGAACCGCGCCCCAAGGGTGCGCCCGTCCCATCGGAGGACCGGCCCAGCTTCGCAGCGCGTTGTGGCATCCGCGAACGCGAGCGTCACCTCGGCACCGGCTACGGCTTCGGGATCTTCGTGGGCGAGCGCTTCGCCGGCGAGGTCACGCTCTCGTCCATTCAGCGTGGGCCGTTCCAAAGCGCGTTCATTGGCTACTGGATCGACGAGTCACTGGCGGGACGGGGGCTGGTGCCCGAAGCCGTCGTGGTCACGTTGCGGTTCGCCTTCGAGGCGATCTCGCTGCACCGCGTGGAGATCTCAATCATCCCAAGGAACCTGGCCAGTCGGCGGGTGGTTGAGAAGCTCGGAATACGCGAAGAGGGGATTGCACAGCGCTTCCTCGAGATCGACGGCGTGTGGGAAGACCACGTGCGGTATGCGATCACAGCAGAGGAATGGGGGGTCCGCGAGCCGAGGTTGGTGGACGACTGGCTGGACAGTTGAGCGTCAGATGTCGTTGGCCGCGACCACGGATGGAGAATGACGAAAGAACTGCTCCACATCGTGCTCGTAGGTGTACGACAGTGGCTTTCGGCCTGATTGCCGGCGCAAGCGGAGCGCCCTGATGAACGATCGCACTGCTCCGGCGCTCGTGGTGTTGTAGGTGAACCCCGTTCCGGCGAACCGGCGCGTGTCGACGCCTCGTCCGTAGCGAAGGAGGTCGTCGAGCTCTTCGGGTAGGTCGAAGAGCCGTGCCAGGGGCCTGATTTTCAGGGGGCTGAACGGCGAAACGGGGACGAGCCGAGTCCCGCAGAGTGCCGCCACCTCGCTCCAGGGGAGGCGGCCGTCGCCGGCCACGTTGTAGAGGCCGGGGATGCCGCGTTGCGTCACGTGGAGAAGGGCGCGCACGACGTCATCCTCCTCGACGAACTGCAGGAGAGGGTCGAACCCGAAAATGGCCGGGCAAACGGGTCGCGACAGGTAGCGGCTGATTGGCGTCGTCAAGTGCGTGCCGAGCACGTTGGCAAAGCGGAGAACGGTGACCCGAGTGGCCGGGTTGTCCTCTGAGAAGTCGCGCACGAGTCCCTCTGCCTCGACCAGGGCGCGCTCGACGCTGTTCCTCACGGGACTTATGCGTGGTGTGTCTTCGTGGAAGGTATTTGGGTCGCTCGCGGCAGAGCCGTAGACCAGCGTCGAGGATTTGACGACGATGTGGCGCACCGACGAGCCGGCGGTTCCAGCCGCCGCGAGGAGGTTCATCGTCCCGATGACATTGATCTCGTGCATGGCGCGCTTCGGCACCGTGGCCGAGTTCGTGATCATGAAGGTGTGCAGGATCGTGTCAACCTGGGTTGCCTTCACGATCCTGTTCAGAATGGAGTAGTTCTGGTCGGCCCGAACGAATTCGGCTCGCTCGAAGGGAACCGATGGAGCGCGGGATCCCATGCCCAGGATCACGGTCATGCTGGGGTCGGTCTCGAGCGCCTGGATCATGCGGCCACCCCAGAAGGTGTCGGCACCCGTGACGAGGACGCGCTGGCTCATCGTGGTTCAGCCGAACCAGACGCTGCGCCGGTCGCGCAACATGTCGTAGACGGCCTCCTGGAGTTGGGTACGAATGTGCTCGGACTCCTCCATGATCCTGCTTTTCGAGTACCGGTCCTGATCCGCTGGCACGTCGAATCGGACGGGATCGAGCACCCGCAGCTTGAATTTGGCGGGGAAGGGAGTCACCACACCGAGGGGCCCGAAGGCGAGGAGGTTGGCGGTGATGGGGACGTAGGGCACACCGATGATCTTCGCCAGTGTCGGCAGACGCAGGAGCACGGGCATCGTTTCCTCCGAGCCAACGACGGCGATCGGGATCACGGGGATGCCTGCCCGCATGGCGATTTCGACGAAGCCGCCGCGCCCGAACCGACGGAGTTGGTAGCGGTCAGTAAATGACTTGGACGGACCCTTGGTCCCCTCGGGGAAGACGAGTACGAGCTGCCGCTGCTCTTTTAGCAAACGGTACACGTTGGCGGGCCGGGCCGACACCCCGCCGGCGCGGGCCCAGAGAGTCCCGACGACCGGCACTGACCTGAAGAAGTAGTCGGCCATGCCATAGACCGGGCGTTCGAGCTCCTTCTCAAGACCGTGCATGATGACCGGTGCGTCGGAGGGGATCGCCCCGCGTGGTTGGCGATGAGCAACGCGCCACCGTCGGTGGGGATCTTCTCGAGCCCCTCCCACTCCCCGCGGAACCACTTCGAGTAGATCGGCTCGTAGATGGCGCGTGCCACTGCCCTCGTCCGCTCGGATCGACCCCACTCATCCACGTCGGACAACCGCGGATCCTCCCGCTCCTCGGGGTCGTCGGTCTTCACGCGGATCGGAACGACGGCGGTCGATCGGTTCGCTTCACCCGCAACCGGACGCCCGCTGACCATCGTGCCATCGTACCGACCCTGGACTGTTGGAGTCCTGGTCGAGAACGCCTGCTGGCCGCCCCTTTGGTCGTCCGGCCGGGCGCCATCGGGGTCGCCGCGCTAGGGCCGGGCCGCCCCGATGAGGCCGGCGGTGAAGATGGGCGAATAGGAGACGGTGGAACCCGTGAAGGGGGCCTGGATCACGGTGTTGGTCCCGTAGGGTCCCGAGCCGGTGTACATGACGACATGGTCTACCTGGTTGTCACCGTCAAGGTTGTAATAGAAGAGCAGGTCGCCGGGTTGCAGGGCGTCCAGCGGTACGTGAGTCAGGGTCGGCCACTCCGTCTCGGTCGTCCTCGGCATCGTCACGCCGGCCTGCGCCCAAGCCCATTGCACGAGACCTGAGCAGTCGAATCCCACCCCTGCCTGCTCGCCGCCGAAGACATAGGGCACACCCAGCTGCGACACCGCTGCCTGCACCGCTGCCATGCCGCCACCGCTGCCCTGAGACGAGCCGCCGACTGGCCCCGCTCCGGCCGCTTGGTTGGCGGCGTCGGTCGCGGCCGCCCCGCTGGACGCGCCACCGACCGCTCCGGCGACGGTCGCCGCTGTGGCCGCGGCTGCTGCAGCCTGCTGCCTCTGCGCCGCGCTGGCCGCTGCCGCCGCTGCCGCGGCCTCCTGCTGCGCCTCCGCAATGGCTGCCTGCGCGACCTGTTGAGCCAGCTGCCCCTGTACCTGGGCGAGGGTCGCTTTGGTCGCGGCGGCCTCCTGCACGTTGGCCTGTGCCAATGACTTGGCCTGAGCCGCCTCGGACTGGGCCTGCGCGGCGACGGTCTGTTGCTGGACCTGCTCTGTCTGTAGCCGGGCCGCGGAATGCTGAAGGGTGCCTTCGTCCTTCGTGAGGTTGCCGACGATTTGCTCCGTGTACTGGTTGCGGGCCTGGTTGAGCGTCGCCGAGGAGGAGAAGTAGGAGGCGAGCCCGGTCTCGGGAGTGGCGTAGACATACGCGGCCAGGGCGTCCGCCCTCACTTGCCGCTTGTCGGCCTCGACCGCCGAACGGTCGTGGGCAAGGCTGACAGCGATCGACTGGAGCGAGCTCTGTGCGTTCTGCAGATTCTGCACGGCGGTGTTGTACTTGTCGTCGAGGATCGAGGTCTGCTGCTCCTCTTGCGCCAGCGTGTTCTCAATTTGAGTGACCTGAGACTTCGTCGCATCGATCTGCGACTGGTTCGGCGCCGGCCCGGGAAGGGTGGTGGACGTCGTCGCGCCGGCCCCGCTCGGGCCCGCGGCCGACAGCCACACACCGAGGAAGCCGGCGATCACGCTCGCTCGGGCGACACGGGTCCGCCTGCGGACAGTGCCCCGACAATTCACTGCACCCACGTCGGCAAAGCGTAACGGCTACATGGTGGCAAACTCGGCACCCGATCGTTTCCGTCCGGTTGCGACCCGAGTTCTCGTGCCGTTCACGGTCGGCACCATTGACCCCGGCGTTCCTCGTCCGTAGCGTGACCGTACGTGAGGGGTGTCGTGTCGGTGACCCAGGGGAGGCTCAGGGGCGTCTGGCGCGGCGACCTCTGGTCGTTCTCAGGCATCCCCTTCGGACAGGCGCCAGTCGGCGAATTGCGCTGGCGCCCGCCGGTTCCTCCTGACGCATGGGACGAAGTTCGGGACGCGTCGACGTTCGGCCCGATCGCCCCGCAATCGGCCGCCGTGCCTGGCCTCACCAGTCCTTCGGACCCCGAGACCTCTGAACCGCACAGTGAGGACTGCCTTTCGCTCAATGTCTGGACGCCGGATCTGCCGGAGGCGCCGACGACGGAGCGCGGGCAGGGACGACCGGTGATGGTCTTCATCCACGGGGGTGGGTTCACGTCGGGCAGCGGGTCGGTGTTCCTGTATCGGGGCGGCGATCTGGTCCGCAACGGCGACACCGTGGTGGTGACGTTCAACTATCGGCTCGGAGCCTTGGGCTTCTTGGGTCATCGTCGCCTGGGCGATACCGAGGGACTGGTGGGCAATTGGGGCATCCACGACCAGGTGGCCGCGCTTCAGTGGGTGCACGCCAACATTGCGGCCTTTGGTGGCGACCCGGCCAACGTCACGATCTTCGGCGAGTCGGCCGGCGGGTTCAGTGTGGCCACGCTGTTGGGCGCGCCCACCGCCACCGGCCTCTTTTCCCGTGCCGTCGTGCAGAGCGGCGGGGCCCACGTCCACTCGGTGCAGGAGGCGGAGCGATCGGCCGAACGTATGGCAGCAGTGCTCGGCATCGCGTCCTGCGACCGGGAGTCGCTTGAGCGGGTACCGGCTTCCGAACTGGTTGCAGCCACGGAGGAGCTCGGCCGGCGGCGGCCGGACCCGGGCATGATGCCCTTGCCTTTCCTGCCCGTCGTCGACGGCGTCTTCCTTCCCGACCATCCCTTGGCCGCCGTGGCCCGTGGCGCTGCGACCGGGATCGACCTGCTGATTGGGACGAACCGGGACGAGTTGACCCTCTTCGGCCTCGGCAACCCCGCCCTCATGGCGCTCGACGAGGGCGGCACCCGGCGGTGGGTCGCCAATGCCGTGCCTGACATGTCCGCCGACGAGGTGATCGACGCGTACAAGGCGGCCAGGCGAGCCCGTGCGGAGCCCACCGAAGCACGGGACATCTGGGTGGGCATTGGCACCGATGTTGTCTTCCGCTGGCCGAGCCTGCAGCTGGCTGCGGCCCACTCTGCACGAGGATCGCGCGCTTTTGTGTACCTGTTCGACTGGGAGTCCCCGGCGTTCGGGGGGATCCTCGGCTCATGCCATGCACTCGAGTTGCCCTTTGTGTTTGGAGCCGTGCATCATCCGGTCGTGCAGGTCTTCTCGGGGTCGGGCCCCGCGGTCGCCCTGCTTTCCGATCAGATGCAGCGCGCGTGGCTTGCCTTCGCCCGCACCGGGGACCCGACGCACGACGGCATCGGTGCATGGCGCTCCTGGGATCCTGCCCGTCGCGCCACGATGATCTTCGGCGCAAAGACCGGACTCCAGGACGCTCCGCGCAACGAGGAACTGGCTGTCCTCGAGCGTCATCGACCCCTCGTCTCCGGCGTGCCTGGCTGATCGGCGTCGACTTGACCGGTCTCTCCATCCTCGTTGCGACCCTCAACTCGGTCAAGAATGGTCTTCCGGGGGCGTAGCCCAACAGGCAGAGGCAGGGCGCTTAAACCGTCCCCAGTGAGGGTTCGAATCCCTCCGCCCCCACGCAGCGCCAGACCGACCGTTCCCCGGCGTGACCGACGGCGTCGAAGTCTCAGTGCTCGGCCCAGTTGTCGTCCGGGGCGCGGCCCAACCCTTTCACCGCTCGGCCGCGCTCGAGCTCGTCGTGTACCTCGCCTTCCATCGGCGCGCGGTCCGTCACGCCGAGTGGTCACTGGCGATCTGGCCCGACCGTGCCGTCACGCTCTCGACGGTGCACTCGACCTGTTCGGACGCCAGGCGAGCACTGGGTAGGGCCGCCGATGGAGGGCCGTACCTTCCACCGCGGCGTCGGTCTTCGTCTCCGCGATTTGGCCAGAACGGATGTCGAGCGCTTCGCATCCCTCGCAGAGTCGGGCGACCCGAATGTGCTCCTGCGTGCCATGCGGCTGATCCACGGTCGGCTCTTCGCCGGTCTGCATCGCACCGATTGGGCAGTCTTCGACGGCACGCAGTCGGACATCGAGTCATTGGTGGCACGCACAGCGCTGCGCGGAGCGGACGCGCTTGTCCGGTGCGGCCGCGGCGCCGAAGCAGAATGGGTGACCCGGCGGGCACTCCTCGTCAGTCCCTACGACGAGCGCCTCTATCGCGCCTTGCTGCGTGCCACGTCGGCCCAGGGCAATCGGGCCGGGCTGCGCTCCGCCATGGCCCAGCTGCGCACCCTGGCCGGCGAGGCGGGCGGCCCACCCGACCGGACCCGGGAGCGGCCGCGCCAAAGCATTCAGGAGGACTGCCTCCATCCCGACACGACCGCCCTCTACCGTGACCTGCTCAACGGGTCACCTGCCGCGGGAGGTCACCCGGCGAGGCTGTAGGGTTGCCACCCGCCATGGCGAGAAGCTCCTCTGGAAAATCGGTCGCTCGCGCCGCCGCAACGGGCGGTGGCGCCACCTATCGCGGGCAGATGCCAGTGAACTGGTATGCCGCGTTGGTCGTGATCGTCCTCGTCGGGCTCGGATCGGTCGCGTTCGCCAAGTACCACTACGACCAGAGCCCGCCCGTTGTCCAGCCGACCACGAACACGACCTGGCATGCTGCTCTCGCCTTCGACATCTGCGGCACCATGGAGCCGACGCTCGCCGCGTCGCCCGTCCCGGCCAAAACGGGACTCACCACGACGGGCAGCGGCGTCCTGCTCATCGCGCCCAAGACCGCGAGCGAGGCTGGGAACAACGCGACCCTGGGCAAGTTTGCCCAGGGGTACACCGGTCTCACGCTGACCAATACCACCGTGAAGTACCCGTCCGCTCAGGTACCCGAGTACAAGAACGGTCAGAAGTCCGCGGCTGGCACACCCGACGCCGGCAAAGTGGGCGAAGTGCAGGCTCGGTTGTGGGTGCTGACGACGAAGACCAACAAGAATGGGCAGCAGGAGCAGGTCGAGACCGGCGGCGTCACCTCGGTGAAGCCGGCCGATCTCAAGTTCGTCAACCGCCAGGTGATTACCGTCGGCTTCGTGCCCGCCAACACGCAGCTGCCCAAGCCCCCGAGCTCGACCATTCTCGCACTTGTGCAGGTGCTGCAAGGCGGCCAGCCGGTGGCGACGACGACGACCACGGCTGCTGGCGCGACGACGACCATCGCCCCCTCCGCCGCGACCACAACCAGCGTCCCGGCTTCGACCACCACGACGAAGCCCCCGTCCACCACGACGACGACGGCATCCTCGTCCAGCACCACGACGAAGTAATGAAGGCAGTCGTCCTGGTCGGCGGCGAGGGGACGAGATTGCGTCCACTGACGCTCACGTCACCCAAGCAGATGCTCCCTATCGTCGGGGTTCCCATGATCGAGCGCGTGCTCGGGCACCTCGCTCACCACGGTGTCGACGAGGCGGTCCTGTCGCTGGGATACCTGCCGGACGCCTTCATGAAGGCCTATCCCGACGGGCACGCCGCTGGGATCCGGTTGGTCTACGCGGTCGAGCCCGAACCCCTCGATACGGCGGGGGCGGTGCGGTTTGCTGCGGCGTTCGCTGGCATCGACGAAACCTTCGTCGTGGTGAACGGTGACGTCCTCACGGACCTCGATCTGACGAGCCTCATCGCGTTTCACCGCAAGCGGGGTGCTGAAGGAACGATCGCTCTGCACCCTGTGGCCGACCCGTCAGCGTTTGGCGTCGTACCGACCGACGACGAGGGTCGGGTAACCGCTTTCGTCGAGAAGCCACCGCGCGACGAGGCGCCCACGAACGAGATCAACGCGGGGACCTATGTGCTCGAGGCGTCCGTCCTGGCCCGAATCCCGGAGGGCGGCCGGGTCTCAATCGAGCGGGAGACCTTCCCCGCCATGGTGCGCGACCGCGCGCTCTTCGCCCGCTCCGATGACCGCTACTGGCTCGACACCGGAACCCCTTCGGCGTACTTGGACGCGAACTTCGACTACGTCAAACTGAAGCGCGGTCCAGTCGTCGCGCCCGGCCTGGTCGACCAGGGCCAGGGCATCTTCACGGAAGGTGACAGCAAGGTGGAGGGTGATGTGGTGGGACCCACCGTCTTCCTCTCGGGATGCGTGGTGGAGCCCGGGGCCCGGGTGGAGCGCAGCGTCGTCGGGCGTGGATCGGTCGTCTCTGCCGGCGCACTCGTGGCCGACTCGGTGGTCATGGAGGGCTGCCACGTCGCCGCAGATGCCAAAGTGTCCGGCTCCGTCATGGGCCCTCGTTCCATCGTCGGCCAACGAGGCGACGTCCGGCCGGTCTCTGTGCTTGGTGCTGATGCGGTGGTCTCCTCGGGGACTCTGGTCGACGGCGAGCGTGTCTCAGGCTGAGAGGACAGGTATGCGGACGCTAGTCACGGGAGGCGCAGGTTTCATCGGTTCCAATCTGGTCGACCGCCTCTTGGTCGAGGGGCACGAGGTCGATGTCGTCGACGACTTCTCGACCGGTTCTCTGTCGAATCTCGCGGAAGCACGGAGCAGCGCGGGCCGGGCGCTCACCATCCACCACCTCGATATCAGCGCGCCCGGCCGTCGTCGAGCTCATGGCCCGTCGGCGCCCCGAGCTCGTCTTTCACCTCGCTGCGCAGGCTGACGTGCGGGTCTCGGTCGCCCGCCCCGCCTTCGACGCCACGGTCAACATCGTCGGATCCCTCAACATCCTTGAAGGGGCGCGCCGGGCCGAGTCCGAGCGCGTGGTCTTTGCCGCCAGCGGCGGCACGCTCTACGGAGAACCGAGCCCCGAGGATCTCCCGGTGCGTGAGTCGCACCCCCAACAGCCACTGTCGCCCTACGGGGTGGCCAAGAAGGCGGTGATCGACTACCTGATTGCCTACCGAGAGATGCACGCCCTCGAGTTCTGCGCCCTCGCCCTGGGCAACGTCTATGGGCCCCGGCAGGATCCCCATGGAGAGGCCGGAGTGGCCGCCATCTTCGCCGAGCGCATCCTGCGTGGCGATCCGGTGACCATCTTCGGGGACGGAGAGCAGACGAGGGACTTCGTTTTTGTCGACGACGTCGTCGACGCCTTCGTCCGGGCCGCGACCAGGGGCGGCGGTCTGATCTGCAACATCGGCACGGGGCGGGAGACGTCGGTCAACCACCTGTTCGCCACCATGGTGGCCCAGGCGGGTGCCGAGGTGACGCCGGTGATGGCGCCGGCGCGGCCGGGTGAGCTCCAGCGCTCGAGCCTCGACATTGAGCGGGCGGCCATTCAGCTCGGATGGCGCCCCTGGACCGAGTTGGCCGACGGGACGCGCGCCGTCCTCGAGTTCGTGGGCGAACGACGGGGCTGAGCGGGCTCAGCGAAAGAGGTCTTCCTCCGGCGGACGGACGATCTCGGCCTTGACCGACGCTGGGCGCAGCCACTCCTGGGGCACGCCGCGCACGATGGCGACCGGAATGCCCCGGTCCTTGCCCATCACGAGTTCGGCCGCGGAGGCGAGTTCGTCCGCGACACAGACCTCAGTTGCCGTGAGCTCGCGGCCCCCCGCATCGTGGGTGCCCCTCAAGTCGACGACGGCGGCCACGCCCGCGCATCCGATTGCCACATCAGTGACGCCGCGCCGCCACGGCCTGCCGAAGGTGTCCGAGACGATGACTCCGACACTGACGCCGAGGGCGTTCAGCAGCCCCGCCCTGATCCGACGGGCCGAGCGGTCGGCATCGTCGGGGAGGAGTGCGGCGGTCCCGTCGGCGACATTGGACAGGTCGACGCCGGCATTGGCGCAGATGAAGCCGTGACGGGTCTCGCTGATGACGAGATCACCGCGGCGGCGCAACATGCGGGTGGACTCCTGGGCGACGAGCGTCAGCTTCGCCCCGGCATCACGATGATCGATCGCGACGAGCCTGCCTTCCGCCTTGGACACGATCTTCTGGGTGACGACGACGACGTCGCCGTCGTTGAGCCGCGGCCCGTCGGGGCATGCCGGCGCCACGGACTCGGCGATCAACCGGGCGAGGTCCGTCCCCGGCGTCACCTCGCCGACCCCCGCGACCGGGAGCACCCGCATCCCTTCAGCCTGCGGCATCGAGGACCGTCCGGGCCAGGTCCGCCGCTCGTTCGGGAGAGCTCATGATGGCGGGGGTCACGACACAGCGGACTCCCTCCGCCTCCACGCTCGGGGCCCTGGACTCGTCGGCCACGTCCACGACCAGCGTGCCCACCCATGGGGCGTAGAGCCTGGCCACCCCCGCCACCGACGCCTCCGCCCCGAGCTCGGCCATGAGCCGGTCGGCGGGACCCTTCAAGGCGGCTCCGGCCACGATGGGCGACACGGCGACGACCCGTGTCCTGCGAGCGGTCAACGCCTCGCGGATGCCCGGGACGGCCAGTAAGGGCCCGATGGAGACGACGGGGTTCGACGGGCACACCACGATCGTGTCCGCGGTCTGCAGAGACTCCATGACCCCAGGTGCGGGCCGAGTCGAGCCCGCGCCCTCGAACCGCACGCCGCTCACCGCCACCTCGTGGTGCAGCCGCACGAAGTAGTCCTGGAAATCGACCTCCGTGCCGGCGGGTCCCAACCCGCTTGCCTCGGCCAGCGTCACGCGGGTGCGCAGCGGGTCGTCGGTCACCGGGATCATGTGCACCGAAACGCCGCGGCGGCGGCAGAGGTCAGCGGTTACGGAGCTGAGGGTCTCGCCCGCCTGCAGGCGCCCCGTGCGGAACAGGTGGGTCGCCAGGTCGCGATCGCCAAGTCGAAACCAGTCATCACCGCCGAGACGGGCGAGCTCGTCCATGGCAGCCCAGCTCTCACCGGCCACGCCCCATCCGGTCTCGCGATTGTCCATGCCGGCCAACGTGTAGGTGACCGTGTCGAGATCGGGGCTGATGTGCAGACCGTGCAGGACCATGTCATCGCCCACGTTGACGATGGCCGTGATCTCGCCCGGCGGCATGACGCGCACGAGCCCGGAGAGCATCCGGGCGGCCCCGACGCCGCCGCACAGGGCCACCAGCACGCCGCGAGCATAGGAGCGTCCGTGCGGCGGTCCGTCGGGCCGCCCCTGATACCATCGCCGCCCGCCATGCCACAGCGCATACCCTCGGATCGGCACCAGACCGTGGTGTCGCTCTTGCGGCAGGCGGCGCAGGTCAACGGTGACCTCGAGGCGTACGTCGAGCCCGCCGGGGAAGGCGGGCGCCGGCACCTCACCTTTGCGGAGTGGGATCGCGCCGCCGACGGCGTCGCGGGCGACCTGGCCCGCCGCGGCGTCCGCAAGGGAGACGTCGTGTGTCTGCTCCTGCCATCTTCGATCGACTACGCGGTCCTGTACGCCGCGTTGCTTCGCCTGGGAGCCATCACCTCTGGCATCAATCCCCGCATGGGTGCGGGCGAAATGGCATCCATCGTCGAGCGGGCGGCGCCGGTGCTCCTCGTGGCGGACCCCGACACGACCACACCAGACATCACAGGCGTCGACGTGGTCGAGCGGAGCGAGATGGCAACGGCGTGGGCCGAGGACCCGCCTGGGCAGTGGCCCCTCCTCGGGCCGCACGACCCGGTGGCGGTGGTCTGGACCAGCGGGACCACCGGCCAACCCAAAGGAGCGCTCTTTGACCACGCCAACTTGGCCGCGGTGGCGCGAGGCACTGACGCGTTGAGCCAGCCGGGCGACCGCCGGCTCTCGCCGCTGCCCTTCGCGCACGTGGGCTACATGACGCGGGCGTGGGACGAGATCGCCAACGCCGTCACGACGATCATCACGCCAACGCCGTGGCGTGCCGACGATGCCATCCGCATCATGGCGGACGAGTCGGTGACCGTGGCGCAGGGCGTGCCGACGCAATACACCTTGATGCTCGCGAGCGCCGACCTGGCTCGGGCCGATCTGGGCGCGCTGCGAGTCGTCGGGACAGGGGCGGCGCGCGTGCCCGCCGCACTGGTGGCCGAAGTGCGCCGCCGTTTTGGCGTCCCCGTCGTTGTCCGCTACACCTCGACGGAGGCGTCCCTCGGTACCGGCACCACGCTGACGTCGTCCGACGAGGAGGTGGCCACGACGGTGGGCCGCCCCGTCGCCGGCGTCGAACTGGCAATCGTCGACGATCAGGGCACAGCGGTCCCGGTCGGGTCGGTCGGCCGGGTCCTGCTCCGTTCGGCCGCCACCATGCGCGGCTATTGGGGCCGTGGTCCGGGCCGGGGGCGCCGCGCCGACGAGCTCATCGACGCGGAGGCGACGGCCGCCGTCCTCGGCGCCGACGGCTGGCTGACCACCGGCGACTTCGGGAGGCTCACCACGGGGGGGAATCTCCAGCTGTCGGGGCGGGCGCACGAGCGCTACATCCGGGGCGGCTACAACATCTATCCGGCGGAGGTCGAGGAGACGCTGTCGTCCCACCCTGGGGTCGCCCGGGTCGCGGTGGTCGGCGTGCCCGACGACGTCCTCGGTGAGATAGGAGTTGCTGTCGTCGAGGCCAAGGCCGGCGCCAGTGCGCCCGACCTCGGCGAACTGCGGGCGCACTGTGCCCGTTCTCTGTCCGACTACAAGGCTCCCGACGCCCTCGTGGTCGTCGACGAACTGCCCCTGACCCCGATGATGAAGGTCGACCCCGCCGCACTCGCTGCGCTCGGTCTACGGGGGGCCGACGAGCGGCGCGTGCACCTGGCGCAGAGTCGTGGTCCCGGCTCCGGGGTGCTAGGCAGTGAGCCCACCGGAGCAGAAGACAAGAAGGAGCCTGCATGAGCCCCACCACAAGAGTCGGGCAGTCGGATCCCACCAGGGGGACGGCGCCCGAAGCGGTCACACCCGGCCGTTACGCCGGACACGTGGCGGTGGTCACCGGGGCCGGCTCCGGGATTGGGCGGGCCACGGCGCGCCGGCTGGCCGCCGAGGGTGCCGCGGTGGCATGCCTCGACCTGGCGGCCGACGCCATTGACGCGGTGGCGGCCGAGATCAACGCGGAGGCCCGTGACGCCGGAGGGAGCGCCGTCGCGTTGCGCTGCGACGTCACGGACGAGGACGCCGTCTCTGGTGCCGTCTCCCAGGCTCGTGAGGAGCTTGGTCACATCACCAACCTGTGCAACATCGCAGGCATCGGCGGGTTTGCGCACACGCCCGAGCAGACGTTGATCGGTTGGGACAAGATCATCGCGGTCAACCTGACCGGAACCTTCCTCATGTGCCGTGCGGTGCTCCCGGGAATGATCGAGCACGGTGGTGCGATCGTCAACACCGTCTCGACGGCAGGCATCGTCGGCCAGCCGTACTCCGCCGCCTATTCCGCGTCCAAGGGTGGTGTCAAGATGCTGACCAAGGCCCTCGCGGTCGAGTACATGGCGCGCGGCGTCCGGGTGAACGGCGTGGCGCCCGGCGGCGTGGACACCCCGATCATCCACAACTTCGGGCCGCCCAAGGACGCCGACTGGAAGCTGATCGAGCGGTTGATGACCCCGATCGGGTTCGCCTACCCGCACGAGATCGCGGGGGCCTTCGCCTACCTCGGGTCGCACGAAGCGGACTACGTGACCGGAGCGATCCTTTCGATCGACGGGGCGATCACGACCTGAGCGCCGTGGGCACGTCCCGGCCCGCCGAGCGGGCGCGGCTGCGCGTTGCGCTCGACGCGACGCCATTGCTCGGCCTCCCCACGGGCATCGGAGCCTTCTGCTACGGCGCCCTCGGTGCCCTGGCGACCCGTCCCGACATCGAGGTCGGCGCGTACGCCGTGAGCTGGCGGCGGCGCGGCCGGATCGAGGCAGAGCTGCCTGCCGGCGTCGTCGCGCGCCAGCGGCCGATGCCGGCCCGGCCGTTGCACGCGCTCTGGGCGCGCTGGAACGCGCCACCGCTGGAGTGGTTCGTCGGATCCGCCGACGTCGTGCACGGCACGAACTTCGTCGTGCCTCCGGCGGGACGCGCCGCCACTGTCGTCTCGGTGCACGACCTCACGCCGCTGCATCACCCCGAGCTCTGCAACGAGGCGACGCTGGCCTACCCCGGGCTGATCCGGCGTGCGCTGGGGCGGGGGGCCTGGGTCCACGCCGACTCGGCCTTCGTGGCGGGAGAGGTGATCGACGCGTTCGGAGCCGACCCCGCCCGCGTGCGGGTCGTCCACCCCGGGGTCCCCGGCCTGCCCGAGGTCGCGGAGGCTGAGACGGCGGCCACATTGGCGCGGCTGCTCCCGTCGGTGTCCGGGCGGTACTGCCTGGCGGTGGGGACGGCGGAACCTCGCAAGGACCTACCGGGGCTGGTGGCGGCGTTTGGTGACGTGGCCTCCCGCCACGGCGATCTCTCCCTCGTGCTTGCTGGGCCGCCGGGATGGGGTGAGCAGGCGCTCGCCGCTTCCGTCGCCGCCTCGCCGGCCCGAGACAGGATCGTGCGCACGGGGTGGGTCGGGACGCGTGACCTGGCCGTGTTGTTGTCGCGCGCCAGTGTCCTCGCCTACCCCTCACTCTATGAGGGGTTCGGCTTCCCACCCTTGGAGGCGATGCGCGCCGGCGTGCCCGTGGTGGCGACGCGTGCCGGCTCGTTGCCCGAAGTCCTCGGGGACGGGGCGCTCATGGTCGATCCCGGCGATCACGACGGGCTCGTCCAGGCGCTCGACGACTGCCTCGACGACGACGGGCTGCGGCACCGGTTGATCGCCGCAGGCGCGGCCTGGTCGGCGCGGTTCTCCTGGGAGGGGTGCGGTGCCGGGCTGGAAGGTCTGTACCGCGACATGGTCAAGGGCGCGCGTGCCTGAGGAGCGGCCCTCCGTGCTCCTCGTGGTCGAGCAGCTCCGGCGCCGCGTGCCCGGTGGCATCGGTGCGCACACACGTGGCTTGCTGAGCGGGCTGGCCCAGTGTTCCGCTGAGGGTGAGGGTGTCGACGTGACGCTCCTGGCCAGCCGGCCCAGTGGTCACCTCTGGTCGCGGACGGACGACCCGCTCGCCCGCTTCGGCCGGCCGGTGTTGGCGTCGCGGCTCCCGGGGCCGCTCCAGACCCGGGCGTGGGACCACGGGCTGTCCCGCGCCCCCGAGGGTTTCGACGTCGTGCACTCAGTGTCACTTGCCACGCCGAGGCTGCATCGCTCCAGCACGGGCCAGCTGGTCGTGACCGTCCACGACGTCGCGTGGCGACGGCACCCCGAGGCCACGACGCCGCGCGGGCGGCGATGGCACCAGGCTGCGTTGGCTCGGATCCGCGAGGACGGCGCATCCGTCGTCGTCCCGTCCCGGCTCGTGGCGGGGGACCTCGAGTCCTACGGCTTCGACGCCGACCGGCTCACCGTCGTGCCGGCGGGCGCCGACCATCTCCCGGCACCCGACCCGACGGCCGCCGACGCGCTGCTCCGGCAGGTCGGCGTGCGGGACGAGTTCCTCCTGAGCGTGGGCACGCTCGAGCCCCGGAAGAATCTGGACCGCCTCGTGGCGGCCTTCGGCCGCGTGCGCGCCTCGCTGCCCGGCCCGTGGACGCTGCTGGTGGTCGGACCGGCGGGGTGGGGTCCCGAGCCAACGCGGCCGCCCGAGACGGATGGAGTCGTCTTCACCGGTGCGGTCACCGACGCCGTGCTGGCCGATCTCTACCGCCGTGCCCGCGCGTTCGCCTACGTGCCGTTGACCGAGGGGTACGGCTTGCCACCCCTCGAGGCCATGCGGGCCGGGACACCCGTCGTGGTGTCCAACGAGGTGCCGAGCGTGCACGACCTGGGCGCGGCGGATCCCACGCCGGCCATCGTCGTGGATCCGCTCGAGGTGGATGACATTGCGGCTGGCCTCGTCGCGGTGTTGGTGGACGACGGGCTGCGCGCCGACCTGACCGAGCGCGGCACGCAGCACGCACTGTCCCGGACCTGGCATGCCGCGGCACGTGCCCACATCGCCCTGTGGAGGACGCTGTCGTGAGCGGCCCTCTGGGACTGGCCCTCGATGTCTCAGCCGTCCCGACGCGACCAGGAGGCGCCGGGTACTACACGATGGCCATCGCCGGTGGCCTTGCCCAGCGTGAGGACGTGAACCTCACTCTGGTGGCGCGCCGTGGCGACGAGGAACGCTGGCACGAGCTTGCCGCCGGCGCTGCGGTGCGCAGCGCCGTGCCGACCTCGCGGCCGAGTCGGCTGGCCTTCGAGCAGATCGGCCTCCCGGCCGTGCTGCGCTCGCTCGCGGTGCAGGTCCATCACGGGCCCCACTACACGATGCCGGCGAGATCGCCCGTCCCGTGCGCCGTGACGATCCACGACTGCACGTTCTTCGACCATCCCGAGTGGCACCAGCGCTCCAAGGCCGCCTTCTTCCGTCGGGCCATCCGTCGTGCGGCCCTCCGAGCCGGCGTGCTGATTTGCGTCAGCCAGGTCACCGCGGACCGCCTCCGGGAGTCCTGCGAGGTGCGGGCGCCCGTGGTCGTCGCGCCGCACGGAGTCGACCACGGGCGGTTCTCGCCCAGCGAGCCCGCCAAAGGCCAGGACGACGCGGTGCTTGCTGCTTTGGGAATTCCCACTGATGTGCCATTGGTCGCGTTCGTTGGCACCCTCGAGCCGCGCAAGGGCGTGGCGCCGCTCGTCGCTGCCTTTGACGCGGTGGCCGCCGCGAACCGGGACGTGGTGCTCGTGCTCGGGGGCCAGACCGGCTGGGGGATGGCCGTGACCGAGCGTGCCCTCGCCGCGGCCCGTCATGCGGAGCGGATCGTCCGGACGGGCTATCTCCCGGAGCGGGCCGTGCCCGCCCTGCTGCGGCAGGCGTCCGTCGTTGCCTACCCCGCTCTCGAGGAGGGGTTCGGCCTCCCCGCGCTCGAGGCGCTGGCCTGTGGCGCACCCCTGGTGACGACGGAGGGCACGGCGATGGCCGAGATGGCCGGCGGTGCCGCGCTCCTCGTGCCCCCGGCGGACGTTGGCGCGCTGGCCGGCGCGCTCGCCACCGCACTCGAGCAGGGCCGGGCCACGGAGCGGCGTGCTCGGGGCATCGCAGTGGCGGGGGAGCGGACCTGGGAGGCGAGCGTCGCTCTGCACATGCAGGCCTATGCGGTGGCGGGGGTGACCTCGCAGTAGGGTTCCGCGCATGCGCGCGCTGATCACGGGCGGGAAGGGCTTCGTGGGCCAGTGGCTGGCCGCCCATCTGAAGGACCGCGGGGACGACGTCGCGGTCATCGACATAGAGACCGATGTGGCCGACGGCGCGGCTGTTCGTCGCGTAATGGCTGACGTGAGGCCGGACGCCATCTATCACCTGGCCGCCATGACCCACGTGGGTGAGAGTTGGGAGAACCCGAGCCAGGTCTTGCGGGTCAACGTTCTGGGGACCGCCGAGATCCTGGCGGCCGCCCGGTCCTTGCCGGCAAGCCCCCGCGTCCTGGTCGTCAGCTCAGCCGAGGTGTACGGCGTCGTCGGGCCTGAGCAGCTCCCGCTGGGGGAGGCGACCCCCACGACCCCCGCCAGCCCCTATGCGGCGAGCAAGCTTGCGGCCGAGGTCGTGGCGCTCCAGGCCTTCCGGGGATACGGCCAACCGGTCATCGTGGTGCGGCCCTTCAACCACATCGGACCGGGCCAGTCGCCCAACTTTTTCGTGCCCGCATTCGCCAAGCGGATCGTTGAGGCTCGACGGTCGGGCGCCACGTCCCTGCGGGTCGGGACACTCAGCACCCGGCGGGACTTCACCGATGTCCGCGACGTCGTGGCGGCCTATCGGCTGCTGCTCGAACAGGGTGAGGTAGGAGAGGTCTACAACGTCTGCTCGGGCCGCGACGTTGCGATGTCAGAGATCGCCGCACAACTCCTCGAGTTGGCGCAGGTCGACCTCACTCTCGAGACAGACCCCGCGTTGGTGCGTCCGGTCGACGTACCCGTGCTGCGCGGCGATGCGACGCGATTGCACGTCGCCACGGGGTGGCAAGCAAACATCCCGATCGCGACGACGCTCGCCGACGTCCTGGCCTCGTGGGAGGCGGACTGAAGGCGAGCGTCGTCGACGTTGGAAGGACGGGACCGCTCAGGCGGCGTTGACGCGCTGGCGGATCTGGTTACGCACCTCGCGAGCCTGTTCGCGGGCCTTCGACGTCACCTGGGTGACGGTCGGGGGAAGCTTCTCCTCAATGGGCTGCAAGGTGGTCTCGACGAACTGCGCGGCCGACTCGGCGAGCTCGTCGATCTGCTGGATCCCCTTGGCCACACCCTGGCGCACCTCGCCCAGGCGCTGGTCCAGGGCGAGGTCCTGGGACAGCCGGTTCTGCAGCTCGACCCGCTGGACCTGGGCCCGCTGGTAGCCGAGCACCCCCAGACCCACGGCGACGTACGCGGCGTCGCGCGCCAGGTCCGTGACGCCCTTGGAGACGGCGCTGATGTTGGTGGTTACGTCGGGCATGGGAGCCTCCTGTCTGATCGGTTCACTCTGAAGATGGGCACGCCACGGGTCATTGGCCGACCGTTGCGTTCACGTACAAGAGTATCACTTTTGTTAAACAGTAGCAAGCAGCGGGGGTGGATATTCGTGCCTGGAAAGGCATTTTCGTGCCTGAAGGGGCCGATGCCTCAGCGGATAGCCTCTGCCCCCTGATGGACGCCCAAGTGCCGGCCGTGGTCGCCGTCGTCGTCACGACCGACCCGGGGCCTTGGTTCGAAGAGGCGCTCTCGTCGCTGGCGGCGCAGGACTACGGCGAGCTCTCGGTTCTGGTGCTCTCGACCGGTGACGACGTCGCTCACGTGACCGAGCGAGTGGGGCGCATCCTGCCCAATGCCTTCGTCCGCCACCTCCCGGATCGACCCGGGTACACGGCAGCGGCCAACGAAGCGCTCGGCATGGTCGAGGGTGCTGCCTTCTTCCTGTTGTGTCACGACGACGTGGCGCTCGACCCCGACGCCGTCCACCAGCTCGTCGAGGAGTCGGTGCGCTCCAACGCCGGCGTCGTCTCACCGAAGTTCGTCAACTGGGACGACCCAGGCATTCTCCTGCACGTCGGGATGAGCTGCGACAAGACCGGTGCCGTCGTCGACCGCATCCTCGAAGGGGAGGTTGACCACGGCCAGCACGATGCCGTGCGCGACGTCTTTGTGGCCCCCGGCGGCTGCATTCTCGTGCGGGCCGACCTGTTCAGTCTGCTCAAGGGGTTCGACAGCGGGATCATGGCCATGGGGGAGGACCTCGACCTCTCGTGGCGTAGCCAGGTCGCGGGGTCACGCGTCGTCGTCGCGCCCGACGCGCGGGTGCGGCATCGAGAGGCGGTTGCCGGTGGGCTCCAGCCGCTGGCGGTGCAGGCAGAGGCCGTGGGCCGCCATCCCCTCACCATGCAGATGCTCCAGCGGCGCCACGAGCTGCGGGCGGTGCTCAAGTGCTACACGCGGATCCACCTGGTGCGGGTGCTACCCCAGGCGGCCTTGCTGGCCCTGGGCGAGGTCATCGTCGCCGTGTTGGCCCGGGACGCGGACCGTGCCGCGCGCCGTCACGGGCGCGTGGCGGTGGAATGCCCGGCGCCTGAGGGAGATCTCGCTGCTCCGCGGCGAGCTCGCGAAGAACCGACTCTTCCCCGACGCAGAAGTACGCCGCCTGCAGATGCGCGGGAGCGCCCGCCTGTCGCGCTACTTCAGCCGGCTCTCGCACCAGGGTCTCGCTGCGGCCAACGCTGCGGCCGCATCGAGGGAGCGGTCGGACCGCGAAGGCGAACACGCCGAGGTTGCCGTGCTCACCGGGAGCGTCGGCTTGGCTTTCAGTGAGGATGCCGACTTCGACGAACTGGACGACCTGGGCCGCCGGGCGGGGCGTGACCGTTTTGGTCGCAAGGTCCGCTCGGCTCCGCTGGGCACCGGCCGCCAGCGCGTTCTCGCCGTGGTCATCACCTTTCTCGTGCTCGCGCTCGGGACCCGCGATCTCTTCTTCGGGACGCTCCCTCTCGTCGGCCAGTTGGCACCGCTCCCGTCGTGGGCGACGAACTGGCACCACTTCGTCTCGGGCTGGCAATCGGCCGGAGTGGGCACGACAGCACCGGCATCTCCCGCGTTTGGCCTCGTCGGCATCACGGGAACCGTGCTCTTCGGCGCCATGGGGACGTTGCAGCGCATCCTGCTCCTCGGCTGCATCCCGCTCGGCGCGTGGGGCGTCTCCCGGTTCATGCGGCCGCTCGTCTCGCCCCGGGCTCGCGTCATCGCGGTCATCTGCTACCTCGGGCTCCCGTTGCCCTACGGCGCGCTGGGCACGGGCCGCTGGGACGGCCTCGTGGCCTATGCCGTGTTCCCGTTCATCGCCTGGCGGCTGGCCGCGGCGGCGGGCGTGGCGCCGTACCGGGTGGAGCCCGGAACGTCATGGCGCAGCCGGCCCGCCGGCCAGATCGCCATTCTCGGCGCGCTGATCGCTGCGGCCTCGGGCGTCGCGCCTGCCATCGTCCCGCTAGTCATCCTCACCGCGCTGTCTTGGACCGTGGGCTCGCTGCTGGTCGGGACCCGTGATCCGGGGTGGCGCGTCCTCGTCGTGGCTCTCGGAGCGGTGGTTGTCGCCGCGGTCCTGGCGGCGCCCTGGGTCGTGGGGACGGCGCTGGCGGGCAAAGGGAGCGTCGCGATCTTCGGGCTGCCCATCGCGGGTGCCTCTGCTCCGAACTGGGGCGAGGTCATCCGCTTTGCCATCGGGCCGGCAGCCCGCTCGCCCCTCGTCTGGCTCCTGGTCGTCGGCGCGGCGCTCCCCCTGGTGCTCGGGAAGGGGGTCAAGCTGACC
Source organism: uncultured Acidimicrobiaceae bacterium (assembly GCA_963744225.1). Classification (GTDB taxonomy): domain Bacteria; phylum Actinomycetota; class Acidimicrobiia; order Acidimicrobiales; family RAAP-2; genus Bog-473. The sequence goes on from CAVUSV010000003.1 coordinate 457,039, forward strand.
TGGGCCGCACGGTTGTGGGTCACGGCCTGCGCCTCCTGGGGCCTCGCCTTCGCGGCGACACGGGGCGACCTGGGATCGTTCACGCCTTCGGAGTCGGTGGTCCTGGTCCCTGCTGCGTTTGCCGTCGCCGTCTGCGTGGGCCTGGGGATATCCGCCTTCGAGGACGACCTGACCGGCCGCGCGTTCGGGTGGCGCCAGGTGGTCAGCGTCGTTGCGCTCGTCTTCGCGGCGATTGGTCTCCTGCCGGTCGTCGCCGGGGCGGTCGACGGTCGTTGGGGTCTCCCGGCCCAGGGGGTGGAGCAGCCCGTCGCGTTCCTTGCCCACCCCAGCACCACGGGCGTGGGACGGGTGCTCTGGCTCGGTGACCCGCGGGCGCTCCCCGCCGGCGGCTGGTCGGTGCAACCTGGCCTGGCCTATGCGCTGACGCCCGAGGCCCTCCCCGACTCCTCCCAGGTGTTCACTCCTGCTGGGCCGGGTCCGGCCGACCTGGTGGCCGACGCCGTCCGCCTGGCCGTCTCGGGCGGCACCGTGCACCTGGGGCGGCTGCTCGCCCCAGCCGGCGTGCGCTACGTGGTGGTGGTGGATGGACTGGCCCCGTCCATGGTGGGCACCGTACCGCCGTCGGTCAGCGCCCCCCCTCCCTCCCGACTCACGGCGGACCTCCTCCAGCAGGGTGACTTGCAAGTCGTGCCCGGCGAGGTCGGGGTGCAGGTGTTCGAGAACGGTGTAGTCATGCCGGTGACGGCACAGCGCCCCGCACCACTGCCGGTCGTGCGTGCGTGGTCCTTCCCGAGTGCGGCGGACGTGGTGGGTTGGCAGCCCGTGCTCAGTGCCCTCGCGGGCGGTACGGGGGCGCCCAGCGCCGTTGCGACCGGCACCGTCTACGCCGGCTACGCACCGGCGGGGAGCTTCTCGCTGACCATCAACGGCCGCGCCGCACCCCGCCGCCCGGCGTTCGGCTGGGCGGCTCAGTACGCAGGCGTCCACGGACGTGCCTCCCTCGCGTTCTCGAGTTTACCCTACGTGCCGTTAGCCGTCCTGCTCGAATTGGGCGCCTGGGTCATCCTGGCAGCCGCCCTCCTCGGCCGGCCGCGGCGGGGCACCGGGGCAACCCGGGGGCAGCCGTGAGTCCTGCCCACCACAGCCGGGAGCGCCGATGGCGGGTGCTCGCCCTCGTCGTGGTCGTCGTTGCGGGGGTGGGCGTTGCCGCGGGCGCCCGGGGGAACTCCACCACCTCAGGCGCGGCGGCCACGCCGAGCGCGCTGGTCGGGGCGCCCGACGCCGAGTCGTCCGCCTGGTACTGCACGGGGCAGTCCGCCGCGTCGGGAGTGTCGCCAGGCTTTCTCGTGCTGACCAACGGGTCGAGCGCACCCGTGACCGGGACGATCACTTCGGTCTCCGACGGTGGCGCCTCCGCACGCACTCCCGTCGCAGTGCCAGCCCGCGGTGTGGCGGCGCCATCCCTCCCCGCCTTGTCGTCGGGTTCCTGGGAAGCCGAGACGGTGACGCTCTCGGGGGGCGGCGTCGCAGTGACGCAGGCCGTGCACGGCTCCTCGGGCTGGTCCCAGGCGCCGTGCCAGAGCAGCACGTCGGCTAACTGGTACTTCCCCGGCGGGACGACGGCCAGCTCCGCGGCGATGTACGTCTCGCTGCTCAATCCGACGTCGACTCCGGTCGTCGTCGACCTCAGCTTCCTGACGCCGAGCGGGGCCGTCCATCCCATCAACTACCAAGGGATCGTGTTGCAGGCGGGCCAGGTTGCGGTGGAGAGCGCGTCGTCCGAGGTACAGAACGTCTCGACCGTCAGCACCGTGGTCTCCACCCGGACGGGGCGTGTGGTGGCGGCCGAAGTCCAGGTGTTCGCCGGCTCCACCGGTCTCTCGCTGGTGCCGGGTGCCGCTCACCCAGGGTTGCAATGGGCCATTCCCCAGGCGCAGGAGATGGGGGGCGGGGTTTCGGAGATCGACGTCTTCAATCCGGGCACCATGCCCGAAGCGGTGACGGTGCGGCTCAGCCTGCCTTCGGGGCCGTTGGCCCCGCTGACCGACACGGTGGCACCGGGCACGCACTTGGGCCCTGGCGACCAGCTCGCAGACGCGGATCCCCCGCAACGAGACGTACTCGGCCATCATTGACGCCGCCGGGGGCCCAGGTGTCGTCGTGGGGCGCACGGTCCTGCTGCCGGCGTCGGCTCCAGCGCCCCAGGCCGGGATGGCGATGGCGACCGACGGCCCGAGCATGGTGTCGCCCAGCGGGATGTGGGTGGTGCCCCCGCCCGGGACGGCGGCGAATCCCGCCGTGAGTGGCGCTGCACCCGCGTACTTGGCGCTGTTGAACGCCTCAGGAAGCGCCGAGTCCTACGCGGCATTCGTGAGGACGTCGACGGGCGACATTCCGATCGCCACGGGCGTCCTGGCGGCCGGCTCGACCATCGAGCCCCCGCTCTCGGCTGCCGGCCTCAACCCGATCATCGTGCGCGCTGACGGGACCATGGCCACGAGCGAGAGCGCCAACCCCTCCGGCGGCATCGGCGTGGTGACGATGCCGGGGATTCCGTTGGCCGCTCCGATCGGCCGGTGAGCCTCTACAAGCGGTGGCGCTGGTAGCGGCGCCACCCAGCGCGTCCGCCGACCAGCACCACGCCGAGGCACGCAAGCGCGAAGAGCAGCGGCCCTGCCAGCCGGACCAAGCCTTCGATGCCGGCCACAAACCCACCGATGCTGTCGTGCCACGCCCGTACGAGACCGGACTCGGGCAGTGTCGGGGGCGGCGGAGGCGGCGTGCCCTCGCTGGCGGTCACGGTCAACGTCGAATACGACGTCTGGCTGGTGAGGAGTTGCAGCTGTCCCTGGAGCTGCTCGATCTGGGACTGAATCGTGTCGATCTCCTGCTGCACGGCCAGGACGTCGCCGACGGTGACGGCCTTGGCCAAGATGGTCAGGTACTGCTGCCGGCTGGCCTCGAGCGCCGCGATGCGCGCTTGCAGGTCGACGTACTGGCCGGTCACGTCGGTGGCCTTCGTCGTGAGGCCGGTCGTCTTGCCGAGAACCTGCGCCCGCTTCAGCACGGCCGAGAAATTGTCCACCGGCACCTGCAGGGTGATGCTCCCGGAGGGCACGCTTCCCGTGCCGGCTGCGGACTGGGTCTGCGAGTTCGCCACGAAGCCGCCGAAGGCACCGGCGAGGGAAGTCAGCTGCGTCATCGTCGGGCCCACACGGCCGCGCCCGACCGTCAGTTCGAGGGTCCCGGTTTGTTCGATCTTGGCCGACTGCCCGACAGCATCGTTCGGCAGCGCGGTGTTCGGCGTCCGGCCGGAGGGTGTTGCGGTCGCACCCTGGGTCCCGCTGGCCCCGCCCGCGGAGGGTGGCGCGCTGTTGGATTTGAACAGCGGCGACCCGGCGGAGGGGCCGCGCGGGACAGTCGTTGTCGCCCCGGGGGAAACGGCATGCGCCACCGGCCGCGGCAGCGTCGAGGTGGCGACCTGGCTCGAGGGGCCGCGCTCGAGCCCGCCGACCGTCGCGGTGAGCGCGAGCGCGAGGACGATGCAGGCCGCCACCGAGAGGACGCGGTGCCGGCGAGCCGCGGCCACGAGCCGGTACGACCGGCCCTTGCCGTCCGGTCCGGGGGCGACGAAGGCGTCCCGGGCGCGGCCGTCTGGGTCGTCGATGCCGGATGGGTTGTCGACACCGTCGGGGCCGTCCATGTCGTCTGCGCCCGGGACCCGGCCCGTGGCACGGGCCAGGATGTCGTCGGCACCCAAGGAGGGCACGTCGAACGCGGCGCCGGCGCGGGCGAAGAGCGAGGCGAGGCGGTCGTCGTCGAGCATGGTCATGGTCCGGTCTCCTGAACGGAAGGGGAGTCCCCCGCGCCGGCCAGGGCGGCCAGGGCGGGGTCGGCCGCTAGGCGGCGGCGTGCTTCGTGGAGGCGCGACTTCACCGTCCCCTGACGCCGGCCGATGGCGAGCGCGATGTCGTGTTCGCTCAGATCGGCGTAGTAGCGCAGGACGACGGGCACACGCAACGACACGGGGAGCTCCTGCAGCGCGGCCAGCACGACCTCGGCCACCTCGCCCTGCTCCGCCTTCGTCTCGGGGTCTCCGGCCGGCTCGGGTACGGAAGCCAGCGGCTCGTCACCGGCGCGCCGGTCCCGGTGGGGGATCTCGCGGCGGAGCTTCGAGTAGCACGAGTTGACGACGACGCGGTAGAGCCAGGGCCGGATGCTCGGCACGGACGAGAGCGAGTCGCGGAAAGCGCCAGGCGCGCAGGTAGGCGTCCTGGACTGCCTCCTCGGCGTCCGCCCGGTTGCCCAGGATGAGGCATGCGGTGCGGAAGGAGGCGACGTACCCCTCCTCGAGCCAGTCCGTGAGCTCGTGCTCCACCATCCCCCCTTCTGACGCAGCGCGCTCCGGTTTGGTTCGATTTCCGGTGCGCCCGTGCCTAGCGGGCGGGGGGTGCCTCCGGCTCGGCCGGTGGTGGCCACGGTGGCGGCGGCCACGACTCGGCCTCGGGGCGGCTGGCCGAGGGTGGGGACGGGACGGCGACCGGCTCGGGTCCCGCCGCGTCGGCCGCGGTGGCCGCGTTGATGGCGGGGTCGGCGTCGGCGCGGGGGAGGGGTGCGTGGCCGTTGCCCGCCCCGTTGGATGCGGGCGGGTGGATGGCCGCCTCGTTGAAGTGCGGCACCGCCTTGGCCCCCTCGCTGTGCACCGGCGAACCGTGGGCCTCGTCGACCAGGCGGGCCACCTCGGCGCCGTCGATGATCTCGTTATCGAGCAGCGCCGCGGGCGATGGCGTTCAGGCCGCCCCGGTGCTTGCTCAGCGTCTCGTGGGCGCGCTGCTCCTCGGAGCGCAAGATGCGCTCGACCTCCTCGTCGATGATCTTGGACGTGTCCTCGGAGTAGTCACGGGTGTGCATGAGGTCCTCACCTAGGAAGACCTGGCCCTGGGAGCCCCAGGCCATCGGGCCGATGGCGTCGCTCATACCCCACTCGCGCACCATCTTGCGGGCCAGCTCGGTGTTGCCCACCAAGTCGTTGGCGGCGCCGGTCGACAGGTCACCGTAGACGAGCAGCTCGGCGACGCGACCGCCCATGCGCACGCACAGCGCATCCTCGATGTACTGGCGCGGGTGGATGTGACGCTCCTCCATCGGGAGCTGGTGGGTGACGCCCAGCGCCATGCCCGTCGGGAGGATGGTGACCTTGTGCACGGGGTCGGCGTGCTCGAGCACGTAGGCCAGCACCGCATGGCCACCCTCGTGGTAGGCGATGCGCTCCTTCTCGTCCTCCGAGAGCACCATGGACTCGCGGCGCTGGCCGAGCAGCACCCGGTCGCGCGCCGTTTCGAAGTCGGCCATCGCGATCTCCGCGCTGCCGCGGCGCACCGCATGGAGGGCGGCCTCGTTGACCAGGTTGGCCAGATCGGCCCCGCTCATGCCGGGCGTGCCCCGCGCTACCACGCTGAGGTCGACGTCGCCCGCCATCCGCTTGCCCTTGCAGTGCACCTTGAGGATGGGGAGGCGCTCCTCGAGGTCGGGGAGCGGCACGACGATCTGGCGGTCGAAGCGGCCCGGCCGCAGCAGCGCCGGGTCCAAGATGTCGGGTCGGTTGGTGGCGGCGATCATCACGACGCCCTCGGAGGTATCGAATCCGTCCATCTCCGAGAGCATCTGGTTGAGCGTCTGCTCGCGCTCGTCGTGACCTCCGCCGAGTCCCGCGCCGCGCTTGCGGCCGATGGAGTCGATCTCGTCGACGAACACGATTGCAGGAGCCTGCTTGCGGGCCGTTTGGAACAGGTCGCGCACCCGGCTGGCCCCGACCCCCACGAACATCTCCATGAAGTCCGAGCCACTCACCGACATGAAGGGCACCCCGGCCTCACCGGCGACGGCTCGGGCGATCAACGTCTTGCCGGTGCCGGGCGGCCCCACGAGCAGGACGCCCTTGGGGATTTTGGCGCCGATCTCCTTGAAGCGGGCAGGTGTCTTGAGGAAGTCCACCACCTCGCTGATCTCCTGCTTGACCCCGGTGTAGCCGGCGACGTCGTCAAAGGTGGTCGAGGGGCGGTCGCTGCTGAAGGTCTTGGCCTTGGAGCGGCCGATCGACATGATGCCTGACATCTGTCCCCGGGTCTGGCGGCCGATGAAGTAGATGAATGCGGCGCCGATCCCGATGATGAAGATGTAGGGCAAGAGGGCGGTGAAGAGGTTCGACGAGGGGGTCGGGAAGCTGACCGCGACACCGTTGTTCCGCATCTCGGTGACGTCGTTCGGCAGCGACGGGCTGGGGCCCTGGACCTCGTAGCTGGTCCCGTCTTTCAGGTTCCCGCTGATCTGGCCGGTTGAGTTCGAGATCTTGGCCGTGGACACCTGCTTGGACGTGACGTCCTGGAGGAACTTGGTGTAGGTGATCGTCTTGGCGTTCGTGGTCTTGATCGTGCCGACGGCGAGCAGGATGGCCACGATGCCGATCGCGAGCACGCCCCACAGCCAGCGCCAGCTCTGCCCGCCGGACGGCTGCCCCTGCGGGGAGCCGTCGCCGCCCGCGGGCGCGTTCGGTCTGCTCGCAGGCTTGTCCGCACGCTGTGGGCTCACCCCTGCCATGCTAGGCGCCACCCCTGCAGTATGGTGACCGCCTCGTTGGGCGCCCTCGGGACGGAGTCCCCTGCAGGTCGCGGGCATAAGGGGCACCGATAACGTCTTGTCGATGACCGATTCGGAGCCCGCCGGCCCGTCACCAGGCCCGCCCGGCCCGCCCGCACGCCCCCCGGGGCCCGTTCCGGCCGGCTACGTGCCCCGCGAATGGGTCCAACAGGCTCCGCCGCCGCCATCCCTCCCGCAACCGGGATACGGGTCCGCCGTGTGGCCGACCGCGGTCCCTCGGGCCGCTGCCGCGGCGCCGTTCCCGGCGGGGTACACGCCGGCCTGGCCGACCGCCCCGTCGCCACCGTCGCCCCCCCAAGGCGACGCCCCGTTCCTCGATACGCCGTGGGTCCCGCCGCAGACCAAGCGCCAGGGCTGGCTCTGGCTCGTCTACGCCGTCGTCGGGTTCCTGGTCGGTCAGCTCGGCGCCCTGACCTTCGGGCTGGTGGCGGGCGCCATCGCCGGCAAGACCTCGGCGCAGATGCAGGCCATCGCCACGGCCTCGGTCCCCCCCGAGTGGTACGTGGTGTCCACGCTGCTCGGCCTCTGGATCGGGTTCTTCGGCGCACCGTGGCTGGCCAGCCGGACCCAGGGGACGCGCTCCTTCGTGCGCGACCTCGGGCTGCGCTTCCGGGTCATCGACCTCGTCGGCATCGCCATCGGCGTCGGAGGCCAGCTCCTCGTGGCGATCATGTACGCACCGTTCCAGCACCAGATCCACGACTTCAACGGTCCCTCCCATCGGCTGACCGGCGGCGTCGCACGGCGCCGGTTTCGTCGTCATCGCTATCGCCACCGTCGTCTTCGCCCCCGCCATGGAGGAGTTGTTCTTCCGCGGGCTGCTCCTCAAGGCGCTCGTTCGCCTGTTCACCCCGTTGCGGGCGGCCGGAGGCGCCCGTGTCGTCGGCGTCGTCCTGGCCGTCGTCGTGGACGGCCTCCTGTTCGGCCTGGCGCACGGGGAGTGGGTGCAACTGGCGGGACTCGCCGCGTTCGGCATGATCCTCGCCGCCGTCTCGTACCGCACCGGGCGCCTCGGCATGAACATGGTGGCCCACGGCACCTTCAACCTGGTGGCCATCGTCGCCATTGCGAGCGGCGGGAGCGGGCTGATCCACTGACGGGAGCGACGCGAGCCATCGAGCCGCGGCGCCAGCGCGGACGTCTCGGCGCTTTCGGACCGGTGCGGCGGGCGCCCCTATGGTTGAGGTCGTGAGCCGGATGGATCAGGTCTTCAAGGCGTACGACGTGCGCGGTACCGTGCCCGACCAGCTCGACGCGGACATGTGCCGCGCCATCGGCCGCGCCATGGCCCGCTTCGCCGAGGCGCCCGAGATCCTGGTCGCCCGGGACATGCGCGAGTCCGGCGTGGAGCTCGCCGGCGCGTTCTCCGACGGCGTGCGTGCCGAAGGGGTCAACGTGACCGACCTCGGCATGGCCTCCACCGACTTCTTGTACTTCGCCTCGGGCCATCTCGACGCCCCGGGCGCGATGTTCACCGCGTCGCACAACCCGGCGCAGTACAACGGGCTCAAGCTGTGCCTCTCGCAGGCGCGCGGCCGATCGGGCAGCGACACCGGCCTGGCCGAGATCGAGGCCGACGCCGAGAAGCTGCTCGACGAGCCGACGCCGCCGCTGCGTGGCGCCCGTCGCGAGCTGGACCTGCTCGGCGAGTGGGCCGACCACGTCGTGTCGTTCGTCGACGTCGGCTCGCTGCGCCCGCTCAAGGTCGTGGCCGACACCGCCAACGGCATGGGCGGTCTCGTCGTGCCCATCGTCTTCGACAAGCTGCCGTTCTCGGTCGAGATCCTGTTCCCCGAGCTCGACGGCAGCTTCCCCAACCACCCGGCCGACCCGATTCAGCCGGAGAACCTGGTGGACCTCAAGCGCGGCCGTGCTCGAGCACGGCGCGGACATCGGCCTCGCCTTCGACGGGGACGCCGACCGGGTCTTCCTCGTCGACGAGAAGGCCGAGACCGTGTCGGGTTCGCTGACCACGGCTCTGGTCGCGGCCTCGATGCTGACCAAGCACCCGGGCGAGACGATCCTCTACAACCTCATCTGTTCCCACGTGGTGCCCGAGGTCGTCACGGAGATGGGCGGCAAGCCGGTGCGGACCCGGGTGGGCCACTCCATCATCAAGCAGGTGATGGCCGAGACGGGCGCCGTCTTCGGCGGCGAGCACTCGGGCCACTACTACTACCGCGACAACTTCCGGGCGGACTCGGGCATCATCACGGCGCTCCTCGTGCTCGAGCTGCTCAGCCAGAGCGACCAACCGCTCTCCGTGTTGCTCCAGCCGTACCAGCGCTACGCCGACTCCGGCGAGATCAACACGGAAGTGACGAGCCCGGCGGCCACCGTCGCCGCCATCGCCGAGCACGAGCGCGCCGCCGGGGCGTCGGTCGACCTGCTCGACGGGCTGACCGTCGAGCACGGCGACTGGTGGTACAACGTCCGGCCATCCAACACCGAGCCGCTGCTGCGCCTCAACGTCGAGGCGAAGACGCCCGAGCAGTGCGCCGCCCACGTCGCCGAGGTGCAGAGAGCTCATCGCCACCTACGCCGGCCGCCGTGCCGACCCGAAATCGAGGAGCTGACCCAGTGAGCCTCGACCCCCTGCTGCTCGACGTCCTGGCCTGCCCGGTCGACAAGGGCCCCCTGTTGTGGTTCGAGGACGAGGACGTCCTCTACAACCCGCGGCTGAAGAAGAGCTACGCGGTGGTGGACGGCGTGCCCGGTGCTGCTTGGTGGACGAGGCGGTCGACGTCGGCGAATCCGAGCACGAGCGGCTGACCGCCAAGGCCGAGAAGGACGGAGTGCGGGCCACCGGGCCGACCGAGGTGTGACCGAGACGCCCTACCTCGACACGCGCGGGCTGTGGGAGGCAGCCGCCGCCCTACCCGAGCAACTGTCCGAGGGGCTCGACACCGCGCACGGCGCCCTGCAGGTGCTCGGCCCCTCAGATGCCGCCGCCGTGCGCACGCCGTGGCCGCCTTCGGGCTGGGCACGGGGGGCACGGCCTGCGAGGCCGCAGCCGCGCTGGTCGCGCCCGCTCCTGCCGGTGCCGTTCTGGCTTGGGCACGGCGACGAGGTGCCGGCCTTCGTCGGACCGAGCATGCCTGGTTCTGGCGGTCTCGTGCTCGGGCAGACACCGCGGAGACGGTGATCGCGGCCGCCGACGCCGCTGCCCGTGGGGCGCGGGTGGTGACCGTCGGGGGCGACGGCGAGGGCGCGCTGGCTCGTCTGGCCGCCGACGCCGGGCTTCCGTGGTGCCCGGTGGCCCCGAGGGGCGGGGCCGGCGAGCGCGCTCGGGCGGGCCTGGGCGCCGCGACCGTGTCGCTGTTGGTCGCGCTGCGCCGGGCCGGCCTGATGCCCGACTGCGCCCCGTCGGTCAGCGCCGCGGCCGCCGCGTTGGCCGGCGGCGCGACGCATTCCTGGTCCGACGGCGGCCCGGCGCGCGAACTGGCCCGCCAGATCGGCCGGACCATCCCGCTCGTGTACGGGTCGTGCGGGGTGGGCGCGCGTGGCGGCGCGGTGGTGGAAGTCCTGGGTGAACCTCAACGCCAAGTCGCCGGCGTTCGCGGCGGTCCTGCCCGCGCTCGCCTACGACGAGCTGGCCGGGTGGGGCCAGGGCGGCGACATGACCCGCCAGACGATGACGCTCGTCCTGTTGCGCCACGGCGGCGAGAGCCCCCGGGCGGCCGGGCTGTTCGCCGCGGTGCGCGCCGCTACCGAGGAGGTCATGGCCGACGTCCTCGAGGTGTGGGCCGAGGGGGACGACGACCTCGGCCGCTTCTTCGACCTCGCGCTGCTGGGCGAGCTGGTCTCGCTGCAGCTGGCGGCCCGGGAGGGCGTCGACCCCGGCCCGGTCCCGGCCGTCGACGAGGCTCACGCTGGAGCTGCTGGCTCCTAGCGGGCCGCGGCGGACGTCAGCCCGAACGTCGCCGAGCGGACGGTCAGAGCCGGCGCTGGAGCCACAGCGCCGCGCCCGCACCACGGCGCCAGGGCGGGGACCTCGCGGGCCAACAGGTCGAAGTTCGGCAATCAGCCAGTCGTTGAAGAGGACGATCTCGAACGCAGGGTTGAACAGCAGGAACGCGTGCAGCAGGTAGGCCTCGCTCCACGCGCGACCCTCCTAGACCCACTCCTCCGGGTACTCGAAGGCCCAGAAGATGTCGTGGATGTGGATGTAGACGCCGGCCGGCACGATGGGCAGCACCCGGGTGATCAGGTGGTGGGCGTCGCTGCCCGTCTTGACGACGTGTGAGCAGTCGATGAAGAGGACGTCGCCGGGGCCCAGCTCCTTGAAGCGGTCGAGGTCGACGTCCTGGACCGGGCCTCGATGACCTCGACGTCGTCGCCGGGCCGCAGCAGCCTTGAGATCCTCGGGATACGGCTCGATGCAGGTGATCCGCATGCTGCGGTGAGCCACTGGTCGTTCGTGTCCAGTGCGAGCGCGGTGGTCCAGCCCGAGCCGACCTCGAGGTAGCGCGCCGGCTTGAGGTGCCGGAGGAACGCCTGGAGGATGGAGGCGTCGCCGACGCCGTAGGCCGGGTTGTTCGTGAAGTAGCGGCGGTCGGGCTGCGGTCGGCATTGAAGGTCACGTCCCGGGCGAGCGGCGCCAGCGCCTTGAACATCGCAGCTGCGCGTCCTCGTTGAGCTCGAGGCCGTCGAGGTGATCCGGCTGGCCGGAAGATCCGATCCGCATCGGCACGGATCTGGTTCAGGTCCGGCACGGGCGAGTAGTAGTGCCCAGGCGGTCGCCAGGTGAGGAACGGAGCCGTCCCTTCGTGGCCGGGTCGGCGACGGTCGGCGCGGCCGCGCCTGCTGTCAGTGCCGCGTCCCGTGCCTCCACCTCCCGCTGCAGTGCCACGATCTCGTCGCTGCGCCGCAAACGACGCAGGCTGCGGTCGAAGAGCGGGATACGTCCGACCGCCTGGCGCCAACGTCGCCTCATCTGGCTGGGCACTCCACCTCCAAAATCAATGGCGTCGGCACGAGACGCGTCGACGGGCGGCCTCGGTCCGGCGGGCGGACCCGGACGTGTTTCCAAAAACTATAAACGAAGCCGTTTACGGTCTGTAGAACCATTCGGCGGGCTCCCTCTTCCCTACGAGCCTCCGTGTCGGCTCGGCCCGACTCGGACCGGGCTCGACTCGGTTCAACTCGGTTCGACTCGACTCGACTCGGTTTGACGGATTGTCTCAGAGCCGGATCAAAGCCCCGAGTGTGCGGGCGACAGGATTCCGGCCACAAGCGAGATAAGCACAGCTCGGGACCCCGCGCTCGGAGCGCCGCCCTTCTAGCTGAGCCGCTCCACGATCATGGCCATGCCCTGGCCGCCGCCGACGCACATCGACTCGAGGCCGAAGGTCTTGTCCGCGTCCTCGAGCCCGTTGAGCAGCGTGGTCATGATGCGGGCGCCCGTCTGGCCGAACGGGTGGCCGAGTGCGATGGCGCCGCCGTGGACGTTCAGCTTGTCCCAGCTGATGCCGAGGTGCCTCGCCGACGGGACGACCTGCGCGGCGAAGGCCTCGTTGATCTCCACCAGGTCGATGTCGTCGATCGTCATGTTCGCCCGCGCCAGCACCTGGCGGCAGGCGTCGACCGGGCCGAGGCCCATGATCTCGGGGTTGAGGCCGGTCACGCCGCTGGCCACGATGCGCGCCAGCGGGGTGATACCGAGCGCCTTGGCCTTCGTGTCGCTCATCACGATCACCGCGGCCGCACCGTCGTTGAGCGGGCACGCGTTGCCCGCGGTGACGGTCCCGCCCTCGCGGAACACGGGCTTCAGGTTGGCCAGACCTTCGAGCGTTGTGTTGGGCCGGGGCCCGTCGTCCTTGGTCACGACGGTCCCGTCGGACAGGGTGACCGGGATGATCTCGCGCTCGAAGAAGCCGTTCTCCTGCGACTCGACGGCGCGGGTCTGCGACAGCAGCGCGAACTCGTCCTGCTCCTCGCGGCCGACCTTCTCGAACTCGGCCACGTTCTCCGCCGTCTGCCCCATCGCGATGTAGACGTCGGGCAGGCCGACGGGGGGCGTCCACGGCTCGGTCATCGCAGGCGTGCGGAGCTTGGTCCGCTCCTCGGCCTCGGCGAACTCGGGGTTGTGCGGGCCGGTGTCCGATGCGCCGTGCCCGTAGCGGCTCACCGTCTCGACGCCGGCGGCGACGAAGACGTCCCCCTCGCCGGCCCGGATGGCGTGGGCCGCCATGCGGATCGTCTGGAGCGAGGACGAGCAGTACCGGTTGACCGTCACGCCGGGGACGTCATCGAGCCCGGCCAGGAGGGCGGCCACCCGCGCCACGTTGTAGCCGGCCTCGCCGGCGGGCTGCCCGCAGCCCAGGAGCACGTCCTCGACCGTCGGCGGGGTCGAGCTGGGGCACCTTCTCGAGCACGGCGCTGGAGCACGAGGGCGCTCAGGTCATCGGGGCGGCACTCGACGAGCGAGCCCTTGTTGGCCCGCCCGATCGGCGTGCGACCGGTGGCGACGATGACGGCTTCAGGCATGATGACGGCTCCTCGGTTCGCTCGTGTGCCTGGGGGCCCGGCCCCGGGGCGCATTGCAGGTTACTTGTCGGTAGCGCAGCGACCTCTCGGCCTGCGGTGGCCCCGTCCGAGGCGGACTGTAACGTGTTCTAGCGGGCGCAGCCCCCACGGTCGGGCCGGTGACGACGTGGCGTTGACGTGCGCCGATGTGGCGCGGCCACCCGGGAGGGACTCGATGGAGATTGCCTACACGCAGGAGCAGCAGACGCTGAAGAGCGAGCTGCGCGCGTACTACCAGAACCTCCTCACCCCGGAGGTCGAGCAGGCGCTGGCCAAGGCGGGGGGCGTCGGGCCCGATGTCCGCCGGGTCGTGAAGCAAATGGGCAGTGACGGGTGGCTCGGTATCGGGTGGCCGACGGAGTGGGGCGGCCAGGGGCGATCTGCCATTGAGCAGTTCATCTTCTTCGACGAGTCGATGCGGAGCGGCGCGCCTGTCCCCATGCTCACGATCAACACCGTCGGCCCCACGATCATGAACTTCGGCACGCAGGAGCAGAAGGAGTTCTTCCTCCCCAAGATCCTCGCCGGCGAGATCACGTTCTGCATCGGCTACACCGAGCCCAACTCGGGAACGGACCTCGCCTCGCTCACCACCCGCGCCGTGCGCGACGGGGACGAGTACGTGATCAACGGCTCCAAGATCTTCACCAGCCTGGCGGGCGACGCCGACTACATCTGGCTCGCCACCCGCACCGATCCCAACGTCGCCAAGCACAAGGGCATCTCCATGTTCGTCATCCCGATGGACACGCCCGGGATCCGCGTCGTCCCGATGAAGCTCCTCGGGGATCACAACATCAACTACACCTTCTACGAGGACGTCCGGGTGCCGGCCACCAGCCTGGTGGGCGGGGAGAACCAGGGCTGGAACCTCATCACGAACCAGCTGAACCACGAGCGGGTCACCCTGTGCTCGCCGGGGATCATTGAGCGGGTGCTGACCGACGTGCGGGCGTGGGCCCAGACCACCAAGCTGCCCGACGGCCGGCGCGTCATCGACCAGGAGTGGGTGCAAGAGCACCTCGCCCGGGTCCACGCCGAGCTCGAGTTCCTCCGCCTGATCAATTGGAAGGTGGCGTGGCAGGGCACCCAGGGGCACCTCGACGTGGCCGACGCCTCGAGCATCAAGGTCTTCGGCACCGAGTTCTACCTGCGGGCCTTCCGCCTCTTGCTCGAGATCCTGGGCCAGGCCGGCTACCTGACGCGCGGGTCACCCGCAGCGGTCATCGGCGGGCGCCTCGAGATGTACGCCCGCTCCATGATCATCCTCACCTTCGGCGGCGGTACCAACGAGATCCAGCGGGACCTCATCGCGATCTTCGGCCTCGGCATGCCGCGGTCGCTGCGCTGAGCCCGCCCAACCAGGAGAACCACATGGACTTCAACTACAGCGAAGAGCAAGACGCGGTCCGCCAGCTGGCGGGCCAGATCTTCGGCGAACGGTCGACGCACGAACGGCTGAAGCAGGTCGAGGCCGAAGCCGGTGACGAGGGCCCGTTCGACCGCGAGCTCTGGACCGAGCTGGCGAGCGCCGGCCTGCTCGGCATCCACCTGCCCGAGGACGTCGGGGGGGCCGGGCTCGATTTCGTGGCGGCGTGCCTGGTGATAGAGGCGGCCGGCCGCACGGCCGCGTACGTGCCGGTCGTCGAGACCATGGTCTACGGCGCGGTCCCCTCGCGCGCTTCGGCACCGACGCGCAGCGCAAGACGTGGCTGACCGGCGTGGCGAGCGGCGAGACGATCCTCACCGCCGCCATGGCGGAACTGGTCGGCGAGGTCATCCTCCCGGGCGGGACCGAGCCGGCCACGACGGCAACCGCTCAACCGGACGGCTCCTGGCGGCTCTCGGGCACCAAGGCCTGTGTTCCCGCCGCCTTCGTGGCGGACGCCATGCTGGTGCCGGCCACCCGCCAGACCAGCGACGGTGCGGTCTCGGGCGTCGGCGTCTTCATCGTCGACACGGTCGCCGAAGGGGTCACCTTGATCCGCCAGACGACCACCACCGGAAGACCCGAGGCGATCGTGGAGCTCGACGGCGTGAGCGTCGGCGCCGACCGCCTGCTCGGGGAGGGCGACGACGGCGAGTCGATCATCTCCGTCATCACGGAAAGTGCCACGACCGCGCTCTGCGTGCAAGAGGCCGGAGCCTGCGCGACCGCCCTCGACCTCACCGCCGAGTACACCAAGACCCGGGTGCAGTTCGACAAGCCCATCGCGACCTTCCAGGCCGTCGGGCAGCGGGCGGCAGACGCCTACGTCGACACCGAGGCGATCAGGCTCACGGCGTGGCAGGCCGCCTCGCGCCTGGCCGCAGGGCTGCCGGCGGCGACCGAGGTCGCCGTGGCCAAGTTCTGGGCCGCCGACGGTGGCCAGCGCGTCGTGCACGCTGCGTCGCACCTGCACGGCGGGGTGGGCGTCGACCGCGACTACCCGCTGCACCGCTACTTCCTCCTGACGCGCCAGATCGAGCTCACGTTGGGCGGGGCGAACGAGAGCCTGCGCCGCCTGGGGCGCATATTGGCCGAGGAGCCAGTTTGAATCGACGCTGCCCCCTTGGCGCGTGTCGGTGATCGTGCCGGTCTACGGCACGCGGTGCGACAAGCCGAGGCCGTAGCCGGCTAAGAACACCCCGGCCTCCTCGTGACGCGGGTAGGCACCGGCCAACCGGTGGAAGGCGGGGGAATGGTCGGGGTAGGTCAGATGCGCCACCTCGTGGACCAGCACCGAATCGAGCACCCAGTCGGGTACCGCGCGCAGGCGGTGCGACACGCGGATATGGCCCGAGTAGTACGAGCACGAGGCCCAGCGGGCCGTCTGGTTGGTCACCCATCGAACGGAGACCGGATGGGCCCGCAGCCGGTAGCGGTCGCTCAAGGCGATGGCCCGCGTCAGGAGCTCGTCGTCACCGACCGGTCCGGCCAGGCGCTGCCGGGTGAGCAGCCGGTCCACGAGCCAATCGATCGTCTTCTGGCGTGACTCCACATCGAGGTGCGCGGGCAGCGAGACGATGATGCGTCCGGCGACCCACTTGGCCTCAGACGTCTTCTTGCGGCGCGCGCTGATGCGCACTTCCACCTCCGGCGCGGCCTCGGCGGGCGCTGTCCCGTCGCGGTCGCGGTCGCCGTCGCGGTCGGGCGCGACGGCCTGCTCCGGCGCGACCGCCGGCGCGTCTGCGGGCTCGTCGGGCGGACGCTCGGACCCGAAGAGATCGGAGACGTCGAAGAGGGTCATGGACGGCATTGTGGCCGATCCGTGTGACCGTTCAGTGAATGCCTGGTCAGCATCCCTGCAGCGGGGAATGCACGCGGCGTACGATCTGAGAGCCCACTGCAGGGGAGGCGGGCAGAAACGGGAGGACCGTCGTGTCAGCTGCGCTGCTTGCATCCTCGGGAGCCGGAGTGGGGATCCTGGTCATCGTCTACCTGGCGATCATCGTGTTCGAGATCGCCGCGCTGTGGCAGGTGTTCGTCAAGGCCGGTCATCCCGGCTGGGCGGCCATCATCCCGTTCTACAACTACTACAAGATCTTGAAGATCGTCGGACGCCCTGGATGGTGGTTGATCCTCTTCTTCATCCCCATCGTGAACATCATCGTCTGGATCATCGTGGCCATCGACATCGCCAAGTCGTTCGCCAAGAGCAGTGGCTTCGCCGTGGGGCTGATCTTGCTGAACTTCATCTTCATCCCCATTCTGGGCTTCGGCCCGGCCTCCTATGTCGGTCCGGCAGCTGGAGGCCCCAGGGCGATGTAGTCGCCGGCGGCTCGGGGTCGCTAGTTAGCCGAGCACGAGGTCGGCCATGGTGCGCAGCGTCGTCAGATCGCCGTTGACCAACATCGTCGTGGCCCGCGACTCCCGCCACGCCTCGATGTCGTCCCGGATCTTCTCGACCGGGCCGACCAGCGCGATGTCCTCCACCATGGCGGTCGGCACTGCGGCCGCGGCGTCGTCCTTGCGCCCGTCGAGATACGCGTCCTGAATCTTGTGGGCCGCTTCCTCGTAACCCAGGCGGGCGAACACGTCGAAGTGGAAGTTGGCCTCTTTGGCCCCCATGCCGCCGATGTAGAGGGCGAGCATGGGCCGGAAGCCGTCGGCGGCCGCATCGATGTCGTTGTTGATCACGGTGGGGGCGAACGCCAGCACTTCGAAGTCCGCGGCGCCCCGGCGTGCCCCAGGTCGGGCGAATCCCTCGTCGAGGGAGGCCTCGAAGGAGGACATCGCCTTGGGCGAGAAGAAGATGGGGAACCAGCCGTCGGCGATCTCGGCGGCCAGGGCGACATTCTTGGGGCCCTCGGCCCCCAGGATGATCGGGATGTCGGCTCGCAACGGGTGCACGATGGACTTGAGCGGCTTCCCTAGTCCCGCTCCACCTTCATAGGGCAGCGGATAGTGCGGGCCGTCGTTGGTCACCGGCTTTTCCCGGGCAAGCACCTGGCGCACGATGTCGACGTACTCGCGGGTCCGGGCGAGCGGGGCGGGGAAGGGCTGGCCGTACCAGCCCTCGACCACCTGGGGTCCCGAGACGCCGAGCCCGAGCACGAAGCGTCCTCCCGAGAGGTGGTCCAAGGTCAACGCCGCCATGGCCATGGCCGTCGGGGTGCGGGCCGAGAGCTGGCACAACGACGTACCCAGACGGACCCGCTCGGTGCGCGATCCCCACCACGCCAACGGGGTCAGGGCGTCAGAGCCGTAGGACTCCGCAGTCCACACCGAGTCGAAGCCGAGTCGCTCGGCCTCCACCACGAGCTCCACGGCGTTGGGGGGCGGACCCGAGCCCCAGTAGCCCATCTGCAGGCCGATCTTCATCGTCTTCACGTGCGGCTCCTCTCGCGTGGCACCGAGTGTGTCAGACGCGGGCGACGATCTCCTCGGCGAACCAGCGCACGGGGCCCAGGCGGGCGGCCAGCGCTTCGTCCTCGGGAGTGCCCGGCGCGACGTCGACGAACATCCACGGTGCGCAGACGAAATCGGTCACGCCGGCGTCGGCGAAGCGACGGTACAAGTCGACGCTCGGTCGCTCGTTGAGCGAGAGGTAGATGCTGAAGCCGTCCTCGTCGCGGTCGGCCTTCTTGAGCGCCTCCCGCAGTTCGGCGAGGTGGATCCACGCCTCCTCCTCGCTGTAGGCGCCGGCGGCGATCCAGCCGTCGCACAGCTCCGCCGTCCTGCGCAGCGCGACAGGGGAGTGGCCGCCGCCGATGATCGGCACCGGCTCGGTGGGGGCGGGCTCCATCTGGCACTCCGGGACGTCGTAGTAGTCCCCGTGGAACTCGACCCAGCCGCCGCGCCAGAGGGCCCGCAGGGCGACGATCATCTCGTCCAGTCGCTTGCCGCGGGTGGCGAAGTCCTGTCCGGTCAGGTCGAACTCCTCCTTGCTCCAGCCCACCCCGATGCCGAGCCGCAGCCGGTTGTCCGACAGCACCGCCGTCGTGCCGACCGTCTTGGCCACCGTCATGAGGTCACGCAGGGGAGCGATGTAGATGCCCGTCGTGAAGAGCAGGTTCTCGGTCGCCCCGGCGCAGGCGGCGATCGTGCACATGGGGTCGGGCCATGCCGTCTCGTCCTCCCAGCCCGGCGCGCCGTCCTCGCTCTTCGAGTAGGTGTAGCGCGACTCAGCGCTGGCGCGGGTTGAACAGATGATCCGAGACGTACATGCCGGCGTACCCGAGGCCGTCGCAGGCCTTGGCCAGGGGGACGACCTGGCGCGTGGGCAGGAAGGCGGCAGCCTGATGGAAGCGGACCACGCGCTCGGCCACGGCAGGAAACCTCAGCGGGCTCGGGCGGGCAGTGGCGTGCCCCCAACGGGGGCGGACGGTGCGAAGGCGACGGGGATGTGCTTGGTCCCGTTGATGAAGTTCGACTGCAGCCGCTGCACCTCGCCGTTGAGCCGGATGTCGGGTATGCGCTCGAGCAAGCGGTCGAACATCACCATGATCTCCATGCGGGCGAGGTTGGCGCCCAGGCAGAAGTGCGGGCCGCCGCCCCCGAAAGCGATGTGGTTGTTCGGGGACCGGGTGACGTCGAAGGTGTCCGCGTTCTCGAAGGTCGACTCGTCGCGGTTGGCCGAGGTGTGCCAGAAGACCACCTTGTCGCCTTCGACGATCTGCTGTCCACCCATCTCCATGTCCTCGGTCGCGGTGCGGCGGAAGTGCATGACTGGCGTGACGTAACGCAGCATCTCCTCGACGGCGCCGGGCAGCAGGGACCGGTCCTTCTGCAGCAGCTCCCACTGGTCCGGGTGGTCGAAGAACGCCGCCATGGCGCCCGACATGAGATTCCGCGTCGTTTCGTTCCCCGCCACGATGAGGAGCATGAAGAACAGGTCGAGCTCGAACTGGTCGAGCTTTTCGCCCTCGACCTCGGCGTCGATGAGGACCGAGACGAGGTCCTGTTCGGGGTGGAGCCGGCGGTTCGAGGCCAGCTCCTCGGCGTAGCTGTAGACCTGCATCGCCGCCTCGCCCGGCTCGGTGCCGGGGATCTGGTACTCCGGGTCCTCCGACCCGATCATCCGGTTGGACCAGTCGAAGACCATGCGGCGGTCTTCCTGAGGCACGCCGAGCAGCTCGGCGATGACGAGGAGGGGGAGTTCGGCCGCGATCTCCTCGACGAAGTCGGCCGTGCCGCGCTCGCACACCGAGTCGACGATGCCGTCTGCGTACCCGACGATCTGCTGCTCGAGGTCGCGCACCATCTTGGGGGTGAAGCCCTTGTTGACGAGCCGGCGGTAGCGCGTGTGCATGGTCGGGTCCATGTTGAGCATCATCAGCTGCTGCTGGGCCAGCTGGTCCTCGTCCATCTCGTGGAAGAGCGAGGTCCGGCGAGCCGAGGAGAAGTGCTCCCAGTCGCGATTGACGTGCACGCAGTCGTCGTAACGGGTGATGGCCCAGAAGCCACCCCGCGGGCGGCCTCCTCGCGGTGCCAGTACACCGGCGCCTCCCGGCGGAGCTCGGCGAACCAGTGGTGGGGCACCCCGGCCACGAAGTTGCGCCCGTCGATGAGGTCGATCTCCTCGAGGCTCATCTCGGACCCCCTTTCGGCGCCCGGCCCGTGCCGGGTGCCTGGCCCTTTGCGGCCATTTCTAGAACGTGTGTCATTTGATCATAGGCACGGCCAGGGCCGCCGGTACGGGGCCGTCCGCGCACCGAGCGGTGGGGCCCGTCAGGGCCCTGCCGCCCGAAACGAGAACATGTTACAGTTTTCGCCGAACGCGGCCTTGACCTGGCAGGGACCGCCGAGTGCACGCGAGGCTGCCCCACGATGTTCCTCGAAGAGAGCCCCGAACAGCAGCAGCTGCGCGCCGAGTTGCGTCGTTACTACGCCGAGCTGTTGACGGACGAGGTGCGGGCCGGCCTCGCCGACGGGGGCGAGGGCGGCGAGGCATGGCGGGAGGTCGTGCGCCAGATCGGCAAGGACGGCTGGCTCGGCATCGGGTGGCCCTCCGAATTCGGCGGTCAGGGTCGACCGGCCACGGATCAGTTCATCTTCTTCGACGAGACCCGGCGCTCCGGCGCCCCGTTCCCCTTCGTCACCATCAACACCGTCGGGCCGACGATCATGCGCTTCGGCACCGAGGAGCAGAAGTCGTTCTTCCTCCCCAAGATCCTCTCGGGCGAGATCAACTTCGCCATCGGCTACACCGAGCCCGAAGCCGGCACCGACCTTGCTTCGCTGCGCACCCGGGCTGGGCGCGACGGCGAGGAGTACGTCGTGAACGGGGCCAAGATCTTCACGTCGGGCGCCGACATGGCCGACTACGTCTGGCTGGCCGTGCGCACCGACCCCGAGGTGCCCAAGCACAAGGGCATCTCGATCCTGTGCGTGCCCACCACGGCCCTGGGCTTCGAGTGGTCGATCATCAACACCGTGGGCGGGCTGACCACGACGCAGACCTTCTACGACAATGTCCGTGTCCCGGTGGCCAACCGGGTGGGCGATGAGAACGAGGGCTGGCGCATGATCACCACCCAGCTCAACCACGAGCGGGTGGGGCTGGCGGCGTGGAGCGGTCTGGCCATCTCGCTCTACGAGGAGATCGTGGCCTGGGCGGCGGCGCAGAAGACCGACGACGGAAGGACGCTGGTTGAGCAGGGCTGGGTGCAGATGGATCTGGCCAAGTGTCACGCCGAGCTCGATGCGATGTGGTTGTTGAACTGGCGCATGGCCGTGCACGTGGCCGACGGCGAGCTCACCGGGGCGGAGTCGTCGTCGATCAAGGTCTTCGGGACCGAGCGGATCCTCGAAGTGGTGCGGTTGTTGTTGGGTGTGATTGGTGCACACGGGTATCTCGTCCCCGGCTCACCCGGCGCGCTACTGCGCGGACGGCTCGAGGCCACGGCGCGCCAGGCGCAGGTCAACACGTTCGGCGGCGGCGTGAACGAGGTGCAGCGCGAGATCGTGGCGACTGCGGGGTTGGGGATGACGCGGGGGCCGCGATGAGCGCGGTGGCGGAGTCGGGTCAGTCGGAGCGGTCGGGTCAGTCGGAGCGGTCGGAGCGGTCGGGTCAGTCGGAGCGATCGGAGCCATCGGGGCGGTTCGAGGAGCTGGCGGCTTTCCCCGACCACAGCGACGGGCTGGCGGCACTGGTGGGCCTGGCGGCGGGCGCGCCGAACCTGTCTCCCGACGCGGTGAACGTGCCGATGATCCGGCACTGGGTCGAGGCGATGGGTGACGAGAACCCGGTCTACGGGTCAGACGAGGCGGCGCGGGCGGCGGGCTACGACCAACTGATTGCCCCACCGACCATGCTGCAGGCCTGGATCATGCGCGGCCTGCGCGCCTCCAATCTGGTGGAGGAGGCGCGGGCGTCGGGCACTGAACAGGGGAGCGGCCCCAACGACCTGATGATGGGTCTGCTCGACGAGGAGGGGCTCACCTCGGTGGTGGCCACCAACTGCGAGCAGCGCTACGGGCGCCCCCTGGTGGTGGGGGACCGGTTGCTGGTGCGCTCGGTCATCGAGTCGATCTCCGACCCCAAGCGCACCGGGCTCGGCACGGGCCGCTTCATCACGACGCGCATGGACTACGTCGCGGTGCCCGACGCGGACGTCCCCGACGGTCCGGTGCCGGTGCCCGCCGGACAGGTGCAAGCGCTCTTCGACGCGGGCGAGCCGGTCGCCACCATGCGCTTCCGGATCCTCAAATACCTCCCGCCGGCGCGTGCGGCAGCTCGGCCGCCGCGTCCACACCCCGCCATCACCCAGGACAATGCGTTCTGGTTCGAAGGGGCGCGTGCCCACCGGCTGCTGATTCAGCACTGCACGTCGTGCGGCACCTTGCGCCACCCACCGCTCCCGGCCTGCGCGAAATGCGGCTCGCTCGACTGGGACACGGTCGAGGCGAGCGGCCGGGGCACCCTGTTCTCCTACGTCGTGGTGCACTACCCGCAGGTGCCGGCGTTCGAGTACCCCCTGCCGATCGGCCTGGTCGAGCTGGAGGAGGGCACGAGGGTGGTGGCCAACCTCGGTGGGGTGGCGCCCGGGTCCATCGCGATCGGCACGGCGCTGCGGGTGGAGTTCGTCGACTACGACGACGAGTTGTCGTTGCCCGTGTTCGTGCCGGCTGGTGACGGTTCGCACGGAGAGGACGGCACCTGATGGACTTCGCCTTCAGCGACGAGCAGCTCGCCGTCTCCGAGGCGGCGCGCGGTGTCTTCGCGGGCTTGGTCGATCCGGAGACGGTCGCCGCGGTCGAGTGCGGGGACGACCGGATCGACCGCGCGTTGTGGCGCGCCCTGGCGGGTGCTGACCTGTTGGGCCTCGCGGTGCCCGAGGCCGATGGCGGAGCGGGCCACGGCCTCATGGAGCTGTGCCTCCTGCTCGAGGCGCAGGGCACCGTCGTGGCGCCGGTCCCGCTGTGGGCGACCGTGGTGCTCGGCGCCCTCCCCATCGCCCGCTTCGGCTCGGAGGCGCAGCGGTCGCGCTGGCTCCCGGGCGTGGTCTCGGGCGAGGTGATCCTCACCGCTGCGCTGAGCGGCTGCGCCGCCAGCCCGACATCGTCTCCCGCAGTGGGCGCCACCGCGCAGGGCGACGGTTGGGTCCTCGAGGGCACCGAGCTCGCCGTGCCCCAGGCGCATCTGGCGGCTCGTGTCGTCGTGCCGGCCCGCACCGAGAGCGGCGGCGTCGTGCTGGCGCTCGTCGACCCGTCGGCGCCCGGTGTCCGGCTCGAGCGCGCCGTGACGACCAACCGCGAGATCCACCCGCACCTGCATCTCGCCGGGGTGGTGGTTGGGCCCGAGGACATCCTCGCCGGCCTCGACGTCGGCCGCGCCGCGCTCGAGTTCCTCCTGGCCGCCGCCACCATCGCCCTATGCGCCGTGCAGGTCGGAGTGTGCGAGGCAGCCCTGCACCAGACGGCGGCCTACCTGAACACGCGCCACCAGTTCGGGCGGCCGCTCAGCACCTTTCAGGCCACGATGCTGCGGGCGGCGGACGCCGCCATCGACATCGAGGCCATGCGCGTCACCTGTCAGAACGCGGCCTGGCTCTTCGACGCCGGCCGCGACGCCGTCGACGCCGCCCGCGTGGCCAAGTGGCAGGCCTCCGAGCGCGGCCAACGCACCGTGCACGCCACCCAACACCTCCACGGCGGTATGGGGGCCGACGTCACCTACCCCATCCACCGGTACTTCTTGTGGGGCAAGCAGATCGAGCTCATGCTGGGCGGCCCGAGCGCGCAGCTGGCGCGGCTCGGTGCGGACATCGCCGAGCGGGCGCTCGTCCGAGCGGAGGCGGGGCGGTGACGGGTCCGGTGACGGGTCCGACCTTCTTCGACGTCTCGGTGGGCGACGAGTTGCCGGACCTGGTGCTGCCGATCACCCGGACCCTGATCGTCTCGGGTGCCATCGCCAGCCGCGACTACCAGGACGTGCACCACGATCCGGTGCTGGCCAAGGAGCGGGGCTCGAAGGACATTTTCATGAACATCCTGACCACCAACGGCCTGGTCGGGCGTTACGTCACCGACTGGTCGGGGTCGCGCAGCCGGCTGTCGGAGGTCAACATCCGGCTCGGGGCGCCGAACTACCCCGACTTGACCATGACGCTCACCGGAGCGGTGAGCAGCAAGGGCCCGCTCGGCGACGATGGTGCGAGCGGGATGGTCACGGTTGCCATCCGCGGCGCCAACGAGCTCGGCGACCACGTCACCGGCACGGTCAACGTCATCCTTCCGCTGGGGGAGGAGCACGGCTGATGGCGCACGCCTTCGCGGGAAAGACCGCCATTGCCGGCATCGGGGCGACCGAATTCTCCAAGGACTCGGGTCGTTCGGAGCTGCGCCTGGCCGTCGAGGCGGTCGCCGCCGCGCTGGCCGACGCCGGAATCGCCCCGGCCGAGGTCCAGGGGATGGTCACGTTCAGCTCGGATACGAATCCCGATATCGACATTGCCCGCAGCCTCGGCATCGGCGAGCTGACCTTTTTCAGCCGTATCCATTACGGCGGCGGGGCCGCGTGCGCGACCATCCAGCAGGCGGCGCTCGCCGTCTCCTCGGGTGTGGCCGACGTCGTCGTCTGCTACCGGGCCTTCAACGAGCGCTCGGGGAGTCGCTTCGGCGCCGGCGTCCAAGGCCGAGCCCCGCTGCCCAACGCCGAGAACGCGCACATGGCCTCGTACCTGCCCGTCGGGCTGCTCACGCCGGCCTCCTGGGTGGCCATGGCGGCGCAGCGCTACCTCCACGTGAACGGCGCCACGAGTGAGGACCTCGGCCGGGTGGCGGTGGCCGACCGCAAGCACGCGGCGACCAATCCCAAAGCGTGGTTCTACGAGCAGCCGATCACGCTCGAAGAGCATCAAGCAAGCCGCTGGATCGTGGAGCCATTGCACCTGCTCGACTGCTGCCAAGAGACCGACGGCGGGCAGGCCCTCGTGGTGACCTCCCTCGAGCGAGCCCGCGACCTGCGCACCACGCCGGTGGTGATCCGGGCTGCGGCGCAGGGCGCGGGCGCGGGCCAGGACATGATGACGAGTTACTACCGCGACGACCTCCTGGGCCTGCCCGAGATGGCCGTCGTGGCCCGCCAGTTGTGGAGCACCTCCGGGCTCGGCCCCGAGGACATGCAGGCGGCCATCCTCTACGACCACTTCACGCCCTACGTCCTCTATCAATTGGAGGAGCTGGGCTTCTGCGCCAAGGGGGAGGCGAAGGACTTCGTGCGCGACGGCCGCCTCGAGCTCGGCGGCGCGCTGCCCATCAACACCCACGGCGGCCAGCTCGGCGAGGCCTACCTGCACGGCATGAACGGGATCGCGGAGGGGGCCCGGCTGGTGCGCGGCACCTCGGTCAACCAGGTCCAGGGGCTCGAGCACGTCGTAGTGACGGCGGGAACCGGCGTGCCGACCAGCGGCCTGGTGCTCGGCGCCGATCGCTGAGCGGGTCACGCTTCCACCCCGAGAACCCCAGCCACCCAAGCTGACGATGCCAGTTCGATTCTCGTCGGCCGCTCTCGTTCTCGTTCCTAGTCATGACCTTTGCAATTGCGCGGCGCCGAAAGGACAGACCGTCAGAACGTTCGACAAATCACAGGAGCTCTAATTCGAGAGTGTACGAACCCACGACCCGTCGCTGGCATTCAGTTCGGTCACCGAGTTGGCGATGAGGTTCGTCACCCAGAGGTGTGTGCCATCGAAGGCGATGTCGATCGGGCCACCGAATCCGTAGGATCCGCCCGTCAGAGTCTGCACCCACGACCCGTCAGTGGCATTGAGTTCTGTCACCGAAGGTTTGGTGTAGTTAGGAGCCCACAGGTGGTTGTTGGCGAACACGATGGCATTGGGATTGCCGAACCCGTAGGAGCCGCCTGAGACGGTGCGCACCCAGGAACCGTCACTGGGACTTATTTCGGTGACCGACGGTCCTTGCGCGTTCGCCACCCAGAGGTGAGTTCCGTCGAAGGCGATGGCAGCGGGAACAGCAAATCCGTAGGAACCACCCGACAGGGTTTGCACCCACGACCCGTCGCTGGCATTCAGTTCTGTCACTGAGTTGCCACCCGCGTTCGCCACCCAAAGATGCGAACCGTCGAAGGTAACGGCATAGATGTTATTGAACCCGTAGGAGCCGCCCGAGAGCGTCCGCACCCACGACCCGTCGCTGGCATTCAGTTCGGTCACTGAGTTGCCGCTCTGGTTCCCCACCCACATGTGAGACCCGTCAAAGGCCATGACATGAGGCCCATTGAACCCGTAGGAGCCGCCCGAAAGGGTTTGCACCCAGGACCCGGTACTGGCATTCATCTCGGTCACCGAGTTTCCGGAATTGTTGGCAACCCACAGGTGTGTACCACCGAAGGCTATGCCAGAGATCCCATTGAATCCGTAGGATCCACCCGACAGGTTCTTGACCCAGGACCCGTCACTGGCTTTCATCTGGGTCACCGTGTTTCCGACGCTGTTGACGACCCACACGTTGCTGCCGTCGGAGGCGATGGCCTGAGGTTGATTGAACGCGTAGGTGTTGCTTACGGTCACGGTTATGCCGGGGCTCATCGCCGTGGTGCCTCCCGTTTCGGTGGCTTTGCTCTGGAGCGTGTAGCTCCCGTTCGGAACAGTGGTCGTGTCCCACAATGCGATCCACCCGTAAAGGGTCCGAACAGCGGTCCCGACGACGTGGTCGGAAAGGGACCCACCGGTTACGACGAACTGCACCCCCGTGACGTCGCTGGTCCCGGCCGCACTCGCGTCGAGGACTGCTCCTTTGCCAGTGAGGGTGGCCCCATTTGATGGGACGAGGACCTGGGTGTGCAGTGGCAGGTTATCGACGGTGACGGTGACACCGAGGCTCGGCGACGAGTTCCCATTATTGTCGGTGGCCACGCTCTGCAAGGTGTAGGTGCCGTTCGCGACGTCGGTCGTGTCCCACGCGCCGAGCCATCCCCACGCGGTGTCGCCAGAGGAACTCACCACAAAGTTGGACACCGAGCCCCCGGTCACCTCAAAGCTCACCGATTTGATTCCGACGACGCTCTGGGCCGAAGCACCGAGCCAGATATCGCCCGAAACCGTGGTGCCGTTGGATGGAATGTTGACGTTCGTGGTTGGCGGAGGCGGCGCGGTGACCGACAGGGTGGCCGGGTTCGTTGTCGCCGTGCCGGAACCGTTGGTGAACACCGCCTCGTACTTGTATCCGTTCTCGGACAAGGTCACGCTCGGAACGGTCAACGAGTCACTCGTTGCTCCCGACACCTGGGCGTAGGTGAGACCACCGTCCGTCGAAACCCTCCACTGCACCGTGGGGGCCGGGTACCCGCTTGCGGCCGCCGAGAACGTCACGCTCTGCGTCGGCAGAGCTGTTTGATCAGTTGGATTGGTCGTGACAACGGGCGCCGTGGGCGGAGCATTGACGATGGCGAAACCCGACACGGCGCCGGGCTCAGCCCCCAGGCTCAGGGGCGTGCTCCCGGGGGGGAGTGAGACAACGACGGGTGGCGAGAAGTTGCCGGTCGAGCCGTTGCCGAGCTCCCCAGCGAGGCCATAGCCCCAGGCATAGAGCTTCCCGTTCGAGCCGATGGCGTAGCCGCTGTGAATGTTGTCGGAGATCGCTGTTGGCGTGACGCCGGAGGCCAGCGAGACCTCGATCGGGACTGAGCTATCGCTCGAACCTGTGCCCAACTGATTCGCAGTGCTTCCCAAGCCCCAGCCGTAGAGGTTGCCGTCCGAACCGATGGCGTGGGCGAATCCGCCGCCGCCGGTGACGGCCTTCGCAGTCACGCCAGTTGGGAACTGGACGACGACCGGCAGGGAGCTGTTGGTGGTGCTGTTGTTACCCAGTCCGCCGTTGACGTTGTATCCCCACCCGTAGAGCTTCCCGTCGGAGCCGATGGCGTAGCCCGTTCCACCGCCCGCGGCGATCTGCTTGGGTGTCACTCCCGACGGCAGGGAGACGAGCACAGGTACGGAGCTGTTGGTGTTGCCGCCGTCGCCGAGCTCCCCATAGAAGTTGTCGCCCCAGGCGTAGAGCTTTCCGTCCGAGCCCATGGCATACGCCGATCCGTAACCGCCCGCGATCGCGGTTGGCGTGACACCCGAAGGAAGCGAGACGACGACCGGGGTAAGGCTGTCGCTCGCGGCGCTGCCGTTGCCGAGCCTGCCCACGTTGTTGTCGCCCCAGGCATAGAGCTTCCCGTCCGAGCCGATGGCGTAGCCAGTTCCTTGGGCTGCGCTGATGGCCGTCGCCGTCACGCCCGAGGGCAGCGAGACCACCACCGGCGACGCGCTCGGAGTGGTGCTGCCGTCACCGAGTGCTCCCAGGGAATTGTCGCCCCAGGCATAGAGCTTCCCGTCCGACCCGATTGCGTATGCCGCATTCTGGGGTGATTCCATATCAATACCACCAGCACCACCACCTGCCGCGATGGCGATTGGGGTGACTCCGAGTGGAAGCCCGACCGCCGCCGGCGTCGCGTTGTAGCCGCCGGCCACTCCGTTGCCGAGCTCGCCGGTCGAGTTGTCGCCCCACGCAAACACGCCGATGGAACGCGGGGCAGCAGCCGCAGGCGCTGTCGCGGCGAGTTGCAAGAGCGGCGCCGCTGCCCACACGACAAATGCTGACGCGATGCACATTTTGGGCTTCGCCCCGTACGCACGCTTGTTCATGACGACCCCCCGGGGTCCGCTTCTGCGCGGAGGCTACACCTTGAAGATCGGCGAAGGACTGAGAATGGCGCATCATCCGTTGCCAGCGGCCGCGGCATGAAAGCCTCCTGACCTGGGCCTGATGACCTATTATTGGAACACGTTGCATTTTTTGGGGTCCCGTGTTAGCGTCGCTGGAGCGCCTGCGGAACGGACCGCGGCACGGTAGACGAGGACGTGCGAACTCATGGAATTCGGCATCTTCAACGCCGCGTGCGTGCTGCCCCGGTACGCCGAGCAGCACGGAGCGTCGGCCGAGCACGACCGCATCATGGACGAGGTCGCGTTCATCGTGGCGGCCGACAAGGCCGGCTTCAAGTACACCTGGGCCTCCGAGCACCACTTCCTGACTCAGTACTCGCATCTGTCGGCCTCGGAGTCGTTCCTGGCCTTCGTCGCGGCGAAGACCAACAACATTCACATCGGCTCGGGCATCTTCAACATCACGCCACCGGTGAACCACCCCGCCCGCATCGCTGAGCGGGTCGCCATGCTCGATCACCTTTCCGAAGGTCGCTTCGAATTCGGGACAGGTCGTGGCTCGTCCACGACCGAGCAGCGCGGCTTTGGGATCGAGGATCCTGACCTCACCCGCGAGATGGTGGCGGAGACCCTGCCCCAGATCGTGCGCATGTGGAAGGACGAGGACTTCAGCTACGAGGGCAAGTTCTTCTCCATGCCCACCCGCAACGTGCTGCCGAAGCCCTACTCCAAGCCGCACCCGCCGATCTGGATGGCAGCGGGCAGCCCGTCGACCTTCGACCTGGCCGCCGAACTCGGCGTGGGTGTCCTGTGCTTCGGCTTCTCGACGCCCGACCAGCTCACGCCGCTGGTGAGCCGCTACAAGGAGAAGATCCAGGACTGCACGAAGCCCGTGGGCGGCTTCATCAACAACAACGTGATGATCACGACGCAGATGATCTGCATGGAAGACGGCGCAAAGGCCCGCAAGACTTTCCTCGAAGCCGACTCGAACTACCACCTGAGCCTCGTGTTCCGCTACCTCGACACCTTCCCCAGGCCTGCGGGGATCCCCGAGTGGCCCGCGATCATCCCGGGCATGGACGCCGACCAGCTCGATGCTGTCATCGCATCGGGCGACATCGCCGTCGGAAGTCCCGACGAGGTCGGGAAGGCCATTGAGCGCTACAGCTCGACCGGCGCCGACCAGCTGGCATTCGGGATGCTGTCGACCTCCATGCCGATCGAGTTGTGCCAGGAGGCCACTGAGACATTCGGCAAGCACGTGCTCAAGGACTTCGACAAGGACCCCGTGCACCTGACAACCAAGCAACGGCTCGCAGCCGGCGGTTCGTAGGACGTGCCGGGCCCCGGGGGGCCCGAGATCGATCTCGCTTCGTGGCCTGATCTGGTTGGCCAACCGCGCCTGGATGCCGCCAGCCTCGTTCCGGCGGGCGGACCCGGACGTGTCTCTGAAAACTATAAACTAGACCGTTGATAGTCTGCGGAACCATTCGGTGGGCTCCCTTTTCCCGAGTGGGGCCCCGTCCCTCTACAGCTCGAACTCGCCAGCGTCGAGCCGGCGGTCGATCTCCTCAGCCACCTCAGCCGGACCCCCTTCGCCGGAGTCGACGCGGTGGCGCTCGTCGACGCCCTGGCTTTCGAACTGCGTCCACAGGTCGTCGACCACTATTGCGTCGGCTAATGCCCCCGCGTGCTGCGGTTCGGCCCTGCGGTCCTGCACCCGTTGCTGGACCACGCCGACCGGTGCCCGCAAGACGGCGTAGTTGACGGTGACACCACGCCGCGCCGACGCGGCCGAGAAGAGATCGAGCATGAACGGGTAGAGGATGCCCTCAGCGACCGTGAAGTAGCCGCCGCTCGCGAAAGCGGCGACTGCCTGGGCCGCCGCTTCGAGCACGACCCGGTTTTGGTTGTGCGCCTCCTGCCGCCACGGCTCGATCGCACCCCGACGCAGTTTGGCGAAGAACCAGTCGAGGTCGAGGCAGACCGAGAGGTCATGGCGATCCGCCACCAGCGGCGCGACGGTCGTCTTGCCGCACCCGGGCGAGCCGGTCAGGAGGAGCAACGGAGCCGCGGGCACCGGTGCATCATCGTGCGTGTGGTTGGTTCAGCTGGCCGACGTCACGCCGACCACCGGCTTGTTGAGCACTGTGGCGCCTTCGGAGCCGTAGAAGTGCGCGTCGCCGTAGTTAAAGATGCCGCCGTCGGATGCCGCGATCCAGTACCCGCCACCGTCGGGCGTGGACGCCATGCCGACCGCCGGCTTGTTCAACGGGGTGCCCCCGGCCGAACCGAAGAACCCGGCGTCGCCGTAGTTGAAGATGCCGCCGTCGGAGGCGACCATCCAATAGCCGAGTGCATCTGACGTCGACGCCATGCCGACGATGGGCTTGTTCAGCGGCTTGCCGCCCATGGAGCCGTGGAAGGCGGCGTCGCCGAAGCTGAAGATGCCGCCGTCGGAGGCGACCATCCAGTAGCCGAGGCCGTCGTTGGTCGACGCCATGCCGACGATGGGCTTGTTCAGCGGCTTGCCGCCCATGGAGCCATGGAAGGCGGCGTCGCCGAAGCTGAAGATGCCGCCGTCCGAGGCGACCATCCAGTACCCGCCGCCGTCGGGCGTCGGCGCCATGCCGACGATCGGTGCGTTGAGTGGCTTGCCCCCCTCAGATCCGAAGAAGCGCGCGTCGCCGTACGAGAAGATCCCGCCGTCCGAGGCCACGAGCCAATAGCCGCCCTGCGAGGCCGTGCGCGCCATGCCGACCACCGGCCGCACCAGTGGCAGGCTGCCGGCGGAGCCAAAGAAGTTGGCGTTCCCGAAGGTGAAGATCCCGCCGTCGGAGGCGACCAGCCAGTAAGAGGAGTTGGACGGCGCCGGTGGCGGAGGTGCGGGGGGTCCCGGGAGGCCGACCGAGCCTGAGAAGGCGACGACCTGCCTGCTCGTCGGTGCCAGGAGGAGGCCGTCGCCCACCGACGGTGTCGGGAAGTGGTTGGCCTGGCTGCCGAGGGCGAGTTGCTGCACGGTGCCACCGTTCAGAGGGTTGATGGCGTAGAGCGAGCTGCCCCCGATCGACCACAGCAGACCGCCCGCGGCGATCGGGGGTCCCTTTTCCCCGCCGGCGGCGGTCCAGCTGACGTTGAGGGCAGCAGGAGAGGGATTGGTCTGGACGGCCTGGATACCGCTCCCGCACGGCGTGTACACGACAGTCCCCATGACCGCACTGCCGCCGTCGACGTCGCCGCCGCACATGCCCGCACTGGTCAGCTCGTGACCGATGCCCCCGAGATTGGCCTGGCTCAAGAGGTAGCCCGTGTGCGACTTGCCGACCTGGAGGATCGTGCCGTTCGAAAGCAGGGCCGGCGCCGACGACCCGAGATCCGCGTCGCTCCCGTTGTCCGAGGACCAGCTGCTCGGGGCGAACAGCTGCTTCAAGCCGAGTGCCGGGGACAGCTCGATCACCGAGTCGCTGCCGTCGTAGGGATTGGAGGACGAGCCGTTGCCCGTGGCCGCCCAGATGTTCCCCGAGGCATCGACTTCGGGTGCCGCCCCGCCCATCCAGACGGCACCTTTGCTCCCAGCAGTCGTGGTGTTGTAGTAGCTCGCGCCCCCGCCGCCCTCCGGCGCAGCGGCGATCCACCCGTGGTACGTCGAGCAGTCCCCGTCGTTGCCTCCATAGCCGAAGACGACGTTGCCGTTGCTCAGGTTCAGCCCGGTGCGTTGCAGGATGGCGCGGGGATCCTGACCCGGGGGATCGACCCCCACCGCGAGCAGGGTGCTGCCGGTGTACATGTCCAATCCCACGAGGACGTGGGTGACAGAGCCACCGCTCAACTCGGCCGCAACGGCGAAGATCTCGTGGCGCGCCGTGTCGATCACGGGGGTGCCGGTGATGCCCACGGTCGGCGAGATGTCGCCACAGGGGACATTGGGCGCGTTGGCGGGTACGGCTGTCCCGACGTGGGTTGACCACAGGACGGCGCCCGTGTTGGCCGCCAGTGCATACAGCGTGTCGTTCTCCGTCGCCACGTAGACGCGACCGGTCGCCTCGAGGGGCGCCCCAAAGACCGTGCCGTCGAGCACCGGTGATTTCCAGGCCGCGTTGGCCGGTGAGAACGTCACACCGGAGGAGTCGACCCCGCTCCCGAGAGCGTCGCCGTGGTAGACGGTCCACGAGGATCCGGCATTGACCCGCGGCGCGACGCTTGCAGCGCTGGTGCCGGCCGCCGCCAGGGTGGTAATCCCTCCGACCGACAGCACAAGGCTGGCGCCCGCCAACGCCGTCAGGACACGCCGACGACCCTCGCCCGCCACCCGACCGGTCCAACGACCGGTCCAACGACCGGTCCAACAAGATGGAGGCGAGCGCCGAGTGATCACGAGACCGTCACGGGTGCCGTGGGAGCCGTCGATCGGTCTTTCGAGGGGTCCTTCGGGCCACGAGCAGTAGCTACCCCCTCGATACGCCGAGCTCCACGGAGACTCACGCTGGTGCGGCCGGCGTCTCGCTACCTGCCTTCACAATGGCGGCCGCCCAGGTGTAGTCGGGCTTCCCCGAGGGCGAGCGCTCTACCGCCTCGACGACGTGCAGCTGGCGGGGCAGCTTGTACCCGGCGATCGTGGTCCGGCAGTGCTCTTGGAGGGACTCGAGCGACGGTGCTTCGTGCCCCACCCTCGGTTGCACGATGGCGGCGACCGTCTGGCCCCAACGCTCGTCGGGAGCCCCGCACACGATGGCGTCCATGACGTCGGGATGGGATCGCACGGCTGACTCCACTTCCTCGGGGAAGATCTTCTCGCCGCCCGAGTTGATGACGATTGATCCCCGGCCGAGCAGCGTGATCGATCCGTCCTCTTCCACGGTCGCGTAGTCCCCGGGCATGACATAGCGCCTCCCCCCTACCTCGAGGAACACCTCTGCCGTCTTTTTCGGATCGTTGTAGTAGCCGAGCGGGATGTCGCCTGAGCGGGCGATCTTGCCGATCACCCCCGATCCCGGCTGCACCAGCTCCAGGTTCTCGTCGAAGACCACCGTCTCTCCGAGCAGGTGGACGGTCGGCCCGCTCTTCATGGCCGTGTTGCCCGCGGTCACCACCGTCATGCCGTTGTTCCCGCCCTCCGAAGAGCCGATGGCATCGGTGATGACGATGTTGGGCAGATGGGTGAAGAACTGGTCCTTGACGGGCGCCGAGAACAAGGCGGCTGACGACACCACCGCGAGGAGCGACGACAGGTCGTGTTCCTCCCCCGGATCGGTGAGCGACTCGATCAGCGGCTTGCCCATGGCGTCCCCGGTGATCATCACCGAATTCACCCCCTCCTCGTCCACCAGCCGCCATACATGGTGAGGGTCGAACCGCGCCATGAGCACGATCTTGGATCCGACGAAACTCTGGCCCATCACGCACCACTGCGTGGCACCGTGCATGAGCGGTGCCACGGGCAGGTGCGTCATCGGACCGCCCGCGCCCTTGGCCACCATCACGGCGGGGTCCGTGATGCGCGTGTTGGTCACCGGATCCGTCCCACCGCCGAGTGCGTAGAAGACGTCCTCGTGGCGCCACACCACGCCCTTGGGCATGCCGGTGGTCCCGCCCGTGTAGAGGATGTAGAGGTCGTCCCCCGAGCGGGGACCGAAGTCGCGCTCGTCCGAGCGACCGCTCAGCGCGTCCTCGTATCCGATCGCTCCCGGCGTCGGTTCGGCGTCGCTGCCATCCTCGACCACGATCACGTGCCGCAACGCCGGCAGTTCGGCGAGGAGCGCGGCGACCAAAGGTGAGAACTCCCGCGTGCACCAGCGCCTTCAGGTTGGCATTCGTCAAGAGGTAGCGGAGTTCGTCCTTGACGTAGCGGTAGTTGATGTTGATCCAGATCGCCCGCAGCTTGAAGACCGCCCACGCGGTCTCGACCCACTCGACCGAGTTGTAGGCGTAGATCCCGACGTGGTCACCGGGCCCGATCCCCTCTGCCGCCAGGTGGTGGGCGAGCCGGTTCGCCCGGGCCTCCATTTCGGCGTAGGTGCGCCGCTGCCCGTTGGCCACGAGGTACTCCCGGTCAGGATAGGCATCGACGGCCGCCTCGAACAGGTCGGCGAGGTTGAACTCCATCGCCCCTCAGGTTAGAACACGTTCTCGTTCTTCGGGCAAGTACCCGTGCGGGCAATCGGCCGTGACCGCGCGGTCGCGAGCAGTGACCCGCGGTCGTCAGCAGCCCCTCCCGGGGCCCCGCCGCCCCGTCCTGAACTGCCCCGATCCGGCGGCCCTAGCCGGCGATGCCCACAATCGGTGCATTGAGGACGATGGACCCCGTCGATCCCAAGAAGGGAGGGCCGTTCGTGGTGGGATAGGCGAACACGCCGCCGTCCGATCCACTCAGGTAGTAGCCGGCCGCCACCGCGGTCATCCCCACGATCGGCTTGTTGAGGTGGATGGAGCCGGTCGAGCCGAAGAAGGGCGGCCCACCGGAGGTCGGGTAGGCGAAGATGCCGCCGTCGGAGGCCACGAGGTAGTAGCCACCGCCCACGGGGGCCGCCATGCCAACCATTGGCTTGTTGAGGGTGATGGATCCGGTCGAGCCCGAGAAGGCGGCGTCACCGTAAGTGAAGATGCCGCCGTCTGAGGCGTCGAGGTAGTAACCCTTGCCGTCGGGGGTGGCCGCCATTCCGACGATGGGCTTGTTGAGGTGGATCGAGCCGGCCGAGCCGTAGAACTGCGCGTCGCCGTAGGAGAAGATCCCCCCGTCCGAGGCGACCAGCCAGTAGCCGGCCCCGTCAGCGGTAAGCGCCATGCCCACGACGGGCTTGTTCAGGTGGATCGAACCCGTCGACCCGTAGAACTTGGCCGAGCCGTAGGTGAAGATCCCACCGTCTGACGCCACCAGGTCGTAGCCATCTCCGGCGGGCATGACTGCCATGCCCACGATGGGAGCGTTGAGGTGCGTGCCCCCCATGGAGCCCAAGAAGGGCGCCCCAGCGCCGTAGTTGAATACCCCGCCGTCACTGGCGACGAAGCGGTAGCCCGACCGTGCGATCGGGGCAGTGACGACGTACGGCTGGCCGGGACCCGGATCAGCGTTACCGATGGCAACGCATTTCCAGTTGGTGATACACGTCACGCCGTCCAGCGAAGTGGAGGTGGCACCCTGCGGGCTGGGTGCGGTGACAATCGACCAGGCGACTCCGTTCCAGGTCAGAGCCACGGGTGACCCTGTGGAGCCGCTGGTCGCCACACCGACCGCGCTGCAAGAGGTCGCGCTCAGGCAGAAGACGCCGTTGAGGTAGTTGTAGAAGCTCGGGTTGGCTTCGGGCACCGTGACATTGGTCCACGAGGTCCCGTTCCACGTCGCCATCTGCGCCTGGAAGACGCTGCCGTTGTACCACTGGCCGACGGCGACGCAGAAGTTTGTGCCTGCGCACGACACACCGTTGAAACTGCCGGAGGTACCCGCCCCTGGATTCGGGCTGGGGACGACCGACCACGCGGTTCCGTTCCACACCTCGGTGAGAGAGACGAAGTTCGAGCTTGCGTTCGTGTAGGCGCCGACCGCCATGCACCACGACGTCATGGTGCAGGTCACGCTATTCAGTTGGGAGGTGGTGGCGCCTGTGGGCGGGGTCGTCGTCGACGGTGGTCCACGACGTGCCGTTCCACATCTCCACCAGCGCGACTCGGTTGTTCAAAGTGTTCTCGCTGCGGCCGACGGCGGTGCACCACGTCGAAGAAAGGCACGAGACTTGGCTGAGCTGCGTCGCCGGCGATCCTGTTGGGTTCACCGCGGTCACGATGCTCCAAGACTTGCCGTTCCAATGCTCGACCAAAGGATTGACGAAGGTGGTGCCGGGACCGCTCACACCGACGGCGGCACAGAACGAGGGTCCAGCGCATGACACTCCATAGAGCTGGCTTTCACCCGCACCCGCAGGATTGGGGCTCGTGACGATGGACCATGACGAGCCGTTCCACTGTTCGATCAGCGTGTTCGTGTTGCTCCCGCCCGTACCCGGCTGGTTCCCCACCGCGACGCAGAACGACGCGCTGGCACAGGTCACCGACGCCAGTTGGACTAATTGCAGGGCGTTCGGAGAGGGGATCGTTCCTAGGGACCAGGTTGAGGCCGTGACGAGCGCCGGCGGCGTGGGGGGGTTCGGGATGGCTCCTGCGGGCGCGGTGGTGAGGGACGCGAGTGCGCCTCCGACGGCAAGCATCCCGGACAGCAACACAGCAGTGGCGAGACGGCGCATTGGTTCCTCCTCCAGGGCGTCAACGACGCCTCGTGTGCCGTCGTCGACGGCGGAAGGGGCAGGCTACGTCCTGGAGTGAACGATTGTTGGGATATGGCGTAAAACGCTCCGCCCTAGACGTTTTGTCCGACAGAAGCGGCGGCAGACGCGACCCAAGTGTGGTTCGAAACCGATCAGTCGAAGAGTTCGGGCTCGCTGCGCGAGATCTCGTCCCACAGCGGCTGGAATGAGAACCAGCCCGCTCCGGGGGACGCGCTGCGGTCGCGCGTGTAGCGCGCTCCCTCGTCGTCGATCAACAGCGGCGTCCCCGCCGCTTCGGCCAGCAACTGGGCCTGGCACGAACGCTCCATCGTGATGAACCACCATGCCGCCTCGTCGACCGAGTGCCCGACCGTGAACAATCCGTGGTTGCGGTGGATGGTCGCCTTATGCGGACCCAATGCAGCGGCCAGCGCCTTGGCTGCAGCTTCCTCGAGCACGATGGCGCCTCCGCCCTCCTCGCACACGGTGTGGTCCTCGTAGAACACGCAGGCATCCTGGGTGATGGGATCGAGCGGACGCCCGAGGGCCGACCACGCCTTGCCGTAGACGGAATGCGCGTGTGCGGCGGCGATCACGTCCGGCCGGGCCGCGTGGACCGCCGAGTGGATCGCGAATGCGGCCGGATTGACCGGCCGGTTTCCCTCGACGACCTCCCCCGTATGGCTCACCAGGATGAGATCCGATACCCGCACGTGGCGAAAGCTCATGCCGAAGGGGTTGACCCAGAAGTGATCGTTCAGCTCGGGGTCGCGCGCCGTGATGTGTCCGGCCACGCCCTCGGAGAACCCGAAGCGGCCGAAGAGGCGTAGCGCCCCGGCCAACTTCTGCTTGCGGTGCAGGCGCTCTGCCTCCACGCTGGCGAACACCGGCGGGGTGGGCATGACCAGGTCCCGTCGTCCTCGCTGTTGGGTCAGGGTTGCTGTCTGGGCTGCGTCGGACCGGGTCTCTGCCATGACTCCAAACTATCGTCTGCTCATGGCATACCCCACCCCCGCAACGCGTGACATCGCCGCCCCAGCCGAGAAAGTATGGGCGCTCGTCTCCGATCTCCCTCGGATGGGGGAGTGGTCGCCCGAGAACACGGGCGGGAATTGGATCAAGGGCACCACCGGCCCTGCTCTCGGTGCCGTCTTCAAGGGTGCGAACAGGAACGGGTTCCGGCGCTGGTCCACAAACGCCACGGTGGTGGTCTGCGAGCCTGGGAAAGTCTTCGAGTTCGCCGTCATGGCGGGACCGCTGGCGGTTGCCAACTGGCGCTACGAGTTCGAAGACACCGAATCGGGCTGCCGGGTCACTGAGTCTTGGCGGGACCACCGCTCGTCGTGGTTCACCGTGGTGGCACGGGTCATGGGCGACCACAGCGCGGCGCACGCGGAGAAGGAGATGGACGCGACGCTGGCCAAGCTGGCGGCCGCCGTCGAGTAGTCGAACGAGACGATTACTCAGGCGGCCCGTTCTCCAGCCGGCGGACGACATGTCCGGCGGCAGCGCCGTCGCCGGGTCCGCCCCGGCTGCGCAGCCGCTGCACCACCGCCTGCCGGTGGGCGGCATCGACGTTGCCTCCGTACTTGAACTTGGCCGACACTTGTTCCACCCTGATCTCGATTCCAAGGATTCCGAGCAGCTTCGACGCGTGTGCTTCGCCCGGGTCAGCCACCGCGACGCCGGGCTGGAACACTGCCAGCTGGCGCCGCAGGATGGCGGCGACGTTGCCGGGTGACGTCCGTTCGTCGTGCACCGTCGCCGTGCCGCCAAGTTGCACGACGCCGTAGTACGTCGTCGGGATACCGAGCGCAGGGTCCTCCTCGTCGCCGATCGCTTTCCACGCCGAGGGGATGAATGCCCAGTCGTCGGCCACACTGAGCAGCACCCGCGGGTTCTCTGTCAGGGCATCGAAGATCGGATTGGCCCGCACGAGATGCAGCCACACGGTGTCGTCCGTCAGCACGAACTGGGTGGGCACGACGACCGGCAAGTCGCGTCCCGGTCCTCCGGGCGCGACCAGGTGTCCGAAGGGGTGGGTCTCGACGAAGGGCCGCCACTCGCTTTCCCCCAGCGTGGCGTCAACCGGGGCGATGAACATCGCCTCAGTCTGGTGCAGCCATCGCCGCCGCAGCTGGTTTCAGGCTTCGGCCCTGACTGCCCCGAACTCCTCCATCGACTCGGCCCGGTGGCGCTTGTAGTCGACCTTGCCGTTCGGGGCGCGCCCGATGGTGAGGACAGAGCGCACCCGCCGCGGTGCCTTGTAGTGGGCCAGACGCTCTTTCACGTGTGCGATCACCTCCGCCTCGTTGGGCTCGGGCGCGTCCTCGGCGAGTTCGATCACCGCCACGGTCTGCTCGCCGTAGATCGGATGCGGGATCCCGACCACCACTGCGTCGCGGACAGCCGCATGCGTCTTCAGTGCCTCCTCCACCTCCTCGGGGAAGATCTTCTCTCCCCCGGAGTTGATGCAGACCGATCCGCGGCCCAGCAGCTGGATGGTGCCGTCGGCGTCGACTGTGGCGTAGTCGCCCGGGATGGAGTAGCGCACGCCCTCAATCACCTTGAACGTACGGTCCGACTTCTCGTCGTCCTTGTAGTACCCGAGCGGGTTCCGTCCGCCCAGCGCGAGCACACCGACCTCGTCGGATCCGGGCGCCACCTGTCGGCCGTCCTCCGTGAGCACCTTCACGTCGGGGCCGAGGGTGAAGGACGCCGTCTTCGCCGCCGCCCCGCCGCCCGAGACGGACATGCCCATGCCAAGGGCTTCGGAGGAGCTGAAGGCGTCGACCAGGAGCACGTTGGCGTGATGGGTAAGCAGCTGCTGCTTCACGGGCTCGCTCCACATCGCCCCCGACGAGATGATCATCATGAGCGAGCTCAGGTCCCACTTCCCGGGGTCCTCGTCGAGCACCGCGAGCAGCGGGCGTGAGAACGGATCGCCCACGATCACGAGCCCGTTGACCTTCTCGCGCTCAATGGTGTCGAGCATTTCCACCGGGTCGTACTTCGGCGACTCCAGCAGGCAGATCCGGCCACCCTCGGCCAGGATCGTGTTCGAGGTGAAGGCCCCGGTTCCGTGCATGAGCGGGCAGGCGGGCATCAACGTGACCCCGCCCGGGCCCGCCTCGAGCGCAGCGCGCGACGCTGTTCAGCCCGCCATTGACGTCGTAGTGGCGCACACCGCCGTCGATGAGCCGTGCGAACAAATCGTCCTGGCGCCACATGACGCCCTTGGGCATTCCCGTGGTGCCGCCGGTGTAGAGCATGTACAGGTCGTCCCCGCTGCGCCCCCAGGGCGCACGTGTCCGTCCGACGGCCAACTTGACGGCGTCCTCGTAGGGGGTGGCCCAGTCGGGGCACGGTCCCGAGTCGTCGTCCACCCAGAGCCAGCCCTTGACGCCTGGCGCGCGGTCCAAGATCCCCTCGATCCGGTCGGTAAACACGCCGTGGAAGACGACCGCCACGGCGTCTGCGTTCTGCCACAGGTAGCTCAGCTCGTCGTCGCCGTAGCGGTAGTTGGTGTTCACGGGGACGAGGCCGATCTTCATGGCGGCGAAAGTCGACTGGAGGTACTCAGGTGAGTTGTGGAGGTAGACCGCCACCTTGTTCTGCTGCGCGACGCCGAGGTCGAGCAGGAACTGCGCGACGCCGTCGGCCCCGCGATCGAACTGGTCCC
Organism: uncultured Acidimicrobiaceae bacterium; assembly: GCA_963744225.1. Classification (GTDB taxonomy): domain Bacteria; phylum Actinomycetota; class Acidimicrobiia; order Acidimicrobiales; family RAAP-2; genus Bog-473. The sequence goes on from CAVUSV010000003.1 coordinate 497,770, forward strand.
ACGTGACGTTGCGACCCCCCTGGGTGACGGCGACAGCGTCGGGTTGCACGTCCGCGACGGTCTCCCAGACGTCTGCGTAATTCCAGTCAGTCATTCTCGCTCCATTCCCCGCCGCATCGACCGTCGACCCCCGTCGACCCCCCGCCCGCCGAGATGCGCGAAGCGAGACGTGCAGCCTACGCTGCGCTCGTGGACCTCGGCCTCCCGGGCGACGACGACCCGCGCCGCCGCCGGGTCAGGGACTGGCTGGCCGACCACGCGCACCCGACCGGGCGCCAGCTGGCCGAGGCGGGGTACGTGGCGCCCCACTGGGCCCCTCCGTATGGTCTCGAAGCCGATCCGCTCACCCAGCTCATGATCGACGAGGAACTCCGGCGGGCCGGCGTGAGGCGCCCGATCAACCCGATCGGCATCGGGTGGGCGGGGCCAACCCTCATGTACGCAGGCACCGAGGAGCAGAAGGACCGCTGGCTCTGGCCGCTGCTGAGCGGTGAGGAGTTCTGGTGCCAACTCTTCTCGGAGCCCGGCGCCGGTTCCGACTTGGCGTCGCTGAGCTCCAAGGCCGAGCGTGACGGGGACCACTACGTCGTCAACGGGCAGAAGGTGTGGACGAGCTACGCCCACATCGCGAAGTGGGGAATCCTCTTGGCCCGCACCGACCCTGCCGCCACCAAGCACATGGGCATCAGTTACTTCGTCTGCCCGATGGATGCGCCGGGTATCGAGATCCGGCCGCTCATCGACATGACGGGTGAGCATGCGTTCAACGAGGTCTTCTTCACCGACGTACGGATCCCGGTGGACCACTTGATCGGGCCCGAGCACGGGGGCTGGAACCTGGCCAAGGTGACGCTGGGCAACGAGCGGGTGTCGCTGTCGGGCGAGGGCGCGCTGTGGGGGATGGGCCCATCGGCGGACGACCTGGTTGGGATCGTCCGCGGCGAGGGCGGCGCCCCGGACCCGTCCACCCGTGACCGGCTCGTCGACGTCTGGATCGAGGGCGAGATCCTCCGGGTCCTCCGCCTGCGGATGGTCTCGGCCGTCCTGGCGGGCAAGCAGCCGGGCGCCGAGGCCTCCGTGCGCAAGGCCATTGCCGACGCCCATGGCCAGCACATCATGGGGATCGCCCGCGACCTGGCCGGGCCGCACGCGATGCTCACCAGCGCGGGCCCCGGGGGCGGCCTGGGCGACCCGAGCTGGTCCCGGGGCTTCCTCTTCGCCCCGGCGCTCACCGTCGGTGGGGGCACGGCGGAGGTACAGCGCAACATCGTGGCCGAAAAGGTTCTCGGTCTCCCCCGCGACCCCTGACCCTCGGGTCTCGTGGGACTAGAGCTCGAGCGGCCCCGCGTGGGCGAAGCCCTGCCGGACCCCTTGACCGGCTCTCGCGACGAGCGCCTCGGGTTCGTAGAGCATCAGGTAGGCGTTGCGGGCGTGGTCCCGTGAGCGGTTCTTGAACACCAGGGCCAGGGTGGCCGGGTCGTCGGACTCGTCCTCGTGCACGAACACCTCAAGGATGGGGGTGTTGGTCATCAGCTGGGCCGTCATGATCCCCGTCGACGCCTCGTGGGCGCAGACCTTGTCGACCTTCTCCCGGCCGGGCATCCCGAGGGCGACGACGATCCGGCAGCCGTCCTCCTCGATCAGCTTCTTGGCCGCCACGGCCAGGTCCTTGAAGCCCGGCACGGTGCGGCGGATGGTGGTGAAACGGGTGCCGTATCCAGGGCACTGGGAAAGCTCGTCGAGCGCCTCTCCGCCCATGTCGTAGCGGGCGAACATGGTGTCGACCACGCCGATCAGGTCCATGAACCATTCTCGCGCAATGGACCCGTAGGTCCGGCCGCGTCCAGAATCGGGGTGTGAACGGAACCAATCCAAAGACGTGGGCCGAGCGCGACGCGGCGGTGGTCTGGCATGGCTTCACTCAGATGGCGGGCTACGCCCATAATTCGGCCCTAGTGATCGACCGGGCGGAGGGCCGGGAACTCATCGATGCCGACGGGCGCCGATACCTCGACGCTATTTCCTCCTTGTGGGTCAACACGCTCGGCCACCGTGTTCCCGAGCTCGACCGCGCCCTCACAGACCAGGCGGCAAAGGTCGCCCACTCCACCATGCTGGGCAACGGCAACACGGTGGTGGTGGAGTTGGCCGAGGCCCTCTCGAGGGTCGTCCCCGTGGACGGCCCCCATTTCCTGTTCGCGTCGGATGGGGCGGTGGCGGTCGAACAGGCGCTCAAGGTCGCCTTTCAGTACTGGGTCAATCGGGGCGTCGAGGGACGCACCTCGTTCCTGGCGCTCGGCGACGCCTACCACGGCGACACGATCGGCTCGCTCTCGCTCGGCGACGGCGGCGTCTTCAGCGCGGTCTTCGATCCCTTGTGCTTCCCGGTTGTCCGGACGCCCGGCTACGCCGACCCCGGTTGGGCGGCCAAGGCCTGCGCCGCGATCGATGCGCACAAGAAGGAGCTGGCCGCCGTCGTGCTCGAGCCACTCGTGCAAGGCGCGTCAGGGATGTGGTGCGCCTCCGCAGCCGATGTACGGCAGATCGGCGAGGCGTGCCGCCAGGCCGATGTCCTCTTGATCTGCGATGAGGTGGCGACCGGCTTCGGCCGGACCGGGACGCTGTTCGCCTCCGAGCAATGTGGCGTGCGGCCCGACCTGTTGTGTCTCGGCAAGGGAATCACCGGTGGGTACTTGGCGATGTCGGCCACCGTGGCCTCCGCCCAGGTGTTTGATGCGTTCCTCGGTGCCGATCTCGGTTCCGAGACCTTCTACCACGGGCACTCCTACGGCGGGAATGCGTTGGCGGCGGCGGTGGCGCTCGAGCATTTGCGCCTCATCGAGTCGTGGGACGTGCTGGCCAACGTGCGGGCGCGCGCCGAGCAACTCTCGTCCCTCCTCAATGAACGGGTCGCCGGTCGGTCCGTCGTGCGCGAGATTCGCCAGCGCGGCTTGATGGTGGGGGTGGAGTTGGCTCCGCCTGGGCCCGGTCTGCGCTGGGGTCGACGGGTATGCGCTGGCGCCGTATCCAGGGGCGTGCTGCTGCGCCCGCTCGGCGACGTCGTGGTGCTCATGCCGCCGCTGACCGTGACGGAGTCTGAGGTGGTCCGGATCGTCGATGCTTTGGATGGGGCGTTGGGGGACGTGTCGGTGGCCGGCGAGGCCGGCGGGGCCGGCGGGGCCGGCGGGGCAGATTGTCCGTGAGCGACCGCTGGTGGAAGGGCCGGATCCGCGCTGAGCTCGCGCAGGTGGTCGAGGAGGGCCGGTGGCGTTCACCTCGAGAGTTCGACGCCTTTGGGCCCGCGGGTGCCTTGGATGGGGCGTCAGTGGTGTCCTTTGCATCCAACGACTATCTCGGTTTGAGCTCGCATCCGGCCGTGGTGGCGGGGGCCCACGATGCGCTGGACCATTGGGGCGCGGGGTCGGGAGCCTCGCGGCTGGTGACGGGTACGCGCCCCATCCACAGCGAACTGGAGCGGGCGCTCGCCGACTGGAAGGGCACCGAGGCAGCCGTCTGTTTCCCGACCGGGTTCGCCGCCAACCTCGGGGTGCTGTGTGCGCTGGGAGGGCCCGAGGTCCGCGTGCTCTCGGATGAGTTGAATCACGCCAGCATCATCGATGGGTGCCGGCTCTCACGGTCCTCCGTCGCCGTCTACAGGCACGGGGATCTGGAGCACCTGAAGCAGTTGTTGGGCGCTAGCACCGGCCCGACCCTGGTCGTGACCGACACCGTCTTCTCCATGGATGGGGATGTGGCACCGGTCGACGAGCTGGCATCCCTGTGTGCTCACCACGGCGCGCTCCTAGTGCTCGATGAGGCGCACGCAGTTCTCGGACCCCATGCTCCGGCTCCCACGTCTGCGGCTCCGGATGGCGGAGACGCAGTGATCGTGCGAGTGGGCACCCTCTCCAAGACGCTGGGGTCGCTCGGCGGCTTCGTCGCGTCCTCCCGCGACGTGGTGGACCTGTTGGTCAACCGGGCGCGCTCGTATATCTTCTCGACTGCGCTGACCCCATCCGACGCCGGCGCCGCGTTGGCCGCGCTCGGCGTGCTGCGCTCGCAGGAGGGTGCCGCGCTGGTGGCCCGCCTGGCCGATCTCGTTGAGCGAACGGTCGGTGCCGGCTTGGCGGCACCAGGACATCCGAGCCCGATCATCCCGGTCGTGCTCGGCAGCGAGACGCGTGCGTTGGAGGCTTCCGCGGCGCTCCTTACTGACGGCCTCTGGGTTCCGGCCATCCGGCCGCCCACGGTGCCGCCCGGCACCAGCCGCCTCCGGGTGACGCTCTCTGCGGCGCATCGTGACGACGACGTGGAGCGCCTCCTCGATGCGTTGGTCCCGCTGCAGCGCCCGGCGCCGGCCACGCTCTGAGCGCCCGCGGCATGCGTCCCCGCCGGTTGGTGGTGGTCGTTGGGACCGGAACTGACGTCGGGAAGACTTGGGTTGCCGCCCGCCTTCTGAGAGCCCTCCGGGCGGCGGGCCTCACCGTCGCCGCCCGCAAGCCCGCACAATCCTTCGACCCTCGCGACGATCCGTCGGCGCGTGATGCCGCCGTTCTCGGGGCGGCCAGCGGCGAGGAGCCCGAATCGGTGTGCCCTCCACATCGTTGGTACGAGGTTGCCATGGCGCCGCCGATGGCGGCGGGGGTGCTGGGGCGCCCGGCGTTCGGCATCGCCGACTTGATCGAGGAGTTGTCGTGGCCCGCGCAGGATGTCGACGTCGGAGTCGTCGAGACGGCGGGTGGCGTTCGTTCGCCCTTGGCCGATGACGGCGACGGTGCTGCCCTATCCATGGCGATCGACCCGGACCTCGTGCTGCTGGTGGCTGACGCAGGCCTGGGGACGATCAACGCCGTGCGCCTGAGCGCCGGGGTGCTGGCCGCGCCCTGTGTTGTGGTTCTGAACCGATTCGACCCGTCCTCCGATCTACATGTGCGCAACCGCGACTGGCTGCGCGGACGTGACGGGCTACGGGTCGTCGCCCTCCCTGGAGACGAGTCGGAGATGGTGGATCTCGTCTGCGGCTAACCGCGAAGGGGCGACCGTTCAATGTCCGGTGAGCCAACAACCTCCGTCCGCAGAAGACCGGTCGCGGCGTCGTCGTCCACCGTGCCGGAACTTCGGAGGCGACGCCCGTTCGAAGGAGTTGGCGCTTCAAATCGTGCGGCGGTCCGCGGCAGATCTCGTCGTTGCACCGGGAGCAGCTTGCCGACATCGCAGAGTTCGATCGTGCGGAGGGGTGGCGAGGAGACGGCGCTATCTCGATGGTGGCGTGGGTGACGGGGCAATGCGGTATCAGCACGTCAACGGCTCGCCAGTGGGTGCGTTCCGCGGCCAACCTCGAGTCATTGCCCTGTCTGGCCGACGGCCTGGCTTCGGGAGAGCTCTCGCTGGACCTCGTCGAGCCTCTGGCGGAGGTGGCGTCCGCAGAGACAGACGCGGCCTTGCGAAAGGCCTCAGGCCATTGGAGCGTGCGACAGGCACGGGAACTGGTTGCGTGGCATCGGGCGCAGCGAGAAGAGGAGGCAACCGCTCGCTCCGGAGAGGAGGCGGCGAAGGACCAGGGAGCCGGGACCGACGCCAGCAGCGCGGTGGGCGCAGACGTCACCAGCACGGTCGGCACCGACATCACGGGCGACGGCGGCATTGGGGGTGACGGCGGTGGATCCGCCCAGCGAGAATTCGAACACCGCACGCTGCGCTTCAATGACACCCGACGGAGCATTTGGGTCGCCTTTACGAAGGACGACTACGCCGCTGCGAAGTCAGCTCTCGTGAGGTGTGTCATGGGCGAAAAGAGAGCTGAAAACCCGGCTGGTGCACGTACGCATGAGGGCGGGGGTGACCCGGCGTCCCGGTCCGATCCGTCAGATCGGACGTCAGATCGTCAGATCCGTCAGATCCGTCCGATCCGCTCGGCTACGTGCCCTACGACCAACGGCTCTACGACGCGCTCATGCACCTCTTCTCGGTGGGCGGGTCGTCGGCGTCCGGCTCGCAGCGTCCTATCCGCCCCCGAGTTGTGGTGCACGCACCGGTCGAGTTGCTCTTAGGTCTCTCAACCGGGAATGTGGCCGAGATCGAGGGCGTCGGGCCGATCTCTGCCGAGGTCGCTCGCCGGCTGGTCTGTGACGCCAATGTGGTGCTCTCCGTCGAGGGCAAGGATGGTTCGGTTCTCGACCAGGGGCGGGCCCGCCGGGATCCGACGGTGGCTCAGCGGATCGAGATCGCCCGGAGAGACAAGGGCTGCCGGTTCCCGGGCTGCACCTTCACCGAATTCACGGATGTCCACCATGTCCGCCACTGGACCAAGGGTGGTGCGACTGATCTTGAGAACCTGGTCACGCTCTGCGAGCGGCACCACAGGGCCGTTCACGAGCTGGGATGGGATCTCTCGGGTAACGCCGACGCCGTGCTGATCTTCACCAGCCCGCATGGCCGAGCGATGCGATCGGTGCCGTCGCCGACGTGGCGAATGTCGTCGGCGGTCCGGTCACCAAATAATCCACCCATGCGCCGTTGACGGAGGCCGTCGATTGTGTCGACGGACCTGTGGGATGGATCAGGCGGGACTCAGGCGGAATGGAGGTTCTGGTGGGCATCGTCGCGGCAGCGCGCCACCCAGCCGGTCGGGACCACAGTGACCGTCATGCGTCGCCCGCAATCGGGGCAGAAGCGTGGTGGGTCCAACTCGCGAGCACAGCCGTGGCAATCGGTCGAGGGTCGGCCGCAGCCGGTGCAGTGGGTGCAGTGGGTGCGGGTCACCGACCCGCTCAGATGGCGGCGGTGAGGGCGCCGATCGGCATACGAAGGTCTTCGAGCATTTGGAGGTCCTCGTCGGCCGAGCGCCCCAGCGTCGTCAGGTAGTTGCCCACGATGAGCGCGTTGATCCCAGCCGTCATGCCGATGGCCTGCAGGTCGCGCAGGGTCACTTCACGGCCGCCGGCGTAACGCAGGATCACGGAGGGAAGGGCGAGGCGGAAGAGAGCGATCCAGCGGACGGCGTCCCAGGCGCCCAGAATGGGACGATCGCCGAGGGGAGTGCCGGGCCGGGGGTTGAGGAAATTGATGGGCACTTCTGTCGGCTCGAGCTCCTGGAGCTGAGTCAGCAGTTCGATCCGCTGGGCCACGCTCTCGCCCATGTTGATGAGCGCGCCGCAGCACAGCTCCATCCCGTGCGTCTTGACGAGTCGGCAGGTGTCCGCCCGCTCATCCCAGGAGTGCGTCGAGACGATGGACGGGAAGTACGAGCGCGCCGTTTCGACATTGTGGTTGTAGCGGTGCACGCCGCCGTCAGCAAGGCGACGCGCCTGGTCCTCCGTGAGGATGCCGGCGCTCACCGCGACGTTCAGGCCCGTCTCGTCGTGAATGCGCGGAACCAGTTCGAGGATGCGTTGGATGGTGCGCTCGTCGGGGCCCCTGACGGCCAGCACGATGCAGAATTCTGACGCGCCGAGGGCGGCTGTTTCACGGGCGGCGGCGAGCACTTCGTCGGTATCGAGGAAGGGCGTGGCCTTGACGGGGGTGTCGAAGCGGGACGACTGCGCGCAGAAGTGGCAGTCCTCGGGGCAGCCGCCTGTCTTGGCCGAGAGGATGCCCTCGATCTCGACCTCGGGCCCGCACCACGCCAGCCGAACCTGGTGCGCGAGCGAAGCGAGCGCCATCACCGCGCCGTCTGGCAGCGCGGCCAGCGCGGAGAGCTCGTCCGCGCTGAGGAGCCGGCGCTCATCGAGGAGCGCCCGCTCGGCGTGGGAGATGACGGCCCTGTCCGCAGCACTCAGGGCGACTTGGGGAGGGGGCGGTGGGCTCTCCGGATGGTGCGAACTCGGGGCGGTGGACGGTGTGGCGTTGCGGAACGCGACGGGGCTCGTGGTGGTCACGGCGCCCACGGTAGTGGCAGGGTGTGGATCTCCGGAAGTCGACCGGAGCGCAAGGAGGAGCCATGGCCTGGGATTTCTCGACCGAACCAGAGTTCGAAGAGAAGTTGGAGTGGATGCGTGGCTTCGTGCGGGAGGAGGTGTTCCCCCTCGAGACCTTGGATCTCAGTTACGACCAGGTGCGGGTGGTCATCCGGCCGCTCCAGGAGCAGGTCAAGGCGCAGGGTCTGTGGGCGGCGCACCTGCCGCCGGCGCTGGGCGGGATGGGTTTCGGGCAGGTGCGCCTGGGCTTGATGCACGAGATCCTCGGCCAGTCGCCTCTGGCGACCGGTGGTCTTTGGCAACAATGCGCCAGATTCGGGGAACGCCGAGTTGCTGGCGGTGGGTATCGAGGAGACGGGTGACGAGTCACAGCGGTCGCGGTGGCTGCAGCCGTTGTTGGACGGGGAGTTGCGGTCGGCGTTCTCGATGACCGAGCCCAACACCGCTGGATCCGATCCGACGTTGCTGACGACGTCCGCCGTCCGGGACGGCGATGAATGGGTGATCAACGGGCACAAGTGGTTCACGAGCAACGGATCCGTTGCTGACTTCCTGATCGTGATGGCGGTGACCAATCCAGACGTTCATCCATACCAAGGGTCGTCCATGATCATCGTGCCGGCGGACACGCCCGGAGTTGACATCGTGCGGGACGTGGCGACGATGGAGGATCCGAATACGCCCTACGGGCGCTTTGGGAACCACGCCGAGATCGTCTACCGAGATGTTCGGGTGCCGGCGGGGAACCTGGTGGGCCGGGAGGGCTCGGGCTTCGTGTTGGCGCAGCACCGGCTCGGCCCAGGACGGATTCACCACTGCATGCGCTGGCTGGGCCAATCCAGGCGGGCATTCGACATGTTGTGCGAGCGTGCGGTGTCCCGGTACGCGCACGGGTCGACGCTGGCGGAGAAGCAAACCATCCAGAACTGGGTTGCTGACTCCATGGCCGAGATGCAGGCCGCCCGGCTCATGACGTTGCAGGCCGCCTGGAAGATGGATCAGGAGGGAGCGGCGGCGGCCAGGGTTGAGATCGCCATGATCAAGTACTTCGGGGCGAAGGTGTTGTACGACGTGATCGACCGCGCCATCCAGGTCCACGGATCATTGGGGTTCTCCTGCGACCTGCCGCTGGAGTCGATGTACCGGGCGGCTCGGGCGGCTCGGATCTACGACGGCCCCGACGAGGTGCACCGCGTGACGGTGGCCCGTCGCGTGCTCAAGGGTTACGTGCCGACCGAGGTGCCGACGGAGCACATCCCGACCAGGAGGGCCGATGCGCAGCGGAGGTTCGCAGACCTGCTCGAGAGCTTGACAGCAGACGCCTAGTGGTCGGGTCGGGCGGGCGTCTCGTGATCCAATCCGCGCCGATGGGCACCGGTGGGATGGCGTAGCCGGGAACCAAGAACATCGACGGGGCGGACTGCACTCGACAGACCTAACCTCTTTTCGTGCCCACCGCTGTGGTGACCTGGACCGACTGGGCGATCATCGCATCGTTCGCGACGGCGCTCGGGACGCTCGTGCTCGCCGTGGCGACCTTTGCCTCTGTGCGGTCGGCGAACCAAGCAGCCCGGATTGCCGAGGCGTCGTTTCAGGTCCGACTCCGGCCCGTGCTGGTCACGTCCCGTCTCGACGATCCTCCCCAGAAGATCCGCTGGGTGGACGATCACTGGGCGTGTCTGGAGGGGAGCAGAGCCCACGTCGACCTGGTCGACGGCAACATCTACCTTGCCATTCCCGTTCGCAATGTCGGTCCCGGGCTGGCCGTGGTCTTTGGATGGCATGTGTACACCGAGATGGCCCTACTCGACGTCCCGCATGCCGACCCGGACCAGTTCCGGACGCAGACGCGCGACCTTTACATTGCCCCGGGAGACATCGGGTTCTGGCAGGGGGCGCTCCGAGACACCGGCGATCCCGACCACGAACCGCTGGCGCGGGACATCAAGGACGCCCAACCGTTCACGATCGAGGTGCTCTATGGCGACCATGAAGGTGGTCAGCGGACCATCACGCGCTTTGCCCTGATCCCACACGCCGACGGGGACACGCGGTGGTTCCCGACCGTTGGCCGGCACTGGAACCTGGATCGGCCCGACCCGCGGTAAGTCCGACCCGCGGTAGGTACGACTTGCAGAAAGCCCGATCCGCTCCATGTGCGACGGACGCAGTCCTCCGGCGGCACGTTGTGTCCCGCAGTCCTCGGGCGGTTCGTTGTGTCCCGCCGGTACAGGGCGGCGGACTCAGGGGCGGAGGCCCGCCAGAAGAGTTGTGCAGAGCTTCTCGTAGCCGGCACCTTGATCCTCGACGAAGCCGATGCCCATGAGCTCCAACGAGACCCATCCATGGATGCTGGACCAGATCACCTGGGCGGTCTCGGTGGGATCGGCCTCGGCGATCACTCCCGCGGACATCGCCCGGCGGACCACCGACACCAGCCCGTTGAAGGACCCGACGCAGACGTCGATGGCACGCTCGCTCGGCTCGAAGCCGGGTACGGCTCGCAAGAACATGATCTGGTACACCATCGGATGGGCCAGGGCGAGCGCCCGGTAGCGGCGGAAGCCCTCCTCGAGGGCCTCCTGGGGATCCTGGATCTCGTTGATGGAGGCCATTGCTGCGCTGAGACGCCCGAAGCCCTGCGTGAAGAGGGCTTCGACGATTCCGAACTTGGATTCGAAATGGTTGTAGACCCCCATGGGGGCCACGCCGGCCGCGGCGGCGATCCGGCGCACTGAGAGGCCGTCCGGGCCCTCGGTCTCCAGGATTTCCGTGGCAGACGAGAGAAGCGCTGCCACCATCCCGGCACTGGGGGTCCTGGTCCGGCGGATTTCTGTCATGTATCTAGCGTACTGAAGAACATCGTGCTATAACACTAGCACATCGTTCTATAACGTTTGTGGAACCCGAACTAGAAGGAGTTCCGATGCCCGACCTTGCCGCTCCTCGCGATCGCCGCTGGCTCGTCCTCGCCGTCCTCTGCCTGTCTGTGTTCCTCGTGGTGGTGGACAACACGATCGTCAACGTGGCGCTGCCCACGCTGAACCGCCACCTAGGCGCCTCCATCAGCGCGCTGCAGTGGATCGTCGACGCCTACAGCCTGGCCTTTGCCGGCCTGCTCCTGGCCGGGGGCGGGATCGGAGACCGCATGGGAAGAAAGGGCACCATGCAGGTCGGCCTCATCTTCTTTGGATTGTTCTCGGCCGCGGCGGCGTTCTGCACGACGACGGGCACCCTCATCGGAGCCCGTGCACTGATGGGTGTCGCCGCGGCGTTCATCTTCCCGGCGAGCCTGGCCATTCTGACGAGCATCTTCAGCGACCCATCCGAACGGCAGAAGGCGCTCGGGATCTGGGGAGCGACCTCGGGCATCGCCGTCGCGTTCGGGCCCATCACGGGCGGCGCGTTGCTCGAGCACTTCTGGTACGGCTCGATCTTCCTCGTCAACGTGCCCATCGTGATCGTCACGCTGATCGCCGGGCAGCTCCTCATTCCCCGGCTGCCCCGGATTCGGGAGCACCCCTTCGACATCCGTGGCGTCGTCATCTCGACGGTGGCCATGACCACGCTGGTCCTGGCGATCATCGAGGGACCACAGTGGGGATGGACGGCACCGCGGACGCTGGCGTCCTTCGCCGTCGCCGCCGTGCTCCTGGTCGCATTCACTTTGCTCGAGCTGCGCACGGACGGGCCCCTCCTCGACGTGCGTGTCTTCACCATCCCGCGCTTCACGGGTGGCGCACTCTCAATCTCGGTGGCCTTCTTCTGCCTCTTCGGATTCATATTCTTGATCACCCAGTACTTCCAGTTCGTGAAGGGATATTCGACGCTGTCGGCCGGGGTGCACACCCTGCCCTTCGCGATCGTGGCGGCGGTCTTCACACCGATCGCCGCCGTGGTCGCCCTGAAAGTCGGGACCCGGCTCGTGGTGACAACGGGTCTCCTGCTCATGGCCGCCGGATTGATCGTGGCTGCGTTCAATTCGTCGGCCAACACCTCGTACTTCGGCCCGATCATCCTCGCGATGGTGCTGCTCGCCCTTGGGTTGTCGTCGATCACCGCCCCTACCGTGGAAGCCGTGATGGGATCAGTGGCCGACGATCAGCGGGGCGCTGCCGCCGGCGTGAACAACACGACGCGGGAGTTGGGTGGCACGCTCGGTGTGGCGGTGTTCGGTTCGATCTTCGCTTCGGCCTACGCGCCCAAGATCATCAGCGCCTTCCATTCGCTGCCCATTCCGGCAGGTCCCAAGGTTGCAGCACACCAGTCCGTGGCCGCGGCGGTGGCGGTGGCCGCTCACGCACCGCGGGCCGCGCAGCCGGCACTGCAATCGATCACGTTCACCGCCTTCCACAGCGGGTTGCAGGCAGCCTGCATCGCGGGCGCCGGAGTGGCGGTGCTGGGCGCGCTCGGTGCGTCGAAGCTCCTGCCGGGCCGGGGTGCTGGTGGTGGTGCTGGTGCCGGTGCTGGTGCTGATGCTGCTCTGCGTGAGGATGGCCAGGCTGCCGTGCCGGTGGGTGCGAGCGCAGAGGACCTGGCGCTGACGCAGGTCTGAGACCCCGGGCGGGGAGGGGTTTAGGGGGCCGGGCTTTTCTGAAAACTATCAACTCAGATGTTTATGGTTATGGTCGGTCGAAACAGCCGTCGGCTCTTGGGTTTGCCGGCGCTAGGTGGTCTGGCCGCGCTGCGTGCTACTGAAAGTTCAGGGGAGCATGACGCAGCCCCGCGATAACCGGGCTGGCTGTTCGTTGGACCGGTCCCGCGGGGTCGAGCGAAGCGAAGCGATTGAGCAGTTCCGACAGGACCACGCGCGCTTCGAGGCGGGCCAAGGCCGCACCGAGGCAGAAATGCGGACCGAATCCGAAGCTCACGTGTGGGTTGGGATGGCGGTCGATGCGCAGCTCGCCGGCGTCGGCCCCGAACACTTCCTCGTCACGGTTGGCCGATGCGTACACGAGCAGCAGCGGGTCGCCCTCGGCGATCGCCTGGTCCCGGATGGTGGCCGGTGCAGTCGAGGTGCGCATGAACGAGATCACCGGTGTCGTCCAGCGCAAGAGCTCCTCGACGGCCGAGGGGATCAGCGAGCGGTCGGCCCGCAGGGCGGTCCACTGGTCCGGCCGCTCGGAGAGGGCGACCAGGCCGCCGGAGATCAGATTGCGCGTCGTCTCGTTCCCCGCCACCAGCAGCTGGATCAAGAACATCGCCAACTCGGCCTCGCTGAGCTGATCGCCGCCGTCCCCCTCGGGATCCCCGACGTTGGCCAGGACCGACACCAAGTCGTCCGCTGGCGCCGCACGACGGTCCTCGGCCACCCCGACGAGATACCCCCACATCTCTGCCTGCAACTGCGCCCGCTCCTCGTCCGAGCGCTCGCTCTCCCCAGGGATCACCGCCTCTGACCACTCGAAGAAGCGGGGCCACTGCGAGCCGTCCACCCCCAGCAGCTCGCAGATCACCTGCAACGGAAACGGGATGGAGAGGGCCTGGACGACGTCGACTGTCTCACCGCGCTGGATCGGGTCGATGAGCGCCTTGGCCTTTGCCGTCACTCCTGCCTCCATGAGGCGCACCATCGACGGCTTGAATCCGGGCTGCACCAGCCGCCGGTAGCGGGTGTGCTGCGGAGGGTCGGTGTGCATCATCGTCGGCGGCGCGTCGTACGTCGTGCCGATCTCGTCGGTCAGGATCCCCCGCGACGAGCAGAACCCCACCGGGTCGGCCCCGATCGACGAAACTTCGGGATGAGTCATCACGGCCCAGAAACCGCCGCCCTCCCGGTCGACCCAACACACGGGCGCCGTCCGTCGTAGCTCCGTATACGTCTCGAAGGGATCGCCCTCCGAGTACAGCGCTGGATCGAGAAGGTGACCGGCATCGGCAGTCATCGACATGAACGATTCGTCCGCAGCGCGCCCGGCAACTCAGACGATGATGCCGTTGGGTCGCGGATCGCCTTGGGCTTCGAGCAGGGCGTAGTAGGCCTCGAGCGTCGCCGGACCGTCCGAGACTGACTCCACGGATCCGTCAGCGGCCAAGTTCAACAACGCCCCTTCGATGATGAAGCACACATCCGTGTCGCCTTGATTGTCCTCGGGCACGTGGAGCGTGTGCACCGAGTTCGCCGGCTCGTACAGGTAGGAGCCGGCCGTCACGTAGAAGTCGTACTCGAGGTAGTGCCACCGCCCGGCCGAGGTGTAGGCGTCCACCGAGCCGGTGTGGCGATGGATCTGGAGCTGCACGCCCGGCCGGAAGCGGTTGAGGATGACCCACGTCCCGTGCTGGGAGTCGAACCGGACCACCTTGAGCAGCACGCCCATGCCCGTGTCCGCCCACGGTGCGTCCTCATCACCGACAAGGCGGACGGCGTCCTTCGGATTGGCCGGAGTGGCGATCGACATCGGATGGCTCCTTCTGTTCTGAATCTCTTGTGGTTCTCTTCTGGATCCGGTGGTTCTCTTCTGAATCGCTCGTGGATTAGTCCGGTATGCGAGCGAGCGTATCGAGGTCCATAGCGGCCTCGAGGGCGGCGGCGGTGCGAAGCACGACCAGGTCGCCGTGCTGGGGTCCGATCAGCTGGAGGCCGATCGGGAGGCCGTCGCTGTTCAGGCCGACGGGGACAGAGGCCGCGGGGGACCGGGTCATGTTGAAGGGGTAGGTGAAATGGATCCAATTGGCCGTTGTCTCTCCGTTGACCGAGCTGGTCATTTCACCTGCGAACGGGGCCACCCCCGAACAGGTCGGCGTGACAAGGATGCGAGCAGTCCGGAACAGCTCGACCAGGCGCAGGTTCATGAGATGGAAGTTGTCGAAGACCTTCAGCAACTGCTCCGCTGTGGTGGCCTGGGCGACGTCGACGAAGTGGCGCAGGACCGGATGGACCTCCTCCCAGCGTGGATGAGCCATGAATGGTCGCAGGGTGCGCAGGGTGGCGGCCCCCGTCACGGTGAGGAAATCACCGACGGGGTCGGCTTCAAAAACGGAGTCCAGCACCACGACGTCGGCTCCCATGGACTCCATGACGCCGACGGCACGATCACAGGCGGCGGCCACCTCGGCGTCAACGGTGGCGTAGCCGAGCGTCGGGGCGTAGGCCACGCGGACCGGCACGTGGGGATCGTCGAGGGCGGCCAGCCACGAGGCCTCGGGGCGGGGGAGGGCACGGAGGTCGGTGGGATCGGGGCCGACGGCCACATCGAGGGCGCGGGCGACGTCGGCGATGCGCCGGGCCATGGGGCCGTTGGTCGAGAGGTCGACCCATCCAGGGGGAGTGCGGCCGCCGGCGGGGACGCGGCCGAGGCTGGGCTTCATCCCCGAGAGGCCGCAGCAGGCGGAGGGGATCCGGATAGAGCCCCCGCCGTCGGACCCGGTGGCGAGGGGGACCATCCCGGCCGCAAGGGCCGCAGACGCCCCACCGGAGGATCCGCCGGGGCCCCTGGATGTGTCGAACGGGTTCAGTGAGGGGCCGAAGAGGGCGTTGGTCGTGTTTCCCATCCAGCCGAACTCGGGTGTGTTGGTCTTCCCCACGATGACGCAGCCGGCCGCCCGCATGCGGGCGACGAAGGGATCGTCGTAGGTGGCCGGCGGGTCGTCGGCGTGCAGCACCGATCCGTAGGTGGTGCGGTAGCCCACTGCGTTCTGGAGGTCCTTCACGCCGAGGGGGATCCCGGCCAGGGGTCCGGGGTCGAGGCCCGCCGCGATCCGCTCGTCGATGCCGGCAGCGGCCTCGAGCGCCCGCTCTTCGTCAACAGCGACGAACGCGTTGTAGAGCGGATTGAGCCTCTGGATGCGATCCAGGGCGGCTTGGGTCAGCTCCCGTGCGCTGACCTCCTTCCCCCGGACCGATCGGGCCAGGTCGGCCAGCGCGGTGGTACGAAAGTCGATCTCGGTCATGCTGCTCCCTGTCCCGCCTGCCGGCGTTGGTTTCCCGGCGCTATCCGGCCGATGGGGAGAGACCGGCGACTGCCTCGGCCAAGTCGACCCCGATGGGAATGACCGCGGGGGCTGGGATGGTGACCCCGTTGTCCACGTAGCGCTGCACGTGCGCCCGGCACTTGTCCACCGGTCCGTGCACGACCAGCTGGTCGACCACCTCGTCGGGGATGGCCTCGAGCGCAGCCTTACGGTCGCCAGCGGCCCAGGCATCCCACATGGGCTGGAGCGCGGGGCCCCGGCCCAGCCAGCGTTGGAACGCCGCGTAGGCGTCGACGTTGAGGTATGCGGTGATCATGCGCCGCCCGATCGTTCGGGCCATGTCCGCATCGTCAGTCACGAGGACGAAGATGCGGGCGACGATTTGGCGCGGTGCTCCCTCGGCCGCCTTCTCGACTTCCGCAACAGATGTGGCCACGTCTTCGGCACTGAGCCAATTGAGGATGGCTCCGTCGGCCTCCTTGCCGGCCAGGTGCAACATGCCCGGCCGCAGCGCAGCGAGGTAGATGGGCGGCAACTGCTCGGGGATCCGAGCGAGGCGGAAACCCTTGACGCTGAAGGTCTCGAAGTCTTCCGTGACCTTCTCGCCGCTGAAGGCCATGCCGAGGAAACGCAGCGTGTCGCGGACCCGGCGGAACTGGTTCTCGAACGCCATGTCGTTCCAATTGGCCACGATCACCTGGGACGATGCACCGAGACCACAGGAGAAGCGCCCGGGCGCGGCGTCGGCCATGGCCGCCAGGCTCTGGGCCAGAAGTGCCGGACCGCGGGTGTAGGCCGGCGTGATGGCGACACCGAGATTCAGGTCCGGTTCCCACGCCGCCGCAAGTGCGAGCGGTGTGAACCCGTCTGCGCCGTCGACCTCGGCGGACCACAGGTCCGTGTATCCGAGCTCGCGCAATCGAGCGAACCACTCTCGATGCGCGTGCAATGGGATGCCATCGAACGGGACCGTGATGCCTGGTCGAGCAGGCCTGGCGGCAGACGACGGGCTCATGCGTCGAGGCGCTCCCCCGACCCGACGGAGCCGTTGGGCGAGCCGTCTGGTTCGTGTGCGAACTCGGCGTCGTCGAAGACGAGAGCCAGTTCGGTCTTCTCCTCGGCCGCGTCACGAGGTGGCACGGGAACGCCCCAGCGCTCCATGCCCTCCTCCATATGTCGGATCACGGTCTCGATCACCTCGACTCGGCCATTGCGTTTGCTCTCTGATGAGATCACATCCCAGGGAGCGAGCGGACCGTGCGTCAAACGCAACATGTCGGAGACCGCCTCCTCGTACTCCACCCTCTTCTCCCGGTTACGCCAGTCCTCATCCGTGAGCTTCCACGACTTGAGCGGATCGTCACGTCGGCGAATGAAGCGGCGAAGTTGCTCTTGATGCGACATGTGCATCCAGAGCTTGACCACGATCATTCCTTCTTCGGCGAGGGAGTGCTCGAAGTCGGCGATCTCTTGGTAGGCACGGCGCCACTGCACCTCGGTCGCCAGGTTCTCGACACGCTCGACGAGGACGCGCCCGTACCAGCTGCGGTCGAAGATTGTCATGCCGCCCCATCCGGGAAGAGGCGGCCAGAACCGCCACAAGAAGTGGTGGCGCAACTCGTCGGGCGTGGGCGCGGCGAACGGGGCGACATGGACGTGGCGGGGGTCAAGTGGTTCGACCAGCCGCTTGATAGCGCCGCCCTTGCCCGCGGCGTCCCAACCCTCGAAGACGATGCAGACGGGGGGGCCGAGCGTGCCCTCGTTGAGCTGTCCACCGTTGATGAGCCGGAGGTGCAACAACCGCCGCTGCGCCCGACCGAGTCGTTTGCCCTCCTCGTCCTTGGAGAGTTTGCGCGTGAGATCGCAGTCCTCCAGCTTCGGATAACTGCGGCCATCCCTTTTGTCGACGTGCGCGTAGGTTCGCTCGTCGTCGCCCGTGGCGACCGGCATGTCGCCGGCGTGACCGCTGCTTGCAGGCTCTGGGTGACCCTGCTTTCGTGTCACGCCGTCGTCATCGTGCCGGTGGCTGCTCCGGTGCCCCCCGCTTTCGTGGTGGCCTCCGTGATCGGGATGGCTCCCGTGATCGTGGTTGCTCCCGTGATCGTGGTTGCTCACGTTAACTGTTGTAGCCGATCCACCATCCCCGTGCCGACACCGGCGCTGCGGAATGCGGGCGCAGGATCGGTCATCGTGGGGGGAGGCGATGCGACCCCCGCTGCGCCCCCCACTGCGCCGAGCGGGGCGGCGTCGACCGCCGCGACGACTCGCCGCACCGTTGCCGGCCTCCCGGCGATGACGAGCAGCTCCTGGTTGCGGAGGTGGCTCACACGCCCCACCTTGCGCCCGGATGGGTCGAAGATGCCGATTCGGGCCCCGACGTATCGAGTGGAGTCGAAGGCGAGCGTCGCCACCTCGCGCTTTACGCCGCCGCCGGCGCTCGCCCCGGTGTTGATCCCGTCTCTGGATTGGGCGTCTCTGGATGGGGGCGGCCCGACCGCGCACATCGCCTCGAGGTCGTCCAGCTCGAGCCAGGACTCGTTGTTATAGGACAGGACCAGCAGGTCGCAGTCCACGGATTGCACCGCCGAGGCCAGTGCCGCCGCCATCGTCTTCTTGGAGTTGAACGGCGAGTGCGTGGATGGGTCCCGGGCGTCGACCCGCTTGCGGGCCACGCCGTAGGCCTCGGGCGCATCCCAGGCCACCAGCGTCTCCCACACGTGGTAGTTGGTGAAATACCGGTGCTGGTTATACGGCGGGTCCAGGTACGCCAGGTCGAAGTGGCCCAACGTCGACGCCAGCACCACCGCATCGCCCTGGATGGCGCGGCCGGGCCCATCCAACAGGACCGGCACCCGCAACTCGAGCGGGTTGAACGACCGCGGGGCCCACTGCTTCACATAGGCCATCTGCACACCGGTCGTTGAATCGACCCGGTCTGCCGCCTCGATGAGACTCGTCAGCAGCAGGGGGAACAGGGGCGACCCCGCATACTCCGAGTCAATGGTGTCCCGCACGGCATCGATCCGAGCGGCGTTGTGCGGTTGGAAGAACCGGGCCTGACGGCTGAACGTGTCGTGGACATAGCCCGGCTTGCCCTGGATGGTGTTGAGGTGGGCGACGGCCGCCCGGAGCATCGCATCGTCGGTGGCGGTCGCATCCGCCTCGATGTAGGTGCGGGCGAAGGCGTGGGCGTATCGAGCACTGTCGGCGGCGGTGACGTGCACGCCCTGTGCCTTGAAAGCCTGGGCGACCCGGGTGGTGCCGGTGAAGAGGTCGAGCGCCGTGTGGGCGCCCGAGGCCTGGCAGATCTGCGCCAGGACGGGGACCAGGCGGCGCTTGGAGCCGAGGTACTTGATCACCGGCCGGATCCGTGCCGGCGCTCGGGACGAACAGCGAGGGCCGGCACGTGGTCCACCCTACGATGGGCCGTCATGGCCCCCGGGGACCATCCAGGAACTGCAGCCGCCAGCGCGGGGACATCCGCCTCGTCGGATTCGCACTGGGTGCGCTGGCACCAGCCCTACGAGGATCCTTCGTCCCCGCTGTCGCTGCGCCTGCGCATCGTGCAATCCATGGTCGCCGATGCGCTGACGGCCGTGCCGCCCGGCCGCATCCGGGTGGTGAGCTTGTGCGCCGGGCAGGGCCGGGACGTGATCGACGTCCTGGCCACCCATCCACGGGGCCCTGACGTCTCGGCGCTCCTGGTTGAGCTCGATCCAGGTCTCACGGCATTCGCACGGGATCGGGCGGCGTCCGCCGGCGTGACGGAGCGGGTGCGGGTCGTCGAGGGGGATGCGTCACGGTGTTGCTGGTACGAAAACGATGTGCCCGCGGACGTCGTCCTCGTGTGCGGCGTGTTCGGCAATATCAGTCAGGCCGATATTGCGCGCACCATCCAGGCGCTCCCCGGATTGTGCCGGACCGGTTCGGAGGTCATCTGGACCCGCCATCGACGCCCTCCCGACGCCACGCCCTTCATCCGGGCCGAGTTCGCGGCCGCCGGCTTCAGCGAGGCCGCGTTCGAGGCGCCGGAGGAGTACGTGCTGGCCGTGGGGCGCCACCGGCTCGATGGGCCGCCCGGCCAATTCGACCCGGCGGCCACCCTGTTCGCGTTCATCGGCGACGGTTTTCTCCCGGCGTGACCGGAGACGATCGCGAGTCGGCAACCGGCGAGGAGCGCCCGGCCGGCGAGAGCGAAGAATCCGCCCGCGGAGAGGCGACCAAGCCCCAATTCCAAGTGCCGGTCGCCCCGGGAAAGCCCTACACGTCGCGGCTCCTCGACAGGAGGGCCGACAGGATGGGGCGACATCCACTCCACCCTCTGGAGCTGCTTTCCATGGCGTGGCGGACCGCTCGACTCGAGCCGGCCCGAGTGCTGATCCCCGGCGTGGTCATCTTCGGCCTCGCCGCCCTTCAGGGCACCTGGTTCACGGAAATCTCGGTCGACCATCTCGGCCTGGAATCCCTGATAACCGTGGTCATTTTCGGTGCGTCGGCGCTGGGACTTACCTTCTACAGCGGCATGCTCGAGCGACTGGTCGGGGCCGTCGAACGCAATGAGATGCCGCAGCCAGTCCCGCAGGTACTGCGCAACTTGCCGTGGCTGCGCCTCATTGTGGCCGAGATCGTCCTCCTCGTTCTCGACGGCGCCGCGGCCGTGTTGTTCGCGCTCCCCGGACTCATCGTCGGGACACTCTGTGCGCTCGTCGGCCCGCTGATCAACCTGCTCGACGCATCAGTCCCCGAAGCCTTCCGTCGCTCCGTACGCCTTGTCTGGCCGCACTTCATGATCGTCTTCGTGATGATCACCCTTCCGCTCGCCATTGAGCACGAAGTGGTGGTGCTGATCGCCGACTTGGTGCCCCACGAACGGGTCGCACTGGTCTTCCTCACCAACTTCGGCCTTGGCATCGGGTTTGGTGTGACCCTCGGCCTGGTGGAAGTGTCCCTGGCGGAACGACTCGTCACCGGTGCGCACGGACCCGGCGAGCTGATCAATCCCGGGGACGTGGAACTGCCCGGCGGGGCCGCCACCCTCTGATGGGCTTGATCGCCGATCTCAAGAAGGCTTGACCCAGGCTCTCAGGCACGTTCTTCACCAGCCCTGTACCAGGCTCTCAAGGAAGGGGCCACAGGGACCGAGGACTTGAGATACGGCCCGTTGCGATCCGATGCCGGAGTCAGATCAAACCCCCACCGGATCGGGCGCCAGGGGCACAATAGGAGCACTCACCGAGGGAGGTGCCATGGAAGAGACGATCCACGGAACGACGATGCCGGTCCTCGAGCTGGCGCTCCAGCCGGGCGAGGCGGTCGTGTCGGAGGCCGGCGAGTTCAGCTGGATGTCCGACGCGGTACAAATGGCCACCAACACCGGCGGCGGCATGGGTGGCAAGGGTTTGATGGGTGCCGTCAAGCGGGCCGTTTCCGGCTCCTCCATCATGATGACCACCTACACCGCTGAGGGCGCAACCGGCTCCATCGCCTTCGCGTCCAAGGTGCCGGGTCACATCTTGCCGATCGACGTGGCGCCGGGCAACGAGTTCATGGTGCACCGCCACGGCTTCATGGCTGCGACGCCGGGGATCGAGCTCTCGATGGGGTTCCAGCAGTCCTTCCGGGGCGGCATCTTCGGCGGCGAGGGCTTCATCCTCCAGAAGATCGGCGGAACCGGCCGTGCATTCGTGGACCTGTCGGGTGAAGTGATCGTGTACGACCTGGCCGCGGGGCAGTCGATGCGCGTGCACCCCGGCCATGCCGGACTCTTCCAGGCCTCGGTGACCTTCTCGGTGCAGAGGGTGCCCGGGCTGGCCAACCGCTACATGGGACAAGACGGGCACCACTTCGCGGTCTTGACGGGGCCAGGACGAATTTCGGCTGCAGTCGATGCCGATCGCCGTTCTCGCCGGCGCGCTGTCGCACTACATCGGCGACGGCCACCCGGCGGCCGAGGGGGCCGTTGTCGGTGTCGGCGCCACCAAGGTGTTGGGAGATCTCTTCAAATAGCTGGGCGACCTCTTCAAAGAGGCGGCCTCCTCCGAGACGGCGAGGTGGCGAATCGGGTCAGGCGGATGGGGCCGCGTCGGGCTGGTTCCACTCGATCCAGCCGGCTCCCGTCCGACCGTCGTCGGTCTGGCACCGCACCAACGCTCGGGGAAACCGGCTTGTCCGCCCGTCGTCGTTGCGCAGCAGCACCGGCCCGAAGGCCACTGGGGTCACGTCGATGCCGAGGTCGTGCTCCGGCGCAGCGGCGATCTCGATACGTGCGCTCGTTGGGAATCCGTGCTCCCCGACGTCCTCGGTCACGGAGAGGGACGTCACGGGATGGCAGGCGTCCGGCGTCTGGATGTACCCGAAAAAGACCGGGACCCCGGGCATCATTCGGATGTCGGCGAAGTGGACGCGAGTGTCGTCGTCGAGGCGCATCGAGCACCAGCACCATCCAAAGGCCCACCAGTCCCGCACGCCCCAGGAGTGGTCCCGCTGGCCCTGTCCGTCGATGCTGAACGTCTCGCCATCGATCGTGACCGTGCCGGAGACCAGGCAGGGAATTTCGTAGCGCGTCGTCAAGTCGTAGTGGTAGGGGACCCCGTCGCTCGTCCAGGTCAGGTCCAGGCCGAGATCAGTCGGTCGGCCCGAACTCTCGCCGTGTGCGTAGACGTCCTCGGGACGGTCGATCGTCGTGGCGCGGACGCGGGCGGCCATGCGGAATTCCTCGAGCGGGCGTCGGATGTCGATCTCCACCCGACCGAGGGAATCCGACTCGGAGACGAGACCGTTCTCCGGGGGGACCGGCGCGCCATAGTCCACCGAGCAGACGCCAGGATGGCCGGGTCGGACGATCCACGTGGTCCACCACGCGACGCGGCGGTTGGGATAGAGACCCAGCCGGAGCCAGCCGCCGAAGGAGCCGTCGGCCTGGACGAAGTCGCAGTAGTACGACTCGTTCCACAGGTCCTCGGCGTCGGGCGTGTGCCGGGCTTCGTCGTCCGGCTGAACGACGTGGGCCGCCGTCACCGACGTGGTCCCGGATGCATCGCGGTGGCACCCGGAGGACCGGGAACCTCGACGACGGGATCGTCGCGGTCGTCGAACTCCGTGCGGAGGGCCTTGGACATGACGGCGTGCTGGAAGTAGAGCGTCGTGATGTAGGTGAGCTCGAGGATGGCCACCTCGTCAAGGTGGCGGGCCAACTCGGCGAAGAGCTCGTCGGGGACGCGGCCGTGGTCGTAGACGAGGCAGTCGGTATAGGCGAGGATCGCCCGCTCGGCGGCGTCGTAGGTGCCCTCGGGGGCCACGCTCCAGGCGGGGATGTGCGTGATCTGCTCCTCGGGCATGCCCAGCTCGCGCATCGACTTGGCGTGCTGGCTGAAGACGAACTGACTGCCGGCTGCCCATCCAGCGCGGATTTGGCCGAGCTCGCGCAACTTTGGGTCGAGGATCCGGGTCGGTGACTGGTAGAGGCCGAACCCCTTGACGCAGTGGTCGAGGATGTCGGGGCTGTTGGCGAACACCGTCCACCAGTCGCCCGTGGTGCCGTCCCACCGACCCGGCTCGGCGACGGGGTCACGACCTTCGAAGAGCCACTCGTACATCGTGGTCACGATCGGCGCGGTGGCCTCGTCCTTGGGGACCTGGCGGAGTCGTGGCATGAGTGGGTGGTGGTGGTGGTGGTGGTGGTGGTGGTGACGGTGGTGACGGGGTGCCGGTGTCAGACCGGGGTCGGATGGGCGGGGAGCTGGGGCTCGGCGGCAAGGTTGGCGTCGATGGCGCGGGCGGGGGTGTGGGAAATGTCGGTGAGGTTGAACTCGCGCAACCAGCAGGCGAACTCGAGGAGGATCCCGTCGGGATCTTGGAAGTAGATGCTGCGGACGTAGACGCCCGAGTGCATGGTGTCGCTGATGCCCCACTCGGAGTCGTCGTGATTGGCGATCTCGGTGCAGTCGATCCCCGCGGCGATGAGGCGGTCGCGGTACCCCTCGATCATCTCAGGCGCCACGTCGAAGGCGACGTGGTTCATGGAGCCGATGGCGCTGGTGAGGTCGCCCTGATCGGGGCGCGCCGCCGGTGCGCTGACACCGGGAACCCCGTCGGGGGCATTGGGGAACCAGAAGAAGGCGAGGCAGTCTCCGCCGCCGCAGTCGAAGAAGAAATGCTGGCCCATGCCAGCCGGTAGCTCGATTGTCTTGACGAGTGGCATGCCCAGGATGTTGGTGTAGAAGTCGACCGTCCGCTCCATGTCGCGGCACACGAGCGCCAGGTGATTGATGCCCCGCAACTCGAATCCGCCGGTGCTGCCTGTCATCAGGCGGCCCTCCCTTCGTATCCAGCCATCCCCGGCTCGCAAGGATAGGCCTCAATCCTGCCGGAGCTTCCGCCCGTATGACTTAGACAAGGCAACGATCGAACGACGTGCACGGTCACGTCACGAAAAGGACGGCTCTGGCATGGCACCAACGGATCGGAAGCGCACGTGCGAGGACCGAGATGCTCCAGGTGGCTGGAATGCGGAGAGGGTCCCGGTCGAAGGGGCCCGGCGTGTCGGGGGTCCCGCCCTGGCCGGGGCTCTCTCCGCCGCAGCGCTTCCCGCTGCCGCCCTGGCCGCCGCACTCGTTCTGGCCGCCCCAGCTGGTCAGGCCGGTGCGGTCCACTCGCGGCAGACGAAGACCATCCAGGTGTCGACGGCCAAGGTGGCCCACGTCGGGACTGTCCTCACCACTGGAGCCGGCCTCACCTTGTACCGGTTCACGGGCAATGCTCCCGGGACGTCGACCTGCACCGGTTCGTGTGCCAAGGTCTGGCCGCCATATCTCGCCGCGAAGGGTGACCACATCGCCGGCCCTCGAGGGGTGAAGGGCCTGTCTGTCATCAACGTCGGCAGTGGACAGTGGCAGGTGGCCTTCCACAACGTCGCCCTCTACCACTTCGGGGGTGACACGAAGAAGGGCCAGGCCAAGGGACAGGGCGTCATCGGCAAATGGTTTGCCGTGCTGAAGAGCGGTATCCCGGCGACTGCGGCGGCGACGTCCGTTCCGCCGTCGAGCTCGAACTCCACCCCCACGCCGACCTCGACCCCGACGCCCGGGTCGCCCACGGCGCCCATCAATTCGCCGTCGCAGCCGGTGACGCCGATTCCGGCGGCCCCGCACCCCGCGACGACGCCCCCGCCCGCGCCGGCAGCTTCGCCGACGCCAGTGACGCAGGCTCCTGCGCCGACCCCCACGCCGACGACGGCACCGCCCCCACCTCCGCCGCCGCCACCGACACCGACGACGACGACAACCGTCCCATCCGGCGGAGGGGTCAGCTTCTAAGGAGGGCGACGGCGACGGCGAGGAGCGCGGGATGCGGTCAGGTCGACGCGATGCCGACCACAGGCGCATTCAGCGGCCGCCCGCCCATCGATCCGAAGAACGGTGCGTCGCCGAAGGTGAAGATGCCACCGTCGGCGCCCTGGAGCCAGTATCCGGCACCGTCGGTGGTCGGCGCGATCCCGACGACGGGCGCGTTGAGAGGCTGGCCGAACATGGATCCGTACGGTGCTGCGTCGCCGAAGTCGGCCACGTTGCCGTTGGCGCTGGCCAGCCAGTACCCGTGCGAATTGTGCGTCCCCGCCATCCCGGTGATGCGGTACCCCCCTGGCGCGAAGGCGGGCTGGCCCTCGAAATTCGCGTTGCCGTAATTCAAGACCTGTCCGTTGGCGTCCGCGATCCAGTAGCCGCCGCCGAGGAATGCTGATGCGGCGGCGGTGACGGGGTAGGGGAGGTTGGCGCTGCCAGCCGATCCGTAGAACGTCGCGTCCCCGTAGGCGAAGACCCCCCCGTCGCTCGCGATCAGCCAGTAGCCGTGTCCGTCCACGCTGGAGATCATGCCGACGACCGGTTTGTTCAGGGTGATGCTGCCCGTCGAGCCGTAGAAGCTGGCATCACCAAAGGCGAAGACGCCGCCGTCGCTGGCCACGAGCCAGTACCCCCTGTGATCGGGAGTCGGCGCGATCCCGACGACGGGCCTGTTGAGCCTCATCGACCCGGTCGATCCGTAAAAGCCGGCACCCCCGAACGTGAAGACCCCGCCGTCTGAGGCGACTTGCCAGTATCCAGGGGGGGCCGGTGGCGGTCCCGGACAGCTCGGGTTGGTGGCGGCAGCGGTCGTGAGATAGGGCGCGAGGGACGGCGGGCCGCCGGGGAAGGCGAAGGTGAGCGATGACAGGTACATGGGCCGGATCCCGCAGGCGAGATACCCGATGGTGGTTCCCTGCCAGGCGGCGAAGGCCATAACCAGCTGTCCTGACGGCTGGAGGGCGAAGACGTCGGGGCCGCCGGGACCGGACATGCCTGGCGCCGAAGCGAGCAGGGGCCCGGCCACCGACTGGTCGGTGCAGGCGCCTGTGGGGCCGCTGGGACAGCTGGCCCAGCCGATGCCATACGTGGAGGCGCCTTCGTAGCTGCCCGAATAGAAGAGGTAGTAGTGATTCTGCGACTCGACCATGGTGGGACCCTCGACGATGTTGCTTTGCCACGGCGCGTCGTTCGTCAGCAGCTGGGTGGCCGCTCCGGCGAAGGCCAAGAGATCAGGGGTGAGGGGCGCAGACCAAATGGCGGTGGTCTGCGGCGGCGTGATGTGGTTTCCGTCGCTCTTCCAAATCAGCCAGGAGTTCCCCGAGTTGTCGGTGAAGATGTTGGGATCGATGCTGCCACCCGCGCCGGTCTGGCACTCGGCGGGAACGGTCGACTGGTCGGTGTACGGGCCGAGCGGGTTGGGCGCGGTCGCCACTCCGATGCACTGATCCCCGGAGTCCGTGTCCGTCGCCGTGTAGTACATGACGAACCGGTTGTTGGGGCTGTCGTAGGCGACACTGGGCGCCCACGTCTCGCCTGGCTTGGCCCACGACGGGAGCGTGGGCAGAGCATCGAGGCCCCACTGGGTCCAGTTGACGCCGTCGGCCGAGGTCGACACCTGGATATTGATGGTCTGCCCAGCCCTCGCGAAGCTCTGGGTGGCGAAGCCGTAGTAGACGCCATGCCAGCTCAGGATGCTCGGGTCCGGGAAGTCGCCAGCGTGCACGGGAGCCCAGTTCGCTGCGCCGGCGGCCGGCGCAGTGGCGATCCCGAACCCGATCCCGATCGACGACACGGCCGAGACGACGGTGATGGCCGCGGCGAGCAGTGAGAGGCCGGCGGCGCGGCGGGAGCCATGTCGTCGGGTTCTGGGTGAGGGGGGCACGTTCCTCCTTGCCGGGAATTGCGTCGTGAGGCCGCCCACCCCCTGGGGACATCGTATCGAGTGGAGTCAGGACCGGTGAGCGAAATGGTCTTCTCAGCCAGTCGTCACGAAGCGTTCACCCATCGATTCCGCCGGATAGGTTTCCACCGGACGTGCGGGGACAGCGGGGACCCTGGCGCACGGTCCCACGACGATTTCGATTGAAATCGAACGAGAACCAACGAAGGGGATGATCACGAGCGTGCCGCGCCTGCAAGAGTCCATCGTCGATACCGGATTCAGGCTCTTGAACCTGACGCACAAGACCGTGATACGCCTGACCGGGGGTCGGTGGCCTCACACGCTCTTGGGTATGCCAGGCGTAGAACTGCACACCGTCGGACGGAAGAGCGGGCAGCGGCGGTCCACCTTTCTCACTTCGCCGGTCCACGACGCGAACAGGGTCGTGCTGATTGCGTCCAAGGGGGGCGACGAGCGTGACCCCCAGTGGTACCGCAACCTGACCGCCAACCCGGACGTGGAGATCACGATGAACGGGGAGATCCGCTCGATGCGGGCGAGGACTGCATCGACCGAGGAGAGGGCAGCGCTGTGGCCCGAGATCATCGCTGTCTACAAGGGGTACGACCGCTACCAGAAGAAGGCCGGCCGGCCCATCCCGGTCGTGATCTGTGAGCGGAGCCCCGACTGACGAAAGGTCGGGGAGTCGAGCAGGTCGGGGAGTCGAAAGGTCCTCAGGTCCAGGGGACAGGGACGAGGCCACCTCTGCCCGCAGGAGCGTTTCGCGGAGGGGGCGGTACGATGCGGCCAATGTCGATGGAGCCCGCCGGCTCGCCCATTCCCGCCGGCTCGCCAATTGAGGCCGCAGGCGTAGACACAGGCTCAGGTTCAAGCGGCGGCGGCCAAGGTTCGGGCGACGCCGCCTTCGACCTGAGCATGGCGGTCTCCCAGCTGGCGTCGAACAGCACCGACCTGCGGATCATGCTCAAGCTGCTGGTATCTCAGCTGTCCGGGGTATTGGGAGCCCGCATCGCGGTCGAACGAGGCGGACGGTTCCGCAAGTCCGATGAGATCAAGGCTGTGCGCATCAGCCTCGGCGACGACACGCTCGAGGCCCTCGTCGAGGGCGCCTCCGTGCGGTGCAGCATCGGCCACTCCTCGGGGGGCATCCGTATCCGCAGCGAACAGGTGGGTATGGACGTGTGGCTCACCCGGCTCCTCGCCACGCTCCAATCGGAAGCGGCGCACAGCGAGCAGACCCGTCAGGCCCTGGAGAACATCGTGATCGGAGAGCAATCGTGACCGAATCGTCGCCACAACCAGCGGCCGAGGGCGAGGCGCCGGGTCAGCGACAGCCCCCGCCGACGGCCCACGACCTGCCCAAGGACGCCGCACACCGGCTGGAGGAGCTGGAGCACGGCCTGTTTACGTCCGACTTGTCGGTGAACGAGTTCCTCCTGGTGAAGGAGGCCGGCTTTCACCCGCTGGGCTTCGTGATGGGCTCTTCGATCTACCACATCGGGATCCAGACCCGGAAGTGGGGGGAGAGCCAAGAGCTGACCAAGCTGACCGAGGCGATGTACACGGCGCGCGAGCTGGCGATGAACAGGATGGAGGAGGAGGCCGAGGAACTCGGCGCTGACGGCGTCGTCGGGGTACGTCTCGACGTCAATTACTACGAGTGGGGCAACGACTCGGCCGAGTTCATCGCATTCGGCACTGCCGTAAAGGCCGAAGACGGGAACTCCTACCTCAATGCATTGGGCAAGCCCTTCACCTCCGATCTGTCCGGCCAGGACTTCTGGACCTTGATGCAGACCGGGCACGTTCCCCAGGCCCTCGTCATGGGGACCTGCGTGTTCCACATCGCGCACCGCAAGCTGACACAGGCGCTCGGCTCCATGGGCCAGAACGTCGAGCTGCCCAACTTCACGCAGGCTCTGTATGAAGCCAGGGAGCTTGCCATGACCCGCATGCAGGACGAGGCCGGCCGGCTGAACGCCAGCGGGATCGTCGGAGTCCGGTTGGAGGAGAAATCGCACCAGTGGGGCTCGCATACCATCGAGTTCCTGGCGCTCGGCACGGCAGTCACCAAAACGAGCGGTGAGGTCACGCTGCCCAAGCCGACGACGATCATCTCGCTCGACAACTGATGAGCGACGCGTCGGGCCCGGCCGGCGACCTGCCGGAAGCGGCCGTTCGCCGACTGGAGTCCACGGCATTCTCGTCGGGCCTGACCGTGCCGGACTTCGCCGCCTGCCTCGACCTCGGGCTCCGGCCCATCGCGTTGGTCCAGGGCTTCTGCGTCATGCAGTGGGGCTGGTACGGGCCGGGCTCGGGCTACATGCGCGGCATGACCCCCTACGTCGGCGGACCGCAAACCGAGGGGGCGTACTCGGAGACCTATCGCTGCCCTCACGGCTTCGTCTCCAACGAGCACCGCATGTGGGGCCAGAACCTCGAGCAGCCCTGGGTCGAGGCCGCCTGGGCCCAGGGCTACGGATCGGCCTACAGCCGCATGCTGGAAGAGGCTGGCACTCACGGCGCCCACGGGGTCATTGGCGTGATGGACCGGGTCTCCAACGTGGCCGACACAGGGACCACGGAGTTTCACTTCCTGGGCACCGCCGTCACCGTTGACGGCGGCCCGCCCCCCGCCGGAGGGGTGCCCTGGAGCACGTACCTGGCGGGGCAGCGGTTGACCAAGTCGATCGAGGCCGGGTTCATGCCGGTGGCCGTGGTCGCCGCGCTGGCCTCGGTCCGGGTCTGGGCCTACTGCATGACCGAGTACTACATGGAGGGAACCATGGGCTGGGGGGTCACGGGGGAGCCCCGCCTGGTCGAACAGGTCAGCAAGGCACACATGGCGGTGCGCCAACTGGCCCGCAAGCACGTGCGCGAACAACTGGCGGGAGACGAGCTCCACGGGGCGGCGATCGACGTGGTGACCCGGGAGCTATCGCAGGGTGACGAGGTCGTCGACTGCACATTGCGGGGCAACCGGATGCGACGCTTCAAGGACTTCGACCCAGTGGTTCTCCCCCGGCCGACGGTTCGGCTCGCATGAGCGCGGATACCGGGGCGAGGGCCAGCTCAGGTGCCCCCCCGCCCGCGGCCCCGGCGCCGGACGTGCGGGCCGAGATGCTTCGGGGCGCGCAAACTCTGGCGACGCCGGCGCCACCATCCAAGGAGCGCGGCATCACTTCGGACCTCTCGGTCGACGAGGCACTCCTGCTGCACGCGGCCGGTTGGGAGCCGCTCGACCTGGTGTGTGGCGTCGCCGTGGTGTCCGTCCCTCCCGGGGTGTGGAACTGGGGGAGAGGCTCCATCTCGCTCGCCTCAGATGCCCACGACGCCGCCGTCGACCAGGCAGCCCGCCAGCTCCGCGGCGAATGCAGCAAGGTGCGTGGACATGGCGTTGTCGGCGTGCGCGTAGAGGTGGCAGTGCGCACGCACCACATCGACGTCGAGCTCGTGGGCACGGCTGTGCGCCCGATGGCCACGAAGGGCGCCGGGGGGAACGACGCGGCAGAGGCGATGCCCTTCGTCTCGGACCTCTCAGCGCGCGACTTCACACTCTTGCAGCGCGCCGGCTGGATCCCCGTCGGCCTGGCCTTCGGGGCTAGCTTCGTCTATGCGCCGCGTCGGACTGCCGGCGCCGCTTTGAAGCAGACAAGACAGAACGTAGAGCTGACCAACTACACCCAGGCCATGTACTCTGCCCGCGAGTCAGCAATGGAGAAGATGCAGCGCTCGGCGCTCCAAGCCGGCGGCCAAGGGGTTGTGGAGGTCAAGGTGACCGAGGGACCGATGAGCTTTGCCCGCCACGCCGTGGGTTTCACGGCTTGGGGCACAGCGGTCCGACTCGTGGCGGAGGTTCACCAGTTCGTCGAGCCCATGCTCGTCCTCCCGCTCGACGACACGGTCGTCACCTTCCAGGCTGAGAGCTTGCGTGGCGAGGGCAAGAACCGGCGCGGACGGGATCGCCGCCGGTGAGTCCCGAACGGGACTGGGAGGCCTGGGCCCAAAGCTTCGAGTCGGTGAAGGGACCCGATGCGTTCGCTGCGCTCTTCGCACCGGGCGGCCAGTTCTGCGATCCGGTGACCCCGTGGACCACCGACGTGCGCAAGGTCGCCCGCGACACTGACGCCATCTTTCCCGACTGGTCGCAGCACGTGGACAGAATCAGAGGCGGCGACGACTGGGCTGTATTCGAGTGGACCGGTACCGCCACCTTCGCGGCAGGCGAGAGCCCTGGGATACCGATCAGCATGCAGGGTGCGACTGTGATCGAAGTGGACGCCGACGGAAAGGTGACCTCGTGGCGCGACTACCTCGACACCAACGAGCCAACGCAGCAGATCCAGGCCGGTCTCGAAGGCCATGCCGGTAGCGGCTGAGGGCTGAGACGCTCAGTCAGACTGAGTCGCCTTCGATTCATTCCGGCCACACCGCCGCCGACCCCGTGGCACTCTGCAGACTATAAACCATTACCGTTATAGTTTTGACGGACGTCCCCAGGGCTTCCACCCCAAAGGGCTTCCACCCCAAGGGCCCCCACCCAACATTTCAAAACCGCCGCAGCCAGCCACTACCCACCCGTCAGGCCTGCTCGGCGACCGCCTTGACGTGGGCCATGCGAGCGTCGCGGGCCTCGTCGTACTCCTGCGCCGCCTTCTCGTCGTCGGCCATCTCGGCGTCGAGGTCGGTGTCGGCGAAGCCGATCACCCCCATCTCCTCGAAGGCCGAGCGCAGCTTGGGCCCCCACAGGCCGATGTCGCGCAGAATGGGCACGATTCGCATGAAGAGGAAGCTGCGAAAAACGCGCAGCGTCTCGCTGTTCTCCACGTAGGTCCCGAGCTCGTCGGGCAAGTCCAGGCGCTCCCAGATCTCCTCGCCCAGGAAGCGGTCGCGCATGAGGTAGCACGCCTCGATACAGAAGGCCTCGCGTTCGTCGCGCTCGGCCTGGCTGAGCTGGGGGTAGTAGTCGCGCAGCGCCAACCGCCCGAACATCACGTGGCGGGCCTCATCCTGCATCACGTACGCGTTGAGCGCCTTGGCCAGCGGCTCCTCCGCGTTGTTGCGGATCACGCCGAACGCCGCCAACGCGAGCCCCTCGATGAGCACCTGCATGCCGAGATACGTCATGTCCCATCGGCTGTCGGCGATGACATCGTCGAGCAGCGCCTTGAGGTACTTGTTCAGCGGGTAGACCAGCTGCACCTTCTCGTGTAAGTAACGGCTGTACACCTCGACGTGGCGCGCTTCATCGATCACCTGCGTGGCCGCATAGAACTTGGAGTCGATGTCGGGAACGGTCTGCACGATCTTGGCCGTGCAGATCAACGCACCTTGTTCGCCGTGCATGAATTGGCTGAAGCGCCATGCCTCAACGTGGCGCCGCAGTTCGCCCTTGCGCTCTTCGGACATCTTGTCCCACCAGTCGGTGCCGAAGAGCGGGTTCATCTCCTCCGGCATTCCCACCGGGTCGGTCAGGTCGACCTCCTGGCTCCAGTCAAGGCGGTCGCTCCCGATCCACTGGCGGCGTGTCCCTTTGTCGTAGAGCCGCAGGAGCTGGTCACGGCCACCGGTGTAGTTGAAGTCGAACATCGTCGTGGCGGGGGACTCGACGCCCCACTTCGGCTCGAAGGCGAGGTCCGAATCGGTGATCAACGGGCTGGTGGTCATGAGGCCCCCTTGGGTCACGTCCTGATGCAGTTCCGGCGGCGTCCGCCACCACGTGACGCTACCCGTTCGGGGTCCGCAACGTCATGTTGTGCCAGCCCGCCGTGCCGGGGCGACCAGGTGGCGGGAGCCGCTGATGCCAGCGCCTTAACGGAAGTCGAATGCAACCTTGATGGCGCCGCTCTCCTCCTGGTGCGCCAGCACGGTGAACGCGTCTCGCCACTGCTCGAGACGGAACGTGTGGGTGAGCATTCCCGTCATGTCGATGCGGCCCTCGTCGGCCAGGCGAAGGTAGTCCGCGATGCCATGCATGCGCACGCCGTCCACCTCTTCGACGCCGAAGGCGTTGGAGCCCACCCAGGAGATCTCCTTGAAGTAGAGCGGAGACCATTCCCAGCGCTCCGGCGCGTGCACGCCGCTCTTGACCATCGTGCCCGCGCCTTGAGCAGGCGGACACCGATCTCAGCCGTCTGGGCCGTTCCCACCGTGTCGTAGACGACGTCGAAGCCACCGGGGTGCGCCATCGGCAGCGTGCTGCCATCGAACTTCTGCAGAACTCCACCCGACCAGGCAGCGGCCTCTTCGAGGAGCTGCTCGACGGGGAAAGGGTCGATGACGGTCGCGCCAAGCCGCCGCGCCAGTGCCGCCTGGGCCGGCCAGCGCGCGACGACCATGACCTCGACGTCCGGGTACAGGGCTCGGATGATCGCCGTCGCGGCACTCCCCAGAGCGCCTCCCCCGTACACGAGCGCCTTGCCGCCGGCCGGTGGCGGGTGGCGGGTAACCGAGTGGAGCGAAACCGCGAACGGGTCACCGATCACGGCCACCTCGTCGCTCAGGTCCTCGGGCACGGGTATGAGCATCGACTCGTGGGCAGGGAGGTACTCGGCGAAGCCACCGGGCGCGTCCTTCGAGGTGCCGGTGTGGATGCCGGGGGCGATGGGACCCTGGGTGAAGTGCCAACACAGGCTGTAGTCGCCCTCCTGGCACGACGGGCAGGGCGGATCGATGCCCCGGGGCCCGCACGACAGCCAAGGGTTGAGGACCACTCGCTGGCCCACCTCGAGGGTCGTCACGGCGGGACCGACCTCCGCGACGTCAGCGACGACCTCGTGTCCGAACACTGTCGGGAAGGAGAAGTAGCCGTTCAGCGCGCTGTCCCCGAAGTCGTCACCGAAGTCCATGAAGACCATCTTGGCGTCGGAGCCGCAGATGCCCGTCAGGCGCGTCTTTGCCACCACCCAGTCGTCGCGGATCGGAGTGGGGCGGTCGAGCTCTTGGAGCCGCATCGGGGTCCGAGAGAGCCCGACCATCAGATCATTCGATCCGTCCGGTGCTGTCCATGGCTCGGGCCTGACGCCATAGAGAAGTCCTTGCATTTGGGGTGCTCCTAGCTGACGAGGCCGAGTGGGCCGACGAGAACGGCGAGCATGGCACGAATCACTGCGCTGCTCGTCGAGCTGTGCGCGTTGACGGTCAGACCAAGGACGATCAACACCATCCAGCCGAAGCCGACGATGATGCCCCCGATGGCCAGCCCGTTGCCACGCTGCGATCCGTTGGACCGCTTGATCTGAGCACGCGCGACGAAGCCGAGGGTGATGCCAGCGAAGATCGGGAGGATCAACAATCCCGCACACGAGCAGATCAATGACGCAATGGCGAGTCCGTTGGTCTTAGGTGCGGTCGTAGTGCCGTAGGGCGGGTACTGCCCGTAGCCATGAGGCGGGTACATGTTTGCAACGCTGTCTGCGTGGGCGCCGTAGCCCGACTGCCTCCCCGGGGTCGCGGCTCCCGCGGCGTGCGTGGGGGTCGACCCTGGGGAGGCCGTCATCAACGTCTGTGGCGCCGACATCACGGCTGGTCCCTTATAGGGCACCCCCGTCCACAGTTCGGGCGGATACCACTTGCCGTCAGAAGCGAACCACCATCCGGGACCCTGTGCGGTGTCGCTCATGCCGTGACCATTCCGTGCTCGCCGAATACAAGATCGAGCATAGGAGGCAGGCCTCTGCCCGGCAGGGTCTCACGGGGCTCAGGTCCGGACTCAGGTCACGTAGGGACAGTGGCGACACCCGGACTCGCAGCAAAACCCGCGGCGGGCGAGATACCCGGCCGTCAGTACCACCAGTCCCGAACAGGGATCGAGATAGGTGTCCGCTCCGACGCGCAACGCCTCGTCATGGGCCCGAATGATGTGGGGATAGGCCGTCCCGCTCGCCGACAAGCGGTCGGGATGCGGCTCCGAGAGCGACCGATCGGCCAGTGGTTCGGTCTCGGGCGTGCCCGCTACCTCTTCGCGGCCTTCTTGGCCGGCGCCTTGCGGGCCGTCGAGGCCTTCTTCGTGGTGGCCTTCTTGGCCGGCGCCTTGCGGGCCGTGGTGGCCTTCTTGGCCGGCGCCTTCTTCGCTGCCGTCCGAGCCGGAGCCTTGGCCGCCGCCGGTGCGTCGGACTTTCCCGCTGCGGCAACGGCAGAGTCGAGGGTCGGGAACGCGCCCTTGACCAACTTGGGCGCCGTCGCCGGAGCAAGAACGGCGTCCTTGAAGGCCTTCACCGGCGTGATGCGAGCCTTCTTCGACGCCTTGATGCGGATGGCCTCACCCGTGGCGGGGTTGCGACCCATGCGGGCGGGACGATCCACCTTCACGAACTTGGCGAAACCCGGAATGGAGATCGGCTCGCCCTTCGCGACGACGGCGGTCACGACGTCCGTGAACCCTTCGATGACGTTCACGACGGTCTTCAACTCGACATCCGCTTGGACCGCGACGGCTTTTGCTAGTTCTCGCTTGTTCATGGCGCCCATTGTTGCCGACGCGCGCCATGTGATGCACATCCTTGAGGGGCCAATTTCTTGCCTGAGGCCCCAAATTTGCATTTTCGACGCCGCTCGGACTCGCCACGAGGGTGCGAGACATCGATCCACGCCCCTTGAGGCGCCCGCCGGAGCGTGGTCAATTTGGCCTCAGGGCATCAACTGTCCCCAGTACGGTCGGGCGTCGTCACCCTTTTCGAGCAAGATGATCACCGTCCCCCACGGGTCGTGGAACCAGGTCGTCTTGAGCCCGGCCACGTCGGCGACGCCCGCCGTGAGGAACTCGACGCCGCGGCTCTCGAGCTCCGCTCTGGTCGCCACGATGTCGTCGCACAGCATCCCGACGTGCGTGATGCCGACCTCGGTCACGGAGGGCCGCCCTTGCTTGGGCGGAGCGACGCCGGCCGCCGGATATTCGATGAGTTCGACGACGCGGTCGTCCTTCCCGAAGCCCATGATTGCGGCCGTGACGACCACAGGAGGTGGAACGAGCTCTCCCATGTCCCGCTCGATCTGGGCACCCTCCATCCGATAGGGCGGAGAGAGCACCCGCAGGCCGAGGACGTCGCAGTACCAGCGCGCGGCTGCGCCGACGTCCGGTACGCAGATGGCAGTGTGGGCCAACCCGGTCAGCACGCGGTCAGCGTAGGCCCAGGGCCCCATCCTGGAGTCGATGTGCCACAGGGCGGGAAGGCCTTGGTGCCGCGTTGGCGGGGGGCGCCTCAGGTCCAGCGGGCGATTTCGTGCTGCAGGCGTGCGGTCCAATGGCGCCAGTGCGCGGTGAAGCGGCGATCGACCCTGCGCAGGACGATGATGCTCACGAAGACCAGTGGTGCGCTGATCGCCGAGAGGGCGCTCAGGACGATAACGCGGAGGTGGTTCGACCTGCGTCCGGAGCGACCCATGACCCCTGTCCTACACCACCCGGGCTATCCGTGCGGACGAGGGCCCTTTGGCGCTAGGCATTGGAGGATGGGCGTGACCAAATGACCGCTATGGACGCTGAGGGGGTCCCTCAGGAGGCCGCTGGTGGCGCGGCAGCCGAGGTCGGACAACCTGAGACCACGAAGAGAGGCCCTCGCGCCCCACGCACCCGGGGGATCACCGCCTGGGTCTTGGTCGTGCTGGCGTCGCTGCTGATACCGGTCTCGGTGATATCGGTCTGGGCGATTCGCACGGTGACCAACACCGACCAGTACGTCGCGACCATGGCGCCCCTGGCTCGGAACCCCGTCATCGTGGACCATCTCGCCACGAAGGCGACCGACGAGCTCTTTTCGACCCACATCGTCCAGGACAAGGTGACGGCTGCGCTGCCGCCGAAGGCAAAACCGATCGTGACGCCGATCGTGGCTCAGGTGCACAACTACGTGTACGGCCTCGCGCTCCAGGTCTTCCAGAGCCCCAAGTTCGGGCAACTGTGGGACACGCTGAACCGGCACACCCACGACGCCGTGGTCGACGTACTGACCGGCAAGCAATCGGCGCTCACCAAGAAGTTCGAGAAGGGCGGTGCGATCGTCGTCAACGTCACGCCCGCGCTCAACAACCTGATCGACAAGGCCAACGCAAAGGGCGTGACGCTCTTCAACCCGCTCAAGCCCATCCTCACCAACGGTGACAGCCTGGGCCTCACCGTCGTCTCGAAGTCCCAGGTCTCCCAAATTCACGGGGCTCTTCAATCTCATCGTCAAGCTCAAGTGGGTCATTCCCGTGGTCGCCCTGGCCCTCGGGATCCTGGGCATCGTCATCGCCGTCGCCCACCGCAAGACGCTGCTCCGGCTGGCCATTGGGGTGTCGCTCGTGACCTTGTTATTGCTCGCGGGGCTCTCCCTTGGTCGGATCACCTTCATCAACCAGGCCGGGCACAGCTTCAACCGGGACGTCGCCGCGTCGGTCTGGGACACGATGCTGCGGTTCCTCAAGACAGACCTGCGCTGGACGCTCCTGGTGTCGGTGCTCGTGGCACTCGGGGCCTGGCTGGCCGGGCCATCCCGCTTCGCTGTCCGGATCCGCTCGACCTGCGCCAGCAGTGCCCGCTGGGTGGCTGCCCAGGCGCATGCGCTGACGGCGGGGACTGGGCGGGCAGCGGCCGAATCGGAGCGTGTACGCCGTTCGGGCGGTTGGATCCTCGAGCATCTCAACGGGATGCGCATCCTCGGCGTCGGTGTGGCGGGGCTCTTCGTGATCTTCGGCGGGAACCTGACCGGGTGGGGTCTGCTGGTCATCGTGATCGTGCTGGCGGTGTATCTCGGGCTGCTCCAACTGGTTGCCGCCTGGGCCCGCCGGGTGGCGGTCGCGGCAGCCAGCTAGGCACGGCCTTCGCCAGGATTTTTAGAAGATATGACCTTCGTCTCTAGTTCGGGCTGCCGCCGCACCCCACACTGTGGCCAGCCGCTGTGATCCCGCCAGGCGGAGAACCGGTCCATCAGAGACGGGCAGGGCTCACACAGAGGAGATATCGAGATGGCTGAGACCACACTCATCGCCGGGTCGGCCGCGCTGTTCGTGGCCGGCTTCGTGTCGTGCTACACGATCTGGCACCGTCGGGCTGCGTTGAGCGTGAAGAGGCTCCCGGTGTCGCTGCCCAAGCAGCGCTCGGCGACAGACTCGTAGTCCGCCGGACGACGGCGCCGGAGCGTCAGGCGTCGTTCCCCGACGAGTGGGCCGTGCGGTCCACCCAACGCTCGACGGTCCTCGCCAGAGCGGGGAGGGGCAGAATCCCCGTCCGCAGCACCAGGTCATGGAACTGGCGCAGGTCGAATCGGGCACCGAGGACCGCTGCCGCCATGGTGCGAAGCCGGACGAGCTCGCGCCGACCGACCATGTAGGCCAGGGCCTGGCCCGGGTACGAGATGTACCGGTCGACCTCCGTGTCGATCTCGATCGGGGGCAGCGGCGTATGTGCGCCCATCCAGTCGACGGCCTGCTGGCGCGTCCACCCCAAGGCGTGAAGTCCCGTATCGACCACCAGACGGCTGGCGCGCCAGGAGTCGGCCGCGAAGAGGCCCATTCGGGCGAGATCGTCGCTGTACAGACCCATCTCGTCGGCGAGTCGCTCGCTGTAGAGGCCCCAGCCCTCAGCGCAGGCTGTGTCGTACAGAACCCGGCGGGCCGGGGCGAGATCCGTGGACTCCATCGCGATGGTGAGTTGGAAGTGATGTCCGGGTACGGCCTCGTGGAAAGCCGTGTCCTCGGCGACGTAGCGGTGCCGCTCCTCTGGCTTGTACGTGTTCAAGAAGTACGTGCCGGTGCGCGAGCCGTCGATCGCCCCAGGCAAGTAGTACGCGCCCGCCATGCCGACTTCTTCCGCCTCGGGGACTGGCTCGACCGTGCACGGCTCGTCCGGCACGACAGCAAACCACTTTGGCGCCTCGGCTTCGGCCGCGGCGACGGCGCGTCGTGCGTGCTCGAGCATTTCCTGGCGGTTCCGGTACCGCAACGCGGTGTCGTTCGACAAACGGTCGAAGATCTGAGCAATCTCCGTCGTCTCGAACAGACGAGACCCGGTCTGGGTCAACTCTTGGGCCACCTGCTCGACGATCTCCCGGCCGAGCGCGTGGAATTCGTCGGTTGTTTGGTTGGTCGACGTGTGGAAGCGGACCATGGCCCGGTACATCGCGTCCCCATCCGGCAGGAAACAGAGTCCGGGGTGTTCATCGTCGCGGGCCAACGGAAGGACGTCTTCCCGCAAGGTGTCCCGGTAGTTCGCCAGGGCCGGGCGGACGTGTTCCTCGACCGCAGCGCGGACCTCCCGGGCGAAGGCAGCGTCGTCCGTGTCGGGACGAATGATCGCACCCACGGTCGGGTCCTGGACCAGGTGGTCGAGTTGGACGATCGCTGCCTGAACGAGGCGGGCGACCGCCGTCCGCCCTGCCTGCGTGCCCGCCCGGTGGCGTTGCGCCGCCGTGGCCAACGTGGCCGGCATTGCCCGCAGACGAGCGAGGTAGCCCACGCGGCGTTCCGCGGTGTCGAGCTGGAGTTTGGGCAGCATGGTGAGCACATCGCCCACGGGAGCGGCAAACGTGTCGCAGATGCTGAACTCGATCGTTGGCACCGCAGCGGCATCGGCCATGCCTCTCGCCATGTAGCGGACGAAGTCGAGCGTCTGAAGCTCGGACTCCTCCAGTCCGTCGTCGGGCATTCTCTCGGCGCGCTCGGCGATTGCAGTCAGCGTGCGTGCGTGCGCAGTCTCCGCCGTCAGGCTGAAGTCGGGGAGGAGGTCGTCGTAGCCGGGAAATCCGTACAGCGATCCGCTGAGGGGGTCAGCTTCGAAGACGGCCGCGAGCAGTTCGGCGGCGAGGTCGTCTGCGGACATCGCCGGAGGCTACCCCGGAGCACGATCGAGAGTCCCGTGCCGGTGCCCTCCCGGGCGCCCGGCGCCAGTGCTCGGCGGGGCGGCGAAAGCGCCGAGGCCATTTTCAATTCGCCGCAATCAAGGTGACGTCTTGGCCGGCCAACTCACGCAGTTGATGGAACCGTGGGCTCTTTGGCGCGCTCAGGCGACTCGATTCCGGGATCGGCATCCCGGCCGATCTGGATCCCAGCGTTGCGATGCTCGGACCGCGACATTGCGAACACGGGGACGACAGCAACCAGAAGGGCGACGAGCATCAACGGGATGGTCGCAATGAGGATGGCCATGCGTGTTCGGAACGACGAGACGCTCGTCGTTCCTTCTCCTTTCGACGGCATCCTGCGCCGCCGATCTCAAGGTCAGGTGAGGGGTTGCGTAGCCGCTCCTGTGACGCCGGACGGCCTCCACTCAGCTCAGCGCCCTCGACGGTGCAAGAGTCGTAGCAATGGCCGAAACGGCGGTGAAAGGATCAATATGCGCCCAACCGGTCATGGCGCTACTCGCCGTTCACGAAGAGTTGGTCAGCTTGACGCGCTCGCGCCGCCAAAGCGTCACATAGCTTCCTTATCGTTCTGAACGCGGGGAGTATCCACTGAACTTCCCTGGCTTGTGCGTCCCCCTACGAGTTGGAGGCTATGCCAGATGAGATTGAAGCAGGTTTACCGCGGGATCTTTTCGGTCGCGGTGGTTTTCGCAGGAGTAGCCTGGGCGGCAACGCCCGGTGTGAGCTCGGCGAGCGATGCCCATTCCGAGATTCCTCACTATCAGCACATCGTCGAGATCATGATGGAGAACACCAGCTACGGCACGATTATCGGGAACGCCAATGCGCCGCAGATCAATGCATTGGCGAACACGTACGGCCTCGCAACGAACTACTGGGGAGTGACCCATCCCAGTGAGCCGAACTATGTTGCCAACCTCGGCGGCAGTTACTTTGGTATTCAAGACGACAACCAGTTCTACTGCACTCCCGCGATGGCGACGACCGACCCGAACTGCGGCGGGACAACGGTCGATCACACGGTAACTTCCCAGAACCTGGCGGATCAGCTGAGCTCTGCGGGGATGAGCTGGAAGGGATACTTCCAGAGCCTCCC
The DNA here is from genome assembly GCA_963744225.1 of uncultured Acidimicrobiaceae bacterium. Taxonomy (GTDB): domain Bacteria; phylum Actinomycetota; class Acidimicrobiia; order Acidimicrobiales; family RAAP-2; genus Bog-473. The sequence continues at coordinate 538,776 of CAVUSV010000003.1, forward strand.
GCCGACCCCGGCGGCAGGAGGCCTGATCACCAGTGGCCCGAACGCCAACGGCCCGTACACGTTCAAGTGGCCCAGCAACAGCGTCGCCCTGTACGCCTCGAAGCACAACCCATTCGTGAACTTCACGGGCACCCAAGGTGCGCTGGCCAACATGGTTCCCGACACGCAGCTCGCTTCGGATCTCACCAGCGGAAAGCTGCACAACTTCAGCTACGTCGTGCCCGACCAGTGCCACGACATGCACGGCACGGGGGGCTGCTCGGTCACCAACGCACTCATCTCGGCTGGCGACACGTATGTCGGCAACACGGTCAACCAGATCATGACCTCGAAGGTCTGGGAGCACGGTCGGAACGCCATCGTGGTCACCTGGGACGAGGATGATTACTCCGACGCGGGTCTCCCGGGCACCGGCTGCTGTGGCTCAGACCCGGGTGGCGGACACGTCGTCACGATCGTGATCACGAACAAGGGCACCCACGAGGGTCGGGGCGACCACGACGCCAGCGGCAACAGCCCCAACGCGCCGCAAGGCAACGCCGCCTCCAACCACGGTGACAACGCCTACCCGCTGCAGGACAACACGGCCTACAACCACTACTCGCTGCTTCGGAGCTTCGAGGACGCTTTTGGGCTCCCCTGCCTCGGGAGTGCCTGTGACACGGCGCACGGCGTCGTGCCCATGACCCCGCTGTTTCATCCGTAGAACAGCCGCATCAGTAGAACGACTGCATGTCAGTTTTGCGGACGCCGGCTCTATATTTCTCGTTCGTGCCGAGTCAGTCAGCAGAGCAGGCAACAGTGAAGCTGACCTCCTGCTGGGCGTTCAAGTCGCTGTGCCACAACTTCGGAGAGATACGCACGCCTCATCTCTGAAACCCGTTCGGCTTTTCAGGAGCATGCCTTTCGCACTACCAACTCTGGCGGGGTTTCGGCGATTTGTTGTATCGACCGTCGTCGCCGAAGTACCAGAGGAAAGACCTCTCGCACCAGGCGGCTTCGCTGGGCAAGGCCAGCTTTCGCCACGCATCGGGATCAGATAGAACTTCGGGACGAGGGAGCGTGATTTCCGCCCGCGGTCACAAGGCGGGCCGTTATGACGACAACTCAGTCGTTCAAGGCCATTGTGTCAACACGAGCACTGTCTTCTACAATGAGAGACTGATGCCTGTGCACTTTCGGCGACCTTTCGGGACCACAAAGATGCGATGGCACAACGAAAGTCATCTGCAGGTCGGGAACGCTAAGTTCCTCGTCACCACCGATCCAGCACGTTGGAATTCGGTCCCATCGGATCAGCTCTTCTTGCTGAAGAACCGGCGATTGATTGAGACTCTCCTGCGGTGCGCGCCGACGAAAGTTGAGGGAATCCTCGATCTTGGGATATTCAAAGGCGGCAGCATTGCTCTGTACAACGAACTCTTCTCGCCAAAACGGCTCGTAGGAATTGATCTGGATCCCGACCGGGTGGACTCCCTCGACCGATTCATCGCTCGGCATTCTCTCACTGACACGATCCGTCTCCACTACGGCACTCGTCAGGACGATCCCGAGGCCTTGAGCGAAATTGTGCGAGACGATTTTGACGGCGTGCCTCTCGACCTGATCGTCGATGACTGTTCGCACATGTACGAACCGTCCAAGGCCTCATTGAACTTGTTGCTGCCGCGACTACGACCCGGAGGTCTCTACGTAATCGAAGACTGGGGCTGGGCACATTGGCCAGCCTCTCGTTGGCAGGAAGCCGAGCATCCGTACACAAATGAGGCAACACCGTTATCCCAACTGATACTCGAGGTCGTCATGGTCGCTGCGAGTCGGCCGGACCTCATTTGGGAAGTCAATGTTTGGCACAGTGCTGTCTACATCACGAGGGGTGACGAAGTCATCGCCGATCCAGAGTTCGACATCAGCTCCAGCTTTCTGACCGATGGAAGGCGGATCCTGTGCGACCATCCGCCCAAATGATCGCACTGCATTCCCCAAATGGACGCCCTTGCGCGACCCTAAGCTCTGCGGCGGCGTACTGACACAAGCACATGTTGTGGTCAGACCGGCACGAGATAGCCTTGGCCGCAAGATTGCTGATTGCAAGGTCGGCCACAGTGACAGTGATGACACTCACCTGCGCTTGAACGGCAGCAATAGCCAACCCAGAGAGACATGCTAGAGATATGAATCGGCTCGTCGAGAAGTGGAACTACAGTCGCTATCGACGCTTGAACGACGATGCGTGGAGACGGACGCTCCTCGACTCCATCCAGGGGCGGAGCAAGGTTCCGATGCCCAGCTTCCCGGCCGCCGAGATCCAAAGCACATTCGGTGGTCAATCCAATGAGGACACCATCAATGAGGCGTGGCGTTTCTACACCATCATGTCCGAACGTTGGAAGAAGTACGGCCTCAGACTTGGACAACGTAGCTACGTGCTCGACTTTGGTTGCGGGTGGGGAAGATTTGCACGCATGTTTCTCCGAGACATTCCTGCGTCGCATATCTACTGCGCAGATACGTGGGATCACGCCCTCGACGTCTGCCGAAACACAGGTGTTCCTGGTCAAATGATCCAACTCGAAGCAATGCCTCCGTCGCCCCTTCCATCGGCTCAGTTCGACTTGGCGTTCGCTTACTCCGTTTTTTCGCATCTCTCTCCAAAGGCACACTTAGCATGGAGAACTGAGTTAGCGCGAGTGATGAAACCTAACGGCCTTCTGTTCATTACGACACAAGCGCGTTGGTTCCTCGATGACTGCCGCCATTTCCGTGACCATCCTGATGAGATCACCAATCTTTGGCACGAACGGCTTGCCCATTCTTTCGTGGACTACGACGTATCTGTCGCCGAATACGACGGTGGCAAGTTTCTCTTTTCATCGGCTTCCTTGCCGACAGAAAAGAATCCGCCTCCAGTCGAGAATCCGCCCCGGGCCTTTAAGCCGGATTTATACGGTGAGGCCGTTGTACCGAGAGGCTATTTCGAGTCGCAGTGGGGTCGTGGGGAGGGTCTTGAACTGCTTGAGTTCGTGGCAGACCGATCTCTCAATGATCAAGCGATAGCGATCATTCGGCGAACGGTGTGAGGACCGAGTTCCCGGCGCGTGAGGTCGTCGGGTGGTTCGCCGGTAAGAGCGCTAACGCTTCGGGTGACCCTAGGACTGCTTGCCTGTTGTCTGGCGTGCCCGACACTGATTGGCTTGGGCACGCGGTTGGCCAGTGCTGATGTGACGGGGGGAAGCCTCGGTACTCCATTCGCATACGGGTGCAGCGAAGGGGAATCCACCTTCGGGACCAACGAGGGGCCTTGCGGCAACGTTGTTTGCCGCTCTCCATCCGAATCGGACATCTGCCTTGATCCTCTTCCCTCTCGCGAACTGACTGCGGTCGATCCATACGAAAGCAGCAGCCAGTTAGGAGCTTTCATCGAGCTCCTGTCGGCTCATAAACGGTAATGGAGATATACAACGCCGCTGCGAAAGCGGCACTCGTCCAAGGGATGGGAGGGGGCGGGTAAGTTGGATGAAGTTCGGGGGTCGCCCCTAACGCGCTACTGGGGACACCCTTAGGTAGCTGAAGTGGGGCGGACGCCAGCTGGAGTGGGGCGGCCGGCCGCGGCTTCCTCGGCGGAGTCTCAGGCATGTGCCTGCGCCGCGCTGAGTGTGCGGACGGCTACCCATCACTCCGTTCGGTCGGGGTAGCGAAACATCAGCAGAAACGGAGCAAAAAATCCTGATGCACCATGGAGTTGCCGTTGGGCAGCCGAGGGCTCAGTGGTCAGATCGACCGCAGCCCACATTCGTACATCAGCCGCCAGGCCCGGTCGCAACGTCGGCCCAAGTCTCCTTGCCTAGACCGAGTGATTCAGCGCCCCAATGGCTCGATGTCTCAGAGACGATGCGTAAGCCGCCTCGGCCTGATTCACTGTCGAAGGTAGGTACCGGAAGGATGGATGAATCGTCGCGCACACCAATTCGGACAATCGCTTCCGATTGCTCGACGACTACAGAATAGAAGGAACCGGTGTAGGCAAGGGCGTTCGTGGCGAGTTCATCGGCAATGAGTTCGCATCTGCCAACAGACTCTTCCTTGAGCCCCTGTTCCTCCAGGACCCGACGCACGAATCGTCGAACTTCCGCTACCGATGCCACGTTGGGAGTGAATTCTTCGTACCCAATGGTTTGGAAGTCAGGCGCTGCCTCGTCGGCAGCCACACGTGAATCCGAAAGTCCGCCCAGTGGCGTTACCTGGGGAGACGGCTCGTCGGTTCGGACCGGCTCACGTTCCACGTCTCTTGCATACCCTGAGTGACGGCTTGCAAACGAGACGAATGTGCAAGGATACGCTTCGTGTCCCTTCCGTGATTCCGTCATTACTGCTGAGCCACAGACCGGAACGGACGCGAGCCGTGCACTGCGGTCTCTGGGTGTCTATCTCCGGTGGGTGGTACGACCATGATTCCCTACGCAGGATTATTCGACGGGCAAACCGACGGGAAGGGAGCCACTTAGGCGCACCTTCGTGATCGTCGCCTGGTTCGGAGGGTTGCCGGTACTAATCGCCGTGGGCATACCCGCTGTCGACACTCGCTGCTGCTTTGGATAGCTCGACCTGAGCAGCTGTTATTCGGGGATCTCTTGGGAGCGGGCGGCTTTTGTCTCTCTGATCTCCCTAAGGCAGATTGGTTGCCAGGCTCGGCCACGAAGAGGCAAAGCTCAGGATGCGCCTCCTGTCGGAATCACCATGCGTCACGACACAAGAAGTTCCGCCCGTCTTCAAGGGGCCAACCGTCAACATGGAGGAGGCTGGAACTTGGCCCCGGCGCACCATAAGTCATGGTGTTTCGAGGCGGTCGGGTCAGCATCCCCAGCGCGGCGAGAGTCACCCCAACTTCATCGTCGAGCCGATGCCGTCCTGGGCGCTGATCTACGACGGCACGATGCACGCGAACGACTGCCCCGAGACGCCCTCATGGACGCGACGCTGGTTCTCACCCCGAGGTGACCGCTGGTTGCGGATGGGCCTGCTTGATGTTTGTTCGCTCGGCGTTGAACGGCAACCGGTCCTCTGGCGTAGGCCCGGATACAGACGGGTTCGACCATGCTGGGTTCCAATCCGTGACCCAGGTATCGAGGCCGGTTATCTCCAAGACGCGGTAGACCATCGGACGGGGACGACAGACGACGAGGTGTCCCCCGTCCTTGATCGCAACTCGCCGCGCTTCGTGGATGGCACCCAGCCCCGAGGAATCGATGAAAGTGAGCTCGTAAAGGTCCACGATGATTAGAGAGCCGGGGGGTCCGATCAACCGCTCGGCGAACCCCCGACAGGTACATGAGTCAAGCTCTCCCCTCAAGGCGAAGATGCGACCTCCTTCGAAGTCGTAAGAAGTAACGCCAAATTGGTCAACCACGTCCGCCAGCTTGGTTGAAGAGTCTCCTGGGATCAATCACCCGATCGGGTGGTTCCAAATCCCAACGGTCGCTCGTAGAGTGAAAGTTATGCCCAGGGCGATCCGCGTCGCGCTCGTCAACGATTACATAATCGTCCTTGAGGGCCTCCGGGCCCTACTCAGGTCCAGCGAGTCGGGGATCGAAGTTGTCGAAATCGACGTCCGAAAGCGACCGAAGCGAGGGGTCGACGTCGCGCTGCTCGACACATACGGAGAGCTCGCTTCCCTCGGCGAGAGGCTGCGCTCTCTTCGTGCCGATTCCAGTAACGGAGCGATCGTGGTCTTCAGCTTTTCCGACCGACCCGAGGCGGTGCGTCGTGCCATGTGTGCCGGCGCTCAAGGATTTATCTCCAAGGCGGTAACACGACAACAAATCATTGACGGCATCCAAGCTGCCGCAGGGGGCGACCGCGTGGTTCTGACGCAACGATCTCAACGCGCCCAGATCGATAAAACGCTGCAATGGCCTGGCCGCGAGATCGGCCTGACCGAACGCGAAAGTGAACTTTTATCCCTGCTGTCGACGGGCATGACGAACCGCGAACTCGGCGGCCACCTGTACGTCAGCGAGAACACCATCAAGACTCAGCTACGGAACCTGTACGCCAAGCTTCGCGTTCGCAACCGTGCCCAAGCCGCGCCCCTAGCTGGTCAAGGCATCCTCGGCGATCATCGCCAGGCGAACCAATCCCATGGACTGAACATCAGTCACGTTAGGGACGGAAAAACTGGTCCCTCCGGCGGCACGATGCAGAGGTCCGATTTGCTGTCGCTCAAGCTAGGCGACGCAGCAGTTCTTGATCCATCACCTTGATCCGTTGCCGTGAAGCGAACGAGAGCGGACGGCGATGCGATCCCCTGTACAGCCCCGTCGCCTATCAGCGACAGTGACTTATCCGGTCACACATCGTTTTTGGTAACGATCCTCGTTTCGCTGCGCAGGGTTGGGGTATCGGCCACTCACGTCACCGAGGACGCGGGACGCAGACCCGGGAATGAAAGGAGGCAGACGTGCCACAACGAGCATGGAACGCAAAGCGAGAGCGTCAGTACGAACACATCAAGTCCGGTCTCAAACGGCGCGGTGACTCTGAGAGCCTGGCGGAGGAGATCGCAGCCCGGACCGTGAACAAGGAGCGAGCTCGGTCCGGAGAGGCAAACCAATCGAGCTCGACCTCGACTCGGGACATATCGTCGGCGCGTCGGGGCGGCCTGCGGTCGCACCGAGGGGCGGGGGGACGAACCAAGGATCAACTTTACGAAGAAGCCAAGCACAGAGGGGTGCGGGGACGATCAAAGATGACCAAGGCGCAGCTCGAGCGAGCGGTAGGCCGTTGACGCCCATCGGAAATGCTCGCTCCCTCGATCGCAAGGGCTCGGCGCGCCCATACGTGAGGGTGAGGAGCGGGTGGCACTTGAGGGACGTGATATCTGAAGGAATGCTATGACCTCTATGCCCGACACCCAAGGGAAATTCCCGACTATGGCTTCCGGCCAGACGCGCACACGCGAACGAGAGGTCAAGTTCGACGCTCCCCTAAGCCTCCCGTTGCCCGACCTCCGCGATCTCGTGGGGCGGACCGAGCGACTCCCCGAGCAGCTGATGCGGACCGCCTACTTCGACACAGCCGACGGCCGCCTCTGGAATCAGGGCCTTACTCTGCGCCACCGGACGATCGACGACGAGACCATCGGAACGTGGACACTGAAGCTACCCGCGGCCATCAACGGGTTGAACCTCGAACCAACGGAGGTGAGCTGGACGGGGGGACGGGACCGCGTTCCAGAGGACGCCAGAAGGCTCGTCAGTGGTCTGGTCAGACGGGAGCCGCTGTGTCAGCTGGTGGAGCTTGAAGCAGTGCGGCTCCGCCTCGCGCTGCACGATGACGACGACCGGGTGGTAGCCGAACTCGACGATGACAGGGTCGCCGTCTCCGGCGGCCCACGGGACGGCCAGCGGTTCCGCCAGGTCGAGCTCGAACTTCGCTCGGTGGACGACACCGTTCACAAGGGCGTCACGCAACGACTCAAGGAGGCCGGAGCCGCTTCGTGCGACGCGCCCAAGCTCGCCCGTGCCCTGGGCACGATCGGCTCGGCGTCGGCAGAGCCACACCTAGATGCGCAGTCGTCGATTGGAGACGTTGTTCGTGCCTCGGTCTCTGACGGACTACGTCATCTTTTGGCGCACGAATGGCGCCTCCGCGTGGCCCTGCCCGATCCAGCGGCCGACGATGTACACAAGTCCCGGGTCGCTACACGTCGCCTCCGCTCCAACCTGAAGACCTTCGGGAGGTTGCTTGACCCAGTCTGGGTCGATCACGTCCGTAGTGACCTCAAATGGTTGGGCTCCGCGTTGGGCGAGTTGCGTGACGCAGATGTGCTCGCCGACAATCTCCGTGAAGCGCCGCCGCAGCTGCTTTGGGAGCTGGCCAGCGAGCGGGCAAGTGCCGCACGCCATCTCGAGACCGTGCTGGGTTCAGACCAGTACTTCAACCTGCTGGACCGACTCCATGTCGCCACACGGACACCACCCTTTGCCCTTGGAGATGGCGACCACGGCGAGGAGGCAACCGCCCGACGAGTCCTCCCGACCCTCGTGGGCCGCCGGTGGCGGGCAGTGCGGCGTCAGGTGCGTAAGTCGGGTCCCGATCCGACTGATCGGGACCTACACCGCATCCGGATCAAAGCCAAGCAGCTTCGGTATGCCGCGGAGGCAGCGGCCTCCATTGTTGGAAAACCCGCTACACGGACCGCTTCGGCAGCCGAAACGGTCCAGACTATTCTCGGCCACCACCACGACGCAGTCGCGACCGAAACGTGGTTGCGCCAACACTCGGGCCTCGCGGACTCGAGCGATTCGGTTACCAATGTGGCGGAGATCGCCTTTGCGGCCGGTGCACTCTCAGCCGGCCAGAACCTGCGTAAACGCGACCTCCGCCGACAATGGACCGATTCGTGGAAGACGGTCTCGAAGCGGAAGCGCCGTTCCTGGTTGGAATGACAAGTTTGCCCACAGGAAGGATGACGATCTAGTTCCGTAAATGTGTTGTACCGATGGCTCGCCGGTATGACATTTTTTTGTGAGTCATCAAGAGGACGCATTATGCCAGCAGGTCCACAAGCGTCATTCGAGACGACCCAGACGTGTTCCGGTGGGTCGACGCTTGGGGGCCTTGGGGACGGTCCTCAAATGGCCTTCACTTTTGTGGGATCGGCGGCGCGCGTCGCTCGCTGACAAGGGCCACCCGGACGGGTCACTGTCGCGGCTCACGATGACAACAGCCCCACCGATCGAAACGGCGGGGCTGTTGTCGTGGGCACCATCCTCCCGATCCAGGTTGGGTGCCTCAAGGTCCGTACTACCCAGTGTTGCCCAGGTGAAACGCGGAAGAGCCAAAGATTGAGCGGATTAGGTCGACCTGTGCATGCTCGCACGATGCTCTGGCGGGTCATGGGACAAGCAACAGAGCTCGGCGCCCACTTGCGCGTGGCCGACGCGACCCAGCTGTCGACAGCTGCGCCAAGGTCTTCGGCGCACTGGTGATCCCTGCCCGCCGGGTCATGGCGGCCACGTCTCGGAGGATTGATCTCATTGCCCGAACTGCGGGCCTCGAATCATCCGATCCTCGGTCGACTGGCGATCCGTCGTCGTCACCCAAACTTGGCTGCGCCGTCGGGCTCCAACCATGTTGGATAACCATCAGCCCCGAAGGCGGGTTTCATATGCGATGGCGGGGGTACCTGCTCGCCGTGGCCGTGATCATCGGAACCTCGGGTTGGCAGTACACCGACTGGCGGGCAGGCTTGTACCCGGTTGCCCTGGCGCCGACCAAGTGGCTCTCCTACTACTCCGAACGTTTCCAATCGGTCGAGGTCAACAATGTCTTCTACCGTTTGCCGGAGCGGTCCACCTTCGAACGCTGGTATAACTCCACGCCGGATGACTTTGTGTTCAGCCTCAAGGCGAGCCGCTACCTCACACACGTGCTCCGCCTGAGCGACCCGGCAGAGCCCGTGCAGCGGCTCCTCGGTCGCTCGAAGGGACTGGGTCACAAGATGGGACCCGTGCTGCTACAACTTCCCGAGAATTTTCAAGCCAATCCGACGTTGCTGGCTTTGACTCTTGGTGCCTTTTCCTCAGATGTCAGGGTGGCCTTCGAGCCGCGCCACGAGTCCTGGTACAGCGACGAGGTCGCCGACATATTGACGCAACACCAAGCGGCACTCTGCCTCAGCGACACCCCGCGGCGGAAGTCCCCGCTGTGGCGTACGGCTGACTGGGGCTATCTGCGGCTGCACCAAGGGCGAGCCAACCCGGCTCCGTGCTACGGGCGGACGGCCCTCAGGAATTGGGCCGCTCGTCTTGCCGAGCTGTGGGACGAGAGCGAGGACGTTTACGTCTATTTCAACAACGACCACGGAGGTTGTGCCGTTCGCGACGCCGCGCCGCTTCGCACTGGCCAGCGCCCATGCCGGCCTGTCCCCGACGCGAGTGCCCACGAGTCGGGAAGCGTCGTTGACCGTGGAGGGGTGAGCCAGGGACCCGCTGTCGTGCAGTCAGCGCCACCGTTACTCGGCTGCTCGCAGCGCAGCGACGGAAAGCAGGTTGAGCAGCTCACTAGCTGAGCTGAGCCCGTGAGGCGACGCAGGCTCTTGCACCGGGTACGAAGCTGAGCCCGGCTGGACCTACCCAGGTACGACCGAGCGCGGGTAATCTCTCGGGCGTAACGATTTATGACTGGTGGCGGGCTTTCCGCCGCGGGCAGCACTGCATTGGTGAAGCCGCTCAAACCTCACCGGGCATCCCCTCGTCGTCTACGATCCGCTCCGATCCCATCTACGATATGCACTGCCATATCGATGGATAACCATTTGAAATCCGGGTAGAGGTACCGCAATGGCACTCTCTCGTCGATTAGCTCGTCCGTTGCTCGCGTCAATCTTTGTTGTCGGGGGATGGGATGCATTCCGGAATCCGGCGGGGAAAGCCAAGAAGGCCGAAGTAGTAACCGAGCCCCTCGCCGAGAAGGCTGGCGTCACTGGCCTCGATACGGAGACACTTGTGCGCATTAATGGTGCGGTCCAGATCGGCGCTGGGCTTCTCCTGGCGGCCGGAAAGTTCCGAAGACTCGCTGCGCTCGCTCTGATCGGTTCTATCGTTCCCACCACCTACGCCGGCCATCGATTCTGGGAGGAGTCGGACCCGACCACCCGGAATCAGCAAAAGATCCACTTCCTCAAGAACGTGGGCCTCTTGGGAGGGCTGATACTGGCCGCCTTCGATACCGAGGGTGAGCCGTCCCTGGCCTGGCGAGCTAAGCGGCAGGCACGACAGCTTGAGTCCGCCGTTTCAGCCGGCCGAGCGACCGGCCATCGGAAAGCACGTCGTGCTCGAACGAGCGTGGCCCCTACCGTGGCACAGGTATCGAAGTCCGGCCTGCGGACGATCCGGCAAGGGGGCGCCGCGAGTCGCCGTACCGGGAGGCGCCTCGGCACAGCCGGTCATGACCTTGCTGAGAAGGTGACTCCGAGCCCCGAATCCCTAAGTCACGCCCACGAGATGGTCGCCGACGCAGTTAAGGGCTCGAGTGAGTCTGCTACGCACGCAGTCCAGCAGGCCGCCTCCTTCGTCTCGGACACAGCTCGTCAACTGGAGCCACTGACCCGCAATGGTTCCCATCTAACCGTCGACGCGATCGTTCCCTATCTTGCGTCAGGTGCGGACGTACGACGGAGGCTCTGTTGAAGTTGCGAGACCATCTGCCGACTGACTGAGCTCGACATTTTCTTGCAAAATTCACTTGAGACGCAAGTCTCGTCGCCTCGACTGCACTTGCTTCGCTTAGTGCGATGTGCCGACGACGTTCAGCGGAACTTTGCCGTTGACTTGTGATCCGCACACGTTAGCCTTAGCCCGCATGTCAGGCAAGATAGATAAAGCGGCCGAAGTCGTTGGAGATGCTGTCGGTACCGTCGAAGCGGCTGTTGCGGTTGCAGGATCAAGGGTCCGACAGGGTTTGAGCGAAGCGGCGACCACGATCGGGTCTTCGAAAACCGCTGGACGTGTCGAAAAGCAAGCGCGTCCCCTCAAGCAGGCTGCCGCCAGGAAGGCCAAGAGCATCAAGAAGACGATCAAGAAGCAGGCGACGGTCGCCAAGCGCAAGGCCAACACGGCCAAGAAGGTCGGCAAAAAGCAGGTGGCTGTTGCCAAACGCAAGGCTGCTGGGAGTGAGAAGGCGCCCCAGAAGAAGGCGGCCCAGAAGAAGGCGACCGTCGCCAGGCGCAAGGCCACGACTGCCAAAAAGACCGCTAAGAAGCGGGCCACGGGCGCAAAGAAGACATTGAAGAAGCAGGTCCCTGTCGCCAAGCGCAGTTCAACAAGGTCCAAGAAGACCGCCAAGAAGCGGGCCACGGTCGCCAAGAAGCGGAGCTGACTTTCTCGGTCCACATCGCCTGGAGACGCCGGCGATGAAGCCGGCCGCGCGAACAGGCTCCCGACACACCGCTCTTGTGAACCTGAGATCCTTCAGGCCTTTCGGCTCTCCACCCCCCTTGGTCACCGGAGACGTCCTCCTGGGTCCAGCCAGCCAGCTCGGGGAGCACCGTCGGGATGGCCACCCCTCGACCCCAGGACGAGCGAAACACCTGCCGCGGCCAATGGGCATCGAAAGCCGATGGGTCCCTCGGTGCGAAGACTAGAACCTCTGCCTATCTCGGATTGCAATCGTAGATGATCCCGTGTCTAACCGACCGCTGAGCACTGGCCGGCTCCCCGACACAGAAGTGTGAACCACACGGATTTTCCAGCCTCGAACTCGACCACACCCCAATCGTGCGCTAGCACCCGAACGATCTGTAGGCCTCGCCCATGCGGTTCGTGCGACGCAGGATTCTTGGGTACGGGACGGCCGGCCCCGCCGTCAATAACCGTTGCCTTGACGATGCCGTCCGCTCTCAGAAGTTCGAGGTCGATGGGGCTAGAACCGTGCACTACGGCATTGCTCACCAGTTCGCTGACCATCAACTCGGCAGCGGTGACCACCTTTTCCTCGCAGTCCACCAACTCGGATCGGATGAGCCCTCTGGCGAGAGCCGGACTACCGGTGGTTGTAGGAAGACGCATAAATCTGCTCATCTTCCCCAGTCCTTTCCCGCCGACAGCAAAGCCATTTCCCCTAGTGGCTTTCGTAAACCTGAGCTGTCTCAGTCAGAGGCCGAGGCCGAGCACGAGTCACGACCCTGAGAGGTAGCCAGAGCGGTGGGTGGCGACCACGCCGGGTCCCACGCGGTGAACAGATCGGACAACCCGGTTATCTCGAAGACTCGCCTTACGTTCGGTTGTGGACGGGTCAGCACAACGGAATCACCGAGTTCGTTCTTCGCTTGAACGAAGACGGCGATTCCGGAGCTGTCCATAAAGGTCAACCCGGAGAGGTCGATCACGATCTTCGAGCCGGAAATTTCAACGAGCCAATCGACGAGACCGGCTGCTGTCGACAGATCAAGTTCACCCCGGAACGAGACAAGATGAATGTCGCCGACATCATTCACGCTGTGGGAAAAGAGGTGTGCCTTGGGTGCGCCACCAGCATTATCCATTTCAATCCCTTCCCAAGATCATTGTTGGCGATGTCATTCGTGGCGAGCTGTCCAATGCCCTACAAATCGCATAGTTATCGCAAACTCTGGTTCGCATGATTAGAAGGCACTCGTTGGGTAAAGAAGTCGCCAGGCGATAGGTCCATCCCCACAGCGCACAGAACTGGCCCCGGTTTCGATCGGGGCCAGTTCGCGTCGCTCGGATCACTCATTTCGTCCCAGTCTGGCGACCACCCCACGATCTACCGCACGAACCCGACGATCTCGATCGCGTCAGGAACGATCGGGGTTTGTCGATAGGGCTTTGTCGATAGTGGTTTGGCTTTTCTGGCCCCGGGTACACCCAATTCAGGAGAGAAAGGGGGCTCCATGATTGGGGCTGGTGGACTTGTTGCAAGCATCATCGTTTTTGCGTTAGGGGCGGTGCTTGATTGGGCAGTTACCGAGCCCTATCAACACGGCATGAATATCAACAAAGTGGGCTGGATACTTATGATCGTCGGCGTCGTCGGGGCTGTGGTTTCAGTCATAGTCATGGTGGCCGGGAACACTCGTCGGCGGCGAACCGTCGTGGACGATGGGCAGGGGAATGTCGTTCGTCGGGTCGATTCGACGTACTAGGCAGAAGTGAATCTCGGACTTAACTAATAGGGAGGTTGTTCGGTGGTATTGATCCTTGCACTGTTGCTCGTTTTGATTCTGTTTGGAGCCGGATTCGCGGTGCATCTGTTGTGGGTAGCGGCCGCTGTCCTTCTCGTTCTGTGGCTCGTAGGATTCGTCATTGGTCGAGGTGAAGGCGCGGGCGGTCACCGCTTCTATCGGTGGTAGTGGGTTGTGAAAGTGGAGTCGCGAAACCGGTCCCCTTCGGGGGGCCGTTTCGCGTCCCTCGAGCAGCGCGACCACTCGGTTTCAGCGCACTCCCAATGGGAACACCGATTTTTGCAGTGCTTTCGAGAAAGGGTGGCAGTTTGAGTTGCCGTAACGAAGAAATTGAGCCGAACATTTGCTACACGGTTGGAGCCGTCGAAGATTTCACTAGGCCCTCGATACCCTCCGGCGCGGCGCGGATCCTGCTTACTCGCCCATGACGTCCTCGTTCGTTACAGCGGAGACACGATCGGAGCAGTTCGTCGCTAAGCACGAGGCACGTGGGTGGGTGCGCACGGCCGGAAGGATCGGGATCGCGTCGAGGGGTGTGATCTATCTTCTTCTCGGATATCTCGCCTTCGAGATCGCCCGGCACGGGAGTGCACCCACCCAGACGAGCAGCAGTGGCGCCCTGCAGGAGGTGGAGGCCCGCACCGGAGGGAAGTTGCTCCTTGTCGTTCTCGCGATCGGGCTCGGCTGCTACGCAGCGTGGCGGCTCTTCGATGTCGTCACCGGTGCGAATGGAGGCATGCGGCGGGTGGCGTCGCTCGCTGTCGGGATCATCTATGGGGTCCTCTCTGTCCGGGCGGTGGAACTCCTTGCTGGTCATTCGACGAGTGGCGGCGCCTCGAGCAATCCAGAGCCCTGGGTGGCAACGATCATTGGTTGGCCCGGGGGGACCGTGGCGATCGAAGTGGCCGGCGCGGGCCTCGTGGCAGCGGGCATCGGTCTGGCGGCATGGGGGATCTTCCACCGGTACGCCAAGAACTTGGCGCTGGAGTGCGTGTCGCGTCCGTGGCAAACGGCCGTCAGGGTCTTGGGCGGTTTTGGAGATTTGGCCCGAGGGTCCCTCATCGCCCTGTTCGGCGTCTATCTCATTGATGCAGGGGTGACGTCGAATCCAGCTCAGGCGAAGAGCGTCGACCAGACCTTACGGGCACTGGTCCACCACCCGTTCGGAGCGGTGGCAATCGGTGCCATTGCCCTTGGTCTCCTCTCCTTCGGCGTCTTTTCGTTCTTCGATGCCCGCCTCCGACGGCTCTAGAGATCGAATCCTCATGAGCACGACGGACATAGCAGGCCTGCTGGGCGGGGGCATCGCCGGTGATCGCTCGGGTGGGCGCGCCGCCTCGAGCGACGCCGACATGCAGGAGCCAGACGTCCTCATTCTCCCTCCGGCGGTCGAGCGGGAGTTGAGCGAGACCGACGAGTCCCTCGGAACGCTCGGCCGGCCTCTCGACCGGCGAAATCCCTTCTTCATCGGTCTGACGGGGGCGCTGGGCGTTGGCGTCGCCTATCTCGTGTTTCGCTGCCTGTCGGATGTCACCAGCGTCTTGGTTATCGTAGGAGTGGCACTGTTCATTGCCATCGGGCTGAACCCGATCATTGAGTTCCTATCCAAGTCGGTCCCCCGTGGAGTGGCCGTCGCCATCGTGACGCTCGGGTTCTTGCTTGTGGTTGTCTCCTTCATCGTCGTGGTCGTCCCCCCGATCGCCCACGAGTTCAATGTGCTAATCACCAACTATCCGCACTACAAGGCGAACCTCATCGCCGGCCGGGGGTGGGCAGGGCGATTGACCCACAAGCTCCATCTCACCGGTTATCTGGACGGTAGAACGAAGCTGAAACTTCCCGTGGCAGGCGGCATCCTCGGTGCCGGCCGGATACTGCTCTCCGTGAGCGTGGCCACCGTCAGTGTCGTGTCCCTCACCCTCTACTTCCTCATTGCCCTTCCGGGAGTGAAGCGCTTATGGCTGTCGCTGATCGCGCGCAGCCGGCGGGAGCGGGTGGGCCTACTCACTGATGAGGTGTTCGTCCGCGTGGGCGGATTCATGCTCGGCAACCTCTTGACATCTCTGATTTCAGCCATTGGCACTTACATCTGGCTCCTCATTTTCGGAGTCCCTTATGCCCTCCTGCTGGCCCTCGTGGTCGGAGTGTTCGACCTCATCCCCATGGTCGGTTCCACCATCGCCGGCGTGATCGTGTCCCTGGTGGCACTTTCCAAGGGCCTTCCCATCGGGATCGCCACGGCCTGCTTCTACATCGCCTATCGGTTCCTTGAGGATTACCTCTTGAACCCGCGTGTCATGAAGCACACCGTGAAGGTCACGCCCGGGCTGACCATCATCGCCACGTTGATCGGCGGCTCGCTCCTGGGCATCATCGGCGCGCTGATTGCCGTTCCGATTGCAGCCACGATCCAGCTTCTCCTCCAAGAGGTCGTTTTTCCCCGTCAAAGCCAGAGATGACGAACCAACGAATCTGGGATTCAAAAGGCAACGGGGACGTCAGTGGCTGAAAGCCACATTTCGTCCTGCTGAGGCCTCACTCGCGATCAGCCAGATCTCGGTTCGGTTGAACCGCTGACGCCGTCCAGTCTGGCAATCCGTTGCTCTGCTTGCTCCACGAGTAGCCCGCCAAACAAGACACGGGAAATCTACTGTCCCGAGATACACGACCACGCCGCCGCCTCTCCCGGACGTCGACATCAAGCACTTCCGCAGGCGCCCTGGCAAATGTGGCCAGACCGGGGTGCTGTCGGGACTGAAGTGTTTGCCAGTTTTCAAAGGCGCCCGGTGGGTATGGCCAAACAGTGACCATCCCGGAAGACCCGACTCCTATCGAGCCCGAACCCGAACCGAACCCTCCCTCTCCGATTCCCGACCCCGAGCCTGTGGCTCGCTGACACGCTTTGGTGACGACGCATCACAATCACCGATAATCCAGTCGACCCGCCGGAGTCACAGCCGGACATCGTCCCGGAGCCCGTAGGCCGGGTCGAGTGCCCGAACCAGCTGTGGAGGACCCTCCCGAGCGCGGGTAGGCACTCGGGCGGTCGCTAGAGATCGACTCTGCCGACGCGTGAACGCTAAAAGAGGTTCCGGAAAAATGAGGCGTTTGAGGTTCGGCACATTTGGGATTGAGGCGCGTGCAAATTTATGATGAGTTCTCAAGATCTCGCCGCAGACCTGCACCCGCCTTTCAGTTCGAGGGGAGCTTGCCGCCGAGTGAGACCACTCCCACGACGTCAGAGAGACGATTCGTAGCGTCTCCTGGTCTTAAGCACTCGGTGCGCGAGGGATCTCGAGTTCATCGCATAGAACGTTCTCAAGACCGCTTGAGGATCGGACAAGGTTGACAAGGGAT
Source organism: uncultured Acidimicrobiaceae bacterium (assembly GCA_963744225.1). Classification (GTDB taxonomy): domain Bacteria; phylum Actinomycetota; class Acidimicrobiia; order Acidimicrobiales; family RAAP-2; genus Bog-473. The sequence continues at coordinate 555,838 of CAVUSV010000003.1, forward strand.
CACGCCACCTGACGATTTTCGACCGCAGCCTCGGACCCCGATGCGCCTCCCTGCGCCGCGGAAAAGTTCGGCTAATCCCTTGGCACTCTCATGGGGAGAGTGCTAATATTGCTGGTGTCACCGCCAAAGAATGGCGGGCGCAAGAGCTGAGCACATGCGCACGTAGGAGGTGATTGGTCATGGCTCTTGTACGAAGTGACCCGTTCCGGGACGTTGACCGTCTGTTCCAGCAGCTCTGGACCGCACAGCAAAATGGCTCTCGGTCCATGGCCATGCCGATGGACGCCTACCGCAAGGACGACTCCTTCCTGTTGAGGCTCGATCTTCCAGGCGTGAAGCCCGAATCGGTAGAACTGACCGTGGAGGACAGTGTCCTCACGATCAAGGCTGAGCGGCCGGCACCGCCGCAGGCAGAGGGCATCGAGTCGGTGATCGCCGAACGGCCCTACGGCTCTTTCAGCCGTCAGGTGGTACTGGGTTCCAACCTCGACACCGAGCACGTCCATGCGGACTACGAGGCCGGGGTGCTCACTGTGGTCATCCCCGTGGCAGAAAGGGCAAAGCCCCGTCGGATCGAAGTTACGACGCGTTCGGACCAACAGCAGATCACGCCTGCTTAATTTCCCATCCCCCGGGGATAGCGGGAAGTCCCCCCGGGGGCGCCTGGCAGGGGTTCGGTGGGCAATCGACCATCGCGGTTTGTCGACGTGTTCCACATCGGAAACTGGCCGCGCGAGACGGGGTAGGCCCGATGTGAGACGTCTTCATCTCTTCTGGTTGGGCGCCGCCCTCATCAAGACCCGCCAAACGCATCATCAACAGTGAAGAGTCGCAGGAGCCGTCGCATCAGTTTGGGCGTCGTGGATGTGTTCATCGCCTCGTCCTCTGAGGCGAAGGGCGCGCGCCTATCTCGTTGGTGACAGCACAGGGAAGAGGAGGGAGTAGCGATGGTGAACTTAATCGACATCACATCTCGGGACATCGAAGGCGGTCGGGTGTTCGCCTTTAGGGGGGAACTCGACATCAGCACGACTGACGGACTTGTCGAGCAGATCGTTGGACCGGCCGGCTCGGTTGTTGTCATCGACCTATCAGAGCTGACTTTTACTGACTCCTCGGGGCTTGGCGCAATCCTCACCGCAAGATGGAAAATGATCCGAGATGGGGGAAACCTCGTCCTGACTCGGCCTCAACGGAACGTGCAGGCACTGCTTGAAACGACGGGGCTCGACGAGTTACTGACAGATTGGGACCCCGCATGGGAGGGACCGTCCGCAGCAGAACTTCTACCCGAATCACACGAGCCGCCAGTTACAGGTGAGGCCTAGCCCACGTTTGTACGGCGCTTCAGGTTGCGCTTGGCCAGACTGGTTCGCAAGGTTCCTAGCGTCAGCTGTGATTCGGTCTGCTTCGCAGCCGGCAGTCCCAAAGACCATGCGAGGGTCACGGCGAGCTCCGCTCGGCGAACCGGACGGAGCGTCTGGCTCGAGCAACCATCGGAAATCACTCACGCGGAATCGCCGGCCCGAGGGCGGCGATTCAGTTCTGAGGCTTAAGAATCACCAACAAACTCGATCCTGACCCCGAGTGAGGAGTTTCATGAACCTCGCAGGAGCATTATCCTGAACACTCCTGAGTGGAGGCGATGGGACTTGAACCCACGAACCTCTTGACTGCCAGTCAAGCGCTCTACCAGCTGAGCTACGCCCCCAGTGGCGGATGCCAACGCTAGCAGTCAGAGGTGGTCGCTCTGGCTCGCCAACCGGCCCCGCGACCGGCGTCAACGCCCGCCCAGGCCGCGTCCGTCGATCCCTCGGCGGTGCTCCGAAACGTCCAAGTCGTCGCCTACCCTGGTGGCGTGGCACGCGCCTATGACGTCGACGAGGTGGAGCGCAAGTGGCAACGGCACTGGGCCGATGCAGGCACGTATCAGATCGACAACGACGACCCCCGGGAGAAGTTCTACGCGCTGTGCATGTACCCCTACCCCTCCGGCCCGGCCCATCAGGGCCACGTCCGCAACTACACCTTCGGTGACCTGGCCGTTCGGTACCAGACCATGCAGGGGAAGGGAGTCCTGTCGCCGATCGGGTTCGACTCGTTCGGTCTGCCGGCCGAGAACGCCGCCATCAAGACAGGCACCCACCCCCGGATCTTCACCGAGGCCCGAATTGCCGAGCTCAAGTCCTCCCTGATCCGCCTCGGTGCCGTCTACGACTGGCGGCGGGAGGTACGGAGCCATGACCCCGAGTACATCAAGTGGACGCAGCTGATCTTCCTCCGGCTGTGGGAGGCGGGCCTCGCCTACCGTGCCGCAGCGCCGGTGAACTGGTGTCCTGGTTGCCAGACGGTCTTGGCCAACGAGCAGGTGCTCCCTGACGGCACCTGTGAACGGTCCGGCGACTTGGTCGTCAAGCGCGACCTCGAGCAATGGTTCTTCCGGATCACGCAGTACGCGGACGAGCTGCTCTACGCCCTCGACGATCTCGAGTGGCCCGAGCGAGCCAAGGTCATGCAACGCAATTGGATCGGGCGCTCCGAGGGTGCCGAGTTCGACCTCCCCGTCGAAGGTCGCCCCGACCTGCGCGTCCGCGTGTTCACGACCCGTCCCGACACGAGCTTCGGTATGACGTACGCGGTCATCGCCCCGGAGCACCCGCTGGTCGACGCGCTCACCACCGACGCCCAACGCGGGCAGTCGAGGAGCTCCGTCGCCGGGCGGCGGAGGAGACCGAAATCGAGCGCATGGCGGAGGGGGACCCCTCGACCCTTGACAAGCGCGGCGCCTACACCGGAAGCAACGTCATCAACCCCTTTACCGGCACCCCGGTCCCCGTCTATGTGGCCGACTACGTCCTCATGGGGTACGGAACCGGAGCGATCATGGCCGTCCCGGCCGAGGACGAGCGGGACTGGGCGTTCGCCACCGTGCACGGGCTTCCCATCGTGCGCACCGTCCGGCCGCCCGATGACTGGGAGGCGAACGGTGGCGGCGCGTACACGGGCGAGGGGATCAAGATCAATAGCGGCTTCCTCGACGGCCTCGACATCGCCACCGCCAAGGCCCGGGCCAATGCCTGGCTCGAGGAGCAAGGTATTGGCGAGCGCACCGTCAACTACAGGATCCGTGACTGGCTCGTCTCGCGCCAGCGGTTCTGGGGGTGCCCCATCCCTGCCGTCTATTGCGAGGTCCACGGCGTCGTGCCGGTGCCTGAGGACCAACTTCCCGTCTTGGCGCCCGACGACGTGGAGTTCCAGCCGACAGGGCGCTCGCCGCTGGCGCTCCACGAAGGATTCCTACACACCACGTGCCCGATCTGCGGTGGTCCCGCCCGGCGCGAGACCGACACCATGGACACCTTTGTCGACTCGTCGTGGTACTTCTTGCGCTTCTGCGACCCCTGGAGCACTGATCGGCCCTTCGACCCCGCGGCCGCCGCTCACCTCATGCCGGTCGACCAGTACATCGGAGGCATTGAGCACGCCATCCTCCACCTTCTGTACGCCCGCTTCTTCACCCGCGCCCTCATCGACGTTGGATTGGCGCCCGGCATAGAGCGCGAGCCTTTCAAGCACTATCTCGCGCAGGGCATGATCCGCATGGACGGCACCAAGATGTCCAAGTCCAAGGGCAACCTGATCTCGCCCGAGCACTATTTCGAGACCGTCGGGGCGGATGGGCTCCGCCTCTTCCACCTCTTCGCCGGTCCACCGTTTGACGACCTGGACTGGACGGACCAGACCGAGCAGGTGATCGACGGGTGCGGACGTTTCCTCGAACGCCTGTGGCGCACCTGCCTGTCGGAGCCGAACCTGCGCACGGGAGAGCACACCGAAGCAGACCGCTCCGTGCGCCAGGCCGTGCACCGCACCATCGCCGACGTCACGCGTGATCTGGAGCGGTGGTCCTACAACACGGCGGTCGCCCACTGCATGGAATTGTTGAACTTGCTCCGGAGCTACGGTCGCACGGGCGGCGCAGCGGGGGGCGGCAACGAGGGCAACGGCAACCGGGCCGACCGTGAAGCAACCGCGCTCGGGCCGCACGCCGAGGTCTGGGGCGAGGCGCTCGACGCCCTGCTCAGCCTGCTCGCCCCACTGACCCCACATATCACCGCGGAGCTGTGGGAGCGCCGCCATCCGGGGGAACCCTCGGTCCATCTGGGGCGTTGGCCCGTGCCCGATCCCGACCTGGTCCGCCAGGAGACGGTCACGATGGTGGTGCAGGTCAACGGCAAGGTCCGCGACCGTATCGATGTGGACGCCGGCATCTCCGAGGCCGAGGCGGAAGCTGCTGCGCTGGCCTCGGTGAAAGTGAGCGAGGCGCTGAAGGGCGCCGCGCCGTCCCGGGTCGTGTCTCGGCCGCCCCGTCTCGTCAACGTCGTCGTCTGAAGCAATCCGCCCCGAGGCGGTGCATGGCGGTCACGGTCAGTCGTGGAAGCCGGCCAGCACGTCCTTCCACGCTTCGGGATCGACCTTGTACGGCGCGTAGAAGCTGAAGCGGTCGATCATGCCCTCGAAGCGGTTGCGCACCTCGGTCGCCACCTTGTCCAGCGGGCACACCACCGCGAATGCATTGAGCACGTCGTCGTCGATGAGCTCACCCATCTTCACCCATTCGCCCCGCTTCGAGAGCGTGTTCAGCTCGGACTGGAGGTCGCCCCAACCGTGGAGCTCGAGCACGGGGCGGTAGGCCGGCGTCGAACCATAGAAGGCGATCTGCTCGCGCACCGCCGTCGTCGGCAGCCTCGGTGGTCTCGTCGTTGGTCCCGGTCACCACGAAGCCCGGGTACGACACCGTCAGGTCGGCGCGCGTCTTGCCCGCCTTGGCCGCTCCCAACTCGAGCGCCGGCAGGCTGACCTCTCGGAGGTAGCGCTCGGTGGTGAACCCATGCACCAAGAAGCCGTCGCCGACCTCGCCGGCCACCTGGGTCATGTGCTCGCCCACACCGGCCAGCAGGATCTTGGGGTTGCCGTAGGGGTTCTTGCCGGGGTCGAAGAACGGCGTCATCAGCGTGTGCGTGTAGAACTCGCCCCGGAAGGTGAGCTGTCGCCGGTCTCCCACGACTTCCAGATGGCACGGATGGCTAGGATCATCTCGCGCATGCGCGGCGCCGGATGGGACCACGGCATGGAGAAGCGCTTCGTGATGTGCGGCTTGATCTGGCTGCCCATCCCGAGCATGAACCGCCCCTTGGTCAGCAGGTGCAGGTCATTGGCCAGCACGGCCAACGTCATCGGGTTGCGGGCGAACGCGACGGTGATCCCGGTACCGAACTCGAGTTTCTCGGTGGCCGCGGCGCCGATGGCGATAGGCAAGGAACGGGTCGTGGCTCGTCTCGGCGGACCACACCCCGTCGTACCCGCTCGCCTCGGCCTTGGCGGCTTGGCTCCGCGATGCCGTTCGGGTCGAACCCGATACCGCCGTCGATCTTCACGTGCCCTGTCCCTTCTCCTCGGCCAGACCGCCGGGGGCGGCCACCGTCCGACCTCACTGCTCTTCGCCCCGCAAGAAGCGCTCCAGCTCGGCCGCGATCTCGTCGCCCGAGGGCATGGCGTCGACGCCCATGGCGTTCCCTTCCGATGCGTCGATGCTCTCCTCGAGCTTGCGCACCATGGCCTGGTGCTCGGCGTTGTCGGCGATCAGCTGGTCCACCTGCCGCCGGGAGCTGTCCGCGGCGCGGCGCAGCGCGGACGGAGTCCAGCGACAGACCGGCGACGCGGCCAGGCCCTCGATCAGCGCCGCGCTGGCCTCGGGGAACGGCATGCCTGCCACGTAGTGCGGCACCCGCGCCCACAGGCTGACCGCGGGGGTGCCGATGGCGCCGAAGGCCAGCTCGAGGGCGGACGTGGACGCCTGCCGGCACCTCGAGCTCGCCTTGCACGATGCCCACCTGCTCAATGAGGTGGGACGAGGCCGCGGGGCCGTGGCGGCCAGCTTCACCGGGCGCGTGTGCGGTGCCGGTGCCGGGAAGGCCCCGAGGCCGACGACCAGGCGCACCCGCCAGGAACGGGCCAGGCCGACGACGGCGTCGGTGAAGGCGCGCCAGTGGAAGTCGGGCTCGGGGCCGACGAGGAAGAGCATGTCCCGCCCGCGACTCGTCCTGTCCCCTGGCGCACCACGCGTGCGCGGCCAGGTCAGCTCGGTGGTCACGCCGTTGACGATCCGGGCCACCGGACGCCGGGCCCGCTGGTCGAGGAAGTGCTCGCCGTTGAAGGTGACCAGCGGCTCGGTGTGCCCCTGGCCGAGCAGGGCGGCGATGGCCGTCGCGGCGCCGAGGCCGGCGTCGACCCAGCCCTCGAGCGAGATCACCAGCACCGGCTCGTTCAGGACGGGCTCGCGGTGGACCTCGAAGATCTCGGTCAGCCCGTGGCCGTCGGGGCTCACGGCACCGACTCCAGCGCCTCGGCCGCCATCTCGAAGAGGCGGCCGATCTGGGCCGGGAAGCCCTCGACGCTGCCCTGGTCGCCCGCGCCCGCCCCGGCGACGTAGCGGGCGTAGACGCCCTGGAGGATGCAGGCCAGCTTCCAGTAGCCGAACGCGGCGTAGTAGCCGACGCTCCGAGATGTCGAGATCGGAGACCGAGCCGTAGCGCTCCAGGACCTGGGCCCGGGTCGAGAACCCCGGGGCCGTGGTGGGCGAGAGGCCGAGCACGGCCATGGCGTCGGTGCGGTCGGCCCAGTAGACCATCAGCAGCCCCAGGTCGGCGAGGGGGTCGCCGAGGGTGCAGATCTCCCAGTCGAGGATGGCCCGCACCGTCCCGTCGTCCGCCAGCACCACGTTGTCCATGCGGTAGTCACCGTGCACCACCGAGGTCCGCTGCTGCTTGGGGATGCGCCGGGCCAGCTCGTCGCTGACGCGCTCGACCAGCTCGCCGTGGTCGACGCCTTCGACCTGCATCTGCTCGTACTGCCCGCGCCAGCGCTTGAGCTGGCGCTCGATGTACCCCTCGTGCCGCCCGAGATCCCCGAGCCCGACCGCGTCGGGATCGACGTCGTGCAGCGCGGCGAGCGTGTCGGCCATGTGGTCCCCGACGCCGCGCCGGGTCGCCTCGTCGAACGCCGCCTCCGCCTCGGGTGCGCTGCGCAGGATGTGGCCCTCGACGAACTCCATCACGTAGAAGGGCCGCTCGTTGACGGACTCGTCGGTGCAGAGGCCGACCGTGACGGGGACCGGGATCCCGGCCGGGTCCGAGCGCGTGCATCAGCCGGTACTCGCGGGACATGTCGTGCGCCGTCGGGAGCACGTGGTGCAGCGGCGGCCGGCGCAGGGCCCACGCCCGCCCCTCGGCGTCCTCGACCCGGAAGGTGAGGTTGGAGCGGCCGCCCGCGATCAGGGTGAAGGACAGCGGAGGGTGCGATCTCGGGCAGGTGGTCGACCATCCACGCGGTGACCTCGGCCTCGTGGATGCCCTCGGGCGCCTGCGACATGGAAACCGACGCTAATCGGTGCCGCGCGGCGATTCAGACGCCGGTGCCGCAGCGGCCCCAGCTCGTCACCAGCACCGGCCGACGCCCCCGCGACAGCCATTAGCGTCGAGGGCCGATGGACGTCACCGACGAGACCTTCCAGACCGACGTGCTGGCCCGCAGCGCAACGGTGCCCGTGGTCGTCGACCTGTGGGCCCCGTGGTGCGGCCCGTGCAAGACCCTGGGCCCGATGCTCGAGAAGGCGGTGGCCGACACCGGGGGTGCGGTCGAGTTGGCCAAGGTCAACGTCGACGAGAACCCGCGGATCGCCCAGACCTTCGCGGTGCAGTCCATCCCGGCCGTCTTCGCGATTCACAACGGCCAGGTGGTGGACCAGTTCATCGGTGCGCTGCCCGAGGCCCAGGTGACCGCGTTCGTCCAACGGCTGGCGCCGGTCCCCAGCGAGGCCGACATGCTGGCCGCCGCCGGGGACGAGGACTCGTTGCGTCAGGCGCTCGAGCTCGAGCCCGACCACGCCGCGGCGACCGAGGCGCTCGCCCGCATCTTGATCGACCGGGGCGATGCCGCCGAGGCGCTGGCGCTGCTGCAGCGCCTACCCGAGACCGACGCCAGCCGGGCCCTGGCTGCCGAGGCCCGACTCCTCGAAGCCGGGGTCGATGTCTCGGGTACGGACCGCGAGGAGATCGAGGCCAAGCTCAACGAGCTGCTCGACCGGGTGCGCGACGACGACGCCGCCCGCCAGGAATTCGTGGACCTCCTCGAGGCCATGGGCGCCGAGGATCCCCGCACCAACGAGTACCGGCGGGCGCTGGCCGCGCGACTGTTCTGATGGCCGCGCCGGCTACCCGGAACTCGGGCGCCGACGCCGCCGCCAACGCACGGCCAACTCCGACGCCGCCGACGACGCGCCACCCGCAATGGCCGCTCCTCATGCGACGGTGCTCGACCTCGGCGGCCGCCGCTACGACCTCACCCACCGCGGCGCTCGTGATGGGGATTCTCAACCGCACCCCGGACTCCTTCTACGACAAGGGGGCCACCTTCGAGCTCGACAAGCTCTATGCCCGGGCGGAGCAGCTGGTGGGCGAAGGCGCGGACATCCTCGACATCGGCGGGGTCAAGGCCGGGCCCGGTCCCGAAGTCACCGAGGCCGAAGAGCTTGACCGTGTCGTCCCGGTCGTCGCCGGCTTGGTCGCGCGCTTCGATACACCAGTGTCGGTCGACACCTGGCGCGCCGCCGTGGCCAGCGCCTCCTACGCCGAGGGCGCGGTGATGGGCAACGACATCAGCGGCCTGGCCGACCCCGGCTACGCGGCCGCGGCGGCCGAACACGGCGCGGCCGTGGTGGTGACGCACATCCGCCTCGCCCCGCGGGTGGCCGATCCCGATCCGCACTACGACGACGTGGTGCGGGACGTGGCGCGCTTCCTCCTCGACCGGGCGGCCACGCGCTCGCGCGCCGGCATCCCCGCCGAACGCATCGTGCTCGACGCCGGCCTCGACCTGGGCAAGACGGCGGAGCAGTCGCTGACCCTCCTGCGCGCCTCACCGACCCTGGCCGCGCTCGGCTACCCCCTCCTGCTCTCCGCGTCCAACAAGACGTTTCTGGGCAAGGTGCTCGATCTGGGGCTCACCGAGCGTCGCGAGGCTTCCATCGGCGCGGCGGCACTCGGCATCGCCTGGGGCTGCCGGATCGTGCGGGTGCACGACGTCAAGGGCACCTGCCGGGCGCGCGACGTGCTGGCCGCGGTCAGCGAGGCCGAGTGAGCCCACGTAGGGTCGCCTCGACCTACCTCGTCAGGGGTGACGACGCCTCGCTGGTGGCCCAGGAGGTGCGCACCCTGCTGGCCGAGGTGGTGGGCGACCGCGACCACACACTCGTCGTGGAGGAGATCGGCGGTGGCCTGGGCGAAGAGCTCAGCGTCGGTGCGGTGGTCGACGCCTGCCTGACCCCGCCCTTCTTGGTGGACCGGCGCGTGGTGGTGGTGCGCGAGGTCGGGCGGCTGCTGACGGCCGACGTGCCCCGACTGGTCGAGGTGGTCGGGACCCACTCCCGACGACGGTGCTGGTCCTCGTCGGCGGGGGCGGGACGGTGCCCGCCCCACTCGTCAAGGCGGTGAAGGCGGACGGGCGAGGTCATCGAGGTGACGACGAGCAAGGCGGGAGAGCGCAAGGCGTGGCTGCACGACCACCTGCGGGCGGCACCTGTGAAGCTCGAGCCGAGGGCCGCCGATCTGCTGGCGGGCCACGTCGGGGAGGATCTCGGCCGCGTCGAGGGTTTGCTCGGCGCGCTGAGTGCTGCGTACGGCGAGGGGGCCCGCGTCTCCGCCGAGGACTTGGCGCCCTACCTCGGCGAGGCGGGCAACGTCCCTCGCTACGAGCTCACAGACGCCATCGACAAGGGCGAGCCCGGGGCGGGCGCTCGTCGTGCTCCATCGCATGCTCGACGCCGGCGGCCTTGCTCCGGTGCAAGTGCTGGCCACGCTGCACGGCCATTTCGCCAACATGCTGGCCCTCGATGGCGACGACCTCGGCAACGAGCGCGATGCGGCCGCGCTGCTCGGCACCGCGCCGTTCGTGGCCAAGAAGGCGCTGGAGCAGTCACGGCGCCTCGGGAGCGCCAAGATCGCGGAGGCCATCCAGCTGATCGCGGCGGCCGACCTGGACGTTCGCGGGGTGAGCGGCCTCGGCCCCGAGCTCGTCGTCGAGATCCTGGTGGCCCGGCTCGCCCGACAGACACGTCCGGCGCGCCCCGCGCGGCAGCGGGCGGGAGCCCGTCGTTAGGACCTGTTCCGTCGGAGCGTCAGGGCAACGGTGACGAGAACCACCAGCGGTGGTTCTCGGGGTCCCGGGCGCCGTACTCGCGCAGCCCGTAGTCCTGGTCGGTCGGCTCGCGTGTCGAGGTGCGCACCCGCTGCCCTGGAGCGGGCGTAGTGCGCATCGACGTCGGGGACGATGACCGACAGGCCGCCGTGAGAGGACGTGGCGCCGCGGGGTGAGGCCATCTCGTGCTCGGCCGTCACCTGGTGCAACCAGATGGCGGCGTCGCCGTGGCGCACCTCGGCGTGCACCACGGTGCCGTCGTCGAGCCGGTGCAGGCCGCCCGACGTGAAGCCGAAGGTGCCGACGAGGAAGTCGTGGGCCGCCTCGATGTCCTCGTAGACGAGCACGGGGATGACGGCGGTCTCTGGTGTGATGGTGTCGTGCAGTGGTCGTCATGACCACCACTCTGCGGGGTCGGCGGGCTCCGCGTCTTGTACAAACCTGACCTCGGGAGCGAGGCCGGCATGGGCGGCGTAGGCGCCCGGGGTCATGCCCGCCAGCGCGACGAAGTCTCGCGTCAGGTGGGACTGGTCGTAGAAGCCGGCCTCCATCGCCACGTCGGCCAGCGTGCGCGGACGTTCTGGTTGGCTCAGCAGGGCGCGGGCGTGTTCGAAGCGGAGCAGGCGGGCGTAGGCCTTGGGGGAGACACCCAGTTGGTGCCGGAATCGCTCGGTCACGTGACGCCGGCTCCAGCCCGTCTCGTCCATGAGCGGCTCGACCCGGGCCCGTCCCCGCGAGCGTCGAGTTGGCGGCGCAGCCACGCGACCTCGGGCGCAGAGTCGCGTTGCACCTTGCGGCCGCCGAGGGCGTCGTCGAGGAGCTGGAACCGCGCCTCCCACGTCGGCGTCTCGGCCAGCCGTTCGACGAAGCGCGACCCGCGCCGCGCCAAGGGCGTCGTCGAGAGGCACCACGCCGTCGTTGAGCGCCGCGACGTCACCGAACAGCGCCATCGCGCCGGCGGCCGTCAGCTCCACTTGCACGCCCAGCTGGTGACCCCCGACCCTGGTGATGCTCGAGGCCGACTGGTTGCCCACGACGAATGCGCCCAGGACGCGTGCCGTGCTCCCCGACCTCGCCCTCAAAGACCTCCAGGGGGTCGCCGAATCCCAGGATCAGGGCGACGCCGTGACGCGCCATCTCACGCCGCAGGAAGCCGTCTCGGGCCGTTCCTCGTAGCCGACGTAGTGGCGCACCACCGCCGCGACTCGAGTCGCCCCGGCCGCGTTGCGCCGTCTCGTGGACCCCCCGCTCGGACACCCGGCGGGTGAGGACGAGTCCGTCCGCCATCACCCCAGCCTTCCACGCGGCTGAGCGACGCGAGCACCCGGATGCTGGACTGGGGTCATGCTCGAGACTCCCGAAGAACTCCAGCGCCTGCAGGCCCTGCTCGACGACTCCATGGCCTCGGCTGGGCCGCACCTGCGCGGACATCATCAGCGACGAGCGCCGCCTCGCGCGCCCGGCAGCTGACCGACCTGCTCCAGGGGATGCGCCTGCTCGTGCTGGCCACGGTCACCGCGGACGGACGGCCTCTGGCCGGCCCGGTCGACGGGTACTTCCTGCACGGCACGTTCTGGTTCAGCCGGGTCGCGACGCGGTGCGCATGCGCCACCTGGCCGCGCGCCCGGCCGTAGCGCGACCCACCTGCCGGGCGAGGACCTGGCGGTGACGGTGCACGGGACGGCCGAGCCGTTTGCCATCGGCGATCCGGCGTTCGCCGAACTCCGTCAGGCCATGCTCGACGAGTACCTGCCCAAGCAGGGCCCGTCCTTCGAGGAGTGGCTCGACAACGCCGACGCCGTCGGGGCGCGCATCGTGCCAGAGAAGCTGTTCACCTTCCACACGTCGGCGGGTTGATGCCCAACCGGGGGCGGCCCGACGACCCCGTGGTCGCCGGCCGGAGACGCCGCCTATTCGGCCGACGCCTCGATGGCGGCGATCCGCCGCACCAGGCGCGACTTGTGGTTGGCCGCCGTGTTCTTGTGGATGACGCCCCGGGCGGCGGCCTTGTCGATGCGCTTCACCGCCAGGCGCAGCTGCTCGGCGCTGTCCTCGGCACCGATCTCGGCCGCCGTCACGGCGTTCTTGGTCCGCGTGCGCAGCTCGGCCCGGACCGACTTGTTGCGCAGCCGGCGCTTCTCGTTCTGGCGGTTCCGCTTGATCTGGCTCTTGATGTTGGCCACGTGACGATCCTCAGTGCTCTCGGAAAGGGGGCGGCGGCGAGGCGGGAGCCCACCGGTGCGGAGGACAACTGTAGCAGGTGGCGGCCCCATTTCGGCCGGCGCCACGACCGAGGGGCCGGGCCAAGTTCCCTGGCCAGGCGACCGGGGCGGGGAGCTGGGACCGGTACGATCGACGGACCGTGCCGCCCTCCGCAACCGACCGTGGACCCGTGGCGGTCGAGCGCATCCGCAACTTCTCCATCATCAGCCACGTCGACCACGGCAAGTCGACCCTGTCGGACCGCATCCTCGAGATCACCGGCGCCGTCGACCCCCGCCTGATGCGCGAGCAGTACCTCGACTCCATGGACATCGAACGGGAGCGGGGCATCACCATCAAGGCCCAGAACGTCCGGGTCGAGCACGCCGGCCACATCCTTCACCTGATCGACACGCCCGGGCACGTCGACTTCGGCTACGAGGTCTCGCGGTCGCTGGCGGCCTGCGAGGGGGCGGTGCTCCTGGTGGACGCGTCGCAGGGGATCCAGGCGCAGACGCTGGCCAACTGCTACCAGGCCATCGAGAACGACCTCGAGATCGTGCCGGTGCTCAACAAGATCGATCTGCCGGCGGCCGACCCGGTGCGCTGCGCGCTCGAGATCGAGCACGTGCTGGGGCTGCCCGCCGAGGACATCCTGCACATCTCGGCCAAGACGGGCGAGGGGGTGCGCGAGCTGCTCGACGCCATCATCGCCCGGATCCCGCCGCCCCGCGGCGACGCCGCGGCGCCCCTGCGGGCCCTGATCTTCGACTCCTCCTACGACCAGTACCGCGGCGTGGTCAGCTCCATCCGGATCGTCGACGGCACGCTGCACGCCGGCGCTCGCCTGCGCTTCATGCAGGCCAACGCGGTGCACGACATCGAGGAGGTCGGTGTGCGCACGCCCGTGGCCGCTCCCGGTCGAGGGCCTCGGGCCCGGGCGAGGTGGGCTACCTCATCGCCGGGATCAAGGACGTCGGCGAGGCCCGCTCGGGTGAGACGGTCACCACAGCGCAGCACGGCGCCACCCAGGCCCTGGCCGGCTACCGGGACCCCAAGCCCATGGTCTTCTGCGGCCTCTACCCAGTCGACGGGGACGAACTGCCCGACCTGCGCGACGCGCTCGAGAAGCTGAAGCTCAACGACGCCAGCTTCACGTTCGAGCCCGAGTCCTCGCACGCGCTCGGCATCGGGTTCCGCTGCGGGTTCCTCGGGCTGCTGCACATGGAGATCGTGCGGGAGCGCCTGGAGCGCGAATTCGACCTTTCCCTGATCGCCACCGCGCCGAGCGTGGCGTACCGAGCCTTCCTCACCGACGGGACGGAGCTCGACGTCGACAACCCCACCGAGCTGCCCGACGCCAGCCGTATCGACCACATCGACGAACCGATGCTCTCGGCCACCATCATCACGCCGAGCGAGTACACGGGCACGGTGATGGAGCTCTGCCAGAGCCGGCGGGCCGAGATGACGCGCATGGAGTACCTCTCACCCGAGCGCGTCGAGCTCGTCTACACCGTGCCGCTGGCCGAGGTGGTGATCGACTTCTTCGACCAGCTGAAGAGCCGGACCAAGGGCTACGCCAGCCTCGACTACGAACCGGAGGGCTACGACACGGCCAATCTGGTGCGGGTCGACATCCTCATCAACCACACCCCGGTCGACGCCTTCTCGACCATCGTGCACCGGGGCGCGGCGGATATCTACGGGCGCAAGATGGCCGAGAAGCTGCGGGAGCTGATCCCGCGCCAGCTCTTCGACGTCCCGATCCAGGCCGCAATCGGCGGGCGCATCGTCGCCCGGGAGACGGTCAAGGCGAAGCGCAAGGACGTCCTCGCCAAATGCTACGGCGGTGACATCACCCGCAAGCGCAAGCTGCTCGAGAAGCAGAAAGAGGGAAAGAAGCGCATGAAGACGATCGGCCGGGTCGAGGTGCCCCAGGAGGCCTTCATCTCCGCGCTGCGCCTCAGCGACGACTGACGCCCGCCTGGTCCGGGCGCCTGTGCGCCGAGACGACGGCGCTGGCCCCGCCCGGATCCCTGGCACTCGGTAGACTTGAGTGCCAGGCGCACCATGACCACGCACACTGACTCCATCCCGACTGCCGACGACGCCTCGGAGGCCCGCGCCCTGAACGATCGCCGTGCCGCCATCCTCGAGGCCGTGGTGACCGAGTACATAGGGACCGCTGAGCCGGTGGGCTCCGGGCATGTGGCGAATGCACCGGGGGTGCAGGTGTCCTCGGCCACGGTGCGCTCCGAGATGGTGGCGCTCGAACGCGAGGGCTATCTCGTCCAACCCCACACGAGCGCCGGCCGCATCCCCACCGACAAGGGCTACCGTTTCTTTGTCGACCACCTGACCGCGCCCGGTGCCCTGGGCCCCGTCCAGCGCCGTCAGGTGACCCAGTTCTTTGCGCAGGTGCACGGCGAAATGGAGACGGTCCTCGAGCGCGCCTCGGGCCTGCTCTCCGAGTTGACCTCCTATGCCGCCGTCGTCGTCGGTCCCTCCCACGAAGCCGCCACCATCCGCTCCGTCCAATTGGTCGGCCTCTCGCCGGTGCACGCCCTGCTCGTGGTGGTGCTCTCCGACGGGGCCGTGGAGAAGCGCACGATCGACCTCGAGACCGAGGCCTCCGACGAGGCGCTGGCCCGCGCCGGGACGGTGCTCGCATCCCACCTGGTCGGCCAGACGCTCTCGGGGCCATGGGGCATGCCGGCGAGCGGGTCGACGAAGCTCGACCGTTTGATCGCCGTCGCGCACGCCGCCTTCGACTCCATGGGGGGCGCCATGGAGTCGGACCAGGTGTTCGTGGGCGGCCCCGCCCGCCTCGCCGAGTCCTTCGACGCCGTGGAGACCGTGCGTTCGGTCCTTGCCATCTTGGAGCAGCAGCTCGTCGTGGTGACGCTCCTGCGTGACGTGCTCGACCGCGGGCTCTCGGTCGCCATCGGCACCGAACACGGCTACGAGCCGTTGTCGTCGTGCGCGGTCGTCGTGGCGCCCGTCTCGGTGGACGGCCACGACCTCGGCGCGGTGGGACTGCTCGGCCCGACCCGGATGGACTATCCGCGCGCGATGGCGGCCGCTCACATGGTGGGTGAGCGGCTCGGGGAGCGCATCAGCGGAGGGCACGATGGCCGTCACTGACGGGCTGGGCGACCTCTATGCGCTGCTCGGGGTCAATCCCGATGCCAGCGACGAGGAGATCAAGCGCGCCTACCGCGCCCGTGCCCGCGAGCTGCATCCCGACACCAACCAGGGCGACCCGACCTCCGAGGCGCGCTTCAAGGAGGTCACGGTCGCCTACGAGGTCCTGCGCGATCCCGAGCGGCGGGCCCGCTACGACCGGTTCGGGCCCGAAGGCGTCTTTGGCTCCCAGGCGGGTGGTGCGGGCGGCTTCGGGTTCGAGGGGGGACTGGGCGACATCTTCGAGGCGTTCTTCGGGCAGATGTCCGGCCCCGGCGTGCGGCGCCGGGGCCCCCAGGCCGGCGCCGACGCTGAGGTACGGCTGATCCTCGAGTTCGCCGAGGCCGTGTTCGGCAGCCGCAAGGAGATCACCGTCCGTTTGCCCGCCACCTGCACGACCTGCGCAGGGCGGGGCACGGCTTCGGGCACCGAGCCGGTCACCTGCATCGACTGCCAGGGCACCGGGGAGCTGCGCCGCGTGCGCCAGTCGCTGCTGGGGCAGGTGGTCACCAGCGTCGCCTGCTCGCGCTGCAACGGCACGGGCGACATGATCCCCAACCCCTGCGCCGACTGCCGCGGGGAGGGGCGCCGCATGGAGGAGAGCACGTTGACGGTGGAGGTGCCCGCCGGCGTCGAAGACGGATCGACCCTGCGGCTCGCCGAGCGCGGTGCCGCCGGACAGCGAGGTGGCCCGAGTGGCTCGCTCTTCGTCCACCTCGCCGTGGCCCGCGACCCCCGCTTCGAGCGCCAGGGCGACCACCTCAACACCACCTTGACCGTCACCGTGGCGCAGGCCACCCTGGGCACCGAGGCGCAGGTCGAGACGCTCGATGGGCCGCACCAGGTGGCCATCGCACCCGGGACCCAGCACGGGCACGTCGAGCGGATCCGCGGCTTCGGCGTGCCGCATCTGCGCGGCCGTGGCCGGGGCGACCTGTTCGTGCACGTGCTGGTCGCCACGCCCACCGACCTCAGCCCCGAGCAGGACCAGCTGCTGCGCCAGTTCGCCGCCGCGCGCGGCGAGGAGGTCTCGCCCCCGGGAGCCGGGGGCGGCGAGGGCATGTTCTCTCGCCTGCGCTCAGCCTTTGGCTAACGCCGCCCCCGATGCCGCCGCCATCGCGGCGCGTGCGGCAGCCGCGGCCCAGGTCTTCGTCGACGACCCCGCTCACCCCGTGCTCTCCGAGGAGGACGCGCACCACCTGGCCCGGGTGCTCCGTCTCCGGGAGGGCGAAGTGGTCATCGCCGCCGACGGGCGCGGCCACTGGGTGCGCACCCTTTGGCGCGGCGAGGCCACGCTCGAGCCGCTCTCCGACGCCGCCGTGCAGTTCGAAGCCCCGGCCGAACCCCCCCTCACGGTTGTCTTCGCGCCGGTCAAGGGCGAGCGCCCAGAATGGGTGGTCCAGAAGCTGACCGAGTTGGGCATCGACCGCATCGTGCCCCTGCTCAGCGAGCGCAGCGTCGTCCGCTGGTCCGACGCCCGGGGCCAGGCGACGGTGGAGAAGCTGCGCCGGGTGCGCGCGAGGCGGCGGCCCAGAGCCGCCGGGTCTGGTTGCCCCAGCTGTGCGACACCGTGCGCTTCGCCGACCTTGCCGCGCTCGGCCAGCCGGGCGAGGTGGTGCTGGCCCAGCTGAGCGGGGACCGGCCCACGGTGTCCCAGCGCGTGGTGGCCGTGGGGCCCGAGGGCGGGTGGAGCACCGGGGAGCTTGCGTCGGGGCTGCCCACGGTGGGGTTCGGGCTGAGCGTGCTGCGGGCCGAGACCGCGGCCGTCACCGCGGGCGCCCTGCTGGCCTCCCTGCGCGCCGGCACGGTCGCTGCCGTGGATGGGTGACGGGGGCCGTCGTGAGTACCGGCCGTCGTCACCGCACCGACCCGGGGGCCGGTAAGTTCGAGCTGGTGATCGGGCCAAAACAGAAGGACGGCGACCCCAGGGCATGAGGGACTGCCTGTTCTGCAAGATCGTGGCCGGTGAGGTGCCCTCAGAGATGGTGCACGAGACGCCGACCACCGTCGCCTTCAAGGACATCAATCCCGCCGCGCCGCTGCACGTGCTCGTCGTGCCGCGCCGCCACATTGACGACGCCTCGACCGTCACCGCGGAGGACGGCCCCATTCTGGCCGACATGCTCGTGGTCGCCCGCGCCGTGGCCGAGGCCGCGGGTCTGGCGGTACCCGACCGGGGATACCGGCTCATCTTCAACGTCGGACCCGATGCCATGAACTCCGTCGCGCATCTGCATCTCCACGTCCTCGGGGGAGAACCGATGAAAGGACACGTCGCCGCCACATGACCGCCTTATGACGACCGCGCTCCGCGCCGAGGTTTTCGTCCCCGGCAACCACCTCATGGCCGGCCTGCTCGGGACGCGGGACGAACATCTGCGACAAATCGAACAGGCCTTCCCGGGCGACCAGGTCGTGGTCCAGGGCAACCGGATCTCCGTCGAGGGTCCCGAGGCCGAGGTGGTGGCCCGGCTCTTCGACGAGCTCATCGTCATGGTGCAGTCGGGCCGCGATCTCGACTCGTCGACCTTGGCCCGCACCATCGACATGGTCCGCGACGACATCCGGCCCAGCGAGGTGCTGCGCTCCGAGGTGGTCCGGGCCGCCGGCGGCAAGACGGTCCGGCCCAACACGGCCGGCCAGAAGCGCTACGTCGACGCCATCGCGCAGAACATCATCACCTTTGGGATCGGCCCTGCCGGGACCGGCAAGTCGTACCTGGCCGTGGCGCAAGCGGTGCACGCGCTGCAGTCCCGACAGGTCTCGCGCATCATCCTCACCCGTCCCGCCGTCGAGGCGGGGGAGCGTCTGGGGTTTCTGCCGGGCGACCTGATGGCCAAGGTCGACCCGTACCTCCGCCCGCTCTATGACGCCCTCTACGACCTGCTCGAGCCCGAAGGCGCCCAGCGCCTGCTCGATCGTGGGACCATTGAGGTGGCGCCTCTCGCCTTCATGCGGGGCCGGACGCTCAATAGCTCGTTCATTATCCTCGATGAAGCGCAGAACACGACCCCCGAACAGATGAAGATGTTCCTGACCCGCATCGGCTTCGGTTCCAAGTGCGTGGTGACCGGCGACGTGACCCAGATCGACGTGCCAGGAGGGCGTTCTGGTCTCATCGGACTCGAGCCCGTCCTCGGCGGCATCGACGACATTGCGTTCGTGCACCTGACCCGCCGGGACGTCGTCCGCCACAAGATCGTGGGTGACATCGTCGACGCCTACGAAGTGGCAGAAGGGCGGGCGGGTCCCACGCAGTGACCATCGACGTGTTCGCCGCCGACGAGCAACGGGCACATCCGATGGACGTGGCTCGCTGGGCCGGGCTGGCGCGTGAGGTCCTGGCGGCGCGGGGGGTGAAGGGGGAGACCGAGGTCTCGCTGCTCTTCGTCGACGAAGACGCCATGGCCGCGCTCAACGAGCAGTTTCTCGGCAAGAGTGGCCCAACCGACGTGCTGTCGTTCCCAATCGAGGACGAGCCGGGACCCGCCGGCCGCTCGCCCGACCTCGGCGGAAGCGGGCCTGGGACCGCGTCCGAGTACGGCGCACTCATGCTGCTCGGCGACGTGGTGATCTGCCCGGAGGTGGCGTCCCGCAACGCCGCGGCGCACGAGGTGTCCTTCGACGACGAGGTGGCGTTGCTGGTCGTCCACGGTCTGTTGCATCTGCTGGGAATGGACCACGAAGAGGACGCGGAGGCAGAGCGGATGGAGGCTCTGGAGCAGCAGCTGTTGAAACGCTTCTACCGGGTGAGCCGCGAGGCGTGAGCATCGTGACCCTGCTCGCTGCATCGGGGTTCCACGTCGAGGACGCCATCCTTATTATCGTCATTGCAGTGCTCCTGGCCGCATCGGGCGTGCTGGCCATGGCCGAGACCAGCCTCGTGCGGATGAACCGGATCAAGGCCAAGTCGCTGGTGGACGAGAAGAAACGCGGAGCGCGGCAGCTGGCCCGGTTGGTCGAGAACCCTGCCAACTTCCTCAACCCGATCCTGCTGCTCGTGCTCATCTGCCAACTGGTCTCGGCGACGCTGGTCGGCATCGTCGCCGAGCATCTCTTTGGCGGCCTCGGCGTGCTGTTCGGGATCGTGTTCGAAATCGTGATCATCTTCGTGTTCTTCGAAGCGGTCCCCAAGAACTGGGCGGTGCAACACGCCGACCGGGCGGCGCTCCTCAGCGCACCCCTCGTCAGCACGCTCATCCGGTTCCCGCCCATCCGCTGGCTCTCGTCCATCCTGATCGGTCTGGCCAACCGGATCATCGGGGCCGCCGACGAGGGGCCGGAGGGCATGCCGCGCTCCTACATCACCGATTCGGAGCTCAAGGCCATGGCCGACGTCGCCCACGAGGAGAAGGTGATCGAGCACGACGAGCGCACCTTCATCCATTCCATCATCGACTTCGGTGACACGGTGGCCCGCGAGGTGATGACGCCGCGTCCGGACATGGTGACGGTCGAGGCCGACGCGACGGTGCGCGACGCCTTGGAGGCGGCCCTGGGCGCTGGGTACAGCCGGATCCCGGTGGAGCATGACGGGATCGACGACATCATCGGGATCGCCTACACCAAAGACCTCGTGCGGGACGAGCGCCAGGGGAAGGCGGGGCAGGCGGTACGCGAGAGCATGCGGCCGCCCAAATTCATCCCCGAGTCCAAGGATGCGTCGGACCTCCTCCGCGAGATGCAGGAGGAGAAGTTCCACATGGCCATCGTGGTCGACGAATACGGCGGGACCGCCGGCCTGATCACGCTCGAGGACCTCCTGGAGGAGCTCGTCGGCGACATCGTCGACGAGTTCGACGTCGAGGAGCCGACGGTCGAGCGCTGCGGTGACGGCTCCGTGCTCGTCAGCGCGCTCTACTCGGTGGACGACGCGGACGAGCTGCTGGGCGCCGAGCTCCCGCGAGGAACCTGGGACACCGTCGGGGGCCTCATGCTGGACCTGGCGGGCCGG
Organism: uncultured Acidimicrobiaceae bacterium; assembly: GCA_963744225.1. Classification (GTDB taxonomy): domain Bacteria; phylum Actinomycetota; class Acidimicrobiia; order Acidimicrobiales; family RAAP-2; genus Bog-473. The sequence goes on from CAVUSV010000003.1 coordinate 576,434, forward strand.
GTGCCTCTTCCTGGTGACTCGGTGGAGGTCGACGGTTTCCGTCTGACCGCGGTCGACGTGCGGGGGCGGCGCATCGGCCGCGTGCGGATCGAGCCGACGGGCACCCATGACGACGATGAAGTCGAGGCTGGATCCGAAGCCGAGGGTCGCGGCGCGGGCGACGTTTCGCACAACGGGAGCTGAGGCGGGGTGCGCTCGGGCTTCGTGGCCGTCGTCGGCCGCCCCAACGTCGGCAAGTCCACCTTGGTCAACGCGATGGTGGGGACGAAGGTGGCGATCACGTCGTCACGGCCGAACACCACGCGGCACCGGATCCTGGGCGTGCTCCACGACGAGACCGCTGACACGCAAGTCGTCTTTGTCGACACACCCGGCATACACCGCCCCCGCAGCGCCCTCGGCACCCGCCTCAACGAGACGGCGACCGACGCCCTGAACGACGTCGACGTCATCGTGGTGGTCGTCGACGCGACGGCGGCCATCGGCCCCGGGGACCGGACCGTCCTCGAGCGCGCCGTGCGCCAGGTCCAGCGTGCCGCCGCCGCGGCGGGCGGCACTGACGCCCACGACGACATCCCGGACCTGGTGGTCGTCGTGAACAAGGTCGACCGGGCATCCGACGCCCAGCTGCTCGAGCGTCTGGCTGGGGCAAAGGCGGTCGTCGATGCGTTGGGCGACCTGCCCTCAGTCGAGTACTACCCGGTGTCCGCCCGCACCGGGCAGGGCGTAGAAGAGCTGACGGCCCACCTCGTCGCCCAGCTGCCCGAGGGGCCGCCTTTCTTCCCGCCCGACGTCGTCACCGACACGCCCGAGGCGCTCTGGGTCGCGGAGCTGGTGCGCGAGCAACTGCTGGCCAAGACCCGGGACGAGCTGCCGCACACGATCACGTGCCGGGTCACCGAGTGGGAGTGGCCGCACATCCGCGTCGAGATCATCGTCGAGCGCGACTCCCAGAAGGCCATCGTCATCGGCAAGGGTGGCGAGATCCTCAAGGCGGTCGGGATCGCCGCGCGCGAGTCGCTGCCCGAGGGCACGTACCTCGATCTCCACGTCAAGGTCGAGCGTCATTGGCAGAACCGCACCGAGATGCTCGACCGCCTGGGCTACTAGCAGTGCCCGGCCCATTCCGTCGCCCGGCCCGTCTCGGTCTGGTCCGGGTGGGCGCCGTGACTTTCTGCAGACTGTAAACGATTGAGTTTAGAGTTCTGAGAATCCCGCTGGCGCAGTCTGCAGCAGAACCCTCGGGCTCGAAGAGGAGCATGCCGCGGACCTCCTGACCTTCTCGAACACGCTGCCGCCCACGGGGCTGATCGGAGTTTCCCCAGGCCGGGCGCCTGAGGTCGAGCATCCCCACAGTGTCGCCACCGGCGGGCATGATCGGGGCGTGGAGACGGACGACCTCGACGGCATCGAGGACTTCGATGACCTCGACGTCCTGGGTCCCTCCCCGGCGGCCGACGCCCGCCAGGCGGGGGATGACGCGGTCGACGGCCTCGACAAGATCACGGCGCAGATGTCGGGCGGCGAACACCGTCCCGAGCAACAGGAAATGTGTCGCGCGCGGTAGCGGAGGCGCTGGCGACGGCAACGCATCTCGTTGTCCAGGCCGGTACCGGGACCGGCAAGTCGCTGGCCTACCTCGTTCCCGCCGCGCTCAGCGGCAAGAAGGTGGTCGTGGCCACCGCCACCAAGGCGCTACAGGACCAGCTGGCCGAAAAAGACCTTCCCCTCGTCGAGGCTGGACTCGGCCTGCCGGTGCCACTCGACGTCGCCGTCCTGAAGGGGCGGAGCAACTACGTCTGCCGGCAGCGGGTGGCCGAAGTCGGCTCGGGTGGGATCCAGCCGGAGCTCGCCGACCAGGGGTCGGAGCGGGCGGACGAGGTCTTGGAGGCCGAGGCGGCGGAGGGCTCGGAGACGGCGGGGCATCAGGTCGCCGGCGCGGGCGCGCCGGAGGGTCTGGTCGACGAGGTGCGCCGCCTGGTCGCCTGGTCCCAGACGTCGGCCAGCGGGGACCGGGCCGACCTGAGCTTCGAGCCGTCCGACCGGGCCTGGAACATGGTCAGCGTCGGTCCGCGGGAGTGCCCGGGAGCGTTCAACTGCCCTTCAGGAGGACGTTGCTTCGCCGAGGCAGCCCGCGACCGGGCCGCCGCCGCCGATGTCGTCGTGGTGAACACCCACCTCTATGGCGCGCACCTGGCCAGCGGCGGGGTGGTGCTCCCCGAGCACGATGTCGTCGTCTTCGACGAGGCCCACGAGCTCGAGGAGGTGATGACCGCAAGCCTCGGGGTCGAGGTCACGCCGGGCCGGTTCCGCTCCGTCGTGACCGCCGCCCGGCCCCTGGTCGAAGAGCGCGACCGGGAGCTGTTGGACTCCCTTGCCGCAGCCGGCGACCAGATGGGCGTCCTCCTCGGCGATCGGCTCGGGACGCGCGTCCTCCACGACGACGCTCGCCCGCCGGTGGACGATCGTGAGTTGGCCGAGCTGGTCAACCGGGCCGCCGAGCTCAGCCGGCGTGCCATCGATGCGCTGCGGCGCGCCGGGGGACAGCGCAGCTTCCTCGCCGATGACGGAGAGACTGCCGACCCAGATCGGGCCAGTCGCAAGACCCGCACCCTGCAGGCTGCTGCACATCTGGCGGAAGACCTGCACCGCCTCGTCTCGCGGGGCGACGGCGAGGTGGCCTGGGTCGACGGCACGCGCCGCAACGTCCGGCTGCGGCTCTCCCAATTGACGTCGGCCCTGTGCTGGCCGGGATGCTGTGGGGCGAGGTCACGTCGGTCCTGACCAGCGCCACCGTCCCGCCGCGGATCGTCGATCGGGTCGGTCTCGAGGGATTCCGCAGCGAGGAGCTCAATGTCGGCAGCCCGTTCGACTACCGCTCGCATGCGCTGCTCTACGTGGCGCGTCACCTGCCGGACCGCCGGGCGCCCGGCGCAGAGGACGCGCTGCACGAAGAGCTGGCGCAACTGATCGACGCAGCCGGCGGGCGCACGCTCGCCTTGTTCACCAGCCGGCGGGCCACGCAGGTGGCAGCGGATGCGCTGGCGCCCGAGCTCCCCTACACGCTGCTCCTCCAGGGGGATCTCCCCAAGGGTCGGCTGCTCGGCAATTCGCATCGGACGAGACCTCGTGCCTCTTCGCAACGCTCGGCTTTTGGCAAGGGGTCGACATCCCGGGCCGCGCCCTCTCGCTCGTCACGATCGACCGCCTCCCCTTCCCACGGCCCGACGACCCGTTGCTCCAGGCGCGCCGTGACCGAGCGGGTGGCCGCGCCTTCTCCATGGTCGACCTCCCGCGGGCGGCCACCCTGTTGGCGCAGGGATCGGGTCGCCTTATCCGCAGCGCGGACGACCGCGGGGTCGTCGCCGTCCTCGATCCGCGGCTGGCCACTGCGTCATACCGCGGCGTGCTGCTCGCCACCTTGCCCCCGATGCGCCGCAGCGTCGATCGCTCGGAGGTTGAGTCGTTCCTGCGGCGCGCCCTGGAGGGCGATGGCCGAGAGGGCGATGGGCTGGAGGGTGATGGCGTTGGAGGCGGTTCTCTGAGAGCTATTCGGCCGCGCCGGTGAAGTTGAATGCCAGCTTTCCCTCGTCCGTGCGGGCGCCCGCTGTCGCCACGCGGGCGATCCAGCGGCCCGGCACCCGGCGCAGTCGCTCGAGGTCGAGGCTGTAGGCCCGCTCGTTCCTACCCACCTCGCAGGTGATGAGACCGGCTTCGGTCAGCACGCGCAGGTGGCGTGACACGCCCTGCCAGGGGATAGCGAAATGCCGGGCGATGTCGTGCGAGCTGAGCGGGCCCCCCGAGTCGTGCAGCAGGGCCAAGATGCCTAGGCGCGTCTCATTGGCGAGTGCCTTGAAGATCATTTCGAGGGTGCCGGCGTCGGCGACTGCCTTGAGCTGGGGCGGATCGGGTCGAGCCACCGGAGGGTCGGTCCGGCGGGAGCGCGTGGTGGTCATTCCCAGAACTCTAAACCCAATCGTTTACAGTCTGCAGAAAGTCCGGCGGCCGGGACCGAGCGGTCGCGACTGGGCGACGCCGGGGCACGCAGCCTGTCAACGGTTGCCGACCCCCACCGTGACCACGGCGGAGTAGTCCCTGAAGGCCTGCTCGCCGAACCCGGTCCACATGTCGACTGCGGGAGGCGGCATGTGCTCGAGCATCGCCGCGCGCTGCTCGTCGGTCATGCGCTCCCGGATGAGGCCCAGGATCAGCCAGATCTTGTCCCCGTGGAAGTTGGCCATTCCGTGGCCCGGCAGGGCCCCCCACTCCTCGGCAGAGAGGTTTTCGGCGGCCAGGGGCAGCACCTTGGTCTCCTCCTCGTCGAGGTGGTGGACCAGCTGTTCGTGCAGGGCCACCAGGCCGTCGAGGGCCGCCTTCTGCGCGGCCGCATCGCCCACCGGCCAGGCCTCGAGCTGACTTCGGGCCTCCCCGAGGAGCTGCACCGCCTCGTGGTGCTGGTCGGTCATGTGGTCGACCAGCACGTCCTCTCCGGCGCAGCGCTCACGGAGCAGGGGGAAGACGAGCTTCTCCTCGCCGTCGTGGTGCGCCTCCAAGAAGGAGAGGACGTTGTCGTAGTAGTTGGCGACCAGCGCCACCCGCTCGGCGTCGCCTGGCGCAATGCCACCGACGAGGTCGGGCGCCGCGCCGAGGGTGTCACGAAAGACACCGTGCACGGCGTACATGTCAGTGACGTCGGGACGAGGTGAAGCAGCCTGTGTTGCCATGGATCCTCCATTGCGTGATCTTGTCGTGCTCCTCCACCCGGGCCGCCTCCCGGGGACGACATACTTCTACACGAAGACGGCGCCGCCTTCTCCACGAAGACGGCGCCACCGGAAACTGCCCCCAGGTGCACCGCGGTAGGTTCATCAGGTGACCTCTAGCGTCCGCGGCCCGGGTGGCACCCAGGCGCAGGGCCACGACCCGAGCCGGGTGAACCCGGTCAACCCGGGCAACCCGGGCAACCCGGGCAACCTGGGCAACGGGGTCGCGGAAGAGTCGCCCGACCCGGTCCCGCCCGATCTCGACCTCTCCCGGGTACCCGTCCACGTCGCGTGCGTCATGGACGGGAACGGCCGCTGGGCCAGCGCCCGGGGCTTGCCGCGGACCGAGGGCCACGCCGCCGGTGAGACCGCGCTTCTCGATGTGGTGAACGGCGCCCTCGACATCGGCATCAAGTGGATCACGCTCTACGCGTTCTCCACTGAGAACTGGCGCCGGCCGGCCGACGAGGTCCGCTACCTCATGAACTTCAACCAGTCGCTTCTGATGCGCCGCCGCGACGAGCTCAACGAGAAGGGCGTCCAGATCCGTTTCGCCGGGCGGCGCGACTGGCGCGTCCCCGCCGGGTGCTCAGGCGGATGGACGAGTCGATCGAGCTGACGAAGGACAACACGCGCATGGTCATGACCATGGCGTTCAATTACGGCGGTCGCGCTGAGATCGTCGACGCGGTGCGCGCCGCTGGTGGCGGAAGGGACCCCGGCCAACAAGGTGGACGAGAAGGCAATCCGGCGCCACCTCTACTTCCCTGACATGCCCGACCCGGACCTCGTCATCCGCACCTCGGGCGAGACCCGTATCTCGAATTTCCTCCTGTGGGAGATCGCCTACAGCGAACTGGTCTTCCCCGAGATCCTCTGGCCCGACATGCGCCGACGTCACCTCTACGAGGCCGTCATGGAGTTCCAGCAGCGGGTGCGCAGGTTCGGCGCCGTCAACCCCTGACAATTGCCGCCGACACCCCGGCCGGCGGCCGCCCGACCCGGGTCGGACCGGCCAGCTGCGAGAATGGGGGGACCATGACCGGCAGGCGAATCGCCCTGTTGGCGGGGATCGTGTTCCTCGCCCTCTTCGTTCTCGTCGCCGTCTTCGCGGCGCATGCCGGTCTCGTCGTGGTCGCCCTGGCGGCCGTGGCCGTGTTGATCGGCGCCGGCAACCTGCTCTATGGGCGCCATTCGCACGGCGCCGCAGCACAAGCCCGCATCCGACCGGCGCAAGCGGCCCACGACCGCGCCGCCGACCAGGCCGCGGAGGCTCGCCGTGCCGTCGCCGAGGCAGCGCGCCGGGGCGAGCGCTATTGCCCCCTCGATCCGGCCCGCAAGCAGCAGTCGCGCGCCGACACGTGAGCCTCTTTCGCGACCGCGGCGTCGTCCTGCGCACCTACCGCCTGGGCGAGGCCGACCGCATCATCGTCTTCCTGACCGAGCGGCACGGCAAGGTCCGCGCCGTCGCCAAGGGCGTGCGGAAGACCACCTCGAAGTTCGGGGCCCGCCTGGAGCCCCTGACCCATGTGGACCTGCTGTTGTGGCAGGGGAGGAGCGACCTCGACATCGTCAACCAGGTCGAGGTGCTCGATTCGTTCCGCACCGTCCGCGAGGACCTCGCCCGCATGCCCCGCGGCATGGCGCTGCTGGAGGTGACCGACCAGATGGCCCAGGAGCGCCATCCGGACCCGCAGCTCTTCGCAATGCTGGTGGGTGCACTGCGCGCCCTGGCCGAGGAGCACGCGGACCCGACATTGCTCGCGCCGGCCTTCTTCCTCAAGGCCCTTGTCTTGGAGGGCGCGGGTCCGGTGCTCGACGAATGCGCCGCCTGTGGGGAGCCTGACGGCACGGTGGAACTGGTGGCCTTCGACCTCGTCGCCGGCGGGACACTGTGCCGGGCGCACCGCAGCGGTCGTCACATGAGCCCCACCGCGCTCGAGCTCCTGCGCCGCATCCTCGGCGGGGGCCTGGCTGCTGTTCTGTCAGGCCCGCCACCCCCGGGCGCCGACGAGGTCGCCGAGCTGGCCACCGAGGCCATGGAGGCCCACCTCGATCGACGCATTCGCTCGGTGCGCTCGACCGCCGGCCTTTGACCCCCTTCGGCGTCTACGTCCACGTCCCGTTCTGCCGGGAGCGCTGCGACTACTGCGCCTTCGCGACGTACACCGACCGTGACCACCTCATGGAGCGCTACGCGGACGCCTGCGTCCTCGAGCTGTGCCGCGCGTTCCGGGGAGCCGACCTCGCGCCCGCCACCTCCGTTTTCTTCGGAGGGGGCACCCCCTCCCGCCTCCATCCCGAGACCCTGTGCCGCATCCTCGACGCCATCCCGCGTGCTCCCGGAGCGGAGGTCACCGTCGAGTGCAATCCCGAGGATGCCGACGACGACCACCTCGGGACCTATCGGCGCGGCGGGGTGACGCGGGTCTCCTTCGGCCTGCAGTCGACCCACGCGCACGTCTTGGCCGGCCTGGGTCGGCGCAACGTCCCGCACGCCGCCGAGACGGTCGCCGCCGCGGTCGCCGCCGCCGGGTTCGCCACCTGGAACCTCGACCTCATCTTCGGGGCCGTCACCGAGAGCGATCGCGACTGGGTCACCGCACTCGAGGCGGTGCTCTCGCTGGAGCACGCGCCGCCACACCTGAGCGCCTACGGACTGACCGTCGAGCCGGGCACGCCCTTGGCCAAGGACCCGGCGCGTCACCCCGACGAGGACGTGCAAGCCCGTCGCTACGAGCATGCGCATGCGGCGTTGGAGGCGGCGGGGTACGCCTGGGAGGAGATCTCGAACTGGGCGCGGCCCTCCCACCAGTGCCGGCACAACCACCTCTACTGGGAGCAGGGCGACTACGTGGGCATCGGGGCGGCGGCGCACTCGCACCGCGACGGCACGCGCTGGTGGAACGTACGGACTCCCGAGCGTTACATCGACGCGCTGGAGGGAGCGTCCTCGCCCGAAGCGGGGCGCGAAGTGCTGACGCCGGATCAGCGTGAGTTCGAGGGACTCGCGCTCTCGCTGCGCACCCCGCGCGGCGTGCCATGGGACAGCCTCGCGGAACCCGAGGCAATGGACGGTCTCGTCACCCGCGTCGAGGGCCGTGCCGTGCTCACCGTGCGGGGCCGGCTCCTGGCCAACGAGGTCAGCGCCAGAATCCGCTCCGGTATCCTGCACCGATGACAGAGACCGCCGAGACCGCCGAGGCTCCCGAGGACGCCACCGACGACTTGATGGAGAAAGTCGTCCGCCTGTGCCGTCACCGTGGCTTCGTCTTCCCGTCGGCCGAGATCTACGGCGGCTTCCGCTCCACCTACGACTACGGCCCCCTCGGGGTCAACATGCTGCGCAATGTCAAGGACGCGTGGTGGCGCGCCATGGTGCAGGAGCGCGACGACGTCGTCGGGCTCGACGCCGCCATTTTGGGTCCCCCGGCCGTGTGGGACGCCTCGGGGCACCTGGCCACCTTCACCGACCCCCTGGTCGACTGCAAGAACTGCCACGAGCGCTGGCGGGCCGACCAGATCGAAGGCGTCTGCCCCAACTGCGGCTCCCACGACCTCACCGAGGCTCGCGCCTTCAACTTGATGTTCAAGACGCATGCGGGACCGGTGGAGGACGAAGGCCATGTCGCCTACCTGCGCCCCGAGACCGCCCAGGGCACCTTCACCAATTTCTCCAACGTGCTGAGCACGACACGGAAGAAGCCGCCTTTCGGCATCGCCCAGGTCGGCAAGTCGTTCCGCAACGAGATCACGCCGCAGAATTTCGTGTTCCGCACGCCGCGAGTTCGAGCAGATGGAGATGGAGTACTTCGTGCCGCCGGGCGAGAGCCAGCGGTGGTTCGACTATTGGCTGGCCGAGCGCATGGAGTGGTACCTGCGCCTCGGCATCCCGGCCGACAAGCTCCGCCTGCGCCACCACGACCCGAGCGAGCTGTCGCACTACGCGTGCGCCACCGCGGACGTGGAGTTCAGGTTTCCCTGGGGCTGGGACGAGCTGGAGGGCATCGCCAACCGGGGGGACTACGACCTGACCGCCCATGCGGCCAAATCGGGCGAGACCCTCGACTACTTCGACCCGCAGACGAACGAGCGTTATACGCCCTACGTGATCGAGCCGGCCGCGGGCGCCACCCGGACCATGATGGCCTTCCTGCTCGCCGCTTACACCGAGGACGAGGTGGGAGGAGAGGCCCGCACCGTGCTGCGCCTGCACTGGCGGCTGGCGCCCTACCAGGTGGCGGTGCTCCCACTGTCGAAGAAGGACACCCTCGAACCCGTCGCGCGCCGGGTGCTCTCCCTGCTGCAGCCGCACTACATGACCGACTACGACATCACCCAGAGCATCGGTCGGCGTTACCGCCGCCAAGACGAGGTCGGGACGCCGTGGTGTGTGACCGTCGACTTCGATTCGCTCGAAGACGACGCCGTCACGGTGCGTGACCGCGACACCACGGATCAGGTGCGGGTGCCGATCACGGGCCTGCTGGCGGAGCTGCGCCGACGCACCGGCGAGGAGTAGGGAAGCCGGGTCGCTCAGGCGACCTTGCGGTATTTGCGCACCGCAATCGGAGCCAGGATCACCAGCAGGCCTGCGCACCACAACAGCGCGGCCACCACGGCGCCCGAGTTGTGCAGCACGCCGCCGACCATCAGCGACCGCGCCGCGTCGACGACCTGGGTCACGGGTTGGTGCTCGGCGAACCCCTGCAGCCAGCCCGGCATGGTAGCCACCGGGACGAAGGCCGACGAGGCGAAGAGCAGCGGGAAGACCAGCGGGAAGACCATGACCTGGGCCGTCTCCGCGTTGGGCGCGGACAGGCCGACGATGGCGAATCCCCAGGCCAACGTGTAGGCAAAGAACAGGATCAGCAGCACGCCACACAGGAACAGCGCCACGTTCGTCCCAATGCGAAAGCCGACGGCGTAGCCGACGATCGTGATGAGCACGACCACGAACACGTTTCGGACAACGTCCGCCGTCGTGCGTCCGGCCAGCACGGCGGAGCGGCTCATCGGCAGGGCGCGGAAGCGCTCGATCAGGCCCTTGTGGAGGTCCTCGGAGAGCCCCGCCGCCGCGCTCATGGCGCCGAAGATGACCGTCTGCACGAAGATTCCTGGCATCAGGAACTGGATGTAGTGGCCACCCGGGACGCGGATGGCCCCACCGAAGACGTAGGTGAAGAGCAGCGTGAACATGATGGGCTGCAGCGTGGTGAAGAAGACGGCTTCGGGGGTGCGGGTCAGCGCGAGGAGGTTGCGCTTCGTCATCGTGGCGATGTCCGCCACGACCCACGCCAGGCGGTTGCCCTGACTCGGCTGCAGGACGGGTACCGGTGCGGTGATGGTGGTGGTCGTCATGCGGCATCCTTTCCGTCGGCCACGTCGCCCCGGCGCGCCCGGCCCAAGCGCCGTCTCGGCTTCGCCGCCGCGTCCTCGGCTTCCTCTTCGATCATGGTCTTGTGGCCGGTCAGGCTGAGGAAGACATCGTCGAGGCTGGGCTCGCGCAGTGCCAGTCCGGCGATGACGATCTGCGCCGCGTCAAGCGAGCGGAGCACATCGGCGCCCACTTTGGGCCCGTCCGTGACGGTCAGCTCGATCACGAGGTCCTCGACGACCGGCGCTGTCTCCGAAAGCGGCGTGAGCAGCTGGACCGCCCTGTCCAGTGCATCCCGGTCGCCGAGCGTGACGGAGACGACTGATGTCCCGAGGTTTGCCTTGAGCTGCGCCGGTGTCCCCTCGGCGATGACGCGCCCGTGGTCGATCACCACGATGTCGCGGGCCAGCCGGTCGGCTTCCTCGAGGTATTGGGTGGTCAGCAGGACCGTCGTGCCGTCGCGGACCAGCTCCTCGATGGCCACCCACAGCGCCTGGCGGCTCTGGGGGTCCAACCCCGTTGTCGGCTCGTCGAGGAAGAGGACGGGCGGATTCGCCACCAACGCCGCGGCCAGGTCCAGCCGCCGCCGCATGCCTCCGGAGTAGGTCTTCAGCACCCGATCACCTGCGCCGGACAAGCCGAAGTCCTCAAGGAGCTCGTCCGCCCGGCGTGACGAGACCCTGCGGCTGAGGTGGGAGAGGCGCCCGACCATGTGGATGTTCTCCCGGCCCGTGAGGTTCTCGTCCACCGCGGCGTACTGCCCCGCGAGGCCGATGATCCGGCGCACCGCTTCGGCCTCGGCGACCACGTCGTGCCCGAGCACGGAGGCCTGGCCGGCGTCCGGACCGAGGATGGTGGAGAGGATGCGCACGACGGTGGTCTTGCCCGCGCCGTTCGGGCCGAGCAGCCCGAGGACGGTGCCGGCCTCCACCTCAATGGAGACGCCGTCGAGCGCGCGCACCTGGCCCTTGGCAAAGACCTTGACGAGGTCGTGGACCTCGACGGCGAGCGAAGAATTCGAAGAAAGAGTCATTGGCAAAGAAACTTAGTGGTAAAGTTACTTATATGTCAAGACAATGGTCACGGATGGAGCTGGCCCAGCAGCTGCGCAGCGAGATCATGGGATACCTGGGTGCGGCCAGCGAATTCGACGACGGGCTGGCCAAGAAGCTGAAGCTGAGCCGGACCGACATGCGCTGCCTCGACCTTATTGGCCGCCTCGGTCCGATGACCGCGGGCCGGCTCGCCGAGGAGAGCGGGCTCACGACCGGGGCGGTCACGTTCATCCTCGACCGGCTGGAGGAGGCGGGCATGGTGGCGCGCCGACGGGACACCGAAGACCGACGCCGGGTGTGGGTCGAGATCGTCCCCGAGGCCCGCCAGCGACTCGAGGTCCTCCAGCAGCCGGTCGCCGAGGAGATGCGCCAGGTGGCCCAGCATTTCAAGGCAGACGAATTGGCCATCGTGCGTGACTTCATGCGTCAGGCCAAAGAGGTGCTCCAGCGCCAGGTCCTCGGCGGGCCGGTCGGGGAGGCAGAGCCACCCCACGTCGACCCGGGCGCTGACCCGCGACACTGAGCGGCCGCTACGGAGCGGGCGCCGGAGGGAAAGTAGGCTGACGTGACCCGTCCCACTTGGGAGGGGAGTGACCACCCCGGAACCGCACCCGCGACGCGGTTGGCCTGTTTAGGGCAAGGAGCCCCGATGCCGTACGTCTTCGATTTCGACCACACGCACGCCCAGCCGCCGATGGAGCTCAAGGACCTCCTGGGCGGCAAGGGCGCCAACCTGGCCGAGATGACGTCGGTACTCAAGCTTCCGGTGCCCCCGGGTTTCACGATTTCGACCGACGCCTGCCGCGCCTACATGGCCGGCGGCTGGCCCAAGGGCCTCGACGCCGAAGTGACGTCAGCCCGGGCGCGCCTCGAGACCGCCATGGGCAAGGTCGTCGGTGACGCGGCCGACCCGCTGCTCGTGTCCGTGCGTTCGGGCGCCAAGTTCTCCATGCCGGGGATGATGGACACCGTTCTCAACCTCGGCCTCAACGACGACTCCGTGGAGGGCCTGGCCAAGCAGACGCGGGACGAGCGCTTTGCTTTCGACTCGTACCGGCGCTTCATCGCCATGTACGCCCGCATCGTGCTCGAGCTGCCCGGCGAGGAGTTTGACTCGCTCTTCGATGCGGCCAAGGAGCTGGCGGGCACCACGTCGGACGCCAAGGTTCCTGTGGAGTTGTTGCGCTACCTCGTGGATTCCTACCAGCAAATCGTCGAGCGCCACACCGGCAAGCCGTTTCCTCAGAAACCCGAGGAGCAGCTGCGCGGCGCCATCGAGGCGGTGTTCCGCAGCTGGAACGGGCCCCGTGCCATCGCGTACCGTGACCGCGAGCACATCGCGCACGACCTCGGCACCGCGGTGAACGTCCAGGCCATGGTCTTCGGCAATCGCGACGACACCTCGGGGACCGGCGTCGGGTTCACCCGCGACCCCGCCACCGGAGCCAAGGGCGCCTACGGGGACTTCCTGGTCAACGCGCAGGGCGAAGACGTCGTGGCCGGCATCCGCAACACCGAACCCATCTCGGAGCTGAAGAAGCAGTTCCCCAAGATCCACGCCGAGCTCCTGAAGATCTTTTCGCGCCTCGAATCGCACTACCTCGACATGTGCGACACCGAGTTCACCATCGAGCAGGGAAAGCTCTGGATGCTCCAGACCCGGGTCGGCAAGCGGACGGGCGCCGCTGCCTTGCGGATGGCGGTCGACATGGTGCGCCCGAGCGACCTCGGGATCTCCAAGGCGGAGGCGGTTTCGCGCATCACCGAGGACCACCTGGACTCGGTCCTCCATCCCCAGTTCGCCGGCTCGGGTTACAAGGTCTGGGCCAAGGGTTTGGGCGCGAGTCCGGGCGCCGCCGTTGGCCGCATCTACTTCACGGCGGACGATGCCGCGGCCGCCGCCGCGGGGGGCGAGCCGGTGATCCTGGTGCGCAACGAGACGTCGCCCGAGGACGTGCACGGCATGCTGGCGTCGGAGGGGATCCTCACGGCGCGTGGGGGTCTTGTCAGTCACGCCGCGGTGGTGGCGCGCGGCTGGGGGAAACCGGCCGTCGTCGGCGCCGAGGCCCTGCGCCTGGGCGACCACCAGGTGACAGTGGGCGACCTGACGCTTTCCGAGGGTGATTGGGTCTCTCTCGACGGTGGGGCGGGCATCGTGGTGGCGGGTCAGGTTTCCCTGACGGCGGCATCGCCACCGCCGGCATTCGCCACGGTCCTCTCCTGGGCCGACGACATTCGTAAGGGCCACCTGGCCGTCCGTGCCAACGCGGACACGGGGGAGGACGCGGCCAACGCCCGCAAGCTCGGCGCTGAGGGCATCGGCCTGTGCCGCACCGAGCACATGTTCCTTGGCGAGGACCGTCTGCCCGTCGTGCGCCGCATGATCCTGGCCCAGTCGCCGACGGAGGAGGCAGACGCACTCGAGGAATTGCGGCTGGTGCAGCGCGAGGACTTCATCGCCATCCTTGCCGCCATGGACGGGCTGCCGGTGACCGTGCGGTTGCTCGATCCGCCGCTGCACGAGTTCCTGCCCTCGACGGAGGAGCTGGCGCACAAGGACGCCACAGTCGGCCTGAACCCCGAAGAGCGCCGCCTCTACGAGGCTGCGCTGTCCTGGAAGGAATCCAACCCGATGTTGGGCACCCGCGGCGTGCGCCTGGGTGTGATCAAGCCGGGTCTCTATGCCATGCAGGTGCGGGCCCTCATGGAGGCGGCCCGGCAGCGGGTGGCCGACGGCGGGCACCCCATCGTCGAGATCATGATCCCGCTCACCGTGGCCCGGGCCGAGCTTGCACTGGCGCGGGGCTGGGTGGAGGACGCCGTCGCCGAGGTCAACAGGGAACGGGCGCCGCGTCCCTCCAAGGGCACCAAAGCGAGCTCGGCCCTGTCGGGCAGACTGGAGGTGACGATCGGGACGATGATTGAGACGCCCCGGGCGGCACTGCGAGCGGGCGAGATCGCCGAGGTCGCCGACTTCTTCTCCTTCGGGACGAACGACCTCACGCAGATGACCTTCGGGTTCTCCCGCGATGACGTGGAGGGCCGGATGATGGACGCCTATCTCGAGCTGGGCCTGCTCCCGCGCAACCCCTTCGACGTCGTCGACTTCGACGGTGTCGGAGAGCTCGTGCGGCTGGGCACCGAGCGCGGCCGGGCCACCCGGCCGGGTCTCAAGGTGGGTGTCTGCGGAGAACACGGCGGGGAGCCGGCGTCTATCGGCCTCTTCTACGAGGCCGGGCTCGACTACGTGAGCTGCTCACCCTTCCGGGTTCCTGTGGCACGCCTGTCCGCCGCGCAGGCCGTCTTGGCACAGGGGCCGCCGGAGGTCAAGAAGGCGACCGGGAAGAAGGCCGGCTAGGCCGTTCGGCCGGCGACCACGTAGCGTCGGAGCGCGATCAAGGTCCAGATTCCTTCGACGACGCCAAAGGGCCATGCACCCGAGAGGAAGCCGTACGAGCTCGAGAGGGCGCATCCCAGGGCGAAGGCCAGGACAAACCGTCGGCCGCGGTCCTCCAGGGCGTACATGCCCATCATGAAGGTCAAGGCGCAGACCCCGTAGATCGTGACCGCCATCGGGAGACCGTAGGCCAGAACGGAGCGGGACAACGCCGCGGTACCGTCAGGGGGTGGGGATACCGGACGAGGAAGTCGCCCAGGTCCGGGCGGCCACGGACATCGTCGCCCTGATCAGCGAGCACGCGCTGTTGAAGAAGGTTGGCCGGCGCTGGAGCGGGCTCTGCCCCTTCCATACCGAGAAGACGCCCTCGTTCAGCGTCAATGCCGAGGAGGGTTTCTACTACTGCTTCGGCTGCCAGCAGTCGGGCGACGCCATTACCTTCGTCCGCGCCATGGACGGCCTCGACTTCGTCGATGCGGTGCGCTTCCTGGCCGACCGCGCCGGCATCACGCTGCACGAGGACCAGGAGCTGGGCCGCGACCACAAGCGTCGGTCCGAGCTCCTCGAGGCGATGGAGCGGGCAGTGGAGTGGTACCACGAGCGCCTGCTGCACTCGCCTGACGCCGGTCCTGCCCGCGACTACTTGCGCTCGCGCGGCTACGACGGTGACGTCGTGCGCCAGTTCCGCTTGGGCTGGGCCCCCGACGACTGGGACGCCTTGGCCAAGGCGCTGCGGCTCCCCGAAAAGGTCTTGTCCGACTCGGGCCTCGGCTTCGTCAACCGCCGTGGGCGCGCCCAGGACTCCTTCCGAGCCCGGGTCCTGTTCCCCATTTGTGACCCGACCGGGCGTCCTGTCGCGCTCGGCGGCCGGATCCTGCCACCGCGGTCGGACAACGCGCCCCCGGAGCGAACGGAGCCAAAGTACAAGAACTCCCAGGAGTCGCCGATTTACGCAAAGCGACGCACTCTCTACGCGTTGAACTGGGCCAAGAAGGGAGTGATCGCACAAGGCGAAGTCGTCGTCTGCGAGGGCTATACGGATGTCATCGGGTGCTTCCGGTCCGGCGTGCCGTGGGCCGTCGCCACCTGCGGCACGGCACTCGCGGAGGAGCACTTCACGCTGCTGCGCAACTTCGCCAAACGCATCGTGCTGGCCTACGACGCTGACGCGGCGGGGCAGAGCGCAACGTCGCGCGTGTACGAGTGGGAGCGGAAGCACGAGGTCAACGTCGTGGTCGCCGACTTGCCCGGCGGAAGCGACCCCGGTGACCTGGCCCGGACGGATCCGGGTGCGCTGGCCCGCGCCATCAAAGAGGCGCGGCCCTTCTTGCAATTCCGGGTGGACCGCATGCTGGAATCGGGCGACCTCACAACGGCAGAGGGGCGGGCACGGGCGGCCGAGGCGGCGCTCACGGCCGTCGCCGAGCACCCGGACGACCTGGTGCGCGATCAGTACGTCATGCAGCTGGCCGACCGGTGCCGGGTGGACGCGGCTCGCCTCCGGGACCGCCTCGACTACCTCCGGGCCCATCCGGCTGAGAGCTCTCCTAGCCGCCGGGGCGGCACGCGCCGCGACGAGCCGCCGCCGGCGGAATATCCCGGTGACGACGGTGAGCAGTATGCGTCAAATGACGGCGGGGGCAGGCGGGTCCTCGCTGCGGCGCTGCGACCAGGTCCGGGGCTCGAAGCGCTCAAGTTGGCGGTCCATCGGCCCGATGAAGTAGGTGATCGTGTGCACGCTGTGCTCTTTGGCGACCCCATACAACGGCAGGCGTTTGTTGCGCTCTTGGAGCACAACAGCGCGCACGAGGCGGTCGAGTCCGCGTCACCGGAGGTGGCGAGCCTGTTGCGACGCGTGATTGTCGATGAACCCATGGCGGGCGACCCCGAACTGGGTCATCCGGTTGACTCTGTGGTCACCGTTCTTCTGAGTGGAGCGGTGCGGCGCGCCTTGGCTGAGGTGGAGATGCAGTCGCGGTGGGCGGCGACTCTTGGCAACACGGGGCGGCCGAGACGGCGCAAGTGCGGCTCTGGCTGGACCAACTCGGAGATCCGGCGACCGGGCGCGACGCCGCTGACCGATTGGTAGCGTGGTTGGTCGACAGGGATCACGAATGAGGGTGGCAGGGTAAGGGTGAACGAGGATTCAGCGGTTGCGATTGAGGACAAAGGTGTGAACGCGCCGACGTCGCCATCGACCCCCAAGTCACTTGCGTCGATTGCACATGTCGCGTTGCCGCCCGGGGTCTCACAGGTCGACTTTGACGCCGTGCTCGTCATTGGTCGCGCCAAGGGGCAACTGACGCAGGCTCAGCTCATCGAGGCACTGCACACCGTCGAGCTCACACCCGAGGTGCTCACGGTACTGATCGATCGCGTCACAGCAGAGGGCGTCGCACTCGTCGAGGACGAGGAAGAGGACCTCCCGGTCGAGATCGCGCCCCGCATAGGGAATCGGTCCCCGGAACGGACCAATGGGGCAGTCAAGAGCGAGACGCGCCGCGAGACGAACGGGAAACGCACGAGTTCGAGTAGCGAGTCTGGTGGCAGCGCGGAGGATCCGGTTCACACCTACCTCAAAGAGATCGGCCGGGTCCCGCTGCTGAACGCAGAGCTCGAAGTCGAGATCGCCCAGACGATCGAAGAGGGGAATGCGGCGGCGGCCAGGCTGGCGGCCAACGAGCTGGCCTTGACGGGCGAGGGCCCTCCGGAGGACTTGCTCGAGACGGACGAAATGTCCCGGGACCGGCGTCTCGTCCGCAAGGGCCTCAGGGCGAAGGACGAGCTCATTGAGGCGAACCTGCGGCTTGTGGTCTCGATCGCCAAGCGCTACCGCAATCGGGGACTGGCGTTCCTGGACCTGATCCAGGAGGGCAACCTTGGGTTGATGCGTGCGGTCGACAAGTTCGACCATACAAAGGGCTTTAAGTTCTCGACCTATGCGACCTGGTGGATCCGTCAGGCGATCACCCGGGCGATCGCGGACCAGGCCCGAACGATCCGGATCCCTGTGCACATGGTCGAGACGATCAACAAAGTGGTCTGGGCGCAGCGCCAGCTGCTTCAGGAGCTCGGGCGTGAACCGACGATCGAAGAGGTCGCGCTCAGGGTCGAGCTCCCGATGGAACGAGTGCGGGAGATACTGCGCATCAACCAAGACACCGTGTCACTCGAGCAGCCGGTGGGCGACGAGGACGACTTCAACCTGTCCGACCTGATTGAGGACAGAGGCGCGGTTGTCCCCGACGATGCGGCGACACGATCCCTCTTGGATGCAGCCGTGCGCGAAGCTCTGGGCCACCTCTCCGAGCGCGAGCAGGACGTCGTGCGGCTCCGGTTCGGACTGGACGACGGCAAGATCCGCACACTCGAAGAGGTCGGTAAAGAGTTCGGAGTGACTCGAGAGCGAGTGCGCCAGATTGAGTCCAAGACGCTGGCCAAGCTACGCCGACCCGATGCGGCCCACTTACTGAGGGACTATCTCGAAGAGTCCTGACCGCACGAAATTTCGGATGCCACATCTAACGGTGGCAGCGCGGCCCGCTGGTATCGTTTCGGGGCTGTCTTCTCGATCCTTCCGGGGTAGCTCAATGGCAGAGCAAGCGGCTGTTAACCGCTAGGTTGAGAGTTCGAGTCTCTCCCCCGGAGCTATCCTCGTCGTTTTCGCTGGTCAGTGCGTCGTCGAGCGTGAACGGTCTCGTTGGCATCGGGTTTGGGCGCGCGAGTGGGCGCGATCTCCTCGGACGGCACCTCCAGCAAAGGCACGAATGCAGCCGTCGCGTGCGCCAAGAAGCTGTCCCGCTCTTTCGTCGCGTGCTGGTAACGGAGGGGCATCGCGGTGGACTTCCACCGGCCCCGCTTCTGGATCTCGGACACGCTGGCACCGCTTGAAGCAAGCATGGTCCCGGCGTAGTGACGCAGGTCATGGAAGTGGTACCGCATGAGCCCTGTCCGCTTACGCGCTCGGGTCCAGTAGTGCCAGAAGGAACTCGGACGGATGGGTTGGCCATTCTGGGCTGGGAACAGCGGCGCGCTCGGCTCAGGGCCGACGAAACTCTCCAAGTGCTGTTCAACAACCATCATGACCGCCGGGGAGAGTTCGACGACTCCTGTCTCCCCGTTTTTTGTCCTGCGGTACTTCAGGTCCGGTCGACCCGAGACCTCCTCCCGTTGGCGTTGGATAGAGATTGTGCAGTTGTGAAGGTTGATGTCACACCTCTGGAGGCCAAGAAGCTCATTCCTCCGCACGGGAAAGGCACAGGCGAGTACCACTGCCAACTTGAGCTTGTCGGGCATGGCGTTGGCAAGAGCGCGCACCTCATCCAATGTGGGCGGGACCCGCTCCGGGGCGCGGTCTGACCCGGCTCCCTTTACCCGACAGGGGTTCCGGGGAATAACGTCATCATCCACCGCGGTGTTGAGTACGGCGCGCAGAAGCCGGTAGGCCGAGACAGCCGCCCCCGGTGAGGACTTGGAGAGATGGGCATTCCAGGTACGGACCATCGGCGTGTCGATATGGCCTATGGGAACATCGCCAAAGGTGGGCTCCAGGTGGCACCGCAGCAGGCTTTGATACTGATATAGCGTCCCAGGGGCAAGTCTTGGTTCTCGCCAGATCAGCCACTTCTTTGCATATTCGGAGAATCGTTCCCTCCCAGCCTCTGGGTCCCTCCATGTACCCCTCTTCAGGTCTGACTCGATTGCCGAGAGGGCGGCGTTCGCATCACTCTTGGTTGGAAAGACCCCTGCAGAGCGACATTTTCCATTGCCGACGGGGTAGGAGGCCTGGTACATGCCGTTGGCGCGTCGCCTGATTGATCCAAACAGCCGTCTAGCCATGATTCCTCGCCGTCTTCCCACGTCCTCCGACAGGAGTCAGGCAGGACTGCATGTAACGGTCCAGTTCATCAGGACTGAAAAGGATGCGTCCTCCCATCTTGTAGAACGCGATGCGCCTTTCCGACACAAGTCTTTTCATGAACCGGACGGTCACGCCGAGATACTCGGCAGCCGGTTTGATGGTGAGGGGTGGCCGTCGTGCATCGGGTGTCCTCAAGCAGAGACGGCTGAGGTCGGTGAAATCCTGCTTCATTGTGAGAAGGAACATACCGGTCCGACTTCACGCGTTGGCTGACACGCGGCAACTTTGCAACAAACGAAAGCATTCGATGTAGGTCCGACTTCAATAGGCCTATTCAGCAGAAAAGTCCTGGTCACATGAGTGTGACTGGGTCAGCTTATTGAAGCGCGGTGATTCGTTGCATTGTTCTCGGAGTCCACGCTTCACCAATCTCAATATGAGTCAATAGCTCCAGTGCAGTCCACGGTGGTCTGTACGGAG
This sequence comes from uncultured Acidimicrobiaceae bacterium, assembly GCA_963744225.1. Classification (GTDB taxonomy): domain Bacteria; phylum Actinomycetota; class Acidimicrobiia; order Acidimicrobiales; family RAAP-2; genus Bog-473. The sequence goes on from CAVUSV010000003.1 coordinate 596,367, forward strand.
ACAGATGAGGTGATTGAGATGGAGAAGATGCTGCTCAGCGTCGAGGAGTTCGGCGCTGCTGTCGGGGTCGCGCTGAGCGCGGCTTACGCATTGGTGAAGTCGGGCCGTGTCCGCACGGTCAGGGTGACGCCGAAGGGGGCTATCCGCGTCCCCACAGATGCCGTCCAGGAGTTTGTTGACTCGCTCAACTCGGCTGTGCGGGTCGGTTCTGCAGCTTGATCCCTAACGCGAAGGAGCCGCCCTGCAAGGCGGCTCCTTCGTTCGACTTACCCAACCCCCAGAAGGAGGTCTATCCCATGGACCAGAATACCCTACGCGCCAATGCCGAAGCATGGAGTCGTCCGCTAGAAGGACCGCCAGGCCGAGGTGCATCTGACTACGAAGTCGCGACCTATCTGATTGACGAGCTTGAGGCGGGTGGCCTCTTGTATCCCTACGACGAGTGGAGGCCGATCACTCCACGACAAGCGCGGCAGTTCTGCGATGACAACGAACATGCCTGGAAGCAGGTATCTCCGAGGGTACGTGAACTCAGAGCCAAGGAGTTCGCGCGTGGCCTGGCGAACGCGGAGAACTCGGTGAGCAGCGGGGGGATTGTCATCAACGACTCCCTAGCGTCAAAGCTCGATGCAGCGGGATGGTTACCCATGTGCCCGGTGCATCTGACCGGATTCAGTCGATCAACCTTCAGCCATTTCACGATCTGCAAGGACTGTGGCAAACCCCGGTGTCGGAAGTGTGGAGTTGAACGCCTTGAAGACCTGCTTGAAGCGGTTCGGCTCCGGATCGCGCCTCTTGGCACGGTGTTCACCGCCCAGGCCCTGTCGGAGGGTCGCAAGACATCGGATCGAGTGAGGCAGCGCCATCACGCTCTCGCAGGCTCTGAATACTTCTGGTACCGGCGCTCTGACGACGTGGTCTTCTATGTGTCTACGCATCCTCTGCACGGTGGACGGTCCCCCAAGCCTCCGTCGGACTGGACAAGTCGGACCCCAGATGAGGTCATCGAGTGGTTGAAGACGGAGGTTTTGGTCTTCCCTGGGTACCGGGACCATGACTGGAGTGCGGGATGGAAGCCCACAAGGGCCAAGCTGACCGGGATTCCGCCGAGTCCCTCAATCGCGAGGCCGAGTACAGGTGGTTCAAACTGAACGAAGTTCAAGCCGCAGAAGTTGAGGATCGTCTTGCGAGAGCGGTCAAGGCGAAGCTAGGTGTTGACCTCGACCTTGTGCCGTCTGAGTCACGGGACACGGTCATGGAGATGCTTGAGCAGTTCGTTGCTGAGGTGCGCTCGGAGGGGTACGCGGCAAACGGGCCGCGCTCCGGGACATGAGTCGATAGCGAAGGCCGCGGACTGGCTCACGACAGGTGTAGGGCCTGAGAATGAGGACCATGAGGCCAGAGGTGTCTCACGACAGATGTAGTTGGTTTAGAGATACACCTGTCGTGAGCGGATCTGGCGTACCCACCAACACCTGTCGTGAGCGTCCTCTTACACCTGTCGTGAGGGAACCGTGGTAATCGCTCCCGTGTTCCGGGTCCTCGGTGGGAGTCATCTGGTCGCCCTAGCGGGCGAACGGTCCTGAAGTGTCCTATCGGTGCCTTCGGCACCAACCCAGCGTGCCTTTGGCACGCCGAGGCCACCAGGACCATCGACCACCTCGGGTTGGTTCGCTTGCGCGAACCACGTACGCGCGTTTGAGCACAGGTCCCATCTGTCGCTTCCGGCTCACTATTCCTGGGGGCTGCTTCTCCAGGGACTCACGCCGTACCTGGGGCACTCCTCAGCGGCCCACATGGGTACTCCTGAATGACGCTCCGAGCGACAGCCCAACAGGTCCTGAGGCGTTGGCGCGTGTCACGGGGATGGCCGAAATACGCTCGTCTGCACGGCGCTCATCGCCACATCCTCCGAACAGAGTTTTTATGCAAGGGTTGTTATAGCCGACGGAAAACCACCGAGCGCGTTACCCGGAGGGGGAGCGGAGCCACCTATGGCCGTCTGGCGACAAGGCCAGCAGCCCTGCCCCCAGAGCGCCGAACGGGCCGGGGCAGCCATTCGGCCTCGTTTATCCGGGGTTGAAACGCGGTATAGACCCCGTGCCCACCGGGTTACCACATCGCACAAGACCCGATGGTAGAGAACGACCCCGTCCCTTGGCGACGGGGTCGTTCTACGTTCAGGGTGACACGCCTTGGATCTGGGGCGTACCTGTCGTAGACGCGGGCATAGTGGGCCACAGCGGGGCCAGCCTCGTTCGTCACACTTCCCGTCATAGACGCAGGCAGGTGTAGGGGTACGTGGCCTGCGTCCCAGATCGCGTGCGACACGCGCGAAGCCCGAAGGGCGAGCGCGTATCGAGGCGAAGCGAAGCGGAGCCCACTCGGCTTCGGCACGAAGCCACCTCAGCAGATGTCGGAGGACTTGCGCTCATCGTGTCAGGCGACAAGGTCAGTAGCCGTGCCCCCGTACGGCACATCGGGGCTAGCCCTGAGAGCCACGCCAGCGAGGATGTCGAGAACAAAGCAGACTTGTTGGATGCCTGAGATCGCGTATCTAGAGGAAACCAGCACGTCCGCCAAAGCCGAGTGGCAGAGTCGAATGGGAGAGATCCGCGAAGCCATTCGGACCGTCGGCTTTTGGGAGGAGTCCATCGAGTGGCGAATATCCACCGAGACCACATTCAGGATAGAGCCTGCAACAGAAAGGAATCGGCCCTGGTTCAAGGTCACTGTTTCGTGTGATCAGGAGATGACAGCTCATACAAAGACCTTGGAACGTGCCGTTGAGTACATGGGCGTATACAACAGGTTGATCATGGACCTGTTCTCGACTATTGGGTGGCCCAGCTGGGCAGCGAGGGGTAGAAAGGACCCTGAGCCAACAGAGACACTGCCCACAGCCCTGTGAGCAGTGAGGGTCCCTGTCCCCATACGCCGGGACGGTGGGGCAGTTCAGCGCATCGGAGACAGGTCGAAGAAGGCTGTCCAAAACTCGACTCGGAGGCAGCGGGCAGAATCGACGATGTTGTGGATGTTGAACGCTGTAACGAATGTGGGTTCAACGGGGAGGAGTGGAGCGATGCCGCCTCCATCTCGGCGATCGCAGGCCTGCCGACCCGGTTCGCCAACGTTGTTGCAGGTCTCAGTTCTGACGATCTACTCCGGCGACCAGTGGATGGCCAGTGGTCCATCGCTGAATACGCAGATCATGTGCGAGAGGTTCTCTTTGGAATGAGGTTGGCACTCGACTGTGACGCTCGATGGCGCGAATGTCGATCCGCACTGGATTGTTCGCCACGCGGTCCATGACTCGACCCATCACCTTGTTGACATGGAGCGCCTTCGCCTAGCTCTTTGACGGCTGGGTGTCCCAGTTCGCCGGAGACGGGTTTGCGCCATAACCCACACGATCTCGTGGATACGACATCGCTAAGAGTCTTCTAGTGTGAATAGCTCCCAGGTGCCGGGAATCCCCTTTAGTTCGTGGCAACCACCATCCCGAAATTCCAGGCCCGACCCCACGGTCAGATCCCGTACGGTGCGCGATACGAACACCTCGCCGGGGCCGGCCTTGCCCATCACGCGGGCCGCAACATGAACTGCGATGCCGGCGATACCGTCGCCTCGGCGCTCGATCTCACCGGCATGGACGCCGGCCCGAACCTCGAGCCCAAGCTTTTGAACTTCCGCTCCGATTGCCATTGCGCAGCGGACAGCGCGTGCTGGCCCGTCGAAGGTGGCCAACATTCCATCTCCCGCACGATCAACAACCCGGCCACGGTGGTTCGTGACGGCCCGCGTCAACAGTTGATCATGGCTGTCCAGCAGTTCCTTCCAACGCTTGTCTCCCAACTCCACGAGTTGCTCGGTCGAGGACACCAGATCAGTAAACAGTACGGCGGCGAGTACTCGATCATCTTCATCTGCCGGTACCGACGGCTCTCCGAGGAACGCGACTATCTCGTCCACGAGTCTGCTATCAGAAAACAACCAAACGTCTGACCCGTCGAGCTCGACGTGACGCGCCTCGGAGATGTGGTCGGCAAGATAACGACCTTGCCCGAGCGGGATGATTGGGTTCTCGCCATTGTGGGAGAGAACCAACGTCGGCATTCGCACAATCGGCAACACAGACCGCACGTCGATCTGGGCGGCATCCTCCCACGAAGCGATCATGGTCGCCGGAGGCACAGATAGACGCTCGTAGCGAGCACACCACCGAAGAGTAGACGGGTCGTGCTCCAAGCTCGGAGCAAGCGCCCCCAGGGAAATACCTGTTCCCCAACTCTCGTCGATGGCGTCGATGATCGCGGAGATTGCAGCTTCGTCTAGTCCCCACGGGTAATCGTGCGTAGAGGTCACACGAGCGCATCCGTCTTGGAGAACGAGTGCCTCTATCCGTTCGGGGTGGGTGGCGGCCAACATGACGGCCGCGATCGAGCCAGTATCCGCACCAATGACGGTCGCCTTGAATGACTGGACCGCGTCGAGTACGACCAGCATGTCCTCCGTAGCTTGTTCCAGAAGCGACACGTCGAATGCGCCATGACGCACCTCAAGGGGGTCCGACGCGCCGGTCCCGCGCTTGTCGAATAGAACGAGACGGCCGCATGAGGCAAGTCTGCGCAAGCAGTGTTCATATCTGGGCTCGTCCCACATCAGATCGATACTGGAGAGCCAGTTCGAGCTGAGCAGGATGTCACGGGATCCGCTGCCGACCACCTGATATGCGACCCGAGAGCCCTTAGTTGCCGTCGTGTACCGGATCTGAGGCTCCTGCACCTTGACCACCCTACGGAAGCAAGTCGCATTCGGCCAACGAAAACAATGCAAGCTGTCCGCAACGGGCAGAAACGGCCTTCACCTCACCCGCTGAAGGACCTGAGACGTATCGGTGGCCCACTGCCCCAATACGCCTGGTAGTGGTCACGGGGCGATTGCATCCTCACGCAGCTGATGGACGGTCTTGCGGCTAACTAACGCACCTGTGAACGAGTACCGATGGAAGACGACGACCGGGTCAGCGAGAAGAGTGCCCACGAGGTCGAAGATCCGTTGGTCGACCACAGCGATAACGTCGTCGCCTACTACCGTGAAGTCTGTTGGTACGACGAAGGGTCGAGTCGCTGCGAACTGCGCTTCCCAGTACCTCCTGATCGCCGACTTGCCATTGAGCACGACTCCGTGAGCCACATCGGGCCCACTGGACCTCGTCGGTCATCATGGCGAGAAGATCGTCAATCTTTCGCTCGTTGAAAAGCTCATAGGCTCGTTCCAGAGAGGCGACCTTCTCGGCTCTGTTCACTCCCAAACTGTACGTCGGAGGGTGCCCCCTATCGCCGGGCTGGTGGGATACTTCGGGTCGTGACTTCGAGGGCGTCCGACTCTCCGGATCAGCTGCGAATAGCCGCAGTGGCTTCGCTGATTCGTGCTGAGTCGTTGCTGCGGGACGCTGAACTCTCGGATCACGAAATAGACGGCTGGTCGGCTGACTTCGCCAGCGAACTGGCCGCGACCCTTGCGAAGTGTCGATCAAACATCGAGAGCGGACTGGCGCCCGAACCTCCCAAGTTCGGATACTGGTTGTTCAGGACTCTGGAACTCCGGATATCGCTTCATGATCAGCACCAGCCGCTTTCCAATGCCCTTTCCGAAGCGGGCGTGGCAGTCGATCGGCAAGAGGCGAACCCATAGAGAGAACCCCGACTTGCCTGCCGTACGCCGCTACGGCGTCAGCCTTTCGTAATCCCCGTCGACGGGTCGTTCTCGGTCGCGTCGATGACGATCACGCGCGCCGAAGGCCGGTCGATAGGCGTTGTCATCTCCCATCGTGGCCGCCGGGGAGTCCTCACGCACGGCGGGGGCGGCAGGCGTCCTCAAGGATCTCACGGCTCGCTGGAGCTGAGCCAATTCGATGGACACGGGTGAAACGTTTGCTGTGACGGTGAATTAGGGATCAACCATCTAGAGGCGCCCTGCCGCCGAGTTTGCCGCGGCAGTCAGTGCCCCGTCGTCGACGTTGTCCCCAACCTTGGCGACGAGAACGGTGATCCCCGACTTGTGGAAGATGATGGTCTTGCCGACTCCGCCTCCCCCCGCGATGACCGCACGTGCCAGCAACTTGCCGTCGGGCCCAGCGCTCACCGATGTCCCGTTTGCGCCGTTAGCCAGGAGATCGCCTGCGTCCGCTCCGTTGTGCGGGGTCGACACAACGACCGACACCATGCCGGTGGCATCAATCGCCGAACCCCACGTGCAGCTTGACTCGGGAAGGGCGTCGGTCGCAGTCTGCTTCGGCCCTAGGGTCGGGCCGGCCGACACACCCAGTCCGCTGACATCTGATGAGGTGAGCAGGGTGCAAGAGTCGGGCAACGTCTGGCGAGTAGCCGCAGCAGAAGCATGCTGAGCAGCAGCAGCAGTCGCCTTCTTCGGCACCTTGATCTTGGCCACCTTGCAAGCGATGATCTGCTTGGCGTTAAGGGTCTTGTGGCTCGCAATGGCGTTGTTGCACACAGTCTTAGCCGGAGTCAATGCGCCTGCTGCTGGACTGCTGGAAACGAACAGTGTTGCCGCTCCAGCGAATGCAACTGCTCCGAATAGCGCCCTGCTCATCTTTAGCCCGAGGCGAAGTTGGACACGCTGCGATACATCACTCATTAATACCGCTGGTTCGCTCACCCACCCACGACTGCTTGCCGCCACGGGTGAGGTCATCGGCACGTTCACCCAAGACCTTGACAACTTGTGTCCAGATCGGGTGCCCCAATACGCCGGCTCAGGGTGCACTTATGTACGCTCGTGAGGGTGATTCTGGGATCGCTAACCTGACCCATCTGCGATCGCAGCTCTGATTTGTTTCGTGATCGTTGGCCTCGGCATTGGCCCTCATCCGGCGGCGGCGAGTTTGCCGCTTACACCGTGTTCACTTGATTATCTTTCGCTCTCCTTGGCGCCCCTGCCGGACTATGACAGCACATCGAAAGGCATGGTCATCGTTGTTCAGAACAGAAGCTCGCGCGCCTGCCTACTCGCAGGGTATCCACGTGTCGTCGCGAAGCGACCAATCGCCGGAACGCTGACGGCGCGGAAGGAACCTACGTACATCGGTGGCTGGTTCGACAAGGGAAACCCACCACCGCCCGTAGTACTCCTACAACACCAACGGGCTCACGCTTTCCTCTGGGCCGCGCTGCCGAGTTCCATTTCCCCTGCGTGCAAGCCAGGGTACTACCGCACGGTTACCGTGTCCTTGCCAGGCTCGTCGGCCTCAAAGCGGCTGTCGGCGATGCAGTGGCTTGAGGTGACGATGCTTCCAAGTTGCAAGAGTCTTGCGGTCACGCCCTTTCTCAAGGGCGCCATCCGGTAAAACTCCCCGGGTATATCCCAGTACGCCGGGTCAGTCGGACACAAGGGGATGGTCCCCATCACTGGCGAGTCAAGTCACGAGCACTATGGAGCTGAGTCGTGATCTGGACTTGACCGACATGCTCTCGCGAGTGCCCGTAGGTGCCGATCAGCCACGTGAGACCTGTGCGAACCTCCTCCGGCGGACACGTTGGTAGAGGAAACTCTGCGATCAGACGGCCAGCGTCGATCCTGGGCTCCAGTTCCACGATGAGTCTGTCCGCCTCTTCCAACAGCCGAAACACATCGGCTCGCGTCAGCTCGGGCCCGAGGAACTCCGCAGCTCGGTCGCGCTCGCATGTGATACCCGCAACACATGGGAGAGTCTCGGCTTCCGAGCCGACTAGGTGCGTGATGATCGTCGCGATGGAGTTCGCCCCAGGCATGGGAACCCAGTTGAGGGCGTCATCGTCGAGGCCATCGAGTTCGTCGCGAAGCTGCTGGTGGACTTGGCGGAATAGCACCAGACCGTGGACGGGACTCCGTCTTCCGTCGGAGCGGCAGGAACCGGCACAGCTCCAGTTTGCACCGATCCGCGGTGAAGCGCGAGGCCTGAGGCATCCCCGTACGCCGGGAGGGTGGCTACAACATCGACTCCAGTTGACTCGCCATTTCCCGATAGCGATTGACCGGAATGAGGTGTACGCCGTCGAATGCACCAGACTGTCGAAGCCGTTCGATCAGGTCACACGCGATCGAGACTCCGGCATCTCGATCGACATCAAGTCGTCGGATGATCGGTTCGGGTACGGCCAACTGAGGCACCTCGGCCGAGAGTTTCCTCGCCATTGAGACGCTCGGTAGAACCATGACACCCGCGAACACCGGACCGTCGAAGTCGCAGGTTGTGCGCCAATGGACGAGATCCTCCACGGAGAACGACACCTGAGTCAGCAAGAAGTCGGCCTCGTGTTTCCAGGCCGGGATCTTCCGCAGGCCAGTTGCAACACCGATGCGGAACTCTTCGCCGACATCTGGACGGTGGGCGAACTGTCGTGCTTCGACGATCATGGACCGAACGGTGAGGTCGTCCGACCGAGCCCCCGTCTCCGGCCGGTCCCCGTAGACGAAGAGAAACTCATTGACGCCATACGCCGTTGCCGTCAGAAGGTCTCGGTGAAAGCCGAGCACGTTACGGTCCCGAGCGTTGATGCAGGCAATCGAGCGACCTCCCATGAGCTGCACCTCATGAGCGACCGCAATACTTGAGACGGTGGACCTTCCGATGTGATTGTCGGGGATCAAAAAGGCGCTCGCGACAGGACTCAGGACCCCTATCTGGTGGCGCACGTGCGTCAGATCCGGCCGAGTGGCGGGCTCGATTTCACAGACGATCTCGAAAGTCTTGGGCACAGGCAAATGGTACTTGTCGTCATGCGTAGGGTGCCCCAGTTCGCCGGGACAGTGGGCACTTCGGCACAACGGGGGCGGTCGCCACTGCTTCAGGGGTGCCATTCCAGAGCCTCTCTCCAGCCCTGGAAGTCGACTTCATCCAGGCTCCCGCGGCCTTCGCTCCAGACAGCAATCGACAGAGCATCAGCGACCCTATGGTCCGACGCCGTTAGTGGCCGAAGGACCGCGTCCGGATCGTCCAGCACGTCGAGTACGCCCACCAACGTCCGGCTGAGAGCAGCAATGACACCCTGGAGGCCAGCGACTTTCACCCGATCCTCGTCCTGAGGGAACGGGCCTACCGTCGGACCCACGTCCATTTCTGTGACGACCGAGCGTCCGACCCGGCCCTCGCCCATGTACCGAAGGCGGCCGAAACCAACCCCGGAGCCCGGCTCGAAAGACCGCAGACCGCGTTCTATTGGCGAGAGCAGCCATGCACCCTGCTCCTCGACATCGGTGTGTTTCTCCCGGCCGGAGTCAGAGGCCAACATGATCTCGACCTCAAAAGCCACCGTCCCCATCGCCATCTCGTAGTTGGGCTCGTCCATGGCTCCTTCGTACCCCATTTGCCGTCCCGCCGTTAACGACACCCAGTCGGGATTCTGGCGATCTGCCTCAGAACGCCGGCTCTGGGCACAATGTTCAGATGGCTGAGGCCCTGCCGGACACACTTTGGGTACACCCGAGCGTGGTCGTCAAGGATTCTGCCATCGAGGGGAGCGGGCTCTTTGTTGCCGAGGACCTCTCTAAGGACACGATCGTCATTCGCCTGAGCGGTCGTATCGTCTCAACCGAGGAACTGGCTCGGATGATCGAATACGCCAACGCCGATCCTTCACATGCCTACGTGGACACCCTCACCGTCTACGAGGACGCGCACCTCGTCTTGCCGTCAAGAAGCTTGGTTCATTTCGGCAACCACAGCTGCGATCCGAGTATGTGGCACGTAGGTCCCTTCGAGATCGCGACGCGGCGACCCGTTGATCTCGGCGAGGAGCTGACGATCGACTACGGAACGCAGTCGGGAGCAGCTGGGTTCTCAATGACATGCCACTGCCGCTCTGCCCTCTGCCGCGGCATCGTCTCGAGCAACGACTGGCGTCTGCCTGCTCTCCAGGAGCGATATAGGCATTACTGGGTTCCCGCTGTGGAGGCTCGGATCGCCGACGGATGAGACTGCCCCAGTTCGCCGGGACAGGGTGCAGCTTCGCTTGCTACTTTGGGCCGTAGTAGCGACCCGTCCAATCAAAGACCACTCCTAACCCGCCATCAGGCAAGCGTCGTACTTCGTCTGTGCGCACGTAGCGATGCTGCTGGCCATCGCTCATCACAACGGACAGCTCATCTGTATCTCCGTCGATCGGGTGCTCCTGTCCATCCATCGGGCCAAGCCGGAACACTGCTCTCTCAACCCGGTCGCCGCCCACACTCACGGACATGGGGTACAGGGTCACAGAAGGAGCGCCCCGTCGCAACGGACGGCCCCCAAACGCCGGGACCGTGGGACCGTTCGCCCCACCCGAGAGATTCGCATCTCGTTCTGTCACACTGATCAGGTGAGCGATGACCCGATGTCTGAGGCCCTGACTCGCTATGCAGGGCGAGTCCATCAGCTCTTCGGAGACGAGCATCACGTGGCCTCACCTCTTGGTGCCTGGCTGTTGCTTGCGCTCTGCGCCCCCTTGGCTTCGGGGCCTGAAAGCTACGAATTGGCTGACGCTCTGGGTCTGGATCTGGGGGTCGCCGCTGACCGCGCCGCCGATCTGATTGACAATCCTCATCAAGTGGTCGGATCTGGCGTTGCGGTATGGAACAGACCGCAGTTCGATACCGGTCAACTAGCAGCTTGGAGGAAGTGTCTTCCCCAAGCGACAGAGACCGGCGATATCCCTACACAACAGAGCCTCGACGACTGGGCTGCAGAACGAACGCTTGGGCTGATCCGGCGGTTCCCCATGGAGGTGAGTGCAGACGACGTGATTCTCTTGGCGAGCGCTCTTGCCACCAAGGTCTCGTGGGAGGTGCCTTACGATCTGGTGCCTGCCGCCGCACTCGGGTCTTCGAGCCGGTGGGCGACTTCTCTCGAGCACGTCCTTGCTTCCCCACTACGTGATCCGCGCCACGATCAGTTCCTCTGCGAAACAGAGCACGAGGAATCGTTCTTGTTCACAATGTGCGCGCTCGAGGCGGCCTCTGGGTCATGTCAGTCGCCGCAGCACCCGAAGTGCCAGAGAGCAATGTCGTACACGTTGCTTACGAGCTCGCATGCGCTGAAGCGGTCGAACCAAGAAGTGTCAAACGTGTTTCGCTCTTCGATCTCCCAGCGGGCGACGGACCGATGTGGACGATCCGAGAGGAAGAGGTCGAGACGGCCTCTCATGATGGACGCGAGGAGCACTGTCGTGCCCTCCTTCCGGCATGGTCGGCGAACTCGAAGATGGATCTGACACCCGATGGTCTCGGGCTCTCCGCGGCGGCACGTGTGCTGTCTGAGGCGTTGGGCTACCGGGACTTGCCATTCAGGGCTGGTCAGTCCGCCGTGGCGGCCTATTCGAGGCTCGGCTTCGAGGCAGCTGCTGTCACAGGTCTTGCCGTCGTCTATGAGCGGGCCGCAGATGGTGAAAGGGCTCTGTCGGACTGCAGATCTTCGATTCGGTCATCCCTTCAGCGTCGTAGCCGTCACTGTGGACGATGACATGAAAGCTCAATTCGGAGTGGCGAGCATGGGCCATGGCACGGCATGCCTGTATTCTCCGCCTGGGTTACGGAGCCCTCAGAAGCAGACGCTCAATAGCGGACCTGCCCCTCTTCGCAGGGGTGCCCCCGTACGCCGGGAGTGCCTCCTATTCGGCTTACAGCCCCGCCAGCCCCGGACCCTCCAGATTCGGCAGAACCTGGCGTCGATTGGCCACCAGAAGTACGAGGTCGATGGCCTTCCCTCTCACCTCCGGTCCCTCTCCTCTCACCCAAGCAAGATCGGTCGCGACCAAGCGGCGACCCCGCTGAGGTTCGGCATGGACGACCATTCGACCTCGCTGCCAGAAGGCGTCCAGCACAGGGATCGCGTCGGCTGGCGGCGCATCCACATCGAGACCGAGCGGCCGGAAGGCATCCGCGCTGTGCACGAGGACATCAGCCAAACCCATCGCCTCGGGGAATCCAGGAGGACGGAAGCCTCCCTCGCCCGCATTGCGGAGTCGATCAGCCAGCTCCGGGACCGGCACGTCACCGAGGCGCTTCGCCGCCGCGCCCACGGCTCGGTCTGGTTTCAGCCCTCCCCGAAGGACGTCGCCCACCATCGACCAAAGCGTCCCCTCGGCACCTCGCACAAGGTGGGCGAGCACGTCGCGCACCTTCCAACCCGAACACCACGAGGCTGAGTTCCACGCCGTCTCGTCGAGCGCTTCGATCCGGTCGGCGAACTGGCGACGCAGTCGAGCGATCTCTTGGGGTACGTCTACAGGCTCCACGTCCTAAGTCTTACAACCAACGAGCCACACCGGTTTAAGCACTATCCCCGTACGCCGGAACGAAGTCACCTCATCCGTCAACAATCGGTGGAATTGGAGCGTCCGCGTGGGCTGCCCAGGCGTATCCCGTCCACCAGCGCCAGCCGCCATTACGGGGATCGGGATGCCAGGCTGGCTCGGAAGCGATGACCGGGGATTTCACCCTCTGCCGACGGCAACGTTCAGCCAGCCAATCTTCAAGTTGTGCCGACTCTCCCCCGACAGCAGCGGCCAGTGACACAAGTAGAGCGGTACCGAGAACCGCAAACACCGAGCCGGTGTAGATCGCGGCACTGGGTCCGACAGTATGAGTGCGACCCAGGGAGTACAGGCCAGCACCAAGAGCGACAACCCCGATCACTGCGAAAGCTGCGGGGAGAAGCCAAAAGGGTCGGAGCTTGGTGCGATAACGAACAACCGAGCCGTCTCTGTGCGGCTCGATGCTGCCTACCAGCTTCAGCCGAATCCAGCCTGCCCACCGACGATCTTCACGGTCGTCGTATCGACGCAGAGTGATGCGAGACCGTCGTATGGTCCCGTCAACGTAGGACTGATGGTGATAACCGCCAACCTGTATTGCGTCGCCCAGGGCAGCCCGCAGTTGATACGCCTCAGGGGGCGGACACATATCACTCTGGATCTCGGACCGAAGCTGGTCCGGCGTCAGGGGCGATTCCAACTCCCCGTGATGACCCCGAAAAACGAGTGCCCGCATACCAACAAGTATCGACCCGTCGATGAGGCCCCATAAGGCTTACGACCGACCTGCCCCCGAACGCCGGGACAGTGCAGCACTGTTGGCTTCTACATATCTCGTTGAGCGACCTTTGCCTTTGCTCCCGGCCGCTCAGCTCCGGCCACCGAGACTGCGATGCCGTACACCTGGTCGAATCCTGTCCATCCGTTAATGCGGCCTCGATTATTGCCGATCTTCACCCGACGCTTCGCGGGCTCTATGGCCTTGACGAGATGGATGTAGACGTTGCCAGCAACCTTGGTAAGGACGATGTCGCCCACCTCGACTTGCGTCGGGTCCACCGGGCAGACAACGACCTCGTCGCGACTGTGGATCAGCGGAACCATCGAGTTCCCGGTGGGCCGAAACGTGACCGTCTCCCCGTCAGCTACCCGCTCCGCGATCTGCTTCAGCATCCCTCCGAAGATACTTGGCTCCGTCGCCAACAGACTGCCCCCGAACGCACCGGATGGGTGGCTCAAGCCTCCTGCTGTCGTACCCACCTTCCGAAGTCTCCGTAAGCAGGCTTCCAGGCCGACTTGACCATGTCTTGAAGGACGCCCTCACCCACGACTGCTGTCTCCGGCAGATTGGGTGCGTCAACTTCTGGATGCTTCTCGACGAAGTCAGCCATGCGGTAGTTCTCGCGGGACTCCTCCATTCCGTCAGGACTGACGTCCCAGTGCACGACCCAACGATCGACAAAACTCGCCGGTACTGGGGACGAGACCCAATACGGTGCGATTGTCCAGGACTTTCTGGTTTCCACGACCGTAACCACCTCTGCGCCCGGTATCCCAGCCATAAGGCTTCCCACGAAAGTCTGAGCGATAAAGCGCTCGGGCCTTCCCGAAAGTTTCAAAGCTTCATGAACCTCTAGTTGCTCCGTATACACACCCTCCAGCACTCTCACGGCATCGCCGTAGATGCCTGGACCGATGAAATGCAGATAGGAGAGGTGGCCGTTTCCGAGGGGGAAGACGATCACAGACCCAAGTTTGGTGCTCTTTGCCACTTGTTGTTTATACAGGTCCGCCGCTGCCGCAGGTATCGCCGTACGCCGGGAGGGTGGGACACTTCGGCACATCTGGGATACCGCTCGCTACGTACATAGGTCTTCCAAAAAGTTGGGGCGACCCAAGACTGCGTGGATCAGGTTCAGTTGTTGATCGTCACACGTATGCCGTTGCTGATGCCTTCGTTGCCGTCGGGGTCGTAAGCGATGCTCTGTAGGACATAGTTCCCGTTAGGTATGGGAGTGCCATTGGCTAGCTGGGTGGTGTTCCAGAGGGCAAGCCACCCACTGTACGACTCGGTGTTCTGGGTTACGACCGTTTGATGATCAAAGCTCCCTCCCGTGATGACGTACTGCACCTTGGAGATGTCACCGGACGCATTGTTATCGGTTGCATTGCCATCGTTCGCGTAGGCAGTCCCGTCGAGCCACACTGCGCCCTTGAGGGTGGAAGAATCGGCCGGCAGGACCACGGTGGTGGTCGGCATGTTCAGGAACCCGTTGAGGTAGGTGTAGTTCAAGTACTGATCGACCGTGGCATGGCCTGCACTTTTCGCTTGGTCGAGGAATCCTGCGCCCTGGTACTGGTTGGAACCCACGTCGTTGTGCGTGTCGTGTACCAGCGTGTAGGCCATATGCGGCCCATCATTGCTATCGGTGCTGAAGTTGTAACCACTCTTGCGGACGTCGTCGGGGGGAGTTTGGTTAGTTTGACAACCGAGATTGGATTCAACGGGAATGCCGGAGCAGGCGATGTAAATGGGTGCGCTCGTGGCGTTCACCCAATGGACGGGGGACGCGTCATCGACTAGCTGCGCGCCATCACCGCCGGGCGTCGTGGTAGTGGTGAGGCACGAGGAGTTGCTGTAGCTCCCGCAGAGGAAGAGGTTGACGGCATCGCTGAGGCTCATGTTCGACGACGGGGACGGAAAGAGGGTCTGATTGGAGCCACAGGGGGCGGCAGGGGCGGGGAGCCACCCGATGGTGTCGATGTGCGCTCTCAGGATGTTCATGTCGTTCGGCCCGTCCAAGCTCACGGCGGATTTGACCGTCGTCTTCCCGGTGGTTCCGGGGGGCTCGAAGTATCCCGGAGTGAGTGCCACCAACGCGGCGAGCGTTCCGCCCGCAGAACCTCCGGCCACGACGACGTTCTTTGGGTCGATGCCGGATTGATTCTGCACCCACCGGATCGCGCTCTTGGCGTCTTCGAGCGCAGCCGGGAATTTGTTCCCTGCCGTACATGTGCCATCAGGCAAGTAGTTGACATCCAGGCTGTATTCGGCATTCACCACGACCCAGCCCCGGGTAACCTGGGCCATGATGGATTGACCGCCCCAGGAGCACCCGTTGTTGTTGTTTGACGGGCACGGGTAGCAAGTGGTGTAGCAGTTATTGTCGTTATTGGCTACTAATGAGGGTGCAGCAATGTCCCCGAGATTCTGGGAAGTGAACGATCGATACCAACCGCCCCCGTGCAGGTAGACGATGACCGGACGCCCGGCGGCCGGTGGCGTACCTTGGGTAGGGGTAAACACCTGTAAGTGCAGAGTGATGCCGTTGTCGGTCGCGTAGGTCACAGGTGGGGCCGTCGTGTAGTCGCTTGACGGTACGGTCGGCACCTGGGTGGTAACCAGATCGTTGGTACCCGGTGCCGGGACGATGCATGCGCTGAGCGCTAGCGCCAAAGCTGGGAGCACCGCAATGATTAGTGCCTTTCGTCGTGCCCGCCGAAACGGCCCCGAAATCACACGACGAACGCCCATCCGATACCACCCCCGAGGAGATGTTCCCACATTATGTCGTCCGGTGCTCGGAGGTTCTCTACCGCAGATCGTGGCCGACCCGTGCTAATACCAGCAGTTGTTCGCAGCGCGGGGACGGGGAACGGGTGCCCCCTATCGCCTGTGTCCTCAAGGGATCATTGCAACACCGGCCTGATCGGCGAACAGTGATGTCGTCGATCAGGAGGTCCACGAATGGCACGGTTCTCACCCGAGGACAGGAGAACGATCTGGGAGATGCGCGAAGCCGGGGTGCCGGTCAAGCGCATCGCCCGGCATCTGGGCAGGCAGAACTCATCGCTCCGACGGTTCATCGCCGATGCCGGCGGCAGGCGCCCAACGCCGAGAGAGCGCTCCGAGCTGCGGCTGACGTTGGCCGAGCGCGAAGAGATTTCGCGCGGCCTGGCGGCGGGAGGGTCGATACGAGCGATCGCCGCAGAGTTGGGCCGAGCGCCCTCGACGGTGTGCCGAGAGGTCAACGCTAACGGCGGCCGGCGGCGCTATCGGGCCCTGCCCGCCGATCGGGCGGCGGACCGGCGAGCGCTGCGACCGAAGCGCACCAAGATGGCCCGCTGCCCTCGCCTGCGCCGGGCCGTCGAAGCCAAGCTCGAGGACAACTGGTCACCCGAGCAGATCTCTTCGTGGTTGGCTGATGCCCATCCCCACGAGCCGGAGATGCAGGTGTCCCACGAGACCATCTACCAGTCGCTCTTCGTCCAAGGAAAGGGCGCCCTGCGCAAAGAGCTCCATGTTTGTCTGCGCAGTGGCCGGGCCATGCGACGGGCCAAGGCCTACACCAAGGCCAGTCATGTCGGGGCGGGGAAGATCAAAGACATGGTGATGATCTCCGAACGCCCGGCCGAGGTGGCCGATCGGGCTGTGCCCGGCCACTGGGAGGGAGACCTCATCTTCGGCAAGAAGATGACCGCCATCGCCACCTTGGTCGAGCGCCACAGCCGCTACGTCATGTTGTGCAAGCTCCCCAACGGATACGGGGCCGAGGCCGTGCGCATCGCCTTAGCCAAGAGAATCCTGACCCTGCCGGCGAACCTCCGGCGTTCGCTCACCTGGGATCAGGGCAAGGAAATGGCCGAGCACGTGCGCTTTAGCGTCGACACCGGTGTCGCCGTCTACTTCTGCGACCCCAAGAGCCCTTGGCAGCGCGGCACCAACGAGAACACCAACGGCCTGCTGCGCCAATACCTGCCAAAGAACGCTGACCTGTCCTTGTACTCACAGCAGCAGCTCAACGCCATTGCACGTTCACTCAACCGGCGCCCTCGACAGACACTCGGCTGGATGACACCATCTCAGGCGTTCGCCGAGGCTGTTGCGTTGATCCCTTGAGCACGCACCGGATAGCGGTGACGTCCTGGCTCAGCCCGCCAAGATCACGTCGATGGCCTCCTGAAAGTCGGAGGTGGTCATTCGTTGGTCATGGCCGGTTGACTCGATAAGATAGGGAGGCTGGCCTCCTGGATGAGTCTCGATCTGGACTTGGACCGCCTCGCGTCGAACTACCTCGTCAGCCGAACCTTCTGAGAAGAACCAGAGGTTGTCATCGTCTGCCGGATGGGTTACCTGTAGCCGTTCGATATGAAGTGACGGTCGCTGGCGCTGGACCGCCTGAAGGACTACTTCGACAGGAAAAACCACCTTGTTCCGACACTGCGACCAGGCTATGCCGTGTCCCAGATCGCCGGTTCTGCGTCACCCCGTTTACGACGAGCGGCAGCGACTAGGACGCCCCATTGGTCCCAGACGGCGCGGCCATATGGAGCATGAGGTGCCACGTTGGAGGGTCCGTTCTTTGATCTCGCCGCACGTCTGCCTCGGCGGTCGGACGAAGACCTGATTCCAGGGCTTCACGAACGGTGCCAGCATGGCGCTTCGTCATGGCTGGCGTCAGGTAGCCAACCGTTTGAGCGTCGATTTGGACACGAATGCATTCCTCGCCACCCTTCCGGTCAGGATCGGACGCCAGATCAAGACCGACGAGCACAAGCCATTTACCGTGTGGCCAGTTCGGCGGGCGGGTCGCGGCCATAGCTGGCTGGTAGTGCTCCCCATGGGTGACCGTGACCGTGGTTGGTAGGGCTTCGGGATTGTGGCGATCCGGAGTAAGCCGAAGCTCACCGTCTGTCGGCGCAGGCAAAGCCGGATAGGGAATCGTCAGATCTTGGTATTGGCGGGTTTCGATGTCGCTTGGATCAATGCCCAATCGGACAGCATCGGCAGGCGTCAGCCACACACGGATGCCGTAGTGACCTTCAGAATTGCTGTCCTTCCAGCCCCCGACGATCAGGCCGCGGGCTTCGATTGCGCCACGGCAACGTGATTGCATCGCAGGAGATAACTGGGCCGCGGTGTCACGCGCTACGTAGCCCACCTTCATTCCCATGACCTCTATACGGATTGCGTTCCCGTCATGTTTGTTGCTCGGCTCGCACCGAAGGGTCACACCACAGGAATGGTGCTTCCCATCGAGGCTCTTTGGCCCTGCTATCCGTTGCAATTCGTTCTGACAAAAGCTTTCGCCAACGATCTCGACTTCAAATAGGTCGCCGTCACCGAACTCGTGAGCATCTAGTCGGAGCTGAATAACGACCTCAGTCGTCGGACTGGCGGCAACGTCTTGCCGACCAACGCGTCGTTTGAAGATACCCACTCCGGCCCCCTCCGTGCTTGCTAAGGCTCAGTTTTGCATGGACCTCGCCCAGCGGCGGAAGCGATCTCGGGTAGCACAGAACGCCGGGAGGTGGGCGGGTCGAGGAGCAGCGTTTCAATCTGAGAGCTTCGTCCAGGACGTGCCGCCACAGCGTTTACATGCAGGCGGGTCGGGGAGGGCCACCGGTGGAGCATCAGGACTGGGTGACCCCACCCTCTGCCTTCCACGCGTCCTCGTGACTCCGCAGTCGTCACAGGTCTCAACCACGCGCACGATCTCGGAATCCGCCATCACCCATCAGGCTAAGCGTTGTGCGAGGTGGTGTGGGTGCCACCAGACGCCGGGACGGAGTGCCACCCTGCGGGACTATCGGCGCTAGTGCGCCGCCCCGGTCCGATTCGCCGCGTGGCCTGACACATGTGGTGCCTGGCTTCGTTCGCGGGGATGTCACTTTCGGTTGCCATCATGACGCAATGCGCGACGACTCCCTAGAAGGCTGGTACACCGACCCCTACGAGCGCCATGAGGCCCGATGGATGTCACAAGGCACGCCAACGTGGCAGGTCAAGGACGGCGATGTCGAAGGTCGCGACGATCCTGTGCCGGATGAACCGTTCAAGGTGACCCCGGTCAGAATCGAGACTGAAGGTCCCGGTGATGGGTCCGATCAACTTCGCGCCGACGACGCGCAGACAGAGAAGCCCTATGACGCAAGTGAAGCGAGTCGCGCTGCGTCGGATGTGTTCGACCAGACGCTCTAGATGGTGCATTGCCCCTTCATCGTCGCTTGAGCCACCAGTCCCTGGGATCATTTAGTGGACCCAGGCACCGCTGTTTCGCACTACCGACCGCGGGTGTGATGTGCGAAGCCGAAGGGCGCGCTCCTCGACAGGAGCCAGTGGGCTTCGGCACGAAAGTATGCGCCCAGGCCCGGCGTACCGGGGGCACCCACGGAGTTCTGTTGGACATGGATGCATTTGCTTTGGACGGCGACGGTCCAAGGCTCATCCAACGTAGGACTGGGTGTAGCCTGCCCTCGACGTTCCGGCCAGGCGGTGGCCACGGGGAGGGCGCACGATGGGACTCGGACGGGTGAAGCCGAAGGCTGGCGCAAGATTCCGAGGTACTCGACGCATGTTGGTGCTGGTTCTGCCGGCGTTGGCACTGGCGTTGAGCGCGTGCGACTGGCCTGAGTTCGGCCTCTACAACCACGGCAGTCGCGATAGTGCGGATACCGGCATCAGCATGAGCAATGTGGCCAGCACCAAGCTCGATTGGACGGCCAACACCGTCGGCGCAGTGGACTCCTCGCCGGCGGAAAGCAACGGGGTTGTCTACGTCGGTTCCTACGACCACAAGGTCTACGCGCTGAACGCGACGACGGGCGCGACCATCTGGACAGCCACCACCGGCGGACCGGTGCAATCCTCGCCCACGGTAGCCAACGGCGTCGTCTACGTCGGCTCCGACGATGGGGACGTATACGCGCTGAACGCGACGACCGGAGCGACACTGTGGACGGCCAACACCGTCGGCGCGGTGGACTCCTCGCCGGTCGTCGCCGGCTCGGTTGTCTACGTCGGCTCCACCAGCAACAACTTCTACGCGCTGAACGCGTCGACCGGCGCAACCCTCTGGACGGCCATCGGTTCGGCGGGGCCCGACGCGGAGTTCTTCAGCACTCCTACGGTAGGCAACGGAATCGTCTACGTGCAGACCCTGGTGTTTTCCCCTATGACCCACGTCCTCGGTGGCAGCCTCTACGCGTTGAACGCGTCGACCGGCGCGAGGCTCTGGCTCGCGGGCGCTGGGGGGGTATCCCTGCCTTCAATCGCCAATGGGGTCGTCTACATCGCTGGCATCGACGGCACCCTGGGCAGCGCCTCCAGCGGCGTCGAAGCGCTGAACGCGTCGACCGGCGCAACCCTCTGGACGGTCGCCACTGGCAGCGGGAACGGCGAAGGCACGCCGGCATCCTCACCGGCCGTCTCCCACGGGATCGTGTACGTCGGCTCCGGCGACGGCAGCATCTACGCGCTCAACGCGACGACGGGGGCGACCCTCTGGACGGCCGCGACCGGCAGTTTGGTGCAGTCCTCGCCCGCTGTCGCCAACGGGATCGTTTACGTCGGATCGGGCAACGACAAGGTCTACGCGCTGAACGCGACGACTGGGGCAAACCTCTGGACCGGCACCACAGGCGGTGCGGTGCAGTCGTCGCCTGCGGTCGCCAATGGGGTCATCTACGTTGGCTCCAACGACGACAAGGTCTACGCCTTCAAGCCCTAAGCGTCACCTCCCATGAACTCGGACGAATGCGAGGCGAGCCAGTCTGTCCTCGACCCTCCGCACTAGCCCATATGTGCCGAGGTGGGGCAGTCCTCCCCAGGCTTCAAGGCCGCCAACGATGGTCGCATGACGTGCATTGCCAGGCACCGGGAGAGTCCGCGACAAGGCATCCACCCGCCACGATCTGACCCTCGTCGATGAGTTTCGCGGCCTCGCCGGTGGGGAGGCCCCAGAGGATGTGGGTTCCTGGGCTACCGCATACAGGACAGACAGCGCGCTGCCCGGCCCATTCCTCCAACGCTTGGCCTTCCGACTTGTCAGGCAATGAGTCCAGCCAACGCGTAGGTGGGGTGCTTGTCCAAGCTGTGACGCGCCCTGTCGTACCGCCGCGTCGTCCTCGGGTCCGCATGCCCTGCAGCGTCCTGGACATCGCGCAGACTCGCTCCCGCGTCGAGGCTCAACGTAACGAAGGCATGTCGGAGGTCGTGGGGGTGGAGCGAGTCGGCCTTGTCCGGTACAGCCACCTGAGCCAGCCGCCTCAGTATTCTCCAGGCTTCAGAGCGGTGCCAGCGGCCCCCAGAGGCCGTGCAGAAAAGAGGACCCGACTCTCGACCATCAATGTACGAATCGACCGCCTCTGCCGTCCTGGGAGCCAGCGGGATGGTCGCTTTGCTTCCACCCTTCCGTGTGACAGTGAGTACCCGATGTCTGCGCTCGGTCCCCAAGTCAGTCACGTCCGCATCCAGCGCCTCGGAGATACGAAGTCCGTTCAGCCCGAGTAGAAGGACGAGCGCATGGGACCTCGGGGAATCCTCTGCAGCCACGCGAACGAGCGCGGCAAGCTCCTCTCGATCCAGTCCGGTCGAGGTCGTGTCTCATCCGACCTTGGGACGCCTCACGCGGATGACCGGGTTCCGGTCGATGGCATCCTCCGCGTGGGCGTACCCGTCGAAACCCGACAGAGTGCTCAGACGGCGGGCCACGGTGGCGGGGCTCCTTTCCTCCACTTCGGCTAGCTGTCGGGCGTATGCGTCAACGTGGAGTCGCTGAACAGCCAGTGGATCGACGCCTAAATCGGCCAGGAATCTGAACCAGTCGGAGAGATCCCGGCGGTAAGCATCACGGGTCTGACCCGCGTAGCCGAGGAGGAAGGCTGCGGCCAATGGCTCAGCCCGGAGGTGGCCGGAAGGGACCGGCGGCAGAGTGGAAGTCGGGACAAGGTGTGTACTCACAACCCCCAACATAATGACGCTTATGTTGGGATCCCGCGCTGGATATTCGGGCCTTACTGTCCCCAGAGCCAGTCGGTCAGAGTGTGAACCATGTGGACGGCCAAGAAGACGCGGTGGTGGGCGAATCTTGGTGGACACACAACCGCGGAGTCATTTCCGACTTCCGTTCCGAGAATCGCTTTAGCGAACTGCGGGAGGGGGGCAAGGTAGCCGCTGGCGCCGGGTTCGGGGGGGTTCTGGGGTGGATAGCCACTATGGCGTCCGTCACTGGTTCGGGCGCTCACTACAAAGTCTGGACCACTTGGTCGGTCCTTCTGGTGGCACTGAGCATGGCTGTATTTCTCGGCGGAATGTTCTGTTGGCGTTTTTTTCGTCCGCGTCGAGCGGCACCCCCAACCGTCATCTACGACCAGCGAGGCGCGACGATCACCTACAACGCCGAACCACCTCATACTGGTGTCGCCAGCGCATCCACTACGGACACCATGACAGTCAGCACTGTGTTCCGTAGGGACCCGATTCAAGACCGGCATCGGAGCGCCCTGAGTCGAATCTCAAACCTGATCACGGAGGGACAGCGTCTCAGTTGGGCACCTATCGAGCGCCAGGAAAGGGACCACGGACCCTGGCAAGAAAGGTCTTCGACTTTCTCCACGACGCGCTTACGGATCCAATGCCCGCACAGTTGGTCGTTCAGATGGGAAGTCCCGAGGCGGGGCAACCACTCAGGGCCGGACTTGGAACGAGACTCGCGCGCCATCTTGACCAACTAATCCATATCAGGGATAACTTCGCCAACTTCACAATCAAAGAGTCTTGGGAGCCGTAGTCAATGTCTGGGTCCGGTCCTTCGTCAATACGCGGGTCATACGCGCTGGTCACGTCGGCCCATTCCGCGATGTCAGGGTCGAAGTCGTCGTGCTCAGTGGCACCGGTAGTCAAAAGGTCGGATTCTTTGACGACGTAGTTGGGGTCGTAGGTCATGGAGCGCCTCCACCCGCTTCGGGTTCCTAATACTCGACGTTGTACTCGTCCAAAGTCGGCCAGCCTGGAGGAGCCAACCCCATCAACAAGTACGCGCCATCAATCTCGTCGTTCGTCAAGGGACGCGCGGCACCGTCGGCGATCAGAGTTCCTCTCGACACCATGACGGTGACCTCCTCCATCGAACGTGGCTTGCCACTGTGTTTCCGAAGTGGGTTCGCCGCAGGTCATTGGGCCACGAACCTTCGACTCCTCGGGATGGGTTTAAGCCACGATCCTAGCAATCAGTCATCCGAACAGAGCTACCCACGTATCGCATCATGGGGGCGTCCTGCTGTCGCGTGTACATCAACGCGAGTCGGGGGGGCGTTCGCAATCGCAAATCCCGAAATGAGCCGTCGGCGGTCAAACGCAACAACGACACCGAGAGCAAGCGAGTACGTGGGGTGCTCAACAAGCCGGTAGTCGGCATGGCGGCGACGCCGGGAGGTGGTGGCTACTGGCTTGTCGCGACCGATGGCGGAATCTTCGCCTTCGGCAATGCTCCCTTCTATGGCAGCACAGGCAGCATCAAGCTAAACAAGCCGGTCAATGGGATGGCGGCGACCCCGAACGGCCAGGGTTACTGGATGGTGGCGTCTGACGGTGGGATTTTCGATTACGGGAACGCGGCCTTCTATGGCTCGACTGGAAGCCTGCGACTCAACGCACCAATCGTGGGCATGGCGGCTACACCTAGTGGAAATGGCTACTGGCTGGTCGGCTCCGATGGAGGAATCTTCACTGAGAACGCCCCCTTCCTCGGAGCGGGCTAGGTCTGATTCTGGAGTTGACGATGGGAAATCAGGAGTCCTGAGTGTGGGCGTGCCTTGAACACCAGGGGATTACTTGTTTGGGCGCGGAGTGGGCGCGAAGGAACGGTCTTCCCCGGTGATTCACGGTCACCCTCGGTCACCCGAGAACTTCAATAAGCTGCGTGAACGCGATTCCTGCAGGTCAGGAAGCTTCGTCCTCCCCTTCCGCTAGGTTGAGAGTTCGAGTCTCTCCCCCGGAGCATTTCTCCTCGTTTTTGCTGTTCAGCGATGGTGTGAGGGCGACCTCATCTTCAGCTTCACCCTCGTCATCCGCGCTCCGTGCGCGAAATGGTTGCGGACATTGGCCGAGCGGGATCAGGTTCGCGCCTTCGGTGTAGCGGTTGAGCTCTTGAGCGAGTTGCGAGGCGCGCTCGTCGGACGCGTGCTCGTAACGCACCACCATGGCAACGCGCACCCACATGAGGCCGGCTTGCCGGCGTGCGGTCTCCCACATGACCCACAAGTTGCTGGTACGAATCCTCCTCCTGGGGCCGCTAGACATCCCACTTGCACTTCACGTGACCTTCCCCGAAGTCCTGGGTTGATTGTGGCGCCACTCGTTTGCGCGTGGGAGTCCCCTGACCCACCCTCGGTCCGCACGTAGTCAGTTCCTGGTGATGCTCGGTGCCCTGTACGCCGTGAACTGTGCACATTGCTGGGCTGCTTTGTTATGCGGGGATTTGAACCCCTGTGCGCTGCCCTCGCGCTACCGGAGCCGTTCAAGGGCTTGGTTTCTGGCTTGGCCCCCAGAATGGGCTGGAACTCGCTCTACGTACTTACCTACCAACTTCACGCGCAATCGCTACGTCATGCCTCCTGTAGCTCGGTCGTCCAGTTGACCTGCTGAATCCGTGCATCGAGCTCGCGAGCTCGCCGAGCGACATCCGAGGCCTGCTGACGCAGGTCCTTCACGTCGAGGGCGCGCATGTACTTGAGCTCGGACCGGGTGGCCCGCATGAACCCGACCTGGTGCTGGGCACCCGACGCCGCTTCGGCCGAAACCTTGAGCATCGAGTACCTCAGCCGGAGCACGTCTCGCTCGGCGAGCGCATCGGTGACGGTCCGACCGTCGGCCATAACGGTGTCCGAGTTGGTCCGGTTGATGATCACGGATCAGGACCTCGAGTTCGTCGAGCACGGCCGAGGCCGCCGCAACAAGGTCGCGTGCATCCTCGGGGGGCTTCTCGCCCTCCTGGTAGCGGGCACTGACCTGGATGCGCTGCTTGAGCTGCTCCAGGGTCCTGTTTCGATCGGCACGCAGCAGCAGTGCCTCTGCCAGCTTCATCTTCTTCCTCCTTCGTTCAAAGTTCCTGTTTCGATCGGGGCTCTCACGTCCCCTTGAGGTTCACGACCTGGTGCAGCTCGTGGACGACCTCGACCAGGTCGGCCTGGTCGGCCATGACCTGGGCGATCGGCTTGTAGGCATCGGGGTGCTCGTCGACCAGCTGGTCGGCCATGGTGTCGTCCCATGCCCTGCCCGCCATGGCGCTTCGGAGCGACTCGGTGGTCAACTGGCGGAACGCCGCCTTGCGACCGAGCCGCCGACCGGCGCCGTGCGAGCTCGACTCGTACGAAGCCTCGTTGCCCTTGCCACGCACGATGAACGACGACGCGCCCATCGAGCCCGGGATGACCCCCATGTCCGAGAGTCCGGCCCGGATGGCACCCTTGCGGGTGATCCACACCTCCTCGCCCCGGTGGGTCTCCTTGACGGCGTAGTTGTGGTGGCAGTTGATGCGCTCGGTCTCGAGAGCGTGGGGCACCGCCGCCCGCAGAGCCGCCAGCGCGGCATCCATCATCTGCTCGCGGTTGCCCCAGGCGTAGCGCTGGGCCCACAGCATGTCCGCCACGTAGGCGTCGAACTCCGGCCGGCCCTCCGCCAGCCAGGCCAGGTCGCGGTCCTCGAGGACCTGACCCTCCTCCTGGGCGACCAGGCGAGCCGTCTTGATGTGGGCCGTGGCCAGCTGGTTGCCGATGCCCCGGCTGCCCGAGTGCAGCACGATCCAGACGCGGTCGCGCTCGTCCAGGCAGACCTCGACGAAGTGGTTACCGCTTCCGAGGCTGCCGAACTGCGCGGCGATGGTCGTCATCTGACGCTCCGGAGAGCTCGGATGCCGAGCCCGGCGGCAGTCCCAGGGCCTCGAGCGCCGGCGGCACACTGGCCTCGGAACGCTCGTGCCCCTTTCCGACACCGGCCGGGATCCGGTCGCGCAGCAAGCCGTGGAGCGCAGTTGAGGTCGTCCGGGAGCTCGGCCGCGGTGAGGTTGGTCTCCGCCGCCACCATGCCGCAGCCGATGTCGACACCGACCGCCGAGGGCAGGAGTGCATTCTTGGTCGCCACGACGCTGCCGACCGTTGCCCCCAGGCCGAAGTGCGCGTCCGCCATCAGGCAGACGGGTCCGGCGAGGATCGGCAGCCGCGAGGTCCGCAATGCCTGCTCGAGGGCGTTGTCGTCGAGCTCGCTGGCCCATGAGGTCAGGTTCGCGTTGATCTGCTTCGGCATCGTGTTCACTTCCCGTCTGCAGTGGACACAGTGACAACCAAATAGTGCGCCAGATTGGGTCGTCTGACCGACCATGCGTGTTCGAGCCGGGAGTCGGACCCGGATGCTCGCCGTGAGCACCAGCTCCTCAAGCTGGCGTGTCTACCGTTCCACCACTCGAACATGTTCCAGCCCTCGGACTGGCTTGCAACGAGCCGGTGGAGAGTGTCGAACTCTCGCGCTCCCGCGTACGAAGCGGGCGCTCAGCCACCCGAGCATCACCGGCGAGGTACCCCCGACACGATTCGAACGTGCACACGCTGGGTTTGGGCCAGCTGCCTCTTCCGTTTGGGCTACAGGGGCCAGATGGTTGGGGCCCCGGGTGCTGACCCCGACGCGGATGGTTGATAAGACCGTCCTGGGCGACCGGCCCGGCCCCAGTCGCAGCGCTCCGTACTGACCGGAGATCTTCGGGCGTATGAGACCCGTGAGGTCACCATCCCTCCCCGCTGCGTTGCGTTGCGGGTCCTCAGACCCAGGGTGAATGAGGAGAATCGAACTCCCTGCTGGGTGGGTCACGACCACCCGCCTCTCCATCCGGCTCCATCCACCATGTAGGGCGGCGTGTGCGCCCAAGTGCATCCGGGAGGTGCTGACCCTCCGACTTCCACGGTGTGAACGTGGCGCTCTGCCGTTGAGCTACGGATGCGTCGAGTGTGTGCTGGCGGCCGGGCTCGAACCGGCTCAGTCGGGATTAAAGGTCCCGGGCCCGTCCCGTCGGGCGCCACCAGCGCTCGGTCGGCCCGCCCCGTGTCGAACGAGGCCTTCCGCTGTATCAGAGCGGCGTCGTCACCGGCTGACTCCGGGCCGTGAGTGATCCGGTGGACACAGGGCGTTTCGGAAGCCCGACCTCCGGCGTGTCGTGCCGGCACTCTGCCTCTGAGCTATGTGTCCGTGGTGGTCATGGGTGGTTTCGATCCACCGCCTCGCGCGTTTCAGGCGCGCGCTCTCCCAACTGAGCTACACGACCATGGGGCCGGCCCCGGGACTCGAACCCGGATCAACTGGGTTACAAAGCCAGTGCCCATCCTGTTGGGCCCGGCCGGCACCTCTCGAGCGGCAGAGGGATCATGCCGCGTCATCCGGAAGCGGTCCTTCATCGGCGTCCACGACGCGCAGCCGCCGCATTCCAGGATCCGGCGTCGCCGGTATCTCAAGTCTGTCCGTCTTGCCGTCGGTCACCGCATTCGCGTTGTCCTCGGGAACGACGAGCTTCAGCCGATTGTGTCGCATGGAATCGCCTCCTTTCAGGTGGTTCGGGAGGAAGGTGTCGAACCCTCATCTCAAGGACCAAAACCTTGCGTCCTGCCATTGGACGACTCCCGAGCGGATGGTAGATGGAGGGGTCAATGGGTACCGCCCCCATTACTCGTGGGTGGAAGCCACGCGTGTATCTGTCAACACCTTGACCCCATGGAGCAGTAGGCGGGTCCTGACCCCGCGGCCTCCTCGTTGGCAACGAGACGCTCTTCCACTGAGCTACTACTGCGATGGAGGCACCGGCTGGAGTCTCACCAGCGTGGCCCGGGTTGCAATCGGGTACCTTGATCCTCGGTCACGGTGCCAGGGCTGCGGAGGAGGGCATCGAACCCCCGACGACGGTGGTTAACGGCCACCCGCTCTTCCGCTGAGCTACTCCGCACTGCGTGGGGCAGACTGATCGGGAATGCCCCGGTACCGCCACGGGGTACTGACCCCCGGCTTCCGGGCTGAGACCCCGGCGGACTGCCTTTATCCGATGGCGGCTTGGTGACGCAGGTCGGTTTCGATCCGACATTCTCCGAGGTGAAGGCCCGGTGTGCTTCCGTTGCACCACTGCGCCAGAGCGGAAGGTAGAGGTGTCGAACCCCCACGGCAGAGCCGTGTCACTGTTTTCGAAACAGGGTGCCCCCAGCCAACGAGGCATACCTTCCAGGGCGGAGGGGCAGCGGATCGAACGCTGGCGAGGTTGCCCTCGGCCATCGCTTAGCAAGCGAGCACCTTTCCTCTCGGTCAACCCTCCAATGCATCAGTTGGCATCGCCACGGTCCAGCCGACAGCGCCCCCGGCTCGATTCGAACGAGCACCCTCCGGTGTAGGAGACCGTTGCGCGTCCAGTCGCGCCACGGGGGCAATGGGACCTGAAATCGGTCCAGAGCCACCACCCGGAGCCGACCCGGGGACCTCAGCCGTACCAGGGCTGCGCTCTTCCCACTGAGCTATGGCGGCGTGGCCTCGTCGACTGGACTCGAACCAGCGGCCTCTGCCTTCGGAGGGCAGCGCTCTTGTCCGTCTGAGCTACGACGAGCTGGGCACCCCGGCCAGGATTCGAACCCGGAACTGGAGATTCGTAATCTCCTGTGATCGTCCGTTTCACCACCAGGGCTTGGCGCCACAGACGGGTTTCGATCCCGTTGCCTCCGCCTTGACGGGGCGGCGCTCTCCCGATTGAGCTACTGCGGCACGATGAGGCAATGACCGGGCCTCTCCGGT
The DNA here is from genome assembly GCA_963744225.1 of uncultured Acidimicrobiaceae bacterium. Lineage (GTDB taxonomy): Bacteria > Actinomycetota > Acidimicrobiia > Acidimicrobiales > RAAP-2 > Bog-473. The sequence continues at coordinate 625,251 of CAVUSV010000003.1, forward strand.
GAGCTCGGGAAGATGGGATTCGAACCACCGTCTCTCGGTCCAGAGCCGAGCGTCCATACCGCTGGACCACTCCCGAATGCTGCGGTGTTCGATCACCGCTGGTCTGGTTGAACGGACTCGAACCGCCGACCCCCCGGTCCCGAACCGGGTGCTCTGTCCAAACTGAGCTACAACCAGGTGTTGCGACCGGACGATCCCGGCCGAGTGCGCCCCGAGGGGCTCGAACCCCCGACGACATGGATTAAGAGTCCATCGCTCTACCCACTGAGCTAGAGGCGCCTGGTGCGGGCGGAGAGAGTCGAACTCTCACGGGCGTGAGCCCACCGGGTTCTGAGCCCGGCGCGTCTTTCCAATTCCGCCACGCCCGCATGGTGGACCCAGCCGGGCTCGAACCGGCACGCGTCTCGTTGCAAACGAGGTGCACTGCCACTCGTGCTCTGGGCCCAGGGTCCCGGTGGGTCGAATCGAACGACCGCAGGCACAATGCCACGCGGGTTACGGCCGCGCTCCTCTAGCCAACAGAGGTCACCGGGGCGGGATCGGTCGGTGTAGCTGCGCCAATAGACGCGGCTCCGATCCCCAATCTGGCGTACTATTTAGTTGTCAATGTGCGGTGAATTATCTGCCTATTTAGGCAAAAAGGGCAAAGCTTCGCCCAGCAGGGGTGGCAGGAGTCGAACCCACGTCCGCCGGGTTGGAGCCGGCTGTCCGTTCCGCTGGACTACACCCCTTCGAGTGCCTATCTATTCAGTTGTGCATTGGCCCAGGAATACAAAAGAGCCGCCCCCTTCCGGAAGCGGCTCCTCAACGAACTGGACGTATGTAAGTCCTAGTTATGCCGTTGAGGGCACCTCCTGGGGGTCGGTCGAGACCCAATTGAAGGATTGGGCCTTCAATATCTGGGCCATGGCGCGCCCGCGCGACGTCAGAAGGCCTTTGAGGCCTTCTGAGTGCCGGTGCGACCGGCAGCTATACGCGTAGACGTGCTTCATGCTCGAAATGGTACACCGATCAGTCGCCTAGTGGCGACACTTTCTTATTTCCGTACAATTTTTCGTGTCCGTCATTTAGATATTTGCGCTTGGGGGGTCTGTCATATCCCGAAGTGCGACAAAACCGCGTCTCCAGCTGCTTACAGTGAGGTGGCGTGATCTACACCGCCGGGTCGGTGGGAGGGGCCGCAAACCTGTGCCGCGGCATGGCCCAGACTTGGTCCCGCTCCTCGTTTCCGTGCTAGTACCTGAGGGGCAGACCGGGCTTCTACCAGCGGCCAATCTTGCGAGTCTCCGCAACTCTTACGCCGCTGCTCCGTCACATGTGCGAATACACAGCGGGGGACCGGGCAACTGACGACCTGACCAGAGAAACGTGCGCCACGTTGGCCTTCCCGATCAATTGTTGCGTTGTGCGCCAGTCGTGTCGATTGGCTCTACTCACCCCGCCGGACTCTCACTAGTCTGCCCGACCAGGTGGAGCGGCTAGGCGGTTTGGAGGCTGAGCGTGAATTGGATGCGACGAATGCTCCCACCTGGCAGTGGTCTGACCACCCAGAGACGGCTCAAACTGTTTCTGATCGGGTTCCTGCTCGGGCCCGCTCTATTCATCATCGGCGGGATTGCCACGCACACCTATGCCCCGCCTAACCCGACGGAAGCCCACTTAGCTCCGTGGCTCTGTCGGGCGCCACAACCCGCTGGTTGTAGCCCATATCCGCCGTGACGTTTGTGTACAGGCTCAAAGCGCCGCGCCCAATGTTCGCCCTTGACGTACCCGATGATGAGATGGAGATCATGGGCTGTCATACGGCCTATTGACAACCGCTCATCGATTTGCGGTCGGATGGTCATATTCCAGCCCCTTTCTCGACAGGAAGGGCTCGAGGGTCTCGGTGTCGTTGCAGCCGAGGGCGAGGACGAACTCAGGAACTTCGCCGCTTGTGATCCCCGTGGTCAGCACTGGCGCGGCGAATATCGAGACCGGAAAGATGTTGGCCGGATTTTCCGACCCGGTGATTGTTCGAGGGCACGCTGCCAGGATTGTTCGGGGAGAACCTGGGCTGCGATGCTTTCTTTATGGAACAGCGAATCAGCCTCATAACTCTTGGCGTTAGTGATTTGGCCCGAGCCCGGTCGTTCTACGAAGCGCTTGGATGGAGTGGCGCTCAGCAACCCGACGACGAGGTGTGCTTCTTTCAGGCCGGCGGAATGGTCTTCGGTCTCTGGACTGCCCTTGGCGGCCATGGGGCCCCCGGAATCGAACTTGCCCACAACGTTCGCTCACCCGACGAAGTGCCCAAAGTGCTCACCGAGGCAGGAAACGCCGGCGGCTCCATCGTGCGGCAATCAGCTCGAGCTGATTGGGGCGGTGTAACGGGGGCATTCGCTGACCCTGATGGTTACGTGTGGGAGGTGGCCCACAACCCGGGGTGGACGCTCAGCGAAGACGGCTCCGTCACCATCTAGAGACTCGATCGGCGCATTCCGAAATCGCAGAGCCTCTCAGGCAGCGCTCAATTCATTACTCGAGGAGGTCAAGGAGCCACTGGGGCCCAACGACCTCGGCTCCCAGGGCCTCGGCCCGCCGCCGTAACTCTCGATCTGCTGTAACGAGGGTGACCATTTGATCAGAAGCGTTCGCGACGACATCGATGAGCGTGTCGTCGCCGCTGCCAGCAGCGTGGAGGACAGTTACGCCGTCGGCGACGCCACCCTTTGCACCCTCGCGAGCCTTGCCCTCCAGGACCACGATGACAGGTTGAGACATCTGTCCCGAGTTAACTGCCGCTCGTACCTGGTCCACGAACGCTCGTGCTGCTCCCACTCGGTCCCGCCACCAGCCCGTCGGACGAGACCCGACCACATTGGCTGCATCAATGAGAAGCATCTGCACCAGTCTGATCGGTATGTGGCAGGGCTGGAGTCCGGCAGGGAGCGACGAAATTGTCGCCCTGAGCCTGCGAAGGAGTCGACGAGACGCGGGAACACCTGCGCCCGGTGGGACTTCAGCTGAACTTCACCGCGCTCAAGTCAATAGTGACCATCAGCATGTCCAGGATGGGCCGCCGGCCCGGACCCCGCATCTAGGCGCGGCGCCTCGTCGACAGGCTGATCCCGTTCACGCGCACATGTCCCGACGTCAACCGCGCCGCGGGGAGCCCTCCCGCGATGTCACCTGGTAGTCGTGGCGGCGCAGCATGCGGCTGTCGTCGAAGAAGCAGTCCAGGCGCTCGCCTTAGGTTGGACGACTCCGTTCACGAGGCTGCCAGCTGCTGGGGCGTCAGGTGGACGACGTTCTTTGGGCTGCAGTTCCAGATCGACTGCGTGGGTTGGGTGACGGCTTTGTCATAGACGAACTTGTTGGGTTCGACCCTGAGCAAGGCGAAGCATGGCGAGGGCTGGAGGTCTTGGCTGGACATGGTCAACTGGGCTACCGGGGCCTGGATACCTCCGGCGCTCCAGTTCTTCTCTGCTGCCGCATGCGTGAGGACACAGGACACCGTCAAGTTTGAACCGCAAGCCGAGGCGGACTTGGCCCAGAGGAGCCACGATTCGGCACCCTCCTCGTGGTCAAAGTTGATGGCGTCGCCCTTGGCGTACGTGTGCATGACATTGACGAGCTGTTGGGTGGAGGGGTTCTGCGAGGCCAGCTCGAGCGGCCACCACGAAGTCTCGACGTAGACAGGCGGGAGGCCGGGGCTGGCAGCGACTGCCTTGGCAGTGGCGGAGTTGTAAAACTGAACTCCCAGGGCTACGAACGCGGGCTTGTACGCAGCGGTGGTCATGGCCTGGAAGTACGGGCTCATGTTGGAGGTCGACGAGGGCCACAATGCCTGGACGCCCTTAGTCTGGACGTCCGAGATGTACGGCGCCCAGCTGGTCACTGAGAGCGGCGGCTCTTGGAAGTCGACGACGTTCCAACCCAGGGCCTGGGCGGCGAACGCAAACTTGTGCTCGGGCTCAAGGATCGAGGCATTGTTCTGACCACCCATGGCAGCCTTTTTGACTGCTTGGGGGTACTTCTTGGCCAGCGCTCCGAACCAGCCTGCCGTCACGATCTTGGTGTTGATGCCGTTTGGGTTGACCTGCAGGGACGCCAAGACCGACGAGTCGGAGACCGTAAACCCGCTGATCTGACCGAGACCGCACTGTTCGCGAACCGGGACGGCGGGTTGGTCCAGTGCCATTCCGCCACCCACGGACATAAAGTCGCTCTGGCACGCCTGGTCGGTTACCTGTGCGGCGTTGAACAGCGCCGCGTCGCGGTCGTCGATCACAATCTGACGACCGTTGATGCCCCCGGACGCGTTGCACCACGACGCGAAAGCCTTGGCTTCCTGAATGAACTCGACCCCGAGGCCAGGCTGAATTGAGCTGGCCGCGTCATTGAAGACCGCGATGTGTATCGTTTTTGGGCCGACGCCCCGAACAGACGAGGCACCCCCGGAACCGGGCTCACAGATCTTGCCAACTCCCGGCCACATACCATTTGCCGAGAGAGCCAATGCTCGAGTGGCCGAAGTTGCCGCGGCCGAAGTCGTCGACGACAGCATGGTAAGCGTCCCCGCAAGCATCACAGTCACAAGGGCCAGCGGCAGAGCCGCTCGTTGCAGATCAGCAAGTCCTCGGCGCAACACGTTCATATCCTCCTCCTGGGATCTTCTTTGGATCGGGTGACAGGAGGATGCGCAGGATTTCGTTCGATCATGCTGGGCCCTCCCCCGACTTCCGTGCAGTCGATACCGCACGGACATAGTATGGACTATAGATATAGCATCTACTATGACAGGAACCAAAGGGAGCAGATCCGGGGGCTTGTGTCAGACGCCAAACCGAAGCAGTCCGGGACGCTCCGGCTTCCCGCAGACTTCACGACGACGTCGGAAGCGCTTCCTGCCCATACGAGGTTGCCTGAGGTTCTGTGAGCGCCGGGGCCATAGCGTCCCTCGAGATCGGATACACCGCATGAAGATCATCGGCTTCAATCGTGTCGAACTCATCGTGCCCGAGGACCTGATCGAAGCGGCGGTGCACCAATTCAACGCGCTGTTGGGCACGAATCTCCCCCCGCCCCATCCGATCGAGGGTCACCCAGTTCTCTCTGCAACAGACTTCGACGGGAGCATCGAGTTAGTCGCTCCCGTCAACGGCGAAGGAAGCTTCGGCGCCAAGCTCGCGCAACATGGTCCAGGTCAGATCGGACCCCTCGTCTGGGAGATTGCCGATCTTGACGAAGCCAGGGCTTGGATCGCTGAACGAGGCCTGCGAATCCTCTTCGAATATGACAGCAGCAAAGGCAACGCCGACGAACAAAGGACTCGTGTCCATCAGCTCATCTTGGACCCAGCGCAGTGGTTTGGTTTCAATGTCACGCTCATGCACCGAATTGGTCCTGACCCCGCAAAGGACTAATGCGTATCCAAACGATGCTAGAGGCTTCCGCCGCCACGCAGCAAAGCAGCGAACTCGGTACACGGGGCTACATCGAGGAGGAGTGGTTCGTGACAGGGGCGAGCGATGCCTTCGACCCCGACGGCGTCCGAATTGGGAGTGACGTTCCTTACACGACGAGATTCCTCGTGCGCCGTCCCTCCGACCCCTTGCGTGCGAGCGGAGCAGCGTTCCTCGATCCACTCCACATGATTGGTGAAATGCCGGCAAGTTGGGATATGGCGGATTGGCTCATGCGCAACGGCCACGTTTGGATCGGCGTAAGCGTCCACAACAGCTCGTTCGGCAGCCTCTACGGCTTCGCCGGCGGCATCGACGCGCTCAAGGAGCAGGATTTCGATCGCTACGACAAGCTGGAGCTGGCGACCTTCGAACGCCCGCCGCGACTCCGCTCCTACCAGGGACCGAACACTGACTCCTTTGCTCTCAAGTGGACGATGGCAATGGCCCATCCTCAGGGCTATCCGATCATTGTTGACGTCGCCGACCAGTTACGCGATGGGGCTCCCTTCCGCGATCTGAACATTCAGAAAATTTACGGCTGTGGCGTGTCTCAGACCGGAAATTTCTGGCGGCTGTTCCTAGATGGTGGCTGGCACGACCGGGGGCGCGGGGACGATGGCAGACCACCGCTCGATGCGTATGTCTTGATTGTGTCACCCGCACCGGACTACCGCCCGGTTGACGCTGTTGTCGTGAACGTGCTGAGCGAGGCTGAGGTCGTGGGTACGATCGTACAAATGGCGCCCACAGCGCCGCCCGATAGCGACTTTCCGCGCGTGCGAGGTATCGAGCTGCCGGGAGCATCACACACCGTCGGTCACGTAACGGTCGGAAAGCCTGGAGAGGGTCACCGGCACACGTCTGAGCCGTACCTGTCGCTCATCAAAGCGGTGTTGCATGGTGTCGACCGGTGGGTTCGGGACGGCGAAGCAATGCCACACGTTGCCCGGATTGCCCGCGATCCCTCGACAGTCGATGGCGTCGTACGCGACGAGCACGGCAACGCGGTGGGCGGCGTACGCGTGCCCTGGCTCGAGGCACCCAGGGCGCAGTACCTGCCGCGGTGCCCCTGCGGTCCGACTCTCGGCGAGACCGTCGCCTTTTCCAATGAGAAGATGGCGCGTCTCTACCCAACCGACGCGGAGCATGAGCGACTGTGGCGACGTGCGGTGGATCGACTTGTCGAGGACCGTCTGTTACTCAACGAGGACGTGGAATTGCTCATGACTCACCGTACGCGCAGTCGGTGAGCGGCGTCCGGAGCACCGAAGAACGGGATCGACGTGACGCCCGGCCCATCTGCACTTTGCCGCAGGCGCTTCGTTGACATCGACTGAAGGCGTGCTTCCTCGAACCCCACTTCGGTGACGCCGACCTGACCATGGTCCGCATTTTTCGGAAGACCGCGACAGAAACGCCTGGGTAGTCCCACAAAACTTCCGGACGCGGGATCCCGTCTCATCCCGACGGGCGCCGCGGGCGCTCAAGACGTGCCGACCGCGTCTGAATACGCCACCGGGTTGGAATACTCAAGGACCCTCGCGATCTTTCCATCCCGGCATTCGATAACGAACAGGTAGTCGTTCCGATATCGGTTGCCGTTCGATGCCACTTTGTTGTCGCCGTGAACCTGAGCGAGGACAAGGTCAGGATCAACGGCGGGAATGAAGCGCTTCAACTCGTAGTGCACGCTCGAGAAGGTTCGGTTCATACCTGCAAAAATGGCCGACATCTCCTGTCGACCGGATGCCATGGGGGCACCGTCGCCATAGTAGGGGGCCTCGAAGACGACGTCCTCGGTGAAACAGGACAGCCAGGTGCTGTGATCTCTTGCGTTCTGGGCCAGCCGCATCCGGTCGTAGAGCCGGTAGTTGCTCTGGCGGCGGTCGTCGTCCTCGGCTGCGCTCACACACGGCTCCCGTAGATCTCGTCCTGTTTCATTTCGAGCGGTAGATGATCCGATCCGGCCGGATGGTTCCTAGACATAGTAGCTGCTATGATCCGACTACAGCGACGTGAAGGGGTTGAGTCGTATGGCCGGTACATTCCAAGATCTGCATGTTCTCGATCTGTCCTGGGGTATCGCGGGGCCGATGACGACAATGTTCCTGGTTGACAACGGTGCCGATGTGGTCCGGATCGAACGCCCGGAGGGCGATCCATTCATCAGGCAGAGCGGTTACCGGGTGTGGAACCGCGGTAAGCGGAGCGTCGTGTTGGACTTGCACAGTGACGTCGGGCTCCGCCACTTCACCGACCTGGCGCGTACGGCCGACATCGTCATCGACAGTTTCTCGGCAGGCACCATGGAGGAGCTCGGGATCGACCACGAAAGCCTGAGCCGCGACAACCCCGCCCTCATCACCTGCTCGATCACCGCCTACGGAGACCATAGCGAGCACCGAGACCGACCTGGGTACGACGGATTAGTGGCTGCACGTACGGGATTGCTCTTCGACCAGAAGGGACGACGCGGTACGGCGATGGAGTTCATCTGTGGCCGACCGGGGCCGCATCCCGAGTTCGACGCGCCAGAGGGTCTGGTCCGCGGCACCGACCGAGATGGCCCCATCTTTCCTCGGACGCCCTGGCCGAGCATCGGGGCGGCGTACTTCGCCACGCTCGGGATTGCCGCTGCTTTGCGGGCGCGGCAACGAAGCGGACTCGGCCAGAGGGTGACCACCTCACTGCTTCAGGGCGTACTCGGGGCGGCCTGCCTGAACTGGCAGAGGGTGGAAGACCCCGACGCCCCGTTGTACTGGATGTGGCCGGTCGATTCGCGGTCGATCGAGGGCTTGTATCAGTGTGCGGACGGAAAGTGGGTACACCATTGGACGCTCCGCCCCCGGTGGGTCCTTGCCGCCGCCGAAGGGGAAAAGCTGACGGCGGTCGAGCCCGATGCGGCTTATCGGGACGATCCCGATCGCGTGTCGATGGAGTCGGATGGACTCCTGACGGGCATCTTCCTGCATCCTCTCTTAACAGCGGCGTTCAAAAAGTTTCCCTCGGACGAATGGGTACGCGCCGCCGAAGAAGCGGGCCTGGGGATCACGACAGTTCGATCTCCAGGCGAAGCGCTGGCCGACAAGTCGTTCCTCGCCGACGGCTGCGTCGTAGAGATGGATGATCCTGACGAAGGCCGCATTCAGCACGCCGGGCCATTGCTGGAGTTCTCGGCGACACCAGGGTCCGTCAGGGGCCCCGCGCCCCGGCCAGGCGAGCATACGGACGAAGTCCTTGGCGCAGCTGTGAGCCGCAGCAAGACATCTGTGGTGCCTTTGCTGGCGGAGGATTTGCCGCATCCGCTTGCGGGCATCCGCGTTTTGGATCTCGGTCTCGGAGTCGCTGGGCCCTTTACCGGCCGGGTTCTCGCCGACCTTGGGGCAGACGTGATCAAGGTCAACGCGCTGCACGATACCTATTGGAGCGGCACACACATGGGCCTCGGTACAAACCGTGGCAAGCGCAGCATCGCGCTGAATCTCAAGAACGCAGCGGGACGAGCGGTGCTCGACAGACTGCTTGAGGACGCGGATGTGCTGGCGCTGAACTGGAGGCCCGGAGCAGCTGGCCGTCTCGGCCTCGACTACGAATCGTTACGAAATCGTCATCCTCGGCTGGTCTATTGCAACACCCGGGGCTACGAAAAGGGACCACGGTCCGAATTGCCGGGGACCGACCAGAACGCAGCAGCCATGACCGGCACGGAATGGGAAGACGGTGCCTGTGACGCAGGGAACCCACCCCTGTGGAGCAGGTCCAACATGGGGGACACCGGAAACGCGCTCCTGGCCGCCATCGCCATCGCCGCCGCGCTCTATCACCGGGAGAAAACGGGTGAGGGGCAGGCGGTGAGCACGTCGATCGTCAACGCAGGGCTGTTGCACACCTCGTACGCCTGGATCCGCGAGGATGGCACCGAAGCAGACTGGGGCCACGTGGATGCTGGACAGTTCGGGCTGTCCCCTTATTACCGGCTGTACCCGTGCGCCTCCGGCGAGTGGATCTTCCTGGCCGCCGTAACGCCCTTCGAGCAAGAGAGACTCTTCGACCTCTTGCCGGATTCACCCGACGACGACGACGCCGAGTCTCTTGCTCTGTGGCTCGGGTCCTACTTCGAGGAGACCGATGCGACGGAGGCCTTCAGGGTCCTCGATGACGGGGGAGTACCCATTGAAATCGTCGATGAGGAATTTTGTCGCAACATCTTTGACGACGTCGAAGCGAGGCGTCTGAACCTCGTCAGTGAGACGTGGTCGAGTGCTGTCGGTCGATTCGAAGATCCTGGCCTCCTGGTCAACATCCGGCCGGCACAGCCCGTGATTCAACGGGGGCCCTGTGCTTGCGGCCAGCACACCAGCGAAATCCTGCGTGAGTTGGGCTATTCGGAGGACGACATCACGACCATGATCGATGAACGTGCCGTATTGGATCCGTCCCGGACAGTTACGTGAGCCAGTCTGCTCAAGTCACCCGCCCTGCTCCGATCCTCACCAATGACAATCAGTATCTCTGGGACGCGGTGCGCGAGGTCCAGCTCGTAGCGGTTGTCGATGACGCGGCGGGGCGCTAAGCGATGCCAGCGCCGCTTGAAGACCTGCTCAAGGATCTCCGGATGGAGACGCAGTGTCTCTCGACGATTCTTGGAGGTCTCGCACAGGGCCAATGGGCGGCGGAGACGCCGGCGGCGGGTTGGACGATCGGTGATCAAGTGACGCACCTCGCCTACTTCGATGAAGCGGCAACTTTGGCCGCCCTTGACGAAGACGCGTTTGGTAGGCGAGCGGCTCAACTCGGGACCCACGGTCCGGATTTCTCCGCATGGGTGGCAGCGCAATACAGAACCATGGGTCCGCTGGAAATGCGGCAGTGGTTCCAAGGGGCCCGGGAGAAACTCATCGCCACGTTTGAGACATTGGACCCCAGCGCTCGCTTGCCTTGGTATGGGCCGTCCATGAGTGTTGCGAGCTGCGTGACAGCGAGGCTGATGGAGACGTGGGCCCACGGGCAGGACGTCGCGGACACCCTGCAGATCGACTACCCGCAGTCCATTCGTCTGTACCACGTCGCCCATCTTGGTGTTCGCACCCGCTCGTTCTCGTTTGCAGTGCATGGCCTTGCGCCACCTGACGCACCGATCCGAGTCATTCTCGAAGCTCCCGACGGAAGTGAATGGGCGTGGGGCGATTCCAATGCGACGGAGCTCGTTACCGGCCCAGCCGTGGACTTCTGTTACGTGGTCACGCAACGCCGACATCTTCTCGATACGAATCTCGCCGTCGTTGGTCCCGCAGCAGCAGCTTGGCTCAACGTGGCACAGGCATTCGCGGGGCCGCCAACTCGTGCGAGGCCTCCCGCGCCGGGCAGACCCTGAACCGAGTCCATCGCATTTGCCACGATCACTCCGCGGAGACTTGGATCTGAATGCGAACTCTCAGTTGACGTCGCTGTCGGTCGACCTTGTCGGAGCCACCATCAGCTTCGCGTTGATCTGGAAGTTGTTCGTGCCGTTCGGTTGCCGCCGTCATGGGTTTTCTCCAGGGCCAGCTTTGGGCGACCGGGTACGGCAGGTCAGGGTCGCCGAACGTTCGATCGCTCAGAGGCCGTACAGCCGCGCCGCATTTCCGGCGACGATGAGGTCCCGCTCGGCATCGGGAATTCCTTCGAAGTTCCGTTCCACAACGCGTTGGGAGTTCGGCCACGACGTTGCCGGATGCGGAAAGTCTGTGGACCACATGATGCGCTCGATTCCCAGAGCATGACGGTGTTGTAGACCGCGGGGGTCGTCTACGAAGGTGAGGTACATCTGGCGGTGGAAGTAGGTGCTCGGCTTGTCATCTAAGGCAGGGAAGTCGTAGGGACCCTCCGCCATCGAATCGAGGAGGTCGAGATAGAAGGGCACCCAGCCAAGACTGGGTTCCACCAGGACGATCTTCAGTTCGGGGAATCGGGCAAGCACACCTGGAAGGATCCAAAAGGCAATGGTCTCCGCAAGGCGGAGCGGTGGCTGCGAGGTGAAGATCGCCTTTTGCGGCGTCGGATCCCTCCGAAAGACATCCCACAGCGATTGAACCAATCCAAGGTGCTGGCTGATCGACATGCCCGACTCGGAGATCGTTGCCCAGACAGGATCGTAGCGAGCGTCGTGGTACTCGGGCAGGCCGACCTCCGAGGGGAAGGTGGGAATGTGGACGGCCCGTGCACCTTCAGCCGCCAGATAATTGAGCTGCTTCACCGCGAAGTCGATGTCGATCAGTGGCACTTGGTAGGCGGGCACGAACCGGGCAGGATTGACCGAAGCGAAGTTGAGCATGAAGCGGTTGAACGCTATCGAGGCCTCCTTCCAACCCTCTTGCATATGCGGATAGTGCCGGAAGGCGCTCACCTCGCTGTACAGGATCTCTGCTTCAACGCCATCGCGATCCATCGCATTGAGCCGTTCGTTCGGTTCGTAATAGCCAGGGTTGGTGAACGCCTCGTGGCTGAACCCGGCGGCCATCACTGAGGGATCGACGCCGCCCATCTCCTCTACGTGCTGCGCCTGCTCGGCCGCGATTGCGGTGTCCCATTCGTCGTGGAATTTGGCTGGCATTAAGGCTTTGATCTGCTCCGGTGTCACCTTGACGTGCGAATCAACGGAGATCAAACGTGTCGTCATGTGCCCTCCCAAGGAGAATCAAAGGCGACGGTGCGCCTCGAGTGAGGACTGCCGCCTGCCATTACATAGTAGTTACAATGTTGAACGTAGCATGGGTACCTAGCGCCCACAAGGGAAGCCGTAGAGTGGACGTCGTGACGATCAAGTCGACGAACAGCCCACCCGACGAGGGCCCGCCTCCCGAACGAAATGGTGCGACTGGCGAGACCGACACTCGAGATCGAGTGGTCGGCGCTGCGATTGATTGCATTAATGACCTGGGGTTTTATCGGGGATCGAGCACGAACGAAATTGCCCGCCGCGCGGGAGTGACCTGGGGAGTCATTCAGTACTACTTCGGCAACCGAGAGGGGCTCATGCTCGCGGTGCTAGAAGAAGGCGCGAACCATATGGTCGAGACGGTTGAAGCCGCGCGGATCGATGGTTCCAGCGCCGCGGAAAGAATGGCGCAACTTATCAACGCATTCTCCGCGCACTATGCAAGGCCGGACTACATCGCGAGCCTGCAAGTACTGCTCAACATGGACCACGATCCACGGACGAGCTCTGAAGTGCGAAAGACGATGCAGCTGGTCGCAGAGCGGTCGAACGCACACGTCCGCCGATTACTCCGAGATGCCCTCGGACCCGCAGCTACCAGGCCCGATGTAGCCACCACGATCTTTCTCGCCATACGCGGCTTCGCTTTGAGCCAACAGCTGCTCGATTCGATGGCCTACGACACCGTGGCGCCGAAGACGGACCGCGCGGCCAGGCAGCGCCGGCTGCTCGCAGAGATCCTTGCTCCTTATGTCGAATCTGCGGCCACGCCTGGCGGATGAGGCCGCGAGGAACGCAACTCGAGCTCGGCCGCTCGAGCGAAGAGTTCACGCATCCTAAAGAGGGCAATGCCCCACCCTGAGCCCACAACGGTCTGGCGACTCGTCACCGCAGCTTCGGAGGACCATCCCGAGCGTGTTCTCTTCAGAGACTCGCGGGGACGGTCCCTCACGACGGTCGAGTTGCGCGATGCCGCAGAGCGTCTCGCAGCGGGCCTCGGTGTGCAACGCGGTGAGGTTGTGTCTTGGCAGTTGCCCACCGTCCTCGAATCGATCGTGTTGTTGGCCGCACTGGCGCGAATCGGCGCCATCCAGAACCCGATCATCCCGATGCTCCGTGAGCGAGACGTGCGCCATATCGTTACTACCACCGGGACAACGCTGTTGGTGGTCCCCGAGATGTGGCGTGGATTCTCGTACGGAGAAATGGCCGGCCGTATCGGAGAGGAACTCGGCATCGACGTCCTGACGCTCGCGCTCGAGGGCGCCACCGGGCGCGACCTTTGTCTGCCCTCTCACGATCCAATGAAGCTGGCTCCAGCGCCCACGACCGACGACGAGTGCCGCTGGGTGTACTTCACCTCGGGCACCACGGCGTTGCCGAAAGGTGTCCGCCACACCGATGCTTCGGTGATCGCCTCGTCCTTCGGCATGACTGACGGCCTCGGCATCCGAATGGGTGACGTCTATCCGATCGCGTGGCCCATCGCCCATATCGGTGGTATCACGATGGTCGCTGCGGTCTTGCGCGCTGGTGGTGAGCTCGTACTCTTCGACTCGTTTGATCCGGGCACGACGGGTGAGCGCATGGCCGACGTCCAGCCGACGATCCTCGGGACGGGCGTGCCGTTCTTCCGGGCGTACCTTGAAAGTCAGCGGCGCCACGGACACGAGCCGCTCTACCCAGCGCTGCGCGCCTTTGCCGCTGGCGGCGCACCCACCCCTCCGGAGATCCTCAAGGAGCTCGGAGAGGTCTTCGGGATCGACGTCCTCATCAACTCCTGGGGTCTCACTGAGTTCCCCATCGCCTCTTGCCCGTCGCCGTCGGATCCCACGGAGAAGCTGGCCCAAACCGTGGGCCGGCCGGCGCCACATGTCGAAGTCCGAGTCGTGGACGGAGAACTCAGGTTGAAGGGCCCTCAGTGCTTCGTCGGCTACGTCGATGCAGCGTTAGACGCCGCTGCATTCGACGATGAGGGCTGGCTCCGGACCGGCGACCTCGGCGAGGTCGATGCCGAAGGTTTCGTCCACATCACCGGGCGGCTCAAGGACGTGATCATTCGCAACGGCGAGAACATCTCCGCACTCGAGCTCGAAGATGTTCTCCTCCGGCTGCCCGAGATCGTGGACGTCGCCGTCTTGGGAGTTCCCGATGCGCGGACCGGTGAGCGAGTCTGTGCCGTGGTCGTACCAGCTTCTGGACGCAAAGTCGACTTGGATACGATCACCATGCACTGCACCGCGCAAGGAATTGCCCGCCAGAAGATACCCGAACAGCTTGAGGTTGTTGACCAGATCGACCGCAATCCGATGGGCAAGGTGGTCAAGACGGAGCTACGGGAAAGGGTCCTCTCCGGGGGTGCACGACCAGTCCGCGATCGCTCTGACGTGACTCGTACTTGAGTTCGTCGCCTGACCAATGTATCGATGGTCCAGCACCACGAGGACGCGGTCGGAGCTCGTTTCAGGTGGGCGTTCGACGAGAGACCGTGGCCCCGTTTGCGCTCGGGCATCTCGCATCGGGTGTCGCTCGCTCACTCGACCCAGTGCTCCTCAAAGACCGCCTTGGCGTCGACGAGCTTGTCGATCTCGGCATCATTGAAGTCATGCTCGAGGAGGATTTCGCGCGTGTGCTGGCCGCACACAGGCGGCGGTCCCCAGATCCGGCCCGGGGTGTCCGAGAAATAGATGGTTTTGCCGAAATGTTCGAAGCTTCCGAGCTTGGGATGCTGTTGGTGCACGACGAGCTCGTGGGCGTCCATCTCGGCGTCGTCGAAGATGCGTCGCCCGAAGTCGTCGTCGCATAGCTCGCACGGAATGCCGTTGGTGTCGAGAGTATCGAATACCTCGGCGCCGGAGCGGGCACGGAACCATGGCTCAAGATGCGCCGCATCGAGCGCGTCGGGTTCGACCCCGGTGGTTGTAGCGAGCCCCTTCCGCTGTGCTTCGGTCACCGCGGCGAGGCAGGCCCAGCCATCGCTCGTCTCGTAGAGTCGGTAGCAGGGGCCTAGTCCGAGCTGCATACGGTCGAGGCGCGGACGGGGGAGCGCCGTGCCGTCGGCTTTGGTGGCGGCCATCGACGCGAGGAGCATGCCGGCGTTGAGGATCGAGGTGTCAACGCTCTGCGCCTTGCCGGTTCGGGCCCTGTGATAGAGGGCTTGGATGACGCCGATGGCTGAAAAGAACCCGTTGCCGGTGTCGCCCAGCGAGGTCAAGCTCCAGAAGGGCTTGCCTCCATTCCAGCAGCCACCATCTTCCCAGGTGATGCCCGCGAGCGAGCACCCGGTCTGGTCGTTGCCGGGTGAATCGGAACGGGGGCCGCGGTCAAAGCCGCGCGTGTGGCAGTAGATGATGTCGGGGTTGATCTCACGGAGTGACGCCTCGTCACACTTGAGCCGCGTGAGCGCATCGCGCCGCATGTTCGAGTGCACGACGTCAGCCTTCGCGACGAGCTGATGGAATACCGTGAGACCCTCGGGGGTCTTGAGGTCGATACCGATGCTGCGCTTCCCACGGTTTGCGCCGTAGGCGATGTGTTGGGCGTGCCACCACGGGTCTCGCCAGGCGTTGACCTTGATCACGGTGGCCCCTAGGTCGGCGAGCACCTGAGTGCCGAACGGACCGGCGACCGCAAAGCCGATATCGAGCACGGTGATCCCTTCGAGCGGTGTCCGGTCCGTCCGTGCCGGGACGGCCGGAGCGCTCACTCGTGGAGGCGATCCACCCCCGAGCACCTCACCGGTGTGCTCCCCGACGCGCGGCACCCGACGCTTCACCTCTCCCGGGGTGCGGCTCAGCCCGTAGAGGATGCCGGCCTGCCGCAGCGTCCCGTGCTCGGGATGGTCGACGTCGACCACAGCACCCTCCGCGAGCAGCGCCGCGTCTTGGAGGGCCTCCTCAGGCGTACGTACCGGCTGGAGTGGTACTCCCGCCTCCGCCGCCACGGCGACCCATTGGTCACTCGGGAACCGGCGGAACGCCTCCACCATCTCGGGGAAGTAGTGGGCGAGGATCACGATGTTCTCGGGGTCGGGTCCGATGCGCTCAGGATCGTTCACCACCTGCCGGACATCTCGGCGCACCGCGAGCGTGTCGCCGGCAGCGCTGCTGAGGGCGAAGCGAGGGTGTGGCACCCACTGCTCAATCCAGCGACCATCAGCGCAGAGGAAGAATCCCTTCGGTGCGCGCCGGTCGTAGACCCACGACCGGTACCCGACTGCGTCGGGCCGTCCGACGCGCTGCCATTTTGAGGAGGTCGCACTCAGCGCCGCCTGGAACAGCGAGGTTTCAACGTGCTGTCCCCGGCCGGTGTGTTCCCGGGCGAAGAGGGCCGCGTTGATGCCGGTCGTGGCAAGGAATGCAGTGCCCATGCTGAGCCACGGCGTGTAAGTGAAGATCGGTCCGCCACGCGGCGACCCGGGCTCCATGCCTTCGGGGATTTCCAGGTCGGCGAGAAACGGTTCCTCGCCGTGCATGTAAGGGACGGCGCCGCCGTCGTGGCTGCGTTGGACATCGAGGATCCCGAGCCGGGCAGCGACGAGCGCCTCGTAGCCCGGCCGGTCGCGGTGCGCGGTGTGCGGACCGTAGGCGGTGATCGAGCAGACGACGAGCCGTGGATTGTGGGCCAGCAAGGTGTCCGGCGTCGAGCCCGAGCCGAGCCATCGTGCCCGGCGAGAAGGCTTCGAGGACGACGTCAGACTCGTCGACCAGGGTGAGAAACCGGGCACGATCGTCGGCCAGCTTCAGGTCCAGTGCGACGCTACGACGTCCCCGCAGCCAGACGTCGTATCCAGCGGTCCCCCGGAAGGGATCACCATTAGGTGGCTCCACCTTGACCACATCAGCGCCATGATCGGCCAGAAGCATGCCGGTGATCGGGCCGGCTATGCCCCAGGACAGGTCGAGAACGCGGATGCCGTCAAGGACGCTGGTCATGGAGGTTCCCCTCAGTCACGAGTGAGGATGGCGCCGGTGCGGCTGGCGGTCACGAGGATCTGTTCGGCGTCGGGCACCTGGTTCACGGCCATCCCCCGGAGCTGGCGCACGGCCTCGAGTACCAGGTTCAGCCCGTGGATGTAGCCCTCGCCGATGAGGCCCCCGTTGGTGTTGGTCGGGAGCTGGCCGTCGAGGGCGAGATTCCCGTCGGAGATGAAGTCCTTCGCTTCGCCGAGCCCGCAGAGCCCGAGTGCCTCGAGCTGCATCAAAAGGATCGGCGAGAACGCGTCGTAGATCATTGCGGCGTCAAGTTCATTGCGACGGAATCCGGCTTGCTCGAACAACCGGTGGCCCAGCGCCACTGACCCGTCCATCACGGAGAGGTCGGGGCGGTAGTGATCCGACGCGATCTCCTGTTCGAAGAGTCCGGCCGTTGCAGCCGTGGCGATGAAGGCCGGCCGGTTCGGCAGATCAAGTGCTCGCTCTCGTGACGTGATGACGAGCGCGACCGAACCGTCGGTCTCCTGGCAGCAGTCGAGCAGGTGGATGCACGGCTCGGCGATCCAGCGCGACGCCTGATGGTCCTCGAGCGTCATGGGCCGCTTATAGCCCCACGCTGCAGGATTCGCCTCTGCGTAGGAGCGGAGCTGGACGACCGCGCGCCCGAAGTCGGCGCTTGTCACACCAAAGGTGTGCATATAGCGGGTCGCGTTCAGCGCCATCCATGACGCCGGGGTGAGCACGCCATACGGCATGCACCACTGCATGGCCGTCGTGCCGGAGTGGCTTGACGTCGGAGATGTAGCGGTCTTGGCACCGCCGAACCGTGTCGCGCCCGAACGTGCTCGGATAGCGCGGTAGACAACAACCACCTGGGCTGCTCCGCTGGCCACGGCGACCGCTGCGTGCAGCAGTGTGCCCATGGAGCCGCCTCCGCCGTAGGGGATCCGCGAGGAGAAGCCGATCTCCTCGAACCCGACGGCACGAACAAGCTCGGTCTCCTCAACCGGGTCGATCGTGTAGGAGACGATCCCATCGACGTCCGCTGCGGTCAGCCCGGCGTCTCCGAGCGCATCGTAAATCGCCTCGCACGCGAGCTGCAGCTCGCTCCTACCCGCGTGGCGCGAGAACTCCGTCGCCCCGACGCCGACGATGGCGGTACGACCACCGAAACCTGTCATGAGGATGGCCGGAACACCGGCACCGCCCGTTCCTCAGCCGTCGGGACGAATATGACTTCGAGTCGCATGCCGATCTCGATATCACCATCGACATCCACGAGGTTCGACACCAGCCGGATGCCCTCATCGAGGTCGACGAGCGCTGCCAGCACCGGATAGTCGAAGGATGGGTGTTGGGGGTGATGCAGCACCGCGTAGCTGTACAGACTGCCCCTGCCTGTCAACTCCACCGCCTCGAACTCGAGCGAATGACAGTGGGGGCACATCGGACGAGGTGGGTGACGCAGGACACCGCAGCCGACGCACCGTTGCGCGATCAAGCGGTGCTGGGCGGCCGAGTCCCAAAAGACGATCGAGTCGTCTGTCACGACCGGGGCTGGCCTCACAGCCAACCATAGTAGATGCTATGATTTATGAAACGCAAGACCCCGGAGGGACGATGACCAAACTGATCTCGGCCGACTCGCACGTGGCGATCAATCTTGACGTCATCCGTGAAAGGGTCCCGCAGTCTCTGCACGAGGATTTTGACAACGCCATCGCCGCGCAGGCAAAGGTCGAAGACGACCTCCGGGGCGGGAAGAAGCTGTCGATGGATGACTGGGATCTGGAGGCGTTCCGTGACCCCGGCTACCGCGACCCTGTGGCGCGACTCGCTGCGATGGACCGAGACGGCGTGCAGGCCGAGGTCCTGTATTCGGAGGTAAGCGCGTTCCGGGCCTTCGGCTTGGTGAAGGGCGACTGGAAGCCGATCAGCCGCGCCTTCACCGACCACCTCTCCGAGTTCGCGTCGCACGACCCGGACCGCTTGGCGGTTTCCTACCAGGTACCCATCATCGACATCGCTTACGCCGTCACCGAGGTCGAGCGCCTGGCCGGACTCGGGGCCCGATCCGTCCACCTTCCTTGCTTCCCGAGCGAGATCGGCCTGCCCGACTACCACGATCCTGTCTACGACCCGCTTTGGGGTGTGCTGCAGGAGACCGGCATCTCCATCAGCCATCACCTCGGCAACCGGCACTGGCTCTACGACATCTGGCGGCGGGACCCCACGCCGCAACTGGCAATCTTCACGTCGATGCCGGCGCTGGCGCTGTCCGAGGTAATCGCATGGTGGATCCTCACCGGCACGCTGGAGCGGTTCCCGGATCTCAAGATCGTCTTCGTCGAGCCGAGCCTTTACTGGGTGCCGGGGTTTTTGGCCAGCCTCGACACCAAGACCAAGGTCTACGATTTGCCGGGCGTGCGGTTGAAGCCGAGCGAATACTTCCGCCGCAACATGGCGCTCACGTTCATGGACGATGAGGTGGGATTGCAGTTACGCCACCTGATCGGAGTGGAGAACATCTTATGGTCGACCGACTTCCCGCACCCGGCGACCACCTGGCCCAACTCGCAGGCCATCGTGGCCCGCCAATTCGCTGACGTCGCCGACGATGAGCGTGAACTCATCTGCAACGGCAACGCGGCACGCATTTACGGCCTCGCGTGACCACGTCAACGTCGCAGCTGCCTGTCGAAGGTCGACGGCTCCGCTCGGACGGCGCTGCGAGCAGAGCGCGGATCCTTGATGCGGTTGTCGAGTGCATCCTCCAAAATGGCTACTACGAAGCAAGCTCGAACGCGATCGCCCGGCATGCCGGCGTAACGTGGGGTGCCATCCAGCATCAGTTCGGGACGCGACAGGCCCTGCTCCTTGCAGTGCTGGAGGATCGGTGGCGGCGCCTGACCGATCGCATCGAGTCCGCCCACGTATCGGGCGACACGCTGGAGGAGCGTCTGGCCTGCGTCATGGCGGCGCTCCAGTCGCACTACGGCGATCCCCAGCATCTGGTGTACACGCAGATCATGCTTGACCTCGTCCAGTCGCCGACGACCAGTGAAGCGACCAAGCTCGCCATCGTCGCCCACGGACGCGAGCTGAGCCGGGTGTGGCGACCCCTCTTCACGAAGGCTCTCGGCGAGGCAGCAAGCGACGAAGCCCTCATTCGTTATGCATTCCTCGCCATTCGCGGCTACCTGAGTGCCAATACCATGGCGGCGCTCGTTCCCCAAAGCCGTGACGCAACCGTGCGTACCCTGCTTCTACGCGGCGTTGCGTGCGCCATTCGTGAGCGGGCGGCGGCATCCGGCCTCGAGATCGGAGACACCGCATAAAGGTCATCGGCTTCAATCTGGTCGAGTTCTTCGTCCCTGGTCCGTGCTGGTAGGTCCAGCGTGACCCCCTAGCTCACGGTTGTTGTCTGCGCGAGTGTCGCGAAGATGCCCCAATGGAGTCCTTGCCATGCAACGGATCATGGGTCACTTACGAATGGTCGCGCCCGCCAGACGTCTCAATTACCTTCCGGTAGACGGCCTCGTATTGGTCAACCATCCGGTCGCAGCCGAACTGCTCCACCGCCACCTCCCGGATCTTGTGGCGATCGAGCTCTCCGATACGGGAGGCGGCAAGCACTGCCCCGGCGGTGTCGGCAACCAGTACACCGGTTACTTCGTCGGTAATGAGCTCGCCCATCGATCCGCGGTCGATAGCGATCACCGGAGTCCCGCAGGCCATCGCTTCGACGACGCTGAATCCGAAGGGCTCGTCGAACTGGATCAGGTGGAGCAGTGCTAACGCACCACCGAGGAAGGACGATCGATCCTCCGCCAGCACCGGACCGATGTACTGCACGCTCTTTCCGTCCAGCCGCGGCGCGATCTCGCGCTGAAAGTACAACTCATCCTGAATGATCCCGCCGATGTGCAGCGGGATCTCCGCGCGGGCCGCGGCTGCGATTGCCTCTACCAGGCCTTTGTCCCGGTGGATGCGACCAAAGAAGCAGAGATACGACCCGGGTATCGGCTGGAAGTCGAAACTATCAGTGTCGATGCCGTGGTGGATCGTCGCCACGTAGTCAAGGTCAGGGTGACGATCCGCGTCACTGATCGCGACGTAGGACGTCCGGCCGTTGTACTTGACGTAGACGGGGACGATCTGCGGTGAGGAGAAACCGTGGATTGTTGTCACCACGGGGGTCGCGGTCATTCCGGAGTATGTCAGCGGTAGGAAGTCGAACCCATTGTGAATGACGTCGAACTCGGCTGCGCGCTCGAAGACTTCGGAGATATGGAGGCACTCGACCACCTTCGGATCGATCGCCGGATCCTCTGACCAGCCGGTCGGCACGATGCTGCTCAACGAGGCTGAAGTCTGCGAGTCTGCGGTTGCGAACAGGGTGACGTCATGGCCTCGTGCGACGAGACCCTCGGTTAATAGCGAGGCGAACAACTCCCATGGTCCGTAGTGCCTTGGAGGGACCCGCCAGGAGATGGGGGCGAGGATTGCGATCCGTAGCGCTCCGGAACCGGCAGGTGGCGTCAGCGCCCCAATCCGGACTTGCGAACGTTCTTCTCGCGCTTCGCCTCACGCTTCTCTTTCAGCGATTTGCCAGGCTTCTTGCCCGAGGGCTTTTGGGGTGACTTGTTAGGCATGTCGAGCTCCTCCTCGTTGATCGTGTCGGTACATAATGGTCTCAGACTCCAGCGGCCAAAGAGGTCAGGAGCTCGTCCACCGGGATAGTCGCCCAGCTGATGGCCGAGTCCCCGATCCCATAAGGCAGCACCAGGATGCCCGCGTGGACGAGCGCGCCACAGGAGTAGACGACATTTGGCACATAGCCATTCTGCTCATCGGCCGCCGGGCTGATCAGGGGCTCACGGAGTCGACCGATGACCATCGTCGGGTCCTCGAGGTCGAGCAGGATCGCTCCAATGTTGTAGGTGCGCATCGGGCCGACGCCGTGGGTGAGCACCAACCAGCCCGATTCGGTCTCAATCGGGGAACCGCAATTGCCCAGCTGGAGCACCTCCCAGGCCTGGGTTGGGGCCTGGCAGGGGACAGACTCGTCCCAGTGCCCCACATTGTCCGAAAAGGAGATCGTGTTCGTCTCCCGGTCGGAACGCGACATTGCGACAAATCGGCCTGCGATCCGCCGCGGAAAGATGGCGAGACCCTTGTTGGCAGCTGCTTGGCCGACGACAGGCGACGAAGTGAAGTGTGCAAAGTCGGTCGTTTCCATCAGCTGCTGGGCGATGTCGACGCCGTTGTACGCCGTGTACGTCGCGTAGTAGACGACGGTCCCATCCTCCTCGGTGAAGCGCACGAAGCGGGCATCCTCCATCCCGCTGGACTCCACGGCAGTCGCTGGCAGGAGAACCCGTTCGTTCAAAGAGGTGTCGTCGTCGAACCAGGCGGCATAGCTACGTTCAGCGATCTTTCGGATCAAGCCAGCGATGCGCTTCGATTGTTTTCTGGTCGCTGCCTGTCGTTGCAGTAGGTCCAGGCGACTCTCTAGCTCTCCTTCGGTGAAAGTGGCTCCGAGGTTGCCAAAAACGAATTCGGCGTCGTCTCCGCCGCCCCGCATGCGTCGCAGCTCGGCCCGAAAGACGGCAGCGTCAAAGGTTGGCGGCCCACGACGCGACGCCGTTGCAAACGAAGGCGCGTCGTCTGGGTGTATCTCGCCAGCCTCGTCGATCGTCCCGGTACGAAATCCGATTGAGGATCGGTGCCCCTCGCCGATGGCCCGGACGCTCATGACGAAGCGAACACTGCGCGCGCCCACCCCCTGCTGATCGGGGTGGGGCACCATCGACGGATTGCAGAGCGCAGCGCCCTCGACGGCGTATTCGTTGGTGAAGGTCGCACCAAGCAACAGGCGTCTCGCGGGGCTGAACTCGTATCCGGGGTCCAGACGATCGGACAATATCTCGGCATGTCGGTTGAAGGTATCGATCAGGTGATGGTGACGTCCCTCGAAACGAGCGATGACGTCACTCAGCGCGCGTTGCACGGCGTCGTCATCAAGCGCGAGGACTCGCCGCAGCACGGCCGTCGAACGCGATTCCTGTTGATCGAATCCCTCTTCTCCCGGGACGAACAAGCGTGTGACGACGCGGGACGTGTCCGCTGCGATACGGATGGCGCTGCGGCGGGCCTGCCCTGTCATGGCGAGAGTCATTGGGGCACGAGTTTGGGGACAAGGTTGCGGGCGTGCTGGAGTGTTGAGAGGAGAGCCAGAGTCGACTCGGTTCCCTGGTTGAGATTCGCTCCGCCGGGCTGCAAGCCATCGAAACCGCCGCCCGTCATCGGATCCCACATGGCGACCTCTCCGTCGTTGTCTCCGAGGAACCATGCCACCGCCGCGCTGATACCTGCGCTCCAGCGCTGACTCCCGTCGAACAACATGGCTCGGGCGCAGGCGTCGGCGAGCGCAGCGACCTCGATCGGTTGTTGGTCGAAGCCCGGTCCGGTGTCACCCGGTCCGGCACCGCCAACCGGGGTCACCGAAAGACGGCCGTCACGTGTCTCGCGATCCAGGAGCCATTCCAAAAGCTCTAGGCCACGTTCAAGCGTGTTCGGGCGCTCTAGCAGGCCGCCTGCCGCGATGAGTGCTTCGGGCAGGGCAGCGTTGGCATAGGTGAGCCGCAGCTCGGGCCAGATCCACTCGGATGGAAGGGGCGCCTTTTGACGGTTCTCGAGCACAGCGGCGACATCGGAGAGAAGTGTCCGTGCCACGACATTCTCGGGAGAGGTGGCAAGGAGCTCCGCTGCCCCGAGACCGGCGAACGCCATCGCCCTCGTCCATGGTGAGCGCTGCGCGGCCGCCCGCTCGAATTGATCCGTGACCAGCCGACGCTTGGCCTCATCCGTCTCGCCCGATGACGCCGTGCCGAGCCCCCAGATGCTCCTGCCCCAACAGTCTTCGAGGGATGGGCGATCTTCCCAGTGACCCCGGCGATCCATCCGGTTCCAGAACTTGCCGTCGAAATCCTGGGCACACTGAAGGAAGCGCAGGCCGATGCTGGCCAGGTGGCGGACGGGCGGCGATGGATTGGATTCGCGGCTTGTGACGAGGAGGACGCGAGCCATGTCGTCGGTGCAGAATCCATGCTCGGGCCGGGGTTCAGTGAAGAGAGCGTGCTCATAGGTGCCCTGGGTGCCGGTCATGTGCACCAAGTGGGCGAAGTTGGGCTCTGGGGCCTCCGTCACACGAGCGCCAGGCGTTCTGTGAGCACCTGATCGGCAAGGCGCACGTACTCGCCGGCGACGACCGGCCAGCCGAGGCTGGGCGCTAACCGAGCGGCCTCGGCGGCCATGCTCGCGGCCAGAGTGGGTTCCGTGATGATCCGTCTGAGGGCGCGCGTCATGGCATCTTGATCGTCATGATCGACGACGATTCCGGCGCCCGTGGACAGGAGCTCGATGGCATGCGGGAACGCGGTGGCCACGACGGGTCTCCCAGCTGCGATCGCATCAACCAGCACGCCCGAGGTTGCTTGTTCTTTCGAGTCGTAGGGCAACACCACGACGTTGCTCGACTGGATCAGTGCTGTAAGGGACGCCACGTCCCTATAGTCATCGTCGAAGGCGACCGACGATGCCACACCCAGTCGCGCCGCTTGCGCCAGTCGAGCATCCCGATAGGACTCCCCGTGGGCGGCCAACACCTTGGGATGGGTGCGCCCTGCCACCAGATAGGACGGTCGCTGAGGCAAGTCGTGGAGCATCGGCATGGAGTCGATCACCCGCTCGATTCCCTTCCCGGGCCCGATGAGCCCCCAGGTCAGAATCGAAGGCCGTTTCCGCCTCAACGGTTTGTACGTACTTTTTGGGGGGACGGCGGCGCCGTGCGCAATGGTGAACACCCTGTCCGGATCAACATCGAAGCGGGTGCAGAGCCGTACTCGGGCGGCGTCCGTCATGACGACCATCAGGTCGGACGAGGCCGCGACCGCGTTGAGGACCGCTCGCTGATGCGCCGACGGCTCACTGAGGACAGTGTGGGCAATAACAATCGAAGGGACGCGGAGACCATCAATGAGCTCAACTACCTCGTCGCCGTCCGCGCCTCCGAACAGGCCGTACTCATGCTGAACCACGACCACGTCGCACCGGTTCAAGAGTTCCGTGCTGGCACAGACCGAGGAGGGCGAGCCGTTGACCAGCTCGCCGACGACGCGCTGGGTGGCCGGCGGCGGCGTGTCTGAAGGATCGACCACCCGAACGACGCTGACGTCCGCCCCGTTGGCGGCCAATCCGTCCGCCAGAGCGGCACTGAAGGTGGCCAGTCCGCAGGCGGTTGGCGAGTAGGTACTCAGGATCCCGAAGGAGGGCGTCGAGAATGGAGCGCCGGCGAGCGGCAAATTGGAAAGGCTGGCGGTGCGCAGGGATGCTCCTCGGAGAATCTCGGTCGAGGCGTCGAACCTGCACGGGGCGGCATGGCCTGAATGGCCGTCCTGCCCAAGCGAAGCGACTCTCCCAAGGGGGATGAGACCTCAAGTCTATCGCGCATGCCCCTTGGTTCGATTTCGGTCGGACCTGGTGCTTTCCGCCGACAGGATCGGCATCTCTGGTGGAGGAGTCTCGTTTGTGACTTCGGACGGTCCCCGACCACTGTTCATTGTCGAGTCCTCAACACGCGGCCAACGGCACAGCAGTCGCCGACACCGCGCGTCGCTCATTTCCACGGATGTCCCACGCCGGAGACGGACGCCGGGGAGCATCTCTCGCTGTTTGTGCTGGTCAGGAGTGGTAGCTCCCGCCAGTTGCGGCGAATCCCGCGATTGCGGGGGATAGACACCCGCCAACGCCAATAGCCTCTGTTCGTGACCGACCCTGTGGTTCAGGCCGTTCCTCTTGGCTTCCAGTGGGCGACGGTTGACCCGTTTCTCTTCTGCGTGCATCACCTTGATCGTTATCCGATGGCGAACGAGCACATGGGTCCGGCCGCGTCGCTCGCGGCGCGGGATATCGGTATGGACTTTTCTGGCGCCGATGGGTGGAGCATGTACCACGGAAGTGTGATTCCGGGGTTTCCCCGGCATCCACACCGCGGCTTCGAAACGGTCACCTTCGTTCGCCAAGGTTTCATCGACCACTCCGACTCACTCGGCGCAACCGCCAGATTCGGTCGAGGCGATGTGCAATGGCTCACAGCAGGCGGTGGCATCGTTCACTGCGAGATGTTTCCGTTGCTCAACCAGCAAGTCGGCAACCCGTGCGAGCTGTTCCAGATCTGGCTGAACCTTCCAGCAGAAGACAAAATGGTCGATCCCTACTTCACCATGCTCTGGGACGAAGACATCCCGCGGATCGTGGCACTGGACGAGGAGGGCCGCGCGGTTGAGATCTCGGTGATCGCTGGGGCGCTCGACGGCACCAGGGCGCTGGCTCCGCCTCCAAATTCGTGGGCGTCGCGACCCGACGCAGAGCTGGCGATCTGGCATCAACTCTTTCAACCATTCGCGAAATGGACGCTCCCACCAACGACGGCCCAGAGCACCGTTCGGACGCTCTACGTGTTTGAGGGGTCCGTGAGCGTCGGTGGGCGGGACCTCGAGGCCTCCACAGGTGCCGTGCTTCGAACCGAGGAACCGGTCGGCCTCACGGGTGGCCCCTACGGCGCTGAGGCGCTTGTGCTCCAAGGGCGACCGATCGGGGAGCCAGTGTCGCAATATGGGCCCTTTGTTATGAACGATGAAGCCGGGATCAACAAAGCTCTCGCCGACTACCAGCGGACAGGATTCGGAGGGTGGCCGTGGCCCACGGATGACCCTGTCCATCCACGCACAACGGGGCGATTCGCCCGTCACGCCGACGGTCACGTCGAGGAGCGGGTCATGGTGGCGCCCTCGTGACACTGTCACCGGCTACCTGACGGATTCGCAACCTCGGAGACCCACCCGACTATGCCAGCGCAGCTCGAATCTCCTCAACGGACACTTCGGCAGTCACATTTCCCCCACATTGAGTGCACTCGTGCGTATGGCGGAATGAACGGATGAGGCGCGTCCCCTGCGGATTGAGAAACACGGTGAATGCTTCGGAGCCCTCCCTTGTCTCGAGCCCGTAGTACTGGCGCCATTGCGTGACCACGCGCCGCCCCTCGACGTCGATGCCTTTGAGGATCCGGCGGAATCGCATGTGGTCGGTGTCGAAGACCCAGGTGCTGTTGCATGACTCGAAGAGCACAGGTGCCACGTTCTTATTCTGCACCGACCGCCTAAGAGCCGGGTCAGAGTTGGATTGCTGTTCTGTGAAGGTGCGAGGCCGAACCGTCATCTCCCGCGGGACCCAGCCATTGGGATCAAGACGATCTTGCCTCGCGTATGGCGCTGTTCGAGCTCGGCGTAGGCGTCGCGGACCCTGTCCAGGGGGTAGGTGGCAGCGATCGGAATCTCGATCTGGCCGGACGCCACGTAGTCGGCCATCTGCGCCATGATCTCGGGCGTCGAGGCGTCCACGCTGCCCTCCGCGTGGGCGCCAACCTCCTTGGCCTTTTCCCGAGAGGTGATGGTCTCAATGCGGTCTGGGGCCACGCCGAGGTCGACGGCTAGCTGCACGTATTGCGGGCCGAAGAGGTCGATGAAGGCGTCGATCCCGTCGGGCGCCGCGGCTCTCAGTCGATCCGCCAGCCCGTCACCGTAGGAGACCGGAGTGACGCCGTGCGCGGCCAGCCAGTCGTGATTGTGTTCCGACGCGATGCCGAGCACGTTCGCCCCCTTGATCTTGAGGTATTGGACGACCACCGTTCCCACACCGCCCGCCGCAGCCGATACCGCCACCGTGTCGCCCTTGTGCGGGTTGACGGCCCGGACGGCGGCATAGGCGGTACAGCCGACGACATAGAGCGAGCCCGCGGTCTCCCAGCTCAACGTGGGCGGTTCCGGAAGAAGTTGGCCAACAGGAACTGCGACGTATTCGGCATGGCTCGATCGTTGCCACGACCAGCCAAAGACCTCCTCGCCGACGCGGAATTCTGTGACCCCGTCGCCCACCGAGCTGACCACACCGGCGAGATCGCTGCCCTGGCCGGAAGGAAAGGTCGCCGGGAACATCTTGTCGAGGGAGCCAGTCCGGATGGACGTTTCGCCGGGATTGATGCTGGCGGCCCGGACCTCGACAACCACCTCACCGGGGGCTGGATGCGGTACCTCCACGTCTGCGATGTACAAGACATCTCGATCGCCGTACTTGTCGAACTGCACCGCTCGACTCATGGGCCTCCTCTCGACGTTCTCCAATTCGCAACGTCGAGGGCGCCCGGGAACTTCCCGTCTCCGTTTGCTCAAGGTGGGAACCAGCGTTGAACCAGATCGGCTGCGAAGAGCCCTCGCCGACCGCGGAGCCTATCCTCAAGGACATTTTGCGACGCGCGCGCACGCTCACCGACGAGGGTGCTTGTAGCAGCACGGTCGAGCAGTCAAGATACCGGCTGCAGTGAGCACTCCCCGAGCCTCCGGCCAACACGTCTCGAACCGCCGGAGCCGCACCATGCAACGCCGCCGGCGTGCTCTCCTCGGAGCGGGTGTCGTTCTCCTGGTCATCGCGATTGTGACTGTGGTGAACGCCTCCTCGACGCCCGGGACCAGCAACAACGCGAACAACGCAACGCAGCAGACCGGCACCAAGACCACCCAGCAAGCCAGCACCCAGACGTCGTCCCAGAGCTCAGCGCAGCCGATCGGCGCACGGGCCACGGGAGGCAGTGGGATACCAGCCGTCGAATCCGGGCTTCTTCCATGGTCGCTCGCGCAGCCCCTAAGTCGCGAGGTCGTGGTCCCGGGACAGAGTCCGGCGAGCGTCGTCGTCCTGGGCGGGTTGACCAGCGGGAACGTGACCACGGGGAGCGTTGTCGCTCTCGGCGTCCCGGGCGGCACGGCAGCGTCTGCCGGTTCGCTCGTGACCGCAACGCATGATGCCGCCGGAGCGGTGGTCGGAGGGCGCGTCTTGGTCTTCGGCGGTGGCGCCCAAACGTCCTTTACGACCGTCCAGGCGGTCCCGTTGTCCTCCGGAGGGACAGCCACGGCGAGCGTCACGGGGCAGCTCCCGCAGCCCAGGTCGGATGATGCCGCGGCCACGGTCGGCGGGACCGCCTACGTGATCGGCGGCTACGACGGCACCCATGCAGATCCCCAGGTCCTGGCCACGACGAACGGCCGCACCTTCAGTGTGGTGGGGTCACTGCCGGTGCCGGTCCGCTACCCCGCTGTCGCGGCCGTGGGGACGTCGATCTACGTGTTCGGCGGCGAGCAAGTCGGCGGAACCCCCGTCGACTCCGTCCAGAGGATCGATACGACATCGGGACACATCTCCGTGGTCGGTCACCTCCCGCAGCCGCTGACCGGGGCGTCCGCAGTCACCCTTGGGGGCGTGATCTACGTGGCAGGAGGGAACAGCGGCACGGCGGACGTGGCCACGATCTACGCCTTCGACACCCGCCACGCGCGAGTCCTGGTGGCGGGCCAGCTGATTGCACCCGTGGCCAACGCCGCCGTGGCCGTCGTCGGCGACACGGCCTGGTTAGTCGGCGGGGAGAGCGCCACCGTGCCGAGGACCACGGTGCAGATGCTCAAGCCCAATACGAAGTTCGGTCTCGCCGGGCTCCCGGGCGCGGGGTCGCCGTACTACGGGCAGAAGCTGCTGATCGCCGACAGGGGGAACAACCGGCTGCTGGTCCTCGACGACACGGGAGCAGTCACTTGGACCTATCCGAACCCTCCTTCCATGCCGCCACCCCCGGGACCGGGCGGTTTCTATTTCCCCGACGACGCCTTCTTCATCCACCACGGCGCCGGCATCATCTCCAACCAGGAGGAGAACGAGACCATCGTCCAGCTCGGGTACCCCAGTGGCAAGCTCCTTTGGAGCTACGGCCACCCCTCCGTGATCGGTTCGTCGCCGGGGTATCTGCACGAACCCGACGACGCCTATCTGCTCAAGAATGGCAATGTCACGGTCGCGGATGCGAGCAACTGCCGCATTATCCAAATCAACCCCGCCGGAACGATCGTCAGTCAGATCGGAACGACCGGAAGCTGCGTGCACAATCCCCCGACATCGCTCGGAGGACCAAACGGCGACACGCCGCTGGCAAATGGCAATTTCTTGATCTCCGAGACCCATGGTTCCTACATCAGTGAGTACACACCGAGCGGGTCGTTGGTCTGGACCACGCACCTCAACATCGGCTACCCGTCCGATCCCCAGCAGCTCGGTCCGGACCTCTACCTCTGTGCCGACTACGAGCACCCCGGTGGGATCATCGAGTTCAACCGGGCCGGCCAGATTCTCTACCAGTACCGGGCGCCGTCGGGCATCAACGAGCTCAACCAGCCCTCGCTGGTCGAGTTGCTGCCGAGCGGTGTCTTCATGATAAACGACGACTACCGCAACCGGATGGCCGCCATCGATCCCACGACTCAGGCTTTGGTGTGGAACTACGGCGTCCCTGATGTGGCGGGAACCGCGCCGGGGCAGCTCAACATCCCCGACGGCTTCGACATCTTGAACCCCGACGGTTCGACCCCGTTGCATCCCCAGACAGGCTGAGCCTCTGGTCGGCGGCAACTTAGCCAACGGCATCCCGGATGAGGTCCACGGCGTCGGGTGGGAGCGTCAGCCACTGCAGCGCAACGACCGCCGCGGCATCTGGTGCGGGGCCGTCGTCGAGGTACTCCGCCAGCGCGGTGTAGCCGTCCACCACTGTGCGGAAGCCGATGGCCAGGGCGTGATAGTCCATCTGCAAGAAGTTGGCCGTGACGCGGAGCAGCGGATAGGCGCCACCCTGGTGCACCAGCGACCAGCGATAGAGCTCGGCCAAGCGCTCGACGTAGACCTCCGAAGCGTGCTCACTGGCCACGAAGACGGCCTCGGCGACCACTTCGAGGGGCGAGGGCTCGAAGATGCTGTAGCTGAACCCTGCGATTTCGGGCGCGGGCTCGCACACGCCTTCATAGGGGTCGGACATCCTGCCTCCATTGCCTGGCCTTACCACCGTGCCCGAAGGTCGGTTGGTGAGCGTCGTTGGCCCAGGTGCCTCAGCTCGTCTCAATGGACGATGCAAGTGTACGCCCGGCCCGAAGGCGACCGTTCACGCGCTCAGGATGGGGAACCGACCGGATGCAATCGCGTCCGCGGGGGCCACCCAGACCCGTTGGCCTGTCTCCAGGCCGAGGTCGGCCGCGGTGCCGCGGCTGAGCTGGATCCAGCAGTCGCCGCCGTCCGGGAGATCCACGTCGACCTTGACCTCGAACCCCAAATGGGTGATCCGCGTCACCGTTCCCTCGACCGCACTCGGTGACAGTCTCCCGTCTTCGACGCGGTGCACGACCAGGTCGTGGGGGCGGACCCACTGGCCATGCAGCCGGGTCGCCGGACCGAGGAACGTGAGGACGAACTCGTTGGCCGGGTGGTCGTACATATCGGCCGGCGTACCCACCTGCTCCAGGCGGCCGTGGTTGATGATGGCCAGTCGGTCGGACACCTCCATCGCCTCCTCCTGGTCGTGCGTGACGAGCACCGTCGTCACCTGGAGCGTGTCGTGCAGGTCACGCAGCCACTGGCGCAGTTGTGTGCGCACCTGGGCGTCCAGCGCGCCGAAGGGCTCGTCCAGGAGCAGAACCTTCGGCTCGATGGCCAGGGCGCGGGCCAGCGCCATGCGCTGGCGCTGGCCGCCCGAGAGTTGGGAGGGATAGCGGTCGCCCAGGTGGGCCAGGCCGACCAGGTCGAGCAGCTCGTCCACCCGCGCCTTGACCTCGGCCTTGGGACGGCGCCGGATCTCGAGCCCGAAGGCGACGTTGCGCCGCACGGTGAGGTGGCGGAACGGCGCATAGTGCTGGAAGCAGAACCCGACGCCGCGGCTGCGGGCCGGCGTGGCGGTCAGGTCCTCGCCTTCGATCCGGACGGTACCGGAGTCGGGTGTGTCCAGACCGGCGATGATGCGGAGCAGCGTCGACTTGCCGCCGCCGCTCGGGCCGAGCAGCGCCGTGAGGGAGCCCGTCGGCACCTCCAGCGTCACGTCCTCGAGGGCCACGGCGTCGCCGAAGCGCTTCGAGATGGACTGCACGTGGATACTCATGCGGCCGCCTTGTCGTGCCAGGCGTCCCGCTTGCGGTCGGTCACCGTGAGGAGTGTAAGCACGATGAGGGCGGAGAGGCACAGGGTCACCGCACCCACGTACGCGCTCTGCTGATCGAGGTTGTCGATGCTGGTGGAGATGAACAGGGGGAGCGTCTGTGTCTTGCCGGCGATGGCGCCGGAAACGATGACCACCGCGCCGAACTCACCCAGCACTCGTGCCGTCGTGAGCGTGACGCCGTAGGCCAGGCCCCGCCTGATGTTGGGCAGGGTGATGCGCCGGAAGACGGTGAACGGCCGGGCGCCGAGCGTGCGCGCCGCCTGCTCCTGCTCGGTGCCGATCTCCTGAAGCACCGGGAGCACCTCGCGGACGACATATGGGAGCGACACGGCCGCGGATGCCATCACGATGCCCGGGAGCGAGAAGATCACGGCGATGCCGTGTGCCGCCAGCCAGGTGCCGAACCAGCCCGTCTTGCCGTACACCAGGACGAGCCCGAGCCCGATGACCACTGGAGAGAGGGCGAGGGGGATGTCGACGAGCGCATCGAGCAGCCAGGCCCCCGGGAAGCGGTGGCGGGCCAAGATGAGCGACACGCCCACCCCGAAGATCGTGTTCAGCGGCACGGCGATAGCGGCCACGAGCAGTGTGAGCCAGAGCGCGTGCAGGGCGTCCGGCGCAGCCAGGGCGTCCCACGCGACTCCGAGTCCGTGCTGAAAGGCGCGGTAGAACACCCAAGAGACGGGCAGGACGACGAGCAGGGCCAGGTAGCCCAGCACGGCGAAGCGCAGGGGTAGGCGCCAGCCCGAGCCCTTCACACCGACTCCGCGACATTGAAGCGGCGACGGACCCACCCGATGCCGACGAGCACGAGCAGGGAGATCGCCACCAGGACGATCGACACCGCGCTGGCCGCAGGGAGCTGGTCGCTTTGGGAGAGGCTGAAGATCTTCGACGAGGCGACTTCGGTCTTGAACGGGATGTTGCTCGAGATGAGCACGACGGACCCGAACTCGCCGACGGCCCGCGCAAAGGCGAGGCCGGCGCCGGCCAGCACCGCGGGGAGGACGCTGGGGAGGATGACGCGCGCGAGGACCTGTCGACGGGAGGCGCCGAGCGAGGACGCCGCTTCTTCGGCTTCCGCATCGAGCTCGGCCAGCACTGGTTGGACGCTGCGGACGCAGAAGGGGAGCGTCACGAAGGCCAGCGCAGCGCCGATGCCGAGGCGGGTCCCCGCTAGGTCGACGTGGAACGGGCTGTTGGCTCCGTAGAGCGCGAGCAGCGTGAGGCCGGCCACGATGGTCGGCAGGGCGAAGGGCAGGTCGATCACGGCGCTCACGAGCGCCTTGCCCCGGAAGTCGTCACGGACGAGGACGAAGGCGATGGCGAAGCCCGCGATCGAGTTGACGACCGCCACCACGAGGGAGGCCACGAGCGTCAGCTCGAGCGCGGCGACGGCCGCGGGTTCGGTGACCGCGCGCCAGAAGGCGGCCCAACCGCCACTGAACACGTTGGTGAGGAGCGCGGCGAGGGGCAGCAGGACCAGGAGCGAGAGGTAAGTGACAGCGAGGGCCGGGCCGCCGACGCGGGCGGTCGCCCGCCCGGCCGCGGCCAGGGCGGGCGAAGGCACGGTGGGGGGGCTGCCGCGCCAACGTCCCCGCCCCGGCCGGCGACCGGTGGGTGCCGGTTCACCGCCCGGGAGACCCAGGTCGGCGACGGTTACGCCCACACCGGACACGGTTGCTACCCGCTGGCGGTGGAAACGCCGAGCGACTGCTCGACCGTGGCCATGATGCCCGTCTGGGGGTCGAAGAATTTCTTGTTGACCGCCGTCCAGCCACCCAGGTGGTCGATGGTGAAGAGCGTCTTGGGCTTGGGGAAGGTGAACTTGGAAGCCACGGAGGGCAGAACCGGACGGTAGCCCTGCTTGCCCCACGCGGTCTGGCCGGCAGGGGAGAGGAGGTAGGCGAGGAACGCCTTCGCCGGCGCACCGGCCGTCTTGGTCACCGCGATCGGGTTCTGGATCAGGATCGTCTGTGGTGGCGTGATGACATCGACCGGCTCCCCCTTCGTCTTGGCATAGAGCGCGTCGTCCTCGTAGTCGAGGAGCACGTCACCTTGACCCGACAGGAAGGTCTGCAGGGCGGCGCTGGCACTCGAGGGCTGGGCCACCGCGTTGTGCAACAGCTGCGAGAGGTAGGTCTGGGCCTGGGCGGGCGTCTTGCCCTGGGCGATCTCGGCGCCGTAGGCAGCCATGATGTTCCACTTCGCGCTGCCCGAGCTGAACACGTTGGGCGTGATGACGCCGACGCCTTGCTTCACGAGGTCGGCCCAGGTGGTGATGTGCTTGGGGTTCCCCGGGCGTACCACGAAGGACACGATGGAGTCGGTCACGATGCCCTTGGTGGCACCCTTGTTCCACGAGCTGGACACCAGCCCAGCTTTGACGAGCTTGGTCATGTCGGGCTCGAGCGAGAAGTTCACGAGGTCGGCCGGCAGCCCGTTGACCACGGAGGTGGCCTGGGTGCCCGAGGGCCCGAAAGAGGGTGTGACGGTGACCCCGGCTCCGGCCTTCGTCTTGGCGAAGTCGGCGGCGAGCACGGTGTAGGCGGGCTTGGGTGTCGAGTAGGCCACCAGGTTCACGGTGCCGCCGGCCTGCGCACCGGCGGGGAGCGCCGTGAAGGCGAGGCCGGAGAGCGCCAGCGTGCCGATGGCGGCGACCCGGCGGAGAGACAGGCGTGGCGGGGCTTGACGGCCGGCGGGCGCGATGGGGCGGAGGGCATCGATATGCATCGGAGTACCTTAAACCACGCGAATTCCTAAATACAAGTGGATTAGTCAGGTATAGATGGTCGTGGGTGGTCTGAGCTGGTTTTGGTGGCTCCAGAGGGCTCCGGAGGTCAGGCGGGT
The DNA here is from genome assembly GCA_963744225.1 of uncultured Acidimicrobiaceae bacterium. Classification (GTDB taxonomy): domain Bacteria; phylum Actinomycetota; class Acidimicrobiia; order Acidimicrobiales; family RAAP-2; genus Bog-473. The sequence goes on from CAVUSV010000003.1 coordinate 660,324, forward strand.
TCGGCCGGTGCCGTGCCGTTGACGGCGCGCCGGGCGTCCCTGGCCTCGAGCATGGCCCAGTCGGACCGAGCCACCAGGTCCTCGAGCGACGTGGTCTCGCCGGCCAGTCGTGTCGTCCAGCCGAAGGAAACGTCGACCTGGGCGCCGACGAATTCCGTGGTCTCGGGGGCGGCGAGGTGGCGCCGGATGCGCTGCGTGATGGCACCGCAGTCGACTCCGGTGACCTTGATGGCCAACACGAGGAACTCGGTGCCCCCGATGCGGGTGAGGACGTCGTTCTTGCGGAACGTGACCGCGAGTGCCCGGGCGACGGCCAGGAGGGCCGCATCGCCCGCGCTGTGCCCCAGGCGTTCGTTCAGCTGCGTGACGTTGCCCACGTCCACGTACAGGACGCGGATGTCGTCATCCTGGCGGTCGGCGTACTGGAGCAGTTGGGTACCGGCAACGATCAGGCCGCGACGGTTTTGGAAACCGGTGAGCTCGTCACGTCGGGAGAGCTCGAGCAGTCGTGCGCCCATCTCCTCCATTTCGCGTTCGATGGCGACCCGGCGGCTGATGTCGTGGAGGATGTGCAAGATCTGCACCGTGCCGTCCTCGTCCGGAAACCGGCGCGAGGTCATCTCGATGTCGGTGTAGCGCCCGTCGCCCCGGCGCAGGCGCGCCACGCCAACCGAAGCGCCGGTGCGATCCCGCTCGGCGACCGCGATCCTCCAGCGGGGGTCCTCTTGGTCGACGACGCCGTCACAGCCGAGTTGGCAGATCTCCTCAGCGCTCATATCGAGGAGAGCGCACGCGGCCGGATTGGCGGCGGTGATCTGACCCTTCGGGCTGGAGAGCAGGATGCCCTCCGGGTTGTGCTCGAACAGGACCCGGTAGGCGGCGATCCCGACCGACTCGGTGTCCTGCACGACCATTCCAGTTCCTCCAACATGTCCGCATGCACCGCGGAGAGCGCCCCGTTGGGCGAGGATACTCAGGCCTCAGGCCGCGATGGAGGTTATTCAAACGGCTTTGTGACTTTTGGCTCTATTGAGTCAACCCGTCGTCGAGCCGATGCTTCTCGAGAGCGCTCGTCTGTGCGTCGTTCCGAGGCGCGGCCATCGATGTGCGCCCACTCCGCCTGTCTGACGCACTCGCCGGCCTGCGGTCCGCCGGCCGGCCTAACCCACTCCGAGCCGGCTGTTGTAGCTCGAGATGGTGCTGTTGACGTTCGTCTGGGCGTTCTTCACCGCGTTGGTCGGCGACACGCCGCCGGTGTACATGGAGATCTCAGCGTTCAGGACGTCCGTGCGCACTTCCGCGTAGGGCCCGATGACCGAGCCAGATGTGGCGGGCGAGTTCACGCCGTTGTTGATCTCGTTGTAGGCCACCTTGTACCCGGGTTCTGTGACCCAGAGGTGCTGGACCGTGGCCGTCTGAGCCGACGATTTGCGCACCGGGATGTAGCCGGTGCCCGCCGCCCAGGTGGCCTGGCTCTGGGTGTTGCAGAGGTAGGAGAGGTACTGCCACGCCGCCGCCTGGTGGAGCGGCGATGCCTTGTTCGAGATGTACACGCCGGAGCCGCCCGGCTCGATCCCGCCCATGACCGACGAGCTGTAGACCGGGAAGGGGCCGAGGCCGATCTTGACGTTGGCGTACTGGCCGCCGGCCAGCAATTTGGTGACCGTGCCCAGCGCCGCCGAGGTCTCGATGGTCATGCCGTACTTGCCGCTTCCGATCCCGAGGAGGTTGTCGTAGGCGTTGGGCCCGCTGGAGGGGTTCGTCGTGGCGTCGCCCGACCGCACCAACTGGTCGAGCTGGCTAAAGATGGAGACGGAGGTCTTGGTATTGAACACGCCGGCCGTGGCGCGGGCGCTGCGTCCGTTGGAGTTGTTGACGAAGAGCTGGTTGGCCGACGCCAGCCAGGTCTCGAGGTGCCACGGGTCCAGCACCAGGCCCATGCCGCTGCCGGAGGCCTTGAGCTTCTGGGCGTCCGTGAGCATCTGCGGGAGCGTCGTGGGCGGGTTGGCCGGGTTGAGGCCGGCCTTCGTGAACGCGTTCTGGTCGTAGTAGAGGATCGGCGCCGAGACGGCGAAGGGGAGGGCCCACTGCACGCGGTTCACCTTCCAGTACGCCAGCGGGCGTGGCAGGTAGTCGCTTGTCGAGTACTTGGCCGCGTTCATGCACGACTGCACGGGCAGGAACGAGCTGGTGTCGATGGCGGCCTGGGTGCGCTGGTCCTCCAGCTGGACGGCATCGGGCAGCTGGCCGTTGGTGAGACCGGCCAGGTACTTCTGCCACGTGTCGTCATAGCCCGCCTGTGTGACGAGCGTCACGTGGACCTGAGACTGCGACGAGTTGAACGCGCTCGTGATCGACTCGAGCGTCGTCAGGTTGGCCTGCGAGGCGGACTCCCAGAAGGTGATGTTGACCGTGCCCTTGTGATTGGTCAGCGCCTTGAGGTTGCAGCTGGGCACGTTGGCTGCGCCGGCCGAGACCGCGGTGGCGACCGCCACGGCCGAAGCCGTGGCGGCGCTGGCCGTCGTCACGAACAGGGCCGCGGCAACGAGCCTGAGAATGGGGGGAGTCCGCATGCGAATTGCCTAGCACCCGGGCGTGCAGGGCGGTGGCCGCCCTGCTATTTGACAGCGCCCGCGGTAAGGCTGCGCACGAGCTGTTTCTGGAAGATGATCAGCAGGATCGCCAGTGGCACGAACGCGATGACTGCGCCGGCGAGTGAGACCGGGACCGACGACACCTGTGTCCCGAGGAGCTGCTTCAAGCCGATCTGGACGGTGTCGAGCGGCGTCGTCCCCCCGGTCGAGACCAGTGGCCAGAGGTACTGGTTCCAGGCACCAAGGAAGGAGAACACCGCGAGGGCGGCCAGCGACGGGCGGGCCAGCGGCACCGCCACCCGGGTCATGAAGCGCAGATGCCCGTAGCCGTCGAGCTGCGCGGCTTCCTGCAGGTCGCGCGGGATCTGCAGGAAGGCCTGACGTAGCAGGAAGATGCCGAACCCGGTGGCGAGGAACGGGATGGCCAGGCCCTGGTAGGTGTTGAACCAGTGCAGCGACGTGACCGTGCTCAAGTTCGTGATGAAGGTGACCTCCAGCGGGATCATCAGCGTGGCGAGGCAGATGACGAAGAGCGTCCGCTTGAGCGGGAAGCGCAAGAACGCGAAGGCATAGGCGGCCAGAATGGAGGTCACGATCTGGCCGGACACGATGATGGCCGTCATGATGGCCGAGGTCGCCATGTACTTGGACATCTGACCCGCATTCCAGGCCGTGCTGTAGTTGTGCCACTGGGGCTTGGTTGGGACCAGTGGTGGCGGTTGCTGCACCAGCTGGTCTGGTGCCAGCAGCGAGTTGACGATCGTGATGTAGATCGGGAACAGGACCACGATGGCCCCCGCCGTCAATGCGAGGTACGCGCCGATGGTCCGCAGCCGCCGGCGTGGCCTCTTCGAGACGGCGGCCACCGCCCTACGTTCTGGGGCCGGCGTTGTCTCCGTGGTCTCGGTCGTGTCAGCGGGCATAGGTCACCCGTCGCTCGAGCAGCCGCATCTGCCCGATGGTCAGGCCCAGCATGATCAGGAAGAGGACGGTGGCCATGATGGCGGCTGCCCCCGGGTTGTTGTCGATCTGCAGCGTGTTGACGATGTTGTAGATGAGGACGTTCGTGTGCAGCCGGACCGCGTTCTGCGGCCCGATGAGGATGTCGACGGCGCCGAAAGCCTGGAAGGCGTAGATCGTGCTCACGACGACCGCGAAGAAGATGGTGGGGGAGAGGAGCGGCACGGTCATGCGCCAAAACCTCGTCCAGGCGCCCGCACCATCGATCCGCGCCGCCTCAAGCAGCTCGTCGGGCACGGACTGGAGCCCCGCCGACATGATGATGAAGGACAGCCCGAGGAACTGCCAGATCGTGATGACCGCCACTGAGGGAAGCGCCCAGGTCGAGCTCTCGAGCGCCGGCGGGTTCGGGTTGATGCCGAGCCAGGGCAGGAGGCCCACGATCGGATTGAGCAGGGTGCCGAAGACCACGGAGGCGACGGCGACCGAACTGACCACAGTGGAGGAGAAGATCATGCGGTAGACCGCCATGCCCTTGAGCTTGCGGTGCGCACCGACGGCGAGCGCGAGACCCAGGATCAGGCTCACCGGCACGACGAGCACCACGAGGAGGATGGTGGTGACCAGACTCTGGGTGAACTGGGTCGAGGTAATGGTGGGGATGATCTGGTGCAGTCCGACGTAATGGGCGGGGACCCCGGGTACCGGGGGCGTCTGGTACAGCATCAGCTTGAAGTTGCGCACGAACGGATAGAAGGAGAAGACACCGAAGAGGGCCAGCGCAGGGAGGAGCAGCAGGTAGGCGAGTCCCGTCTCCTTGCGCCGCCGGGCCCGCAGCCCGTGGACGCGGTCGGCGCTCGCGCCGCCTGTCACCGGCACGGGCGCGGGCTCGGGGGCGCTCGCTTCGGTCACCGCCGTCACGTCCCCTCCAGTCGCTCGCCCGTCGCGGCGTCGAAGAGGTGATAGGCGCTCGGGTCGGGGTCGACGGCAATGCGAATCGCCTCGCCGAGACCCGGTTTGGCCGTCGATGCGCCCTGGCGCACGATGACGCGGGTGCCGGTCTCGGTGTGGCAGATGACATGCGTCTCGGCGCCGAGCAGTTCGACGATGATGACAGAGGCCGCGATGGCGCCGTCGGGGCTGAGGTGCAGCGCCTCTGGGCGCAGACCCAGGACGACGTCTGGTCCCGAGCCCCGGATGGCGTCCGCCACGGCGGCGGGCAGCGGCACCGAGGCGCCGGGGAAGGCGACGCACAGTGTCCCGCGTCCGCCTCCGCCCTCGACATCGGGCGCCCCGCTCTCGACGAGCATCCCTTCAATCAGGTTCATGCCCGGACTCCCAAGGAAGTGGGCGACGAACGCATTGGCGGGACGCGCGTAGAGGTCTTCGGGCGTCGCCACCTGCTGCAGCCTTCCCTCGCTCATGACCGCGATGCGATGGCCCATCGTCATCGCCTCGACCTGGTCATGGGTGACGTAGACCGTGGTGGTCGACAGGCGGGTCTGCAGCTCGACGATGTCGGCCCGTGTCTGCACCCGCAGCGCCGCATCGAGGTTCGACAGCGGCTCGTCCATGAGGAACACCAGTGGCTCGCGCACGATGGCCCGGGCCAGCGCGACCCGCTGGCGTTGCCCCCCCGAGAGCTGGGCCGGCTTGCGGTCGAGCAACGTGGCGAGCCCGAGTGATTCGGCCGCACGTTTCACCTTGATGGTCCGCTCCTCCTTGTCGACACCGCGCTGGCGGAGCGGGAACTCGATGTTCTTGGCCACGGTCAGGTGCGGGTAGAGCGCATAGCTCTGGAAGACCATGGCGACATCGCGGTCCTTGGGGTCGACGTCGTTCACGACGAGCGCACCGATGGAGACGGTGCCGTCGCTCACCTCCTCGAGCCCGGCCACGAGGCGCAACGCCGTCGTCTTCCCGCATCCCGACGAGCCGAGCAGCACGAGGAGCTCTCCGTCGGGGACATGCAGCGTCAGGTTGTCGACGGCAGTGGTGTCGCCGAAGCGCTTGGTGACTCCGTCGAAGTTGACCTCCGCCAACGCGCTCCCTTCGGGCGGCTCCCGCCACCGTCGATCCGGTCAGGCGCACGGTAGCGGGGCGCGGGCGCGCCAGCACGGAATGGTGGGCCAGGTCAGCTGGCCGGGATCCGCCACCCCATGGACTCGGCGATCTCCTTGCAGGTCGGGCACAGGCCGTAGCGAGCCGGATCGCGGCCGGGCACCCATTCTTTGCCGCACAGGGCGCGGACGGGTGTCCGGTTCACCATGCCTTCGACCACGCTGGGCCCGGTCGAGACGAATGAACCGTCCTTGGGCGTGTACCCCTCCAGGACGATGTGGGCCATGCGATCGTGGTCCCCGTCGTCGAGGTCGGGTGCCGGTCGCGCCGGCGCCAACGTCGTTGACCCAGCCTGATCTGGTGCGGGCGAGACGACCTCAGGGTCCACGATGCCCAGCGTAGGCCCGCCGTCGGGGTGTCCCGACGGCCGTTTTGACCCACCGGCAGGCTCCTCGCCCGCTCGGGAATCAGGCCCGCGCCCGTATTGTTGACCAGTCAGAGGATTTTTTCGGAGACCAAAGGAAGACCGATGACCAACGACAATGTGACACTCCCGTTGCTCCCCCTCACGTCAGGCGTGGTGCTGCCGGGGATGGTGTTCACGATGGCGCTCGAGTCCGCTGAGGCCCGCGCTGCCGTCGATTCCGCTCGCTCCGCCGGCGGCCGCCTGCTGCTCGTGCCCCACATTGAGGGGCGTTTTGCCAGCGTCGGGGTGATCGCCGAGGTGATGGAGGAGGGGGACCTGCCCGGTGGACTCCCCGCAGTCGCCATCCGGGGTGACAGCCGCGCCATCATCGGCACGGCCGTTCCCGGCACGGGCGACGCGCTCTGGGTGGAAGCCGAGCCGCTGACCGAGCCCGAGCCGACCCCGGCTGTCAACGAGCTGGCTCGGGAGTACCGGGCCGTGCTCGAGAACATCTTGCACAGCCGCGGCGCCGGTCGCATCGCGGCCCAGCTGCGCGAGATCACCGAGCCGAGCCGGTTGGCCGACGTGTCCGGGTACTCGGCCGACCTCTCGCTCACACAGAAGGTCGAGGTCCTCGAGATGCTCGACGTCGAGGCTCGCTTGCGCCTCGTCCTTGGTTGGTCGCGTGACACCCTGGCCGATCTGGCCTTGCGGGAGAAGATCAAGACGGACGTCGAAGAGGGGATGGAGAAGACGCAGCGCGAGTTCCTGTTGCGCCGCCAACTCGACGCCATCCGCAAGGAGCTGGGCCAGATCAGCGGAGACGACGACGCCGACCCCGACGACTACCGGGCCAAGCTCGAGGCGCGTGAGCTGCCCGAGCACGTCCGCAAGGCCGTCGAGCGCGAGGTCGACAAGCTCGAGCGCACGAGTGACCAGAGTCCCGAGACGGGCTGGATCCGTACGTGGCTCGACACCGTGCTCGAGCTTCCCTGGGGGGTCGAGTCCGAAGACCGCCTCGACATCGCCGAGGCGTCCTCCATCTTGGAGGCCGACCACGACGGGTTAGAGGACGTCAAGGAGCGCATCCTCGAGCACCTGGCCGTCCGCAAGCTGCAGGCCGAGCGCGGCCTGGCGCCGGTGGACGGGCGCGGGTCGGGGGCCATCCTGGCCCTCGTCGGCCCCCCCGGTGTGGGCAAGACGTCGCTCGGCGAGTCCGTGGCCAACGCGCTCGGGCGCAAGTTCGTCCGCGTCTCGCTCGGCGGGGTGCGCGACGAAGCCGAGATCCGAGGCCACCGCCGCACCTACGTCGGGGCCCAGCCGGGCCGGTTGGTGCGCGCGCTGCGCGAGGCAGGGACCATGAACCCGGTCATCGTCCTCGACGAGGTCGACAAGATCGGGGCCGACTTCCGCGGCGACCCTTCCTCGGCGCTGCTCGAGGTGCTTGACCCGGCGCAGAACCACACGTTCCGCGACCACTACCTCGAGGTCGACCTTGACCTGTCGCGGGTGCTGTTCATCGCAACGGCCAACGTGACGGAGACGGTGCCCGGGGCGTTGCTCGACCGCATGGAGGTCATCAGGATCGACGGGTACACCGAGTCGGAGAAGGTCTCGATCGCGAAGCACCACCTGGTGGGCCGCCAGCTCACCCGGGCAGCGTTGCGCGAGGACGAGGTCCAGATCACCGACGAGGCGCTGCGCGCCATCGTGGCCGATTACACGCGGGAGGCGGGCGTCCGAAACCTCGAGCGCGAGCTCGGCAAGCTGCTCCGCAAGGTGGCCACCAAGCTCGCCGCAGGCGAGCGTCAGGCCCCGGTCGTCGTCGAAGCCGGCGACGTGCGTGAATGGCTGGGACGGCCGCACTTCTTCTTCGAGGCGGCCGACCGCACGAGCGTGCCGGGGGTGGTCACGGGTCTCGCCGTGACCGGCGCCGGTGGTGACGTCCTCTTCGTTGAGGCGAGTGTGTCCGATGGGCCCGAGGGTCTCACCCTCACCGGCCAGTTGGGCGATGTCATGAAGGAGTCCGCGGAGATCGCGCTCTCCTACGTGCGCTCGCACGCCGCAGAGCTGAGGATCGACCCATCCGCCTTCGCTGGCAAGCGTTTCCACGTGCACGTCCCCGCCGGCGCCGTCCCCAAGGACGGCCCGTCAGCCGGCGTGACGATGACGACGGCGCTCGTCAGCCTGTTACGTGACGTGCCAGTCCGTCCCGTTGTCGGGATGACCGGCGAGGTGACGCTGCAGGGTCGGGTGTTGCCGATCGGCGGGGTCAAGCAGAAGGTGCTGGCCGCCCACCGGGCCGGTCTCACCGAGGTGATCCTGCCCGTGCGCAACGGTCCCGACCTCGAGGACGTCCCCGAGGAGGTCCGGAACGTCATGACGTTCCACCTCGCCACCACGGTCGACGACGTACTCGCCCCCGCATTGTCCGGGGCGAGTACGTCAGACCGGGCGGCCGACGACGGGACCGAGTTGGGCGCCGCGGCCTGAGGCCGGGCAGACTGGCGCGGACAGCGTCGATCGGAGCGGACATGGACGACAAGCAGATCGTGGAGCGGATCAGCGCGCTCGCCGAGGAGGAGCAGCGCCTCGAGGAGGCGCACGTCGGCGAGGGTCTGAGCGACGGCGAACTGGCGCGCAAGCGCGAGCTCGAGATCACGCTGGACCAGCTGTGGGACACCCTGCGCCAGCGGCGCGCCAAGCGCAGCGCCGGTCAGGATCCCGAGGCCGCCCAGCCGCGCTCGCCCGACACCGTGGAGGGCTACCTGCAGTAGGAGCCGGGCCGCCGCGCCGTCAACCCGTGGGCATAAGCCGGTTCAGTGACGGCGCGAGCAGCCCGGCGAGACCCCGCAGATTGCCCACCGTGACGTCGAGCCAGTCGAAGGAGTCGCGCCACACCGCGATGCGGCCGTCACGCACCACGAACCGCCCATAGACCCAGAAGCGCGACGCGAAGCGGCGGAAGTTGATCTCGTCGATCCTGTCGGTGAGCACGACGTCGCCTTCGGTCGCGACGTGGTTGAGGTGGACGTTGAAACCCATGCGGCCGGGCCGCATCACGGGGCGGGCGAAGCGCGCCAGGCGGTCTCGCCCGTAGATCGTGGGCAGGGACACGTTCGTGTAGACGAGGTCCTCGGTCACGAGGAGCAGTGCGGCCTCGATGTCGAATGCGGCGAGGGCATGGAGGAAGCCCACCACCACGTCGGCGGGCTCAGGGCTCGATGTGGTCGCCATCGCCCTCCATTGTGGTCGCCGCGTCCGTGCGGGTCGACCGGTCCAACCCGCCGCCACACCGCTGGTGCCGCCGCGAGCACGACGAGGACGACGAGCGCCAACGCGAAGAGCGCGTCGTAGGAGCCGTAGCCGCCGTAGCTGAAGGTCACGGTATGCACGCCGGGTCCCACGACGACACCGACCAGCGCCGGCGCCACCATGACGGTCGGAGCCGGCTTGCCGTCGACGGTGGCGCGCCACCCCGGGTCATAGGACGCGCTCGAGGACGGCCGTGGCGCGCCGGTCCGTCTGGACCACGGCACTTGCGTGGCCGTTGGCCAGGTCGGCGTGCTCGACGACCACTCGACCCGGCGGTCCGCGCAGCGCGGCCCCATGCCCTCCCGTGGGGGTCGCCCCAGCTTGTCCGTTGAAGGCCACCGTCAGGTCCTTGTGTTGGGCGAGCAGCGGGGAGTCGAGCAGCGTCACGCTCTGCGAGCCGACGTCGGCCCGCGTCGCCGTCAGCACGCCAGTCGTGTCGTACACGTGGATGTAGCCCGGGTCGGGAAGGGCCCACAGGCAGTAGGTCCCGGCGCAGCGGACCTTGTCGGCCGCCACCGGCGGCAGCATGGAGGCAGGGGTGATGATGTAGCCAATCCCGAAGAGTGGGTAATCGCCCGGGTTGGTGTCGTCAAAGTAATACTCGGGATCGGTCATCAGTGAGGCCGTCCGCAGCGTGTAGCCGACCTCGTCGACGTCCTTGCCCTCGAGGTACTTGAACACGGGCACGGCACCGACGAGGAGGTCCTGGCCCCAGTTGGTCGGCTGGCCGGCGTAGACGCGACCCCTCGGATGAGCGCTCACGTAATTGAGCAGCGCGTCGATCTGAGGGCGCTGCTGGGCGTCGGCGGCGACCTGCAACCCAATGTTGGTCGCATTGTGCGCGTCGTAGGTGTCCAGGGAGACCCAGGCCGGGGCCAGCAGGACGACGAGCGCGACGACGCAGAGCCCGGCGACGATGCCTCGCCCCACCCGCTCCGACGTCCATCCCTGGCCCTCCTCCGGGAAGAGGCGCAGCGCGGCGTCGCGGAGGAGCCGCCCCACGAACACGATGCCGATTCCGGCGAGCAGGACGCCCGAGAGCTGCACGCCCATCTGGAAGCGCCGTATGAAGATGTCGCTGCTGCCGGGCACGACGGAGTACAGGGCGCCGAACGTCGTCCGCCCGAATGTCATCACCAGCGTGACCACCCAGATGCTCACCAGGGCGCGGCCGGCCGTGCTGGTCCGCCAGCGCACGACGCAGGCGGCGAGGCCGGCGCCGACGAGAATCGACACGACCGGCCAATGTCCCGCGTCATAAAGCTGACCGGAGAACAACCAAGACAGGACCTGACGGGCGCCGTAGCCGTTCTCGAGCCCCGTGCTCTGGAGCACCTGGTTGCGCGCCGCCCAGTGGGACTGATCCAGGAGCGGGACGATGACCCAGGCCGAAGTCGCCAGCGCCGCTACGCCGAGGACGAGGGCCCGGATCAGGCGGCGCCACACGTCCGATGGCACGATGAACGGCCACACGACGAGCGCCACGAACGCCAGGTAGCCGGTCTCGTAGTGCAGCGCCACCGTCAGCATGATGAAGAAGGCGGCCGGCAGGGCGGCCCGCCGCGACGACAGCGCGCGGTAGGTGAATCCCCACGCCAGAGGGAGCGTCCAGGACGCCCAGAGTTGGGTCCACACGCCGTAACCGACCCAGACGTAGGCCTTGGTCTCGTAGCCGATGCCGGCCGCTGACATGAGGAACGGTGCCACCACTGCCGCCGCGGCGGCCGTCCAGCGGCTCAGGTAGAACAGCCGACCGCACCAGTACACGGCGAGCGGCCAAAGTGCGAGCAGCAGGTACAGCGACCAACGGAACGCCGTGCCGGGATCGATGACCGTGCCGACCGTCCCGGTCAGCGTAGAGGGCAGGCTCTGGTAGTGGAGGAACTGGGGCGAGCCAAGCCCGAGGGAGGGATACCAGCTCGTGAACGGGAGGTGGCCCTGGCCGATGCGTGTCGCTGCGAATCGCACCATTTGTGCGTGCAGAGAGCTGTCATCGAGGTAGGGCACCGCCCGTAATTCGGGTCGCAGCTCCCACAGCCCCCAGAGGATGGCGAGGGCGACCGCAATCCATGGCCCCAACCACGACCAGGGCGACAACGCGGGCCGCGGCGGCGGCGTCGGGTCCGGGGCGGGTGCCACCGCCGCGGACAAGGTCACGGCCCCATGAGGAAACTGGTGAGGTCCTGAGCGAGCTCGTGCGCGGCGGCCTGCTGGAAGGCGGGCGTGACGAGCAGGGCGGCATCAGTGACGTTGCGCATGTTCCGGCACTGGATGAGCATCTTGGGCTTGGTGGCCAGGTTCAGCCCCGGCACGTCGTCGCGTGACCGCAGGCCGTTCGCGCCGTCGAAGATGCTGACCGGCATGCTCGTGCCCACGGCGAACGAGGTGCGCACGTCGGCCACCGCAGTATGTTGCCAAACCGGCCACGGCAGCAGCCCGCACTCGATTCCCGAACCGCAGGCCGGGCGCGTACCCCTCCCCGATGATGGCGACGGCACGTCGATAACATCGCCCCGCATCCCTGGGGCTGTAGCTCAGTGGTCAGAGCAGAGGACTCATAATCCTTCGGTCGTGGGTTCGATCCCCACCAGCCCCACTGAGCCCGATTCTCCCGGAGTCGTCCCTCTACGTGCTTTCGGCCCCGATCGCTCCGGGTGCTCAGGCGTCCCCGGCGGCCCAGGCGACTGCACCACCCGTCAGATTCTCGGCGCTCCACCCCGCTTCGCTTAGCGCCTGCGCAGCCACTGCGGATCGCCCGCCGACGTGGCAGGCCACCACGATCGTGGCATCCCGGGGCAGCTCGTCGAGGCGGTCGCCCAGCTGCCCGAGCGGGATGTTCACGCCGATGGGATACGCCCAGGCCTCGACCTCGTCCTGTTCGCGCACGTCGAGGAGGAACACGTCCTCGCCGCGGGCGATACGCGCCTTGACCTCGTCGGGTTCCACCTCGGCAAAGGGCATCGCCACACCCTATGGTCGCCAGCCGGGCTGGGAGTCGGCGGGGGCTTTCAAAACTATGCACAAGCCGGTTGATGGTTTGGAAATGAATCGGCGTCGGCGGGAGGCGGCGGACGTCTTTCAAAACTATGCACAAGCCGGTTGATGGTTTGGAAATGAATCGGCAGCAGTTGGCAGTTGCACCCATGGCCAGCAACCGTCGCCGTCGACTGGTTAACGACCCATGATTTGCAAGGGCCAGAGCAGGCGCCCACGGTACGCTGGGACGATGGCCCTCCCTCGGAAGTTCCTGAACGAGGACGAGGAGCTGCTGGCGGAGTTGCACCCGCATTGGATCTTCCTCTTCGGACCGCTATTCACGTCCATCGCGGTCTGGGCGGCGATCATCGTTCTCGTCGTTCTATGGCGCAATCCGCCCGGCTGGACGAACTACCCAATCCTCATCATCGCCCTCATCCCCGGCCTCTGGCTGTTGGGCCGCTTCGTGCGCTGGAAGTCCTATTCCGTTGCGCTCACGTCCACCCGCATCCTCGTCCGTCAGGGCATTCTCGGGCGCGACACGGTCCAGTTGCGTCTCCAGCGCATCACCGAGGTCAATATCCGCCAGGCGCTCATCGAGCGGTTGCTCGGTACGGGCAGCCTCATCATCGACGTGCAGGGTGAGGACGACTCGCTGACGCTCGAGTACATGCGCAAGCCGGCCGTCGTTCAGCGCGTCATCAACTCGCAGATCAACGAGATCGTGGGCGGCGGTAACCGCGAGCCGATCCCGTACGACATGCTGCCCGCAGAGGCGCGCCGGGCGGCGAGGCGCGACCACGAGGACCACGAGGACCACGGCGCCGAGCACGATACGCCCCCCTTCGGCATGGGTGGATCGGCAGCCGCGGAAGGCCAAAGCGTCGATCAGAACATACGCGCCACCGACTCCGGCGCCCTCCCCTTCGAGATCCGGGACCGGCTCATCGAGCTCGACGACCTGCGCCGGCGCGGCATCGTCTCGGAGGAAGAGTTCGCCACCAAAAAAAGCGAGCTGCTGAACCGCATCTAGATTCGGTCGGCGAGGCATCCACGACGCATCGCTGAAAGACTCGCAACGCGCCCGGATGGGGCAGCCGACGAGTGGAGGAACCGATGCATGCTGTCATAGTCCAAGTCGAGATCTTGGACGACGCTGAAGCCCGCAAGGGCCTTGAGGATGTCGTGGCCATGGTCAAGCAGGCGCCTGGCCTGGTGGCGGCCTATTGGGTCCGCCTCGACGACCGTCACGGCACGTCCATCGCCGTCTTCGAGACCGAAGAGCAGGCCCATGCCGGCAAGCCGCCAACGGACGGCTCCGCCCCGGGCGTGAAGATGACCAGCGTCGCGGTCGGCGAGGTGCTCGCGTCGGCGTGAGCAGGGGAAAGGGCCGATCGGCCGGACGGCTACCGTTATACGGGTGAGCCTCCCCCGATACCGCTGCGACGGTTGCGGCAACCTCACCCGTTTCGATGTGATCGTCTCGCAGAAGACGAGAGCGTTTCACCATTTCAACGTGGGTGGCGACCTCGTGATCGAGGACGAAGAGGTTCTCTCGCGTCACGTGGACGAGGTGGTGTGCCGCTGGTGCGGCCATGGACGCAGCGTCGTCGAGATCGCGGTCGGGGACGAGAAGCTCGAGGAGCCCGGCACTCCGGCGAAATTGCTGTGAGCGAGCCGCCGGCCGAGATCCTGCGCCGGCTTCGCCCCATCCCGACCTACACGGGCCACCCGACGACTACTCCGCACGACGTCGTCGGCGTCGGTCCCGACGGCTCCGCGCGCCGGATCGCCGTGACGGAGGCAGCCGACCCGGTTGTGCTCCTCTTCCTCTCGTCGGGGTGCCTCGGCTGCCGCGACCTGTGGGAGGGCCTGGCCCGGCTGCACGCGGGACTGGGAGGAGCAGCGCGACTGGCCGTCGTGACCAAGAGCCCCGGTGCGGAGGACCCGGCTGCCATCGCAGCCCTGGCGGGAGACGGTGTGGCATCTCTGAGCATGGAGATCGTGATGAGCTCACCGGCCTTCCACGACTACCGGGTCGGGGGTCCGCCGTTTCTGTCCGTGGCCAGCGCGGACGCCGTGCTCACCGAGAGCGTGGCCTGGGGCCTGGAGCAGACCCTGCAGACCGCTCTCGCATCCCTCCGCGCCGGGTAACGCGGTGCGGTCGACGTCATGTTCGGTGTCACACCCCCTCGTCAAGCTTGGTCCGAACAGAGAGGGTCACCGTCATGCCGATTTCCAGGGACACGGACCGCGAGCCCGAGGGCGAGCTCACCATCGACTGCGACCGTTGCGCGCTCCGAGAGACTGCGGCGTGTGACGACTGCGTGGTCACCTTCCTCCTCGGGCGTGAGCCCGATGACGCCGTCGTCATCGACGCCGACGAGGCCCGCGCCATGCGGATGCTCGAGCGCGCCGGCCTCGTCCCATCGTTGCGTTTCGACAGCAAGGCGGGCTGACTACAGCCCCGCCTCACCTTGCCCCCACGCCGGCGGGGCAGCGCCCCGGTGAAGCGCCATCTTCTCGTGACCAACGATTTCCCGCCCAAGGTGGGCGGCATCCAGAATTACCTCTGGGAGCTGTGGAAGCGGCTCGATCCCGCCTCCTACGTCGTGCTGACGGCCTCGTCAGACGACGCCGCCCCCGCGTTCGACGCCGCACAGGCGGATCAGGGCGTGCGCATCGAGCGGGTACCTGCCTCCACGCTCTTCTTCCCGACCCCTGCCGCGCTCGCCGCCGTGCGCAAGTGCGCCGCGGACCACGAGGTCGACATGGTCCTGCTCGACCCCGTGCTCCCGCTCGGGCTCCTGGGCCCGCGCCTCGGTGTCCCCTACGGGGTCATCCTCCACGGCGCCGAGGTCACCGTGCCCGGCCGGATCCCCGGCTCACGCGCGGTGCTCGGCAAGGTGCTCCGCGGCGCGCAGCTGGTCCTATCTGCGGGCGGCTACCCGGCGGCAGAGGGGCGTCGTGCCGCCGCGGGCAGCACCGCCCCGCTCGTCGTCGTTCCGCCCGGCGTGGACACCGGCGCCATCGTCCCGCTCAAGGCGCCCGAGCGGCGGGCCGCCCGGGCGCGTCTCGGGCTGCCGGTGGGAGGACCGCTCATCGCCAGCGTCAGCCGTCTGGTGCCCCGTAAGGGCATGGACGTGTTGATCGATGCGGCTGGGCGCCTGGCCACTTCGTATCCCGACCTGGTCGTGGCGATCGGGGGTGATGGTCGGGAGCTGGCGCACCTGCGGCGCTTGGCCGACCGGAGCCCGCTCACTGTCCGTGTGCTCGGATCCGTGAGCGACCAGGACCGCGCCGACCTCCTCGGCGCCGCCGACGTCTTCGCTCTGCCCTGCCGGAACCGCTGGTTCGGACTCGAACAAGAGGGTTTCGGCATCGTGTTCCTCGAGGCGGCGGCCGCTGGGGTCCCCCAGGTCGCCGGGGACAGCGGCGGGGCGTCGGAAGCCGTGCTCGACGGCGTCACCGGCCTGGTCGTCGGCTCCCCGGAGGATCCAGGAGCCGTCGCGGAGGCCCTGCGCAGCCTGCTGGCGGACCCCAGCCGGCGGCGCCGGATGGGCCGGGCGGCCCGATCCCGGGTGAAGGATTCTTTCGACAACGACCTTCTCGCTTCTAGGCTGGCCGAAGCGCTGGCTGGAGTGGCAATCTGACGCCCTGCCGCGCTGGCAGTTCCCGACAGGAAGGACGCACCCACCGTGGCCGATCAAGCCACAGAGCACATCTCGGTTGCGGCACCGCCGGAGCGGTGCTTCGAGGTCGCGGCGGACCTCGAGCGGTATCCCGAGTGGGCCGCCGATATCAAGGAGATCGAGGTCAAGGAGCGCGACGACCAGGGTCGGCCCCTGCTGGTGACCTTCCGCGCCGCCGCCTTCGGCCGCAGCACCAGCTACACGCTCGCCTACGACTACACAGAGGCCCCGCACGTGTTGGCGTGGAAACTGACCCAGGGCGACATCACGACCAAGCTCGACGGGAGCTACATCTTCGACCCGGGTGAGGGCGACAGCACCGATGTCACCTACCACCTCGAGGCGGAGCTACGCGTCCCCATCCCCGGATTCATCAAGATGCGGGCCACGAGCCGCATCATGGCGACGGCCATGCGAGAGCTGAAGGCGCGGGTCGAGTCCACGTTGTGACTCGTGACGGGGGCCCACCGGCCGCCGGCGTGACCTACGGCATCGACATCGGCGGGACGAAGGTCCTCGGTGTCGCCCTCGGCCCCGCCGACAACGTCGTCGCCGAAGCCCGCGTCCCCACGCCGACCGGTACCCGTGAGATTGTCGGGAGCCATGTCGCCGAGGCCGTGGCCCAAGTGGTGGGTGACCTCGATCGAGGTCTCGGCGCCGCTGCCGGCGGTCCCAGTGCCGCGCCGGTGGGCGTTGGGGCGCCGGGCATGGTGGACCGGCGGGGGCGCCTGTGCTTCGCGCCGAACCTGCCCCAGGCCCACGAGGTGGACTGGACCGAGCTGATCGGTGCGCGCGTTCCCGGCCGGCGCGTCGTGATCGAAAACGACGCCAACCTCGCCGTGCTGGCCGAGCACCAACTGGGTGCAGCCCGCGGCTTCCGCCACGTCGTGATGGTCACGCTGGGCACGGGGATCGGGGGTGGCATCGTGATCGACGGGCGCGTCGAAGTCGGGTCGGCGGGCTTCGCCGGCGAGATCGGGCACATGGTCGTAGACCCGACCGGTCCGGCGTGTCCCTGCGGCCGGCGGGGCTGCTGGGAGCGTTTCGCCTCTGGCGCGGGACTGGGGGTCCTGGCCCGGGAGGCCGCGCTGGCGGGGCGTCTGGGCGAGGTGGTCAGGGTGGCCGGCGGCGACCCGGAGAGCGTGCGCGGCGAGGACGTCTCGGCCGCGGCTGCCGCGGGCGACCCGGCCGCACAGCGGGTCATCGAGGAGGTTGGGTGGTGGGTCGGTTTCGGGCTGGCCAACCTCGCCTGCGTGCTCGATCCGGAGTGCTTCGTGCTCGGCGGGGGTGTCGTGCAGGCCGGCGATCTGCTGCTCGATTCGGCCCGCGCCGCCTTTGGCGATCTCGTGGAAGGCGGGGACCGCCGTCCCCGGGCGAGGATCGTGCCCGCCACCTTCGGGGAGCGAGCGGGAGCAGTGGGCGCGGCACTGGCGGCGCGCCGGGGCGGCTTGAACTGATGCGGACCGGGGTCGTGCTCCCGACCTTCCGCGACAATCCCGAAGAGGCGTTTGCCTCGGCCGCCGCGGCAGTCGCCGCCGGTGTGGACGGCGTGTTCTGCTACGACCACATCTGGCCCATCGGCCAGCCCCATCGCCCGGCGCTGGCGCCCTTCCCCATTTTGGGCGCGCTGGCCACGCAACTGGTCGCCCGACGCGGCGCCGGGGATGGACCCTTCCTCGGCACGCTCGTGGCCCGCGTCGGCCTGGTGCCCAATCACGTCTTGGCCGCGCAGTTCGTGGCGCTCGAGCAGCTGGCGCCGGGGCGCGTCATCGCCGGACTGGGGACGGGCGACCGTCTGAGTGCGGCGGAGAACCGCGCCTACGGCATCCCGTTCTCATCGGCGGCCCAGCGGCGTGCTGAGTTGGTCGAGCTCGCCGGTGCGCTCGTGCGATCGGGGCTCACGGTTTGGGTTGCCGGCGGGACGATCGGACGAACAGAGGAGGCCCGGGCCACGGGCGCGGCGCTCACCGTGTGGGACGCCGAGACCGCGCTGGTGGCAGCGAGAACCTCGGGTCCCGACGCGGTCGAGGTGACGTGGGCCGGCCCACCGCCGGCGGGTTCGCCGAACCTCTCGGAGACGCTGCAGGGGTTGCACCGAGCCGGGGCCAGCTGGGCCGTGTTCGGATGGCCTGTCGACGTAGAGGAACTCGCGGCCGCCGGGCGTGCCGTCGCCGCCCCGTCACCCGGAGTGACTGCTGCCGGGCCGTAGACTTCACCGATGGAGTTCCGCCGGATCAACGGGCTACCGCCCTATGTCTTCGCCACCATCAACGATCTGAAGGCAGAATCGCGGCGTGCTGGCCACGACGTGATCGACCTTGGTTTCGGGAACCCCGACCTGCCGTCGCCCGACGTGGCGGTGGGCAAGCTGGCTGAGGCGGCCCACAACCCGCGCAACCATCGCTACTCGGCTTCACGGGGCATCCCCAAGCTGCGCAGCGCCATCACGGATCTCTATCGGCGCAAGTTCGCCGTGGAACTCGATCCCGACACAGAGGTGGTGACGACGATCGGGGCCAAGGAGGGCTACTCGCACCTCATGTGGGTGCTCGTGGGCCCAGGAGATACGGCGCTGGTGCCGTCACCGTCGTACCCGATTCATATCTGGGGACCGCTCTTCGCCGGAGCCGACGTGCGCCAGGTCCCGCTTCAGGGCCCGGCGGCGGCGTCCGACAACGCGCCCGACCCGGGTGAGGCGTTCTTCGACGGGCTCATGCACGCCTGGGAGGAGTCGTGGCCCAAGCCCCGGGTCATCGTGCTCTCGTTCCCGCACAATCCGACGACCGCGTGCGTCGACCTGTCCTTCATGGAGAGGCTCGTGGCGTTTGCCCGCGAACACGAGGTCGTCCTGGTGCACGACTTCGCCTACGCGGATCTTGGGTTCGATGGCTACGACCCACCCTCCATCCTCCAGGTGCCCGGCGCCAAGGACGTCGCCGTGGAGCTCTACACCATGACCAAGTCGTTTTCCATGGCCGGGTGGCGCGTCGGCTTCGTGGTGGGGAACCGTGAGATCGTCCAGGCGCTCACCAAACTCAAGACATACCTCGACTATGGAACCTTCCAGCCCATTCAGATCGCCGCCATCGTGGCCATGAACGAAGCCCCGGATTATCCGAAGGAGATCAACCAGATCTACAAGTCACGGCGCGACACCCTGTGCGACGGGCTCAACCGCATCGGGTGGCACCTGGTGCCCCCCAAGGGGACCATGTTCGTGTGGGCCCCCATCCCGGATCCCTATCGCGAGATGGGCTCGCTGGAATTCTCGAAGTACCTGGTCAACGAAGCGGATGTCGCAACGTCGCCCGGGGTCGGTTTCGGGCCCGGTGGCGACGGGCACGTCCGGTTCGCCCTCATCGAGAACCAGCAGCGCATCGGCCAGGCCGTGCGCAACCTGCGCGGTGCACTGACCAAGCTCGGCTGACGCGCCCGACTCAGGGCAGACCGGCTCCGGGGACGCTGGTCCGTACCTTTTCGATAGCGCCGTTGCGCTCGGCTCTCGCGACGGACGCCTGGCTAGCCGGGGCGGTGATCATGTAGAGCGTCCGTCGGTCGTCGTCGCCGAGCATGCAGGCGTAGCAATTCGTTGACGTCGCGACCTGCTCGAGGACCTCGCCGCCTTGGGCGACGCGGACGCACTCCGGCGCCATGGCGTTGGAAACCCACACCGAACCGTCGGCGCACAGGCAGATACCGTCGGGGGCGACGCTGCCCAGCGCGGCCCACTCCCGGCGGTTCTCGAGCGCGCCGTCCTGCGCCCGGTCGAATGCGGTCAACTTCGCTCCTGCACTTTCGGCGATGATCAAAGTTCGCCCGTCCTCGGTGATGACGGTGCCGTTGGGGAACGCGATGTCGGCAGCCGCCTCGTGGCTCGTGCCGTCGGGGTCGACCCGGATCAACGACGTGGGGCCAACGACGCTTGCGTCGACGATGCCGTCGTAAAGTCCGTCGAGGTCGAACCCGAAGTTGCCTGCGTAGGCCTGACCGTTGGACGCGACGACCATGTCATTGGCGTGCCAGGTCGCCCAGGGTGTGAGGTCTCCGTGCTGCACGATTGTCCCGTCGTCTTCGCGGCGCATGATGGCGCGGTCGAGCCGGGATGCGATCAGGAGGCGGCCGTCCGGGAGCCAGCCGAGCCCTGCCGGTTCGCCGTCGAAGTCCACCTCGACCCGGCGCTCCCCGTCGGGCGACACCGAGAAAACAGTGCGGTCGAAGAAGTCCGAGTACCACAGCCGGCCGTCGTGCCAGCGTGGGCACTCCCCGAAGAACAGGCCGGACACGAATGGCTCGGCGGTCAAGGTCTCGCTCATCACGGTGCTCCTCCATCTCCGGTGGTCGACCCGCAGTTCACCACAGCGGGAATCTCCGGTGCGGCACCGGGCGACGAGGGCTACCTTTGGCTCGTGACGTACTGGGTGCTCAAGGCGGTCCTGACCCCGATCTTCTACGTCTTGTTCCGCGTCAGGGTCGAGGGCAGAGAGCACATTCCCAGGCACGGCCCCGTGGTGCTGGCGGCGAACCACCAGTCCTTCTGCGACTCGTTCTTCCTTCCCCTGGTCGTGAGGCGCAAGGTGACGTTCCTCGCCAAGGCCGAGTACTTCGAGTCGTGGAAGACGGCGTGGTTCTTCCGGGCCGCTGGACAGATACCAATCAGGCGGACCGGGGGGAGTGCATCGGAGCGAGCGCTCGACACCGCGCGCAACGACGTGCTTGGTCAAGGAGGCATCCTCGGCCTCTACCCCGAGGGCACGCGCACCCTCGACCAGTACGTGCACAAAGGGCGGACGGGCGTGACGAGGCTGTCGCGCGAATGCGGGGTTCCCGTGATCCCCGTCGGCATGATCGGGACGGTCGAGGTGCAACCGGTCAACGCCAGATTCATGCGACCGTTCAAGACCGTCACCATCCGCTTCGGCGCACCGATGCAGATGGACCCACCCGAGAACCCCGACGACCCGCTCGCGAACCACGACCACACTCAGTGCCGCGATTTCACGAACCAACTGATGCGCGAGATCGCCCGGCTCTCAGAGCGCGAGTACATCGACGAGTACGTTCCCGCGCGAACGAGCGCAGCGTGAGCGTGAGCGAATCCGCAGCACAGGGGATTCGTAAGCAATATGAAACAGGCAGTTCACATTGACCGCCTAACGTTTGGCGTATGGCTGGCTACATCGTGCGGATCGCTCTGCCCGACCGGCCCGGTGCCCTCGGCCTGGTGGCCAGCCGCATCGGGGCCGTCGGCGGCGACATCGTGGCCATCAACATCCTCGAGCGTGATGCGGGACAGGCCGTTGACGAATTCGTCGTCGAGATCGGCGGCCACCATCTCATCGAGCTCTTGCAGAATGAGATCCACGAAGTCGACGGCGTCTCCGTCCTCGAAATCCGCGCCGCAGACTCTACGACGCCGGCGGGCTGACGACGTAGGCGCAGACGTGCGCCCCGTCCATCAAGTGAGCAACCCGGCGCACCGTCGCGCCGGGGAGCGCATCACGGATGAAGGCGAGCTCGCTCGTGCAGGCCTGTGAGAACCCGTGCGCGACGGTGAGGATGGCGCAGTTGTGCTCCGTGATGCGCCAGCTGCCGTCGGGTAGCCGTTCGGCCTCGGCCAAGTAGCCGTCCTCGTCCAAGATGGCAGTCAGCGCGGCGACCTGCTTGTCGAACGGGAGGTTGGCGGTGCGGGGGAGCGCACCGGCGACGCGCCGCTTGCGCCGCGACTCGAAGAGCTCGTCGACCTGTGCTGCTCCCGGGCCACCGAGATAGCCGAGGAGCTCCGTCGTGAGGTCGCCATAGCGTTTCGGGTAGAGGGCCTCGGCCGCGGAGGTCAGGGCGTAGACGTGCCGGGGGCGCCCCCTCCGCGCTCCCGCCGCGACCTCGTCGCGGTGCATCAGGAGCCCGTCCTCCTCCAGGTGGGCCAGCTGCAGCCGGATCGCCGCTGGGGTGAGGGAGAGCGCGGCGGCGACCGCCGACGCGTCGAGCGGTCCCTGTCGCTTCAAGAGGTTGAGGATGGCACGGCGCGTCGTGGGGAGCTGCTCCAGGGGTGAGTCCCCCGTGGTGCTCCTCGTCGGCGTTGCGGGCTCTGTGGTCACGGCAGGATCAGGTGGACGTCGCCGAACTCGTGCCAGAGGTATCCCTCCGCTAGCGCAGCGGCGTACGACGCCTCGAGCAGTTGTCGTCCCGCGATGGCCTCGAGCATCGCGAGGTGCGACGCCTCGGGCTCGTGCCAGCCGGTGAGGAAACCGTCGATGGAGCGCACCGGTCGCTCGGGCGACACCACCGTCTCGGTCCACCCCTCGCTTGGGTGGACGTGGCCGTGTTCGTCGACGACGGACTCGAGCGCGCGCACGACAGTCGTGCCAATGCCGACGACGCGTCCGCCCGAGCGGCGGGTGTCATTGATGCGGTGGGCCGTGGCCAACGACACCCTGAAGTATTCGGCGTAGGGCGGCTCGCTTGCCTCCAGTGACGCCACCCCGGTGTGCAGCAACACGGGCGCCACGCCGACGCCCTTCGCGACCAGGCGTGTCAGCACTTCGGGGGTGAATGGACGCCCGGCGCTCGGCATTTCGGCCGACCCGGGCTCGGTCGTGTAGACGTTCTGGTAGGCCGCGATCGGGTAGGTGCCGCGCACGTAGCCGTAGCGAATCGGGCGGCCGTGGCGGGCCAGGTAGCTGTGCAGGCGCTCAGGTGTCTCGATCCGTGAAACCCACAACCGCACGCCGACGCCGCCCGGGCCGGGGGAGTAGGGCGCCAAGAGGGAGACGCAGGCCCCCTCGGGCAGGTCGATGATGTCGCCCGGCGATGCGCCGAGGTAGGCCTGGCCTTCTCGGCGGACTTCGACGGTCCACAGGCCGGCGGGCAACCTGGTCGAGAGGTGCATCTCGACGGCCGATCCGTCGAGGGCCGTTCCGTCGACCTCGGCGGCCAGGGTCCCCGAGGTGTTGATGACCACCAGGTCGCCCTCCTCGAGGAAGCGGGGGATTTCAGAGAAGTGCGAGTGCACCAGCGATCCATCCGATTTCGTGGCCACCAGCATGCGCACCGAGTCGCGGGTCATGCCCCGGCTCTCGGGTGGTGACGGCGCCTCGAGCTCGGGCGGCAACAAGAAAGACAGTGGGCGGAGCTCGGGCAGGCGGCGCGCAGTCGTCTCCTGTGGGGAAGGTGCGGTGAGGGCGCTCATGCCACCACTCCCGCAGACGCCAGGTCCGAGGCTCGGTAGCGCCCGCTCGGGCGGTCGCTCCCGATCAGCTCGAGGAACGCGGGCACGACCGCGGCGGGTTCGGGCCTGTCGGAGATGTCCTCCCCAGGGAACGCGGCCTGGTGCATAACGGTACGCAGATCGCCCGGGTCGACGGACCACACGGTCAGCGCCGGGAACTCGACCGCCAGCACGGCCCCGAGGTGCTCGAGTGCGGCCTTTCCGGCTCCGTACCCGCCCCAGCCCTCGTAGGCCTCTGCCGCCGCGTCCGACGTGACGTTGAGCACGCGCGGGTGCGGGGCATCGAGGAGCAATGGGAGCGCGTCCTGTATGAGACCGAGAGGAGCCACCACGTTGACCTCGAAGGCAACGCGCAGATCACCCAGTGGGTAGTCGGCCAGCGAGGGGAGTGGGGCGGCACCGAGCGTCCCCGCGTTGTTGACCACGACGTCGAGGCCGCCGAGGTCGAAAGCGGCTGCGACGAGGTCGTGACGGTGCTCAATGTCGGTGATGTCGCCGGGTACAGCTACGACGTGTGCCGCCGGCGCTGCGTGGGCGCGGATGCGGTCAGCGGCGGGGTCGAGGGTCGTCCTGTCGCGTCCGTCGACCACGAGCGACCAACCCGACCGGGCCAGCCCTGTCGCCAATGCCTCTCCGAGACCCCGGGATGCTCCTGTGACGATGGCCACGCTCATGGCTGCCCACCCTTCCGGACGGTGTGTCCGCCCCTCTAGACAGAATATAACAAGGATTTCCTTGCTTTATTTCGCCTTGGGCCCATTCAGCCAGGCGGGGGGTCGACCTCTTGGGTCCAGGCGTCCGTGGTGACGCTGCCGGCGAAGTTGTCGTCCCCGCCGTAGTGGGCGGTGACGGCGTCGGTTCCGACCGGGAGCGTGGCGGTGGTCAGCGTCGCCTGCCCGTTTTCGACGCTGCCGGTGCCGATGGCGCTGCCGTTGGAGAAGAACGTGACCGTTCCGGTCTCCCCGGAGCCGGTGGCCGGGAAGACGCTCGCGGTGATGGTGACCGACTGACCGTAGGTCGATGGGTTCACCGAGCTGCCGAGGCTGAGCTCGGTCGGAGCTGTGGTCACCGTGAGCGGTGCGGCGGCCGTCGACGCGCTGGGAGCGGAACCGGGGTCCCCGCCGTACGACGCCATGATGGCGTTGGGGCCGCGCGGGAGGGTCGTCACGAGCATGCTGGTGGTCGCCACCCCAGCGTCCGTCGTCAGTGTCGATGTGCCGAGCGTGATGCCGTTGTCGGTGAACGTGACGCTGCCCGTGGGACTCTCGGTCCCTGCGATCGGGACGACGGTGGCGGTGAACGAGACAGCCTGGCCGTACGTCAACACGCTCGATGACGCCGTCACCGACGTCGTGGTGGAAAGCGGCGCCACGGTCTCGGTGGCTTGTGTCGTCGCCGTCAGGAAGTCGGTGTTTCCGCCGTAGGTGGCGACGACGGAATGGGTTGCATCGGACCCGTAGGTCTCGCTGCAGCTGACCTCTGGCACGATGCTCGACGGAAGGGTGAGCGCCTGGCAGCCCGCCACCGGAATCGCGTTGTCGGTCAACGACACGGCGCCGGCGGGGCTGCCGGCGCCGGGCGGGGCGGCCGACATGGTAACCCTGTAGGTCACTTGCTGGCCCGGAACGGGGTTGACGGGCGAGGCCGCGATGGCGGCATCGACGGCGTCGGGGTTCACCGTTTGGCTCAACACCGCAGAGGTGCTCGCGCCGAAGAGGACGTCACCGCTGTAGGTGGCGGCGACCGACTCCGGTCCCACCGGGAGGTTCGAGGTGGCGAGGGTGGCGGTCGTCACCCCGCCGGCGGTCGCCACGGGCGCGCTCCCAAGCGGGACGCCACCAGCGGAGAACGACACCGAACCCGTGGGGTCGGGTCCCGATGCAGGTGTCACCGTGGCCGTGAACTGCACGCCTTGTCCGAACACCGCCGTCGGGACGGTGCTGGTGACGCTGACCGTCGTGGGCGTGGCCGGCGCTCCCCCGACGAGACCGAGTTCGTTCGGGTGGGAATAGTCGGCGGTCGCGCCGTTGTGGACGGTGGCAAAGGTCCCGCTGTAGCTGCCGGCGGCCACGAAGTACTCGGCCCCCGGCGAGGGAGTGAACCCGTTCTCGAAGACCGGCTCGACACTCCCGTCGAGTGCCAGTGCGCCGTTGATGACTCGGCCATAGCCCGCCGGGAACGTGGGCGCTCCGTCGATTCCGAACGCGAGCAGGCCGCCGGAGGCGTTGGTGAAAGGCGAGGAATTTCCGAGATCGAGCACTCCGCCCGGGCCGACCCCAATGGTGCCCACGTTGGTCAGGCTCGCCGCGGCCGCCTTGCCCACGGTGACGGTGCCGGACACGTCGAGCGCACCCGTATTGGTGATCGGGCCGTCGAGGCTGAGCGTGGCGGTCCCTGGGCCCGATGGCCCGGCGGTCAGCGTCCCGTCGTTCTCCAGACCCAAGGAGACCGAGAGGCTCGTGCCGAGCGAGCCGCTGCCCCCGGTGCCGACGGCGAGCGTGCTGCCCTTCGAGATGGTGAGCTCGCCGACGGAGAAGGAGGCGTTCGAGACGACGACTGTCGCGTGGTCGGAGATGCAGGCATCGACGGTGGCGGTGTCCGGGACGCCGGCGCTCCAGTTGGCGGCGGTGTTCCAGTCGGTCGTCCCGCCGTTGCCCGTCCAGGTGTCCGTGCAACTCAACACCGTGTCGGCCGCGGGCGCGAGGCCAATGCCGGTCGTGGCGTAGACGGCGAGAGTGCCGGCGACCACGAGCAGGCTGGCCACAGCGGCCGCGAGTGCCTTGTGCGGGCGCCAACGAGCAACGCGGCGTCCGCCTCGCAGATGCGGATGGCGAGGTTCCACGTTGCCCTCCCAGCGTCCGTGCGACGCGCCCGCCGGACCCTCGTCCCGAGCGCCTGTCGCCCTCCCCAGTCTGCCCCCTCGCCCTGGGCATCGGTAGTGGGTAAAGCGCCACGGCCAGTATTCGTGCGCCGAGGGCAGTGCCGAGGGCAGTGGTGAGGGCGCGGCGAGGGCCGCAGCGCCCTGCTACGCCCGCTCCGTCGCCGCCCAGCCCATGGACTTTTCGACGGCGCGGCGCCAGGCGGCATAGGCGGCGTCGGCCAGTTCCGCCGGCCCGTGCGGCTCGAACGAGCGGTCGACCTCCCAGAGCGCGGCCAGGTCACCGAGCGAGGACCACAGTCCCTCGGCCAGTCCCGCCATGGTGGCCGCTCCGAGTGCGGTCGACTCCAGCGAGCGCGGCCGGGCGACAGGGATCCGGCTCTGCTCGGCCTGCAGCTCCAACAGAAGGTCCATGGCGGCGGCGCCCCCGTCCACCCGCAGGGAGGCCGGTGGGTGGGCCGAGGCGGCGGCCATGGCATCGATCATGTCGCGCACCTGGAACGCCATTGCCTCCACGCACGCCCGGGCCAGTTGTGCGCGTCCAGTCCCTCGGGTCAGCCCCGTCACGAGGCCGCGGGCCTCGGGATCCCACCACGGGCTGCCCAGCCCGGTGAGGGCCGGGACGAAGGTGACGCCGCCGCTGTCGGGGACCGACGACGCCAGCGGCCCGACCTCCTCGGCGGCGGAGATGATGCCCAGGCCGTCGCGCAGCCATTGGATGGCGGCGCCCGACACGAAGGTCGACCCCTCGAGCGCGTAGGCAACGCGGCCGCGCCCACCATCGTCGTGCTGGCCGAGGTCCCAGGCGCAGCTGACCGTGAGGCCATCGGGCGCGGCCGGGCGTTGCGGCCCAGCATTGGCCAGCGCAAAGCTACCCGTGCCGTAGGTGACTTTCACCATGCCAGGCTCGAAACAGGCCTGCCCGAACAGCGCTGCCTGCTGGTCGCCCAACACCCCGGACACCGGGACCCCGTCGAGCACGCTGGACGCCGGCCCGAGGCCGGCCAACACGGCGCGGCCGAGGCGCCCGGCCGAGGGGCGCACCTCGGGGAGGGTGCCGATCGGCACACCGAAGAGGTCGCAGAGCTCGAGGGACCAGGCCAGGGTCGCCGTATCGAGCAGAAGGGTGCGGCTGGCGTTGGACGGGTCCGTGGCGTACACGCCTCCGGCCGCCCCGCCGGTGAGGTTCCACAGGACCCAGGTGTCGACGGTGCAGAGTGACAGCCGCGGGTCGTCGGCGGCGAGCCCGAGTTCGCCCGAGCGCAGCAGCCAGGTGGCCTTGGTCGCGCTGAAGTAGGGGTCCAGCACGAGGCCGGTCGTGGCGCGCACCAGGGGCAGATGGCCCGCCTCCGTGAGCTCGGCGCAGATGGCCGCGGTGCGCCGGTCCTGCCAGACGATGGCGCGGTGCAGCGGCTGCCCCGTCGAACGGTCGAAGGCCACCAGGGTCTCCCGCTGGTTCGTGATGCCGATGGCCGCCACGGTGTCGCCGGCCTCGGCCAGGCGCCCCCCGACCTCGCCCAGGGTGGCCCGCACGGCGGCCCAGATCTCAACGGCATCGTGCTCCACCCAGCCGGGGCGGGGATAGTGCTGGGTCAGCTCGCGGTAGGCCAGGTCAGCCACGCTGGCCTGCTCGTCGACGACCAGGGCGCGCACGCCGGTCGTGCCCGCATCGATGGCGACCACCTTGGCCATGAGGGGCTGACGCTAACCGTTCGGGGCTCTTCGTGGCCTTGGCCTGCGCTCCGGCCGGCCCTCCCGCGCAAACCATCGCGAACGCCCCGTGACCTGCAGGGATACGGGGCGGATTTGGTTGACAAGGGCGTAACTACAGTGCTGTAATGACACAGCATCTCGTGTCTCGGGGGCGGGTCAGCCACAATATGTTGTGGTAAGGCGATTCGTACCCTCCCAGGCGAGGGATCGGGAGACGCTCCGTGAGACACCGCTCCGCTGGAATGGGTGAGGTGGGGTGACGGCGCCGACCAGCAGGCAGAACAGGACAGCAGTGACCCCCCAGCATCGAGCTCACAAGGAGGACCTCAGCGCTATGGCCATCGCCCCCCAGCGATCCGAGATCGGCATCCGCCGCCACTTCACCACTGAAGGCGTGCACCCCTACGACGAGGTGCGCTGGGAGCGCCGCGATGCCCGCATCACGAACTTCCGGGACGGCACCGTGGCCTTCGAACAGCTGGGTGTCGAGGTGCCCGAGTCCTGGAGCGTGAACGCCACCAACATCCTGGCGCAGAAGTACTTCCGGGGGACCCTCGGCACCGAGGAGCGCGAGTGGTCGCTGCGCCAGGTGGCCGACCGGGTGGCCGACACGGTGACGGCCTGGGGGATCAAGGACGGCTACTTCGTCGACGACGACGAGGCACGTGTCTTCAACCACGAGCTGAAGTACCTCATCATCCACCAGAGGGCGGCCTTCAACTCCCCGGTCTGGTTCAACATCGGCGTCGAAGGCGTGCCGCAACAGGGGTCCGCATGCTTCATCCTCGCCGTCGAGGACACCATGGACTCCATCCTCAACTGGTACACGGAAGAGGGGATCATCTTCAAGGGCGGCTCGGGGGCCGGCGTCAACCTGTCGCGGATCCGCTCGTCCCACGAGCTGTTGAAGGGCGGCGGCACGGCGTCGGGCCCGGTCAGCTTCATGCGTGGCGCGGACGCGTCGGCCGGCACGATCAAGTCGGGCGGCAAGACCCGGCGGGCCGCCAAGATGGTCATCCTCGACGCCGACCACCCCGACGTCGAGGACTTCATCTGGTGCAAGGCGATCGAAGAGCGCAAGGCGCGCGTGTTGCGCGACGCCGGCTTCGACATGGACCTCGACGGCACGGACAGCCACTCGACCCAGTACCAGAACGCCAACAACTCGGTCCGGGTGACCGACGAGTTCATGGAGGCCGTGATCGACGGGCGCGACTGGGACCTGACCGCGAGAACGGACGGCTCGGTCATCCGCACGGTGCCGGCCCGTGACCTCTTCCGCCAGATCGCCCACTCGGCCTGGGAGTGCGCCGACCCGGGCCTGCAGTACGACACCACCATCAACCGCTGGCACACCGCCTCCAACACGGGCCGGATCAACGGCTCCAACCCGTGCTCGTGAGTACGTGCACCTCGACAACTCAGCCTGCAACCTGGCCTCCATGAATCTGCTGACGTTCCTCGACGAGAACGACGAGTTCGACGTCGAGGGCTTCAAGGCGGCGGTGGCCGTCGTGTTCACGGGCCAGGAGATCATCGTGGGCAACGCCGACTACCCGACGGCGCAGATCGGCGAGACGACGCGCGCCTTCCGCCAGCTCGGCATCGGCTACGCCAACCTGGGTGCGCTCCTCATGGCGCAAGGGCTGCCCTACGACTCGGATGCCGGGCGGGCCTGGGCCGCGGCGATCACGGCCCTCCTGACGGGGCACGCCTACGCCACGTCGGCCCGCACTGCGGCCCGCATGGGCCCGTTCGCCGGCTTTCACGAGAACGCGGCGCCGATGCTGAACGTGCTGCGGATGCACCAGGGCGAGGCGGCCCGCATCGACGAGGACGTCGTGCCGCCCGAGCTGCTCTCGGCGGCCCAGGAGTCCTGGGACCAGGCCGTGGACCTGGCCGAGGCCTACGGGGTGCGCAACGCACAGGCGTCGGTGCTGGCGCCGACGGGCACCATCGGCCTGCTGATGGACTGCGACACCACGGGCGTCGAGCCCGACCTGGGACTGGTCAAGACGAAGAAGCTGGTCGGCGGCGGCACGATGTCGATCGTCAACCAGACGGTGCCGCGGGCCCTGGCCAAACTGGGCTACACCCCGCCGCAGGCGGGCGAGATCGTGGCCTACGTCAACGAGCACATGTCGATCCTCGGCGCACCCCACCTGCACCCCGAGCACCTGCCCGTGTTCGCCTGCTCCATGGGCGACAACACCATCCACTACTCGGGCCACATCCGCATGATGGGGGCGGTCCAGCCCTTCATCAGCGGCGCCATCTCCAAGACGGTCAACATGCCCGAGGACGTGACCGTCGAGAACGTCGAGCAGTTGCACATCGACGCCTGGCGCCTGGGCCTCAAGGCGGTTGCCATCTACCGGGACAACTGCAAGGTGGCACAGCCCCTCTCGACGACGAAGAGGGAGGGCGCGGTGATCGAGGGCGGTGACGACGCACCGGCGGGCTCGGAGGCGGAAGCCAAGGCCCGGCGAGGCGGTGACGCGCATCGCCGAGCTCGAGGCGGCGCTGGTCCACGAACGGCAGCGGACAGCCGACCCCCTGGTGGTCGGCGCGGTGCGCGAGCGCCTGCCCCGCAAGCGCAACTCCAAGACGTTCTCGTTCCGGGTGGCCGACTGTGAGGGCTACGTGACGGTCGGCGAGTACGAGGACGGGCGCCCGGGCGAAGTGTTCATCAAGGTCTCCAAGCAGGGGTCCACCCTGGCCGGGATCATGGACGCCTTCTCCATCGCGGTGAGCATGGGGCTGCAGCACGGCGTGCCCCTGGCCACCTTCGTGCGCAAGTTCGCCAACATGAAGTTCGAGCCGGCCGGCATCACCGACGACCCCGAGCTGCGCATCGCCACCAGCCTCATCGACTACATCGCCCGCCGCCTCGCGCTCGACTACCTCTCGGTCGAGGACCGGGCCGAGTTCGGCATCCTCTCGACACAAGAGCGCACGCAGCCGACGCTGCCCGGCGTGGAGGAGATGTCGACGCCGTCGCCCGGCCTGGTCGACGACGGGCTGAGCCGGGGCGCCGGTGCCCGGTCGGCCGACGCCGCCGGTCCGCTAGCCGATGGCACGGGCCGAACAGCTCGATGCGCCCCTCTGCTACAACTGCGGCAACACGCATGCAGCGGGCGGGGTCGTGCTACGTCTGCGGGAGCTGCGGGTCGACGAGCGGCTGCTCGTAAGGCCCCTCGTGCCTACGGGCGGCGCCCGTTGGGCATGAGGTCGCCCGTGCCCCATTGGCCGAGCGAGTTCAGCTGTACATGGTCGCCCGTCGACTCGACGATCTGGTCGCCGCCCACGTACAGCGCGGTGTGGTACACGCTCGTCCAGTCGGTCTGGCTGGAGCCCCAGAAAACGAGGTCGCCGGTCGAAAGCGCCGACAGCGGTTCCGGGCTGCCCGCCGTGTGGTACTGGTCATTGGCCACTCGGGCGAAGCCAACGCCGGCTCCGTTGTGCCACGAGGCGAGCGTGAGCCCGGAGCAGTCATAGCCCACGGGACCGTTGCCTCCCCAGATGTAGGGCTTGCCCAGTTGCGCAAAGGCGAAGAGGACGGCCTTGTCTCCGGGCGTGACCGGCGAGAACATCAGTCCCTCTGGGGGTGGCGAACCCTGGCCCTGGGCGTCACCGAACGGGTAGGCCGTTCCGTTCTGCGCTTCCACCCAGTAGCCCTGTCCCGACTGCGTCGAGACGACCTTTTCGGTCGGGTCGAGACCGGGGCCGCCGGCGGTCGAGCCGTAGAAGGCGGCGTCACCGAAGTTGAAGATCCCGCCGTCGGTCGCCACCATCCAGTACCCCTTGCCGTCGGGCGTGGGCGCCATGCCGAGGATGGGCTTGTTGAGCACGATCGAACCGGTCGAGCCGGAGAAGGCGGCGTCGCCGTAGGAGAAGATCCCGCCGTCGGTGGCCACGAGCCAGTACCCCTTGCCGTCGGGCGTGGGCGCCATGCCGACGATGGGCTTGTTGAGCGCGATCGAACCCGTCGAGCCGTAGAACGCCGCATCGCCGTAGGAGAAGATCCCGCCGTCGGTCGCCACCATCCAGTACCCCTTGCCGTCGGGCGTGGGCGCCATGCCGACGATGGGCTTGTTGAGCACGATCGAACCCGTCGAGCCGTAGAAGGCCGCATCGCCGTAGGAGAAGATCCCGCCGTCGGTGGCCACGAGCCAGTATCCCTTGGCATCGTTGGTCGGTGTGATGGCGACCACCGGGTGGTTGAGCGGCATCCCAGCCGCCGATCCGTAGGAGCCGGCGTTGCCAAAGTTCCACACAGAACCCTGCGCGGTGGCGAGCCAGAAGTTGTCAGACGGGATGCTCGTCAGCGACTCGACGCCCCCGCCCGACGAGCCATTCGGGGCTGGGGTGCTTCCCCCGGCTGGGGCCGTCGCCGCCACGCCCAGCGTCCCGCAGGCCAACGCACCCACCACGACGCGCGACACGCACGCCCCGATAGTCCTGGCCCTGCTTGTGGTGGTCCGCCGGCAACCGACATCGCGCCGCGACTCATCCGGGTGCACAGGGAACGTTCGGCGTACCGGCGTGTCCTCTTGAGCGGTGCCCACCCTGAGGTCGGCCGGAGTTGGGACGCCGTTGCGACGGGGCGAGCCCCACTCCGGGGAGAACGACAGCGGTTTTCGCCCGCCGGGGTGTCGGTTCCTCAGGCAGGATGCGTACCGACGAATCTGCCAGGAGAGCGAACCATGCCCGAAGCGACCGCGGGAGACGCCATTGCTGTCGAGGAGCACGAGGCGGTCCGCGTCCTGGTGCTGGACCGGCCCCAGCAGCTCAATGCGTTCACGGCCGCGGGCTATCGCGCCCTGGCCGAGCAGCTCGCTTTGGCGGCTGAGGACCGAAGCGTCTCGGTCTGCGTGCTCACGGGACGGGGACGTGCGTTCTCGGCGGGCGTCGACCTCCACGAGGCCAGCCGTGCCGAACGGGGCGACGCGCTGGGGGCCCAGTTCGACCTGCTGCTCGAGGCCCTGGCTCGTTTTCCGAAGCCTCTCGTTGCAGCGGTCAACGGCCCGGCGGTGGGATTCGGCGCCACCGTGCTCCTCCACTGCGATCTTGTGGTGGTCGACGAGACGGCCACCATCCGCCTGCCCTTCGTGCAGCTCGGCACCTGCGCCGAGGCGGGCAGCAGCTGGCTCCTGCCCCTCCGGGTCGGTGCGCAGCACGCCGCGTGGATGCTGCTCTCGGGTGCACCGATCAGTGCCGACGACGCCGTCAGCACGGGGCTGGCGTTCACCCGCTGCCCGGCCGGCGGGTCCCTCGACACTGCGGTGGCGCTCGCCCACCAATTGGCGGCCAACCAGCTGGACGCGCTGGTCGCCAACAAACGACTCCTGCGTCAGGGGTTCGCAGAACACATTGGTGCGGCCTGGCAACGAGAAAAGGCCGCGATGGCGGCCGTGGCCGAGACGTTGGGCCCGATCGCGTGGCCCGCCACCGGCGGCGGCGCCGCAGCCCTATGACGGGGGCGGTGCACTTCGATGACGTGGCCGACGAGCTCTACGGGCTCGCTCCGGAACGTTTCACGGCGAGCCGGGACGAGCGAGCCAGCGAGGCCCGGGCCGCGGGCGACCGGGAACGGGCCGAGCGGATCAAGAAGCTCCGTCGACCGACGGTCTCGGCCTGGCTGAGCAACCGGCTGGCGCGCGACCGGGCGCAGGACATTCAGGCGCTCATCCGGCTCGGCCGTGACATCGGGGCGGCGCAGGCGGGGCTGTCGGGTGACGAGCTGCGCCGCCTGTCGCGCCGCCGCGTCGATGCGGTCGCGGCCCTCGTCACCCACGCCAAAGAGCTCGCCCGAACGGAGGGCCAGGCCGTCTCCGCGGCGGTCCTCGAGGAAGTGACCTCGACGCTCGAGGCGGCGCTGGCGGACCGGGCGGCCGGCGAGGCGCTGCAAAGCGGTCGTCTCACCGGCGCGCTCCGCTACTCCGGCCTTGGGCTCGACGTTGCGCCGACCGCGCCAGCCGGGAGCGGCAGGCGGACACCAACGGGAGCGCGGGCCGGCCCGGCCGCCGCGGGCGAGCGACGGTCGGCCCAGCGTGCCGCCGAACGGGCGGCCACCGAGGTTGACCGGGCGTCGGCCGCGCTCGAGGAGGCGCAGGAAGAGCAGCGCATGATTCGACAACGCATGGAGGAGGCCGAAGCCACGCTGCAGGCGCTGCGCGGCGGCGGAGACCGAGGCGACGCAGCGGGTGTCCCAGGCCCGCAAGGAGCACCGCACCGCGCTCGCGACACAGCACAAGATGGAGCGGGCGCTCGAGCGATTCGAGTGAGGCGGATGGCTACGTAAGAAGATCGCGCCGGGATCAGGAAGGGGCTGACTGGCGCCCCGGGACGGTGAGGGTCACGACCAGACCGCCCGCAGCACGCGCCTCGGCCTCGACGTGGGCCGCGTGCGCCTGTGCCACCGACGCCACGATGGAGAGCCCGAGTCCGACGCCCGCCGACCCCGTGCGCGCGTTGGCGTGCCGGAAGGGCTCGAACAGGTGCGGTACGAGGTCGGCCGGGACGAGCGGCCCGCTATTGGCCACCTCGAAGAAGGCGTGCCCGTCGGAGGTTCCCGTCCGAAGGCGCACCCACCCGTCGGGCACATTGTGGACGACGGCATTCTGGACGAGGTTGCCGACGAGCCGGTCCAGCAGCACGCGGCTGCCCGTCACCTCCGCCGAACGCAGGTCGTATTCGATCCCCACGCCGGCATGGCGTGCCGAATCGCGCACGCCGTCGAGGGCGTCCTCAGCAGACGTGGCCAGGTCCAGGGGTTCGACGACGTCGATGCCCTGGTTGCTCACGGCGAGCGTCAGCAAGGCGTCGATGATGGCCTCGGCGCGATCGATCGACCGCCGCACTCGTTCGGCCATTGCTTCCAACTGATCGGTTGTGCGGGCCGGTTTGGCCAAGGCGACGTCGATCGCTGTCCGCATGGAGGTGAGTGGGGTGCGGAGCTCGTGCGAGGCGTTGGCCACGAACTGGCGCTGCGCGGCGAAGGCGAGATCGAGGCGGTCGAGCATGGCATCAAACGTGTCCGCCAGCTCCTTCAGCTCGTCCTCGGGACCCTGGAGGTTGAGGCGTTCTCCCAAGTGCCGCTCCGATGCCCGCTGGGCCGCCTCCGTGATCTCGTGCACCGGCCGCAGCACGCGCCCGGCGATCAGCCAGCCGAGGCCGGCCGAGGCCAACGTGAGGAGGGCGAGGCCCAGCAGCGAGTACACCTCGAGCTCGTGCATCGTGTGATCCCGCTGGCTCGTCGTGGCCGCGGCGGCACCCTCCTCGAACAGCTTCTTGCACTCCTGGGTGATGATCGCACTGGGCCGCTTCGCCTTCCCCGCTTTGCCGGGTGCCGTTGGTCCGGTGGCATTCGCCTTGCACGCGTCCACGAAGGACGGGCTGGGCCGCGCTGGCACGACCGCGTTCGAGGGGCTGGAACGGAGGCTGTTCGACACGAGCCCGAACGTCAGCCCCAGCAGGACGATGCCGCCAGCCAGGAACAGGCAGGTGTAGAGGAGGGTGAGCCGGGTCCGGACCCGGCGCGGGACGAGCAGGCGCAGACGCAGAAAAGGAATGGCCGTTCCCTCCCGGCTCGCTCACGGGATCCGGTAGCCCGAACCGACGACGGTCTCGATGAGCTCGGGAGGGCCGAGCTTGCCCCGCAGCCGGGCCAGGGTGACGGTGACCGTCCGACTGAACGGGTCTGCGTGCTCGTCCCAGACCCGTTCGAGGAGTTCCTCGGCGCTCACCACGGCGCCCTCGGCCATCAGCAGCTCCTCGAGGACGCCGAGCTCCTTGCGGGTCAGGGAGACCGGCCGGCCGGCCCGGCTCACGCGCCGCCGGGCGCGGTCCACGACGAGGTCGCCGCGTCGGACGACCGGCGGCGTCGAAGGGGCACGCCGTGCGAGGGCATGGACGCGCGCCACGAGCTCCTCGAAGGCGAACGGCTTCGTCAGGTAGTCGTCGGCGCCCAGGTTCAGCCCGTGGACCCGGTCATCGATGAGGGCGGCGGCCGTCAGCATGAGGATGCGGGCCTTGCGGTGCCCGTTGACCAGCGCGGCGCAGACGGCGTCGCCGTGCACCTGCGGAAGGTCGCGGTCGAGCACCACGACGTCGTAGTCGTAGAGCATCGCCTTCTCGATGCCGCTGGCACCGTCGTAGGCCACGTCGGCGCCGAAGCCCCGGTCGCGCAACCCTTCGCTGATGTCGTCGGCCAGGTCGACCTGGTCCTCCACGACGAGCACCCTCACGGGACCATCCTGCCCCACTGCATGTCACAGGCACATCACACGGCCCGTCGGCCAACGGTGCCTCGGCGCAGCGGGGCAGGCGGAGTTCGCCCCGGCTGCGACCGCGCCGTGTGATGCCGCTGTGATCGCGGCTGGCGTACAGGTGGTGGTGCGATTCGACCTGGGCGTCGATCCGAGGGAGGTGGCACATGACGACCGATGGCCGACCGAAGCGTCGTGCACGAGGGCGGCGGCAGTTCGTCGGACTCGTGCTGGCCGCCTTGGTCATGGTGTTGGCGGCCTGCTCTTCGGGCGCGCCCCCGGCGCCCGTGGCCAGCCTGTCGGGCACGACCACGACCGCAGCGACGAACACACAGGACCTCGCCGCGCAGAGCGATCAGGCCTTCATCTCCTTCGCCCGTTGCCTCCGGGCCCACGGGGTCAACGAGCCGGACCCGTTCCATCGCCCCGGTCACAGCGGGCTCTCGCTCGACGTCCCGACGCCGTCGTCCGCCAACCGAGCGGCATTGGCCGCGTGTAACCATTTCATCGCAAAGTTCGTTGCCGCCAAGGAGGCCGGAGCCTCCGCCGAGTTGACGCGGTGGCTGCCCGCCCTCACGCGCTTCGCGCAGTGCATGCGGACCCACGACATCGCAATGCTGGACCCGGGGCCACAGGGGCAGCTCAACTTGGGAGCGGTCCCGGGCATCACAAACGACTTTGGCCGGTACGGACCTCAATTCCGCTCCGCTGACCATGCCTGTCGGCATCTCCTCCCCGGCGGCGTGCACGACAACGGAACCGGGCCGTGAGGCGCTCGTGGCAAGGTGCCGCCGTCGTCGTCGTGGCGGCCCTGTGCGGCTCCGTCATCACCATCGCGCTGCGCGGCACACCCGCCCCAGCGGTGCCGAAGCCCCCGCCGGTCGGGACGGCCCCGCTGGTCCGGACCGACCTGTCGTCCTCCGTCCTCACGGCGGGCACGCTCGGGTACGCGCCCAGCCCGCCCATCGTGAACCGGCTCGCCGGGACCTACACGGCGTTGCTCCCCGCCGGCACGCTCGTGGCCAGTGGCCAGACGCTCTACCGCGTCGACAACCAGCCGGTCGTGCTGATGACCGGTCTCGTCCCCGCCTGGCGTGCCTTCACCCCGGGCATGACCGACGGTCCGGACGTCCAAGAGCTCGAGACGAACCTCATCGCGTTGGGCGAGGCCCACGGCCTGCTCTCGATACCGGGTCCGCACTTCGGGCCGGCGGCCCAAGCTGCGGTCATGCGGTGGCAGGCGGCAATCGGGTCCGCACCGACGGGCTCCCTCGACCTGGGTACCGTCGCATTCGCACCGGGTGCCGTCAGAGTGAGCACGGTCGGCGTCTCGCTGGGGCAGCCGGCGCCGCCCGGCGACGTGCCCTACCAGGTGACGACGACCGCCCGGACGGTCGCGGTCCCGCTCACGCCCAACGATCCCACGGTCGCCGTCGGGCAGTTGGTGTCCATCAGCCTGCCCTCGGGTGCCACGTCGCCTGGTGCGGTGACCGTGGTCGGGTTGGCGCCGCCGCCCAGCTCTACCGCGTCCGGCTCGTCCGGCTCCTCCGGCTCGGGCTCGTCTTCGACCTCATCGTCTTTGTCCAGCGTCGTGACGGTCACACCCTCCGATCCCGCCGCGACCGGAACCGGCGACGGCGTTGCCGTGCAGGTGTCGCTGACGGTGCAGAGCGTGCGTCACGTGCTGGCGGCGCCCATCGCCGCGCTGCTCGCGCTGGCCGGCGGCGGCTACGGGCTCGAAGTCGTGGGGCCCTCAGGCCATCACCGCCTCGTCGGCGTGACTACGGGTGTGTTTGCGGGCGGCAACGTGCAGGTAGCGGGGCCGGGACTCGTCCCCGGCACGCGGGTGGTGGTCGCCCAGTGAATGCCCTCGAGTTCGTGGGGGTGACCAAGGAGCATGAGGCGGCACCGCCGGTCCTGGCTTTGCGCGACGTGTCGCTGACCGTGCAGGCGGGGGAGTTCGTCGCCGTGACCGGCCCGTCGGGGTCGGGGAAGTCGACCCTGCTGGCCGTGGCCGGGACACTCGAACGCCCGACGGCTGGCACGGTCCGGGTGGCGGGGACCTCGGTGGAGGGTTTGACGGACGCGGAGCTGTCGGGACTTCGCTCCCAGGGTCTCGGGTTCGTCTTCCAGCAGTACCACCTGTTGGCGACGCGGTCGGTGCTGCAGAACGTTGCGGACGGCCTTCTCTACCGCGGCGTTCCGGCCGCCGAGCGCCTCGAACGCGCCGCCGAGGCCGTTGGAGCCGTGGGCCTCGAACACCGCAGCTCGCATCGGCCGAGTGCGTTGTCGGGCGGTGAGTGCCAGCGCGTGCGCGATCGCGCGCGCACTGGTGGGCGAGCCCGCTCTCCTGTTGGCCGATGAACCAACGGGGAACCTCGACTCGAGAGCGGGGCGGGAGATCTTCGACCTTCTGGCCCAGCTCCACGCCCGAGGGGCGACGATCCTTGTCGTCACCCATAACGACGAATTGGCCCACGCCACCCCTCGTGCCGTCTCCTTGCGCGACGGCGAGATTGAGCGCGACGTGCGGCGCGGATGACGGGTGCCCGGCGGTCGCGTCTGCGGGCCGTCGACGTGTGGCCGCTTGGCCTGCTCGGGCTCCGTGGTCGTCCGGGCCGGGCCGTCCTGTCGGCCACGGGTGTCGCCATCGGCGTGGCGACTCTGGTGGCGGTGCTCGGGATCTCGGCCTCGAGCCAGGCACAGCTCATCGCAGAGATCGACTCCCTCGGGACGAACCTGCTCACGGTGACGCCGAACGCGCCGTTCGGTGGCGCATCGGCGACGATCCCGCCCCAGGCGCCCGCAATGATTTCCCGGATCGGTCCCGTCCTGTCCGATGCCGCCACCGCGGACGTCGCCGACCAGGTCTACCGGTCCGATCGGATCCCCTCGGTCAACAGCCAGGCGATCGCCGTCGAGGCGGCGGATGTCACCCTCGCGTCCACGCTCCAGGCACACCTGGCGGCCGGACGTTTCCTCAACGGGGCCACCGCACGGCTGCCCGCCGTCGTGCTCGGCAGCGCCGCCGCATCTGCGCTCGGCATCGATCGGGCCGACGGGACCGTCACGGTCTGGCTGGGGAACCAGTGGTTCGACGTCGTCGGGATCCTCGAACCAGTCGTGCTGGCGCCGGAGCTCGACCGTGCTGCGCTCGTGGGCTTTCCGGCCGCGCACCACCTCCTGCACGCCGTGGCGAGCCCGACGTCGATTTATGTCCGCACCGACCCCACGAGCGTCGGTGCTGTGGCGTCGGTGCTCGCCGCCACGGCCAATCCGGCGTCGCCGCAGGACGTGGCCGTGGCCAACCCTACGGACGCGCTCACGGCGCGAGCCGATGCTGCCGCCGCGTTCCAGAGCCTGTTTCTGTCGTTGGGCGCGATCGCGCTCGTCGTGGGCGGGATCGGCATCGCGAACGTCATGGTGATCGCGGTGTTGGAGCGCAGGGGCGAGATAGGCCTGCGCCGGGCCATGGGCGCGCGCCGCGTCCACATCGGACTGCAGTTTGTGTCCGAGGCCGCGCTGACCTCACTCGCGGGCGGCGCCATCGGGGCCATTCTGGGGGCGTGCGCGGTGACCGCGTACGCCGGCATCCGCCACTGGGGAACGTCCGTCTCGCCCGCCGTCCTCGCGGCCGGTGTTGGCGTGGCGCTCGGCATTGGCGCCTTGGGCGGCCTCTACCCGGCCTGGCGCGCCTCGCGTCTGAGCCCGGCGGAGGCGCTGCGATCAGCCTGAGGTTGTGAGGTTGCGGGCTCAGCCCTGGATCACGTTGTGGACGGTTGCGACCATCGGCTCCGGCACCTCGACACCCAGGCCGTTGAGGATCGGCATCAGGGTCGACCCGAACGCATCGAAGTCCGCCTGCGACTCCCAGATGTCGAAGACTTGGATCTGGCCATCTGATTCCAGCGCAACGTGGAAGCTGCGCCCCTTGGGGGACCCCGCTCCGGCCGCTTCAAGCTGCTTGATTGTGCTTTCGTACTTCTCCGGGGTGAACCCTGGGTTTACGAAATAGATCCCGAGTGCCATGTTTCTCCGATCCCTGCGCCGACGATGCCCCCCGATGGCGCCACCGTATCGGAACAGGGGTGTCAGGGCGATGGGAGCCACCCCGGGGGTCCGACTGGTGCGAGCCACGGCGCTCGGAGCGCAGGACGCGTCCGGACGGATCAGCGGGTCGTGAACTGATAGGTAAAGGGCGCCGAGGGCGGGGTCAGCGTGGTCGACCGCCGACCCGACGTCACGATCAGCTTGGTCCCCCCGGCTCCCACGTTCACCTGGGACGGCCCGAGCAGGATCTCCTTCTGGGATGCGGCGGGCGCCAGGATCCCTTCGTAGATCGGATGCTGCTGGCCGCTGGACCCGATGCTCACCCAGGAGCGCCCGGTCGAGGTGGTCACGGTGACTGCGTAGGCGGCGATGTCGACGCGGTAGCTGGCCGTGCCCGCGCCGGTCGAGATTTGCGTCACGAGGGGCGTCTTGGAGGCGGGAGTTCTCGGCGTCGTCTGGTGTGCCGGAGGCGACCCGCTCGTCGTTCCCCCGCCCGTACTCCCGATGACACCCGCCTTCACGAGCCCGAGCGCGGCGCCCGCGGCCAGGACGGCCAACGCCACCAGCGTGATGGCCACCCGGAGCACCCGGGCCGAGCCTGACCGACGGTAACCGCCGGTGACGGCGGGGATCCTGTCGGTGTCCGCGTAGGTGGGATAGGCGTCCGAGAACAGCTGTTGCTGGGCACCCCCTGGCGGCCGTTCAAAGATGGCCGTGGCAGACGGGTCAGGCCGCAGCCCCGCTTCGTCGGCTTGCACGTCCATGGCCGTTCTTTCGACCTCCCATGCCCCGAACTTGATTGGCCCGAGGAATCCCATCCTGTGGTGCCGCAAACCCCGGTGGGGCGGCCCCGGGGTCCATGGTCACGGTACCTGCCGCGACCACTACCAGGATCGCACGCGGCGGGGTCAATTTGGGCGCAGCTCCCGTCCGGCTCCTCGAGGCGCCGAGGTTCTGCGATGAGGCCGATCCCGACGGTGGATCCCGGCCCGAAGGACAGGGCGAACGCGATCCGAGGGATACCTCCGGGTGCCCTCACCCGGTCGACGGCGCCGTCCTCGAGTCAGCGGCCGACACTGCCATCGAGAAGCTCGCGGGTGATGTCCATGTGACCGACGTGGCGTGCCGTCTCCTCTATGAGGTGGTACACGGCCCAGCGCAGCGTCGTGGGACGGAATGCCCCCGCGGAGGGTTGGTCCAACGACGGCGCCCGGTCGAGGACGGCATCCGCCAGTGCGGTTTCGGCCCGGTAGAACGACACAATCTGTTCGACGCCCCAGCCGTCGGGGAGATCGAACATCCCGCTGCGCCACTCCATATCCATCTCCTCGCCCGCAACGATGGCGCGCAGCCAGAGCCGTTCGGCATACCCGAGATGGACCACGATCACCCCGAGCGAATTGGCCGCCGGCGAAGGCCGCCAGCGCAGCTGGGCGCGGCTGAGGCCGTCCACCTTGAAGATGGCGCTGTCGCGCAGGTGCTGCAGCCAGCCCCTGGCCATCGCCATCTCGTCGCGTGGCGTGGCCTCGTCGGGTCGCGCGACGTGCAGCGGCGGCGGCGTTTCGGGCATGGGGGCGGAGCAGGAACTATCCGGCGCTCGTCTGAGCCCGAGCCAGCACCAGTCCGAACGCTCCGACGCGGAACCCCTGCCACCTCGAAGCGTGCTGCACGGTCCACCTCCGGCGCCGAGCGGTGGGACCAACGTTTCCCCACCGGTTTGGTGAAAGGGTGATCCGATGGTCCCGTTTTGACCTGCTCTGACGATAGTGCGCCCGAGCTCAACGGCCGCCTGTGGCCGGGGGTTAGGGTGGTCAGCTGACGGGGCGTCAGGAAAACTGGGGGCAACGGGTTGGATGATCTGAGCGGCAAGGTCGCGGTGGTTACCGGGGGTGCGGCCGGCATCGGCCGGGGCATCACCGAGGCACTGCTCGAGGAAGGCGCCCGCGTCGTCATCGCGGACGTCGAGGAGCCGGTGCTCGACATCGCGGTGAAGGAGTTGTCCGACGCCGGCGCGGTGCGCGGCGTGGTGACCGACGTCTCGTCGCCGGACTCGGTCGAAGCGTTGGCAGCCGACGTCTTCGCCAGCGAGGGTGCGTGCCATCTGCTCTTCAACAACGCCGGGGTGACCTCGGGCGGGGGAGGGCAGCCCTGGGAGCAGGAGGCCAACGACTGGACCTGGTGCTTCTCGGTCAACGTCTTCGGCGTGGCGAACGGCATGCTGTCATTCGTTCCCCGCATGATCGAGTCGGGCCAGCCGGGCGTCGTGGTCAACACGTCGAGCATGGACGGGGGCATCGCGCCCGTGCCGTACGCGTCGGTTTACGCCTCGAGCAAGGCGGCCATCTCGTGTCTCACCGAGGCCCTGGCTCACCAACTCATCGCGGCCGGCACGGACGTGCGGGCTGCGGTGTTCTACCCGTCCGGTGGCCTCCTCGATACGGGCCTGTGGACCGCCCAACGCAATCGGCCCGAGATGCTCGCCCGGACCAAGCCCAGGCCGCCCGCACCGGGCACCACCTTCGAGGAGTTCAAGACCCAACTCGAGGCGGCGGGCCGGTCCGTCGAGGTGATGGACTTGCTCGAGCTGGGCCGCTTCTGCGTGCAGGGCGTGAAGAAGGGCGACTTCATCATCGGGCACGGGCTCGAGGAGTCCGCCGCCATGCTGCATCGGCGGGCGGACGCCATCGGCGCCGGCAAGCTCCCGCCGGTCGCGCTGAGCTGATGGCCGCAACGGCGACTGCCTCGTCCCGTTACACCGTCGTCTCAGCCGACGGCCACGCCGGCGGCGACATTCAGGACTACCGCCCGTACCTGGCCAACCGTTGGCACGACGAGTTCGACGCCTGGGCGGCCGAGTACGTCAACCCGTACGCCGACCTGCTCGCTCCCATCGCCTACCGCAGCTGGGACAGCGACCGGCGCCTGGCCGAGACCGAGGCGGACGGCATCGCTGCGGAGGTCCTCTTCCCCAACACGGTCCCCCCCTTCTTCGCCGAGGGCAACCTGGTCGCCCTCCCGCCCACGCCCGAGGACTACGAGCGGCGCTGGGCAGGAGTGCAGGCGCACAACCGCTGGCTGGCCGACTTCTGCGCCCGGACGCCGGGCCGGCGGGCCGGTATCGCCCAGGTGTTTGCCAACGACATGGACGACGCTGTCGCAGAGGTCCGCTGGGCTGCGGCCACGTTCGACCCTTTCGGGGGAATCCTGCTCCCGTCCATCCCGCCCAACTC
Source organism: uncultured Acidimicrobiaceae bacterium (assembly GCA_963744225.1). Taxonomy (GTDB): domain Bacteria; phylum Actinomycetota; class Acidimicrobiia; order Acidimicrobiales; family RAAP-2; genus Bog-473. Next base: position 703,694 of record CAVUSV010000003.1, read on the forward strand.
GCACCTCCCGCCGCTGTGGGAGGACCACTACGAGCCGCTGTGGCGGGTCTGCGCCGAACTCGACGTGCCCATCAACATCCACGGAGGCAGCGCACTCCCCGATTACGGGGAGCACGAGGCGGCGCGGGCGATGATGCTGATTGAGATCCCCTGGTTCAGCCACCGCTCGGTCTGGCATCTCATCTTCTCCGGTGTCCTCGAGCGTCACCCGACTTTGCGCTTCGCCGTCACGGAGCAAGGGGTCGCCTGGTTGCCCCGCGGCCTGCAGACGCTGGACTGGTTCTACGGGCGCATGACGACGGCCAACGCAGCCGAGGCGAACTTCTTCGGCGCCGCGGCGGCCAAGATGACCATGACGCCCTCCGAGTACTTCGCCCGCAATTTCTGGATCGGCGCCAGCTTTCTGCGCCCGAGCGAGGCCCCGCTGTGCCACGACCTCGGCACCGACCACGTCATGTGGGGTGCCGACTACCCGCACTCCGAGGGTAGCTACCCCTACACCACCGAGGCACTCCGCGTGGCCTTCGCCGACTACGCCGAGCCCGATGTGCGCGCCATGGTGGAGTCCACCGCGGCCTCCTTCTACGGTTTCGACCTCGACCGGCTGCGACCCATCGGCGACCGGTTCGGGCCGCTCGTCGCCGAGGTGGCACAGCAACTGCCACCGGGCGACTGGCCGACCAAGACGACCTGCAACGCGTTCGACCCCACGCAGATTCTCCGTGCGTGGTGAGAAAGGAGGCATCATGCAGCCGGTGAGATACGGGGCCCGGACAGACCAAGTCAACCGGGAGATCGAGGCCAAGAAAGCCGACATCTGGTCCGAAGCGGTGACGGCCGTCTATCAGACTGATCCCGAGATCGTGGCCGCCATCCTGCCGCCGCCACTGGTGCCCGGACCCGAGCCGCTGGTACGCATCACGATCACCCGGGTCGAGATGCCCGGGCTGCCCGTGTTCGGCGCAGGGTGGATCGGCGTCCAGGCGCGCCACGAGGACCGGCTGGGCGAATATCCGATCTTGATGCCGATGACGACAGAGCAGTCGCTGATCGGCGGACGCGAGATCAATGGGGAGCCGAAGAAGCTCGCGGAGGTCGATGTCGTCCGCGACGGCGCCGATGTGTCGGCCCGCATTGCCCGCATGGGCTCGCTCATCTGCGAGATCACCGGTCGTGTCACGGGGCCCAGAGACAACTACGAGCTGGCCAAGACGGACTTCTGGTTCAAGCTCTCGCCGTCACCCGAGACCGCCGGCGTACTCGACCAGGACCCGTTGCTGGTCTACGGCGAGAAGACAGAGCGGACCCGGCTGCACGAGGGGATCGACGGCGAGCTGATCCTCAAGGAGGCTCCCCTCGACCCCGTGGCCGACCTGGTTGTGCGGCGCATCGTGGACATCAATTGGACGGAGCGGGCCTCGACCCAGGTGGGCCGCATCATCGGGCCCGTGCCCCGGGACGGCCTTGAGCCCTTCATCCACCAGCGCTATGACGACCTCTCAGTGCTCGGGGCCAAGCGATGAGCGAGCGCTACACGATCATCTCGGCGGACGCCCATGCCGGGCTCCCCTGCGAGGAGTACCGGCCCTATCTCGACGCCGCCTACCACCGCCAGTTCGACGAGTACCTAGCCGAACGCCAAGCCAACCGCGACCAGGCGCTCCAGATGAATTACGACTACATCATGGGGTGGGAGACGGACAACGAGGAGGGGTTGCGCGGCGCCTGGGACATTGAGCAGCGCGACAAGGAGCTGGACGCGGACGGCGTGACGGCCGAGGTGATGTTCGCCGACGCCGACGCGATCACGGGAATGGCTTCGCCGCCCTTTGGGGCCGGCCTTTCGGCCGGCGCCATCGCCGACCCGGAGCTCGCCTTCGCCGGGGCCCGGGCCCACAACCGCTTCCTGGCCGAGATGTGCGCCCGCAGTCCCGAGCGCCACGGCGGCATCGCGCTGGTCCCGATCACGCACGGCGTCGACCGCTCGGTCGCGGAGATCGAGTGGCTCGCCGAGCAGCCGGGCATCCGCGGGATCATGGTGCCGACGATGTGGCACGACCTCGTGCCCTACAACCATCCCGACTACGACCCGGTGTGGGAGGCCTGCCAGGCGGCCGGCTTCCCCGTGCATACGCACTCGGGGGAGGCGCCCCAGGACGAGTACAACGACAACATCGGGATCTATCTGGCCGAGGTGGTGTGGTGGGCCGCTCGGCCGATGTGGCACCTCCTGTTCTCAGGCGTCTTCGAGCGCTTTCCGCGGCTCAAGTACGTGGTGACCGAGGCGGCCGCCTACTGGGCCGCCGACATGATGTGGAAGTGGGACCAGTACATGGGCGGGGGCCACACCACCAAGAAGATGGCCGCCTTGCTGAAGGGAAAGATCTCGAAGCTGCCGTCGGATTACTTCGGGGAGAACATCTTCATCGGCGCGTCGACGATGTCCCGAGAAGAGATCCGGCGTCGCCACGTGCTCGGCTGCGACGTCGTGATGTGGGGGACCGATTACCCGCACCCCGAGGGCACCTGGCCCCATACCCAGGAGCGCTTGCGGGGCGACTTCGGCGGCATCCCGGTCGAGGATGCGCGCAAGCTGCTGGGCGAGACGGCGGCGCTGTGTTACGGCTTCGACCTCGGTGCGTTGCGGTCCATTGCCGAGCGCATCGGCCCCACGCCGGCGGACCTGGGACAGGACCCCACGCTGCGCACCGACCCCGACGAGGTGCGCGCCGCACGCTGGTGGAAGGACGAGTACCAGGTCCAGGCGCCTGGCTGAGCGGCTCTGCTCTGTGAACGCCGGGCACATGCAATTCTGCGCCAGCGACGAATGGCGCCAGATGGTGCACGAGAGCATCCTCCCAGTCGCGCTGCGCGGCGTCGATATCGGTGACGCAGCCATCGAGATCGGGCCGGGCCCCGGTTTCACCACCGACGTGCTGCGCACCATGACGGGCCGTCTGACCGCAGTGGAGGTCGACGAGGGGCTGGCGGCGTCACTGGCCGAACGGATGGGTGGCGGGAACGTGGACGTGGTCGTCGGCGATGCGGCAGCGCTGGACTTCCCGGCAGACCGGTTCACCGGTGCAGCCTCGTTCCACATGCTCCACCACATCGCCCCGTCGGCCCGACAGGACCGCGTCTTCGCCGAGCTGTCCAGGGTGCTGGCGCCCGGCGGGGTACTGGTCGCGGCGGACGGGACCCACTCCGAGGGCAGCGCGCTCTTCCACCAGGGCGACACCTACAACCCGATCAGTCCCGACGAGTTGGAGTCCCGTCTCGGCGCCGCCGGCTTTGTCTCGGTCGAAGTGCGTGCCTTCGACCTCGGCTGGGTGTGCACCGCGCTGGTCCGCTGACGTCGGTCATCGCATCGCAACCGTTACCCCCACGTGCGCGGCATCCCTGTCACACCGTGGAGAGACCGTCCGCGGAATCGGGTCAACGATCCGTCCGTGACCCTCTACGGGCCGAAATCACTTGTTCACTTCGAGGGTGAACACCATGAACCAAGCGGGGAAGAGCCACACGAGCCGTCGTTCATAGAACTGAGGCCAGTGAGCCGCGACCCGAGCAACCAGACGATCGTGGGGACGTCGGTAGAACTTGATACTACGAGCTCTCATACGAAAACGGACATCCGTGTAATACGAGTGCTCATGCTCGCCGGTGAAGTAGTCGAACGACTGGATCCCAAGGTGGTGGAGGTGGGTGGGGTCCGTGTAGGAGTTGTGGCTGGAGAAATGGGGCACCGCGATTTCGATCCGCGCGCCTCGTCGCGAGATCCGATGGATCTCCTCCATGGCGACGATCAGGTCCGGGAGGTGCTCGAGGACGTCAACCGCCTCGATCGTGTCAAATCGATCGTCCGGGAAGGGCCACGGAACCAGGCGCAAGTCATGGACGACATCTGGACTCGTGTCGGATGTGATGTCGAGGTTGACGGCTTCTTCCGACCAGGCTCGCCCAGAGCCAAGATTCAGAGTAGTCAGCTCGTCGAGGGCCGCCGAAGACCGCACGCAACGATCCTACAAAGGAGCGCGGGCGACCGTAAACCTGACTGCGGACGGGTTGCCGTGCAAACCATCTCGAGGTCGTACGTCAGTAGCCCCGGACATAGCGCGCCGGATTGCCCGCCCACATCTCGTGCGCTGGGATGTCCTTGGTCACCACCGCGTTTGCCCCAATGAAAGAGCGTTCGCCCAGGAGAACGTTTCCTAGGACGACAGCTCCGGGGCCGATCGTGACTCCGTCGTCCAAGGTTGGAGAACCGGGGAAGCTGGTTCCGGCGCCGAGCGTCACCGCCTGCATGAGCCGGCAGTTCTTCCCGATAACCACTTCGGGCCCCACGACGACACCGTTCGGGTGGTAGAGCCGGAGTCCCGGACCGATCTTCGCCCCTGCGGCGATGTCGCAGCCAGTTAACACACCGTTTACATATTTGACGAGACTTCCAAACAGCGGGCTCTGCCGGTGCAGAGCCTGGCTCAATCGCAGGAGCACAACCGACTGCACCCGCTGCGTGAACAGGGCACGACCAATCGCAGATTTCCACGACGTGCACCCATCCTGCTTGAGGTCTTGCTTCAAGGTTTGCCACATTCCATCGGCCTGTGGTGGACGAACAAGCATCCGGTCGCCTTCCATTGGTCGTGACGCACTATACGTGTTTCGTTGTACGCAACAGGGGAAGGAAGAACAGAGCGTGAGCTCGGACGGGCGGCGCGTTCAGATCGGCTCCAAAGCATATCTCTTGAGATTGCAACTCCTGCGTCGCTCTTCTCGAAGCGGAAACACACGACCGAGAAGAATTCTTTCCAGTCAACGGTGTTGACCCGCCTGAAACATGATCCCCCGCCCGCACCTAAAGGCGATGAGCCCGAAGTCCGATGATCTCTGTGTGGAAGTGTTGCCCTCGGCACGCCCGATGACCCGTCCGCGTGCACAGCGCGGACGCATCAGGCCGCGCCCGTTCTCGAACTGCCGCGGGACCCGCGTGATTGCCCATACCACCTGGATTGTTGCAGTCGTTGTGAGCACAGTTGTGGCGGTCGCGGTACCGCCGGCGGAGGCGCTGGGAGCTCCGGCGAGCTCTGGATCCCGGGCGTCGTCCGACCACGCCGCTCCGTCAAGTCCCCGCACAACCGCCTACGGGTACACGGGGCAGACCATCAGTGAACCTGCGGTCGGGATGGCACCGACACCCGATGCCAGGGGCTACTGGCTCGTCGGATCTGACGGCGGCGTCTTCTCATTCGGGGATGCCCCGTTCTTCGGTTCCACCGGGGGCATCCATCTCAACCGGCAGATTGTCGGGATGGCGCCGACCCCCAACGGCCAGGGTTACTGGCTTGTGGGCTCTGACGGCGGCATCTTCTCGTTCGGGGACGCCTCGTTTTTCGGTTCGACCGGGGGCATCCACCTCAACCAACCGATCGTCGGGATGGCGCCGACTCCGGATGGCCGCGGTTACTGGCTGGTCGCGACGGACGGCGGCATCTTCTCTTATGGGGACGCGCGGTTCTTTGGGTCTACCGGGGGCATCCGCCTCAACCGGCCGATCGTGGCAATGGGCCTTACCCCCGGCGGTCAGGGTTACTGGCTGGTTGCCACCGACGGCGGCATCTTCTCGTTCGGGGATGCCTCATTCTTCGGGTCCACCGGGAGCATTCACCTCAACCAGCCCATCGCCGGAATGGCATCGACCCCCGATGCCCGGGGTTACTGGCTGGTCGCCACCGACGGCGGAATTTTCTCGTACGGGGACGCGCGGTTCTTTGGGTCGGCGGCGAGTGCCGGGATCACGGTGCCGATCGTCGGGATGCAGTCCAGTCAAACCGGGCTGGGATACTCGTTGATAGGCCGAGGTGGACAGATCTATCCATTTGGAGACGCAACGTCGACGAGCGTCAGCGGCCTGGTCTCAGCTATCAGTCAACAGGTCGCGGGCTCACTGCGAGCGGACGTGACAACGCTTGTCGACCAGCAAACGCCGGGCAATCCCAATGGGCTGTGGGTCGGGGGCGATCCGAACTATTGGCGCACGAGTTCCGGTCCCGGCCTGGCGGCCGCTGCCGTGGCGGCGTTGACCGGTGATCCCACCATGCGTTCCGACGCGGAGCAGACCTTCAACACGCTCATCGCCCAGCACGAGCAGCCCAATGGATCCTTCACCGCTGTGTCCGGGGCTCCTACCCCGCAGCCGATCGCCATCGACACCATGTTCTTCATCGACAACCTTGGGATGGCGTTGTGGGCGCTCCGATCGCAGCTGCCGCCCGGCGAGATCGCGACGTGGTCGGCTGCCATCGCCGCCGGAGCGACCTATCTCGTGAACAATGGAAACCTCACCTGGTACACGAACGGCAACATCGTCATCGGAAACGCTTTGGCGATGGCGCTCGCCTACGCGGCCTCGGGCAATCCCGTCTTCGAGACCTATTTCCAGCAGGAGCTCGCCTTCGCCGTGGCTCCTCCTCAGAACCGCTGGCCGGGATTCGGCCTCATCTACACAAAGAATCCGTCCCTTCCCAACGGGTCAGACGGGTCGGCCTACCTCGCCGAGTCGGGAGGGGGCGCCCCCGGATTCGACGCCGACTACACGCAACTGCAGCTGGACCAACTGACGCGGCTGTACCTCGTCACGAACTCGCCGACAGTCCTGCGCCTCGTGAACCTTCTGGTCAACCAGGAATGGTCGTTGGTGGACTCCCCAACCCTCGATCTGAACACTTCGGGTGGAACGCGGCATCCGCAACCGAACCGGAGCATTCCCTTCACCACGCCCGCGCTGGCGTTGAGTGCCTCCGCCGGTGGCCAATCCTTCCTTACCCCCATTCTCGAGCAGCAGGCGGGCCTGATCGAATCGGACTATTCCGGCCTCACCTCCTATTGGAGCCCGGGAGGCCAGTACGGCTTTGGACTCCAGGCTGCGACGGCGGTCTTGTTGGGTCTCTCTTCTCCGTGAACGTTGACGCTCCATGGAGTCGGGTGAGGCGGTTGAGGGTCGCCCCCCGACTGTCTGGAGACGGACGTTCTCAGCCGTGCACGAAGCGACCCTGGTGACCGGAGCCAGGCGGATCGGCGCTGCACCACCGGCGACGACTGAGCGAAGTGCGAGAGTACGCGTTTTCGAGCCCGTCCACGTGAATCGCCCACGTGCAGTGCGTCGCTCCCCAGCGTGCGGTCGCCAGCCCCACTGCGTCTCGGCGACTGGAATCGGCGGCCAGCTCGGCGATGGCCTTCGACAATCCCTCTGGGTCGTCGTCCTCAACCCGCACACACGGCAGGCCGTCATCCATCGGACCCGTGACGGCGGGCACGGGCGTTCCGACGATCGGACGACCTTCAACGGCGGCTCTCACGAGGATGCCGCTGACAGGGTTCGAACGTCGATAGGGGATCACGACCATCGCGGCCCGAGCGATAATCGTGTTGAACGTCGTGTCGTCGACCCATCCCTCCCAGGAGAACGGCGTGCCGGATCTCTCGAGTCGATGCTGGAGGTCCGCTGCGTAGCCGTGATCTCCCGCGCCGGGCTCGCCGACGATTTGCAGCCGGAGGCCGGTCGTCGAGCCGAGGTTCTCGCACGCCACCACCAGGCGGTCGAGTCCCTTGGCTGGCGCGATATAGCCGGCGTACACCACGGTGTCGCACTGCGACGGGGGACGGTCCGCAGTGGGAGCGTCGGCGCCATGCGCCACGGTGACCACCGGCGAGCAGCCAACCCCCTCGAGCTGTCGTGCCGATTCCCGGCTCAGTGTCACCCAGACTGCGGTCCGGCGGCGCACAAACGCCCGGAGGGGCCGGTCCAGGAGCCGCGCGAACACCTTGGATGCGATCGCGTCTCGTAGTCCGGGCCCTGTGACGATGACGCCACTGCCTGGCGAGCCGACGAGTCGGGGCCCATCGTGCGACACCGTCACAAGATCCCCCCGCAGGAAGCCTGCCCACAGCGCCAGCCAGAATGTCGACAGTGCCGTCAGGCCGAGCTCGACGTGGACGATATTGGCGCTGCGTATCAACGATCGACGAGCCCAGACCTGCCGCAGACCCTCACGTGCAGGTGATCCCCGGTCGCCGCCGGTGAGCTCGGCCACAACGACCCCTCTCGCCCGCAGTTCGGCCGCGCAACACCCGGCCACATACGCGACCCCACCGGTTTTGGGGCGGATCATGACAACCCGATATGTCGGTGGTTCCACCGCCCTCTCGTTGATCCGGTTGCCCTCAGGCAATCGACTCATCCTCGTGGACCGGGTCCCGGGTCGGGTGCTCGTAGATCCCGATGCAGGTCTGTGCGATTGACCTCCAGGACAGTTGGTTCGCCCTCGCCAGTGCAGCCCGCGACATTCGTTTCCAGAGCGCGTCATCGGACAGCAGCGCGCACGCGGCCTGCACGATGGCGGACGGGTCGGCCGGGTCGATGACGAATCCGTTCTGTTCATGCTCGACCAACTCGGGCATTCCGCCCACGTCGGTGCAGATCACCGGTGTCGCGCACGCCATAGCCTCGAGCAGGGTGAGGCCCAGGAGCTCGGACTTGACCGCCCGTGGGCCAGAGATCGGTCGGTAGACAGACGGCAGGAGCGCGACCCGCGAGCTGCGGTAGGCGGTAATGAGGGCTTTGTCGTCGACGTCCTCCCTGAACTCGACCTGTTTGCCGCGTGCCTTGTCATCGAGAAGTCGCCGGTAGTGCGGGTCGTAGGGTCTGCCGATGACCAGCAGTGGCATCGTGGCCGGCAAGGCGTCGATGACCCGATCGATGCCCTTGTGAGGAAGCAGTCGTCCCACGAACACCGCCCGAGGCTCTCGCTCGACCCGGTCGTCGGGACTGAATCGTGTCGTGTCAACACCGCCGAGAGAGACTCGCGTGCGATCCTGCATTTCGGGGTAGAAGGTTGCCCCGAAACGACTCAGCGCAATGAACCCCGTCAGGTGGTGATGGAGGCGGAGTGTCCTCCAGAAGTTGGGTCCACTGCCCCCACAGTCCGTGGCAAATGTTCGCTTACCCAGCAGTCGACCCAGTACCACGCACTGGTTTGCCACAATGGTCTCCCACTGATGCACGTGCACAACGTCGGCCTTCGCAATAGCTGGGAGAAGGTCCGCCGCGATCGGATTCACGTCAGACCCCTTCCACCTGCCAACGCGCCTCGCCACCCGGACGTGCAGGTTGCCATCGCGGTACGAACGTCGCTGCTCCCCGAAGGTGAGCAACGTCACCCGACAGATTTCGGACATCGCTTTGGCCAGCTCGTAGGGGAAGCGCTCGCCGCCACCGAAGAGGCCGTCCTCGCCGAAGGAAGCTGGCGACACATGGAGCACCCTCAGTTCGGCGAGCGATCGTTTGGCCGATTTCGGCATGATCATCCGGTCTGGCTCCGTAGCGCGAACCGTCGAGGGATGGGACACGGAAGCTCGGTAGGCCAGCCGCCGAGCAAATAGGTCACGAGGAAAAAGGCGGCACCAGAAACGACCATTGCGACGACGGGCCATGAACGGAGGGCGAGCGCCGCAGCGACCATGGCCACGATACCCAGGGCGGGCACTCCGGTAGCGCGGAGCATCGGGGCATAGGCCATGCGGTGGCGCATCCCCACGAGCGAGCCGAGGCAGACTCCGAGCTCGGTGGCGACGGTGAGCCACGCGGAAGCAGTCACCCCGAAATGGGGAACCAACGCCAGGTTGCCGCCCACGTTGAACGCGAGCGCCGCGGCAGCCTGGGAGATGAGCCACTTGTTCCGCTTCGTGACCACCATGGCGTTGCCGAACACATTGGAAAGGGCGGCGAGGATGCCGGCAATCGCGAGGATCTGTACGAGTGGGACCGCCGGACGGAATGCTCTGCCGAAGTAGAGCGTGACCGCGACCGGGGCAAAAAGAGCCACGGCGACGCAGGCGGGGACCGCGGTCACGGTCAACCAGTGCCATATTCGAGCACTGAACAGTCCGAGCGCGGCGGGGTCCCGTGCGCACGACGCCAGCCCTGGGAGCGCAGCCGTCATGATCAAGCCCGGCAGCGTCACGAGCAGGGTCAGAGTCTTGGTCGCCGCAGCGTAGTAACCCACCTCCCTGGTGGTGACGAGGAAGCCGATGATGCTGAGATCCAGGGTGAAGTACACGCTGGCCAGGAGCGAGCTAAGACCGAGCGGAAGAGAGGCCCTGAGCATCTCTCTGCGCACCGCACGGGAGGAGGTGGCCGCGTCGACGAGCTTGAGACCGGTGACGGTGACCACGACGATGTTGACCAAGATCATGCATGAGAGTGCGGTGGCGACTGCGACGGGTCCGCCTCCCGCAATCGCCACACCGGCGACGACCAGCACTTGGATCAGGTTGGTCGCGATGTCGATCGCGCCTAAGCGGGCGGTGTTGTAGCTGGCGTAGAACACCTGCTTGACGCTCGTGAGGCCGAAGAGAGCGATCCCAGGAACGAGGACCAGGAGGACCTGCATCCGCGTGGCCGCTGCCCCAGCAAGCACGGCAAAGAGGACGACGCAGACACCTACCGCCAGCGACCATTGTGTCTGAACTCGCAGCATCGACCTCACCAGAGAGCCGTCGTTTGCGCGGCCACTGCCTAACTCTCGGGCCAGCACGCTGCCGAACCCGAAGTCACAGACGGAAAGGGCGAGGTAGTACATGGCGAGTCCCGCGGAATAGCTTCCAAATCCGGCCACGCCGAGCTTGCGTGCCAGGATGGCAGTGGACACGGCCGAGAGCAGCTGGACGACGACTCGGCGCACAAACAGGACGTTGGCCGAACCGGCCACCTTTTTATGCAGTTGGTCGTCTTTATGCAGCTGGTCGTCTTTATGCAGCTGGTCGTCTCTCTGCAGTTGGTCGTCGCCGGAGCCGGGCGGCACTCGTTCCTGTCGCTCGACCGATCCGCCGTCCTTCATCACGTGCCCACCGTCTGGTAGATCTCGAGATACCGCTTCGCTACCTCGGTCCACGACCACTGAGGGTGAACCTGGGCGCGGGCAGTCGATCGGAGTGTCTTGAGCAGTCCAGGCTCGCCGAGCAGGCGGCAGATGCCTTCAGCCAGATCCTCACTTCGGTAGCCCGGTGCGACGAGAAGCGGGTGGAGACCCTGCACCACCTCGGTGTTAGCCCCGACGGGCGTCACCAGCGTCGGAGTGCCTACGGCAAGGGACTCCGCTGTCGAAAGCCCGAACCCCTCCAACGCCTGAGACGGTGTCACCGTCAAATCGGCGACCCGATACCAGTTCAAGAGCTCGTCGTTGGGCACGCGGCCGAGCATCGCGACGTGGTCCTGGAGTCCAAGGCGGCGGATGTACTGCGTGATCGTTCCACGCTGGTGACCGTCGCCCGCGATCGCCAGACGTGTCGACGGCCACCGTTCGAGCACCGTCGGCAGGGCCTGTATCAGCTCGAGGACTCCTGTACGGAGGGTCAGGCGTCGCGCCGTGAAGAGGAGAGGATCGGCGGACCGGGCCCAAGGGGAGCGCTTGGCGGGGCCTGGGCAAAACCATTCCGTGTTGATACCGCCGGCGATCAGCCGACTCCCTTCTGCGGCGGACGGCGAGAGATTCCGCAGTTCCGATCGCATGAATTCGGACAGAACGACGTTTCCCCGCGCTCTCGATGTAACGGACCACTCGGTTGCGCGTACGCCGGCCACCGCAGTGCGCTGTACTCGCTTCGGCAGCGCGTAGGAGTCGCTCCGCTCCGCGAGCAGCTCTTTGTGAACCGGCGCGTGGAACGTGTACAGGTAAGGGAGGGATGTGAAGACCAGGGGCAACGATGTGAAGGGGTAATGGCAGTGCACAAGGCAGCCCGGCTGGCGTAACCGGAGCTGCCCCACTACGCCCGCGGAGACGTACGCGGGGTATTGCAGCGCGAACGCCCTCTTGCGCTTGTCCGGGACGCGGTGACGGTGAATCCGCACGCCGTCCTTCCCAATCTCAACTGGAGGATCATTGGGGGAGACCCGTTTTGCCAGGACAGTCACTGGCAGGCCGAGGGACACCAGCGCGGCAGAGAGCTCCCGCACATAGCGTTCAAGACCTCCGAGCTTGTCGGGCGCGATCGCATTTGTGAGCATCAGGACGGCCGAGACGCGGGGCATCAGGCGACGAGGGCACCGTTGGGCTCGTGGCCGAAGGCGCTGCGGGCCCAGAGCGGCCACCGTGAGTCCCAGGTGTTTGCGCGGGCCCACGTGATCCGGGATGCAGCCATGTCGGGCGACTCTGTCTCTGCAGCGTCGATTGCGTCGGCCCATTCATCGCCGTCTTGGGCGAAGTACGTGCCCGGTGGTGCTCCGCCGTGGAGACAGGACACGCCTGCAGAGACGACAGCGGGTCGCCCCCTCGCGGCACTATCGAACAGCTTCATGGACGATTGCCCCTCGGACAGGCCCGGCCGGTTCGGAATGATGACCACATCAGCACGGTCGATCGCGCCCGGTACGGCCTCCTTTCCAATAGTCCCGTGCCAACGGACACGTTCGGGGAACGCCGCCAACAGCGCGAGCAGTTCCGTTGCCGGCCTGTCGCTTGATCCGGCGTACCTGCAGGGTCCATACAAGTCGAGGCGGTACTGGGTCTGCGCCCTCATCAGTCGGGAAACGATCTCCGTATCGAAGCGTTCCGAGAACGTCCCGATATAAACGAGGGAGTGCGACCCTGGCCGACCGCTCGCCTTATTGGGGATACTGGCAGCATCGGCGCCGTTGGGAACGACCGACACGTTCCTTCCACCGAAGCGGTCGACGAGGTCGGGCGAGGCCACGATGATCGCGTCGGCTTCGTCAGCGATCTTCTGGAACAGCTTCGCCAGCCGCATGGACCGGCCCGAAGGCAGGAGCCGGGTCCAGTCGTCGGCGCAATCGAAGACCCGAAACCGCCGGCCTTGGGTTGCCCGCCACTGCCAAGGCAGGTTGCAGATGGTCGTTCCGACATCGTCGGCCCCCTGGGCGAGGATCCTTCGCATGAGCGAGATGTCGATCCACTCGGCTGCCCTCGCCCTGTGTCCGGGTACGAGTGTGGTTCTTTCGACGATACGCGGGACGCCGTCCCCGCCGGGTCTCACCTCCCCCCGCAGAGACCGAAGAAACGCCCGCGGGCCCGTCCGGCCGATGCTCCGCGCATCGCTGGGAGTCTCGACGAAGGTCACATCGACGCCGCGTTGGAGCGCGATGCGAGTGAGCGCGTGCTCTCGTCGCATGGCCGGTTCCCACGTGCTCTTCGAGCAGAAAGTGATCGTGGTCATGATCCGGCGACGTCCTCGAGCAAGACTCGCAGAGCTTGCGCGGACCGGTCCCAGGACCAGTGGGCCGCGTGGCGGGACGCAGCCTCTTCGACGTCATCCGGCGCGTCGGTGGATTGCACCCTGGCCAGGGCACCGGCGACGGCATCGATCGTACGGGGAACCGCCCAGCCCGTGGTTCCGTTGATGATCGTCTCGGGGAGGCCACCTTCGTTGCTGACGATCACGGGGCAACCGCACGCCTGCGCCTCGATGCTCACCAGGCCGAATGGTTCGGCCAGAGCCAGGTAGAGCGTGACGAGCGCGTTTTGGTAGAGCTCGACGAGCTTCTCGTCACTGACGCCCACCCGTATTGTGAGTTCGACTCCGGCATCGCCAGCGAGCCCGTACAGACGGGCTTCCTCCTCCGGATCGGACGCATGGGAGGCAATGACGAGGGGTACGTTGAGGCCGGCCCTTCCCGCAGCGGTGATGGCCAGATCATGTCCCTTGGTCGGGATGAGTTTGCCAACCGACAAGAGGTAGCTGCGTGAACGCACCCCGTCTGGCGGACGGAAGCACGCAGACACTCCACACGGAACGATCCGCGCGGTTCGCGGGAGTAGGCGCTCCGGATGCGGTCGGCCGTGTACCGGGAGTTCGTGGCGACGATCGCTACAGACGTAGCGGTCCGGCGATCGAGTTGCTTGCATGTCCGCCGAATAGGCCAGTATGGGATCCGGCTCCGTGGCCGAACTGACGCCTGGAGTTGCCGTTCGTAGGCGATTCGACGCGGCTCGTCGCAGTAGTACACGGTCCGCCGGGCCAGATCCCTTGTGACCAGGGGAGCTTGTAGGAAATGACAGGGGTTGATCCAGACGACGTCCGGCTCGTGTTCACGAATCACGGCGTTCAACCGTCGATATGCCTCACCCACCGACAGGAGGTCGGCGTATCTGGCCGCAGGTCTCATGAAGGCGGGCGCGGCGTCCCCACGCAGGGACAGCGGAACAACCACGGCATTGCCAGTCACTGGTTCCGCACCCTCGAGGGTGAGCTCCGTGATTGGGATGCCCAGATGCTTGTGTTGCTCTGACATCCGACGATGGGCGCCACCGAACCGTTGGTTATGCACCATCACGATCTTCAAGATTGGATCCCGACCAGATCGGCGCCTCGGGGCCCCACCCTCCTGCCCGTGTAGGCCCGCATCAATGCATCCAGCATGGAGCCATCGTCGAAGAGGGCGACACGCCGCTGCCCGTTCTTTCCCATCGCCTCGGCCAGCCTTGGATCGTCGGCCAACCGGTCGAGAGCCTTTGCGAGATCGCAAGGAGACTCCGGTTCGACGAGGATGCCGGTCGCGCCTTCGTGGACGATCTCAGGCAGCCCATCGACACGGGCCGCAACCACCGCAACGCCCTGCTGCATTGCCTCCATCGCGGCATAAGGCCAGGCTTCCCATCGGGATGGCATGACGAGCGCCGTGGCTGACCGAAGGGTGCCCGCAACGTCCGGCCGCAAGCCGACGAAACGGACGGACCGTGCGAGAGTCGACGCACGCTCCTGCAGTTCCACACGATGGGGACCGTCTCCCACGACCTCGAGCGACCACGTCGCGTCCGCCAAGGCGGCGGCGTCCACGAGAAGGTCGAAGCCTTTCTGTGCAATCACCGAACCGACGGCGACGAATCGCGGCGGAGTCTCCGGACTTGATGGCTCCACATCGCATGGCCCGACGCCGTTGGGAATCGTGACGACCTTGTGTGGGTCGACCCCGTAGCGTGTCAGGAGGAACCGGCGCGAAGCGTCGCTGACCACGACAATGCGATCGCACAGCGAGAATTGCAACCGCTTGAATGCCGTCTTCGCAGGCCATGATCCCGGTCGGGATCTAGTCGAATGTGACCTTGCCGAAGGATCGGACGCATCTGTGCGAGGCAAATGCTCTGTGACGACGACCACAGCGCCGGAACGGCGGGCGGACACGAGCGACCAGAGCGACTCGCGACTGTAGGTGTCAGCCAAATGCAGGTGCCAGACATCGGGAGCAGGCCGGGACGACGGTTCCCGGACAGTGAACCCCTGCCTGGACGCCTCCCCACACAGCATCGATGCCTTGGGGTCGAGCTCAATCTCGATGTCGTGCCCGCGTTGCCGCAGCCCTGCGGCCACGTCCATGATATGACGCCAGACCCCACCCCTCTGCCGGGCCGTCGTGGCGAGGACAATGCGCATCATCGACCGATGTGGATGGCGCTACCGGCAGATGCGCGCTCACCGTCGGGGCGGCCGATGCTCGCTGCGGCACTGGCGGTCAGACCAACGAGGACCGCGAGGAATCCGGCAACCGAGTAGTACCGCACCGTGAAGTCGGTGACCCAGGTGACGGCAACGCCCAGAAAGGCACCCACGAGACCCGGGTGCAGCCAATCCGTGGCGCGGGTCCGGTACAAGTCCGCAGAGAGGCCGCCAATGAGCAAGAGGAGCACGCCGGCACCGAACACCCCCCCCTCGGCCATGTACTGGAGGTACGTGTTCTGGGCATGGCTGCTCGGGCCGTTTCCGGGGACCGTCGCTTCGAGCTTCGGCACCAGATTGCCAAAGCCAACCCCGGTGATGGGGTTGGCTTTGAAGACACCGAGCGCAGCGGCCCAGTCTTGCTCACGGCCCCGGTCTGACGCCGCCGTCCTGACGTTCGAAGCGGTCGGATGCAGGATCGAGCTGAATCGGGACGTGATTGCCGGTCCGTAGAGCGCCGCTGCCGCCGACAGCGCCCCGACGATGAGGACCCCGGCCAGCAACGCCCCCCGCCGGCGCTGGTCGCCACGGCTGAAGATGGCCACGCCGACGACGCCGACGCCGGCCGCGATCCAGCTGGCCCGAGACAGCGACACAGCGAGCCCTCCGATGAGCGCGATGCTGATTGTTGCCGCCACCAGGCGAATCCGTCGCGGGAGTTCGACCCGGAGCACCAAGAGAAGAGCGAGAGGCAAGGCCATGGCGAGAACGTTGCCGAGCGAGATCGGATCAAAGAACGTGCCCGTTGTCCGGGCTGAGGTCCCGTAATTGAAAAAGTACCCCTGGGCGGAGTACGTGGCCGATCCTGCGCCGCCGTAGAGGTTGAAGGCATGGCCCGTCGCGTACTGCGCCAAGGCGAGCAACGCCTGCAGACCAGCCGAACCGACGAAGAAGAGGACCACGAGGAGTCGTCCGTCGGGGTACAGGACGGCGACGCGGGCGCAGAGCCAGGCGATGTCCACGAATGCCAGCACGTAGAGCAATTCGTGCACAGGATGCAGGCCGAGCGCAGCCGGAACCAGCAAGAGTACGAGGGCGTAGGGAAGTATCCGGATGAGCGCCGCGGCCCTGGACACGGAACGGCGGCGTCCCCCACCTTCTATCTCCACAACGATGGTGGCCACCACCAACGTGAGCAGCAGCACCGAGATCGGCTGTCCGTGAATCGTCGCGACGTAAGGCTCTATGGGTATTGCTAGTGCCACAAGCCCCATGGCCCAGGCCGACGGTCGCTCGACCGTGAGAAGCAGGATCACCAAGAAGGGAGCGGCAACGAGGATCGCCCATTTGAGTATTGAGTACTGGTGGAACACGGCGGTCGTGTCGAGACCTGAGGCTCCCACCACGAACGCCGTCGTGCCGGCAACCATCAGCGCGAACCTTGGCAGGTCCCTCGGCACGGCGAGACGACGGATCCGCGCGATTACCACGGTGGACGCGATTCCGCTGGTCCTCGCCGCTTCGGGATGGTGCGTCGTGCTCATAGCGGTTCAGCTCTGCTCGCTCTCCTCCGAGTGACGAAGATCGCCAGCTGACAGGCCACGAGCAACGTGAGGAGAGCAGCCACCGTCGCGTACAGGGTGGGCCGTGGTGAAACCTTGCTTGGACCGGTGCCCGACACAATGACCGTGATCACCGGTTGCTGTGAGGCGATCGCGAGCGCCGTATTGGCGGTCAGCGTCGCGCGCGTTCCCATGACTTGGGTGAGTTGGTTCTCAAAGCTCTGAAGGTTGGTCAGGCTCGTACTGCTGTTCGGGGCGCTCTCCGTACTGGCGATTGCGAACTGCAGCAACGCTATTTCTTGATTTAGTGATTCTGTGTGGGCCGCGATGGAGTCCCGGAGTGAGCGCGACGTGGTACTGGCCCGCTCCGCCAAATACGTTTTGAAAGCGGTCGTTGCGGCCCGCACCCACCGGAGGGCATCGTCCTTCGTCGGCCCTTGCGCGGTGATTTGAATGAGATTCTGAGAGTTCAGCGTGCCCGAAGACAGATGGCTCGACAGCACAGAGGAGGATATTCCGAGATCTCGGGCTGCCGCGGTGACCACGGTGTCGGACGTAACGAGCAGTGCGTCCTGCGCGGCGAGGCTGTTGGAGGCCAGGGCCACGTCCTGGGCCGAACCGCCGGGGGTGGAGGCTGCGGTCACACTCACCGTCGCTGACGAGCTGTAGACGGCCGCTGATGCCCCGGTCAGAAGATAAACAACAGCGCCGACTACCAGCGTGCTGGCAACGATTGCATAGCGAAAGCGCCAGATCGCCGAGATCCGGTCGACGTCCGCCGCCGTCCGCACTTCGGGCGGGGCCGATTTACGGCCAGCGGCAGCGACCTCCGTAGATCCTGGGGCGCCGTCATGATGAGCGGCAAACCCGTTGGCCGCTGTCGCCGCGTTCGGTGAGGGTGCCGACGAAGTGGGAATCTGGACGTCAGTGGGTTCCATGGTCACCTTGCCTTAGGGTGCGTCGAAATGAGCTCGTAGTACGTGGTCGTTGGTGTTCAGACAGATTCAAGACGACTCCATTAACTTGCCTTTCGTACCGGTCGGTCAGCGGAGCGCAGCGCGCCGCGGGAACCGACGACGCCGGGAGGGAAGGGCCCGGTTGCGTCCCCGAAGCCGAAGAACGCGTCATCGAAGACTCTCGACGGGCTGGCGGGACCGTCGCCGGCGCGACGCCCGAGGAGGGTCTCTTCGAGCTGGCGATAGTCCCGGATGACTCTGCTGGTGGAGTGGTACTCCACCACGGCCGAACGGGCTCGGTTGCCGAGTTCACGGCGAGCCGCCGGGTGCGTGAGGAGTTCGGCGATGACCTGCGCGAACTTGTCCGCCTCCGGTCTCCCATTGTCCACAATCCCCGAAAGCCGACCAAAGCCAGACGCGGCGGCGGATGAGGCGACAACGGTGGCTCCGCAGGCCATGGCCTCGAGGAGGACGAGGGACTGGCCTTCCCATCGGCTCGGCAGGGCGACGAGATCCGCTGCCCAATAGTGGGGTCGCGGATCGACGTTACCGACGAACTCGACCCTGTCCTCCAGGGAGAGCTGACGACACAGGGCACGCAACGAAGGCTCTGACGGGCCCGCTCCGACCAATCGAAGACACGCGGTGCGATTGCCGAGGGAAGCCAGCGCTCTGACCAGGATGTCCTGGCCCTTCTGCTCGCAGAGGCGACCGACGCACACCACGAGGGGACCTGCTTGTTGTTCGGAGCGCTTCGCGTGAGGGTATGGGGGCGGGAAGAAGCGCTCGCAGTCGACGCCGTTCTCGATCACAACGATCTTTCCGGCCGCGCCCGCCGACAATGCCGAATTTCCGTCGAGGGCCTCGCGGGGCGACACGGTGACGATCGCGTCGGTCCACCGCGCTGCGACGCGTTCGAAGCGCCGGTACAGGGTGGACAGGCGGCCACCTACGTACCACGACCAGGCGTGAGGAACGAAGACACAGGCCGGCCGGCGCGACGGCGGCAACGTCAAAGATGCGATTCTGCCCACCGCTCCGGCCTTGCTCGAGTGTAAGAACACGAGATCGACGCCTACCAAGAGCCGCCGCAGTTTGCGGACCGACGGGAGATCCTGCAGCGACGGCTCCCGGGTGAGATGCAGACCGGTCCAGGGGACGCCTTCTGAGTGGGCCCACTGTTCCAGAGGGCCAGATGGAGAGGCGATCTTCACGTCGTGCCCCCGATCTCGGTCGGCCTTCGCGATCAACTGCAGAACCGATGCGGTCCCACCGTCCACCGGCTGACTTACGTGGAGTATCCGCAGTCGCGGCGCGCCCTCCTCGCACGGGAACCGGTCCATCATCATCCGCCACCTCCCGTTACGACCTCTGAGAACGTCCTGAGGATGACCTTCATGTCCATCCAAAGAGACCAGTTGTCGATGTAGTAGTTGTCATAATTCGCCCGCTCGCTGATCGGCGTGTCACCGCGCATCCCATTTACCTGCGCAAGGCCAGTGAGTCCTGCGGGCACCCGGTGACGGAAGCAATAATTCGGCTCCTCGACGGTGAACTTGTCGACGAAGTGCGGCCGCTCGGGGCGGGGGCCGACGATGGTCATGTCTCCCCGCAGGATGTTCCAGAGCTGCGGCAGCTCATCGAGGGAGGTACGCCGGAGGAGCCGCCCGATGCGGCTGACACGCGAATCGTTGCTGATCGACCATGTCGTCCCTGACTCCTCCTCGCTCGCAGGACGGAGTGTCCGGAATTTGAAGAGCTGGAATGGGCGCCCGTCACATCCCACCCGGGTCTGGCGGAACAGGATTCCCGGACCACTGTCGATCCGGACGGCGATCGCGCACCCGAGCAAAACGGGGGCGAGGAGGAACAGGGCTACCGCGCTGACCGTGAGGTCAAAGGCGCGCTTGCACTTCCACGGGACGCCTCCCCTTCCGGAGTGGCCGAACCGGACCACCGGGATGGAGCCGATCATCTCGGACTTCCATGTGGGGTGATTCAACTCGTGGAGCCGGGGAACCATGAAAATGCTGCAGTCGTTCCACAGCGCCTGACGCACGATCGAAGCCAACTCCTCCTCGGCGAACCCGCGGTCGCTGACCAGGACCACCTCTGCCCCGACCTGATCAATGCTTGACCGCAGGCACGGGATGCGTCCGAGATACGTTCCGGCCGAAGACGTGGCGTGGGGATCGGGCCGATCGGCAAGATAGCCAGCGACACGGAGGCCGTAGTGGGGCGCCGAGGCCAGGGAATCCGCCAACCGCTCCGCGACGGGTCCGGACCCGATGACGATCGAACTGTGACGCACCAATTGGCGCCCTCGTGCCTGTCTGATTACGAGATTGGCCATCGCCCGTCCCACGAGAGTGAGCGCAATCGCGACGGCCGCCGCGGCGAGATACACGGAGTTGCCGACAGTCGGGTGCCGGAGCGCGCTCAGCGTCGCGACCACGGCCGTGGAAGCCAGCAAGCAACCGAGAAGGATCGGGATCTCGTCAAGCACGAAGGGCTGCAGCCGGGGGCGGTACAGATCGACCGACCAGAAGAGGAGGCACGACATGACCGCTGCGGTCAGGAGACCCCGGTAGTGGCTGCGCTCCCAGGAAATGGGCAGACTCATGCAGACGAGGTCGGTCACGAGAAGCAGTTGTGGACCGGTGAATCGCTGACGCTTTCGACGGCCGCGGCGCATTGGACCGAAGATCCCCGAAAGCGTGTGAGTTTTTCTGCGGCCCCCCCGAGAGTCGTGAGCCACGCGCAGGACGTTACCGACGCCACGTTTCGACGCTGTTTCTAATCTACGAACACGTAATTAACTCATCGCGAACGGGCAACGAACTTTTTGCCGTTCATCGACAAAAGACAACTCCCTGACAACGGACGTCCGCCCGTCGCGTGGATTACGGCAATGTGAACGGACAGCGCGGCGGCGGATTGACGCCACCCCTTTGGGGACTCGTGTGCGGTGACCGCCAACGAAGATCGGCCGGCACGATTGGCTGCGCTGTGCCGAAGGTGCTTGTCCACTCCGCGGGGCGCCGTAACGGTCGCAGACTGGACGGAATCACGAGCGCCGTGTAGGAGTTGGAACGAATGGCAACCACTGGACGTCGATCACGGCTCGGGGTACTTCGTCGCCGGCTGAACATGTCCCCGTTTCGAGCTGGTCGACCGGGTGGGACAGCCAACGCTCCGGCGGACTGCGACCGCGCAGACCGGCCGTGTCGATGACGGTTGCGGTCGTGACCCAGCATGGAGACTGGAGCGCGTCGACCCGCTACCGGGCCCTCCAGCACGTTGGTCGACTGAGCGAACGACTGGGTGTCGTGGACGCCTTCCCGGCTGATGACCGACCAGATCGGCGGCCCGGCAGAGTCGGTCAGGTGCGGTACTTTGCCGATCATGGAGTGCGCTATGCCTCGCGGTACCACCAGCTGCACGGGCTTCTGAAGGAGTACGACTCGCTCTTCGTCCAACGGGGTCTGTATGCACTGGGTCCAGGATGCATCGCCAGACTTGTTGAGAGGTTCCAAGGTCGTGTGGTCTTCGACCTCGACGACGCGCTCTACGCAGAGACGCCCTCCATGCGCGGCAAGGGCCGAGGAGCCCGATGGCTCTACGGACCGCACCAGATGACAAGGATCTTGGGCCGGGCCGACGCTCTGATCGTGAGCACGCCAGCGCTGGCAGAGCACCTTCCCACTCCGCCCGGAGGCGTCACGATACTGCCGACGGTCCCGGATCCAACGATGTACGCCCCGGCAGTACATACGGAGTCGGATCACCTGATCGGGTGGGCCGGGACCAGCGGCGGCATCCGCTACTTGGATCCGCTTCGTCCCGTGTTCGCCAGGCTGGAAGACGAGGGTCTTGCTCGGCTGCAAGTCGTGTCGTCGCACCCCTGGTCGGGCCCGTCGGAGTTCCGGGAATGGCGATTGTCCGATGAGCCGGCGCTGTTCTCGTCGTTCGCGGTTGGCATCATGCCACTCCCGGACACCGCGTACGCCCGGGCAAAAGCGGGCTTCAAGCTGCTGCAATACATGTCCGCCGGGCTCCCCGTTGTCGCCAGTCCAGTCGGGATCAACAGGAACCTCGTCGAGGGCTCGGGTGCGGGATTTCTGGCTGACAGTCCCGAACAATGGGAAGAGGCGCTGAGGACGCTGCTCGCGGACCCCGATCTGAGAAGGCGCCTCGGGTCATCTGGCCGAACATTCGTGGCGAACTACGCAAACCTCGAGGATCAGGCAGACAAAATCGCTGCACTTCTCGCTGGACCTTCAGCTCCGGCACGCCGGGAAACGGCCGATTGACCTCCTTTGCTCGGATTGGTGCCGGCCCGGACGAGCGGCGAGTCGCCCGGGCGGCGCTGAGAGCATCAACTGGCGCCCCTGGCCAGCCCTCCCAACAACCTGGCGACGAGGTCAGGACGGCAGAGAAACGGTGAATGGTCCGTCCGCCACTCAATGACCGAACCACACCGTCGAGCCATGACGCGCTGGAGGTCAGGGTGAACGGCCATGTCATTGGCGCACACGACGTACGTGGACGGCTTGGTCCGCCAGGCGATCGCCTCCGGTGCGTCCTGCAAGGTGACGAGCGGCTGAGGCCCCAGGCGGGCGAGCGCGAAGTCGACGGCCTCCGCGTCGCAGGAGTTGTAGAGACACTCGGTCGCGCCGCCGCGGTCGAGAGTGATCAGGTCGCCCGGCTCCATCATGAAGGCCGCACCCAGGTTGGGCCGACCCTCATGGGAGATCTGGGCCGCCTCCATCTCAGACATCGCCGCGCTCACGCACGATTCGCCGGCGTCGAGCGCGAACGCGGCGATGTAGACAAGATGCTGGACCGCGGGATGGGCCCCCGCCTCGGTGATCACGGCTCCCCCATAAGAGTGGCCGACGAGTACCGCTGCACCGCCGAGCTCGTCGAGTGTCTCTCGGACTCGCGCTGCATCAGCGTGCAGGTCACCGAGTGCGCCTTCGTCTTCGCCGTGGCCCGGGAGATCGAGAGCAGTGGCGGTAATGCCCGCCGAAGCGAGGAGGGGGAGCACCCGATCCCACGCCCACGCGCCGTGCCACGCCCCATGCACCAGGACCACTGTTCGTTCCATCACCCCAAAGCTAGAGCGCCCGGCCCGCGTCGGTCGGACCTACGATGCTCTCGTGACGCTCGCCGTCGACGACATCGTGACCCGGTGCCAAGGCGCTCTGTCCGAACACACGCCCGTACTAGCCGTGCGCGCTGTCCTCGAAGAGCTCATTGGGGAGCCGGGGACGCTCGAAGCGGCGCTCGGCCCGGTCGTCGCAGGCGGCATCACCACGCTCCACAACGATGCCGAGCTGACCATCCTCCACGTGGCCTGGACCCCGGGGATGGCCCTCAACCCGCACGAACACCGGATGTGGGCCGTGATCGGCATGTACGGCGGGCAAGAGGACAACGCGTTCTATCGCCGCATTCCAGGCGGTCTTGAGCCGTCGGGCGGTCGGGAGCTGCCCGCCGGTGACGTCCTCGTGCTCGGGGACGACGTGGTGCACTCCGTCACAAATTCCCGTCGGGAGTTCGCCGTCGCCCTCCACGTGTACGGCGGTGACTTCTTCGGGGTCGAACGCTCGGAGTGGGCCTTCGATTCCTACGAGGAGCGACCGCGTGACTTCACGAGAACCCGGCGGCTCTTCGAGGAGGCCAACGCCCGCTGGCGCTCTGAACAACCGACCCGCATGGAAACCTGACGAAGGATCGAGCCCGCCCCACCTCCTCTCAGGTCACCGTGCTCACCCGGCGAAATCCCAGCTGCCGCCCTTCTCGTAGTGGTGCAGGACGTTCTTTGCGATGAGGATGCGATGCACCTCGTCGGGCCCGTCGGCCAGGCGCAGCGTGCGGGCGCCGAGGTACATCTGGGCCAGCGGCAGGTCATTGGTGACCCCCGCCGCCCCCCAGACCTGAATGGCCCGGTCGACGACGCGGCTGTAGGCGGCCGGCACGAAGACCTTGATGGCACTGATCTCTGTACGCGCCTGCGGGTCGCCCTTGTCCACCTTTTCCGCGGCATGGATCGTCATGAGGCGGGCCGCCTGGAGGTCCATATAGCTGTCGGCCACGAAGCCCTGCATGAACTGCTTGTCCTTGAGGAGGCCGCCGTGCACCTCGCGGGTCAGCAGGCGCTCGACCATCAGGTCAAAGGCGCGCCACATCTGGCCCACGGAATTCATGCAGTGGAAGATCCGTCCGGCGCCGAGGCGGTCCTGGGCCGCCCGGTGGCCGTCGCCCACCTGGCCGAGCAGGTTCTCCTGGGGGACGCGGACCTGGTCGTAGCGCACCTCGCAGTGATCCGACTTCGGGCTGCCCCAGATCCCGATGCCGCGCTCGATGATGACCCCAGGCGTCGACGTCGGCACGATGATCTGGACCATCCGCCCCGGCCCTTCGTCGTCCTTTGATTCCTTGGCCCGGCACATGACGATGAAGAAGTCCGCAGCGAGCCCGTTCGAGGTGAACCACTTGTGCCCGTTGATCACCCACTCGTCCCCCTCGCGGATGGCCGTGGTCTGAATGGAGCGTGGGTCCGAGCCAGCGTTCTCCGGCTCGGTCATGGAGAAGCCGGACTGCATCGTCCCCTCGACGAGCGGGAGGAGCCACTTTTTCTTCTGTTCCTCCGTCCCGTACTTGACCAAGATGGTTTGGTTTCCCGAGTTCGGTGCGACGACGCCGAACAGCGAGGCCGCACCCACGGCGTACGCGAGGATCTCGTTCATATAGGCGTGCGCCATGAAGTCGATACCCATGCCGCCGTACTCAGGGGGGAGATGGGGAGCCCAGAGTCCCTCGGCCTTCACCGTCTCTTGAATCTGCCGCCGGAGCTCCTTGGCCTCCGCTCGGTCGGCGTCAGTCACAGTGCTGCCGCGGGCATGCCACAACAGAGACTCGTTGGGCAGGATCTTCTCGTTGACGATGCGGGCCGTGCGGAGCCGAATGTCGTTGATGTCGTCATTCAGCCCGGGGATGGGCGTGACGTTGATGGGCATAGGTCCCCCGTTGTGGTCGTCTTGTTCGGGCCGAACCTTAGGAGGATTTCGTCGCTTGCTCTGCCCGGTCCACCCAACGGCCGGTCAGTGCCCTTTCGTAGCGACCCCGGCCGATGAAGCTGACGGCCCAGCGGGCCAGCGCTCCGAAGCGGTTCTTGAACCCGGTGAGGAAGGTGATGTGCACGACGAGCCAGAGCAACCATCCGACGAACCCGCCCACCCGGAGGGGGCCGACCTTGGCCACAGCGCGGAAGCGGGAGATCACCGCCAACGTCCCGAGGTCGTGGTAGCGGAGCGGCTTGGCCGGTTTCCCTTCGAGACGTCGCACGATGGTCCGGGCAGCGTGGATCCCCGACTGGATGGCCACTTCGGCCACACCCGGGAGCTCGTTGAGCGCCATCAGGTCGCCCACGACGAAGATCTCAGGGTGTCCCGGCACAGAGCAGTCGGGTTCGACGAGGATCCGCCCCGACTTGTCGATCGGAACGCCGGCGGCATCAGCGAGTGTGGCCCCGAGGCCCGAGCCGCGTGTCCCAGCCGCCCACACTTTCGTTGCGGCCGGGACCCGCTCCGTTGCGCCGTCCTTCTTGGTGATCTCGACGCCCGTCTCGTCCAGGTTGGTCACCATGGCGCCCAAGTGGATCTCGACGCCCATGCGGGTGAGGTCGCGTGCCGTCAGGCGCGAGAGGCGAGGGCCCATCGACCCGACCAGCCCGTCGAGGCCCTCGACCAGGACGACGCGGGTGTCGCGGGGGTCGATGACGCGGTAGTTCCGGTGGAGTGCCCGTCGCGAGAGCTCCTTGAGCTGTCCTGCCATCTCGACGCCGGTTGGGCCGCCCCCCACCACCACGAACGTCATCAGGCGGCGCCGGGCCTCGGCATCGGGCTCGGCCTCGGCCAGCTCGAAGGCGCCGTAGATCTGGCCCCGCAACGCCAGCGCGTCGTCGAGGGACTTCATGCCCAAGGCCGCGGCGCGGAATTCGTCGTGTCCGAAGTAGGAGGACGTCGCACCACTAGCGATGATCAGGCTGTCGTAGCCGATCGTCAGTGGCCGGCCGAACTCGTCGGCGTGGACCTCCCGCGCCGCGACGTCGATGTGCTCGGCCTCCGCGAGCAGGACGCGCACGGACTTGTGCTTCCGCAGCACGTCGCGGATGGCAGGGGCGATCTGTCCCTCCGAGAGGATGCCGGTCGCCACCTGATAAAGAAGCGGCTGAAAGAGATGATGGTTGGTCCGGTTGATGAGGGTCACCCGGACCGGCGCCCGCCTGAGCGCACGGGTCGCGAAGAGGCCTCCGAAGCCGCATCCGATGATCACGACGTGGTGTCGCCCGTCGCCGGGGTCGACGCTCGTCACAGCTGGTTGTCCACGACGGTCTGGACGTAGAGCGCCAAGGGCATGGTCTTGACCTCCTCTGGCGTGAACCACCCCACCGCATCGGTGGTGCCGCCAATCTCGGGCCGGAGGGTCCCCTCCCACGACTCCACCCTGTAGATGAGGCGGATGGTGTGCAGGCTGGTGCCGTCTGGAATGGTCCGCACATCGGAGAGCACCTCGAGGAGGGGCCCGAGTGAGACGGTCAGGCCCGACTCCTCCGCGATCTCCCTGCGGAGCGACTCCGGCGGGCTCTCGCCGTGCTGGACGCCTCCACCGGGTAGGAACCAACGCCCCCGCATGTTCAGGGTGGTCGAGGCTCGCGGCCAGCAAGAGTCGCCCCTCGGCGTCCCGACAGACGCCGTAGGCGGCGATCCTTTGGCGCTGCTTCTGCCTGGACACACCGGAGATGCTTGTCCGAGCCGGAGTGACCCGCCAACTCCAGGGGAAACTACCCTGGCCGGGGCCGTCGCGGCCCGGAGCGAAAGAGGTGCGCACATGGATACAGCGGCCGAGCTGGAGGCCATACGGCGCGTGAAGTACGCGTACTTCCGCACGTTGGACCTCAAGCAGTTCGAGGAGCTCGGCGATCTGCTGGCTGAGGACGCCACCGCGTCCTACGAGGACGGCCAGACCGTGCTCGAGGGTCGGACGGCCATCGTCTCTTGGCTCAAGGCGGTCCTCGGCGACCCCGGCATCGTGACCGAGCACCACGGCCATCATCCCGAGATCACCTTCACATCGGAGACCACGGCCCACGGCCTTTGGTACCTGCAGGATCGCGTCATCGTCGCCAAAGCCGACGTAGAGATCGGGGGAACGGCCTTCTACGACGACCGCTATCGGCTGACGGAGGAAGGCTGGCGCATCGCACACACGGGATATACCCGCGTCTTTGAGGAACAGCGCAGCCACTCGACCCTCGCCGTGCGTTCGTTCACCTCTCGCTTCGGCGCAGAAGGTTGACCTGGCTCGTGCGTACCGTCCTGGTCAGGGGCGCCGGTCTGGACTGAAGGTGAAATTCGGGTCGAAGAGGGTGGCCGGCTCGAGGACCTTCTCAATCGCCTCGACGAAGTCGGGCTCGAGCACGACATCGAGCGCCTTGACGTTCTCGGCGATCTGCTCGGGCCGGCTGGCGCCGACGATGGCGCTGCTCACGTTCTCGTTCTGCAGCACCCACGCCAGCCCCACCGCCGCGGGGGTGTAGCCGGCCTCCCGGCACAGCGCGACGTAGGCCTGCACCGGCTCAAGTACCTCGTCGCGCAGGAGCCAGCTCATTTCCCCACCCTCCGGGCCCATCGCTCGGGAGCCCTCCGGCGGGCTGGACGCTCCCGGGAGGTACTTTCCAGTCAGGACGCCCTGTGCGAGCGGCGACCACACGATCTGGCTGACGCCCTCCTTCTCGCACAATGGAACGACCTCCGCCTCGATGACCCGCCAGATCAAGGAGTATTGGGGCTGATTGGAGACGATGCGGTCGAAACCCATCTCGTCGGCGAGGCGCAGCGCGTCCTCGATCTGCGCCGCCGTCCACTCCGAGACACCGATGTAGTGCACCTTGCCCTGGCGGACGAGGTCGTCGAAGGCCTGCATCGTCTCCTCCAGCGGTGCCTCGTAGTCGAAACGATGAGCTTGGAGGAGGTCGACGTGGTCGGTCTGCAGCCGTTCGAGGGATGCGTGGAGCGATTCCATGATGTGCTTGCGTGACAGGCCACGATTGTTGGGATTGGGCCCCGTGGGCCAGTAGACCTTGGTGAAGATCTCGATGGAGTCACGCCGTACACCCTTGAGCGCTCGGCCCAGCACCGACTCGGCCCGCCCGATGGCATACACGTCGGCCGTGTCGAAGGTGGTGATGCCCTCGTCCAGCGCCGCCTTCACGCACGCAGCCGCCGCATCATCCTCAATCTGGCTTCCATGAGTGATCCAGTTGCCGTAGGAGAGAGCGGAGACAAGCATGCCTGAGCGTCCGAGGTGTCGGTAGTCCATGGCCCGGAGCGTACCCCGGGTGCTCGTACGCTCGTCGTGTGACGTCCGAGGAGACTTTGCACGTGCACCGCGGCCTGGACCTGCCGCTGGCGGAGATCGCTTGGCGGGCCACGACGTCCGGTGGCCCGGGAGGTCAGCACGCCAACCGCACGCTCAGCCGGGTGGAGGTGCAATTCGACGTTGAAGCGTCGCCCACGCTCGGACCGCGCCAGCGGGCGCGGCTCTTGGAGCGCCTCGGCCCGATCGTGCGGGCGAGTGCCTCGGAATCGCGTTCGCAAGCGCGCAATCGGGAGCTGGCGTTGGCGCGCCTGGCTCGCAAGCTCGATGCCGGCCTGCGGGTGCAGCCGGCCCGGATGCCGACACGGCCGACGAAGAGCTCGCAGGCGCGTCGGGTCGAGGCCAAGCGGCGGCGCGCCCAGACGAAGCGGCGGCGGCAGCGGCCCGGCGAGGACGACTGAGCAAAGGGCAGCGCGCTCGGCGCGTCACAAGGCTGTGCCGTTCCTCGGCGGAGGCACGGAAAACTCTCAACGAATCGGTTGATAGTTTCTGGAGACAGGTGGCGGATGCCTCTGGCGAAACCGTCCCTCGGACCGGCACGGGGATACCCCAACGGCGGCGGCGTCCCGGCGAGGACGACTGACTAAAGGGCAGTGCGCTCGGCGCGTGACAAGGCTGTGCCGTTCCTCGGCGGAGGCGCGGAACACTCTTAACGAATCGGTTGATAGTTTCTGGAGACAGGTGGCGGACGCCTCTAGCGAAACCGTCCCTCGGACCGGCACGGGGATACCCCAACGGCGGCGCCGACCGCCGCCCCGGTTTCAGCAGCTAAGCGAGCAGCTCAGCTAGCTAGCGAAAACTGAAATGCGAGAGAGCCGGGGCCAGCCCCTGGTCGAGCTGACCCAGGAGTTCGGGATCCTCCTCGGCCCGCGGGCCCCGTAGCGCGGTGAGGGCGGCGTAGCCCTGAGCGACGAGCGTCGCGTCCTCGGCACCTGCGTCCGCCAGGCCGAGGTCGCCCGAGTGCGGGAAGGGGGATCCGACCGTCAGGACAATCTCCCCCTTCTCCTCGGGCTCGCCCTCCATGACCGAGCGCGCCGCCTCTGCGGCCGCCGGGCCCTCGATCTCCTCCTCGTTCGGGGCTTCCCAGGTACCCGAGCCTCGGGCCGCCTTGATCAGCCCCGCTCCGCTCACCCGGGCCCAGCGCAAGCCGCGGATGTCGGCCAGGGGCAGGTGCGGCACATTGAGGTTGAGGACAGTCCGCACCGGCGCCGCCAACAGCATCGGAATGAGTGCCACCGCCAGATCCGCCGCCGACTCCCACGGATCAGGTTCGGCGCCGACACGCAGGGACACCGCCAGCGCGCTGATTCCGAGTTGGCTGGCCGTCAGGGCCGCGCCGACCGTGCCGGAGTGGAGTACCGAGCGGCCCACGTTGACGCCGTGGTTGATGCCGGAGAGCACCAGGTCGGGCCTCGGACCGACCGCCCCGAGCGTGCCCGCGATCACCGAGAGAGCTGGCGATGCGTCGAGCCCGTAGGCCTCGACGTCCTCAGCACCTTCGATGACGGCGCGTTGGTAGCCGATGGTCGTCCTGTCGGTGACCGAGCCGACTGCCGCGCTGGCCCCGCTGTAATTGGAGCTCGGGGCCATGACGATGATCTCGTGCGGAGAGTCCCTCTCGCCGGGGTCCGACCGCTCGGCCCAGTCGACGAGCGCCCTCGTCAGCGCTGCCAGACCGGGCGCCGTCACCCCGTCGTCGTTGGTGACGAGAATCCTCACTTGTCCTCACCCTACCGGCCACGGCCTGGGCAGGCAGGAGCTGTCACAGGGCGTTCTTCCCCCGGTCACCGTGCCTTCACCTGCTGGCGGATTGCCCCCTCACCCCCGCGGAGTTCCTGGTCTGCTTCAATTCACTCGCAATGCCCGCCCGAACGCCCAGGATCTCCGTCGCCTCGCCGACCGGCCAGCAGTGGCGCATTGGCCACGGCCGCCAGGAGGTCATCGTCTGCGAGGTGGGGGCCACCCTGCGCGCCTACGCCGTGGGTGACAACCAGGTGATCGACGGCTTCGGAGCAGACGAGTGGTCCCACTCGGGACGCGGCCAGGTGCTCGCCCCCTGGCCCAACCGATTGGCCGACGGCCGCTATGAGTTCAACGGCGTGCGGGCCCAGGCCGCGCTCGATGAGCCAGAGCGCCGGAACGCCATCCACGGCCTCGTGCGGTGGTTGCCCTGGACGCTCCAAACCCGGCACCAGAACCAGCTCTCACTCCGGCTTCAGCTGCATCCTTCTCCCGGCTATCCGTTCTCTCTCCTGCTCGAGCTCGAGTATCACGTCGGGCGGGAGGGCCTGACCGTCACAACGACGGCGCAGTCGCTCCACCAAGGGCCGGTTCCCTTCGGGCTCGGTTTTCACCCCTATCTGACCGCGGGCCCCGAGACGGTCGACGGGGCGATCCTCCACCTGCCGGCCCGCCACACGCTCGACGTCGACGACCGCGGCCTCCCGACGGGAGCGCTCACGCCGGTAGAGGGCAGCGAAGCGGACTTCACCACGTCCCGCTTCGTCGGACCCGCGGTGCTCGATACCGCGTACACCACCTTGGAGCGCGATGCCGACGGCATGGCCCGGGCCAGCCTCGACGCGCCGGGCGGCTCCACCGGCGCCACCTTGTGGGCGGACCCCGGCTTCCCCTACCTGATGGTCTACACGGGCGACACGCTGGCCGAGGTGCAGCGCCGGCGGCGTGCCGTCGCCATCGAGCCGATGACGTGCCCCCCCAACGCGCTGCGCACGGGCAAGGACGTCATCGACCTCCAACCCGGTGAGGAGTGGACGGGCCGCTGGGGGATCTCTCCGCGGTGACCGGGTCGCCATGAGCGACGGGCCACTCGACGGCCAGGTCGTTGCCGTCACGGGCTCGTCCAGCGGGATCGGCGCCGCAACGGCCCGCGCCTTCGCGGCGGCCGGGGCGGCCGTCTTGGTCAACTCGTCGCGTACGGTCGACGAAGGAAAGGCTGTGGCTGCATCGCTGCCCGACGCGCTCTACGTGCAGGGCGACATCACGGATCCCGACGTACCCGAGCGCCTGGTGCGTGCGGCCCTCGAGCGCTGGGGGCGTCTTGACACCCTCGTGAACAATGCGGGAACGACCGCCGTGATCCCGCACCACGACCTCGAGGCCACGTCCGTCGACGTGTGGCGGCGCATCTTCGAGGTCAACGTGTTCGGGACTTGGGCCATGACCGTTGCGGCCCTTCCGGCGCTGCGCGACGCTCACGGTTCGGTGGTCAACGTCGCCTCGGTGGCGGGCGTGCGCCCGACCGGCTCGTCCATTCCCTATGCGGCCAGCAAGGCGGCCCTGAACCACATGACGACGCTCCTGGCCAAAGTCGTCGGGCCCGAGGTCCGGGTCAACGCCGTGGCGCCGGGACTCGTGGACACGCCCTGGACCGCGGACTGGGACGTCATTCGCGAAGTAGTGCGCCAGGTTGCTCCGCTCAAGCGGGCGGGGCAGCCTGAAGACGTGGCCGAGGTGATCCTGGCGCTCGCCGCGCGCCGCGTACGTGACGGGCCAGGTCGTGGTGGTCGACGGGGGCCTGTCGCTCGCCACCTGAGCATCAGCCCGGAGGGGCCACCATCCAGCGCAGCGCCGCGTTGAGCCCACGCGTGAGCGGTGTCACCGCCGCCGTGTCGACGAAGAGATCGAGGGGACCAACGAGGGACAGCCCGAGCTCGCGGCGGGCCCAGCCGGGCAGGATGCTGACGGCGGCGGCCAGCACGAGGGAGTAGACCGCACGCTCGCTCGGTCGACGCGCCACGCCCAGGAGCAGCCAATCCCGTGCCTCCTTGGCTTGCGGTCCGGCGTAGAGCTCGGGCCGTACCCGCAGCAGGTAGCTCTCGACCTCGTTGGATGAGCGTGGGGCCCAGGTGGCCCCGAGGGCCAGCGCGACGGGGGCGACCTCCTCGTAGTAGCGGTCGCACTGCTCCGGCGTGAGCGCCGCGGTCCGTAACGCTGCGAGGACGCCAGGAAGCTCGAGACCTCGGCCACGTGGATGAACGTCACCAGGTCGGGGTCGTCAGCCGAGTAGGGCCGCCCGTCGGGAGCCGTCCCCTTCACCCGGCGGTGGACCCGCTGCACCTGGGCGATGGCGGCCTCCGCCTGGGGGATCGTTCCGAAGGTTGTTGTGGCGACGAACGCTGCCGTCCGCCGCAACCGGCCCGGCGGATCCTCCCGGTAGTTCGAGTGCTCCGCCACGCCGGCCATGGCGAGCGGATGGAGCGACTGCAACAGCAGGGCGCTGAGCCCACCGATGAGCATGGTGGGCAGGTCGGCGTGGACCGCCCGCGCCATGCCGTGCGGTGGCATGTAGGCCTCCTCTGGATCATTGGCGATCCGAGGTGGTTCCTCCCTCATCCCGACGGAGCGCCGTACGGTGCGCGCGATGTCGCCCCGGGCCGGCGCGGCCAGGCTTCCGACGAGGCGCAGTGGGAGACCGGCGAACGTGCCGCCCAGCGCCGCGGCGCGTTCCACCAGGTTGACTGTCGCCACGCGAAGAGCTTGGCACGTGGCAGAGTGCACTCCATGCGCTTCCTCGTCATGGGGGCCGGTGCCATCGGCGGCACGGTTGGGGCCCGTCTGTTCCAGAAGGGCCATGACGTCACGCTGGTGGCGCGGGGCGAACATGGCCGGGCCCTCGAATCCGGCCTGACCCTCGAGAGCCCCGACGAGACCGTCACCCTGCCCATCCCCGTCGTGTCGAACCCCGCACAGGTGACGTGGGGCGGCGACACCGACTCCGACACCGTCGTGCTGCTGGCCGTGAAGAGCCAGCACACCGAGGACGCGGTCAGGCAGTTGATGGTGGCTCCGCCTTCCACGCGGGTCGTCTGCATGCAGAACGGGGTCGAGAACGAGCGGCGGGTCCTGCGGCACTTCCCCGAGACGTACGGCATGTGCGTCATGTGCCCAGCCACGCAGCTACGACCCGGCGTGGTCCAGGTGCACTCGTCGCCGGTCTCTGGGCTGCTCGACCTTGGGCGCTTCCCGGCGGGTATCGACGAGCCAGGACAGGCCATCGCGGATGCCATTGCGACGACGACGTTCCAGTCGGTTGCCCGGCCCGACATCATGCGTTGGAAATATCGCAAGCTGTTGATGAATTTGGCCAACGCGGTGGAGGCACTCAGCGGACCCGAACACAGGTTCAGCGTCCTGGCGCAGCGAGGCGCAACGTGAGGGCAAAGAGGTGCTGGCGGCGGCGCGGATTGACGTGGCCACCGGCGAGGAGGACCGCGAGCGGCGGGGTGACTACCTGCAGCTGTCGGCCACGCCCACCGGTGAGTGGCAGGGGGGATCGAGCTGGCAGAGCCTGGCCCGGGGCGCGGGGTCGATCGAGGCCGAGTTCCTCAACGGGGAGATCGTGCTGTTGGGCGGCCTCCACGGAGTGCCCACCCCGGTGAATGCTCTCTTGCAGCGTCTGGCGGTCCGTGCGGCGGCAGATGGCACCAGACCGGGAGCGATTCGCATCGAGGAACTGAGCGAGCTGGCCGGGGTGCGACAGAGCGAGTGAGCGCGCCGGCGCACTCACGTACGACCCGAGAGAGCCTCGAACACCCCCGCGCCGTCGTGGTGTCGAGTCGGCCGGGGGCCTAGCCGAAGTTGGTGGCCAGGGCGGCGAGCGTCTTGGGGTTGGACCCATTGACCGAACTGGTCCCGAAGTCCCAGAAGGTCGCCTCGGCCACGTTGTGTGAGGCGAACCATGCGGCGCTCTCGTTGATGAACGTGGCGTCGTCGCCGCCGCACACCTGGGAGGAGCCCGAAATGGGCTGGCCACCGGACGAGCACGTCCCCCAGCCCAGCCCCCACTCTGGGAACACCATCGCCTTGGTGTGCTGCGAGGCGAAGCTGGCGAGCCAGTCGAGTCCGTAGGGCTGCGTCTGCTCGTATTGGAACTCAGCCGGCTGGCCGCGGTAGGTGGCCCAATCAACGTCATAGAAGTCCAGGCCGACGTAGTCCACGAAGGCATCGCCCGGGTAGTAGCTGGCGAGGTCCCCGGCGCCTTGGTCTCCGAGGGTCGGGTTCCATTCGAAGGTGAATTTCTGACCGGTGGCAGATCGCATCGCGGTCACGATGTGGGCGAAGTAGGTGGCGAAGGCTGACGCACACCCGTGGGCGGCCCAAGGGAACCACCCGCCGTTGAACTCCCACCCGAGCCGGATGACGGCGATGGGGAAGCCGGCGTTCACAATGTTCTGCGCGACGGTGGCGAAGTAGTTGTCGAACGCGCCGGTGGCTCCCTGGGTCAGTCCGTTGCAGCTCCCACCGACCGCGCTCGGGTTGGAGTTCGGCGAGTAGGAGTTCGGGAGCATGTCGACGCCCCAGATCATCGTGTAGCCCGCGCCCTTCCAGGTTTTGTACGGGTAGGTGGGCTGCGTGATGGTGGACCAGCTGGTGCCGTCGAGGAAGTCCATCGCGTAGTGGGGCTTGGCGCCGAGCGATGCAGCGAGGTTCGAGACCGTACTGGGGTTACCCCCGCCCCCGTAGACGCCGAGGATCGACGAGCCGATCGCTGGTGGCGGCGTGCCCGGGGGGGAAGTGGTCGAAGTCGTCGTGGTTGTCGTCGTCGGCTGGCTGGTCGAATGGGAGGGAGCGTACGTCGGAGCCGTTCCGTTCGATTCGACGAGGGTGTAGCTCGGCCGGATCGGATGGACGATAAAGCCGGTCACAGTGGTTCCCTGACTGGGCGCCAACGCGCTGTCACCGGCCAGCGAGCCGTTATTGACGGCGTCGCCAAAAGTGAAGACCTCGCCGGTCGAGGCCACGAGCCAGTAGCCGCCGCCGTCGGGTGTGGGCGCCATGGCGACGATGTGCCGGGGGGATTGATGGCCACGACTGAGCCGGCGAAGCCAGCGTCGCCGAATGAGAACACCGAGCCGTCGGATGCCACGAGCCAGTAGCCACCGCCGTCGGGGGTGGGCGTCATGCCAGTGATAGGCGGGTTGAGGGTGGTGGCTCCCAAGGAGCCGTGGGGCGCGCGTCCCCGAACGAGAACACCTCGCCGTTTGCCGCGACGAGCCAGTACCCGCCGCCGTCAGGTGTGGTTGCGATGGCGACAATGGGGGAGGCGAGGTTGCTGCTCGCGGCCGTCCCGTCGTTGACGGCGTCGCCGAAGGCGAACACGGCGCCGCTGGAGGCGGCGAGCCAGTAGCCACCCCCGTCCGGTGTTGGCGCCATGGCCACGATGGACGATGTCCGGTCGACCGCCGGGAGTGACCCGTAGGACGGCGCACCACCGTGGCCGACGACCTGACCCAAGCTGTTGGTGGTCCAGAATCCCCCGCCCGGATCGGCGGCCACGTCCCCACCGGCTCCATAGTTATGCGTGAGGGTGGAACGACGGCGGCAGAGCGCCCGCCGAAGTTGGCGAGAGCATCGCCGGAGCTGCGAGCGCTCCAGCCACGATGGCGCGCACAACCGAGAGATCGTGCGGCGCGCACCAACCTCCGCGCGGAACGATGGGCGGGGGTTCCCGCGCCCGAGCGCAACATGCGAACAACGCTAGGCACGGGCTATGGCCGTCGGAAGCGATTTCCAGAACCCGCACCGAAGGTTCAGCCCAGGTTCACCCTCCCGTCGCGGAACGGCCATTGCACCCGGCCGGACGCCCTTGTCGAGCACCCCCGTGACCGCGTACAGGGGGTGCTCGGTCGTCCTGGGGCCGCGTCGTCGACGGGTCGGCTCTGGTCAGTCCGCGTGAAGGGCCGTACGCACCTCTTCAGCGGGGTCAGCGTTCAACGAGCCTGGCACGTCAATCCTCAATTGGTGCACCCTGCCGCTGAACGCTGCCGGCGGCGTGTAGCGCGGGGTCACGGGAAAGCCGCTGTCTCGCCCCAGCCGCAGGCCGGCCCCACCGTGTTGGAGGGCCAGCGGGAGCGTTCCTTCCACCGGGGTCTCGTCGACTGCGGCTTCATCGACCACCAGAACCATCCGGCCGGCTGCGCCGTCCTGACCCAGGGCGTAGGACACGGCGATCTCGTGACGACCGGCCGGAAGCGCCGATGGCGCGGCGAGCTCGAGCACGTCGTACGAGCGGGCGAACGCGAAGTGGGGGAGACCTCCGACCACATACAGCGCGAAGCCGCCGAACCAGTCGCCGAGAGCGAAGACGACGCCGCCGTCCTCGGGGCCGGCGTCGATCTCGGCCGTCATGCGGAACCCGCCCCACAGGAGGGGGATCGACTCGTCGGCGACCGGCCCGCCGCCCGGTCGGAAGGTCCGCGACGGACCAGCGGGCCAGGTGGGCGGGATGAACCCCCCAAAGCGGTCGACCAGGCCGTCCGAGATCGGCAGGACGTTGTTCCGCCCCGCCTCGGCCGCCCACAGGTCCATGAGGTGACGGGCGCGTTCCGGTTCGTCGCCGGCACGGTCGAACGCTTCCGAGAAATCCACGGAGAGGTCGAACAATTCCCAGCGGTCCTCGTCGAAGTGACGGCTGCCGATGGCCAGCTCCTCTTCGTCGAGCACGCCCGTGCTGATGTGGTTGGTGGTCGCCTTCCACCCTTCGTGGTAGATCGAGCGCGAGCCCATCATCTCGAAGTACTGCGTGTGATGCAGCTCCGCCGCCGCAGGGTCTTCGAGCGCCGAGAGGAGGCTGACCCCGTCGACGGGCTGCTGGGCCACCCCGTCCACCGCGTCGGGAAGATCGAGTCCGGCGGCGGCCATGATCGTGGGCATGAGGTCGATGGCGTGCGCGAACTGCGACCGCACGGTGCCGGGACGGCCCACGCGTTCCCCCCAGTGCACGATGAGTGGTGTGCGTGTGCCGCCCAGCCAGGTGTAGCGCTTCCACAGCTTGTGCGGCGTATTGCCCGCCCACGCCCAGGCCCATGCGTAGTGGTTGTAGGTGGTGAAGCCGCCCCAGTCGTCGTAGTGAGAGCGGATCTCGTCCATCGATTCTCTCAGGTGCGCCGTGAACCGGTGCTCGTTGGCGCTGCCGATCGTGCCACCCTCGGCGCTGGCGCCGTTGTCGGAGAAGACCAGCACCATCGTGTTCTCCATCACCCCGAGGCTCTGCAGCGACGAGAGGACCCGGCCGATCTGGGCATCGGTGTGTGTCAGGAAGCCGGCGAAGACCTCCTGCTGGCGGGCGAGCATGCGGCGCTCGTCAGCCGTGTGGTCGGCCCAGGCCCGCACCCATTCGGGCCGGGCGGTCAGCTCGGTCCCATCGGGCACGATGCCCGAGGCGACCTGCCGGGTGAACACTTCCTCCCGCCAGGCGTCCCATCCTTTGTCGAACACGCCCCGGTACGGGTCGACCCACTCGGCGGCAACGTGGTGGGGGGCATGCATGGCGCCGAGTGCGAAGTACAAGAAGAAAGGCTTGCCCGGTGCTCCCTGCTGCTGGTCCTGGACCATCCGCACGGCCTGATCCGCCAGGTCTTCGCTCAGGTGGTACCCCTCCTCGGGAGCGCGGGGCGGTTCGATGTAGTGGTTGTCGCAGATGAGGTTCGGGGTCCAGTGGTTGGTGTCGCCTTGGAGGAACCCGTAGTGGCGCTCGAATCCGAGGCCGAGGGGCCAGGTGTCGAAGGGCCCAGCGGCCGAACGCTGCCAGCGCGGTGTCAGGTGCCACTTGCCGATTGCCAGTGTGGAGTACCCGGCGTCGCGCAGGAGGCGCGGGAGAGTGGCGGCAGTCTTGGGCAGTCGGGCGTGATAGCCGGGGAAGGCCAGGGGGATGTCAGCCAAGAACCCCATGCCGACGGCGTGGTGGTTGCGGCCCGTGAAGAAGGACGCCCTCGTGGGCGAGCACAAAGAAGTGACGTGGAAGCGGTTGAAGGGCGCTCCACCGCGGGCGAGCCCGTCAAGGTGGGGCGTCCGGATGTCTGAGCCGAACGATCCCAGATGGCCGAAGCCCGTGTCGTCCAACACGATCGCGACGACGTTGGGCGCGCCGGGCGCCGGCTTGGGGTCATGAGGGAAACGGGGCGTCGACTCGGCCGCGGTGAAGCCGATCTGCTGGGGCTCGTCCATGGCCGAGAGGGTAGACGGTGGGCTCCTCGTGGCGCTCTGGGCAGGGCTAATGTGGAAACCGATGCTCGGCCATCTTCCCGGACCCCCGCAGCCGCACTTCCCCGAAGGCCTGGCACCGTTCATCGGATATCTCGCGACACGCGAACCCCGACCCCTGGACGAGCGCGTGCTGCAAGAGCCCGGCTGGGTGGACGCTGATGCCGAGTACGCGCTCGACGAATTCGACGATGTCGGCGAGTGGGAACCGATGCACCGCCCGCTGATTCAGGTGACGGCGGTCATCGTGTGCATCTCACTGGTGGCAGCCGGGGTCGGCACCGTGCTCGAGCTGCTGCTGTCCGCTCACTGAGCTCAGGCCGGGCCGTCGCGGCGTCGGCGCCGCCGGAGCCAGGCCAGGCCGCCGACGACCGCGACGGCGCCGATCACGACGGCAGGAATGAGCCATGGGCTCGACGCGCTCCGCTGCGCCGGTCCTGAGGTCGTCGTCGTGGTGCGAACGGTCGTCGTGGTGGTCGTGGCCGAGGATGTCGTCGTGGTCACCCCACCCGCCGGTCCCGCTGATCCCACCGAGGACGCCGAGAACGCCACCACCCGGTCCGCCGCGGGAGCAAGAAGGAGGCCCGCGCCGACCGAGGGGGTTGGGAAGTGATTGGCCGGCACCCCGATGGTCGCGTGCTGCTGGGCCGCTCCGGTCGACGGGTTGAGGCCGTAGAGGACGCCATCCTGGCCGATGGTCCAGACCAGTCCCGCCGCGATGATGGGTGGCCCTCCGCCGACTGACGCGCTCCACAGGAGGCGGAGCTGTTTGGGGGAAGTGGAGGCCGACACCGCGATCGGGCCGCTGAGGCACGGCAGGAAGACCGTCGTGCCCTGGACGGCCACCCCGCCATCGATGTCGTCGCGGCAGGCGCCCCCGACCGCCGCCTCCTGACCCCCGATCCCGCCCAGGCTGGACCGGTTCAACAAGTAGACGATGCGCGACTTGCCGGCGGCGACCACCTGGCCGTTGGCGAGCAGTGCAGGCGCTGTGGACAGGTCGAGGTCGCTGGCGTTGTCGGAGGTCCACGCGGACGGCGCGAAATACTGAAGGAGCGTGAGCGACGGCGAAAGCTCGAGCACAGAGTCGCTGTTGTCGTAGGCATGGCCCGCCGCGGTGACCGAGCCGTTGCCCGCGGTGACCCAGACGTTGCCGCCGGCGTCGACGACCGGGGCGGCGCCACCCATCCAGATCGCACCCTGACTCTCACCGGAGCCCGAGTCAACCGCGAACTCGGCGGGGGTGCCCCCGCCCTCGGGTACCGAGACCACCCAGCCGTGGTACTTCGAGCAGTCGCCGTAGTTCCCTCCATAGGCGAACACCACACGACCGGCGTCGAGCGTCAGGCCGGTACGTTGCAGTAGGCCGGCCGGGGTGGAGCCCGTGGGGTCCACGGGCTGGCGCAGTTCGGTCTTCCCCGTGGCCGTGTCCAACCCCACGAGCCGGTGAGCCGGCTGGCCGTTGACGAGCAAGTCCGCGACCACGAAGACTTCCGAGCGAGACTCGTCGATGACCGGAGTACCGGTGATCCCGACGGTGGGGGACACGTTGCCGCAGGCGAGCGATGCCGCGGGCACGGGCGTGCCCAGATGCGTCGACCACTGCACGGCGCCCGTCGCGCTCGAGAGCGCGTAGACGGTGTCGTTCTCGGTCGCCACAATGACGTGGGTGCCCGAGACGAGCGGCTCACCGTAGAGCTGCCCGTCGAGCACGGGCGACGTCCATGCTGGTGCGGCGAGGTTGACCGAGGTAATGGTGGAGGCGCGACCGCTCCCCTGCACGTCGCCGTGGTACACCGTCCACGACGGACCCGCGGACACTGGCTGGGCCGTGGCCGTCGACGTCGTGGCGGCCTGCGCCGCGGGGCACGCCGCCACAGAGAGCAGCGCCACCGCCGCCCGCGCGAAGGCGTTCCCCACCCGCCTCACGCCGACAGAGGGTTTCGCCGCCGGCGTGACCTCAGAAGGCTCCAGAGCGGCCTCGGCGCCGCAGGGTGGAGTCGACGGCCACCGCGACGAGAAGAACGGCAGCCGTGGCAATGTCCGTCCCGGCCGTGCTGATGTTGAGCAGGGCCAGCCCGTTGGTGAGCGTGGCGATGACCAGGCCACCGAGGAGCGGGTGGATGGGCTTGCCATGCCCGCCGAAGAGGCTGGCCCCGCCGATCACGGCCGCGGCGACCGCGTAGAGCACGTAGGTGCCGCCGTCGAACCCGACGGAAATGGAGCCCAAGCGCGACGCGTACACCACCGCAGCGAGTCCGGCGGTGAAGCTGCACAGCGCGAAGGCGGCGGTGCGGATTCTGGCCACGTGGATGCCGGCGCGCCGGGCTGCTTCGGGGCTGGCG
Source organism: uncultured Acidimicrobiaceae bacterium (assembly GCA_963744225.1). Lineage (GTDB taxonomy): Bacteria > Actinomycetota > Acidimicrobiia > Acidimicrobiales > RAAP-2 > Bog-473. The sequence continues at coordinate 744,455 of CAVUSV010000003.1, forward strand.
CCGATCGCATAGATGTACCGGCCGAGCCGCGTGCGGGCCAGAAGGAACGATTGGGCCACCAGCACGACGAGCACGAAGGGGATCACCCACGGGACCCCTTCCACCGGGACCAGGGTGCCCCGGTTCAGGTTGCAGACGTAGACGAGGACCACGCCGGCGACGGCTACGGCGCCGACAGTCAGGAGCGTGATGCTCAACGGAGGCGCAGAAAGCCCCTTGGCCCGTCTTCGCGCCGTGCGAACAACCTCACCCGCGCCGTAGAGCGCGACGAGCGCGACGAGCAGGATCCAACCCGCCGCGGGGCTCATGGTGCCGCTGACGAGATCGTCGATGACCTTGTTCGAGACCGTGATCACGCCGCCGACGGCGCCTTTGTCCACGTTGAAGACATAAATGAGGACGCCCTGCCAGCCGAGGAGTCCGGCCAGGGTCACGACGAAAGAGGGGATCTTGAGCCTGGTGATGATCGTGCCTTGGAACGCGCCGATGATCAGGCAGGCGATCATCCCGACGATGATCCCGGCCCACCAGACCCAGTTCTGCGGGGCGCCGATGAGGGCCATTGAGATCGAGGCTCCGACCGCGCCCACGAATCCGACGGAGAGGTCGATCTCGCTCAGGATCAGGGCGTAGAGCTCGGCCATGCCCAGGAGGATGATGAACGTTGCCTGGACGAACAGATTGACCATGTTGGTCGCCGTCAGGAACGAGCTCGACTGCACCTCGAAGAAGATGGAGATCACGAGGAGTCCGGCGATGATGGGGAGGGCACCGCTCTCGCCACCTCGGATTCGCTTCCACCAGGCTCGGAGGTAGTCGCCCAGCGATTGCGCCAGGACATCGGGGGCGAGGACGACGAGCGCGTCGGGCTCGAGCGCGCTGTTCATCTCGGTCGTGTCCTCGGTGGGTACGTCGTCCGGGCTCTCGCCGGATGCCAGCGGTTCGTCGATGGTGTCAGTCATCGTCCCGTCAAACCGCCTCTCGAGTGAGCCGGCCGGTCGTCATGTACTCGACGACGGATTGGCGGTCGAAGTCCTCCGCCGGCCCTTGGGCCACCATCTGGCCGAGGTACAAGACCACGATCCGGTCGGCCACTTCGAACACGTCGTTCAGGTTGTGCGAGACGACGAGCACAGCGGTGCCCTGGCTCGACAGGCGTTTGATCAGATCAAGCACCATGCGCGTCTGGGCGACGCCCAGCGCGGCCGTGGGCTCGTCCATGATCACGAGCTTGGCCGCTTGCATGACCGCCTTGGCGACAGCGACCGACTGACGCTGACCACCGGAAAGGGAGGCGACCGGCTGGCGGATCGACCGTATCGTCGTCACATGGAGGTCGGCGAGCACCTTTCGTGCTTCGATCTCCATCGTGGTCTCGTCGAGAAGCCGGTAGCGCAATTTCTCGTGCCCGAGGAACATGTTCTGGACGATGTCGAGGTTGTCGCACAGCGCGAGGTCTTGGTAGATCGTCGTGATCCCGAGCGCTTCGGCATCGTTGGGGGAGTGCGGGTGGACAGGTTTGCCCTCCCAGTAAATCTCTCCCTCCGTCGGCGTCCACAGCCCCGAGATCGTCTTGATGGTCACCGACTTGCCGGCGCCGTTGTCGCCGGTGAGCGCGGTGACCTTGCCCGCGGGGACGGTGAGGTTCACACCGCTGAGCGCGCGCACGGCTCCGAACACCTTGCTTACGCCCCGTAACTCCAGCAGTGGTGCATCTTCGGCCATGTTTGGTACCCCCAGTGACACCGCGTCGTTCAGGGCTGCTCCATGGCCAACCCCCCGACGCGTCACGGGGGGTTGGCCTGGAACGACTTCTCTTCAGCCGACAATACCCACCTGGGCTCGTCGGCCAACGACTATGGCGTGATGCCCGCCGAGGTGCATGCGGACTGGAAGGAACCGGCACACAGCTGCGCGGCCGGGACGAAGTTGTCCTTCACCACCGTCGAGTTCATGTTCGACGTCGTGACCCACTTCGGCGTCTCCAGGACGGAAGGTACACTCACGTTGGCCGTCGTGTCCTGCGTCTTGCCGTTCACCAGGCTCGATGGCGGCTTGGCCCCGGCCCGCAGGTAGAGGGCGAGCGCGACGGCAGCCTGCGCCTCGAGGTAGATCGGCTTGTACACCGTGCCGCACTGGTACCCGGCCAGCACATTCTGCAGGCCCGTCAGCGACGCATCCTGGCCGGTCGTCGGGAACGACTTGGGCTTGACGTGCAGCGACTGGAGGTAGGTGATGATGGGAGCCCCCGTGGAGTCATTCGGGATCAGGGCCGAGTTGGTGTTGGGATGCGACGTGTAGACGGCTTGGAACTCCGTCTCGGCCGTCGGCGGGTCCCAGGTCCCGGCGGTGTGGGCCACCGCGGTCCACTTTCCCGAGTGGAACATCGGGTTGATGACGGAGTCGTAGCCCTGTGCGAAGAGCGTGGCGTTGTTGTCCGTCACCGCACCGTGCATGACGACGACCTGAGGCTTCGAGATGTGCCAAGCCTTGACGCAGCTGACGAGGCCGGCTCCCATGGTCTTGCCCACCGTGACGTTGTTGAAGCTCACGTAGTAGGTGCGCGCCCCGCCCAATGTGAGGCGGTCGTAGTCGATGACCTTGACGCCCCGGGTCTTGGCGTAGCTCTCGATCTGCGCGCCCACACCGGAGTCGATCGGGTCGACCAGCAGAACGGTGGCGCCGTTGGCAATGTCGGTCTGTGCGTCCGTCAGTTGCGTGGCGTCGCTGCCCAGTGCGTTCTGCACCACGTACTGCGACGAGCTCAGCCCGGCTGTCTGGAGCGCCTTGGTGATATCGGGTTGGTCGAACTCGACGTAGCGCGTCGAGCTGACGGTGTCCGGCATTATCGCCGCGACCTTGCCATGGCCTGCCGCGGCGAGCGATTTGAACTGTTTCATGACGGTGAAGCTGTTGTCGAAGGAACTTGTCGAGATGTTCGACGGCCCGCTGGCGCGAATCGAGGCCGAGGCCTCGATGCTCACGGCGCTGACCAACATCACCGACATGGCGAGGGAGAGCCCCCCAAACATGCCTGCCCTGCTGAAACGCACTTTTGTCTCCTTTGGTCTGACCCGCTCGGTCAAGCGGGCCTCTGCTGGTTCCCTACCCCAACGGGGGTAGCTGTATTGCAGTTTTGTTTCAGATTCAAGAACCTTACCGAGGCCGGGGTCCCTTTGCAGGGCAAATTTTGTGAAGAAGGGTTCCGGGCCAAGCGGCGGATGTGGGCGCGCCTCAACCGGGCGTGGTGGCTGTCTCCCACGCGGCCGCGCCGGCCAGCCCAGCATCGTCGCCCAGCGTCGATGCCACGATCGCGAGATCGACGGGGTGGTGCTCTCGGTGCCCCAAGACCAGTTCGCGGAGAGGATCGAAGAATTCCGGCCGCCGGCCCACGCCGCCCCCGATCACCACGGTGTCGGGGTAGAACGACATCACCAGACTGTTCACGCCGGCGGAACAAGCGGCGATCGCATCCCGCCAGATCCCGACGGCCCTCGGCTCGCCCTCGAGGGCAGCTGCCTCGACCTCGTGGGCGCCCACTGCTCCAAGGCCGGCCTCCCTGGCCAGGCGCGCCATGCCGCTGCCCGATCCCAGTTCCTCGACGGTGCAGGGGCGTCCCTGCTGCCAGGCGCGCCAGTCGATGACGGTGTGGCCCACTTCGGCCAGGGAGCGGCGTCCGCGCAACAGCCGGCTGCCGTTGACCACGCCGGCCCCGATACCGGTGGAGATGGTGATGAACGCGACGTCGGTGCCCAGGGCGCCCGCACCGAATGTTGCCTCGCCTACCGCGGCCAGATCGGCGTCGTTGGCGATGTGGACGGGGAGGCCGAGGCTGGCCGATAACTCGTCACGAGAGAGCAATTGTGGCCATTGCTCGGGCAGGTTTGGCGCCCACATCAGCTTTCCTGCCGCATAGTCGATGCCTCCGGGGAGACCGACCACGGCAGAGGACACCGGGCCGTGGCCCTCTTCGGCACCGACACTGCAAATGAGGTCGATGAGGGCGGCCGGCACGGCCGACTGGCCGGGCGTCGGCGCAGTTGCCCGCAGGAGCACTGTGCCATCCACGTCGACGAGCGCGGCACGCATCCGCGTGCCGCCGATGTCTGCCGCCAGCACGGGGCCCGTCGTCACGGCTGGCTCATGAAGTCCGTCTTGCTCTTCCGGGAGCGACGCACGGCCCTACGCGGACACCCCTTCGGGGTCGTACCCCGCCTTCCGGAGCAGCCGGCGCAACGTGGCCAGCTGCTCCGCATCGATGTCCTTGTGGCGCGGCTCGAACGTCTCGGTCTCTGCTCCCACGGTGACGAGGACGTGGCCTTTGTGGGTGTCGTGGACGGTGCCGACGGCGTTGAGCAGCGAAAGGACCGCGTGCCACTCGATGTTGTGGCTCGCGGGGTGCCGGAAGATGTGCGCCAGTGTGTCCCTCTGATGGCTGTTCAGGTGCTCCGGCGCTTCCATGAAGGCTCCTCTCGTCTGTGCCGCCCTGCGGGCACTCGGCCCATCTTCGCACCGCCCAAGGCGGCCCACCGGAGCCCCGTCCCGACCGGCCGACAGTCCTGCGGTGCACGTCAGGGGGACCATCGGCGCCTGGGTCGGGAAAGGGGTAGGAAACACACCAGGTGGCACCGAGGAGGTTGCTGTGAGGTTCCACGATCGGAGAGACGCCGGTCGCCACTTGGCCGAGATGGTCAAGCGAGCCGGCCTCGGTGGGGGCGAGGTCGTCGTGCTCGGGCTGCCGCGCGGCGGGGTGCCGGTCGCATTCGAGGTCGCCCGGTCTCTCGACGCGCCACTCGATGTGCTCGTGGTGAGAAAGCTCGGAGTCCCGTTTCAGCCCGAGTTGGCGATGGGAGCAATCGGCGAAGGCGGTGTCCGGGTGGAGAACTGGGATGTCATGCAGTCCATTGCTTTGGAAACGGTCGACCTCGACGCGGTCGAGAAGCGTGAGCGCATTGAGCTGAATCGACGCGCCGATGAGTACCGCGACGGTCGCTCCCGACGCGACCTCGAGGGACGGTGCGCTGTCATCGTCGACGACGGTATCGCGACCGGGTCCACGGTCCGCGCCGCGTGTCAGGTGGCACGTGTCCTCGGAGCGGCCCGCATCGTCGTCGCAGTGCCTGTCGCCTCTCGTCCGGCGGTTGCAGCCATTCGAGATGCCTGCGACGTGCTGCTCTGCGTGGAGGTCCCCGAGCCCTTCTACGCGGTAGGGGAGTGGTACCGAGATTTCTCGCAAACGTCGGACGAGAAGGTCATCGACCTTCTGCGCCGTGCAGCCACAGCGGAGCACGAAGTCCCTTCCGCCCCGGAGAGGCGTGACCGTCCCGGGCACGACGATGAAGTCCTTGGCTAACCGGCTCGGTGACGCCACCCGCCGGCGGAACGTGACTGGTTTGTGGGCAAATTGGCATCACGTCGGGTTGGGAGGCCCGCCTCCGCTAGACCTGGTGGCGATGTCGTCACTCATTCCGGACGAGTCGGCCCCCGACGCGCCGGGCGTGCTCCGACTCCATCGTTGGACTGATCGGGCGGTTGTCGCAGTCGCAATCACTGCCCTCGCCGCCGGGTTCGGGCAGTTCGGCGTCATCGCCGCCCTCGGTGACGTGTCGACCCAACTCGGTCACGTTGCTCCGGGCGGTTCGATCGCCGACAAGGTCGGCCTCTCCGGTACCAGCCTTGGCGTTGGTCTCGCCTTCATCCGACTCGCTTCGCTGGCCTGCCTGCCGCTCATCGGCATGGCCGACCGCCTGGGACGCCGGAAGGTGATCCTGGCCGTCACGGTGGCAGGCCTGGCCCTCACGGTCGGTGCCGCCGGGAGTCCGAGCTATTGGTGGTTCGTGGCCATCTTCGCCTTCGGACGCCCGCTTCTCAGCGCCACCAACGCGCTGGCGGAGGTCATGGCGGCGGAGGAGACGGGATCACGCGGATCGCGCCGCTGCGATCGCCATGGTTGTGGCCGGGTACGGGGTGGGAGCCGGAATTGCTGCCATCGTCCACAGCCTCGCCTCGGGGGTCCTCGGCTTCAGGGGAATTTTTGCGTTGGCCATCATCCCGTTGGTGGTGGTGGTCTCGGTGCGGGGGTGGGTGGAGGAACCGAACAGGTTCATGGTGGCAGAGGCCGCAGCGGACCATCCGACCCCAGTCCTCGGCGCCGTCGGACCACGGTTTCGGAGCCACTTGCTGGTCCTGACGGTCATTACGTTCGCCGTCTCCGTGATCACGGGACCCGCCACGAGTTTCGTCTTCCTCTACGCGCAGGACGTCGTCTACCAGCCGGGATGGGTCACCTCGCTCATGGTTGCCGCCGCCGGTCTTGCCGGCCTCCTGGGACTCCTGACGGGGCGCTGGCTGGCGGACCACATCGGGCGGCGGCCGACGTGCGCCGGCGCCATCGTCACCGTCGCTGTCTGCGGTGCGTTGGCTTATTCCGGCTCCCGGACGGCGCTCCTGGTCGGGTACACCCTCGGGGTCTTCGGCGGCTCGGTGCTCGCCCCGGCCGCCGGCGCACTGCTCGCGGAGCTGTTCCCGACATCGGTGCGGGCCTCGGCCACGGGATGGTGCGTGACCGCAGGTGTGCTCGGCGCAGTGTGTGGTCTCGTGGCCTTTGGCACGATTGCCGACGTGGGCAACCGTTTCGCGTTCGCAGCCGACGTGACGTTCCTCCCGGCCGCGGTGGCCGCCGCCCTCTTCTGGCTGGTGCCCGAGACGATGGGACGAGAACCCGAGTCCCTGTGGCCGGATGCCGAGGAGCTCAGCTAACGGGTGTCTCGCTGACGGGAACGACACCTAGCCGTAGGTGAAGGTCACGGGGTTCGACGTCCCGCTGGCCGTGGTGATCGTCACCTGCGCGGACGACGAACCCGACATGGGGGGGACGGTGACGGTGCAGGTGTTCTGCGCCGGGCAGCTCGTCGCTGCCACCTGACCGTTGAACGTGGCCTCGATCTGACCGGTGGGACTGAGGAAGTTGGCGCCCGCGACCTCGATACCCTGCCCGGCGCTGCCGCTCGAGGGCGTCAGCGAGCTGATCACCGGTGGGCCGCCCGGCGTCGCCGAGACCGGTGTGGTCGATGAGGTCGTGGTCGTCCGACGGCCGGAACCACCCGCCGCGCCGCCGCCTTTCGTGTGCGTCCGGCCCGAAGATGGGGTCACACCCACGGAGGCCGGAGCAGGCGTCGTGACCGTCGTGGAGCGCGTGGCCGTCAACGGGGAACCCCGGTTCAGCGAGATGGCGAGGGCGATGGCGGCGAACGCCACGAGCACGGCTGCGACGGCCACGGCGACGGAAAGCCAACGGTCGGTGCGGTCGCGGGCGCCGGTGTGGTCGCCCCCGGGTCCGGCTCCGGCGCGGCAGGCGGACGCTGTCGATCCGGCTGGTTCCGGGCGGGCATCGGGGGAGGCGGAACCGGTCGGGGAAGGGCGCCTTGGCTTTCTCGGGCGCGACGTACTGCGCTCTCCATCGCCCCGAGCGCGCGCTGACTCGGCGTACCCGGGGAGGTGTCGGCGCCTGGCCCCTCCATCATGGAATTCTCCACGTGCAACTCTTCCCGATTTGGCGCCATCTCTAACCGCGGGCGCAGCTTCGACGGATCCGTCCTGGCACCGGCCGGAGTTTCGTGCGACCCTGAACCGCATGTCCGCCCGCCGGCAGATCGTCGTGTGCGACGGCGACGAGACCGGCCAGGAGCTGCTCGAGGAGGCGCTCCGGGTCCTCGACCCCGCCGTGCTCGGCCTCGATCTCGAGCTCGTGCGGTTCGATCTGTCGCTGGCCAATCGCCGAGCCACGACCAACGAAGTCGTCCACGATGCCCGCGGCGGCCATGCGCGAGACGGGGCTGGGGCTCAAGGCCGCCACGATCACCCCCGAGCAGACGGGCGACGTGGGCAGCCCGAACCGCCTCCTGCGAGAAGGGGTCGGCGGGTCTGTCATCGTCCGGACGGGGCGGCGCATCCCCGGTGTCGCCCCGCCCACGTCCGTCGTGCATCCCATCGTGGTGGTTCGCATGGCCGTCGGGGACGCCTACGGTGCGGACGAGGGCCGAACGGGCGAGCCCGGCACTGCCGCCGAGTACGCGTGGCGAACGGAGCGCATCGACCGCTCGGTGTGCCGGTTCGTGGCGGAGTTCTCGTTCCGCACGGCCACGCAGCTCGATGCCTGCGTCTATGGCGGCCCGAAGTGGACCGTCTCCACCGTCTACGAGGGGATGCTGAAGGAGGAGATGGACGGCGCGGCGGCCCGGTACCCCGATGTCCCGTATCGCCCCACGTTGATCGACGCCACCTACGCCGGTCTTCTCACCGAGTCGAGCGGGAGCGCCCTCGTCGTTCCGGCCCTCAATCGTGACGGCGACTGCCTCTCCGACCTCGTGCTGGCATTGTTTGGATCGATCGCCGGCGCCGAGTCGGTGCTGTTGGCTCTGGGCGAGGACATGCAGCCCACCGTGGCGATGGCAGAGGCTCCACACGGGACGGCGCCGGCGCTGATGGGCAAGAACGTGGCGAACCCGATGGCGATGCTGCTGGCCTGCGCGGCCGTGCTCGACTATGCGGCACGCGGTGATGCCGAAGTAGCAGGGAGGGCCGCCGCCATCCGCCGGGCCACCCTGGGCGCGGCGGCCGACGGGATTCGCACCTTCGACCTGGGCGGTGAGTCCTCGACGTCCGACGTGGTGGACGAGGTGTTGGCGCGGGTGCGGGCGCTCGCGGTGCTCTGAACGAAGCCCGTCACCGCTCTGGCGGTGTCTGAACGACACCTTTGGTTTGGTCCCCGATGGGGCATGGCAAGGTCTGTCCAGCGCCCAACCTGGCCCGGGGGCCGGCGCTCCGGACACGGGGATCCCCCGAAGGGAGCCTCACCGGCTTGCCCGGTCTCATCTCATCTCGTCTTGCGTGCGCGAGGCCGTAGGGGCGGTCAATGTGCACCCGTCGTCCCGGCAAATTGTGGAGAGTTTCGTACAACCCCCGTCGGGTCGTTGCGCTGACAGCGGGTTCTTTTCCGAACAAAATGCCCATTCCCGTCCACAGGCTTTCCTCCCATGTGGATACCCCGCAGCACAATGTTTGAGGCGTGACCTGATCGGGAAAGAGGTAACCGGGTGAGTGTGCCAGTTACTCCGCTCTCCGATTTCGGTCAGCGCAAGCCAAGCGGCGCGAAGAGGTCACCGTGCTCTCGAACGCGCTTGAGCACGTCCTCGGTCTCGAACCTGAGCAGCTCAGGGTCGTTCTTCTTGGCGCATTGCTCAACTTCGACGCGCGTGACCGGCGTCGACACCGTCGGTGTTGGCATGGCGCGGACGGAATAGACGCCGACCGTCGTCTTGGCCGGGTGATTCTGGCTCCAGTCGATGAGCACCCGGCCTCGCCTCAATGATTTGCGCATATTGGACACCACGAGTTCGCGGTGCCGGGACTCCAATATCCGGGCGATGTCGTAAGCATGGGAGCGCGCACTCTCCCAGGTCGTCTTGGGCCCAACGGAAGCGTAGAGCTGGAGGCCTTTGGATCCGCTCGTCTTGGCGAATGGCTCCATTCCATCCTCATCGAGCTCTCGCATCACGTGGCTCGCCACAACGCAACACTCGACGATCGACGTTCCCTCACCCGGGTCCAGATCGAACACCATGAAGTCGGGGCGGGCAGGCAGCTTGCGGTGACGACCGACATGCCACAGCGGCACATGGAGCTCGATCGTGCCGAGGTTGGCTGCCCATGCCACCGTCGGGACGTCGTTCACCATGACGTAGGGGATGACGTCGCGTCCGTCGTTGGACGGCACGTTCACTGAGCGCACCCAGTCGGGGGCATGGGAAGGCATGTGTTTCTCGAAGAATGATTTGCTCTCGACTCCATCGGGAAATCGCTTCATCGTCAATGGCCGTTCCCTGAGGTGCGGCAACATGACCTCGGCGACTCGCACGTAGTAATCGATGAGCTGGCCCTTGGTGAAACCGCTCTTGGGGAACAGCACCTTGTCCAGATTGGAGACGGAGAGCTCCCGTCCCTCGATGATGGTCCGCGTGGAGTTCCCGGGCCCAGCCAATCAGGCCCTCCGATCGAGGGGGTCCATGGTGTGCCTTGTACGGCCCTGGCACGGACGCGAATTCATTCGACGACGACTTCGTGCGGGGTCTTGTCGGGTCGCAGTCCCCTCCAAGTTGGATGCCGCAGTCGGCCCGCGGTGGTCCACTCGCCGAACTCGACCTCCCCAACGAGCTCGGGGCGTACGAAGTGCGCTTTCGACACCTCCGCGGGTGGCAGCGGCGAGCGAAATGGGCTGTCACGAGTCGAAAGCGGCTCCAACTCCTGGAGGAGCACACGTCGGGCCTCGGCGCTGAAGCCAGTCCCAACCTTGCCGACGTAGCGCAACCCGTCATCGTCGGGAATGCCGAGGAGCAGCGCCCCGAGGCTTCCTTGACGCTCACCCCGCCCTTCGGTCCACCCTCCGAGCACGACTTCTTGCGTCCGGAACGATTTGACTTTGACCCAATCGGAGCTGCGGCGACCGGGTCGGTAGGGTGAGTCGCGTCGCTTGGCGACGACGCCCTCAAGGCCGTTCTGAACCGTGGCGTCCAAAATGTCCTGTCCCGGCACGTTGCGGAATGACTCAGTCGTCGTGAAGGTCTCGCCCGAGAGGTGCAGAGATTCGAGGCGATCCCGGCGCTCGTCGTACCCGGCATCGAGCAACGAGTGCCCATCGATGTACAAGAGGTCGAACGCCACGAAACTGGCGGGGTCCGTGGTTGCCCGTCGTCGCGCCTCCCGCGGATTCGCGACATGCATGCGGTTCTGCAGCCTCGAGAAGCTGGGGCGTCCGTCTTCGCCGAGCGCGACGATCTCGCCATCGAGTACGCACGTGGTCAGTCCCAAGAACTCTCCGATATCCGCCAATTCGGGGAACGACCCGCTGACCTCCAGTTCGTTTCTGCTCAGAGCCCGTACCCTTCCTCCCTCCACGAAAAGAATCGCCCGGACCCCATCCCACTTGATCTCGAATGCCCAGTTCTCATCGTCCTTTGGCAGCTGTCCGGCAACTGCCAACATCGGCTTGAGAGAAGTCGGCAGGGGATCGGTCCGGATGGAGGGACCGTGTCGGTGAATCATCCAGTTCTTGTCCCTTGTCTGGAACAGGACGAAGCCGCCAGAGGCCTTCGACCCGTGCAGCACGAATTTGACCTCACTGTCTGACCATTTCTCAACGTCATAGTCTCCGGTGTCCCATATGGTCATGCGGCCGCCGCCGTACTCGCCCTTGGGGATGTTTCCCTCGAAGGATGCGTACTCGAGCGGATGGTCCTCGGTGTGCACGGCGAGGCGATTCTGGTCCGGGGATTCGGGAAGGCCCTTTGGAATGGCCCACGAGACGAGCACACCATCACGCTCGAGCCGCAGATCCCAATGCAGGCTCCGTGCATGATGCTCCTGGATCACGAACCGCTGACGTCCCTTTCCCCCTGCCGATGGCCGACCCATGGGCTCGGATGTCTTCCGGGGGTTCCGCTTGGCCCGGTAAGGATCGAGCTTCTCTGTGCGTGCGGCACGAGCTCCCTTGCCTGAGGCGTTCGGTGTCACAGAGGACACCGTACCCACCGGCTCGGGTTGGCCGACGCGTCAGCGGGTATAGACGGTGCGTCGAAATGACGGAAAGTCGCGATGTCGAAGGCCGACGCCGGGGGGCCTCCGCTCCGTCTGATATGAACTGTCAAACTCGTCTGACATGAACATCATCGAACGTGCGGCCCAGAAGTTGGACGAGGCTCAGCAACGCGTGCCCTCATTTGCCTTCGCATTCGGGGTCGTGAAGAAATTCGGCGACGATCACGGTGGTCAGTTGTCCGCTCTGCTCGCTTTCTATGGTTTTCTGTCCCTGTTTCCGCTACTCCTGCTTTTGGTGACGCTCGCCGGGTTTTTCGGTGGAGGCGAGCACTCATTCGTCCATCGGGTTGAGAACTCCGCCTTTTCCCAGTTTCCCAGCTTCGGGAGGACACTGAGCGGGAATATCCACGGTCTGAAGGGCCGCAGTGTTCTCGGTCTGGTGGTCGGAATCGCCGGTGTCCTTTGGGGGTCACAGGGCGCACTCCAGACAGCGCAATACGCGCAGGCGGAAATCTGGAACATCCCGGGCGTCGATCGCCCGAACTTCTGGGCTCGTCTGGGCCGGACGGCGTCGATGGTGGTCACGCTCGGTCTCTTCCTGGTGGCGAGCACGGTCCTGGCCGGAATTGCCACGATCGGTCACCACGGTGTGTGGTCAGTGGTGTGGGCCGTGTGCGCGTCCCTCGCCGTCAACATCGGGCTCTTTCTTGTCGCCTTTCGGCTGCTCACCCCAAAACAGATTCCTTGGGGCAACCTGGTGCCAGGCGCCCTCGCCGGCGCGGTGGGATGGACCGCCTTGCAGTACCTCGGGGGCATTCTCGTGGCACACAATTTCCGCAATACCAGCAAGGAGTACGGCACATTCGCACTGGTGCTGGGCCTCATTGCATTCTTGTACCTCGCGGCTCAGATCACGATTTATGCAGCGGAGATCAACGTCGTGCGAACTCGGCGCCTGTGGCCCCGAAGCATTGTGCAGCCCCCGCTGACGCCCGCCGACAAGAGTGTGTTGTCATCGATCGCGTTTGAAGGCAAGCGACGACCAGAACAGTACGTTGCCACAGGTTTCCACGATGGCAACGAGGTGGAGGCAACGGAGGACGCCGCGCCACCCGACTGAATATTCCCGGTCAGTGGCGCCCGTTGGCCAGTCTTCCGTGCTCGCATTGCCGGAGGTAGAAGGGTGCCCGTCACCGCAGAGATCGTGATCCTGAGCTGAAAGACGCGGCATAGTTCGAACCACGCGCCGACCAGTCTTCGTCCCGAAGTGCTGCTGAGATACTGCCCCATTGCTGCCGCAACTGGACGCGCCGTGGGCGGTGGCGGCGCTCTCCCTTTGTCAGTCTGCTTCGAAGTCGGCGCCTGGGTGGTCACCTGACCGAAAGCGTGGCGCGATCAGGATTCCATCGGAGACGCCGCTGCTCCGATGTGGCGCTCAATCAGCCCGTCGAGGCTGAACTGCCCCGATCCGAGGACCGCAACGACCAGAGCGAGAACCGCGAGCGCCAGGTTGAGCTGATACCCGGGAGGTGGCGTTGCCGTATTGATCCCCGTGGCCCAGGTCACAGTGATCATTGCCATGACCATGTCCCCGAAGAGGGCAATGCCGGCAAGCCTGGATCCCAGGCCGATCGCGAGTGCAATGGCACTTCCGAATTCGAGTAGGCCACCGAGGACCGCAAAGAACCCTCCCGGATGCAGGTGCGCCGTCTCGGAGAAGTAGAGAGCAGTTCGATGGATGCCCGGGCCGTTAAATGCTCCGAACAGTTTACCAGCGCCGTAGTAGACGAAAATCCAGGCAAGCGCGATGCGCGCAGCCAGCAACGCACAAGAGGCAGGGAGTTCCGCCGTCCGGGTTGCAACGATGAGTGCCAGCACCGCACGACCAGAGCGCGGCGGCGCCTTCAGCGACGTGGTGACCATTACCTCACCCCGCCGAGTTCGAGCATGTCCGCGTCTTCAGGTACGGCTCGCTGAGGATCGCGTACCGGTCGAAACGGCGCCACAAGTTGAGCGCAGAAGACGGCAAGATGCCGTGGCCGTGCTGTCGATTGTTCGACCACCAGGGGCCGACCCGGAAGACCAGTGTCGATCCGGACGGTCTCCTTCGTGGGGAATACGGCGGTGCGGAAGAGTTGATCCCAGATCGTCAGTGCGAAGCCAAGGTTGACGTCCTGTGGCCCGTCCAATTTGTGGTGAATGCGGTGAAAGTTCGGGCTGACCACAATCCGCCCAAGGGGACCGAAACCAAGCCGGGTATTCGAGTGTGCGAAGGTCACGATTCCCCCGTAGACGGCCAGCACCGTTATCGACAACGCACCGTTGGAGAGAAGGACGATACCCGGGAGGAGCGCCAGCAGGTAGGAAACGTGGATGAGGGGGTGGGTGCGAAAGACGGTGAGCGCGTTCATGTCCTCTTGGGAATGGTGAAGCTCGTGAAACCGCCAGAGCATTCGGACGCGATGGTTTGCCAGGTGCACCGCCCAATTGCATCCGTCCATCGCGACGATGATTGCTCCAATGGCGATCCAGCGAGGCAGCGTGTCCATCTTAGGCAAGACGATCCACGGTAGGAGCCCACGAACGACCGCCACAAAGGCGAGCGTGAGCGCGGTTACCAGTGGCAGCACGAGTGTCGCGTGCACCACGGCGATGAGCAGGTCATGGCGGTGGCCACAGCGCGATCAGGGGTCGTTGCTGTGCCGGCCAAATCCGCTCCGCTACGAGAATGAGTCCGAGGGCGACAAGTGCCAGCGGGCCGATCACGACGATCCGCAAACTCGTCAGTGAGCCGATGAACGCGGCGCCACCCCAGCCACTTGTCCAACCGATCCCCACCAGCACTGCGGCCAACGCTGGAATGCTGGACGCGGGAAGGTAGATCCTCGACGACAGGGCACTGCGGGCGCCACGTGTCCCTGAACTCCTTCGCCCCAGTGCGCCTCCCACGGCGGAGCGCGCTGGGGCACAAGCGTCGTTGTCATGACCACGGCTCAGTCTCGAACCTTGGCACTAGAACGACACTCCTCCCGATCCCAGCGTTCGAGGTTCCGGAGCCGGAGGTCGCATGGGCCGGTTTCACGGTGACCACGGCCGACCACTTACCCCACTTGTCAACGATGTTCCCATTGACCTGGCCCGGAGCGCTGTCGTGAAAGAACCAGTAGAGCGGCTTGCCCGCGTACGTCACCTGGAGAGAACCGCCACTTCTCATCTCGGTGCCAAGACTGGCGGCGTTCACGCCGGGGCCGGCCGTCGCTGTCGTCACACCCTTGGGCAGCAGTACCTCGGGCCAGACCTTCAAGCACTTGGCCCCACAGGCCACCTTGCTCGCCTTGAGGGTGTACACCGTCGTGCCACTCACGAGGATCGTGCCGTATTTGGCGCTATGACTTGTTGAGACGACGCTGCTCGTTGCCGCCTCGGTTACGCCAGTCGCCGCAGCAGTGGCAGCGAGCCCGCCGAGGGCGACGGCTGCACTGGCAAGCCTTAGAAATCGGACCGCACGGGCTGATTTCGCGGGCCTGGTTCTCATACTTCATATCGCTCATCTCCTTCAGTGGTCGTACCGCCGTGGGATGAGGCTGGTCAGTTTGTGCCCGACCACGATCCCGAGAGTAACGCCCCGTCGGACACTCTGTCCCGGACAGGGCGCTCCCCTTCTCGGCGCTGCCAGTGAATACGGCCGGCGGGACGGAAAGGATTGTTCAGCAGCCCTTTTCTACCCGGCGAGCTGCGATAGGGCCTCGGTGGGTGAGGCCACCCAGCGGGTTGCACCGCGAACCTCGTCAGTAAGGCCTGCCGCGATCGAATCGCCCACCACGACACCGCCACGCTGACAACATCGCCCCCAAACGAATCCGCTGACGCCTGGAGGCAGGCGTACAACTCAACGCATCGCCTGAGCAGATCTGGGAGGCCCTCACGGATCCGGACATGACGAAGCGCTACTGGCGGCACCACACGGCCGGCTTCAAGACGTTTCGTTCCGAGTGGACGAAGGGTTGGACCTGGGACTTGGAACACCCAGAAGTCG
Organism: uncultured Acidimicrobiaceae bacterium; assembly: GCA_963744225.1. Taxonomy (GTDB): domain Bacteria; phylum Actinomycetota; class Acidimicrobiia; order Acidimicrobiales; family RAAP-2; genus Bog-473. Next base: position 760,083 of record CAVUSV010000003.1, read on the forward strand.
GGCTCGTAGTGAGTAACCCCGAACAGCTGATCTTCGAGTCCGAGCCCTAGCAGCCGGCTGATGTACGCGTGGCACTCGTTCACGCCGGAATGGGCGGCCGAAGTCGGCATGAACAAGGCAACTGCTGAACTGGTGCGCCGCCTCGCCACTCCGTGCGCCCTTGCGGCAACGTGATCGGTGGACAGATCGTAACAGGCTGATCAGTGACACCCGATTGGAGTTTTCGCCGGCAGTCCATTCCTCCAGGCGATCTCAGAAGGCTGGCGCGGCAGTTCTGTCAAGCCTGAAGACCCTCCTCGAGACCGGCGCGCGCTGACCGCCGCCTCGTTCTTGCGCCCGCCCCCTTGGCGGTATTGCGGCGAACCGATGCGAGCGCCCACATCCCACGAAGATCCCACGGACTTCAGATTTTCACGGTCGTCCGCATCGCCTGGCACGGTAGAGCCGCCAATTTGGGCAAGGTCGCGGCAGGGCCAGGATCCAGCCGGTCCAGGTAATGAGAAGGGGATCGGAGGCCCCCAGGTTCCGGGAGCGACGCGATCGTGCCCGGAGCTCGGGCGCACCCGTGACCAAGACCTCAAAGATCACGAGGAGGTCGCCGACAACGGAGCCGGTTCGGTGTTTCCACGACATGGGGTCAGGTGGTCTCCGGATCGAGCCCCGGTCACCCCGTTGACGGTCAATCGCCTTTGATGAGAGACCCAGATCCTCAACCCGGGGCGGCTCGGCTTGACGGAGCCGCAGATCGTGTTCGAGGGAGGCCAGGAACGGAGGTGGACCTAGACGTGCTCAAGGGTGTCAGCAGTAGCTGGAGGTGGAAACGCCCTCGTTAACGGGGCGGTGTTAACACTTGTCAGTCGGGCATGCGACCCCTCGCAATCCGGTGGAGCGAACTGGGCACGCTGCGGTCCCCGCGTCGATGCAGAAGGATCGCCACTTTCAACCCGTGTCGTCATATTGTTGTCCTCGCCAGGAGCAGAGATTTAGTGCTCGGCCATGTTAGCCCCAGGCTTGTGTTAACACCCTGGAGGCGAAGTGTTAACACCCTGGAGGGTTGCCTCTGGATGCTCCTAGGTGTTGTCGGTCTCAGGCATAAGGTTCGCAGTGGGCGTGATGGCAAGGGGCAAGGGGAGTACCGACCCGGCTGCGTGTGGTCCGCTTGGACGACCTGACGATGCGAACCAGGGACGGGCAGCCGTTCGACCGGTGCAAGCCCTCCTCACCATGCCTGTTTATTCGAGGACCCAGGCGTGAGCTTTTCGCATTGGCGCCCACCCAAGGGGGAGAAGAAACTGTTCACCCAAGAGCGCGGTGCGCAGCGGCGGTGTCAAGCGGCGATTGATCTTGCCGGCGGTGACTCGGGGACTCCGGAGCGGTAGGAGGCAAAGGGTGATTCCGTTCTCCCGGCAGAGTCGCACGGTCGTGCTCGCACTGGGTGCGCAGAGCTAGCTTTCGACCGCCTATTTCTCATATTTGCAGTTCGTCTTGAAGGGCTTAATGTCTACGTGGGGAGTAGGACTTAAGAGCCTATTGAGGGGGCCCTACCTTGGCGATAGGGCAGGAGAGAATCAATGGGCAGGCTTCAGGCGCTCGGACGTCGGTATCCGATGCTGGCCGCGGTACGCCGGTTTCTCAATTTCGCGTGTTCATCCGGGGCATCGTGTCGACGGCGATTGTGGGTGCGATTATTTTGAGCTTTAGCGCGCTGCAGTCTCCGTCGGCCGCGGCCGATGGGGTCAGCTCGGCCACGCCGACGCTTACCACGACGGTGATCGCCCCGATGAACACGACTGTCGGCAACTCTTGGAACGACGCGGCGACGGTCACGGGCAACGCTGCCAGCGGCGCACCCACCGGATCTGTCGCCTTCACCTTCTGCAGGGAGACAGCACCGTCGACCCCGTGCAGCGGGGGGACCCCGGTCGGAACCGTCAGCGCGCTGACGACCGTCGGCGACGTCTCGACCTTCACCCTGCCCACCAGTGACGCCCAGACCCCGACGAGCCTCGGCACCTACTGTTACAACGCCGCCTACACGGCGACCCCCGGTGGCAACTACTCCTCGGTGTGGCAGCAGAGCGACAGCGAGTGCTTCACAGTCTGCCCGGCCCAGGCCCGCCACGCCGACGCTTACCACGACGGTGATCGCCCCGATGAACACGACTGTCGGCAACTCATGGAACGACGCGGCGACGGTCACGGGCAACGCTGCCAGGGGGGCACCCACCGGATCTGTCGCCTTCACCTTGTGCGAGGAGACAGCACCGTCGACCCCGTGAGCGGGGGGACCCCGGTCGGAACCGTCAGCGCGCCGACGACCGTCGGCGACGTCTCGACCTTCACCCTGCCCACCAGTGACGCCCAGACCCCGACGAGCCCCGGCACCTACTGTTACAACGCCGCCTACACGGCGACCCCCGGTGGCAACTACTCCTCGGTGTGGCAGCAGAGCGACAGCGAGTGCTTCACGGTCTGCCAGCCCCAGGCCTCTGCCACGCCGACGCTCACCATCGCGGTGATCGCCCCGATGAACACGATTGTCGGCACTCTTAGAACGACGCGGCGCGGTCACGGGCAACGCTGCCGGGGTCGCACCCACCGGATCTATCGCCTTCACCTTCTGCAAGGAGACAGCACCGTCGACCCCGTGCAGCGGGGGGACCCCGGTCGGAACCGTCAGCGCGCCGACGACCGTCGGCGACGTCTCGACCTTCACCCTGCCCACCAGTGACGCCCAGACCCCGACGAGCCTCGGCACCTACTGTTACAACGCCGCCTACACGGCGACCCCCGGTGGCAACTACTCCTCGGTGTGGCAGCAGAGCGACAGCGAGTGCTTCAGCGTGACCCCTGCATCCTCGGTGACGACCACCCAGCAGACTGCGTCTAACTCCGGCTCGGGCTCCATCGTGCTCGGCGGATCCGTCACCGACACGGCCATGGTAACGGGCAATATGACCGGGGGTGTTCCCACGGGCATCGTCACCTTCTTCGCGTGCGGCCCCACGGGCTCGCCCGCTGTGCACGAGTGGCACCCAGGTGGGCACGCGATGACCTAGGTTCGCCGAATGGGGACACCTCGAGCGCCCCTCACCGCGTTCGCATCGACCGCCGCGGGTACCTACTGCTTCGCGGCCGTTGACAGCCCGAACGGCATCGCTAATAACGCCTCGACGACAACGTGAGCGGTCCCGTCCAGCTGACGAGTGCTTCGTGGTCACGGTGGTCGTCACCACGTCGGCGGCCACGACGCCGACAACGACCACCGTAACGCCGACAACAACCACCACGACGCCGCCGTCGGTCGCCTGCCTGCCAGCCTTTACCGGCGCCGACCTCTCGGCCATCGTGGCCTCCGGGCTCGGGTTCGTCGGCCTCGGCGCGTTCTTGGTGCTTCTACCGCGGCGGCGGGAAGGGAAACCGTCAGGCTGAGAAAGGAAGAGGGGACAATCCCTCCGGTTACGAAAGCCAACTCAGCAACTTGCGCTCGAGAGCGTTCTGAGGCCAGGAGGGGGGCGCCCGACAAGGCCGCCCGCCAATGTGGATCAGCCGATTTTAAACGGTGTCACAGATCGGCCGTTATTGGGTCGAAACCAGGAGGATCGATCGGACAGGTGCTCCCCTCGGTAATACAGCCACTTCGTGCGCCCCTCGGGATTTGAACCCGAAACCTGCGGATTAAGAGTCCGTTGCTCTGCCGTTGAGCTAGAGGCGCACCGAAGAGTGTAGGCGAGTGACCATCGCATACCCCGCGGCATAGTCACGGGAGCGATCACAACTGTCGTCCCCCGAAATCGCCGGCCCGAGGCTCACGCCACGGACCGGCGACCCCCCCGGGGCCACCCTTAGCCCTGCTTCCCAGAAAACGGAGCGCCGTGAAAGTAGCACAGGGCACGGAGGCTGACAGGCGCTTCAGGTACACTCGCCCCCGATCTGCCGCCGCCGCGGCAGGTGAAAAACTGGGGATCAAACGAGCAGCCGGTACTGCCGGGAAGGGAGGGCGGTGGAGCTCGAGTTCACGACGGAGCAGGAAGAGCTTCGCTCCTCGGTTCGATCTTTCCTCGAGAAGGAGTGCCCCGTCGAGGTCGTCCGCGCCGTGGTCGAGTCGGGCGAGCCACCCGAAAAACTTTGGGCGTCCATGGTGGACCTCGATTGGCCCGCCTTGGCCATCCCTGAGGGCAATGGTGGCGTCGGACTCTCCTTCGTCGAGATGGCTGTCCTCGTCGAGGAGCTGGGCCGGGCTATCGCTCCGGGACCCCTGCTGGCCACCGTTACTCAGTTCGCGCCCGTGGTCCGCGAGGTCGGCACCTCCGAACAGCGGCAGCACTTCCTGTCGCAGGTCGCCTCCGGCGAGATCACCGGGACCGTGGCGCTGGCCGACCACACGCTGGGCTGGGCGTTGGACGATGTCGCCATGGTCGCGGAGCGCGCCGAAGGCGGCTGGGTCTTGCATGGCACAAAGCTTGGTGTCTTGGCTGACGCAGCGGTCGATGAGATCGCCGTTATCGCCCGGGCGGGTGAAGGCATCGGTGCCTTCGTCGTGCCTGTCGCCGAGGCTCGTCTGACCGCAGTGCACTCGCTTGACGCCAGCCAGCCCCTCTCGACTGCCACGTTCGACCGAGTTCTCGTCCCCGATGATCGGGCTCTGGGGGTACCTGGGAGTGCATCCTCACTACTCGGCGTCACCCGCGCCCTCCAGGAGGCGACTGCCGCCCTTGCGCTCGAGACAGTCGGCGCTTGTGACGCGCTTTTTCAGATGGTCCTCGCCTACGTCAAGGACCGCAAGCAATTCGGAGTCCCCATCGGCTCGTTTCAGGCGGTCAAGCACAAGATGAGCAACATGTTCCTCGCCATCGAGCGTGCCCGTTCTCTGTGCTACTTCGCCGTCGCCGCCATCGACGAGGACACGCCGGACCGGCGTACCGCCGTTTCCATGGCCAAGGCCGCCAGCGACGACTGTCAACGTCTGGTCTGCCGGGATGCGTTCCAGTCCTTCGGTGGCATCGGTTTCACCTGGGAGCACGACGGGCATCTCTTTATCAAGCGGGCCGCGACGAGCGGCGCCCTTTTCGGCGGCTCCGCCGCGCACTCCCTGGCCGTCGCCGGCGCCCTCGGGGTGACCTCCGCCTGAGCGGACACACAGGCGGCGTGCGACCGGGCGAATGGCTGATCGCCTCCCTCGACCTCACTCCCCATCCCGAGGGCGGCTGGTACCGCCGCACCTGGGTGGCCGAGGCGGACAAGGGCGCGCGGCCGGGCGGCAGTGCCATCTATTACCTGCTGCTGCGCGGCGAGGTTTCGGCGCCACACCGCATCGACGCCACGGAGCTATGGCATTTCTATGACGGTGATCCGCTCGAGCTCACTCTGGAGTGGCCGGACGGTCGGCGGCAAGTGCTGATCGTTGGGCCTGACGTGGTATCCGGTCATGCTCCGCAGGTGGCGGTCGAGGCCGGCGTCTGGCAATCGGCTCGCCCGCTGGGGCGCTACTCCCTCGTTGGAGCAACGGTGACGCCGGCCTTCACGTTCGAGGGGTTCGAGCTCCGCGGGCCGCGCTGAGTCGTGGCCCCTCCTCGGCGGTCTGCTAGCAAGGTGTGCTCGCCCGACGCGCACGAGGAGACGACATGAGCGAGAGCCGTGAGGAGGGGCTGTCTGCCCTGCTGAACGAGACAAGAACCTTCCCGCCACCCGAGGGTCTCGCCAAGGAGGCGAATGCGCAGCCGGGCATCTACGCCGGAGCGCAAGCCGACCCGCTCTCCTTTTGGGAGGCGCAGGCGAGGCGGTTGACATGGATCGAACCGTGGTCGCAGGTCCTTCAATGGGAACGCCCGTTCGCCAAGTGGTTCGTCGGCGGCAAGCTGAACGTGGCGGTCAATTGTGTCGACCGCCACGTCGCGGCTGGGCTCGGTGACCGCGTCGCCTTCCACTGGGAGGGCGAGCCCGGCGACATCCGCACCATCACCTATGCAGAGCTATTGGCCTCTGTGGCGCAGGCCGCCAACGCCCTGACCGAACTGGGTGTACGGGCGGGAGACAAGGTGGCCATCTATCTTCCGATGATCCCTGAGGCTGTCATTTCCATGCTGGCCTGCGCCCGCCTCGGTGCACCCCACACGGTGGTCTTCGGAGGCTTCTCCTCTGACGCCTTGAGGAGCCGCATTCTCGACTGTGACGCCCATTTCGTCATTACCGCGGACGGCGGCTACCGGCGCGGCGCCGTCAGCGCACTCAAGCCCGCCGTCGACGATGCGCTGCGGGAGTGCCCCGAGGTCAAACGAGTCCTCGTCGTCAGGCGCACCGGCCAAGAGGTGGCCTGGAATGACACCCGCGATGTCTGGTGGCACGAGGTGGTGGACCGGCAGCCCACCGAGCATGAGGCGCAGGCTTTCGATGCTGAGCATCCTCTCTACATCATGTACACCAGCGGGACCACGGCGAAGCCGAAGGGGATTCTCCACACAAGTGGGGGATACCTCACTCACGTGTCCGCGACGCACTCCTTGGTCTTCGACCTGAAGCCCGAGCGGGACGTGTTCTGGACGGCAGCCGACATCGGATGGGTGACCGGTCACAGCTACATCGTCTACGGGCCGCTGGCCAACGCAGCGACGTCGGTCATGTACGAAGGCACACCCGACACCCCGACCCGCGACCGCTGGTGGGACATCGTCGAGCGCTACAAGGTGACCATCCTCTACACCGCTCCGACGACCATCCGGACGTTCATGAAATGGGGCGAGGACCTTCCGGCCAATCACGATCTGTCGAGCTTGCGGCTCTTGGGCTCTGTCGGCGAGCCGATCAACCCTGAAGCGTGGATCTGGTACCGCACCCACATCGGCGGCGAACGCTGTCCCATCGTCGATACGTGGTGGCAGACCGAGACGGGGGGAATCCTTATCACTCCGCTGCCGGGCATCACCGCGACCAAGCCCGGTGCAGCCATGACGCCCTTCCCCGGTGTGTCCGCGGACATCATCGACAACGACGGCCGGTCCGTTGGCAACGGCGAAGGGGGTTACCTCGTGCTCACGGAGCCCTGGCCGGGCATGCTGCGCGGGATCTACGGAGACGACGAAAGGTACAAGGAGACCTATTGGACTCGCTTTCCCGGCCGCTATTTCGCAGGAGATGGTGCCAAGCGCGATCAGGACGGCGACTTGTGGCTGCTCGGCCGTGTGGACGACGTGATGAACATTTCGGGCCACCGGATCTCGACGACCGAGGTCGAGCATGCCTTGGTAAGTCACCCCGCTGTCGCCGAGGCGGCGGTGGTCGGGGCTAGCGACGCCACTACGGGCCAAGCCATCGTGGCCTTCGTTACCGTTAAGGGCGCGAGCGACGCCGACGGCGAAGCGGGTGAGCAACTCGTGCGGGAGCTGCGCGAGCACGTGGCGCGCGAGATCGGGCCCATCGCCAAGCCGCGGCAGATCATTCTGACGCCCGAACTGCCGAAGACACGGAGCGGCAAGATCATGCGGCGTCTCTTGAGGGACGTTGCCGACGACCGCCCCCTCGGCGACGTCACGACCTTGCTCGATCCGACCGTAGTCAACGCCATCAAGGACCACATCGCTGAGGGCGGCGACGACAAGGAATAAGCGCATGCCCATGCCGCAGGCCAGCCGCCCGAAGCGCGGGCCGCTACCGCTTTTTGGTAAATGTGCGCATCCCGGGTCGGTGGGTCCAAGACGTCCACTCGGCAGAGAAGCCTCCAGGATGCGGCCTACCCGGCTGGGCCTTCACTGCATCACCGCTCATCGCTACGTGCGAACGGGCGGTTGCGCCACCGGGGCGGATGCATATTTGGTTGGTCGAGGCGCCGGCTGTCCGAGAGCGCGCGGCCGGTTATCGGCGGGCTCGACCCAGATCCGGGGTGAGCGCCTCGGCGGCGGGACGGGGCCGCAGCGCCGAGACCGGAGCCACGCGCAAGTCGCGTGCGAGTCCCAGGGCGGCCAACGTCCGGATGAACCACCAACTCGGGTCGACCTCGAACCGGGCCAGGCCTTGCCGCGCACTGGCAGGGAAGCGGTGATGGTTGTTGTGCCACCCCTCTCCCATGGTGATGAGCGCGAGCCACCACACGTTGCGGCTGGCATCACACGTCTCGAACCGCCTCCGCCCGAAGCGGTGGCCCAACGAATTGACTGCGAATGTCGAGTGCCACAGCAAGACGGTCGATACGCAGAAGCCCCACACCAGCAGTTGGGGTCCGTTGACGCCGGTCCAGGGTGCCAGATGGCCGAGGATCGTTCCTGCAATGAAGGTGCCCAGGGCGAGCGAGGCCGGAGCGAGGAAGTGGAAGCGGTCAAGCGCCCTGAGCTCGGGAAAACGGGCAAGGTCAGGGACGGCGGCCATGTCAGGGTTTTGGCTTGCGTCGCTGAACATCCACAACAGATGACTCCAGAGCAGGCCTCCCTCGCGCGGTGAGTGGGGGTCGCCGGCCCGGTCGGTGGCGCGATGGTGCGCCCGATGATGGGCGACCCACCAAAGGGGCCCGCGCTGTGCCGCCGATGCGGCCACCGTGGCGCCAATGGCCTGGACCGCCCGGGGCATGCGGAAGGAGCGGTGGGTCATGCCGCGGTGGTAGACGACCGTGACGCCGAGGGAGCGCACCACGTAGAGCAAACCTGCCACCGCGACGGAGATCGCGCTCCACCCACGAGCGGAATGAAAAGGATTCCGACGTGTGTGATGGTGAAGGGGATGCCGAATCGAAGGGAGCCGCCGATCGGGCGATCGAGAACGGCGACGTTTTCTTGCCCTTTAGTTTTGGTTTGTCGGGTGCCGTTCAGGACCCCTCCACCCATGCCGCCCGTCGCATGGGGCGCGCCAGACGGCTCAAGACCACCTGCACGTCGGAGACGTGGCGCTCTGCGAAGGCGGCCTCAGAGCAGGGATGAAGAGGAACGGGAAACGCCCGAACTTCTCGTCGAAGCCGAGTCGGTGCACGTCTGGCCGCTGTCGCTCCAAGTTGGTTCGCCAGCGCCGCAAGGTCTCAGTGTAGTGGAGTCCCAGGTCCTCGGGGTCGACAATGCGCAGATCGGATATGCCGACACCTCGGCGCCTATGGCGGCGATAGATGGCAGGCAGCACGGGGAACACCAGCCTGCGGATGAAGTCGTCGGGCCGCTTCACCCGTTTGATGCTCTCGTCGGCGATGGTGATCGCCCGCTTGGCCAAACCTCCCCGGTCGGTCGGCAGCCGGCCCATGTGTGTGGAAACGAACCCATCGTGGCGGCGCGAGCCACCGCTTCGATCATCTCAAGGGAGACGAGCTGTTGTAGCTCCCGTGAAGATCCCAGTAATCGGCGCCTAGAGCAGTCAGGTGCTCGGCAGCCCGCGCGTTGCTCCGATCAGCAGGTACGTGCTCCTTGGCGGCGGGGATGTGCCAGAAACTATGCACACGATCGTTGATAGTTTCAAAAAGACTCCGACTGAATCGCAGGGCGGCACGAGCAGGCCACATCCGAGGTGCCAGCCCATTGCCACGCCGCCACGCCGCCACGCCGCCCGGGCGGGCCAGCGCCAGACGGCGAGGCAGACCTTCGACCGCGAGCGATCAGGCCGGCGGGTGCACCTCGAGCACCGTGGCTGAACCCATGCCACCGCCAGCGCACAGCGAGCCCACCCCGATGCCGCCGCCGCGCCGGCGCAGCTCGTGGATCAGAGTGACCAAGATCCGTGCGCCCGAGGCACCCACGGGGTGCCCGATCCCGACTGCGCCGCCGTTCACGTTGACGATGTCGTGGGGGAACCCAAGCTTGCGCGAGCAGGCCACCGCCATCGATGCGAAGGCCTCGTTGATCTCGACCAGGTCCACATCGGCTTCGCTGAGCCCGGCCCGGTTCAGGGCCCGGGGGATGCAGACGGTCGGCGCCAGCCCGGTACGGGCGGGTTCGATGCCGCACGAGTTCCACGATCGCACGGTCGCCAGCGGTTCCATCCCGTGGGCCCCCGCGAAGGCGCGGGCAACCACCACCAGGGCGGCCCCCCCGTCGGCAATGCCCGACGAGTTCCCGGCAGTGATCGTCCCGTCCGGTCCGGTCAACGACGGCAGCGCGGCCAGCTTCTCCAGCGAGGTGTCGCGTCGCGGGTGCTCGTCGACGCTGACGGTGACGCTCTCGCCCCGGCCGGCGGGCACCGTGACCGGCACGATCTCGTCCGCGAAGCGGCCGTCGTCGGTGGCGGCAACGGCCCGGATGTTGGAGTGGTAGGACCAGTGGTCCGACTCCTCCCGGGTGATGCCGCACTCCCGGGCCGTGTTCTCGCCCACTGTGATGAGCATGTTCATGTTGGGGGCCTCGGGTGAATCAGGGTGGCTCGGGGGATGAACCGCTCGACGCCCCCGAAGGGAAAGGCAGACCGCTCGAACATGAGTGGGGAGCGGGTCATCGACTCCACGCCGCCGGCGATGACCGCGTCGGCCATGCCCGAGCGAATGTTGGCTGCCGCCTCCTGTACCGCCATCATCCCGGTGGCGCACTGGCGCTGCACCGTGCCGCCGGGCGTGTCGGGCGGAAGGCCCAACGCGTTAGCCACGTAGCGAGCCGTGCAGCCCCCACCTTGGAGAACCTCGCCGAGGATCAGGTCGTCGATGGCCTCGGGCTCGAGTCCGGCGGCCGCAATGACTGCGGCCACCGTCTGCATGCCGATGTCCTGGATGCTGAGCCCCGCCAGGCTGCGGCCGGAACGGCCGATCGGGGTACGGACGGCGGCGACGACGACGGCATCGTTGGGTTCGGGTTGGCTCATGGTGTGTCTCCTCAGGCCCGCACGAAGACGGGGATCGTGAACTCGTCGGAAATCGGTTGGAACGTGACCTTGAGAGGCATCCCGACCACCAGCTCCTCGAATGGGCAGTCGACGACGTTGGTCATCATGCGCGGCCCCTCGGCCAGGTCCACAATGGCGGCCACGTAGGGAACACGGTCGCGGAACGGCGGCATGTCGTTGTTGTAGATGACTGACCAGGTGTAGAGGGTCGCCTCCCCGCTGGCCTCGTACCACTCCACCTGCTCGCTCCAGCACTTGGGGCAGAAAGGGCGGGGGTAGTAGGAGAAGGCGCCGCAGTCGAGGCAGTGCTTGATCAGCAGCCTCTCCTCTTTCGCCGCCTCCCAGAACTCGATGGTGTCGCCCTCGGGCGTCGGGAGGTCGAAACGGACCGTGCTCATGGCGCCTCTTCCCTAGGTCGTGCTCCCGGCGGCCGCGCCCCCTGGCAAGCAAACTCGGTGCGCTCGCCCGGGATTGACCCCCGCAAGCGCATCGGCCATGCTGCAACGAACCTGACACCGGCGTCAACTTCTGGCGCCGACCAGCCACTTGGGGGGATCGCATCGATGCTGATGGACGACCATCTGGCCCGTATGGCCCAGGAGTTCGGCGACCGGACGGCCTTCGCGGTCGTCGACGTCGGGTCCATGACGTTCGCCGAGTGGGACGGTGCCGCCAATGCCCTGGCGCGTCGCCTGCTCGAGTCCGGCCTCGAGCCCGGCGGGCGGGTCGGCATCCATCTGCACCCCGAGTTCGCCCTGCGCTGGCTCGTGTCGTACTCGGCGGCGCACCGGGCGGGCGGGGTGGCGGTGCCGATGAACCCGCGTCTGGCCTCCGCCGAGGTGGCCCACGTGCTCGCCCACTCGGGCACCACTGTCGTGGTGGCCGACGGCGACCTGGTCGGGCAGCGATCTCGAGGCAGCGGCGGGCCGCCTCGTCGCCCTGATCGACGCCGGCACGCCAGGCGGGACGGAAGTCGGGACGTCCCCGCCTGGCCGTTCGGGCCCCCACCTCGCGTGGGCCGATGCCATCGCCGGCGACCGCTCGCCCTTCCAGGCGCCGCGCCAGAGCGAGGACCTGGCCGACATCCTCTACACCTCGGGCACCACCGGTCGGCCCAAGGGGGTGGCGGTGCGTCACTCCAACGGGTCGATGATCGGGGCGGTCGAGCCGAACTGGACCGGGGCGGGCTGGCTGCATGCCAGCCCGCTGTTCACCTTCGCCGGCATCGCCCTCGTCTACACCCCGATGAAGCTCGGTCTGCAGGTCATCTACCAGCCGCGGTTCGACGCCGACCGCTGGCTCGACGTGGTGGAGGAGGAGCGGCCCATGGCCGTCTTCCTGGTCCCGGCCATGGCGCACCTGCTCCTCGACCACCCCGGCTTCGCGAGGCCGACCTGTCGTCGGTGCAGATGTGCTCGGTCGGCAGCGCGCCGCTGGCCCCGTTCGTCGTGGAGCGGCTGCAGGAGAAGATGCCCGACGCGCTGGTCTCCAACAACTACGGCATGACCGAGGCGGGGTCGGCCTACTGCATCATGCCGCAGGGTGAGGCGGTCAAGCGCCCCGGCTCGGTGGGGCAGATCGCTCCCCCCGGCTGTGGTGCAGCATCGTCGACGAGCGACGACCAGGCCGTTGCCGCCCGACGAGGTGGGCGAGGTGCGGCTGCGGATGCCCGGGCCGCCAGCGTGAGTACTTCAACGACCCCGAGGCCACCGCCGACACCTGGGAGGACGGCTGGCTGGTCACCGGCGACCTTGGCAAGCTCGACGCGGACGGGTACCTCTACATCGTCGGGCGCACCAAGGACGTGATCATCCGGGGCGGCAACAACATCCACGCCACCGACGTCGAGCACGCGCTCGTGCAGCACGACGCGGTGCAGGAGGTGGCGGTGGTGGGTGCGCCGCATCCGGTGCTGGGCGAGGACGTGGTGGCCTTCGTCGTCCTGCACGCGGGCGCCCAGGCGGACGGCGAGGAACTGCGCGCCTACAGCCTCGAGCAGCTGGCCGACTACAAGGTGCCGCGCCAGTGCCACTTCGTGGACGAGCTGCCGCGCAACGCCACCGGCAAGGTGGTCAAGCCCGAGCTGCACGGCCAGGCTGCGCCGGCGCCGTCGGCCTGAGCTGCCCGGCCGAGCCGAGCGCGACGGTGGACCCGCTGCACGACCTGACGCTGGGCGACGTGCTGCGCGAGCACCGTCGCAGCCGCCCACAGCAGACCGCCCTGGTGTGCGGCACGTACCGCGGCACCTACCCCGAGCTCGACGACCGGACCGACCGGCTGGCCAACGCCCTGCTCGCCGCCGGTGTCGGCCGGGGCGACATCGTCCTCTGGCTCGGGCAGAACTGCCACCGGCTGGTCGAGAGCCTCGTCGGCCTGCGCCAAGTCGGGCGCCGTGTTCGTGCCCGCCAACTGGCGCCAGAGCGCCGACGAGCTGGTGACCTTGCTCGACGACGTCGCGCCCACGGTGGTGATCTGGCAGCACGAGGAGATCGGCGCGCCACCGTGGCGGCGCCGCTCGCGGCTGGGCCGGGCCGGCCCGTTGGCTCCAGTCACGACGCCGCCGAGGCGGACGCCGGAGAGGACAGCTACGAGGGCTTCCTCGCCGACGGCGGTCCGCCGACGGATCCCGGACGTGGCGGTCGACCCGGCCGCCCCGGTGATCCAGCTCTACACCGGCGCCTTCGGCGGCACGCCCCAACGGTGCGCTGCTCTCGCACGAGCCGATCATCTCCCAGGCCTGATGGTGGCCATGGTGCAGCGGATCACCGAGGACACCGTCTACCTCAACTCGGGGCCGATGTTCCACATGGCCACCTTGATGACCACCTTCGCCACCTTGCAGATGGGCGGCACCAACGTGCATCACCCGCCGGGTGGACGCCGAGGAGCTGTGCCGGGTGATCGAGGCCGAGCGGCTGCAACTACGGCTTCGTCATGGGGCCGACGGCCGAGGAGATCATGGCGGTCAACCAGGACGGGCGCTACGACCTCTCCTGGCTTCCGCACCTTCGGGGGCAACCCGGCCTGGAACGCCATGGTCCAGGTGGACGACAGCCCGTGGGGCGTCCACCCGGCCGGCTACGGCCAGACCGAGGTCACCGGCATGCTGACCTTCAACGCCCTCGGCATCGGCGGTGCCGGCACCAGCGGCCGGCCCTCCCCGTGGGTCCAGGTCCGGATCGTCGATCCCGGACGGCGTCGACGTGCCCGACGGCGAGACCGGCGAGATCGTGGCCCGCGGGCCGCATCGTCACCAACGGCTACCACGACCGGCCCGAGCTCAACGCCGAGCGCTTCCGGGGCGGCTGGTGGCACACCGGCGACCTCGGCCGGCGCCACCCCGACGGCTCGATCACCTTCGTCGCTCCGCTGACCCGCATCGTGAAGTCGGCGGCGGAGAACATCTATCCCGCCGAGGTCGAGGGCTGCCTCCTCCAGCCACCCGGCGGTGAAGGAGGCGGCCATCATCGGCGTGCCCGACCCAAGATGGACCCAGCGGGTGTTGGCCGTCGTCGTCCGCTCGAGGGCCCCGAGGGCGAGACGGTGACCGCCGAGGAGCTGATCGACGCACTGCCGGTCGCTCATCGCCTCCTACAAGAAGCCGAGCCTCGTCGAGTTCGTCGACGAGCTGCCCCGCCAGGGTTGGGCCATCGACTACGACGCGCTGGACGAGCGCTTCGGGGGCGGGGGCTACCCGGGCCTGGGTTCGACGATCTGAACCGCCGCCGACGCAGTCAGCGTGTCCGTCAGAAGCGTGCGGCCTCGACCACGGACCTCATGGCCGCTATCTGCTCGCAGAAGTGCGCCGCCGAGTGGTGGTCGAAGCGAAGACTGAAGCCCGTGGCCCCGATGGCGACGTAGCTGGCGAGAAACTCGGTCGTCTGCGCCGGCTGGCCCGAGGGGGTCGATCGGAGGCTCGGGGGCGAGGATCAACTTGAGCGGCCGGCCCGTGCTCCTCGGCGTATCCGGCCAGGCTGTCGCGGACCTTGGCGTCGGTGAGGAGCGCCGTGAGCTCGTCGATCTTGAACCCGAAGGGCATCCACGCGTCACCGAGATCGATGGCGCGCCGCAGCGAACGGCGCGTCCGGCCTCCGACCCAGACCTCGATCTCCCTCGGCAGGCCCGAGGGCTCGACGATGAATCCCTCGAAGTCGTAATGCGGCCCGTGGTACTCCGGCAGCCGGTGCCCCCAGGCCGCACGAATCGCCCGGATGGCGTCGTCGGATCGCTCGCCCCGCCCGTCGAACGCGTGTCCGAGGACGTCGAACTCGGGCTGCAGCGAACCGACGCCGACGCCGGCGATGACGCGCCCGGCACTCAACACGTCAAGGGTGCCCAACCGCTTCACGAGTTCGAGCGGATGGTGATAGGGCAAGACGGCCATATGGGTGAGCAGACCCACCCTTGACGTCGTTGCCGCGAAGTAGCCCAGGGTGGAAAAGGGATCGAAGTAGCGGCCGCCGCGCACGGACGACGACGCCGCCGGGATGGCGATGTGCTCGGAGCACGACACCCAGTCGTAGCCGAGACGCTCTGCCTCGTGCACCACGCCAACCACGTCGTCCACGCTCGCGGTCACCTCCCACTCTGGAGGGTCGAAGCGCGGGTTCATATGAAGAACTGGCGTGACGATGCCGAGGGCGAGCGCCATTCGTGCAACGTACCTCCCGTGTGGGCTCTCTGCTCGAGGCTTCGAGCAGGGCTTCGTCCCTCGCGGGTCGCGGAGTGTGACACGCCGATGAACTCTGTTCGAAGTGCCGCCGATTGGTCATGAGGCACGCGCAGCCCGTCGTATACTGACCAGATCATGATCCGCCAGAGCACGACGATCGGTCGGCCGTTGTTCCTGTGTCAAGAGGGAGGGAACTCTCTCGGACAGTCGCATGTCGCCATGGCCGAGGTACAGATCTGTGGGATCCCGAAGCAGACCATGCTGGAGGTGGCCCCAACGCCGTAGCAAGGACTCTCACGAAGTCCAGACGTTGAGGAGCCGCTTCCTTCGGGGAGCGGCTTTTTTGCGTCCTCGGGAGGCACGAGCGACGTCTGTCGGGGGCACCAACGCACAGGCGGCGGGCAGCCGGGCTCCAGGTGGCGCGTGGGTGGGGTTGCCACCCTGCGGGAGGGACAAACCGAATGGAATCGACAATGCACGAGATCACACGTTCGAAAGCGAGCACCACCATGACGACGCATTTGTGCCGGCGCTGCCGGTTCCACCCAGCGTCTCCTCGGATCGCGGGCTATTGCTCGTGGGACTGCCACGACGCCGATGACGACGATGAGGCCGACGAGGGGGAGGGCGACCGAGCGGCATGACGCCGTGCCCAGTAGGCGGACGCGTCAGACGCGCGCGGGAGCACGGTCACAGGCGAGGACGCACGCCCTCGGTTCAGGTAAGGGAATCAGCCGAGCTCGTCGGGGAAGCGCAGCCGGGCCAGCTGCGTGGACTGTGCCACCACCTGGCCCCGGCTGTCCCACAGCACGCACGACTCGTCCACCATGCCGTCGGCCACGAGGTTGGCCGTCATCCGGATGCCCAGCCAGCCCGGTGCCGGCCGCGCGCGCACGTAGGCGGACATCTGCAGTGTCGGGACCCAGCCAGAGGAGCCGATCATGAGCGTGGCCGGCGGGATGGCGTCCACGGAGAAGAGCAATGACAAGGGGTCGGGTTCCCGCCCGTCGGCGAAGCGGGACCAGCCGCGCAGCTCCGCCCGCGCCTCCGGCGGTGGGGGAGAGTCCGTGAAAGGCAGCGTGGCCGGATCGAGGCGGAGGTCGAGCACTTCCATGATCCCCACGTGGACTCCGCCGGGAATGCGAGGCGGGAGGCGCACGCAATGTTCGGCATCTGGCATCTGCGGGGGCGTGATGCAGTCGTAACGGCGCAGTTGCTCGGGGGAGAGCGCCCCGAGCACGAAGACTGCGTCCACCAGGTCGCCACCGTCCTGGGCCAGCACGGCGCGCACGAAGGCTGCCGAACGTCCCTGCCGTAGCAGCGTGGTGCGCACCGTCGCCGGCCCGAGTGCGGGTGGGCGCAGGTACGTAATGGAGGACGAGAGAACCTCCCAGTCCGGGACGCCACCGGCCCGACCGCTGATGCGAGCCGCCCCGCCGAGGAGCGCCAGGAGATAGCCGCCGTTCGGTTTGTCGCCCACCGTCCACAACTCGTGCACGTCCGCCTCGAACAGGCCGGACTCCGACGTCGGCCGGACCGACGTGACCGCGTCGAAGGAGAGGTCGGCGGCATCGGGCATGCAAGCGACCCTACCGGCGGCGATGATGTCGCATGACCTTCGACATGGAGGCGACGTTCGGTGACGACTACCTCTACTTCTACGAGGACTCGATCGACGACGATCACTCGGATGCCGACACCGGCGAGATCCTTGGCTTGATGGATCTGCCGGCCGGGTCCCGGATCCTCGACGCGCCCTGCGGCCACGGCCGCATCGCCCGCCGACTGGCTGCGGCCGGGATGAATGTCACAGGCGTGGATCTCACCGCGGCCTACCTTGCGCAGGCGCGCGCAGATGCAAAGCTTCTCCCGAACCGGTCACATACCTGGAAGGGGACATCCGCCACCTCCCGGTCGACGGGCCGTTCGACGCGGTCGTGTGCTGGTTCAATTCCTTCGGGTACTACGACGACGCGGACTGTCATCGGGTCCTGGAGGAGTTTCACCGCGTGCTGAATCCTGGCGGCAAGGTGGTGATCGACACGATGCACCACGACGGTGGCGTCCGCCACTTCACCGCGGCGCCCGATGCCGTCGTCGTGCAGCGAGGTGACGACACGATGGTCGAGGTCTCGACTTTCGACGCAGTGCGTGGGCGGATGGTGATCCGAGCGCACCGTCCACCGTGACGGCGCGGTGCGGCACGCGTCCTACTTCGTGCGGCTGCCCGACTCCCCCGGAGTGGGTCGACTGGCTGGAGGCGGCCGGCTTTCGTGACGTGACGTTCCGGGCCGGGCGTGGTGGCCCGCTCGACCTCGACAGCTGGGAGATGGTGGTGGTGGCGACGGCCTGACTGAGGGACGGCTGCCGATCGGGGGTGCCGGCGCCGGCCGCCGGGAGGGCCAGGCCGGGACGGGGCGGCGAGCCCCCGGGAGGGGGCCCGCCCGGAGGGCCGTGTACAGTGAAGGTGACACGGCTGTCAGCAATTGGTCGCCGGAATGCCCTGGCAGTGGCCGGTGACGGCAGTCGTGGTGACACCCAACGGCGCTGGACCCGCCCCGGGCGGCTCCGAGGGAGGGGCCATGAACGTCGATCTGCAGGCACTGGCAGGACCCCGGGACCGCCTCATGGTGGACGGTGCCGTCGACCCGGTGACCGCCGAGGTCATCCGGGGGACCATGGAGACCGTCTGCTTCGAGATGGCCATGTACGTCTCGCGGACGGCCACGACGCCCATCTTGAACCAGTCCAACGAGCGCAACGCCACCATCCTCGACGGCAAGGGGCGTCTGGCCGCCCTCAGCGTCGGCATCCCCCAGTTCATGCTGACCTCGACGCTGCCCGTGCGCTTCGCCCTCGACTTCCTCGGCGTGGACGAGTTCCACCAGGGTGACGTCTTCGTGGCCAACGACCCGTACCACGGCGGCGGGCACCTGCCCGACTACAACGTCTTCGCGCCGGTCGTGGTCGACGGGCACCTCGTGCTCATCGCCTCGATCCAATGCCATCACGGCGACACCGGCGGCGCCGTGCCCGGTGGCTACAACGTCACGGCGACTGACATCTGGGGCGAGGGCGTGCGCTGGCCCGTCATCAAGGTGCTCGACCGCGGCGTCGAGCGGCGCGACGTGCTGTACGCCCTGCAGATCAACAACCGGCTCGACGGGTATCTCGGCGACATCCGGGCCCAGATCGGTGCGGCCAAGCAGGCGGCCGACAACCTGGTCACGCTGGTCGAGCGGTACGGCGTCGACATGATCGAGTCGGCGGTCGACCACATGATCGACTACGCCGGCGGCGCGCTTCGCCGAGGAGATCGGCGCCTGGCCCGACGGCGTCTACGAGGGCGACGCCTACGTCGACCATGACCCGCTGGGCAACCCCGACATCCACTTGCACGTGAAGATCACCGTGGAGGGGTCCAAGCTGACCATCGACTACACGGGGAGCGACGAGCGCCAGGAGCTCCAGTCCTGGTCGACCTACGGCAACACCCGGGGCTACACGGTGGCGCAGGTCGCCGCCATGATGGACCCCGAGATCCCCAAGAACGAGGGGTTCTTCAACTCCATCGAGCTGATCGTGCCCGAGGGGTGCGTCCTGAACCCGCACCCGGGCAAGCCGGTGTCGGCGGGGACGCACCATCCCGGCGCCGACATCGGGGAGGTGATCGCCGTCGCCATGTCGGGTGTCCTGCCCGACCGTGCCGTGCCCCAGACCTACAAGACGGGAATCCCGACGACCATCCGCGGCGTCGACCCCCGCAGCGGTTCACGTGTTCGTCGACGGGTCGGCCGAGGTGTACGCCGGCTGGTGCAACGCTGCCAAGGGCATGGACGCCTGGGGCGCGGTGTCAGCGCCGCCTTCGGGAACCTGTGGAAGGCCACGGCCGAGATCAACGAGTCGCTCTACCCGCACATCCAGTGGAGCCGTGACTATCGGACCGACTCCGGCGGGCCGGGGCAGTGGCGCGGCGGGTGTGGGTCGCACTACATCAAGGAGGTGCGGGTCCCCTCGAACGTCTACACCTACGTCGTAGGGATGAAATACCCCATGCCCGGCATCGCCGGCGGCGGGACGGGGGCGCCGAACCGGTTGAAGCTGCGCTACGGAACGGACCGGGAGCTGCTCGTGAAGCACACGGCGGATTGGGAGCCCATGGAGGCGGGCGACCGCATCAACTTCGACTACGGCGGCGGCGGTGGCTGGGGCGATCCGCTGGACCGGCCGGCCGCGGCGGTGTTGGACGACGTGCTGGACGAATACGTGAGCGTGGAGGGCGCCCGGCGCGACTACGGCGTTGTGCTCGTGGGCTCGCTGGAGGAGTTGACGCTGGAGGTCGACGAGACGGCGACGGAGGCCCGGCGGGCCGAGATGCTGGCCGAGCGGTCGGCCGCAGCCTGAGGGCGTCGACCCGGGTCGGGGACCCGGGCGTTTCTGTCATGATCGGTCCATGAGCGGCGGCATCGCAGCCTGGGGCACCTACCTGCCGTACTGGCGCCTCCAGCGCTCGGCGATCGCCGGCGTGCTGGGGAGCGGTGGGGGTCAGGGGACGCGGGCCGTGGCGTCCTACGACGAGGACACCACCACGCTCGGGGTGGAGGCGGGACGGCGGGCGCTCGCGGTGGGGGTGGGACCGGGGGCCGCCTCGGTGCAGGACCTGTTCTTCTCCACGCCCGAACCCTGGGTATCTCGACAAGACCAGCGCGACGACGGTGCACGCTGCGCTCGGACTTGGGCGCAGCCTGCGGCGCCTACGACTTCGTGGGGTCGTCCGCGCTCGGCGGTGGGGACGCTGCTGCAGGCGCTGGGCGCCGCCGCGGGGCGCGGCTGGCGGCCGCACCACCCTGGCCGTTCTCTCCGACCTGCGCACCGGCCTGGCGGGCTCGGCCGAAGAGCGTGACAGCGGGGACGGTGCGGTGGCCTTCGTCTGCGCCCCCGACGGCGCCGTGGCCGAACTGGTGGGCCGTGGCGCAGCGAGTGACGAGTTCCTCGACCGCTGGCGGGTCCCCGGCGAGGCGGACTCCCACGTCTGGGAGGAGCGCTTCGGCGAGGAACTCTACGTGCCCCTGGCCCGCGAGGCCTTCGCGGCCGCGCTGAAGGACGCCGGAGTCGCCGAGGGCGACATCGACCATGCCGTCGTCACCGGCCTGCACGTGCGCGCGGTCAAGGCGGTGGTGTCCGGGCTCGGCGTGCGCGACGGGTGCTGGCCCCGGAACTACCGGAGCGGCGGGGAACCTCGGTGCGGCCCAGGCCGGCCTTGCGCTGTGCGACATCCTCGAGCGGGCGGAGCCCGGTCAGGTGATCGCCGTGCTGTCGCTCGCCGACGGCGCCGACGCCGTGATCCTGCGCACGACCGACGCGTTGACCGCGGCCCAGCGGGCCCGGGCCGAGGCCGGGCGTGCCCTCGGTGGCGAGCAGGTGGCCGCGGGCCGTGACGACCTCTCGTATGCGGCGTTCCTGACCTGGCGGGCGCAGCTGCACCGCGAGCCCCCCGCCGACCCGATCCCGAACGTCCCGGCGCGCCGACGGTGCACCGCTCCGAGCAATGGAAGTACGCCTTCGTGGCCAGCCGGTGCCTCGTCTGTGGCTTCCGGCACATGCCCCCCACCCGGGTCTGCCTTTCCTGCCATGCCATCGACCAGATGCAGGGCGAGCGCCTGGCCGACGTCGGGGGCACGGTGGCCACGTTCACCATCGACCATCTCGCCTTCAGCCTCTCGCCGCCAGTAGTCGGTGTCATCGTCGACTTCGACGGCGGCGGCCGCTATCGCTGCGAGATGACTGACGTCGTGGCGTCCGAGCTGGCCATCGGCGACCGGGTCACCATGACGTTCCGCCGCGTGTGGACGGCGCAGGGCGTGCACAATTACTTCTGGAAGGCGCCGTCCGGCCCCCAAGCGAGGAGAGTGAGCGATGGCGAGCAGCGGGATCCGGGACCAGGTGGCCATCATCGGCATGGGGTGCACGCGCTTCGGCGAATTGTGGGACAAGGGTGTCGACGACCTGCTCATCGATGCGGCGACGGAGGCGGCCGCCTCGGCCGGGGTGCCGCTGCATGACATCGACGCCTTCTGGCTCGGCACCATGACCTCGGGCGTCTGCGGCGTGACGCTGTCGCGCCCCCTCAAGCTGGACTACAAGCCGGTGACCCGGGTGGAGAACTACTGCGCCACCGGGTCCGAGGCCTTCCGCAACGCCTGCTACGCGGTGGCGTCGGGCGCCTACGACACGGCCATGGCGATCGGGGTGGAAAAGCTCAAGGACACGGGCTACTCAGGGCTGACCGGGATCCGGGCCGTCGGAGACGGCACCGATCCGGGGCTGTCGTCGCCGGCCGCCTTCTCGTTCCTTGCCCCCTCCTATGCGCACAAGTACGGCGTCGACCGCGAGCAAATGAAGGAGGTCATGAGCCGGATCGCCTTCAAGAACCACCAGAACGGGGCGCGCAACCCGCGGGCACAGTTCCAAAAGGAAGTCTCCATGGAGACCATCACCAAGGCGCCCCTGGTGGCGGGCGACCTGGGAGTCTTCGACTGCAGCGGGGTGAGCGACGGCTCCGCCGCCGCCATCATCTGCCGCACGGAGGATGCGCACAAGTATTGCGAGAACCCGCTCTACGTGAAGGCGCTCTCATTCGTGGCGGGACCGGCCGCGGGTCCGATCGACCCCGGCTACGACTACACCACCTTTGAGGAGGTCGTGCGCACGGCGGCCGATGCCTACGCGCAGGCGGGGATCACCGAGCCGCGGGCGGAGCTGGCCATGGCGGAGGTCCACGACTGCTTCACGCCGACCGAGCTCGTCCTGATGGAGGACCTGGGCTTCGCGGAGCGGGGCACGGCGTGGAAGGAGGTGCTCGAGGGCACCTTCGACCGCGACGGGGACCTCCCGGTCAACCCCGACGGGGGCTTGAAGAGCTTCGGGCACCCGATCGGGGCCTCAGGGCTGCGCATGCTCTTCGAGTGCTGGCTCCAGCTGCGCGGCGAGGCGCCCCCTGAGCGCCAGATCAACACGGTCGGGCCAGGGCGCACGCTCGGGCTCACACACAACCTGGGTGGCGCGCCCGGCGAGGGCGTCAGCTTCGTCGGCATCGTCGGCACCGAGCTCGGCTGATGAGCGGGTCGGAGGAGTCGGGGTCGGGCTCGGGCGTCGACCTGTTGGCCGAGAGCGAGGACCAGTCGGCGCTGCGTCAGCTGGCGCGCGACGTTGCCGAGAGGGAGGTGGCGCCGCGGGCGCACCAGGCCGACGAGGAGGGCGCGGTGCCCGCCGAAGTGCGTAAGGCGCTCGCCGCGGCCGACCTGTTCCGCATCACGGTGGGGGAGCGGTGGGGGGGCATGGGCCTGGGCGACGTCGAGGCTTCCATTGTGCTGGAGGAGATCGCGCGGGCCGACGTGTCCTCGGCCATCTGCTGCCAGCTGACGTTCAATGGACCGCCGCGGGGCATCGAGCATCTCGGTCCCGAGGCGATGAAGGAGCGCTGGCTGCCCGCGGCGGCGGACGGCGACGCGCTTATCAGCATCGGGATCACCGAACCCGATGCCGGGTCGGCAGTCCAGAACATGCGGGCGTCGTTGGTGGAGGACGGCCCGGGTCGCTGGCGCCTCAACGCGTACAAGAACTACTCGACGCTGGGCGACGTGGCCCAGGGGGTGCTGGTCTGGTGCCGCTGGCCCGGAGGAGAGGGGGCCAAGGGCATCGGTGCGGTGATCGTGCCGACGGACCGCGAGGGAATATCGGTCACCGGCCGGCACAAGGGGATGGGGATCCACGCCGCCACCGAGGCCGAGCTGGCCTTCGACGGGGTCGAGATCACGCCCGACGACGTGCTCATCGCTGGGGACCCGTCATCGACGTCGGCCTTCAAGGTCCTGCTGTCGCACCTCAACCACGAGCGCTGCGGCAACGCGTCGATGTGCGTCGGCGCCGCGCAGGGTGCCCTGGAACACGCCGTGCGCTACATGAACGAGCGCGTCATCGGGGGGCGACCGCTCGCCGACCTGCAGGGTCTGCAGTGGAAACTGGCCGACATGACCGTGCAGCTCGAAGGGGCACGCCTGCTGCTCGCCCGCGCCCTGCGCCTGGCTGGTGCCGGGGGGACACCACCGCCGCTCGAGACTGCCATTGCCAAGACGGCGGCGAACTTGGCTGCCAAGTTCGTCTGCGACGAGGCGATGCAGATCCACGGCGGCTACGGCTATTCACGCGAGTACCCGCTCGAGCGGGCCTACCGCGACATCCGGGGCCTGTGTTTCGGGGCGGGGACGGTCGAGGCGCAGCGCAACTTCATCGGGCTGCGGGTCTCGACCGGGGCCCGGACGGAGTCGCCCGGCTGGAAGGACCCGTTGGGGTAATGCGACGCCGTCGCTCGAGCTCCGGGCGCCGCGCACCCGGACGGGCGGCTGGGCCACGTCTCTTCCGGAACTATGAACAGAGTGGTTTACAGTTCCCAGACCCATCCGGCGTCGGCGTCTCTTCCGGAACTATGAACGGAATGGTTTATAGATCCCAGAAACTTGGCGGCTGCCCCGCCGGCGCCCGGCGCCCATGTCTTCCGAACTACGACCGCCGGCCCCCTCTTCGGGAACTATGAACAGAGTGGTTTACAGTTTCCAGAGACATCCGGCGGCCCCGCCCCCGCCCGCAGCACGACGCCACTATTTTCCGGAACTCGAGGTCACGGAGCCCCACCTGGCGTCCTGACCCCGCTCAAGCGAGGGGGCGGCGCAGCCGACCACCCAAGGGTGACCATACTGGTAGCCAGGATCTCGGCGGAGGAGTCCATGGGCTGGCAGGTATTTGAGGGGGGCAGCGGCATCGGCTCGCGTTCGTTTATGCACGTGACGTGCCTCCTAGTGGGCTGGGGCATGGCCCCCCAGGGGGGTCGTCTCCGATGAGCACGTCCAGGGCGGCAAGGGCCCTGCTGGGTGTGGCGGTGCCTGCCCTGGTCCTCGCGGGGATCCTGGGCGGGGACCCTCCGGGAGTCGCTGATCCCGCTTCCGCCGCGCCTCCGCCGACGGCGCCCGTGGGCCAAGCCCAGACCGTCCCGTCGGGCAGCCAGAGTCTCGGGCCGGCGGCCACGAGCACGCCGCTGTCGCTCGACGTGGTCCTCTCCCCCCGGGACCCTGCAGCCCTGGACGCGTTCGTGAGGCAAGTCTCGGAACCCGCCTCCTCCAGCTACCACCACTACCTCGCCAAGGGTGAGTTCGGGTCTCGGTTCGGGGCGTCGCCGAGCACGATTGCCCGGGTGACCAGCACGTTGCGGTCCGAGGGGCTCACGCCGGGACCGGTCAGTGCGAACGACCTCGTGATCCCCGTCCAGACGACCGTGGCTGCAGCGCAGTCCGCGTTCCACGTGCAGATCGACAAATTTCACCTTCCGTCTGGGCGCGTCGCCCACGCCAACACCGGGCCTCCGCAACTACCATCCGCCATCGCACCCTCAGTGGTCGGCATCGGCGGCCTCTCGGATGTCGCGCCCCTCGCGCCCAAGTTCGTTCCTGGCGGCGGCGTTGGTGCGCAGGCCCAACTGAGCCCCGCAACCTCAGGACCGACCCCGTGCTCTGCGGCATCGAATGTCCCAGGGTCCTACACGGCGAACCAGATTGCCCACGCCTACGGGTACGACACGGGGGCCTACGGCAACGCGCGGACCGGGGCGGGCCAGACGGTCGCGCTGTTCGAGCTCGCAGGCTTTTTGCCAAGTGATGTTGGCGCGTTCCAGACGTGTTACGGGATATCGACGAACAACACAATGGTCAACGTCGCCGTCACGCCCGTCGACGGCGGGGCGAATGTCGGGTCGGCCTCCATCGAGGCAGTGCTCGACATCGAGGCGGTCAGCGGCCTTGCCCCCGCGGCGTCGATCAACGTCTACGAGGCGCCGAATACGACTGCCGGGGTTCTCGACGCGTACCAGCAGATCGCCACTGACGACACCGCCCAGACGATCTCGACGAGCTGGGGACTCTGCGAGCAACTCCAGGGCTTCGCGACGGCCAAGAGCGAACAGCTGATCTTCGAGCAGATGGCGGCCCAGGGCCAGAGCATTGTCGCATCGTCGGGCGACAGGGGCTCGGCGGACTGCCAGGGACAGAACGGTTCAACTGCTTTGGCGGTGGACGACCCGGCGAGCAATCCGTACGTCACCGGAGTCGGCGGAACCTCGCTCACCTCGGTCGGTCCACCCACGACCGAGACCGTGTGGAACGACTCGACGCAGAGTGCGGGAGCGGGTGGCGGCGGGATCTCGTCCTTCTGGCTGATGCCCAAATGGCAGACCACGCTCGGCGTCAACTCCCGCTCGAAGGGGACGACCTGCGGCGCCCCGGGAGGCGCCTATTGCAGGGAGGTGCCCGACATCTCCGCCAGCGCCGATCCGTATCACGGCTACACGATCTATTACAACGGCAGCTGGCAGTCGATCGGCGGGACGAGCGTGTCGGCACCAATGTGGGGAGCGCTGGTGAGCCTGGCCAACCAGGGCTGCGGCGACCGGGCAGGGTTCTTGAACCCCACGCTCTACTCCC
Source organism: uncultured Acidimicrobiaceae bacterium (assembly GCA_963744225.1). Classification (GTDB taxonomy): domain Bacteria; phylum Actinomycetota; class Acidimicrobiia; order Acidimicrobiales; family RAAP-2; genus Bog-473. The sequence continues at coordinate 786,060 of CAVUSV010000003.1, forward strand.
GGCAGGCAGACCTGAAGGACATCACGTCGGGGAACGACGATTACCCCACCGGTACCAACGGTGGTCTCTACCCGGCCGCCGCCGGCTACGACATGGCGTCGGGACTCGGCACGCCGACGGCGGCGCTCTTCGCGCCTGGCGTGCTCTGCAACTCCGGCGTTCGCTCCAAGCTTGCCGTGAGTACGCAGCCCCCCGCCAGCTCGCCCGCTGGATCGAACTTCTCTGTGGGCGTCTCGGTGCAAGACTCCTCGGGCAATCTGATTAGTACCGATAGTGCGACGGTGGTCTCCCTCGCTGTCACTTCGGGGACAGGAACCGCCGGCGCCACCTTGAGCTGTACGGGGGGGAACAGCGCTACCGCCTCCTCGGGCGTGGCTACCTTCAGCTGTTCGCTCGACAGGACTGGAACCGGTTACACCCTCACGGCGACCGCGTCGGGTCTCACGCCGGCCAGCACCTCGAGCTTTGGCATCACGCCCGGTACCCCGTCGAAGCTCGCCGTCAGTGCCCAGCCACCCGGCAGCTGGCCGGCCGGATCGAACTTCTCTGTGGGAATCTCGTCGAACGACGCTTCGGGCAACCTGGTGAGCACGGACACCGCGACGGTGGTCTCCCTCGCCATCACCTCGGGCACCGGGACGGTCGGCGCCACTCTGAGCTGTACGGGGGGAACAGCGCCACGGTCTCGTCGGGCGTGGCCAGCTTCAGCTGCTCGCTCAACAAGCCCGGGACCGGTTATACCCTCACGGCGAGCGCAACCGGGCTCACCCCGACCACCACCTCGAGCTTCGCCATCGTGCCAGGTTCCCCCTCCAAGCTCGTCGTCAGCACCCAGCCCCCTGCCAGCTGGCCCGCCGGATCGAATTTCTCGGTGGGCATCACGGTGCAGGACTCCTCAGGCAACGTGGTGAGTACCGACACCACGACGGCGATCACGGTGACCATCACCTCGGGCTCGGGAACCGCTGGCGCCGCCTTGAGCTGTACGGGAAGCGGGACCAGCGCCACGGTGTCGTCGGGCGTGGCCAGCTTCAGCTGCTCGGTTGACAAGGTCGGGACCGGCTATACCCTCACGGCCACCGCCTCCTCGCTGACTCCGGCGACCACGTCGAGCCTCGCCATCACGACCGGCACGTCGTCCAAGCTCGCGTTCAGTTCCCAACCACCCGCGAGCTCGCCGGCCGGGCAGAGCTTCCCTCTGGGGATCTCGGTGCAGGACTCGTCCGGCAACGTGGAGAACACCGATTCCACGACAGTGGTGTCGCTTGCCATCACCTCGGGCACTGGGACACCGGGCGCGACCCTGACCTGTAGCGGGGGGAACAGCGCCACGGTATCGGCCGGTGTCGCTAGCTTCAGCTGTTCCGTCGACAAAGCCGGGAACGGCTACACGCTCACGGCCACTACTTCTTCCGCGCTCAGTCCCGCGACGTCGACGAGCATCGCCATCACGCCCGGCGCTCCCTCCAGGCTCGTCGTGAGCACCCAGCCCCCCGCCAGCCGGCCCGCCGGATCGAATTTCTCGCTGGGCATCTCTGTGCAGGACTCCTCTGGCAACGTGGTGAGCACGGACAGCGCGACAGTGGTCTCGCTTGCCGTCACGTCGGGGACGGGGACACCGGGCGCGACCTTGAGTTGCGCGGGGAACGGCAGCACCACGGTGTCGGCCGGCGTGGCCAGCTTCAGCTGTTCGGTCGACACCGTCGGGAGCGGCTACACGCTCACAGCCGGTGCCTCGGGAATTACACCGGCGACCACATCGAGTTTCGCCATCACGACCGGGCCGACGCCACCTGCGCCCCCAGCGGGCACGCTGAGCTCCAACGGCTGTTCTTCGTGGTCGCCGTCAGGCACGTGCAGCGTCAACAATGGCGGGACGGCGGTCGCTGCGTCGGGCGTCGGAGCGTTGACCGTCTCCCAGTACGGCTCGGACCCGGCGGGTAGCCCGACGTTCTCGTCCGCAGGCGAGTACCTCGACGTCAAGCTCGCGGCGGGAAGCAACTTTACGGCCGTCACCATTGTTGACTGCAACCTCAACGGCGGCACGACCCTCGAATGGTGGAGCGGGTCGGCGTGGGCGTTGGTGTCCCCGCAGAGCTATGCCCCCGGGTCCCCAGGATGCGTGACGGCCACGCTCAGTTCGACGTCGGCTCCGCCGATCGCCGACCTCACCGGCACGGTGTTCGGCGTGGCGAACGCCCCGCCACCGCACTCCACGCCGTTGCCCGCGCCGTCGTCGAGCACCGGGTACTGGATGGTCGGATCCGACGGCGGGGTGTTCGGCTTCGGCGGTGCGGGCTATGTCGGCTCGCTGCCTGGCATCGGCGTCAAGGTGTCGAACGTCGTCGGGATGGTGCCGACGACGGACGGAAAGGGCTACTGGATGGTCGGATCCGACGGGGGTGTGTTCGGTTTCGGCGACGCAGGTTACGTCGGCTCACTTCCGGGCCTGCACGTCAAAGTGTCGAACATCGTCGGAATCGTGCCGACGACGGACGGCAAGGGCTACTGGATGGTCGGATCCGACGGGGGTGTGTTCGGTTTCGGCGACGCCGGCTATGTCGGTTCGCTGCCCGGCATCGGCGTCAAGGTGTCCAACATCGTCGCGTTGGTCCCGACGGCGGACGGCAAGGGCTACTGGATGGTCGGATCCGACGGCGGGGTTTTCGGCTTCGGCGATGCCGGCTATGTCGGCTCGCTGCCCGGCATCGGCGTCAAGGTGTCGAACGTCGTAGGGATGGTGCCGACGACTGGCGGCAAGGGCTACTGGATGGTCGGTTCCGACGGGGGTGTGTTCGGTTTCGGCGACGCAGGTTACGTCGGCTCACTTCCGGGACTCCACGTCAAGGTTTCGAACATCGTCGGGATGGTGCCCACGGGGGACGGCAAGGGCTACTGGATGGTCGGTTCCGACGGCGGAGCGTTCGGCTTCGGCGACGCCGGCTACGTCGGATCGCTCCCGGGTATGGGCGTCAAGGTGTCGAACATCGTCGCATTGGTCCCGACCAGGTAGAACTCTCCCTACTGGGGCGGCCGGAGGCTCAGAGGGTCTGCCCAGCGCGCCAACGGCGACGGCGCGTACTATGACGGCGGCGTCAGGCTTGGTACGGGGGGTTCGATGGGGTGTAGCAGCGCGAGGATGTCGCGGCTGGGGGCCGCGCTCTCCCTCGGTGCCCTCCTGGCCGGCCTGGCCGCGGTCACCCCGGCGGCGGGTGCTCCGTCTCCGTCCACGCCGGGCAGCAGTGTCCCGACCGTCGCCGGGGGCATCAAGGGACAGCCGGGCTACCTCGTCTACTGGGACCAGAACGAGGAAGTCGACTTCCTGTCCATGCCCAAGGGGACGCAGGGTCAACTCCTTCCCGCGTGGGACCTCAACGGACAGGTCTGTGTCCTGCCTGACGGCCGCTTCGTCGGGGGCTATGACCCCACCCTCCCAGACCAGCACAGCCTCGGCGGCCTGAAGCCCTACAAGCAACCTCCCGACGGCCAAGAGCTCGTCGAACCCAACGGATCGTTCAGCGGTCAGACGCTCTATGTGCCCGGACCCTACAAGCTGCCCGGTCAGTCCATCGGAAGTGATTCACCACCGTCCGCGAACGGCGTGTTCAACAACAACCAGACCTACACCGGGTGTGCTATCGACGGCCGTCACAACATCTTCGGAAATGACATCGCAACGGCCCAGGGTTCCTACCCGCCGCCCAGCAGCGGCCGCTTGGTGGAGTGGTTCGCCCCCAACTACACCACGGAGTGCATCGTGTACGGACCAGATGTCGGCGGTGTCGGACCCCACCACACCGACGGCAGCGGCGGACTGGCCCAACCGGGAATGATGGCGCTCGCGCCCAACGGTGACCTGTTGATCCCCAACGTCGGTACCTCTAGCGTGCTCCGCTTCGTGCACTCGTCCCTCCCGAACAGTGCGTCGCACTGTCCCGGCGGGGTTTACCCGCGCAGCAAGCTTCAGGTGTCGACGTTCTTCAAGGTCTCCTTCCCCGCCGGCATCGCAAAGGATCCGACGTGTGGCTGTTACGCCGTGAGCAGCTACATCGGCGACCCCTCCATCGTCTGGGTGAGCGCCACCGGTCAGTCCGAGTCCGCGCGGGGCTCCGTGCCCGGCACGACCGTGGCAAACCTTGGGAAGAGCCCGGACCAGTACAACCCGTTCGGCATGGCTTTTGCACCCGACGGCACCCTGTACTTCGTTGACATCCACATCACGTGTAGCGGCCCGCTCACCGGATGCGGGCCGGCGAGCTACGGGGGACGGGTCATGCGGGTGACCTTCTCCGGCGGGAAACCGTCGACGCCTGTTGCTGTGGCCGGCGGGTTCGACTTCCCGACCAGCGTGACCGTGTGCGTGCCGGCGCAGTCGCGCTGCCCCTTCCCGTCGGGCAAGATCAAGGCCCCGTTGTCGGGCCCATCGGAGAACCCGGTGCCCGGGAAGGGCCCTGCTTCCAAGGCCCCGGCGAGCGCAGGCTTCGGCTGAGGCATGCGAGCGAGGTGGACGGCGTGGGCCCTCACGCTCGGCGCGGTGGCGCTGGCCGCATGCAGTGAGTCGCCCCCGGCGACCGCCAGCCTGCCCCCGTCCGCGGCCGGGGCTGTCCCGGCTTCCGTCGGCCCGTGGGACTGGCCGGGCTACGGACACGATGCCCAGCACACCTTCCACGGACGCACCACTCTGACCGCGTCCACCGCCCGGACCCTGCGCCAGGCCTGGTTCTTCCCGACGGGCGACGCTGTGACGGCGACGCCGACCGTTGTCGGTGCCACCGTGTACGCGGGCTCGTGGGACGACTCCTTCTACGCGCTGAACCTCCACACGGGGAAGTTGCGCTGGAAGGTGCGGCTCAAGTCTCAGAACGGCATCACTCCCTATCCGGGGCAGCATCCCCGCGACCTCACCTCCGACGGGGGGCTGGTCACGTCGTCGGCCTGGTTCCAACCGGCAACGGGAGCCCGGCCTGCGCTTGTCATCGTGAGCGGCGGGTACACGCTCTACGCGCTGCGTGCCGCCACCGGACGCCTGTATTGGGAGCACGACTACCCGGGGCTGCCCGGCCCGAAGCGTCCCAACACGGACTCCACCAGGATCTTCTCGTCTCCCGTCGTTGCGGACAACCGGGTGATCGTCGGAGTCGACGTGGACGGGCAAAAGCGGTCACACGGCTACGTGGTCGCCGCCAACCTCGACACCGGCAATCCGGTCTGGGTGGTCCAGACCGATGTGAGCGCGCAGGGCCGGGTCCTCAACGACAGCTGCGGCAGCATCTGGTCGTCGGGTACGGTCCTTCCCGACCGCGGCCTCGTGGTCTTCGGGACGGCCGACTGCGACTTCGCCAGCACGGCACCCTTCGCCGACGCGGTGATCGCTCTGCGCATCGGCAACGGCGCCTTGGCGTGGAAGTACCACCCGATCAACTCCGGACCGGCCTGTGACGACGACTTCGGGGCCACCCCCAACGCCGGGGTCACTCCCGGCGGGGCGACCACCTTCCTCGGCGAGGGCAGCAAGAACGGGACGTACTACTCGTTGGACCCGGGCACGGGCCGGCTGCGCTGGTCGACCAACGTGGTCTTCGGTGGCACGACGGGAGGGTTCATCGGCACGACGGCGTACGACGGCCAGCGCGTCTACGGGACGACGGGAATAGGCGACTTCCTTCCGATCAAGGTCGGGAACAGGCTCGAGCATTCCGTCTGCAACCCATCGGATCCTCGCGACACCGCGACGCAGAACCCTACCGACGACGCGTTCAACGCCACGACTGGCGCGGTGCTCTGGCAGGGCGACGGCGCGGCCTCGTTCGCTCCCACCACCATTGCCGGAGGCATGATGTTCAACGGCCCCGCGCTCGCCGCCAAGGCGGTCCAGGTGCGCGACGGCGCCACGGGCCAACTGATCGTGCAGGTCGACCTTGGCCAGGCCTCGAACTGGTCGGGCATCGCCACCGTAGGCAACGCCCTCGTGCTGGGAGTGGGCTCGAGCTACAACCCGATGTCGTCGGGCGTCGAGGTCCTGACCCCGGACGGCGCACCCCCCGTGGTACCGGGGTCCGGCTGAGGCGGTCCTTCGACGGCACCCCCAAGTGCGACAATGGGGTGCACGGGCAGACCGGCACCGTGCTGCCCAACCAGCGTCTCGGGACAGGCTGAGCGGAGGGAGCACGGTACACGGCGTGAGGTTTCGCAGGCCGACGGGGCGACGGCATCGCGTCGTGTCTGGCGCGGCTCTGTGGTGGGTAGTGCTCGCCCCAGTCGCGACTGCGACCCTCGTGGCCGGCACTGCGCTGCCGGCCACCGCTGCGCAACGTGTCCATCGCCACGCTGCACCGGTCCACCGCACCCTTTCCGTTGCCGCAGCTCCACGACCCGTACCCCCCCTCGCCCCCGGCCTCGGCCCACCCTTCACCGTGCACGACGAGACGCTCCATCTCTTCGATCCCACCCGACAGACGCCGGCGCGCGGGTCGGTTCCGGCCAGCCAAGGCCGTCGCTTGGACACCGTGCTGCTGGTGCCAGATGGGGCGCCGGGCCCTTTGCCAGTAGTCGTCTTTGCGCACGGCTGGAACAGCGACCCGACGGTCTACCGCACATTGCTCCAAACGTGGGCCGCGGCGGGGTTCCTTGTGGCGGCCCCGGTCTTCCCTGACTCGACCGACCTCTATGCCGGTTCGCCTGTCAGCAATTACGCCGACCAGGCGCTGGACCTCTCGTTCGTCATCAGCTCGCTCCTGAGCACCAAGGTTGACGGGCTCGAGATAGATCGGCTCGCGCATCGCGGTGGCCGGACACTCCGACGGCGGCACCGACGTCGCCCTCCTCGCCCTGGACCCCACCTATGCGGACGGCCGTGTGCACGCCTACGTCAGCCTCTCCGGTGAGATGCCCTCGGGAGTCCCACCGTTCTCCGTGGCCCCCACCCACGCCGCTCTCTTCGTTGCCGTGGGCTCGGCCGACGAGTACGGGCTCTACCCGCTCGCCACGGACGTGTTCAATGCGGCGGAGTCACCGACCAAGGGGATGGTCGTCGAGCAAGGGGGTGACCACCTTGGATCCTTCATCGACGACACGCCCGCCGCGGCCGCCATGCGGGAGGAGACGACGCGTTTTCTGGAGCTCGCACTCGAGCCACGGACCCCAACCTCTGCTCAGGTGGTCGCCGCGCTAAACCCGCCGAGCTCGCCGTCGCTGACCGTCGTCGCGCCCGGATAGCCAGGCTTGCCGGCCCGCCAGGGCGGCTCAGCCGTCAGCCGTCAGCACGTGCGCGAGGGCGCCGACGTGCCAGGCCCGACGGTCGGCTCGTCGACGACTCCGCCCGCCGATCCGCGCAGGATGGCGCCCAGGTGGACGACGTACCATGTGCCCCGCCACGAGATCATGGAGGCAATGCCGAACGAGCGCGTCTGCCCGTCGAGCTGGTAGACGACTCGGGAGTTGGCCACCTCGAAATAGCCGACGCCGTTGTCGCATACGCCGGACGGAATCCAGTGGCCGTACTGCTCGGGCACCGACACGCTCTGAAACGTCGCCTGCGCCGGCGCGGGACCGAGGAGGGCGTGCGCCGCCTGGATATCGAGCGCGTAGTCGGCGACGAGACGGTTCTGCCAGTCTCCGCTCGGGTTTCCGAGCCCTGTCTTGAGTTGCACGTAGGCGCTCCGCGGGAAGAACGCGGGGAGGGCTGGAGTCACCGAGCCGGCCACGATGCCTTGCCAGAGCGCGGCCATCTCGGCAGCGAACTGCGGCGTCCCCAACGCCGGGAACGTGGCGGTCTGGGGCAAGGCTCCCGGGTCGATGGTTGTCGTGGTCGTCGCGGCCGCCGGAGCGGTCGTGGCTGTCGTGGCGGTGCCGTGTCGAGATGCCGCGGTCGCGCTTGTCGGCGGTGTTGTGCGGGCGCGCGGGCCCGAGGAGGTGGGCAAGGCCGTGTAGATAAGGACGGCCGTGGCCGCGGCAAGGCAGACCAGCACGACCGCCAGGCGCCTGCGCCTAGCGCGCCGTCTTCTGCTTGCTCTCAGCGCTGCATCGATTTGGTCTCGACGAATTCCTCGAGACCGTACTTCCCGCGCTCGCGGCCGAAACCTGACTGCTTGTAGCCGCCGAAGGGCGCGCTCGGGTTGAACTGACCGCCATTGATGTCAACCTGACCCGTGCGCATCTGGCGCGCCACCCGTTCGGCCCGAGCGGTGTCGCCGCTCCACACGGCGCCGGCCAGCCCGTACGGAGTGCCGTTGGCGATCTCGATCGCCTCTTCCTCGGTGTCGTAGGGGATTATGGACAGCACCGGGCCGAAGATTTCCTCTTTGGCAATGACCATGTCAGGGGTGACCTCAGAAAAGACGGTCGGCTGCACGTAAAAGCCCTTGTCGAGACCCTCCGGTGCCTCGGCGCCGCCGGCGACGAGCTTGGCGCCCTCCTCGATCCCCTTGTTGATGTAGCCGCGTACCCGGTCGCGCTGAACCGCGGAGACGAGCGGGCCAAGCAACTTTCCGGCTTCGAACGGGTCGCCGGGCGCGAAGCCAGCCGCGGCACCCGCCGCCAGCTCCTCCACCTCGGCCAGCTTGTCGCGGGGGACCAGCATCCGAGTGAGGGCCGAGCAGGTTTGTCCCGAGTTGAGGTAGCACCCGAACAGGCCGGCCGGCACAGCGGTAGCGAAGTCGGCGTCGTCGAGAAGGATGTTCGCCGACTTGCCACCCAGCTCGAGAGAGACGCGCTTGATGCCCTCCGCCGCAAGCTCCATGACTCGCCGTCCCGCCCGGGTGGATCCGGTGAACGAGACCATGTCGACCTTGGGGTGGCCCACGATCGCCTCGCCCACCACGGGCCCGATGCCACTGACGAGGTTGAAGACACCCGGCGGCAGGCCGACCTCGTCGATGACCTCGGCCAGGATGAACGCATTGATGGGGGCAACCTCACTCGGCTTGAGCACAACCGTGCAGCCGGCGGCCAGAGCCGGCGCGACCTTCAGGACCACTTGGTAGAGGGGGTAGTTCCAGGGTGTGATGGCACCCACGACGCCGACAGGCTCGCGCACGACGAGAGAGTTGCCCACCTCCTCCTCCCATTGGAAGGCCTCGGCGGAATTGGCGGCGTCTGCAAAGGCCCCCGCGGGCAGGCCGACCTGAATGGAGCCCGACAGTGTCATCGGCATGCCGACTTCGTGGCTGATGACCTGTGCGATCTCGTCGGTGCGGGCCCCGAGGGCCTCGCCGATGCGGGTGAGCAGCTTTGCCCGCTCCTCCAGTGAGGTCGCAGCCCAGCCGGGGAAGGCGGCCGCCGCTGCTTCAACGGCCTTGTCCACGTCCTCGGCTGTTCCCTCAGGGATGGTGGCGAAGACCTCTTCGGTGGCCGAGTCGATGACCTTCAAGGTGCCGGTCCCGGTCGAAGGGACCCACGCCCCGTTGATGTAGATCTTGTCTCGGACGTCCATGGTGCCTCCCTGATCGGCGGTCGCTGCGTTTCCGCGCCTCTACCCTACAGAGGCGACCGGATGCCATGCCTTGGGAGGGTCGGTGACTCGTCGTTCTGAGGATGGTCGGTGACCAGGTGGCGCCGAGCACCGACGTGTCACCGATGACTCAGCGGCTCCGCGGGGATCGCCGGCCGCCGGCCGTCTGCTGGGGGCGGCGACGGTGTCTTTGGGCTCCGGCAGGCTTGGGCCCACGGCGGGGATTTCCCTTGGGCGGCCGGGCACCTTGATCCTGCGGATCGGCCGAAATACGCGTTCCGTTGGCGTCGGTCACGTCGAGGCCGAGCGTGCGCAGCAGGTTCGTGGCGAGGTGACGCTGCTCGGGCGTGACGAGCGCGACGACTGCCCCGTCGGCACCTGCTCGGGCGGTCCTGCCCGAACGGTGCACGTAGTCCTTGGAGCTCTCCGGGAGGTCGTAATGGATCACCGTCGAGACGTCATCGACGTGGATACCCCGCGCCGCCACGTCGGTGGCTACCAGCGCATGCACCCTGCCCGCCCGGAACGCGCTCAAGGTGCGTTCGCGCTGGGCCTGGGAGCGACCCCCATGGATGGCCTGGGCGGCGATGCCCGAGCGAGCCAGCTTGGTTGCCACGCGGTCGGCACTGTGCTTGGTGCGCACGAAAATGATCGACGAGGTGGCGGCGCTGGCCAGATGGGTGAGAGCGGCCGCCCGATCAGCGTGGGCCACGTGATGAAAGGCGTGGGTCACGCGACTGAGGTCCTCAGCATCGTTGACCACCTCGTGGCGCACCGGGTCGTTCTGATACTTGCGCACGAGGATGTCGACGTCGCCGTCGAGCGTCGCGGAGAACAGCAGGGTCTGGCGGTGGGGGGCGGTGGCATCGAGGATCCGGCGGACAGCCGGCAAGAAGCCCATGTCCGCCATTCGGTCGGCTTCGTCGAGGACGACCGTCCGCACGTCAGCCAACCGGATCGTGCCGGCCTGCATGAGGTCCTCGAGACGGCCGGGACAGGCGACGACCACGTCGGCGCCGTTGCGCATCGCTTTGCGCTGGCGCTCGTAGCTCACGCCGCCGTAGATGACGGCGACCGATCGTTTGCGCGCCCGGAGCAAGGGGGCGAGGACGTCGGAGATCTGCAGGGCTAGCTCGCGCGTCGGCACGAGGATGAGAGCCTGAGGCTTCTTGGGCGCACAGTGCTGCACCGTCGCCGCCACCGGAAGGGCAAAGGCCAACGTCTTGCCCGACCCGGTCGGCGCCTTCGCCGACACATCGCGACCGGCCAGAGCGTCTGCGATCGTCATTGCCTGAATCGGGAGGGGGGCAGTGATGCCCTGGCCCGCAAGGACCTCGACAAGGGCGTCGGGCAGGCCGAAGTCACCGAAGGTGGTGACGGTGGGCGCATCAAGGCCCAGAGTGGGGGACGACAAGGGTGGAGCTCCGTTCTGTGGTCACGCACCGCAACCTCAGGATGGAATCCCGCCGGTCGCCTGTGATGCACCAAGCATCACGGACGCGTCAGAACGAATGTTAGCAGTCCGGGCTGGTACCTCGGGTTCGCGGAGGACTCAGTCCTTCTTGCCGAGCAGCGGGTGCTCGCCCATGCCCACAGGCTGGAGATGCTGACCGAGCACCTCGTGGAAGTGATCGGCCACCTCCTGTGGCGTCCAGCCCCCTTCGCGCCACATCGTCGCGATCTGGCGCGGCGTCTGGAACAGCGTGTAAGCGAAGCCGGTGCGCCCGAGCACCTGCCCGTTTACATAGGAGGCATCCTCGCTGGCCAGGAACGCGATTAACGGGGCGTTCAGTGCGGGATTCTGGTCGGCCGGCGGTGCAGCCCCGGCATAGAGCCCCTCGGTCATGCGGGTGAAGCCCGCCGGCGCCACGGCGTTCACGGTGATGCCGTACTTGCCGAGCTCCAGTGCCCACACGAACGTCATGCCCATGATGGCGGCCTTGGCCGCACCGTAGTTGGTCTGTCCGAAGTTGCCCCGGAGTCCGGCCGAGGAGGTGATGTTGACGATGCGTCCGTAGCCGGCCTCTTTCATGATCGGGGCGGCGTGGCGCACCGTGTTGAAGGTGCCTTTCTGGTGCACTGCGATCACGGCGTCGTAGTCGGCCTCGTCCATCTTCACGAGGGTGCGGTCGCGCACGATCCCCGCGTTGTTCACGATGATGTCGATCGTGCCAAAGTTGTCGGTTGCCGCCGCGATGATCCGGCCCGCCGCCTCGAAATCGCTCACTGAGTCGTGGTTGGGCACGGCGTCGCCGCCCGCCGCCTCGATCTCCTTGCAGACCGCCGCAGCCGGGTCCTCGCTAGTGCCCTCGCCGCCGAGGGTGACCCCGACGTCGTTGACCACGAGCTTGGCTCCTTCCCCCGCCAGGCAGAGGGCGATGTCTCGCCCGATCCCCCGTCCTGCACCCGTCACCACCGCGACACGCCCGTCCAGAAGTCCCATGGGTGTCACAGTATCCTGGCGCCCCGTTCCCTGACAGCCGTGTCAGGAATGGCTGCGGGGGCTGTACGATCTGGGCGACCACGGGCGACGACGTTTGCCCAATGAGCGATGAGGAGCATCCGGCCATGGCCACCTTCATTGAGAACGCACCAGCGGAGATCGTCGCTGCGGCCCAAGAGCTCCTGCAGAAGGGCCTGGTCGAGGGGACCTCGGGGAATATCTCGGCAAGGATGGAGGACGGCAACATCGCCGTGACCCCGTCGTCGCTGGACTACCGGATCATGACGGTCGACGACATCGTGATCGTGAATCCTGACGGCGACGTCGTCTCGGGGGAGCGTGCCCCGACCTCGGAAAAGTACCTCCACCTCGCGGTGATGAGTGCCTACGAGGACATCGCGGTCTGCATCCACTCGCACGCCGTACACGCCACCATGTTCGCCGTCGCCCACCAGGACATCCCGAGCTGCATCGACGAGTTCACGGTCTACTTGGGCGGGGACATCCGCTGCACGGAATACTGTCCGAGCGGCTCAGCCGAGCTGGGTGAGCAGACGGTCAAGGCTCTCGAGAGCCGGGGCGCCGCGCTGATCGCCAACCACGGCATGGTGGCTGTCGGAACGACCATGCCGAAGGCGATGCACAACACGGCCCTGGTCGAGCGCTCGGCTCAGATCATCTGGGGCGCCACGCAGCTCGGCGGGATCTTCCCGCTTCCGGAGAAGGTCAACCAGAACTTTGCCAGCGTCTACCCGTTCATGCGGTAGGCGCCGGTGAGCGATGGCGCCATCCGGTCCCGGCTGGCCGAGCTTGGCCTGACCCTCTACGGGCCGCACCCGCCGCATGACCCTCTCGACGCCGTCGTGGTGCACGACGGCGTGGCGCGGACCTCGGGACAGCTGCCCCGGGTCGCCGGCGAGCTGACCTGCCTCGGCCGCCTGGGCGATACCGTCACCGTGGAGGAGGGAAGGGAGGCCGCGGCCGTGTGTGCGTTGAACGCGCTCTCGGTGCTCGAGGAGGCGCTGGGCTCGCTCGACCGCATCACCCGGGTGCTGACGGTGACCGGCTACGTCTCCTCCGCGCCGGACTTCCACGAGCAGCCCGCCGTGGTAGACGGGGCGAGTCGGGTGCTGGCCGATCTCTTCGGTGAGGCGGGGCGTCACACCCGTTCTGCCATTGGCGTGGCGGCCTTGCCCCGGAACGGGGCGGTGGAGATTGAGGTGACCGTCGCCGTCAGCGACTGAAGGCGTCTGCGATCACGGGACGGGCCAGGGCGGCCAAGTCCCAGTACCCCGACACGCCCGTGTCCCGCAGTTCGGTCACTGCCTGAATGGCGGCGCCGTAGGCGGCGACCGCGACGGCGCCGCCTACGGAGATCCGGCTCACGCCGAGCTCGGCCAGCTCGCCGAGGGTCGGCGCGCCCGGCAGGACGAGCACACTGACGGGAAGGTCGACCGAGGAGAGCAGCTGGCGCAGTTCGCCCGGATCGACCACGCGTGGGGCGAAGAGGACATCGGCGCCGGCCTCCTGGTAGGCCTGAAGTCGGGCGATGGTGTCGCCCAGGTCCACACGGTCGTGCAGGTAGTTCTCCGCGCGGGCCGTCAGGACGAAGGGGATTGCACCGCCGTGGGCGGCCTCCGCCGCCGCCCGCACGCGCTCGGTGGCCTCGGCCAGCTCGTAAACGGGATCGTCTCGGTTGCCCGTGAAGTCCTCGACCGAGCCGCCAGCAAGGCCGCGATTGATGGCGGCCGCAATGGTGGCCGCTACGCCGACGGCATCATGGGCGAAGCAGTTCTCGAGGTCGGCCGACACCGGGACGTCGACCGCTTGGGCCAGTTCGCCGCAGTGTGCCAGCACCTCGTCCTTGGTCATGGCCCCATCGAGGCGGCCGCGGCTGGCGGCGAAGCCCCCGCTCGTCGTGGCGATCGCCTCGAAGCCGAGGGAGGCGAACAGGGCAGCGGATCCGATGTCCCAGGCGTTGGGCATCAGGAGCGGGGCGCCCGGGACATGCAGGGAGCGGAGCCGTTCGGCTCGTTGCACCAGAGGTGCGGGAGGAGTCATGCCCGCACGGTACCGGCGAGCGGGCAGGGACGTTTAGTTGGCCGACGGCACGGCCGGCTCGAGGAAACTCCCAGTACTGGAATTCGATGGTCAGAGGGAGGAGATAGCGAACGTAGACGGAGTGGATCTTCACGACCTCCTGGTCGTCCATGTGTAGGTCGATGAGCTCCATGCGGTCGTCCGACTTTCGGAACGCCTGCGCTCGCTCTTGAACGCCCCGCAATTCGTCGAGGGATCCAACGGCGAAGCCGTAATGGTCCATGCGGGGGCACCGCATCGGGTCGTCCTCGGCGATCAAGAAGATGAACTGGTCCCAGTGCACGCAGCTGAGGATGAGGCGGCGGCGGTCCTCCGTCATGACCTCCATCTCCTCGAACCCGAGCACTTCGTGGAAGAACCGGCAGACGTCGGCCCGGTTCTCAGCACCGAGCAGATCGGCGGGCAGTGACATGGCGACATGGTTGAAGTGGGGATTCCCGGACGGGTAAAAGGGGTGCGCCATCAGGACCGCACCTCGGGCACGACCATCACCTTTCCGGCAATGCGGCCGACGGCGAGATCCTCGAGTGCTGCGCTGATGCCGTTGAGCGGGACATCGCCGGGGTCGATGAGGAGATCGGCGGGGAACCCATCGGAGGCCAGCAACTCGAGGGCTCGCTCGAAGCCGCCGAGGTCGTAGACGAAGGATCCGGTGACCGTCAGCTCGTTGAGAATCATGCGGTTGATGTCGAATGTGGGGTGGTCGATACCGGCTCCGACCATCACGAGCATGCCACCGCGCCCAGTTGGTTGAACCCCGCCTCGATCGCTGCTCGGTGCCCCGAGCACTCCAGCACGACGTCGACTGCGCGTGATGACATGCGCTCCGGCTCCCAGGACGCGAACACCTCGAGATCGGCGGGGTCGACGATGTCGGATACACCGAGATCGGCCGCCAGGCGGCGTCGACCCTCGTGGGGTTCGATCACGGTGATGTCCGTGATGCCCATCGCCTGTAGTGCCGCCACGCTGAGCGCGCCGATCGGGCCGGCCCCGAAGACCATGACAGTGTCGCCGGGCGCCACGCCCGACCGGGTAATCCCATGAAGCGCCACCGATAGCGGTTCGGCGAGTGCCGCGTGGCGCGGCGAGAGGCCTTCGGGCAGCCGCAGCACACCGGATCCGCGCACGACGATGTATTCCGCGAAGGCACCATCCATGTGCTCGGAGGTCATGCTCTGCCGGTTCTCGCATTGAGAGGGCTTGCCTTCGCGGCAGCGGCGACAGGTCCCGCACTTCGGTGAGGCACCCCCGACGACCATCTCGCCCTCCGACCACCCCGTCACGTCGCTGCCCACCGCGGCGATCGTGCCGCTCCATTCGTGACCAGCGACCGCGCCCGGCTTGAAGCCCCAGCCGTCCCGCAACTGGTGAATATCGGACCCGCAGATGCCGCAGGCATGCACGCGCACCACCAGTTGGTCCGGTTCGGGACGGGGGACGGGGCGTTCCTCGACCGTGATGCTCCCGGGCGACTGGTAGACCGCCGCCGCCATGACGTCGGGGAGCGGGCCTGCGACCGACCCCCCCAATGACCCTGACATGTGTGTCAGGTTAGGCGCTGGAGAGCAGCCAAGCGAGGCCGCCTGCCAAATGGCGGAGATAGGCCGGCGTCTCCCAGGCACCGGGGAAGTGACCGAGTGCGGTATAGAAGCTGCGGGCGCTGCCCTCGTTGGCGCACCAGGCCAGGGGGAACCCGCACGCGGGCACCCGGCCGCCGGGCACCGACAGGTCGACTTGGTCCTCGGCGAGGCGAAGCAGGACCCGGGCGTCGGGTCGCAGCGCACGGAACAGATAGACCTCGTCGTGCCACTGCCAGCGATCCGTGAGGTGCGCGGTGGCGGGATGGTCCTTGTCGACCACGTCGATGGCGAAATCCTGGGTCCAAGGGTGACCGTCAAAGCGGGCACCCACCATGGAGCCGTATTCGGGCCAGCCATGGCAGGCGTCGGTGGCCGAGTGCACGCCGAGAACGCCCAGGTTGCCGGCCTGCCACGACTCAAAGGCCTCGGCACGTTGCTCCGGGGAGAAGGGCGTCTCGCCGATCGTGAAGAGGGCGAGCACCCGGGCCGTCGCCAGCTGGCTGTGGCGAAAGGTCGCGCACGTCGGCGACGACGACGGGTGCGAGGCCGGAGAGCTCGGCCAGCTCGACGAGGCCGGTGGTGGCCTGGCCGAGCACGCCGTGCACGCCGGCCGGACCGTCCTCGTACGGCGCCACCTGCGTGACGATCAGCATGTTGTCGACCACGCGGGGAGTGTAGGGCTGGTGCGAAGGTTCCGTCGGGTGGTCCAATGCACGGGCCTGCGACGAGAGGAGGAACGACGTGAGCGGTTCGAGTACGAGCCCCGAGGAGACTGCGGCAGCCCTGGTCGAACTGGGCTCGGCGACCGTCGGCGAGTCGGGCGGGAAGGCTGCTGACCGCAGGCTCAGAGCTGCGTGGTCCGGTGCAGCCGTAGCCGGCCCGACCTACCCGGTCGGCTGCACCCCAGGCGACAACCTTGCCGTGCACGTCGCGGTGACGCGGGCGCCCCGCGGGAGCGTCCTCGTCGTCGACGTGGGCCAGGTGGCCGACCGTGGCTACTGGGGGGAAGTGCTGACGACGGCGGCGGAGGCCGCCGGGCTGACCGGCCTGGTCCTCGACGGCGGCGTGCGGGACGTCGCTGCGCTCGAGAACCACGGGTTCCCGGTCTTCTCGTCGACCGTGGCGCTGACGGGCGCGACCAAGGACAAGCCGGGGACGGTCGGGGCTGCCCGTCCGGGTCGGTGGCGTGTGGGTCGCGACCGGGGACTGGGTCGTGGCTGACGTGGACGGCGTCGACTTTCGTGCCAGGTCCGGTGCTCGGCGACGTGCTGGCGGCTGGACGAGTGCGTGAGGCGAAAGAAGCCGAGTTCTTCGGGGCCCTCCGGTCGGGGTCGACGACCGTGGAGCTGCTGGGGCTCGACGCGTCGCTGGTGAGGGTGACGTAGCGGACGACCTCGCATTGCCGGCCGTGTGCCGGTGGCACAATGCCACAATGACCGCAGAGCCCACGGCAGAGCCCGACAACCCAGAACGCATGGAGGTGCAGCGGACGATCCCGGCCACGCCGGGGCGGATCTTCAACGTACTGCGAGACCCGAAGGGCCATGTCGCGATCGACAGCTCGGGGATGTTGATGGACTCCACGGGTGAGCCGGCCACCAGAGCCGGCGACGAGTTCGTGATCCACATGGACCGTGAGGCGCTCAACGACTACCCGATGGGCCGTTACGACGTGACGGTGACGATCACGAAGTTCGAGCCCGACCGCGAGATCGCATGGACGATCCTGGGGCAAATCAAACCGCAGATCGGCCACGTCTATGGCTACACGCTCGAGCCGGTCGAGAGCGGGACGCTCGTTACCTCGTACTACGACTGGTCGAGCATCGACCCACAGTGGAAGGAGGCCAACATCTTCCCGGTCATCCCCGAGTCGGCGCTCCGGGCCACGTTGGGCATCTTGGAGCGGACGCTGGCCCATTCCACGCAATGGTGAGGTATTGACACAGACGCAGCATCGGGTCGCCGACGAGCTGGCGACGATCGCGTGCCGCCCATGGCGGTCCGCAGCACCATGATCTCCGGAGGCTCGCCATCGATGACACGCCCGCACCGCTTCTAACCACCTGGGATGGGGGCGCAGGACAGCTAGCGCATCAGCCCAACATGCCGCTGCGCCCCTCCTATTGGAGCACGTTGATCCACTGTCACTAGGTGCAGCTGGCGCAGCGTCCCAACATCGCAAAGTGGTGCGGGTCAATGGTGAAGCCAAACCGGGACCGAGCCTGCTCTGCGAGGCCATCGAACATCGTGTCGGGTACCTCGATCAGCTTTCCGCATTCCTCGCACACAAAGTGCCCATGCACTGACGAGGCGAGGTGATAGGTCGCAGGTCCGTGCCCGAAATGTGAGTGCACGACCAATCCGAGGCGTTCGAGCTCGTCGAGGTTGCGGTAGACGGTCGAGATATGGATGTCGGGCGCCTCGGCCTGCACCTCGCCGGCAAGTTCCTCAGCCGTCCGGTGGCCTTTCGAGGCAAAGAGTGCCCGAAGCAAAATTCGCCTTGACGATGTCACCCGACCCCCGTGCTGACGAACCAGGTCGAGTGCGTCCTCGAGGGTCGCGGCCTCGGCGGCCCCCCCGGGGTCCGATGGGGAGTGCCTGCTCACGTCGCGATCGTAATGGTGAGGATCGCCGCCCTTCCGAGTGATTCTGCCGACATCCGAATACCGGGTCTATTGCGAATAGGTCGCAGTAACCATACAGTGCCGAAAGGCGACGAACCCGGGAGGTGCGAGCAGATGGCGACGGGGCCGAGCCGTGTAGGAGCCGCGCAGTCAAAGGTGACCTCGCAGGAGTGGCGGAGGATCGCCGGCATGTCCACCGTCGTCGTGGTGCTGAACGTCGTCGGCTGGGCGTTGTTAGCCAAAGCGGTCGGGCATCACTTCCATGTATCGCAGACCAAACTGTTTGGCCTGGGGACGGGAGTGTTGGCGTACACGCTCGGTGTGCGACATGCATTCGATGCGGATCACATCGCGGCAATTGACAACACGACCCGCAAGCTGGTGGGTGAGGGGAGGCGCCCCCTGGGCGTGGGCTTCTTTTTCTCACTTGGGCACTCGAGCGTCGTGTTGTTGCTCGCTGTCCTACTCAACTTCGGGATCCGAGCTCTGAACCTCCAGGTCAGCCAGCAGGGATCGGGCTTGCACTCGGCTACGACCATCATCGGGACTTCGGTCTCGGGGGCCTTCTTGTACCTCATTGCCCTGGTGAACCTGTTCGTGCTGGTCTCCATCGTCAGGCTGTACCGGCAAATGCGATCGGGCGGGTACGACGCCGCCGAACTCGAGCGCCAGCTCGACAGGCGCGGATTGATAAATCGGCTACTGGGCGGCTACGCGCGCCACATCGACTCGTCCTGGAAGATGTATCCAATCGGGGTCCTCTTCGGCCTTGGCTTCGACACCGCGACAGAGGTCGCCCTCATCGTGCTGGCTGGTTCGGCGGTCGTGGGAGGGCTGCCCTTCTATGCCATCCTGTCGCTGCCGGTTCTCTTCGCGGCCGGGATGTGCCTGTTCGACACGCTTGACGGCTGTTTCATGAACTTCGCTTACGACTGGGCCTTCGCCAACCCCGTGCGAAAGGTCTTCTACAACCTGACGATCACGGGGCTGTCCGTCGCCGTGGCGTTCTTCGTCGGTACCATCGAGATTCTCGGGCTCGTTGGACAGGCGACCAATCTCAGCTCGCCTTTCTGGGACTTCTTTCGCCGATTCAATCTCAATATGGCCGGCTTCGTCATCGTGGGCCTATTCATCGCGACGTGGGCGGTGGCCCTCTTGTATTGGCGCCTGGCGCGGGTCGAAGAAAAGTGGAGTGCCGCGCTCGGTGCAAGAAACGCCCGATGAAGTCATGTCGGCCTAGCGGCAACCCCGATCCAGACGTATCGGTGTTCGCCATTCGAGGTGTAGGCGATAGACGGACTCTCCGTCTCCAACGCAATTGTGAGCACGGCGGCAAGCCACGCGGATGGACGGACGGTGCCTGCTCGCGGGTGACGGGTCCAGAACGGTGGGCAGACATGAACCGGACTATGGACCGATGATCAGCATCGCCGATGCGGATGTAACCGAGCCCTCCGCGTTGGTGAAGACGGCGCGATAGCGGTTGCGCCCCTCGTTCGCCGTCACGGCGGTCAGGGTCAACGACGAATCGGTCGCACTAGGAATATCGCGGAAGCTCTTCCCGCCGCCGCTCGACACTTGCCATTGCACCGTGGGGATTGGCTCTCCAGTGGCGAGAGCCGTGAAGGTTGCTGACCCGGCGGGTTCGACCCTCTGATCCGTGGGTTGCTGGGAGGATTGGGGGAGTTGGTGCGGCGCTATAGGGACGTTGGCTGGAACGGGAACATCAGCTGGAGCTTGGCCGCCGGAGAGCGATTGGATGGCTGTCATCCCCACGACCGGACGGTTCAATTTCAGGCCTCCTGCGGATCCGAAGAAGCGAGCATCGCCATAATTGAAGATTCCGCCGTCCCGCCCCACCATCCAATAGCCCTGTCCATCGGCGGTGCGATCCATCCCCACGATTGGAGCGCTCAACGGCATTCCCCCCGTTGACCCGTAATAGCTGACGCTGCCAAAGCTGAAGATGCCCCCGTCCGAGGCGACCATCCAGTATCCGCCGCCTCCCGGCGCCGCGGTCATTGCGACGATCGGCTTTTGAAGCGGCAGCCCTCCGACGGAGCCGGCGAATGCGGCGTCTCCATAGGAGAAGATGCCGCCGTCGGACGAGACCATCCAGTAGCCCAGACCGTCGATCGTCGAGGCCATGCCAACGATGGGCTTGTCCAGTGCAAGAGATCCCGCCGAGCCGAAGAAACTGGCATCGCCGAAGGCAAACACACCACCATCGGAGGCCACCAACCAGTACCCAGCCCCGTCGGGCGTGGGTGCCATGGCGACGATCGGGGCATTCAGGTGTGTGCCCCCGGTGGACCCGTAGAAGATGGCGTCTCCGAAGGCGAAGATCCCGCCGTCGGATGCCAGCAGCCAGTAGCCGGTGTCGTCTGGGGTCGCCGCCATCCCGACGATGGGCGCGTTGAGGTGCAGGCTTCCGGTCGAGCCGTAGAACTGAGCGCCCCCGTAGTTAAAGATCCCGCCATCGCTTGCGACCTCCCAGTAACCCGGCGAGGCAATCGGTCGAATCGAGAGTGTGAGGACCGCATCGCTCGATAGGAAATTGGCGTCGGTGACCGCAAAGGTGACCGAGTAGTTGCCCGAAATAATCGGTGTGCCACTGATGGTGCCGTTCGGTCCAAGGCGTAGCCCTTGCGGGAGCGCGCCGGCCGTCACGGTCCACGAATAAGGAGCCAATCCTCCGCTGGCGCCGAGTGAGCTCGTATAGGGAACGCCAATGGTTCCGATCGTGAGGCTGGTCGTGGTGACGCTGGGCGGGGCCGATAACGTCTCGATTGTGCCGCCAAAGTTCGAGCCTGCCCCAGTCGCCACGCAGTTAGCCGAAGAGGCACAGGACACGGCAGCGAGCGAGCCCACCCCACTCGGCACGGTCTGATTGCTCCAGCTGGCTCCTCCGTTAGCAGTGATGACAATGCTCGTGCCTCCGACTGAGGTGCAAGTTGACGGACTGATGCAGCTGACTGAAGTCAAGGCTGTGGATCCTGTGGGAGCGCCCAGGTCGTTCCATTGGGCACCCCCGTTCTGGGTGCCGATCACGTGAGACCCCGTCGATAAGCAAGTCGTGGCGCCCGAACAGGAGACCGCGTCAAGGGTTGTCACTGTCGGGGGAACAGCTTGGGGGACCCACGTACTGCCTCCGTTCGTGGTGCTCAGAATGGCGGCGACCGGGCCACCGGACGATGAACCCACGGCAGTGCAATGCAGCGAGTCGAAGCAGGAAATTCCGGAGAAGTTAGTGACCGTGCCTGGAAAGTTCTCGGAGGACCACACATTCCCGCCGTCGGCCGTTGCGATGATGCTGGGCGAACCGGAGCCGAAGTCGCTCACTGCGTGACACACCGATGCACTCACGCATGAAACGGCCGTCAGGATGCCGACTCCGGATGGAACAGCCTCGAGAGTCCAGGTGACGCCACCATTCCTCGTGCCGATGGCGATTGGGCTTCCGAAGATGCCGAAACCGACGGCTGTGCAATCGGAGATTGTTGCGCACGAGACCCCATTGAGGCCGCTTACTTGGGCAGGAACTGCTTCCGTGGTCCATGAGTATCCAGCGTTGATAGAGGTCAGGACAGAGTTCACGCCAACAGCAAAGCAGTCGGCGGTGGTGGGACAGGCGGCGGCAATCAGCCGGCTTGTGCCAGAAGGGGAACTCTGGGTCGTCCACTGACTGTCCGCCGGTCGTCGAGACCATAATCGTTGAACCGGCTCCCCTGTTTCCACTATCTCCCACGGCAACGCAGTCCTGGGCCGAACACGAAATACCCGTCAGATCGACTGCGTTAGCCGCCGCTTGACTTTGGAGTGACCAAGTGGAGCCATTGTTCGCAGTTCCGATGACGTATGGAGTGGAGGTGAGGTTCGTCCCTACCGCAATGCAGGCGCTGGAAGTTTGGCAGGCAACATCATCGAGTTGCTTCCCCGTTGGTATCGAAGTCGGCGCCACCCACGAAGAACCTCCATTTGTTGTGCTTAGAGTCGTTCCTCCGCCATTGGTGGCAATCCCTACGGCCGTGCATATTGACCCGACAAAGCACGAGATGCCCGATAAAGAAGTGAGGAGCGGTTGATCAAGCACCGTCCATGTGATCCCGTCACTTTGACCGATGATGGAGGGCTGGTTGTTGACCATGCCAACGGCAAAGCACGTTATTGCGTTTGGACACGAAACGCCGCTCAGAGTGTTCGTTTGTGTTGGCGAGGTTTGTGGTTTCCAGGTAGCGCCATCGAGCGTTTGAGCGATTGCAGATCCGCCAACAGCCGTGCACTCATCGATCGTGAAACAGGAGATCGACTGAGCCGGGAAGGTCGCGTCTTGAATCGTCCAGGTCGTGCCACCATTGCTTGACTTGATGATCCCCGAGCCTCCGCCCGCGTAACAGACGGAGGCAGACGGACAGGACACGGCGGAGAGGCTTGTGACGCCCGCAGGCGGGGATGCATTGGACCACGTGGAGCCTCCGTTGTTGGTCACGATGATCGAGGCAAAGTGCCCACCGTCATCGCCAACGGCGACGCAGGTCGCAGGACTAGGTGGTGGTGTCGGAGCGCACGAGACAGCGCGAACGTTCGCCAGCGGTTGGTAGCTGGCTGTCGTGTGCCACTGTGGCGTCACGCCCGCGGCCGGTGCCGGCGAGACCTGGCTTACCAGGATGCTCGTGAGGGCGACGGTCATCACCGTCGACAACGCGGTGACGGTGATTCCTCGGACCGTTCGCACGGTCATCTCCCTCCCCTGGTGGAGCCGCCAAGCCGCCAATGCCAGCGTATCCCTCGAAACTCGGGAGGACACCAGCGCCCCAAGAGCTGGACTAGGAACGGTCTCCGCTAGGTGGGTTGTTGACCTGGAAGCACAGTATTGGGTGGTGTCCGTCCGGCCAAGACGTCGGACACACCCTGGCACGCGAGGCGAGCCATCCTGGTCCTCGTGGAAATAGTTGCACTGCCGATGTGAGGAGTCAGCGTCGTCCTGGGGGCCGTCAACAGCCGCGGGTTCACTGCTGGCTCACCGTCGAACACATCGAGACCGGCAGCGAAGATGGAGCCATCTTCCAGTGCATCGACCAGCGCGTTCTCGTCGACGACGGGCCCACGGGCCGTATTGATAAGGACCGCTGTCGGCTTCATGAGCGCAAGCTCCGCCGCGCCGATGAGATGGCGGGTGGACTCGGTCAGCGGAACGTGCAGGCTCACGATGTCGGCCCGTTGGAGGAGATGTTCAAGGCTAGGGACGTAACCACTGACCCCGGTGTCGTGCCGGGCCGTGTGGATCACCTCCATGCCGAAGCCACTTGCTCGTCGCGCCACCGCCTGCGCAATGCGACCGAAGCCGACCAGACCCAGGATCTCCCCGTGGACGTCGCGGGCAAGGTGAGTTCCGAACCCCCACCCCGTCCATCGACCCTCCCGCAGATCCCTCTCGGCATCCGTCGCCAGCCTCGTCGCCGCGAGGATCAAGAGGAAGGCGAGGTCAGCCGTCGTGTCGTCGAGCACGCCAGGCGTATTGCACACGGTGATGCCCAAGCCGAGGGCAGTGACGACATCGATGTTGTCGTAGCCCACGGCCGCATTTGCCACGACGCGGAGCCGTCCGGCACTGCCAGATTCGAGCACGGCCGAGTCGATACGGTCGGTGAGGTGGCAGACAATTCCATCGCACTCCGCCGCCAACTCGGCGAGTTCGCTCGGTGAGAGCGGAACCTCTTCGCCTCGCTCCAGGATCTCGTGGCCGGCATCGAGCAGGGGATCGGTCCCGCCCTCAATCAGGGGTCGGGTGACGAGGACGCGGGCCACCTAGTGCGTCGTGTAATTGATGGTGCCAGCGCCCTTTACGCCAATGGCGAAACAGAAGCAGTGGATGGGGGCGTAGTCACTGATCGGACGGAGCGAATGCACCTTGTCCGGGGGGATGTAGACCAGATCGCCCTGGGAGATGGGCCGGTCCTCACCGTCGATCGTCATGATCCCCTTGCCGTTCATGACGTAATAAAACTCATGGGTGGGATGGGAGTGCGGGTCAACCATGCCGCCGCCGGGAACCTCGAACTCGTTGACGAGCTCCAGGTAGCCCCCGTCCGTCATGTCCTTGAACTCGCGGGACTCGATCATCCACCAGACCGGAACGGTGCCGTTGTGCTCGACGACCGGGGCCTTGGCCTCAATGCTGCGCACGTCCATTCCGAGAGCCTCCCAAGTTTTCCTAGACTGACTTCGGTGTCAGGTTAGGCCTCCCCCAGGCCCCGGTGCACCGCCGTGGCCCGCGTCGAAGCAGTGAAAGTGAGCGATGTCCCGAGACGGATCCCCAGGAGGACGAGCGGTCGTTCCCGAACCATTGACCGAGGCCGACTGGTCACCCTTCGGGTGGCTCCCGGTCGCTGACACCGATCCCCGGGATGGCGCGCACCGGATGGCCTTTGAATGGGAGGACGCCCACGTCAATCTCATCGGGCATGCCCGGAGCGAAGTCCCCGAGACCGCCCAGGGTTTGCGGTGCGACATGCTGTTCCGCCACGACACCCACACGCAGTCCCTGATGGCTCTGAATGTTCCTGCCGTGATCGTGGTGGCGCCCGCCGGTGTCTCGTTCGCCGCCGAATCCGATGCGGAGGCCATCCGCGCCTTTCGGATTGAACCCCTCGAATCCCTGGTGCTCCATCGGGGAACCTGGCACTGGGGGCCGTTCCCGATTGAGGGTCCAGAGGTGCGCCTCTTCAACGTCCAGGGGCTCCGCTACGCCGAAGACAACCGTTGCGTCGATCTGATCGCCAAGGGTCTGTCCGTCGAGGTGGACCTCTCGTGACGGCCACCACGGATCGAGGAACTCCGGGAGCCGACCGTGCAGCTTGACGACGCCGAAGGAGCTGAAGTGGTCGCGGCCACGGTCTCTGACCTCGTCGCGTCCGTCACGGCCCGAGCGTCAGGACCGGACCCCGATGGGAGGCCCACCTTCACGACGGCGAGTCCAAACTGGTGGGTGGGTGGCCGCACGTTCGGTGGCATGGTGGTGGCCCAGGCGCTCAGCGCCGCGGTGCAGACGGCCCCAGCCGGTCTCGAGGTGCACTCGCTGCACGGCTACTTCCTCCGACCGACTCGTCCCGGGTCGCGGACCGTCCACACGGTAAGCCGCGTGCGAGACGGGCGATCCTTCAGCACCCGGGACGTCGTGAGCGCGGCGGAGGGGAAAGAGACCTTCCGCATGACGTGCTCCTTCCACGCTCCCGAGGAGGGCGCCGACTACCAGCTGCCCGCCGGCCCGGGAATCCCGCCACCGCACGACATCGAGGGTTTCGAGGCGCCCTTTCCCTTCGACATCCGAGAGCTCGGCGCCACGGAGCGACGAGAAGACGGCACGTATCTGTCGACCCGCCGCTGCTGGTTCCGTACCCGCGAGGCGCTCCCGGACGATCCCGCCGTGCATGCGTGCGTGCTGGCGTACTTCTCGGACATGACCGGCGCGGCGTTTCGCCCCCTCAGCCTGGGCACGTGGGGGACGCACACCGACGCCAGTCTCGATCACGCCGTCTGGTTCCACCGCCCGGCCCGAGCCGACGAGTGGAGCATCTTCGACCTCCAGACACTCGTCAACGCGGGCGGTCGCGCGACGATCCGTGCCACCATGCACGGCGAGGACGGCTCCCTGCATCTCAGCATGGCGCAGGAGTTGCTGATTCGAGAGCTCGATGAACCGATGGAGTTCGAGGCGCCGCCCTGGTTGGATCGGGAGGCCCGAGGAGGAGCGGACGATGGGCCTGCTTGACGGCCGGAGCGCGGTGGTCACCGGAGGTGGCTCCGGGATCGGAAGGGCGACCTGCCGGCGCATGGCCGCGGAGGGCGCCCGGGTGGCGGTCCTCGACCTCGACGAGGAATCGGCCATCACGGTCGCGCATGAGATCGACGGGACCGCCTTCGCCGTCGACGTGAGTGATCCCGACGCGCTACGTGGGGTCGTGGACGCGGCCGCCGCCGCGTTGGGTGGGCTGTCCATCATCTACAACAACGCCGGCACGGCGGCATTCGGCCGGCTCCACGAGCTGGACCCCGCCGAGTGGGACCGCGTGCTCCGGGTCAACCTGACCGGGGTTTGGGCCGGCATCCGCGCCGCCGTGCCGCACATGCTTGCGAGTGGGGGCGGCTCCATCGTGAGCACCGCATCCATCAGCGGCACCCGGCCTGCGGCTGGCGAGGGGCCCTATAGCGCCAGCAAGGCGGCCGTGGCGGCGTTGACGGCCTCGGCCGCCCTCGAGTACGGGCCTGCGATACGGGTGAATGCGGTCTCTCCCGGAATGATCCGCACGGCCATGACGGCCCCCTGGTTCGAGTTCATGCCCGACCAGGTTGAGCGTTTCGAGAAGGGGACACCCGTCGGCCGGGTCGGCGAGCCCGAGGACGTGGCCGACGTCGTGGTCTTCTTGTGTTCCGACCTGGCCCGATTCGTGACCGGCCAGAACCTCGTGGTCGACGGCGGCCTCACCCTGCACGGCTCGGGCGTCGATGGGATCTTCGATCGGGTCTTCCCCGCCCGCCCGGCATCTGCCTGAGGGATCGATCAGCGAGGCGGAGCCCGACCCGCCGACCGTCGCCGCGCGCCCGGCTCGAAATCGGATGTGGTCAGGCGTGGGGATCGAAGAGCGCCCGGTACACCATGGTCGTCATCGTCTCGAGAGCCACGTCATCGATCGGCTGCCCGACAAACTCCCGGAGGTAATGGAAGCGGTCGAGCATCGCCAGCGTGGCCATGCCGGCTGCATCGGGGTCGATGATGTGGCCGGAGGAGTCAGGCCCGATCTGCTTCGAGAGCGCCCCGGACATGACGGTGAAGGTGCTGCGGATGACGTCGATCAACTCGGGGTCGATCGTGGCCAGGTCGGTCCAGGACCGGAAGAGCGGCGCGTAGCGGGTCCAGAGCTCCGAGTAGGCCCGTATCCAGCCGTGCACGTCGTTCCATTGCGGCGCTTCTCCTTCCGCGGGGAGTGTGCTGAGCGCGTCATAGAGCTTTTGCGCTTCGCCGGCCGCCTCCGTCACGAGCGCCCGGAGGAGGTCCTCCTTGTTCGCGAAGTACAGGTAGAACGTGCCGTGCGAGGTCTTGGCGATCTCGACGACGTCGTTGACCCGGGTGGCGTGGTACCCCCGTTTGTCAAAGGCCACCATGGCGGCATCGAGCAGCTTGCGCATGGTGCGCCGACCCTGGCTGCGCAGGACCCGCTTGCTGGCAGGGGCGCCGCCCGTGTCCGCGTCCGAGAACACCAATGCGTGGGGGGCGTTGCGTTCGTTGGGTCCCGTCGTCGTGGTGGACCGAGAAGATCCCTTCGCCGCGGTGGTTTTCGTCGTCGACGGGGAGCGGACAGGCCTCTTTGTCTCCGGGGCGGCGTCGCCTTGGAGTCTCGGCGATCGCATGCCTGGTGAATGGTAGTGCCGGGTACGGTCGAAATGGCTAACCTGACACGGTGGTCAGGTTCGGTCGGGGGCAAAATTGACGTCAGACCAGGGGTTTCGCGTTTGGCCACCTGACGCGAGGCGGAAATTGTGACCCCGAGCGCCGCTCCTCCAGACGCCCCACTGGTGACATCGCTCGAGGATGCGGTGGCGCGCAGCGTGCAGCCGGGAGACACGATCCACGTCATGCTCGGGCACAGCCGCTGGACGGCGGCTGCACGCGAGCTCGCCCGCGTCTTCTGGCGCAAGGATCCCGGCTTTACGCTCGTGATGACCAGCCTCGGTGCTCTGGGGGCGCTCTTCTTCCGGGGCGGTCTCGTCCGAAAGGTCGTCACGGCGTACTCGGGAAACAGCTTCCCGACCTATTCGCCCAACGCGGTATTCAGGGCCGCTTACGAATCCGGTCAGGTCGACGTGGAGCACTGGTCCATCCTCACCTTGTCCCAGCGCCTGGAGGCGGCCGCACGCGGGCTGCCCGCCGCGGTGACCGGTTCGTTGGTCGGCTCGTCCATGGCCGCCAATGAGGCCTTCGCCGTCATCGACTCTCCGTTCGGACCCCTCGGGCTGCTGCAGCCTCTGGTTCCCGACGTTGCCCTGGTGCATGCCGCGGCTGCCGACCCCGCCGGCAATCTCGTCTTTTCGGAGCCGCTCCTCGACGGCGTCTGGGGCGCCTGGGCGGCCCGGCGTGGCGTCGTGGCGACGGTCGAACGCGTCGTCGACGACCTCGAAGGTCTTGGCCATCGGGTCCGAATCCCCGGACATCGCGTCCTGGCCGTGGTGGAGGCGCCGTATGGCGCCCACCCGGGCGGCTGCTACGCACCCGGCCTTCCCGTGCGCAGCTATGGCGAGGACATCGCACACTGGAGCGCAGTGGCCGACGCCGCCGCGAGGGACGAACTCGACGACTACGTCGACCAGTGGGTGCTCGGCCCCGCGACGCACGAGGACTATCTCTCCCTCGTGGGGTCGGAGCGACTGCTCTGGCTCGAAGGTCGCTCCGACCCGATGTCGTGGAAGGCCGACGCCGACGCCAACCCGATTGTGGAGGATCCCACCATTACGCCGTGGGAGCAGGCGGCCTCACTCGCTGCGCGCGAAATAGAACGTGTTGTCGCCGCCGTCGACGCCGATGCCGTGCTGGCCGGGGCCGGCGTGGCCAATCTGGCCGCGTGGGTCGCGGTGGCACGGGCACGAGCGGCCGGGCGCCGAGTCATGCTGACGGCGGAGCTCGGGCTCTGGGGATACCAGCCCACGCCAGCCGATCCCTACATCTTCAATCAACGGGTCTTCCCCGCCACGCCGTACCTCTCGGACGCATCGGCGGTGCTCGGCATGGTGATCGGGGGCCCCGGCACGACCACGGTGGGGTGCCTGGGCGCGGCCGAGGTCGATCGGGATGGGTCATTGAACTCGACCCAGCTGGATGGCGGGCGCTTCCTGGTGGGTTCGGGCGGAGCCAACGACGTGGCCAGCCGCGCCACGGCCTGTGTGGTCGTGACACTGGCCCGGCCGGAGCGGCTGCCGGGCACCGTCGCCTATGTGACGTCCCCCGGCCAGCGAGTCGTGAGTGTGGTCACCGACAAGGGCATCCTGCGGAGGGACGACGGCGTGCTGCGCCTCGCCGCCGTGCCGGACGGGGACGGCACGGTGGAGGAGAGGGTGCGGGCGTTTGCCTCGTCCTGCGGGTACCAACCAGACGTGGTGCGCCAGGTCGAGGTGCTCTCGGCGGTGCGACACGAGGAAGTCTCGGCGCTGCGGGAGTTCGATCGTCAGAGGCTGTTCTTGTCATGACGTGCAGAATCGAAATTCGATCACATCAACAGTTGCGGGTGAAGACATCGGGTTACAGGCGAAAGAAAAGTGGTTCAGAGAAGTGATAGAGAGCGAGCAGTGGGGGTAAGGCCCTACAGCTACAGTGACCGGCATCCCGGGGGGGATGCACCACAACGGATGATTGGGGACGGCATGCAGGCAGGACACGGAATCAGGGCGCTGGTGGCGACGGCGCTCACAGGGGCGGCGCTGGTCGCCGGCATCGTGACGACAGCGGCCGGACCTGCCGGCGCACAGCCGGCGAGCTCCGCTCCCGGCGTGACGCCGACCTCCATCACCGTGGGGACCATCTCGACCCAGACCGGCGTGTTGGCGTCCAACTTCTCCTCGCTTATCTACGGGGAGAAGGCCTACTTCGCGTACATCAACGCCCAGGGCGGCGTGAACGGCCGCAAGATCGACTACAAGTACGCCCTGGACGACGGTGGGAACCCGACGACGTTCAACCAATTGGCCAACACCCTCATAAACCAGGACCACGTCTTCGCGGTGACGGGCGTGGCGACGGCGTTCTTCACCCCCAACCTGTTCGTGCAGTCGGGCATCCCGACGTACGGCTACAACGTGACGGGCAACTGGGTTCCGCAGCCGAACCTGTTCGCTGCCGGGGGTTCGGTGCAGTACTACCCGGCCGGCGCCCCGCAGTTTGCTTTCGTGGCTCGTAAGAGCCAGACGAAGCCTTCGGTCGCGCTCATCGCCTACGGCATCGCGGCATCGGCCGCCTCGTGCCAGGCGACCCAGAACTCGTTGACCGCCGCGGGCTACAACGTCAGCTACGTCGACCTCAAGGTCAGTTACCCGGGCACGACAGTGGCGACCGACGTCCAACGTATGAAGCAGGCGGGCTCGAATTTCGTCATCAGCTGCATGGACGTCCAGGGCAACGTCAACATGGCCCGGGCGATCAAGCAGTACGGCGTGAACATGACCCAGCTGTGGCTGGACGGGAACGACCAGTCCACGTTGGACCAGAACCAGAGCCTGATGCAGGGCGTGTACTTCTACGTCGCTCACGTGCCTTTCACCGCGCCGACGTCGATCTACCCGGGGCTGAAGGTCTACCTGACGGCGATGAAGAAGTATGCACCGGCTTACACCTACAACGAGCTGTCCATACAGGGCTGGGAGTCGGCGGCCCTGTTCGTTCAGGGCGTCAAGATGGCGGGGACCAACCTGACGCAGGCCAACGTCATTAATGCGGACAACTCCTTGACGGACTTCACGGCCGGCGGACTCACGGCCCCGGTCAACTGGAAGAATGCAGGGCACGTTGGCCACCACCCGCCGTACTGCGGCGCTGTGATTAAGGTAGTCGGCGACAAGTACCTGCCGGCCCTCAACCAGGGAAAGAACGTCTTCAACTGCTTCCAGTCGATCGACCCGAAGAAGGGGCCCGTCTTCCCCGTCCCGGCCGGCACGCCCGCTCCCGCCTGATCGGCGGGGGACGGGGGCCAGGGCACGATCAGAGCGGTTAATCGGGCGCCAGAGTGGAGAAATTCGTCGGGTTCGCGCTTCCAGGGGTCCCCTTCGGCTGCACCTACGCGCTCGTCGCGGTCTGTCTCGTCCTGACGTATCAGGCCACAGGCGTCTTCAACTTCGCCTTCGGCGCGCAGGCGTATGCCTCAGCCTTCGTCTTCACATACCTCACCCAATACAAGAACTGGTCCGGATGGGAGGCCTTCCTGGTCTCGGTGGTCGTGTTGGGCCCGGTGATGGGATGGGCCTTTGACCGGTTGATCTTCCGCCACATCGCGAACTCGAACACCATCGCCAAGATGGTGTGCAGCCTCGCTCTGCTGGTCGGGATACCGTCCTTGCTCCCGGTCATCTTCGGCAATCAGAATCTTGACGCCACTGTAACGATCGCGCCGTTCTTCAACCCCAATGTCGTGTATTTCACGATCTGGGGTACACCTATCAACGGCATCTACCTGTCGACGGTCAGCGTGACGGTGGTCGTGCTCGTCCTCCTCACCCTCCTGTTGCGGTACACCAACCTTGGATTGCAGATGCGTGCGGCAGTGGAGAGTCGCCGCCTAGTCCAGCTCGACGGGGTCAACGGCAATGGCGTGGTCGCAGTGGCGTGGGTCGTGTCAAGCTTCATGGCCAGCCTCGCGGGCGTCCTGTTCGCACCGAACTTCGGTGCGTTCCAAGCCCAGAACTACGTGACGATCACGGTCGCCGCCATCGCCGCGGCGGTGTGGGCACTGCTCCGCTCGATTCCGATCGCCGCACTGGTTGGCGTCCTGATCGGGGTCACGACAACGGTACTGCAGGGCTACATCCCACCTGACAGTTTCTTTAACGCGGCGATGGTGCCGGCTCTTCCGTTCATCCTGATCGTCGTCGCCCTGCTTGTCCTGCCGGGCATGCGCAGCTTGGATGCGAGTCGCGACCCCCTCGCTACCATCGACCCGCCGCCACCGCCCATGGCGGCGACGACGCGGGCTCCAACGATGGACCGCATCATCCGCGTGCTGTGGTGGATCCTCTTCGCCGGTTTCTGTGTGTCCATGCTGACTTGGATACCGGGCTCGTTCCCGGCCTGGACCACTGTCTTCAACAACGGCTTGACGTTGTCGATCGTGCTGCTCTCGATCACGCTCATCACGGGCATGGCGGGCCAGCTCTCGTTGTGCCAGGCCAGCTTGGCCGGGATCGGCGCCTTCACCGCCGCCCAGCTGGCCAACCACCTCGGTCTCAACCTGTTCGTCGGCGGACTCGTCGGCGCCGCGTTGGCGGCAATCGTCGCCGTGATCCTGGCTGTCCTCTCGCTGCGGCTGCGGGGACTGGGCCTGGCATTGATGACCTTGGCTGCTGCCTTGGCCTTCGACGCGACCTTCTTCAACGACACGTACATCACCGGTGGTCAGGGGGGCCTCAGCCTCCAGAGTAAGTGGCTGGGCACCAACGAGTTCTTCAACGTCAACGGGCATGCCATGTTCCTGCTCTCGCTGGGCACCCTCGTTGTCGTGGTGATCGTCGTCCTCCTGGTGCGCAAGGGGACGGTGGGTCGGAACTTGGCGGCCATGCGGGGCAGCGAGACGGCGACGGCCGGTCTCGGTGTGAACCCGACCAGGCAGCGCATCCTCGTGTTCGCCCTCTCTGGCGCCATCGCCGGCATCGGCGGGCTGCTGCACAGCCTTGAGCAGCAAGTCGTCGATCCCAACGCCTGGAACGCGGACTTCTCGCTCGTCCTCGTCGTCCTCGTCGTGACCACCAGCGTGACAACGGTCGAAGGAGCCATTCAGGCCGGGGTCGGCTTCTTCGTCACCGAGCAGATCCTCACCACGATTCTGCCGGCGCGCATCGGCGCGTCGAGTTTGACCGTCGTGCTGTTCGCGTTCGGTGCCCTGACCTACGCCCAACATCCGGAGGGCGTGCTCGAATTCCAGAAGCGCCGCGGCACCCAGCGCTTCGAGCGATTGTTCTTCTCCCGTTCGGCTGCCGCGAAGGAGGATGGCACGGCAGGCGCCATCTCGACCTCCCTAACCAATGGCTGAGTCCGCCGCCCTTCTGAGGCTGACCGGTGTCAGCAAGTCCTTCGGTGGGATCCAGGCGGTGAGCAGCATCGGCTTCGACGTGCGGGCGGGCGAGTGCGTGGGCCTGGTGGGCCCAAACGGTGCGGGCAAGACCACGCTGTTCAATTGCGTCTGCGGGCAGCTCCGCCCCGAGTCGGGGGAGATCCTCTTCGAAGGGACGCCGCTGAACGGACTGCCCACGTTCAAGCGGGCGCGGCTCGGGATCGGCCGCACCTACCAGAAGGTCGAGGTGTTCACCGACATGTCGGTCAGGGACCACCTCCTGGTGGCCGAACGGGCACGCCGAGGTGAGGGCAGTCTGTGGCGGGACCTGCTGAACATGAGCAAGCCGACCCCGGACGAGATGGCGCGGGTGGAGGCGACGCTGGAGCTCGTCGGGATCGCCCGCTTGGCCGACGTCTCGGTCAATGCCCTGGGGCTCGGGAACTGCCGGTTGGTGGAGCTCGCCCGGGCACTGGCGGCCGAACCGAAGATCCTGCTGGCCGATGAGCCATCTTCGGGGCTGGACCTGCACGAGACCGCGGAGGTGGCCGCGGTCCTGCGCGTTGTCCAAAAGGAGCGGAACACGGCCGTCCTCCTCGTCGAACACGACCTGACCATGGTGGGCGACGTCGTCGATCGGACGATCGTGATGGACGTGGGTGCGATGTTGGCGGAGGGCACCTTCGACGAAGTGATGGCCGACCCCCTCGTGCGGAACGCCTACCTCGGCCAGATGGGGATGCTGTGATGGTGACCACGGTTCCGAGACCCGAGACGGCCCGCAGTACCGACGTCCTCTCGGTGCGGAACGTCTGTGCTGCGTACGGCCCCTACCGCGCCCTCTTCGACGTGTCGTTCCGGGTCCCCGAGGGGAGCGTCGTGGCTCTCGTCGGTTCGAACGGCGCCGGAAAATCCACCATCGCCAGGACGATGACCGGGCTGGTGACGGCCTCTGAGGGCACCGTCACCCTCTCCGGGCAGGATGTCACGAAGCTCCCCGCCTACAAGATCGCGCGCCTCGGCATGGCCCACGTGGTCGAGGGACGGGGCGTGTTCTCGAGCCTGACGGTGGAAGAGAATCTCACGCTGGCCTTCCGCCAGCGGGATGGGCGGGGCAGGTTGCGCGAGAACCTCGAGCGCGCCTACGGCGCGTTCCCGATTCTCGGTGAACGCAGGCGCCAGACGGCGGGGACGCTCTCGGGCGGCCAGCAGCGGCTGCTCTCGTTGGCCAAGGTCTTGGTGGTGCCTTCGAAGGTGCTCGTGGCCGACGAGCTGTCACTCGGGCTGGCCCCAGTCGTGGTCGACGCGGTCTACGAGGGACTGAAGGAGATCAACGGGAAGGGCACCGCGCTGGTGGTCGTGGAGCAGCAGGTCAACCGGGTCCTGGACCTGGCCAACTGGGCCGTCGTGCTCGACCACGGCACCGTCGCCTATGAGGGCGACCCCGCGGGTGCCGGCAAGGCGGTGGAGGCGCTCATGGCTCGCCGCGAAGAGGCCGCCGCTTCCGGGGCGGCCGAAGCGAGCGGGTCGGCGGCCGCACAGCCCGAAGCCAAGCCCGAGGCGTAGAAAGCGGGAGGTATGGAGATGAGAGAACCGGTGATCGTCGACGTCGTGCGGACGGCGTTCGGCAAGCGCGGGGGCGCCCTGGCGAACTGGCACCCGGCGGACCTCCTCGGGTTTGCCCTGACGTCGCTGGTCGAACGGACCGGCATCGACCCCGAGCGCGTCGACGACGTGATCGGTGGCTGCGTCAGCCAGGTGGGCGAGCAGAGCACCAACATCGCCCGCAACGGCTGGGTCTCCGCCGGACTGCCGCAGGGTGTGCCGGCCACGACGGTCGACCGCCAGTGCGGCTCGTCCCAGCAGGCCGTCCATTTCGCCGCGGCCGGGGTGGCGGCGGGCCACTACGACCTGGCGGTCGCGTGCGGCGTCGAGGTCATGAGCCGGGTCCCCCTGGCCTCCAACCGCGTGGTGGCACCGGGCCCTTCCCGCCCTCCTTCATGGAAGCAGTCGACGGCCGGCTCTGGACCCAGTTCCGGGTGAGCCAGGTCCTGGCCGAGCGCTACGGCATCTCCAGGGAGGAGATGGATGCCTATGCCCTCGAGTCGCACCGCAGGGCGGCTGCGAGCTGGGACAACGGGCACTTCGAACGTGAGGCCATCGCCGTGCCGATCAAGGCCGAAGACGGCAGCCGCACCGGTGAATTCCTCAGGGCCGACGAGGGCATCCGGCGGACCACCACCGCCGAGGCGCTCGCCGGGTTACCGCCGGCGCAGCACTGGGAGCCCGAGACCGCACCCGACATCACCGCCGGCAATTCCTCGCAGACGACCGATGGTGCGGCGGCCATGCTCATCGCCGATCGGTCGGTCGCCGAGGCGCTCGGCCTGCCCGTGCGGGCGCGCTTCGCGCATTTCGCGGTGACGGCCGACGATGCGGCCATCGTCCTGTCGGCGCCCGTACCGGTGACCCACAAGCTCCTCGAGCGTTCGGGGATGAAGGTCGACGAGTTCGACGCGGTGGAGTGCAACGAGGCCTTTGCCGCCATCGCCTTGATGTGGCAGAAGGAGTTCTCCTACGACACGGAGCGCTTCAACCCCCGTGGGGGGGCCATCGCCATCGGCCACCCGTTGGGTGCCAGCGGCGTGCGCCTGATGGGCACCCTGTTGAACCACCTGGAGGCGACCGGTGGCCGCTACGGCTACCAGACGATGTGCGAGGGCGGCGGCCAGGCCAACGGCACGGTCATCGAGCGGCTGGGCTGATCGGCGTCTCGGGCTCCGCTGCCGGAGCGGCGAGCAGCGGCTGGATCTTGCGGGTCACGACGATCCACTCGACCAGGAAGGTCAGGCCCGGCACCAGCCCCGCCGCGAACATCAGCAGGATCCAGGGGATGTGGAGCCGCGCCTTGAGCGCGAGGAAACCCGCGGTGATCAGATAGACGATGTAGAGGTAGCCGTGGCCGACGCCGAAGATGGCGAGCTCTGCCTTGAAGCCCCCGAGGGCGATGTGCAGGCCGGTGAAAAGGAACAGGGGGATGACCAGCACGCCGACGATGTTGGCCATGAGCTGGTAGCGGAAGAGCGCCCCCTTGAGCCCGCGCTCGAAGAGCCGACTCACGGGGCCCGGCGGACGACGACCGACTCGCGGTGGCGCCATGTCTTTGGTCCCTGGGCGGACAGTTCGGCCAGTCGGGCGTTGTAGGCCGCGAGCTCGGGATCCTCCGCGGCGGTGGCCGAGGCCGGCGCCTCCGTCCCGATGTTCGGACGAGCCGGCGAGGCGGCCTCACCGTCTGTCTGGACCGACGCCGCCTGCGTCCGTCGCCTTGTCCCCTTGAGGCCCACGCTCTCGAAGTCGGTGTGGATGAGCGTCCACCAGAACCACGCGCCGAGGATCCCGAAGACCGGCCACATGACCGAGTAGAGGTAGCTCAGCTGGTTGCCGTCTTGGGCCCGGTTGATCTGCCACCAGGCCGCGAACGCGCACCCGGGGACCAACACCACGACGGCCAGGTGCAGCGAGACGGCCCGCTTGGACAGCCACCGGTCATGCACGGCCGCCATGTTACCGGGCCCCATTCGGCGCAGTATTTCGCCGCTAGCCTGGGGCGATGCTCTCTGCGGTGACCCGTCCCGAGCCGCCCACGACCGGCGACGAACGGGCGATGGTGACGGTGTGGCTCGACTACCAGCGGGCCACGCTGCTGTGGAAGTGCGAGGCGCTCGACGGTGCGGCGCTGGCCCGACCAGGGGTGCCCCCGTCGACGCTGACCCTCCTCGGCCTGGTCCGTCACATGGCGCTGGTCGAGTGGTGGTGGTTCGACAGCATCTTCGCCGGGAGCTCGTCATCGGAGCCCTTCTCGACGGTCGTGGACCGCGACGCCGACTTCAACGATCTCGACCCCGGCCGAGCGATGGCCGACATCGAGCTGTTCCGGCGGCAGTGCGACATCTCCCGCGCCATCGTGGCCGGGGCCGAGAGCCTCGACGCCACCTCTGCGTCAACGGAGAAGCCACCGGTCTCGCTCAGGTGGATCATGATCCACATGGTCGAGGAGTACGCGCGCCACAACGGTCACGCCGACCTGCTGCGCGAGCAGATCGACGGCGCCGTGGGGGAGTGAACTCGGGCGACGCCGGGACAGGCGGCGCGACGGCGCAGACGTGAAGTTCTCGGTCCGCCAGATCCTGGCCTCCGTCGTCGGTGCGGTCAGCGCGGCGCTGATCGCCTCCGCCTTCGGGGTCACGGGCACCGTGATCGGCGTGGCCATCGGGTCGGCGGCCGCGACGTTCGCCACCGCGTTGGTGGCGCAGTCGATCGAGCGCGGTCAGGCAGCCGTCAAACAGGTGGTGGTCCGCGCGCCCGAGCCCTCCACGCTGCTGCGCAAGCTGGGGGCGACGGGCACCAGCGGGGCGTCGGCCCCGTCCGCGGCGGCGTCGTCCGTTCCGACGGAGCCGTCGGAGCCGTCGGAGCCGTCGGAGGCATCGGAGCCGACAGAGGCGACAGAGGCGACATCAGGTGCCACGGCGGGCGCGGGCGGGACGGCGACGCCACGACGTCGCCCGTGCCGCCGGCCACCGGGATCGTGGGGTCGGGGGTTCGCCCGCGCACCTTCAGCCGGGGAACCATCGCCGGGACGGCCGGCATCGTCTTCGTGATCGCGCTCTTGTTCATCACGGCGATTGAGCTCATCTCGGGCCAGCCGCTATCGGCGATCTTCGGCGACAACGGCAGCGGGACCACCTTGAACAACATCGTCACCCCGGGGCCTGGGCCGGCACCCGCGCCCGCGCCGGCTCCGACCACCACCACGTCCTCGACCGCACCCGCGTCGACGACGTCGAGCACCGCGTCGACCACCACCACCACGGCACCCACGGCGACCACGACGACGAGCTCGACCCCGCCGGCGCCGGGTGCCTCGTCGACCACCACCTCCACCACCAGAGTGGGCGGGACGACGACAACGACAGCGCCGTCGGGATTGCAGGCGCCCTGAGGAGCGGGACTACCAGCCTTTGAACTCGGCCGGCCGCCGCTCGATGAAGCTGGCGACGCCCTCCTTGGAGTCGAGCGTGTTGGTGAGCAGCTCTTGTCCCATGGCCTCGTCGTAGAGCGACGTGGCGCGGTCGACGTCGAGGGCACGGTTCGTCAGCCACTTGGCGATCCAGATCGCTTTCGTCGGACCCTGGGCCAGCCGGGTGGCCAGCTCCTTGATCGTCGCCTGCAGCTCGGCCCGTGGCACCAGGCGGTTGACCAAGCCGATGCGGTAGGCCTCCGCGGCCGGGACGTCGTCCCCGAAGAAGAACAGCTCCTTGGCCTTTTGGATTCCGACCAGGCGGGTGAGGATCCAGGCTCCGGCGGCGTCCGGGGCGATGCCGCGCCGGATGAAGACCTCGACGAACTTGGCCTCTTCGGCCATCACGACGATGTCGCAGGCCAGGGCCAGATGCATCCCACCACCGGCGGCCGTGCCGTTGACGCCCGCGATGACGGGCTTCTCACAGTCGAGGATCGAACTGACGAGGCTCTGCCACCCGTCGCGGATCATGCGGGAGCCTTCGCCGACGACACCCTCCGGTGCGTCGTCGGGCTTGGGCCGCGGGGGCAGCCGACCCCCGCGCAGATCGGCCCCCGTGCAAAAGGCACGGTCGCCGGCCGCGGTGATCACGACCGCGCGCACGAAGAGGTCGGCCGAGGCGTCGCGTACCCATGCCGCGATCTGGTCCCGCATGAACTGGGTCATGGCGTTGCCGGCGTCGGGTCGGTTCAGCGTGATCCAGCAGATGCCGTCCTCGATCCTGCGGGTGACGTCGTCGCCCACCGGGTTCTCGGTCGTGTCGCTCATCGGTCTCCTTGCGTCTGGTCGTACGGCTTGGGTCTGGTCGTACGGCGCTCAGGCCAGCACGACGAGGGCGTCGGCTGCAACTGCGCCGCTGCGGTCCGGCCACGAGCGGGTTGATGTCGACCTCGGCCACCTCGTCGGCGAGGTCGACGGCCAAGCGCTGCATCTTCACCAAGACGTCGACCAGGGCGGCGCGGTCGGCGGCCGGCTGCCCCCGGACGCCGCGGAGGAGGGCGGCACCGCGCAGCTCGTCCAACATGGCGGTGGCGTCCCGCGTCGTGAAGGGGGGAACACGGAACGTCACGTCCTTGAGCACTTCGACGAGCACGCCGCCCAGCCCGAACATCACCACCGGACCGAAGAGCTCGTCGCGGGCAATGCCGACGACGGTCTCGACGCCCCGCACCATCTCGGCCACGACCACGCCGTCCACCCGTGCCTTGGGCGCCGCCTTCTTCGCCGTCGCGACCAGGCGCTTGTAGGTGCGCCGGGCGTCGTCCTCGTCCCGGACGCCGACCGCCACCAGTCCCAGGTCCGACTTGTGGAGGATGTCCGCGGAGACGATCTTCATCACCACCGGGAAGCCGATCTTCTTCGCCGCCTTCGCCGCCTCGGTGGCCGACGTGGCCACGCGTTCGCGGGGCACGGCAATCCCGTAGGCCTGGAGCAGCGCCTTGGAGTGCTGCTCCGACAGGCTCTCGCCGCTAGGCCGGCGGGCGCCCCCGGGCGCGAGCAGGGGGAGCGCCGCCTTACGGGCGGCGGTCGGCCGCAGGGCCGGACGGTCGAACGCGGACTGGTAGGAGGACACGAACCGGTGGTGGTCGAAGTACGCCTTCGCCGCCATGACGGCGTTGGTGAAGGTGCGGAAGGTCGGGACCGTGCTCTGGAGGAGCGTCTTCGTGTAGGCCTCCTCGGTGCCGACCGGGGAGCCCCAGACCACGAAGATGGGCTTGTCCGTCGTTCCCGCCGCCGCCACGAGGTCTTCGCAGAGCTTGTTGCCCATGGAGGGCAGCGCTCCGGTGATCGGACACAGCAGGAGGTCCACGTTGGGGTCGGCCAGCATCGTCTCGATGATCTTGGGGCCCCGCCAGTCGCGGACCGGCGCCCCCCCGTTGTCCACCGGGTTCGACACCCGGAGATAGGGCGGGATCCATTCGTGGAGGCTGGTCTGCGAGGCCTTCGTCAGCGAGGGCAGCTCGAGGCCCGCCGCCGCGACCATGTCGGCCATGTGCGCACCGGTGCCACCCGAGATGGAGTAGACGCAGACGCGGCCAGCGGCGCCGCGGGTGAGACGCCGGAGGGCGTCAGGGGCGGGCGCCTCGGTGCGGGCCAGGGCGGCGGAGACCTCGAGAAGCTGGTCGAGGCCGTCCACGCGCTGGACGCCGTACTGGCGGAACACCGCGGAGACGACCTCGTCGGAGCCGGTGAGGTGACCCGTGTGCGCCTTGGCCATCGATTTGCCCTCGTCGGTGCGGCCGACCTTGACGGCGACGATCGGGACCTTGCGCCGGGCCGCCACGTCGGCGGCGAGCTGCAGCGTCCTGCCGTCCTTGAAGCCCTCGATGTAGCAAGCGACGGCACCGGTGCTCGGGAGGCCCGAGAAGTAATTGATGAAGTCGGCCGACTCCATGTCCGCCTCGTTCCCGGCCGGCGCCCAGTGCGAGAGCTTG
Organism: uncultured Acidimicrobiaceae bacterium; assembly: GCA_963744225.1. Classification (GTDB taxonomy): domain Bacteria; phylum Actinomycetota; class Acidimicrobiia; order Acidimicrobiales; family RAAP-2; genus Bog-473. The sequence goes on from CAVUSV010000003.1 coordinate 826,580, forward strand.
ATGCCGATCTCCTGACCCTGGAACACCGGACGACCCTGGTGCCCGCTCTGGGTGATGAGCGCGATGGCCCGGCCGGGCAGGTCGTCGCGGAAGACCTCGAACGCGTTGAGGTTCGTGTTGGGCCCGAGCACGTGGAGCTCTCCGCTCGCGATGATCCGCTCCATCTCATCTTGGAGGCGTTCGCCCTTCGTTCCCACCTCGGCGAAGCCGGCGGCGAACACCACGGCGAACTTCGCCTGGGCCGCCACCGCGTCGCGCAGGATCGGCAGTGGCTCGCCGACGAGGATCGCCACGAGATCGAGCTGCTCCTCAATGTCGGTCAGTGCCTTGGCGCACGGGCGCCCGGCCACGACAGGCCGGTTGGGGTTGACGAAGTACACCGTGGCACCGCGCTCTTCGGCCCACACGGTGATCTTCTGGGTCAGTGCGGTGTTGGGTCGTGCGTTGGAGTCCGACGCGCCGACGACGGCGACGCGCCTGGGACGAAAGAAGGTGTCCAGGTCGATGGAGCGGAGGGCGGTCGGACGGCCGGTGATGTCCAGCCGGTCGTCGGTCGCCGTGGTCCCTGTTGCCATGTCCCTCCCTCGTGCGGAGCCATCGCGGACCGGGCGCCGATGCCGGCTCCGGTCGCGGTGTGGCCCCTGCGATCTGACCTCCCCCCGCCGCGGGCCGCCATCCTCGGGCTCCGACGCGCTGCTTCGTTGCGCCGGGCCCACGGAGGCCCCGCGGGGGCACTCACCGTATCTGACGTCGGTGTCAGTGTCGATCCGGATCCGGTGCGGATTGTCCCCGGTGGAGGCCGAATTCGGCCGAATTGTCGAGCCCGCCCGTCGCCGTTACGGTATGTGACAGACGTGTCAGTCTTCTCTCCGGATTGGGGGCTTCATGGGCATTTTGGACGGGAAAATCGCCATCGTGACGGGCTCGGGCCACGGCATCGGCCGCGGTGAGGCGCTCGAGCTGTCGGCCCAGGGCGCCAAGGTGGTCATCAACGACCTCGGCGGGACGGCCACCGGCGAAGGTGCCGACAAGCGCCCCGCCGACGAGGTCGTGGAGGTCATCACGGCACGCGGGGGCGAGGCCGTCGCCAACTACGACGATGTGTCCGACTTCGGCGGGGCGGAGAACTTGATCGCCACCGCCTACGACGCCTTCGGCGGGCTCGACATCCTGGTCAACAACGCCGGCATCATCCGGGACAAGATGATCGTCTCCATGTCCGAGGACGATTTCGACTCCGTTCTCCGGGTCCACCTGAAGGGCACGTTCGCCGCCACCAAGTTCGCCTGCATCCGCTGGCGTGAGCGCACCAAGGCAGGGGAGAACGTCCGGGCCGCCGTCGTGAACACGGTGTCGTCCGCGGGTCTGCAGGGCAACGTCGGCCAGGCCAACTACGGATCGGCCAAGGCCGGGATCGCCGCGCTGACCATCATCACCTCCCTCGAGGGCTCGCGCTACGGGACGCGCGCCAATGCGGTCGCCCCCGGCGGGGTGACACGCCTCACGGGCGGCGTGGTCAAGGACATGGAGCTCAAGGAGCCCGACGAGTACGGCGCCGAGGAGTTCAGCCGGCTGAACCCACAGAACTCGGCGCCGATGGTGGCGTGGCTGGCGTCGGACCAGGCCCTCCACGTCACGGGCCAGGTGTTCCGCGCCGTCGGCCCGAACATCGCCCACTACGAGCCGTGGCGGCTCGGGGCTGCCGTCGACAATCCCAAGGGCGACGCCAAGTGGGATCCGGCCGACATCGCGGCCGAGGTCAACGCGCAGATCTTCCACTCCCGCCACCCCGGCCTCAAGATGGGCGGCGCGTGACGGCCGCGTCGGCCGCGTCGGCCGCGTCGGCCGCCCGGCCCTAACCTGACCGGGCAACCAAAGCACCGGATCATCGACGGACGAAGGAGAGCAGGAACACCATGGCCAACCGCCGCGTGGCGATCGTGGGCGCATCGACGTCTGACTGTGGGCGCGTCGACGACAAGACGGCGTTCCAGCTGAACTTCCAGGGCACCACCCGTGCGCTGGCCGATGCCGGCATTCAGAAGTCCGAGGTCGACGGCTTCATGTCCCTGACCGGCGCGCTCCCGCCGGTCGAGTTGGCCGAGTACCTCGGCATCCGGCCCAACTGGGTGGACTCGACCGGGCACGGCGGCAGCATCTGGGAGTTCATGGTCGAACACGCGGCGGCCGCCATCGCCCAAGGTCTCGTCGAGGTCGTCGTGCTCACCTACGGCTCGACCCAGCGAGCCGACCTGAAGAAGAAGCTGCGCATGGCGAACCTCTCCTTCGGAACCCGGGGACCCATACAGTTCGCCGCCCCCTTCGGCCACCCCGTCGGGTCGCACTACGCCATGGTCGCCCGGCGCCACATGTACGAGTTCGGCACGACGATTGAACAGCTGGCCGAGGTGGCGGTCTCCACCCGCTACAACGCTGGATTCAACCCCGACGCCTATTACCAGGACCCCATCACGATCGACGAGGTGCTCAGCTCGCCGATGGTGTGGGATCCGCTCTCGAAGTTGCACTGCTGCATCCGTTCCGACGGCGGCGGCGCGATCGTCCTCACCCACGAGGAGCGGGCGCGCGACTGCGCCAACGCCCCCGTCTGGGTTCTCGGAACGGGCGAGGCTGTCTCCCACACGACGATGAGCGAGTGGGAGGACTTCACGGAGTCACCGTGCGTCCGCTCGGGCCAAATGGCCTTCGACCGTGCGGGAATCACCCCCGAGGAGATCGACACGGTCCAGGTCTACGACGCCTTCACCCCCATGGTGGTCCTCACTCTGGAGGGGTTGGGCTTCTGCAAGAAGGGCGAGGGCGGTCCCTTCGTCGAGGACGGCAAGCTCCGCGTCGGCGGCGCGCTGCCGACCAACACGGACGGGGGCGGTCTCTCCGCCTGCCAACCCGGCATGCGAGGCATGTTCCTGCTCATTGAGGCGGTCAAGCAGCTGCGGGGCGAGTGCGGCTCGCGCCAGGTGCCCGACGCCCGGCTGGCCTGCGTCAACGGGACGAGCGGCTGGTTCACCGCGGCGGGCACCGTGATCCTCGGGCGCGATTAGGCGCCACGCCGTCGCAGGGTCGGGGCCCTCGCCGGGGCCGGGAGGACCCCGGAGGACTTCTCAAAAACTATCAACGGTCCTGTTTATAGTGTAGAGAAAATGCCCCGGGCGGCCCACCGCACGGTGCCGCCGGGACGATTCCGGCGGTCCGAGGGATGCGCGCTGCGCCGTAGCCTTGGGCGATGCCGGCGCCCTACGACCTCACGCGGGACCAGCTGGCGGACCTCCTCGATGGTGAGCCCGCCTACCGGGCCCGCCAGGTCTGGGAGGGCCTCCACGTCCGTGTGCAGCGGCCCGAGGAGATGACCGAGCTCCCGGCGTCCTTGCGTGGGTTCCTCGCCGACGCGCTCCCGCCGGCGCTGCTCGAGGTCTCGCGGCGCATCGCCGACGGAGGGCAGACGACCAAGTGGCTGTGGGCCCTCCGTGACGATGCCCGGGTGGAGACGGTGTTGATGCTCTACCCCGACCGGGTGACCGTGTGTGTCTCGACCCAAGCCGGGTGTGCCATGGCCTGCCAGTTCTGCGCGACCGGACAGGCGGGATTCCGGCGTCATCTGACCGAGGGCGAGATCGTGGAGCAGGTGGCGGTCGCGATGCGCGAGGCCAGTCCGCGGCGGCTGTCGAATGTGGTCTTCATGGGGATGGGGGAGCCCCTGGCCAACTACGACCGGGTCTGGGGCGCCGTCGTCCGCCTCCACGCCGACATGGGTCTCTCGGCGCGGCACCTCACGTTGTCCACGGTCGGGCTTGTTCCCGGCATCCGGCGACTGGCCGCCGAGACCCTCCCGGTGAACCTGGCCGTCTCACTGCATGCCGCCAACGACACCCTGCGCGACGAACTGGTCCCGATCAACCGGCGCTACCCCCTCGAAGAGCTCGCCTTGGCCTGTGCCGAATACGTGGAGTCGAGCGGGCGCCGCCTCTCCATCGAGTGGGCGCTGATCGACGCCGTGAACGACCGCGGCAGCGACGCCGCCGAGCTCTCCGGCTTCGCCCGCCCGCTGGGTGCCCACGTGAACCTCATCCCGCTCAACCCGACTCCGGGTTACCCGGTGGTCGGCTCACCGCCGGAGCGGGTGCGGCGCTTTCGGGACCAGCTCGTGGCGCTCGGCGTGAACGCCACGATCCGCGCCACGAGGGGGGCGGACATCGACGCCGCCTGCGGCCAGCTGGCCGCCGCGGCGCCCGGACCGGATCGCGTCCGACTGGTCCCCGGTGTGCGGGCTCGTTAGAACAGAGCCATGAAAGGGACCGGGCGACACGGCGTCGTGCGGCCGTCGTGGTGGTGGTTCCTGCTCCTCGACGGCGGCATCGTGATCTTGACCACATTGGCCTTGAGGAAGACCTCCTACGACAGAGCGGAAGCGATGACGGGTGATGTCCTTCCCTCCCGTGAGGTCTTGCAGGCACTGCTCGTGGCCACCGCGTTCATTCATGCCAGCGAGTCTCTGGTGGCGGGTCGCATGGCCCGCCGACGCGGCCTTCGCGCCCGCGGCTGGCGCCTGCAGACCCTCATTGTCGGGTTTCCGTCCCTTCTGGCCCTGAAGCGGAGCGCACCGCCCACCTGACTTGCGGGCACGGGGAAGGCAGCGCGGGGGAACTCCCGTCCGCCCCGCCGCGCTTCGCCCCGTATCGAACGAACCGATCCGCGCCGCGCGGCGTCTCTTCTCTCGTACAGGCGAATGCACGCGCTGTAGGGAGGACCGACGTGGACGAGGTACTAACAGCACGACAGCGGACATCGGGAGTGCGTGGGCGGGCGGCGGCAGCGCTCACCCTGGGCGCATTGGTTGTCGGCGGCACGGCGTTGGGACTGGCGCTCAACGATGCGGGCGCCAGCGCTCCGGTCCCGCCCGTGGCGGGCTGCGGCTCCTCGGCCCCGCACCTCACGGTGCAGGGCACTGGTCAGGCATCGGCAACGCCCGACGTCTTGACCGCAGTGTTCGGGTTCAGCTCGACGGCGGGCTCCTCTGCGTCGGCGCTGAGCGACGACAACGCGAAGGTCACCCAAGCGTTGCTCGCCCTGGCCGGCAACGGAGTGGCGAAGCGCGACGTCCAGACGACTGGTCTCTCTCTCCAGGCGCAGTACGCCTATCCCAAGGGGGTTCCCACCCTCACGGGCTACCAGGCCACCAACTCGGTGACGGCGACGCTGCGTGACACCGCGACGGCGGGCGCCGCGATCGATGCGGTGGTCAACGCCTCGGGCGATGCGGCGCAGATCCAGTCGCTCACCTTCTCGTTCGGCGACCCATCCACCGTGCAGGACCAGGCCCGTGCCGCCGCTGTTCGCCAAGCGGTGGCCCACGCGGGTGCGATGGCCGGCGCGGCCGGACGCCGGCTCGGGAGGGTCTGTTCGCTCACGGACAACAGCCAGCCGGCCTTGTTCCCGCAGTACCAGGCGTTTGCGGGCAACGCAGCCGGGTCCTCGGTCGCACCGGTACCGCTGGAGCCGGGCACCCAGATCCAGACAGATCAGGTGACGATGGTGTACGCCCTGGTGCAGGGTTGAGCCGTCGCCGGACTCAGCGGTTTTTCCAGTTGGGCGCCCGCTTCTCGGCGAAGGCCAGCGGCCCCTCCTTGGCGTCCTCGCTGCTGAAGACCTCCCCCGAGATCTCGGTCTCAATCCGGTAGGCCTCCTTCATGTCGGTGGCCAGGCCGCGCAGCACCGACTCCTTCGTCTTGCGGATGGCGAACGGGCCGTTGGCCGTGATGCGGTAGGCGTAGGCGTAGGCCCGTTCCATCACGTCGGCCGGGCGGCACACCTCGTTGAGCAGTCCCATTTCGTAGGCACGCTGGGCCGGTACTTGGTCGGCGCATAGCAGCAGCTCCATGGCGGCGGGGTACGGGATCTGGCGAGGCAGACGAACCGTCGTGCCACCCCCGGCAAACAGCCCACGCTTGGGTTCCATGACGCCGAAGGTGGCTGTGTCGCTTGCCACCCGGAGGTCGGTGCCCCCCAGCATCTCCATGCCGCCGGCCACGCAGGTGCCGTTCACGGCGGCGATGATCGGCTTGTAGAGCCTGGTCCCGCGCAGGACCGCCTTGACCCCGTCGTCGAGGCGGTACCCGCCGATCTCACTGACCTCGCCCGTCTTCATCTTCTGCTGGAGCTCGGTGATCTGGGGGATGTACGTCTTGAGGTCCGCCCCTACGCAGAAGTCCCTGCCGACCCCGGTGACGATGGCGACGTAGGCGTCGTCGTCCTCGCCGAAGCGATCCCAGGCACAGCGCAGCTGGAAGAAATGCTCCATGTCCAGCGAATTGCGTGCCTCCGGGCGGTTGATGGTGATGGTGACGACGTGGTCGTCACCAGTGGCGTAGTCGATCGACATGTCGTGGGCTCTCCGCGAGTCGGATAGGGGGTGAGGCGTCGGGCTGAGAAGAGTCTCAGTCCCCCTTCAGATGCGAGGTGAAGGACGAGATGCTCACGATGCCGTCTTCGTTGGTCGAGGTGTGGCCCCGCGCCCTGGACACCAACGAGGTGTCCACGTCCGCTGCCTCCGCCCGCAGAGCCTCAACCGTGCACTTCTCACGCGGCCGGACGCTGAACGGGTCGTACTGAAAGTGCTTCATGGCGTTGAGGTGGGTGATCTTGTTGATCTCCTCGTCGGGCACGTCGGACAGGTACTTCATGCACGCCTCCGGCGCCGTCGGCCACGTCGAGTCCGAGTGCGGGTAGTCGCACTCCCACGTGATGTTGTCGATGTTGAGGTACTTGCGGCTGTCGACGCCGAAGGCGTCGTCGATGAAGCAGGTGATGATGCGGTCCTTGAAGACTTGGCTCGGCAATTCGTCGCCGAAGTCCTGGCCGGTCCACTTGTGGTGGTGTTCGTACACGTAGTCGATGCGCTCGAGTGCGTAGGGGATCCAGCCGATGCCGCCCTCCGAGAGGGCGAAATGCAGGTCCTTGTACTTGCGCAGGACCGGTGACCACAACAGGTCGGCGGCGGCCTGGACCATGTTCATGGGCTGCAGGCTGATCATCACGTCGATGGGCGCGTCGGCTGAGGTGACGAGGATCTGGGACGACGAGCCCAGGTGCATGCAGATGACCGTTCCCTCGTCGGCGCAGGCCGTCCAGAAAGGGTCCCAATGGCTCGAGTGCAGCGAGGGCCAACCGAGCTTCTCCGGGTTCTCGGAAAACGTCACCGCGTGGCAGCCCTTCTTGGCGACCCGGCGCACTTCCGCGGCCGCGAGCTCGGGATCCCAGATGGCGGGAATGGACAGCGGAATGAAACGACCGGGCTCCGCCCCACACCACTTGTCGATGTGCCAGTCGTTGTAAGCGCGCACCATGGCGAGCGCCTCATCCTTGTCCTCGCGGCGGGCAAAGAGCTGGCCACAGAACTGGGGGAAAGAAGGGAAGCACATGGAGCCGAGCACGCCGTTGACGGACATGTCGCGCACACGCTCGTGGACGTCGTAGCAGCCGACCCGCATGTCGTCGAGCGACATGGGTTCAATGCCGTACTCCTCGGGCGGGCGGCCCACCACCGCGTTGAGGCCGACGTTGGGCATCTGGTTGCCGTCGTAGATCCAAAAGTCGGTCCCGTCGTCCCGGCGGATCAGCTGCGGCGCCTTGTCCTGGTACTTGGCCGGCAGCAGCCCGTCGAACATGCCGCGTGGCTCAATGACGTGGTCGTCGACGCTGACCAGGATCAGATCTTCGGTGCGCATTCCGTCCTCCCCTTCTGACCTGCCGTGAGGGGCAGTTCCCTGACACTCGTGTCATCCACCTTAGGCGCCACCTCGGCGGCCGTGCGAGCGGGAGCCAGCCGGCGCAGGCCCACTGCGTGCCGCCGGGCCAGGCGAGCGTGTCGACGCTGATCGGACGGGCCGAGGTTGCCCTTGGCACCGGGAGGTCCGGGGCGTCGCCGCCCGGCCTCAGGCGCTCGCCGCCTGCAGTTCGGGTTCCGGGGCGCAGAGGCCGCGGCGGGGAAGGATGATGTCGTCGATGATCCCGTAGTCGCGGGCCTCGTCGGCGGTCATGTAGCGGTCGCGGTCGATATCCAGGGCGACCTGTTCGACGGGCCGGCCCGTGTGGTAGGCGATGATCTCGGACATGCGCCGAGTGAGCGACAGCACCTCGCGCAGTTGGATCTCCATGTCCGACGGTGCCCCGCGCGTTCCGGCCGAGCCCTGGTGGATCATGATGCGGGCGTTGGGTAGCGCGAAGCGTTTTCCCGGGGCGCCGCCGGAGAGGATCATGGCGGCCGCCGACATGCCCATTCCGACACAGATCGTCGACACGTCGGGCTCAACGTGCTGCATGACGTCGTAGATCGCCATTCCGGCGTACGCCACACCGCCCGGTGAGTTGATGTACAGCGAGATGTCCCGTTCGTTGTTCTGGGCCTCCAAGAAGAGCATCTGCGAGATGATGAGGTTGGCCACCTGGTCGTCGACCTCCTGGCCCAAGAAGACGATTCGCTCGCGCAGCAGCTGCGAGTAGATGTCGAAGGCGCGATCGCCCCGGTTCCCTTCCTCGATCACGGTCGGGACGAGGACCTGGTGCAGGCGGTCCTGGGGGCTCGTGGTGCTGCGATTCATAACGGCGCTCCTTGTGGTGCAGGGTCTGTCTCACGTTATATCAAATGTGAGATAATGGTGCCGTGAGCGAGCGCCGGCACCCGACTGTGTTCCCGGGGTTCAAGGAGATGGCCGAGCGCCGGCATTCGGTGTCGGGGCAGCTGAGCGTTCTCCGGCGCGAGCTGGGCCTGTCCCAGGCACAGGTGGCGGCCCGAATGGGGACCTCGCAGTCCGCGGTGGCCCGCTTCGAGGCCGGTGATCTCGATGTCCGCCTTTCCACCGTGGAGCGGTATACGACGGCCCTGGGGGCACGGCTGGAGTGGAGGATCGAGCATGAATGAGCGCCCGAACGAGTGGTCCGAGCCGCTCGCCGACGTCCTAGCCCGGCGGCTCCTGGACCAGCGCGTCGTTCTGCTGCACGCCCCGCTCGACGACCTCTCGGTGACCCGGGTGTCAGCAGAGCTGATGACGCTCGACGCCGAGGGCGACGACCCGGTCACCCTGAGGGTCGACTGCGGCGATGCGAGCCTGGCCCATGCGCTCACGCTGATGGACGTGATCGAGCTGATGGGGGTGCCGGTGCGAGCCCTCTGCCTGGGGCGGGTCGGTGCCGGCGCCATCGGAGTCGTGGCCGTGTGCGCGCACTCCTCTGCCTTGCCGAGTACTCGGTTTTCCCTGGGCGAACCGACGACCCAGCGGGTGGCCCACGTGCGCAACGTGGCGCAATGGGCCGAGCTCCAGTTGGGCGAACGCCGTCGCTTCTGCGAGCGCGTCGGGGCCGCCGCCGGCAGGTCGCCCGCCTCTGTCGAGGAGGACATGGAGCGCAATCGATTCCTCAGCGCGGCCGAGGCCGTCGAGTACGGCATCGTCGACGAGGTCGCGCGGCCCGACGCGGTCGTCCGCACCCTGCCAGGACCCGGGTCGCCGCCACTGGGGTTCCGGCCACTGCGTTGATCTCCGACTGTTCCGGAGGTCACGCAGCAGCCGCCCGTCCCTTTCCGGAACTATGAACAGAACTGTTTATAGTTCTCAGAAACATCCGGTGGCTCGGTGCCGCCCACCGCCCACCGCCCACCGCCCACCGCCCACCGCCCACCGCCCACCGCCAATGGTTTCCGGAACTATGAACGGACTCGTTTATAGTTCCAGAAACATCGGCCGGGACCGCCCCCGCTCAGCCCGGCCCGCCCACGAGCCCAACGCCCCCGCCAGGGTGGATCCTGGGCCCGGACGAAAGAAGACCCTGCAGGGGCAGCGTGCCTACGATGCGGCTGTGACCACGATCGATCCCCGCATTCCCCCTCTGGCGGCCGGTGAGTGGGACGAACGGCTGACCCGGGTACTCGAGCTCTCGCCGGGCGGGACCGAAGAACCAATGCACATCTTCACCACGTTGGGCCGAGCCGATCCAGAGCTGTTCCGGCGCTGGCTGGGGTTCGGCGGGGCGCTCCTGTCGGGCCACCTGTCGGGCCGGCTGCGCGAGCTCGTGATCCTGCGCACCGCCTCCCGCTTCGGCGGCCGGTACGAGTGGGCGCATCACATCGAGATGGGCGAAGCGGAGGGCGTGACCCCGGCGGAGGTCGCCGCCGTTGGGGGTGACCTCGAGGCAGTCGACTGGACGCCACTCGAGTCCGCCGCGCTGCGGGCGGTCGACGAGACGGCGGATCAGGGCGCCGTGTCCGGCTCCACCTGGGATGCGCTGGCTGGCGACCTGGACGAGAGCGAGCTGATTGAGCTGCTCATGCTGATTGCCCACTACATGATGTTGACCACCGTGTTGCGGTCGCTTCGGATCCAACTCGAGCCCCGGGCGGAGGCGTTCGCGCAGCGCGTGCCGAGCGGGCCGGCCGGATAAGGGGACGGTGCTTCCGTGACCCCGCTCCTCCAGGGCCGGTGCATCACCGTCGTTGGCGCCGGGACCCAGCCGTCCCGCGACCCGGACGCGCCGACCGGTAACGGACGTGCCATCGCAGTCCGCGCCGCTCGGGAAGGGGCATCTGTCGTGTGCGTCGATCGCGACGAGGCCGCCGTCGAGGAGACGTGGCGCATAATCACCGAAGAAGGCGGGAAAGCAGCAATCGTGATCGCCGACGTCACGACCGAGGATGGCTGCCGGACCGCACTGTCCGACGAGCCGGGCCTCGCGCCCGACGGACTCGTCCTCAACGTGGGGACAGGCTTCGGCATGGGCGTCGCCGGGACGTCACCCGACGAGTGGGACCGGACATTCGCGCTCAACCTCCGCTCCCATTTCATGTTGGTGCGCCGCGCCCTGGTCACACTGCGAGACAACGCGTCCATCGTCTTTATCGGGTCGGTCGCCGGTCTCCGTCCGGGGAGCCGTATCCCCGCCTATGACGCCTCCAAAGCCGGACTCATCGGCCTCAGCCGGCACGTCGCCGTCGAGGGGGCGCGCCGCGGCATCCGGGCCAACGTGATCGCACCCGGGCTGATCGACACGCCGCTCGGCCGGGCCGCGTCGGCAGGCCGGCCCTCGCGCACACGCTCGCCGGTGCCGCTCGGCCGTCAGGGCACGGCCTGGGAGGTCGCCGCGCCGACCGTGTTCCTCCTCTCGGACGAGGCCAGCTACATCACCGGGCAGGTTCTTGCCGTCGACGGCGGGTTGACGCTCGTATGACGGCGCACTCGGCCCACCGGTCCTCCGTCTCCCACCACCGGCCCGCGGCGCCGCGCCTGGGGCGGCGCATGGCACGTTTCAATCGGGGGGTCACCAACAAGATCGCGCTGCGCGCGGCGGGCGTCCTGCCCGGACTCGGCATCGTGATCCACGTGGGACGTCGGTCCCGCCAGGTTTATCGGACCCCGGTGTTCGTGTTCCCCACGAAGGACGGGTTCCGGTTCGCCCTGACCTACGGCCGGGACTCGGACTGGGTCAAGAACGCGTTCGCTCACGGCGCAGTCCGCTTGATGACCGCACGCAAGGTGTACGAGCTGGCCGAGCCCGAGCTGGTGACAGACGAGAGCCGCCAGCACGTTCCCCCACTGCAGCGCGGCATCCTCCGCCTGCTCCGGGTCTCAGAGTTTGTCGATTTCCGCCGCGCTGCCTGACCGCACGGCATCCCCGAACAGCAGCGGCACGGCGCGCTCAGGCGATCATCTCCATCCGCAGCCCTGTCTCGTCCCGTTCGCCCCCGAGGTGGAAGTGAGTCCCCGACGCAAACCGGCGGGCGCTCCAGACACCGACGAAGGCGTCGATCACGTCGTCCGCTTTTGCGCCGGCTGGTGGTGCGGTGGTGTGCCGGCTGACGTCCGCGAAGACGGTCGCCAGGGCCCGCAGCCGTTCCTCTCTGCCGGCGGGGGTGCGTTTGGCGTGGCCCATGGGCGCGCCGGTCAAGGTCCGGAAGCTCAGTTCGGGGTGCATCTCAATGAGCCCTCGCTGCAGCTCGGGTGAGACGAGCTCGTCCACGTCACGGATCTTGTCGAGGATGTTGAAGAGCTGCTTCGAGATGCCCTTGCCGCAGTCTCGGCGCGAGATGGCGCAGGCATCGGCGTAGGTGGTGGCACCGAGCACGGCGCGCACCGGTGCCGAGAAGACCGAACTCCTCCGTGGGCCGAGCAACCGGCGGGCCGCAGCGTCCACCGGCCGCGGGCACCTGGTCGCCAAGCCGATCGGGATGTCGATCGCGGCTGCGGCGAGGCGACCCGCCTCAAGGTCGGCACGCAGCTCGCCGAGCCCCGTCACCGTGCGGACCGTTGCCCCGCCAGCAGCGTCGCCGTCGACCGGCATCGTGACGACGACCCACCCACCGCGACAGCCGTCGATGCCCGCCACCGAAGTCACGGAGGTCAGGCGGCAACCGAGGCCACTGCGGTGTGCACGCAGTTCAGTCGAGCCGGGCGACGTTGACCTGATCGTCGGGCGTCAGCGTCACCGGCCGGCCGATGAGTTCCTCGGTCTCGATCTCGGCCAGCACCGCCGCCCCGCCGTCCAGTTGGGCGTAGCAGCGGCCGCCCGGGACGTCGCAGATTAAGAGCGCCCGCTCTGGCCCCCCGTCGCGCCCGTGCAGCACGGAGTACGTGGCGACGGTGGCTCGTCCCTGCGGGGAGGTGACGATCTCGACCGGCTCGGCCGCGGGGACGTACGGCGCGGAGTCGGCCGGCGTCGGCGCCCCCGGCGTCGTCGACCACGCGCCGTAGGCGTGCTTCTGCATGTGCATCCCAACCCCGCTCACCAAGCCGACGGCTCCGGGGTCGCCGCGCAGCGTCTCGGCCATCGCGGCCAGGGAGTGGGTCATGTAGTTCGAGCCCGGGCCGCCGTGGTAGGGCAGCCCGCCCGTTTGGGTCACCGCCCCCGCTCGCGGGTCGTCCTCGGCGATGCCGAGCGCGTCGAGGGCGAAGCAGATGGAGGACGCGAAGCACGAGTACAGGTCGAGGTGTGCGACGTCGGCCGCGCCGATGGCCGCGCCAGCGAGGGCCGACCGGGCCGCGAAGGCCATGGCGGGGGAGCGCCACAGCTCGGGATGCCCGGCCACGTGCACCGGGTCCTCGGCGTAGCCCCAGCCGCGCAGGTAGACGCGACGCTCCTCGGGCACACCCAGCGCGTCGGCCCGTTCGGCGCTGGCTAGCACCAGCGCCGCCGCCATGTCGACGTCCATGATCGAGGTCATCAGCTTGGTATAGGGGTAGGCGACCATGCGGTTGTCGCCGGTCGCACGCACGATCTCCCCCTCGGTGCGCGCAATGGGGAACCAGGCATGCGGGCTGTGCGCCGCCACCTCGGTCATCGGCGCCATCACCCGCCCCAGTGCTGCTCGATGCTCGTCGAGCGACCGCCCCAGGTGCGCCCGCCGGGCGTTGTCGAAGAGCGCGAACGTCAGGTATGCCTCGAAGACCGCGTGGCTGATCTCGGAGGGGTGGAAGTCCATATCCATCGGGAAGGGTCGCTTCTCCGCGGGCCGGTACGACCACTGCGGCCGCTCGCCCGCCTTCTTCAGGCGCCGGACCGTCGCCAACGCCTCTGCGCCGACGACGAGTGCGAGGTTGAGGGAGCCCCCCCGGATCTCGCGGGCCACGTCGGTGACGAGCACATGGGGCACCGTTCCCCCGATGCCCGAGTACCGCCGGCGCGCCGGCGTGGCGCCCAGCCGTTCCGCCAGCCGGGCCGCTGCGTCGTCGTACTGCCAGGATTGGGAGTAGACGACATCGAGGCTCTCGAGACCGCTGGCGATCGCCGCGCCCTGCGGCGTGCCGGCGTCGTCCGCGGCGGCGCGCGCCACCTGTTCCCACATGTCGAGCGGCTCGGGGGCACCCTCGCGCCAGGTGTGGCGAGCGACGCCGATGATGCAGGTGGCGCGGGGGTCGCGGTCGGGGCTCAAGGGTGCGGGGTCAGGCGCGCGACTTGCCGGGCATGGCGATGGCCCGGTCGGCGATGATGTTCTTCTGGATCTCGGTCGAGCCACCGCCGATGGTCGAATAGCGCTGGAAGGCGTAGAGGCGGGTCCACTTCCCGCGGTCCACCGCGTCGGGGCCACCCCGCGCCAGCGCCCCCGCCGGGCCGAGCAGGTCGACGGCCAACTCGGCCAGGGTCTGGGCCATGGACGACCACGACAGTTTGGCGAAGGGCACCTCGGGCCAGTTCTTCTCGCCCTTCATGATCTTGCTCAAGGCGCGCAACGACAGGAGCCGGGCCAGCTCGATCTCCGTCCAGATCTTCGCGATGCGCTCCCGCAGCGACGGGTCCTGGAGGGCGCCGGGATTTACCGACCGCGCCGCCTCCACGACCGCGCGCAGGTCGGCGCCAAGGATGGCGATCTGCGACGCGATGCCGACCCGCTCGTAGCCGAGCGTCCCCATGGCGACCATCCAGCCGGCGCCCTCGTCGCCGAGGCGCCACGAGGCCGGGATGCGCACGTCGGTGAAGAAGATCTCGTTGAAGAGCTCCTCGCCCGCCATGTCCCGGATCGGGCGCACGTCGATGCCCGGCGTCTTCATGTTGAGGATGAAGGCGGTGATCCCGTCGTGCTTCCTCCCGCGCTCAATGGCCGTCGGGTCGGTGCGCAACAAGAACAGTCCCCACGTGGCCAGGTGGGCCGAGCTGATCCAGATCTTCGAGCCGTTGACCACGTACTCGTCGGTCTCGGGGTCGTAGATGGCGGTCGTGCGCAGGTTGGCCAAGTCGTTGCCAGCCATCGGCTCGCTGAAACCCTGGCACCAGTGCTCCTCTGCCTCGAGGATCGAAGGCAGCCATTGTGTCTTCTGCTCCTCGGTACCCCAGGCGATGATCATCGGCCCGATCTGCCAGATCCCGTTGGTGTTGAACATGCCCGGCGTCCGGTACTCGGCCATCACCTCGGAGTAGAGGAGGCGCTGCATGGCGTTGATGGTGCGCCCGTTGGCGTACTCGGGACCCCAGTGGATGGCGGCCCACCCGCCCTCGTGGAGCTTGCGCTGCCACTTCTGCCGCCGCTGCTGGCTCGCCTCGCCCGACAGGCTCGCATCGTCACCGAGGGACTCGGCTTCGAGGAACGGGGGGAGGTTCTCGTCCAGCCAGGACCGGAGCTCGTCGCGAAACTTCTCGTCCTCAGGCGACAGGGCAAAATCCACGGGGGGAAGGGTAGCGGACAGCCGTGTACTGTGACGCCGGCGTCAGGTTTCAGGGTGAACGCTGGAGTAGGGGAGGCCGTGGACTTCACGTACGACGAGGAGCAGCTCGCACTGCAAGACGTGGCGCGCACCGCGCTGGGCCGCGAGTGCGGGCCGGACATGGTGCGCCAGTTGGCGGACGACCCGGCGGGCATCACGCCCGCCCTGTGGTCCACGCTCGTGGACCTCGGGTGGACCGGGCTCTTGGTGCCGGCGGAGCTCGGCGGCACCGGCGCCGGCCTGCTCGAGGCGTGCATCGTCCTCGAGCAGATGGGACGGATCCCGCTGCCCGGGCCGTTCTTCTCCTCCGCGGTGGCGGCCCCGCTGGCCGCCCGGGCCCTCGGCGCCACCGAGCTCCTCAGCGATCTCGCCGACGGCAGCCGCCGCGGCACGATCGCCCTCGGCGAGCAAGGGCACGGCGAGCCGCTCGGCACCGTGCGGACGCGGGCCCGGCGTAAGGGCGCCCAGTGGGTGCTGAACGGCGAGAAGCAGGCGGTGCTTGACGGTCACACGGCGGACTGGGCGATTGTCGTCGCCCGCAGCGAGGAGGGCGTGCGTTCGTACCTGCTCGAGTTCGAGAAGGCGGGCGCCGCCGACGCGTCCCGGCCCCAGCTCATTCCCTCGCTCGACCCCACCCGCAAGCTGGCCCGGCTGGTGCTCGACGACACCCCGGTGGTCCCGCTCGGGCCGCCGGGGAACCAGGGGAGTGTCTGGCAGCGCATCGAGGATGACATCGCCGTCGCCCTGTCTGCCGAGACCGTCGGCGCCGCCGATCGGGCTCTCGCCGACGCGATTGCGTACACGTCGGAGCGGATCGTCTTCGACAAGCCCGTCGCGACGTACCAGACCGTCCGCCATCGCCTGGTCGAGATGTACCAGCAGGTCGAGATGGCCCGGGCCGGGTTTCAGTTCGCGGCCTGGGCGTCTGACACCGAGGCACCCGAGCGCGCCCAGTCCGCCGCCATGGCCGCCGGCTATGGCGCCCAGGCCGGCGTGCGGGTGACCGGGGACGACATCCAGCTTCACGGCGGCGTGGGCTTCACCTGGGCCAACGACGCCCACTTCCTCTTCAAGCGGGTGAAGCAGAATGAGCTCCTCTTCGGGGGTGCCGGGGCACAGCACCAGCGGCTGGCGCAGTTCTTCATTGAGTCCGCGTGACGATGACCCGCTTCGAGCTCTGCCCGGTTCCCGCGGCGCTGGCCGAGCGCTACCGCGCCGAGGGTGCGTGGGACGACCGCTCGCTCGGGCAGTTCCTCAGCGACGCCCTCCTCGAGGACTCGAGCCGGCGCTTCCGCATCTGGTCGCCCACCCATCCGTACCTGGGCACGGTCGGCGACGTCTACGAGGAGGCGCGCCGCGTGGCCGGCGGCCTGCGTGCCCTGGGCCTCGGTGAGGGCGACGTCGTTGCCTTCCAGCTTCCCAACTGGGTCGAGGCGGCCATCACGTTCTACGCCTGCGCCATTCTCGGCGTCACGCTCGTCCCCATCGTCCACTTCTACGGGCCGAAGGAAGTCGGGTTCATCCTCCGCCAGAGCCGAGCCCGGGCCTTCGTCACGGTCTCCCGTATCAACCAGCGCGACTATCTGGCCGACCTGGCGACCATTCGTGACGGCCTCGTCGACCTGGAGCACGAGATTGTGGTGGGCGACCCCAAGGACCCCAACGAGACGACCTTCTGGACCGGCTTGCTCCCCTTTGACGAGTTGCGCCGCGCCGAGCCCATCGCCGGCCCAGTTCCGGTCGATCCCGACGGGGCGGCACTGATCGCGTACACGTCGGGCACCACGGCCGACCCCAAGGGTGTCGTGCACACGCACCGCACCATCGGCTGCGAGGTGCGCCAGCTGTCCGGGCACCAGGCCCAGCGGGACCGGCCCAGCCTCGTGGGCGCACCCGTTGGCCACGCCATCGGGATGCTGGGCGGCCTGCTCTGCCCGCTGGTCGGTGGCAAGCCGCTGTTCCTGATCGACGGATGGGACCCGCCGACCGTCCTCCGTGCCATGGTCGAGGAACAGATCGCCGCCGGCAGCGGCTCCACGTACTTCTTCACCAGCCTGTTGGACTGCCCCGGGTTCGGGCCCGAGCACGTCGAGCTCATGCGCTACATCGGCCTCGGCGGCTCACCTATTCCCAACGCGGTGGCCGAGCGGGCAGACGAGCTGGGGATCTCGTTGGTGCGCGCGTACGGCTCCACAGAGCATCCCTCCGTGACCGGGTCCTCGCACGAGGCTCCACTGGAAAAGCGCATCCACACCGACGGCTGCCCACTGAGTTGGGTCGAGATCCGCACGGTCGACGAAGACGACCGCGACGTCGGGGTCGGCGCACCCGGGGAGATCCTCACCCGGGGCCCGGACCGCTTCGCCGGCTATACGGACCCCACCCTGACCGCGGTGGCCGTCGACCAGGAGGGGTGGTTCCGCACGGGGGACGTCGGCGTCATCGACGCGGAGGGCTACCTGACCATCACCGACCGGGTGAAGGACATCATCATCCGGGGCGGCGAGAACGTGAGCGCCGCGGAGGTGGAACAGTTGCTCGCCCACATGAACGGAGTGGCGGAGGTGGCCGTGGTGGCCGCCCCCGATGAGCGGCTGGGCGAGCACGGCTGCGCCTTCTTCCGCATGCAGCCCGGCACGACGGCGCCGGACCTCCCGGCGGTGCGGGCGCACCTGGCCGAGGCCGGCCTGGCCCGCCAGAAGTGGCCGGAGGAGCTGCGCGTCGTCGAGGAACTGCCCCGGACCCCGTCGGGCAAGGTGCAGAAGTTCGTCTTGCGCGAGCAACTGCGCGCCGGCGCTTAGGCGGGAGCGTGAACGCCTGATCAACTCTCTCGCCGGCTCGCGACCCGGCAGGGCGATACGCTCCTGCCGGCGGGGCCAGGGCGGAGCAAGAGGGAGAGGCAGTCATGCGTACCCGGATCCCCAAAGAGCAGATCGATCTGTTGCGGTCGGTACCCCTGTTCTCGAACTGTTCGCAGGGCGATCTCAGATCCATCGCCTCGCTCGGGACGCCCATCAAGGTCGACGAGGGCGCCTACCTCACACGGCGGGGACAGCCGGGACGTGAGTTCTTCCTCGTCCTCGACGGCACGGCCTCGTGCCGGGTGGGGAAAAAGGAAGTCAAGCGCTTCACCTCCGGCGATTTCTTCGGCGAGCTGGCGTTACTCCACGGTGGCATCCGTACGGCCGATGTCGTCGCCCTGACGCCGATGGAGCTGCTGGTGCTCGACGCCCGCGAGTTCCGCTCCATGCTGATGGTGACGCCCAACATCTGTATGAAGATGCTGGTGAATCTCGCCGAACGGCTCGAAGACACGGACGCGCAGTACACCCACTGAGTGCACGCCCGCGTCCGCCTCAGCCGCCCTTCGCATAGCGCCACGATGACACCGCCGTCGCAGCGATCTTCGCGCCGGAAGACTTGTTGGCGTCCGTGAACGTCACGATGTAGGTGTTCCCCGCGTGCGGTGCGTAGAACTGCGTGCCGTAGAGCGTTGCCCCTCCGCTGGCGGCGATGTTGTACGTGGCTTCGATCGCCGGGCCGGACGCGAGGTGGGCTGACTTCGTCTTGATGTTCTTGACCCCGGTCTGAGTCAGCTGGATCTTCACTTGCGCATCGAGGAGCGCGGTCGACAGCGACCCGGGGTACACGCCCACGTTGACGTTCGGATAGAACGCCCCGCCGTACTCGCCCACTGCGGCGACCGCGAAGAACTTGAAACCTTGCTTGGCCGCCCGCTGGGCGTCGGCGGCCACGGCCTGGTTGAACCCTGGCGCGGCTTTGTGGGCATTGCCCAGGATGGCGCCGATGTCGTTGGCGTTGAGGGACACCTGGACCCAGCTCGACGGGAGCACCAGACTGAACCCGTCCTGGCTGTCGGTCACACGAGTGCCCGTGGCCGCGGCCGCCGGGAAAGCCGTGACAACCGAGACCGCTGCCAGTGTCACGCCCACGACCACCGGCAGACGAATCATCACCTGCGCATGCGCTCTCATCGCCGATCGAACCCCCCTCGCTGCCTGGTGGCGGGTCACGTTAGGGCAGCGCGGGCTCGTGGGTGTGGGCAATGCTGTCGGCCGCAGCGCACGGCCCCGCGGTTCACCCGGGCTCGACGACCCGCGTCGCCTTGTACCCCGCGCGTGGCAGCGTGTCCCGGTCCAGGATCTCCACGACCGCACGCACGCCGAGCATCTCGCGCAAGCCCGAGACCGCTTCCGCTCGCGCCGCCTCGCGGAGCGCGGGGTCCCCGCTCGCCACTTCGACCTTGACCGTGAGAGCACCGGCGGCGCCGTCGGGCCGCACGACCTGGTACTCCAAAGACGGCTCGCGCATCGCCCGCACGCCGCGCAGCACGCCCTCCACCTCGGCCAGCTGGAAACGCGTGCCCTGGCACGACAGCAGGTCTTTGAAGCGACCGCCCCACAGTCCCCGGGCCGACGTCTCGCCGCAGGGGCACGGCTCGCGCACGATGGCACAGGCCTCCTCCAGGTCGTAGCGCAGAAGCCCGTTGTCCCGGTCGAGGGTGGTCACGGTGAGGTTGCCCCATTGGCCGTCGGGCACCTCGGCCCCGGTCGCCGGGTCGACGGCCTGCACCACTGCCCAGTCCTCGTGCAGGTGCGCGCCGGGGAGACCCCGCACGGGCCCCCGACGAACGAGTAACACTCGGCGCCCGCCGTCATCAGCGGCATGCCCCCCCGGCCCAGGCCGAAGCCGATCGGCGCCTTCAGGCCCGTCAGGCCCGCATCCTCGAGGGAGAGCCCCAGCTTCGACGCCACCTCCACGAAACGGCCCGTGGTGAACCCCATGAACGGGTGATCCGGCCGGACCCGGGTCCAGAAGCGCACGGCCTGCTCGGCCAGCTCGTCGGTGTCAGGCGGCGGCACCCACACCGACAGCATGCCGAAGTACTCGTAGCACTGCTGGAGCATGGTGCCGCCGCCGTAGAGATAGGCGGGGTGCGCATGCGTGATGATCTGCCCGGGCCGGTACCCCATCCGCCACCAGTTTCGTGCGCCCGACTCGTATTCGATCCAGATGTCCTTGCGGGTCCACACGGTGATCGTCGGCTGCCCGGTCGTGCCGGTCGACGTGCCGAGCCGCACGGAGAAGCGGGGATCGGTGAAGCGATAGCGGCCCCAGGGGGGCGCCTCCGCCTCGGAGTCGCGCAGGTCCTGCTTGACCGTGGCGGGGATCCGGGCCAGGTCGTCCACGCCCTTGACGTCGTCCGGGGCGGTGACGCCCGCTTCCGCCAGCTTCGCGGCGAACAGCGGCACCGGCGTCTCGAGCACGCGCCGGACGAGCGCGCGTACCCGGCCGTCCTGCAGTTCGCGCCGCCGTGCTGGATCCATCGCCTGGTGGGACGGATCCCACAACGTCTGGTCGTCCGGGCGGGCGGCCGGTCCGAGCATCTCCGCGGCGAACTCGGGCGTGGACGTCATCGGGTCACTGTACCGACGTCGTCGCGGCGCGGCCCTCGAGCACCTCCTTCATCAAGAGCAACTCCTTGGTGATCTGCGCCAGACTCCCCTCTGCCGCCGCGGCGACCGCATCGTCGGGGAGGCCGGCGGGGAGCGTGACCCACAGCGTCAGGATCGCCTCGCAACCGTCGTCGCGACGGTGCACCACGAACTCTTCGTAGGCCTCGTTGCCGCCGGACATCCCCGCCGCGACGAGCGTGGGCTCCACGGCGTCGACGGTCCACAACTCGACGGGATGGCTCACCCCGGGGCGGCGTGCATCCGCGAGCTGGAAGGCGTAGCGCGCGCCCGGCCCACAGACCCCGCCGACGCCGTCGTCGGTGGCGTTGCGCACCCGTTCGACCGCGGAGACGTCGGGGTTGTACTCGGGCAGGTTGGCGAAGTCGAGGCGATACCTCCACACCGCCTCGGCGGGCACCGAAAACGTCGCGGAGGCGATGGCCGTCGGCGGTCCATCAGGAGTGGTCGTGGGCACGGGCCAGTGTGTGCCGGTGCGGGTCATGCAAGCAAGTGACGTCGCAGCGGCCGCACGCCCTCGGGCCGCCGCCGAGGTCTTCCGGAACGGCCCACCGCCGATGGTTTCTGGAACTATGAACAGGGTCGTTTACAGTTACAGAAACAATCGTCCGGGGCCATCGTGCGTGTTCCACGGCCCTCCGCCGATGTCTTCCGGAACTATGAACAGAGTCGTTTACAGTTCCAGAAACATCGGCCGGGGCCATCGTGCGTGTTCCACGGCCCTCCGCCGATGTCTTCCGGAACTATGAACAGAGTCGTTTACAGTTCCAGAAACATCGGCCGGGGCCATCGTGCGTCGTCCACTCGTGCGTCTCGACTGGAGTGACCCCGATGCGCCGCGCCACTGCTCCAATGCGATCGACGAAGCAGTCGATCGGGAACCCCTCCGCCGACGCCGTGGGCGAAGCGTACGAGAACCCCCCTAATTTTGGGGGTCTGAGGATCTGCGCCGCCTCTCCGGCCCGGCGCAGCGCCAGCGCGGTCAGGTCGTCCCCGTCATCGTCACCGTCGAGCACTCCGGCGGTGTGTTGGACGAAGATCCCGACCACTGCGGCGCTCAGGAGCCGTGCGACCGCGGGGGCGCCCGACTGCTCGTCGAGGTCATCGCGGTTGGTCCTCACCCATTCCTCGATGCTGGACTGGAACGAGGTGAAGACGTCGAGCCCGACCGCCCGGGCAGTCGACTCGTCCCGCATCGTCTCGCCGATCATCAAGCGGACGAAGTCCTGCACCTCGAACATGGAGACGAGGATGTCGCCCAGGAGCTGCTCCAAGGTCGCCCCGCGCTGCGGGTGGCCGTCGCCGTCACCGTCACCGTCACCGTCACCGTCGCCGTCGGGCCCGGGAGGCGGCGTCAGGAACGGGAGAAATCCCTGCTCAATCAGGACCGCTTCGAGGAGGTCGCGCTTGGAGGGGAAGTAATGGTAGAGCGACGCAACGTTGAGATTGGCCGCCGAGGCCAGGTCCCGCATGCTCGTCCCGTCGACGCCCCGCTGCGCCATGAGCGTCAGGGCGATCTGCAGGATCCGTCGCCGCGTCGAGGACCCCTCGCCGTTGTGGGCCTGGCCGGTGTCGGCGTGACTGGCACCCTTGGCGTCGTGGTGGATCGTCATGCTCGTGCGCATTCCTCCGCCCTTCGATACAGGTATCCCCTGCTGCTGCCTGACTTCCCCCGCAGCCTCGGTCCCCCCGCCTGAGAGCGCCCTCGACGCCCCAACACTCGTTTGCGTAATATGACACTGGTGTCAGATTCACCAACCGATGTGACACCTAACCTAGGGGGTGAGTGGGCGACATGCCAGGGATTAATACGGCGGATTCCACAGACGTGCCCTTCGACCCCTTCGAATTGAAGGACGTCGTCGGTGGGAACATCCGCAACCCCTACCCGATGCTGCACGAGTTGTGCCGGGAGTCGCCGGTGCACACCGGTCCGATCGACCTCGGCGAGGGAGCGGAGATCGCCGACCCCACCAAACCGCCGCCGGTCACCGTGTTCGGTTTCGACGAGGCGGTGCAGGTCCTGCGCGACAACGAGACGTACTCCTCGAGCGTCTATGCCGACGTCACCGAGGTGGTCATGGGCCGCACCATCCTCCAGATGGACGAACCGGAGCACCGGCGCATCCGGGCCCTCGTCGCATCGAGTTTCCGCTCCAAGATGCTCGAGCGCTGGGAGGAGGACCTCGTCGCCGTCGTCGTGAACGAGTTGATCGACTCGTTCATCGCCACCGGCCGGACGGATCTCGTGCGGTCCGTCACCTTCAATTACCCCGTACAGGTGATCGCGCGCATCCTCGGGTTGCCACGCGCCGACTACCCGAGGTTCCAGCGCTGGGCCCTCGAGCTCACCAGCGTCCACGCCAACTGGGATCGCGGCGTGGCAGCATCGATGGCGCTGCGCGAGTACTTCGCCGACGTCATGGCAGAGCGGCGCGCCAGCCCGGGCGACGACTTGATCAGCGACCTGGTCCGGGCCGAAGTCGACGGGGAGCGGCTGAGCGACGAGGAGATCTTCTCCTTCTTACGCCTGCTGCTGCCGGCCGGGGTGGAGACCACCTACCGGGCGACGGGCAGCCTGCTCTACGCGCTGCTGCACGACCGGTCCCAGTTCGACGCGCTCTATGAGGATCGCTCGCTGTACCCCCAGGCCTTCGAGGAGGTGCTGCGCTGGGAGCCCCCGGTGACGGTGATCCTGCGCCGGGCCGCCCGCGACACCGAGCTGGCCGGGGTTGCCATCCACGAGGGATCCGACGTCGCGCTCCTGATCGGCGCGGCCAACCGCGACGAGCGCAAGTACACCGACCCGGACCGCTACGACATGTTCCGCGAACAGCGCCAGCACGTCGGGTTCGGCTTCGGGGTGCACGTCTGCTTGGGGATGCACCTGGCCCGCATGGAGTCGCGGGTGGCGATCAACACGCTCTTCGACCGCCTCGGCCCCTTCACCCTGGACCCCGAGACCGAGCCTCCGCACATCGAGGGGATGGCCTTCCGCTCACCGCTGTCCCTGCCCGTCGTGTTCGCCGCCGGGGGGTAGGTTCTCGCACATGGGCGGCAGAGCCAACCCGCTGCGCGACGCAGCGGCCATCGTGGGCATCGGGCAGACCGAGTTCGCCAAGCAGATCGACCGGCCGGAGGGGCAACTGGCGGCCGAGGCCGTGGTGGCGGCGCTGCGCGACGCCGGGATCGCCCCGTCCGAGGTCGACGGCCTGTCGTCCTTCACCATGGAGTCGACGGACGAGGTCACCCTGGCCAAAACGATCGGGGCCGGGGACATCACGTACTTCTCCCAGGTGGGCTTTGGCGGCGGCGCTGGCTGCGCCACCATCGGCCACGCCGCCATGGCCATCGCCACCGGCCAAGCCGACGTCGTGGTGGCCTGGCGCTCCCGCAAGCGGGGAGCCCGCGCCGCGCGGCCGTGGGCCGTCGCGCCGTCGCGCCTGCCGATTCAAGCGCAGTGGACACGGCCGTTCGGGCTGCTGCGCCCCGTCGACGAGGTGGCGATGCTGGCCCGCCGGTACATGTACGAGTACGGCGGCGGGCGTGAGCACCTGGCGGAGGTCGCCCTGGCCGTGCGGGCCCACGCCAACCGCAACCCGGCCGCGCTGATGTACGACAAGCCGATGTCCCGGGACGACTACATGAACGCTCGCTTCATCAGCGAGCCCTTGTGCCTCTTCGACAACTGCCTCGAGACCGACGGTGCGCTGGCGGCGGTGCTCGTGTCGGCGGAGCGCGCCCAGGACTGTCCCCAGCCACCCGCCCTCGTGCACGCCTTCGGGCAGGGCCTGCACCGCCAGCACGAGTCCATGGTCAATTACTACTGCGACGACCCGTTGACGGGCCCCGCCTGGGCCTGCGCCGAAAAGCTGTGGTCCCAGTCGGAGATCACCCCCGACGACATCGACGTGGCGCAGATCTACGACGCCTTCACCCCGCTGATCCTCCTGTCGCTCGAGGGCTACGGCTTCTGCAAGCGGGGCGAGGCCCCCGACTTCGTGGCCGACGGGAACCTGCGCTGGGACACCGGGGCACTGCCGACGAACACGTCGGGCGGCGGTCTCTCCGAGGCCTACGTCCACGGGTTCAACCTGGTCACCGAGGGGGTGCGCCAGCTGCGGGGGACGTCGACCAGTCAGGTGGCCGGGGCGCAGACCTGCCTCGTCACCTCGGGTGAGGGCGTGCCGACGAGCGCCCTCGTCTTGCGGGCGGCCTGACGGTGAGCGAGCCGCTGGAGGTCAGGATCGACTGGGACCGCTGCATGGGGTCGGGCAACTGTGTGTTCTGGGCCCCGGACACCTTCGATCTGAGCGATGACGGCCACGCGGTCGTCACGGACCCGGCCGCCAGCGACGAGGAACGGCTGCGTATCGCCGCACAAGGATGCCCGGTCGGCGCCATCTCGCTCTGGCGAGCCGGAATCGCCGTGCCGCTGGAGGAGGACGACTAGTGCCGATCGCCGTCACCGAGGACCACGAGGCTCTCCGCCTCACCGCGCAACGGTGGGCCGAGACGCACTGCCCGCCCAGCGTGCCCCGTGCCGTGTCGGAGGGGACGGCGGGGGAGCTCCCTGCCGTCTGGGAGAAGATGGCCGCGCAGGGCTGGCTCGGCCTCCACGTGCCCGAAGAGGATGGCGGCCAGGGCTTCACGCTGGCCGAGCTGGCCGTGGTGCTCGAGGAGTTCGGTCATGCGCTCTTGCCCGGACCCGTCCTGCCGACCGTCGTCGTGTCTGCCGCGTTGACCCGTCACCCCGATGCCCCGGCGCGCCGGCTGCTGCCCGGCCTCGCCGACGGCACGGTCACGGCCGCGGTGGCGTTGGGCTCCGAGGGCCTGGCGTGGGAGACCGCTGACGGCGGGGATGCAGGCGACGCGGCGCGCCTGACCGGCACGGTCCGCCCGGTGCTCGGGCAGGCCGACGCGCGACTGGTGCTGGTGCCCGTCGACCGTCGCGAGGCGGGGGTCCGCTGGTTGCTGATCGACCGGGCCCGCGCGGGCGACGTGGTGACCCTCGAGCCCCTCGCGGCGCTGGACGGGACGCGGGCGGTCGGCACCCTGGTGATCGGTGGGGACGGCCTGGTCGTCGCGGCGGGCGACCAAGTGTGGGTGGGCGACGAGGAGGTGCGCGGCCTGTTGCTCACCCTTGCCGCGGCGGAGAGCGCCGGGATGGCGCGCTGGTGCCTCGAGACGGCCTCGGAGTACGCCAAGGTACGGGTCCAGTTCGGCCGGCCGATTGGGCAGTTCCAGGCGGTGAAGCACGCGCTGGCCGACATGTTGGTGGCGGTCGAGCAGAGCGCCGCCGTTGCCTGGGATGCGGCGGCGGCATGGAGTGAGCAGCACCGCAGCGCCGGAGGAGACGGGGCTCAGCGCCCGCATCGGAGGGTCCATCGGGCTGCATGCGGCCGCCCACTGCGCCAAGCAGTGCATCCAGATCCTGGGCGGCATCGGCTTCACCTGGGAGCACGACGCGCACCTCTACCTGAAGCGGGCGATGGCCGACCTGCAACTCGCCGCCGGAGGGGACGTCGGCGCGCTCGAGCACGAGGTCGCGGTGTTGGCCGTGGCCGGGGCACGCCGCAATCTCACGGCCGACCTGCCGCCGGAGGCAGAGTCGTTGCGCGACGAGATCCGCGCCGTCGTCGCCGAAGTCGCCGCGGCCGACGAAGGTGACCGGCGTGCCGCATTGGCCGCGGCGGGCCTGATCATGCCCCACTGGCCGCCGCCGTGGGGCAGAGGCGCGTCGCCCCTGGAGCAGCTCGTCATCGACGAGGAGCTGGCCGCCGCCGCCATCGCCCGACCGCACCTCGCCGTCGGAGCGTGGGCGCTGCCGACGCTGATCGCCTACGGCACCGACGAGCAGCAGGAGCGCTGGGTCCGCCCCACTCTGCTGGGCGAACTCAACTGGTGCCAGCTGTTCAGCGAGCCCGGCGCCGGCTCCGACCTGGCCGCGCTCAGCACGAGGGCGCAGCGGTGGGAGGGCGGCTGGATGCTCAACGGCCAGAAAGTGTGGACGTCGTTGGCCCAGACGGCCGACTTCGGCATTTGCCTCGCCCGCTCCGACCCCGAGTCGCCCAAGCACGCCGGCATCACCTACTTCATCGTCGACATGCGCGCCGAGGGCATCGACATCCGGCCGCTGCGCGAGCTCACCGGCGCCGCCATGTTCAACGAGGTCTTCTTCAACGACGTGTTCGTCCCCGACGACGCGGTGGTCGGGGCTCCGGGCGACGGCTGGCGCATCGCGCGGACCACGCTGGCCAACGAACGCGTCTCCATGTCGTCGGGCGCGTCGTTCGGCAACGGGGTGGAGTCGCTCATCAGGACGGTCGCTCGGCGCGCCGAGCGGGGCCGGCCCTGTCCGCCCAGTCTGGAGGACCGGCTGGGCCACCTGATCGCGGAGGCGCAGTCCGTCGCGCTGCTCGGGCACCGCTCCACGTTGCGCACGCTCTCGGGGGTCGATCCGGGCAGCGGGTCGAGCGTGCGCAAACTGCTCGGCGTCGAGCACGAGCAGCGGGTGCAGGAGATGGGGATGGCACTCTACGGTGCGGACGGCGCGGTGCTCGATGGCAAGGCGCAGCGTTGGGAGGAGGGCTTCCTCTCCACCCGCTGCCTCACCATCGCGGGCGGCACCAGTGAGGTGCAGCGCAATGTCATCGCGGAGCGCATCCTCGGCCAGCCCCGTGACCCCGAGCCCGGCGCCTGAGCAGGCCGCGCCGGTACGATGACCCTGCGATGAGCCCTGGCCGCGACGCCGAAGACCCCGACGAGTCGCTCGACATCGACGTCGAGGAGGACGTCTGGCCGTTCCCCTCGGAGCGCTTCCTCCACGAGTGGGCACCGGGTGTCCTGCAGGCTCAGAACGCCTGGATGGCCTCCATCGATTCCCTGCGGGCGCCCGACCGCAAGACGCACGAGTTGATCCGCATGGTCTGCACGGTGATCGCCCGCCAACCGGGCGGCGTGCAGCGACACGCGCGGCTGGCCGCCGAGGTCGGTGCCACCTGGGACGAGATCGCGGGATCGATCCTCCTCACCGAACCCGCCTTCGGGATCGTGCTCGCCATTCAGGCTCTGCCCGCCGCCCGGCGCGGCTTCAAGCAGGGTTCGGCGGACTTGGACGATGCGGAGAACGGTGACTCGCCGGCCAACTGAGGCCCATGTCATAGTTGGCCATGCGCCTGGCCCCTGACGACACCGTCGTCGAGTTCCGCCGCGGCTTCGAAGCATGGCTGGACGAGCACCTCCCGGCGTCGGACGCCTTGAACGCGGATCCCCGTCGGAGCTCGTCGCACTTGCCCGAGTGGGCCCGCACGTTCCAGCGCGAGATGTTCGACGCCGGGTACCTCGTGCCAGGATGGCCACCCGAGCTCGGCGGTCGCAACGCGACGCCCCTGGAGCAGATGGCGTACTTCGAGGTCGTGACCGAACGCATGGTGCCCCGTTCGGTCAACCCGCAGGGCCTCTCCATCTGTGCCGCGTCCATCGTCGAATTCGGGACTGCGGAGCAGAGGGAACGCTTCGTGCTCCCGACGCTGAAGGGCGAGATCTCGTGGTGCGTCGGCATGAGCGAACCGAACGCCGGCAGCGACTTGGCGTCGCTGGCCACCAAGGCCGAGCAGCGCGACGGCCACTTCATCGTCAATGGGCAGAAGGTGTGGACCTCGGGCGCCCACGAGTCCGACTACTGCATGTGCTACGTGCGCACCGACCCCGAGGCGCCCAAGCACCGCGGGATCAGCGTCCTCATCATCGATATGCGGACGCCGGGCATCACGACCCGACCCCTGCCAGAGCTGACCGATCCCCACCATGTCGATTTCAACGAAGTGTTCTTCACCGACGTCGAGGTCCCCGAGGAGAATCTGGTGGGGGAGCTCAACAACGGCTGGATCGTGAGCCAGGGGTCGCTCCGCCACGAGCGGGCGATGCTCTGGATCATGAACGTGTCGAAGATGGAGCGAATTCTCAAGGCGCTGGTCCGGGTGGCCCAGCGACCCGATGCGCCGGCGGAAGATCGGCGATGACCCCCGGTTCGCCGAGGCCATCGGCCGCCTGGCCACCGACACCGCCGCCATGCGGTGCCTCGGCTACCGCGGGTTCGCCAAGGCCACAAGGGGCGAGATGCCACCCGAGCACCTGGTTCTCAAGTTGTTCACCAGCGAGACCGAGCAGCGGGCCAATCTCTTGGCGGCCGAGTCGCTGGGCCTCGATGGGCTCGACCTTGACGGGCCGGGGCCGAACCGGTTGACGGAGTGGGACCTGACCCACCTGCGGCCCGACGCCGACGCAGTGGAGCCGAGCGCGATGAACGCGTTCTACGACGGGTCCTGGTACGTGCAGTACCTGCGGTCGTTTGCCGGCACCATCGCCGGCGGCACCTCGGAGATTCAGCGGAATATCGTGGCCGAGCGCGTGCTCGGCCTTCCCCGGGGGTGAGTGACCCGCACCCATGCTCGCTGAGATCGCGGCCGAGGCGGCCGAGCGTTTCGGGCCGGCTCCGGCCTTCGTCGCCGACGAGGGGCTGACGCTCAGCTACGAGCAATTCGACCGGCTGGCGGACGAGGCCGCGGTTGGTCTGGCCGAGCTGGGCGTAGGGGAGGGGGACGTGGTCGGGTTGTTGCTCCCCTCGGTGCCCGAGCACTTCGTCGCCTACGTGGCTGCGGCAAAGCTCGGTGCGCTCACGGCCGCGGTCAACCCCAAGCTGGTGCACACCGAGCGTGCCGCGGTGCTGCGCGCCGCCAACCCGCTCGTCGTCGTCACGACACAAGAGCTGGCACCGCGGGGGCCGGACGGGCCCATCACGACCGTGCTCGTCGAACCCGCGACCCATCCCGCCGCCGTCCTCGAAGGGCTGCGCCGTCCCGGCGGGCGACCCGCGCCGCTGGACACCGACCCGGACCGGCCGATCGCCATCGTCTTTACGTCCGGGACGACCGGCATGCCGAAGGGCGCCGTGTTCTGTGGGCGCCAGATCGGCTTCATCACCCAGTGCGACGTCGGCGAGTCCTGGGGCGGTGGCGGTCATTCGATGGCCGGTTCTGCCCTGGCCCATCTGGGCCCGACCACCAAGCTCGCCGGCAACCTGAAGAAGGGAGGGACGCAGCACCTCACGCAGAAGCCTTGGAAGGCGGCGGATGCTCTGCGCATGGTGGCCGAGCTCAAGGTAGCGGCGCTGGGCGGCGTGCCGACGCAGATCGCCCTCATGCTGCGCGACCCCGCCTTCGACGGCACCGACCTCAGCTCCGTGCGCGCCGTTGTCATCGGCGGCGGCCCCGCCACGCCGGCGCTGGTCCGAGAGGCGCGGGCGCGCATTGGTGCGCCTCTCGCCGTTCGCTACTCGTGCACCGAGGCAGGAATCGGCTGTGGCACCGCGTTCAGTGACCCCGACGAGGACGCGGAGGTGAGCGTCGGGCGGCCCCAGCCGGGCGTGCGGTTGAGCATCGTCGGCGAGGACGGGGGAGCGGTCGAGCCGGGCGCCGTCGGTGAGGTGTGCCTGCGATCGCCCGCGGTGATGGAGGGCTACTGGCGCAACAGCGGCGCCAACGCGGACGTGTTCACCGACGACGGCAGCGTGCGCACCGGTGACCTCGGCTGGGTCGACGAGCGTGGCCGCCTGCGCTTGGCGGGGCGCAGCCGCGAGCGCTACGTGCGCGGCGGCTATAACGTCTACCCCATGGAGGTCGAGGCGGTGCTCGCCGACCATCCCGACGTGGCCGCGGTGGCGGTCGTCAGTCGGGACGATCCGGTGATGGGGGAGGTGGGCGTCGCGGTCGTGGTCCCGCAGCCCGACGGGCCGACGCCCGCGCTGATGCAGCTCCGCGAGTTCGCCTCGCCGCACCTTGCCCGCTACAAGCTTCCTGAGGACGTTGTGGTGCTCAGCGCCTTGCCGCTCACGGCCGGCGAAAAGGTGGACCGGCGCGCCCTCGAGCGGCTGGTCGCCACGAATTAAGCGTCCAGGGCCGAGGTCGCCCGGGCCGGGGCGAAATTGTGCGTCCATTGCGTTGGTCCGGCGCCTTGCGCCGCCGGAACCCGCGACACCGCCGGAGTGCGACAACCGCGCTCAGGACACACCAGTTGCCTCCGTTTGCACGTGGTCACCGGCGCCCGCGCGGTGCGATTTCGTCAAAGTTCCCATTCATTTCGTGACGTTGCGTCCCGATACTGACCCTCGGAAGAGGAGTCAAGAGGGGGAAAGACAACGTGCATCAGCGTGCCCGTCGTCGTGTCGCGACGCTTCTAGCACCGGTCGCCGTCATGATCATGAGTTCCGTCACCGCCGGTCTGACGACGACGTCGGCCTCGGCCGCCGGCATCCTGCCTCCGGGCAATCCGGCCGCCAACATCGCGCCCGACAATGGTGATTGGTTGACCTCCATCAACGACACGCGCACCCAGGAGGGTGTCGGATCTCTGAACGTCGTCGGGATCAGGGCTGGCGGGACTGTCCCTTCCGGCGCAGGTGTTCACGGTGGTGAATGACGAACGCATCGACCGGGGCCTGCCACCGATTGACTACATGACCACACAGCTGAACACCTACGCCCAGGCCGGCGCGAACGCGGGGTCCGACCCGACGTTCCCGTCGTCCGTGTCCGGGGGCGCCCCCATCACGTTCGGCGGCTCCATCTGGGCGGGCGGTCTGACCTCGGTCCTCGAGGCCGACTACTACTGGATGTACGACGACGGCTGGAGCGGATCGTCGACGACCAATTCTGCCTGCAGCCTGGCGACCCCCACGGGGTGTTGGGGCCACCGCGACATCATCTTGCACCAGTTCCCCAACTGCCCCGCGGGCGCCCCGGTCCTGTCCATGGGGGCGGCGTTCTCGCCGACGGGTTACGCCGGAGGCTCCATCGCGGCGATCTTGGTCAGCTCGTGCGCGCCACCGAGCGACGTGACGATGTCGTGGGGCCAGGTGGCCGGCGCGGTCCAGTCGGCATCGAAGACGGTGTCTATCGCACCCGTGAGCAACGGGACCGGGTACTGGGAGGTCGAAGCCAACGGGACGGTCGCCGCCTTCGGCTCGGCACAGAACTACGGGTCGCTGACGGGCCCGCTCAACTCGTCCATCGTGGGCATGGCCTCGACTCCCGACGCCCGCGGGTACTGGCTGGTGGCCGCGGACGGCGGCATCTTCAGCTTCGGCGACGCCGCCTTCTACGGGTCGACGGGCTCCCTGCGGCTCAACAAGCCGATCGTCGGCATGGCTTCGACTCCCGACGGCAAGGGCTACTTCATGGTCGCCTCCGACGGTGGCATCTTCAGCTTCGGCGATGCCGCGTTCTACGGCTCCATGGGCGGCGCGCCCCTCAACAAGCCAATCGTCGGGATTGCGCCCGACTCCACGACGGGCGGCTACTGGGAAGTCGCCTCCGACGGAGGCATCTTCAGCTTCAACGCACCCTTCCTCGGCAGCACCGGAGCGATCCACCTCAACAGGCCGATTGTTGGCATGGAAGCCTCGCCCAACGGCCAGGGCTACCGGTTCGTTGCCTCGGACGGCGGGATCTTCACCTTCGGCCAGGCACCCTTTGCGGGTTCGACCGGCAGCCTGACCCTGGCCGCTCCGGTCGTGGGCATGGCGCCGGACAACGCCACCAACGGTTACTGGATGGCAGCCGCGGACGGCGGCATCTTCACTTTCGGTGGCGCGTCATATCTCGGCCGCCTCGTCAGCACGCAGGCATAGCTTCTGACCATGGGGCCCCCGCCCCACGGGCCGCGCGAGCTCTTCGTGGCTTCCGACCTCGGCCTCCTCAGTTTCGGCCGCGCCAGGTAACCTCGGCCGCGTCTTCGGCACCGAGAGGAAGGCCGGCGCGGGTCAGACCACGCCACGCGCGCTGAGGTCCGCGAGCTCGTCGTTGCTCAGGCCGACCAGGTCGCACCACACCTCGTGGTTGTGCTCGCCCAGTTCGCGGCGCACCGCGGGGGACTGGGGTCGGGTTGTTGGCCAAGCGGGGGAACGGGGCCTGCTGGCGCACCGGGCCGATCACGGGGTCGTCGACTGAGACCAGGTCGCCGCGGGCCGTCATGTGCGGGTCGGCAAAAATGTCGGCCGCGCTGTACGCCGTCCCGATGGGCACGTCGTGCTCGACACAGCGAGCCGTGATGTCCTCGGCCGTGAGTCCCGAGGTCCACTCGGCGACGATCCCGTTGATCTCGTCTCCGCGGGCCGCTCGCTCGGCCAGCGTCGCGAATCGTGGGTCCAGGGCGAGATCCGGTCGGTCCATGGCGCGGCACAGGCGGCCGAAGTTGGCGTCCGAGCCGGCGACAATGCACACGAAGAAGCCGTCGGCCGTCGGGTAGTTGTCGAGCGGGGCCGAGTGCGACAGCCGGTTGCCTTCGCGCTGGCGCACGATCCCCAACCTGTCGTACCCGGCCAGCGTCCACTCGAGAATGCGCAGGATGGATCCGTACAAGGGCGCGTCGATGACCTCGCCCCTTCCGCCCACGGCGGCAGCGCGCCCGTAGAGGGACGCGACCGCAGCGAACGCAGCGAAGACGCCGGTGAGGTAGTCCGAGACCGTCACACCGGGCCGAACCGGTGGGCGATCCGCGTCGCCGGTCAGGTGGAGGAGCCCGCCGAAGGCGATACCCAGGCGGTCGAGCCCCGGGCGGGGGGCGTAGGGTCCGCTCTGACCGAACACGCTGATCCGCACGTACACGAGCTCGTCCGGCAGGTCGGCGGGTCCCAAGCCCCAACGTTCCATCGTGCCGGGCCGGAAGTTCTCACAGAGGACGTCGGCCGTCGCCACCAGCCGCTTGAAGAGGTCCTTCCCCTCGGGTTGTCGCAGGTCGCAGGTGACGCCGCGCCGCCCTCGACCCTCGACCGACCATGACAGTGAATACGCAGGCCCGTCGTCCACGGGCACGAACGGGCCCATGCTGCGCATGAAGTCGCCTTCGCCGGGCAACTCGACCTTGATCACGTCGGCGCCGAGCTCACCGAGCAATCCTGCGCAGAACGGCGCGGAGATCCGCGTGCCGACGTCGATCACCCGGACGCCGGCGAGGGGTCCGTCCGCCGGGTCGGTCATGCGCCCGCTTCGGGGTGACCCTCGTCCCGTTCGGCCATGACCTCGCGCATCGACCCCTTGGCCTTGCGGGCCGCCAGTGCGTCGAGCGCGGTGGCCGAGTTGTGCACCCAGTGGTGCGCCATGAAGTGGTATTTGAGGGCATCCCGCTTGCCCATCAGCGTCGCCGTGTGGTTGATGGTGTCCTTGACCGTCTGGGCCGTGACGGGCGGGACCAGCGCGACCCGGTCGGCCAGCTCCCGGGCCCGGGACGCCAACTCCGCTCGGGGGACGACCCGATTGACCAGGCCGAGGCGCCACGCCTCCTGCGCGTCGATGGTGTCACCGGTCAGGAGGAATTCCTTGGCCTTGCGGATCCCGAGTTCCCAGGGCTCCACGAGGAGCTCCACACCGGCCCCGGTGAGGCGCAGGACCGGATTGGAGAAGACGGCATCGTCGGCGGCGACGATGAGGTCGCACATCGCTGCCAGCATCAGGCCCGCGGCGACACAGCTGCCCTGGACAGCGGCGATCGTCGGCTTCCGAAAGTCGTGGATGCGAAGGCAGCGGTCGTAGTACATCGTCTTCTCGTGGTGGAACTTGCCCTCCGGGGTCTCGCGCTGGGCCACCCACGGGTCGGACCCCTCGCCGCCGACCAGAGCCTTGAGGTCATGTCCCGACGAGAAGTGCTTGCCGGCTCCCGCGAGGATCACCACGCGCACGGTGTCGTCAGCGTCGGCCAGGTCGAAGGCAGCGTCGAGCTCGTCGATGAGCGCGGAATTCTCCGCGTTGGCCACGTCCGGCCGGTTCATGGTGATGGTGGCCACCGCACCGTCGGTCTCGTAGCGGATCGTCGCGAAACCATCTGCCATGTCACCCATCCTCCCTGTGTCGCTCATCCTGTCGCGCTCCGCCGTCCGATCCGGTACGGTCAGCCCCGCGGGAGCCCGAGGACACGCTCGCCCACGAGCGTCCGCTGGATCTCATTGGTGCCGGCGAAGATGGACGACGCCTGGTAGTACAGCCACGACCGCTGCCAGGCGCCATTGGCCGGGTTTCCGGGCGCACCCTCCCAGAGGGGCGACGCCGGCCCCAGCACGTCGAGCGCGGTCTGATGGAGCCGCTTGGACATCTCGCTCCAGTACAGCTTGAGGGCACTCCCCTCGGGACCCGGTGACTCGCCCTTCGAAAGGCGGGTGAGCGAGCGCCAATTGTGGAGCTGGAAGAGTCGGACCTCGGTGGCCGCCTGCGCCAGTTGCTGGCGGAGGCGCCAATCGTCGAAACTCCCGTTGTCCCGGGCCAGGCGGAGGAGCTCCTCGATCAGCTGGGTGTGGATCACCAGCTGTCGGGGGTTGATCCCACGCTCATGTGCCAGCGTGGAGCCGGCCACGGTCCACCCCGCACCCTCTTCGCCCACCCGTCGGTCGCTGGGGACGAAGACGTCGTCGAGCTCGACCTCGTTGAATTCGGCCTCACCGGTCGACTGCACGAGCGGGCGCACCTGCACCCCCTCGGCGTGCATGTCGACGACGAGCGCGGTGATGCCCTGCTGGCGCTTCGGCGCGGCCGGGTCGGTGCGGGTGAGGCAGAGCCCCCAGTCGGCGAACTGCGCGTAGGACGTCCAGACCTTGCGGCCGCTCACCCGGTAGCCGCCCTCGGCCGGTACGGCCCGCGTGGAGAGCGACGCCAGATCGCTCCCCGCATCGGGCTCGCTGAAGAGCTGGCACCAGAGTTCGGCTGCGGAGAGAATCCGCGGCAGGTACCGCTCCTTTTGCTCGGGCGTCCCGTAGGCCAGCAGGGTGGGCCCGACCAGGTTGATGCCGATGCGGCCGACCAGCTCGGGTGCCCGCGCCCGCGCCAGCTCCTCGATGACGACGTAGTTCTCGAGCGCCCCGAGGCCGCGGCCGCCGTACTCCTCGGGCCACGTGACGCCGACCCAGCGGTCAGCGGCCAGGTCCGCCTGCCACCGCCGCCCGAATGCGACCGTCTCCGCCAGGTCGTCGAAGCGGGGTGGCAGCCCGACTCCGTACGGCCACGGAAGATGGTCCAGGAGCCAGGCCCGGAACGCGCTGCGGAGCGTTTCCTGCTCGGCCGTGGCGTGCAGATCCATCCGCCGCAGCATGGCACAGCGGCCGCGGCGGGTGACACCGGTGTCAGGGAGGACCGTAGACTGCGCCGCCGTGGACTTCGACCTCTCGACCGATCAGCAGGCGTTACGCGAGGCCGCGGCCACGCTGCTCGATCGGATGGCCGGACACGACGCCCTGCGGGCGCGGGTCGGGACGGGTGCGGTCGTCGGAACGCTGCCCGGGGCCGGCGACGTGCGGCCGGCCGACGCCGCGGGCGGGGGAGCAGCGCCGGACGCGCGGGGTTACGACAGCACCGTGTGGTCGGCCATGGCGGACCAGGGCTGGCTTGCCATCGAGGTTCCTGACGACGAGGGCGGCCTCGGACTGGGCATGGTGGAGGTGGCCGTGCTCTGTGAGGAGATCGGGCGACGTCTGGTCGCCGCGCCGTTCCTCCCGAGCGTCCTGGCCCTGGGCGCGTTCAGTAGCGCCGAGGCGCGGGCCGACGCGGGGACGAAGGGCTGGCGTGAGGCACTCGGCCAAGGCGCCGCGGTTGGCTGCGTTGCCTTTGCCCCCGCCGTCACCGCAGCCTCCACCGGTTCCGACGAGCACGTTCGCCTGAGCGGTGCGACGCCGCCCACCGCCTTCGCCCCCTCGGCGGACGTGGCCGTGGTGATCGCGGGCGGCAAGGTCTACGCGGTCGATCTGCGCAGTGAGGGCCGGCCCGAGCCCGTGCCCGCCATGGACCGCACCCGCGAGCTCGGCATCCTGGTCCTCGACCGGACGCCCGCGCTGTTCCTCGGTGGCACCGCGGCGGCCGACCTCCTGATGGACCGGGCCGCCACCCTCGCCAGCGCGGAGATGCTCGGAGCAGCCGATCACGCGCTGGCCATGGCGGTCGCCTACGCGAAGGACCGCGTGCAGTTCGGAAAGCCCATTGGGTCCTTCCAGGCGGTCAAGCACATGCTCGCTGATGCGTTGGTCGACGTCGAAGGGATGCGTTCAACGGCCTACTACGCCGCGTGGTGCGCAGCCGTCGCTGACGAGGACCGCTCGTTGGCGGCCAGCATGGCGAAGGCCTGGTGTTCTGACGCCTCGCGCCGCGTCATGGCCTCCGCGCTCCAGGTGCACGGCGGCATCGGCTTCACCTGGGAGCACGACATGCATCTTTACGTGAAGCGGTCACAGCTCGATCAGGTCAGCTATGGCGACGCCGCGTTTCACCGGGACCGCATCGCGGGGATCTTGCGAGCGCGGCTCGATGCTGGCCGGCCGCTCTCCTGAGCGTCGCGGGCGTTACGAGCCGAGTTTGTTGACGCGCGTGCCGTTGATCGAAAGGAGCACCAACGTCTCGCCCGCCGTCCCGTGTTGTGCGGAGCCGCCGCCACGCAGAGTCTGCGGTGGTATGACCGCGGTCAGGCGGAGGCCGACGACGTAACCAGAGCGAACGGCCGCCCGCTCGAAGACTTGGCCGTGCACCGTTGCCGGATGCGGTGCACATGACGTTGCCGTCACATTCGGCACGCGGGCGCTGAAGTCGGCCAGACTCTCGTTTCGGGTGTAGGTCTTGCCGCTCTGGGTCCATGGCGTCGAACCGCCGACGATGGCGGTGTACTCGCTCAGGGCGCACGTGCTGGCCGCTTGGTCGAGCACGGCCAGGAGCCGGAGCCGCGATCCGACCTGGTAGACCGCCATGCGGTTCGGCGGTGTGTAGTTGATCAGGCGCACCTGGCTGGCCCCGCCGGTCCCCGTTCCGACGACGAGGTCCATGGCGAAGGAGCTCGATCCGGCAAACGTCTTACCCGTCGCGTTCTGCACCGTAAGGGTCGCGCCCGTCGGCGCAGACGAAGCACCGATGAGGGCGAAGACGAGGGTCAACAGCGCGAGGACGCCGAGCAGGGCGAGCGGGATCAGATTGCGGCGAGGCACGCGCCAAAGCTAGTGCGGTGGCTTCACCGCCCGAGGGCATCCGGCACGGAGATATCTGTCACAGCGATGGATCCCATCGCGCGCGTCAGTTCGTGGCAGCGCGGCGGCGCAAGGCCGCCCGGTCGGCCTTGCCCGAGCCCAGCAGCGGCAGGTGCTCGAGCCGTTCGACCCGTTCGGGTGTCTTGAAGATCGCCATGCCCCGGCCGGCGAACCAGCGGCGGCACTCTTCGAGATCGAACGGCTCCGCGGCCTCGACGAAGGCGGCGACGCGCTCGCCCATGAGCGGGTCCGGATACCCGACGGCCACCGCGTGGCGGATGGCGGGATGTGCCTCGAGCGCCGCCTCGACCTCCGATGCCGAGATGTTCTCGCCGCCGCGGATGATGACGTCCTTGAGCCGGCCGACGATGCGCAGCCAGCCCTCGCCGTCGACGGTCGCCAGGTCTCCCGTGCGGAACCACCCGTCCGGTGCTATTACCGCGCCCGTTTGGTCCCGGTCGGCGTAGCCGGCGAACATCTCGGGCCCACGAACCCAGAGCTCACCGGCCGCGCCGCTCGGAAGGCGCGCGCCCGTCTCGGGCTCGGACACCCGGAGTTCGACCGCGCCCACGGCGCGTCCGTCGGTGTCGCGGCGCCATCTCGAAGGGGTCATCGTCGGTGCTGGTGGTGATGGTCGGTGCCTCGGTGGAGCCGTACGTCCTCTTCACCCGGCAGGCGAAGGTACGCGCGGTGTCCTCGACGAATGCCGGCGTGACGGAGGCCCCACCGCTGGAGATGAGCCGCACCGACGACACGTCGACGGCCCGACCTTCGGCGAGCTCTCGCGCCATTGCGATGAAGAAGGTCGGCGGACCGGCGAGGAACGAGACCCTTTCGCCTGCCACGAGGGCGAGCGCCTGCTCGGGATCGAAGCGGCGAACGGGGACGCACCGCATGCCCGACGCGCCCGGTACCAACACGCCGTTGAGGAGGCCCGAGATGTGCGCCATGGGCGCCGGCATCAGGACCGCGTCGGACGATCCGAGGCCGTGAACGTGTGCCATCAGCATCGCCTTCCAGCTCAGGCCGCGTTGCGTGTGCAACACCGCCTTGGGCACGCCCGTCGAGCCAGAGGTGAACAGGACGAGCGCGACATCGGAGGGCCGACTGGGGCACGTACCGGCGCCGACCGGTGCACCCCCGACGGCATCGATGAGCGCGTCGGGGTCGGAGATCGCGTCGGGCGGCAGCTCGAGGACCAGCGCCGGGTCGACCTGGCCGAGGGCCGCGGCCACGTCTGCCGCTCCGAAGGAGTGCAGGACCGGCGCAGCTACCGCCCCGATCCGCCAGCAGGCCCGTGGCAAGACGACGGCAGCCAAGCTGTTTGGAATCTGCCAGGCCACGGCGTCACCCTTCGTGACGCCGCGTTCGCACAGGCCACCGGCGACCGCGGCCACCACGGCGTCCACCTGAGCCGGAGAGAGCCTGGTGCCAGCGTCGACGACCTCGCCGCCCTGGGAGGAGATGAGGGCGTCGATCGTCGGGACGTCCCAGGGGCCGCCCGGTCGCCGATACCTGCGGGCCAGACTCGGCACCCAGGTCGATCGCAGGCGGGCCGTCACGGCAGGGCACCATACCCCGCGCCCCGGTAACGTGACGCCGATGTCAGTGTCGTCGTCAGGACCGGTGTGGACCTCTCGTTGAGGCAGGAGGACGAGGCGTTCGCCGCCACGTTCCGCGAGTGGTTGGCCGGCCATGACCATCGTCCGCCCGCGTTCGTCGACCTGGCCGACGAGGTGGCGTGGGGTCGGGAGTGGCAGGCCACGTTGGCCGCCGACCGTTGGGTTGGCGTGCACTGGCCGGCGGCCTACGGCGGTCGCAGCGCGACGCCGGTCCAGGTGGCGCTCTACCAGAGCGAGTACGCACGCTCGCAGGCTCCTCAGCCCGTGAACCGGGTCGGGATCAACCTGGTGGGGCCGACACTCCTGGCGCACGGCACCGAGGACCAGCGCCTGCGTTATCTGCCCCCGATCCTCTCCGCGGTGGAGATCTGGTGCCAGCTCTTCAGCGAGCCCGACGCGGGGAGCGATCTCGCCTCGTTGTCGACCCGCGCCGTGCCGGTCGAGGGGGGCTACCTGGTGTCCGGGCGCAAGGTCTGGACGTCGTACGCGCAGTTCGCGACGTGGGGACTGTGCTTGGCCCGCACCGATCCTGATCAACCGCGCCCTCAACAGGGCATCACGGCACTGATCGTCGACATGGCCGACCCCGGCGTGGACGTGCGCCCGCTCGTGCAGATGACGGGGGATGCAGAGTTCAACGAGGTCTTTCTCACCGATGTCTTTGTGCCGCTGGAGCACGTGGTCGGGACAGAGGGCCAGGGCTGGACGGTGGCCGGCTCCACACTGGCGCACGAGCGCGGGACCAACTTTCCCTTCAAGGAGCAGGTCGTCCACGAGACGTATCTGGCCCGGCTGTACGAGGAGGCCCGGCGGAACGGCGCATTGGACGACCCGTTGGTCGCCGACGCGCTGGCGCAGGCGTACGTCGACCTTGGCGTGCTGCGCCTCCACAACCTGCGCACGCTGACCCGCTTGGGCCGCGGCGAGGAACCCGGGCCCGAGTCGAGCTGGGTCAAGCTCACGTGGACGGAGATGACGCAGGGCATGTCCGAGGCGGCTCTCCTGGTCACCGGGCGCGACCCGACAGCCGCCGAGGCGGGACCGTGGGCACGCCAATGGCTGTGGAGCAAGGCCGCGGGCATTGCGGGAGGGACGTCGCAGGTGCAGCGAGACATCATCGCCGGCAGGATCCTGGGCCTACCCCGCTGACCGCTGAGAAGTGGCACCGGACCGGCGGCGGCGCCGGACAAAGAACACGGTCACCAGGGTGCCGACGGTGAGACCGACGAGCAGTGTGCCGATCACGACGCCGGCGACGGGTCGGGTGCGCGCGGCGCGGCCTCCCGTGGCGCTTCGGAGCCCGCGAGGAAGGCGATCCCGACGATCGCGACGAGCAGGCCCACTGCGGTGAAGGTCGTGTGGGAGGTCCCTGTCTTGGACAAGGTCTCGCCGTACACGGTGATGCCGAGGATGACGCTCGAGAAGAGGGTCACCGAGTTGCTCGATGCCATGGCCGGAGCCAGGACGCCGGTCTTGAGGGCTGACTGCTGCAACGCGAACCCGCTGACGGCGGACAGGACGAGTACGTACACCGACCAGGTGCTCAGCAGCGCGAGCACGCCGCCGCCGAGCTCGGTGACGAACGTCTTCGTCACCGCCGCCTGCAATCCGTAGCCGAGGCCCGCCGCGGCGCCGAAGGTCAGTGCCTTGGCGGCTCCGGTGAAGCGCCGGCCCACCTCGAACAGTACGAAGACCAGCAAGCCCGTGATCAGGCAGGCGGACCACCAGGCGCTGGCATCGGGGTGGGAGCTGCCGCCTTGCGGCTGCCCCGCGGAGACGAAGAAAACGATCCCCAGCAACGTCAGCGACGCCCCGGTCACCTCGCGCCATCCGATGTGCTGGTCGGTCAACACCGCGCCGAGCGGCAGCGCGATCACCAGGCTCAGGGCGGTCAGTGACTGCACTGTGACGAGCGAGGCACGATCGAGCGCCATTGCCTGGACGACCCAGCCGATGGACTGGAGGATGGCGCCGGCCAACCAGATGGGGCGCCGCAGGATCTGGACCAAGAACCGCGGGTCGTCCGCCGCGGCCGCGGTGGCGAGCGCGCCCTTCTGTTGGAGGACGGTGCCGAGCGCAAACAGGACGGCCGCGACGATGGCCAGCCACGCACCCATGCCTGAACAGGTTACCGAGGTCGCACTGGAGTGTGATGGGGGCGGCGTAACCTGACCCATGCGCGGAAAGGAGCTGTTGACGAGCCGGGCCGCCAGCAACCTCGCCGCAGTGAAGATGGATCTCGCGAACGCAACCGTCGAGGGCGATGTCGACCGTGTCACGCTGCTGCAGACGCTTCTTGATTGTGGCGGGCAGCTCCTCGCGTACAGGCCTCAGCTGCAGCATTATGCCGTTCTCTTCGGCGACATCGACGACGCCCAACATGTGGCAGTCGTGGTCCCCGGCGTCGGCGACGGCACGAACCTTTGTGCCGACTGGATTCCCGGGGCACGCAACCTCTACGTGGCGGCGGCCTCAACCGCCGTCGTCGTGTGGAAGGGCTACGACAACCCGGTCGACGTCCTGGCGGCCGCCGCGGGGTCCATCGAGTGTACCGAGGACCTGACGACGGCCGCGGCCGACCTGACCGCATTCGTGGCGTCACTCTCGCTCGACCATGGGCAGTCACTGACGGTGGTCGCGGACAGCTTTGGCTCCATCGTGACAGGCGCCGCGCTGGCCGACTACGGCCTGCGTGTCACCGATGTCGTCGTCGCCGGGAGCCCGGGCATGACCGTGGACGAGCTCCGGCAGCTCCACGTCGAGCGGTCACACTTCTTCTCCGAGCAAGCCCCGGGCGACGCCATCGCCGAGCTCGGCGTCTTTGGGGCCTCCCCGAGTGCACCGAGTTTCGGGGGTACCCGGATGAGCACCAACGCCCCGGGCCACCCGGTGGTCCAGTCCCACTCCCGCTACTTCGAACCGGGGTCCCTGGCGCTGGAGAACATGGTGGCCGTCGTGACCGGCCGGTACGACGACATCGTCAGGCACCGCCCGGCGTTTGCCGAGACCGTGGGCGGCCTCGTGGCCTGGTCGCTCCGCATGCCCGTGGTGCCGGTACGGATGGCCGGACGACACTATCGAGGCCCTGGTTTCCGGTTGCTCGTGAACGTGTGCCGCCTCGTCGACCTCGGGGCGAGTGAGACCGGGAACGCCGTCTGCCAGGTGCTCGACGAGGGCGAGCGAGCCGTGCTGTGGGTGGCCCGCGGGTTCGGCGTCCTGCCGGCGCACGCGGGTCCAGACGCGGAGGTGGAGCCGGAAACCGCCTGAAGCCCCGCAGCGTTCACGCCGTGGCGGCCCGAGCCGATCCCCGCCGTGCGTCGGCCGTCACTCCGAGCTCAGCCGGCCCCGCCGATGCTGATGTCGTAGTTGCCGTGCTCGTCGAGCACCGCCACATCGGAGGGTGCCAGCACGAGCACCGTGAAGGGCTCCTCGATGAGCGCGGGCCCCTCGACCATCGCCCCGGCACCGAGGGACGCGCCGTCATAAGTCGGGACGTCGATGAAACCGTCACCGAGGTGAACGGGGCGCGAGCCCGTCCGGGCGTCTGCCACACGCGTCACCTCGCCCATGCGCGCCAGGACAGGTGGCTTCGGTGTGGCGCCCCGGTGCACCAACCGGATACCGCGCACAAGAGGCGGCTGGGTCGGAAAGGCGAAACCGCGGGCTGCCTCGTGCTGGTGGTGGAAGCGGTCGGCGAGGTCGAGCAGGTGCTCCTCCGAGAGCGCTTCGCCCTCGGGGAGCGGGACCGAGATGTCGAAGTTCTGCCCCTGGTAACACATCTGGGCGAAGAGGTCGGCCTGCACAGCGCCCTGGCCCAGGCGTGCCGGCGCCAGCTCGGCCTCTGCCTCCTGGTGCATCTCTGCCGCCAGCGTCCGCACCCGCGCCAGGTCGATGTCGGAGAGTTTGACGACGTAGGCCCGCATGAGGTCCACGACGTAGTCGGAGACCAGCAGTCCAAGGGCGGAGAAGGCGGGGGAGGCCTTGGGCACCAGCACGCGGCCGATGCCGAGCTCGCGGGCCTGGGCCCAGGCGTGCACGGGACCGCCGCCGCCGTAGGCCATCAACGACAGGGTGCGCGGGTCGGCACCGTGCTGGGACAGCACCTTGCGGACCGCGTTGGCCATGTTGGCGTTGACGATGCGCTGAATGGCCCAGGCCGCATCGTCGATGTCGAGACCGAGCGGCTCGGCCACGTCGCGCGCGATGGCGGCGCGGCCGGCCTCTACGTCGAGCTCCATGCGGCCGCCGGCGAAACCCTTGGCGGGCAGGTAACCCAGTGCAGCGTCGCTGTCGGTGACGGTGGCCCGCACGCCGCCGCGGCAGTAGCAGACGGGCCCGGGGACAGAGCCGGCGGACTCGGGACCGACCAGGAGCGCACCCTGGCGCACGCGGGCGATGGACCCACCGCCGGCGCCGACGCTGTGGATGTCGACCATGGGCAGATTGATGTAGTAGCGGTGGCGCCAGTTCCAGTCGGTGGTTACGGCAGGCCGTCCCTGTTGCACCAGGCAGACGTCGTAGGAGGTGCCTCCCATGTCGGCGGCCACGAGGTTGTCGACGCCGCTGCGTCCTGCCGCCAGCGCCGCACCCATGACGCCGCCCGTGGGGCCGGAGCCGAGCAGAGAGACGGAGCGCCGCTGTACCGACTGGGGAGGCATGACGCCCCCGCTCGACTGCATCAGCACGACCTGGCCCTCGAACCCAGCCACCCGCAGTTTCTCGACGAGTCGCTCGACGTAGGCGGTGATCTTGGGTGCCACGTAGGCATTGACCAGCGTCGTGGAGGTGCGTTCGAACTCAGGCGCGCGGGGCAGCACCTCGTGCGAGAGCGAGATGTGGCCGACGTCGGGGAATTCCTCGAGGATGAGCTCACGGGCCCGGCGCTCGTGTTCGGGGTTGACGAAGCTGAAAAGGAAGCACACGGCGATGGACTCGACGCCGAGCTTCTGCAGCCGTCGCACGCCGCGGCGCACGGCCTCTTCGTCGAGCTCGAGGACGACGTTGCCCTCGAAGTCGCAGCGCTCTGGGATCGCGATACGGGCCCGCCGCCGAGCGATGGGCTCGGGCGGCGGCGCCGTCGGGTCCCAGATCTCCTCCTTGTGGTCCCGCCGCAGCTCTATCTCGTCGCGGTGCCCTTCGGTGGCGAGCAGGCCGGTCGGGGCGCCGCTCATCTCGATCATCGTGTTGTCCGCCGTCGTGGTCCCGTGCACGAAGGCCTCGATTGCCGCACAGAAC
Organism: uncultured Acidimicrobiaceae bacterium; assembly: GCA_963744225.1. Taxonomy (GTDB): domain Bacteria; phylum Actinomycetota; class Acidimicrobiia; order Acidimicrobiales; family RAAP-2; genus Bog-473. The sequence goes on from CAVUSV010000003.1 coordinate 871,176, forward strand.
GCCGTGGTGTCCACGCCAAAGGCCTCGGCGAGCTGTCCGACGCCTGTCAGCACCCCCATCGACTGGTCGCCTGGGGTCGTGGGCGTTTTGTCCAGGTGGACCTGGCCATCCGGTGTGATGCAGATCAGGTCGGTGAACGTGCCGCCCACGTCGACGCCGACCCGGTAGCCACCCTGCGCCATGCCGATCCTCCCCGCCCGCCCCCCGGCGGGACGGGTGAGGCATGATCCTAACCTGACAGCGGCGTCAGCAATCGGGGTCAGGGGCACGCTACGTTTGCCCGGTGCCCGTCTGGCTGAGCGAGCAGGAACACGCAACCCTGCGGGCCGCCTGCGAGCAGATGCTGCCTTCCGACCAGGGCGCACCCGGGGCCGAAGAGGCGGGCGTCGCCGACTTCATCGACGGCTTTCTCGGCGCCTTTGCCTTCGACCCACCCCGCATCTGGGCGGGCGGGCCGACCTCCGGGCGCAAGGGAGGCAGTGCCGGTTTCGCGAACTTTCACCGGCTGACCAGGCTGGATGAGTTGGCCTGGCGCACGCGGATCGAGGGGTCGCTCGGGATACCGGAGCGGGAGTTCAACGGCCCCACCGTCGGGCTTCAGCAACGCTACCGGGAGGGGCTCGCCGCGTTGGGGGCCGATTTCACCGACGTGGACGGCAAAGAGCGGCGGCGCCGGCTCCGGGCCGACGAGTCCTTCTGTGAGCTCTTGTGGGAGCACTGTTGTGAAGGCATGTACGGCGCGCCCGAGTACGGAGGCAACCGCGACTGCGTCGGGTGGGAGTACATCGGCTACGACGGCGACGTGCAGCCGCGTGGTTACGGCGATGCCGAGGTGTCACAGCCATGACGGCCGACGCCATCGTCATCGGATCGGGTCCCGGCGGGGCCACCGCCGCCGAAGTCCTCACCCGGGCCGGATGGTCGGTGGTGATCATGGAGAAGGGTCGCAACCACCTGCTCGACCCCCATGACCTGACCAGGCCGGCCGGCGACTACTCCAACGACGAGATCAAGTTCATCTCGCGTTACTTCCTTGGTCCAGACCCCCTCATTGAGCCACGGGCCTTCCGGCGCTCCGCCGACGAGGGCGAGCACACGCACGTCGGCGAGGTCAACTCCATCCCGACGACGGTCGGTGGCGGCGGGACGCACGCCGACGGCAAGGTGCCGCGCTTCCGAGAGGAGGACTTCCGGCTTCTCTCCACCCATGGCCCGCAGGAGGACGCGGCGGTCGACGATTGGCCCGTCGACTACGACGAGCTTGAGCCCTACTACGCCGAGGTGGAGCGGGCCATCGGCGTGGCGGGTCGAGAGGGCGCCAACCCTTTCGCCGCCTGGCGCTCGGGCCCGTACCCAATGCCGCCGGGCGCGCCGATGTACGGCGCGGTGTTGTCGTCGGCTGCGGCCGAGAAAGTCGGGCTGCATCCCTACGAAGCCCCGACGGCCGCCAACAGCATCGCGTACGACGGCCGGCCAGCCTGCAACAACTGCGGCTATTGCGCCTTCTTCGGCTGCCCCATCCACGCCAAGGGCGACCCGGTGGCGCTCCTGACCAAGGCCATGGCGACCGGCCGGGCCGAACTCATGGCCGAGACGTACGTGAGCCGCATCGTCACGCAGGGCCGCCGGGCCACCGGGGTCGAGTACGTCGGGCCCGACGGCTCGACGCACACGATGGACGCCAACGTCGTGATCGTCGCCGGAGGCGCCATCGAGACGCCGCGCATTCTGCTCCTCTCTGGCCTGGAGCACCCCGCGCTCGGCCGCCATCTGATGGTGCACTTCCAGACGATCGTGGTCGGCCATTTTCCGACGTTACGCCTGCACCCCCACAAGGGTCGTGCCGTGACGCACGTGCATGACGACGCCATGGTGCAGGACGAACGGACGCGGGAGGCGGCGCTCGGAGCCGGACTGCCGTGGTTCCGGGGCGGCCTGGTCGAGCACAGTGGCGGGGGACTGCCGATCATGGAGGCGCGCCACTCGCCTTGGGGCCGCGCCCACGCCCAGGCCATGCGCGACTCGAACCTGCGTGAACGCATGTGGGCCTTCATCATGCAGGGCGAGGACCTGCCCTACGCCACCAACACGGTGGATCTGAGCCCGTCCGTGCGTGACGTACGCGGCTTTCCCGTCGCGCGCGTCACGTACCAGCCCGGGCGCCACGAGTTGGCGGCATCCAAATACCACGGGAAAATCCTGCAGTCGGTGCTCGAGGAGATGGGCGCGGAGTGGGTCATCCACACGTCGTCGCCCGGCGTGTCGTATCACGGTGTGGGGGCCACGCCCGTCCCTGAGAGCCGTCATGTCATCGGGACGGCGCGGATGGGGGACAACACCGACACCTCGATCGTCGACCGCTGGGGGAGGGTGCACACGCTCGACAACGTCGTCATTGCCGACTCGTCTGTGTTCGTCACCTCGAGCGGCTACGGGCCGACGCTGACTCTCGTCGCTCTGGCGTCGCGGGCTGCGCACCACCTCGCGGGCACGAAGCCCGGCTAATTGCGGTCGTCCCTGGTCTCGCGGCCCCGCGGGGCCGGGACTCTCTTAAAACTATAAACCAGGTTCGTTATAGTTTTTCAAACCATCCACCGGCCCTCGCCTCCACCGGCCGGCCCTCGCCTCCACCGGCCCTCCCTCGCCTCCACAGGCTGATGCCGGCCCCGTCAGCGCACGCCCCGGGTGAGCAGCATGGAGCCGGCAATGGGACCGCCGCCGTTGGCCACCGCGGCGACTTCAGGGACCCGCCCCCCGGGCCGCACCACCTGGCGCTCACCCCCCTCGCCCCTCAGTTGCAGACAGGCCTCATGGATCAACCCAAACCCGTGGAGGCGGCCGCCCGAAAGCTGGCCCCCGGCGGTGTTGAGCGGCAGGAGCCCGTCGCGAGCGATGGCGCCACCACCCTCGATGAAGGGTCCGCTCTCACCGCGGCCGCAGAATCCGAGGGCCTCGAGCCAGACGATGGCCAGCACCGAGAAACCGTCGTAGAGCTGTGCCGTGTCCACGTCGGCGGGCTTCAGATCAGTTCGCTCCCACATGCTGGCACCGGCGTCGCGCGCGGCCATCGTCGTGATGTCGTCGAACTGGTCCCAACTCGCACGGCCCCGGAGCGCGGTGCCAATGGCGTTCACGTGCACCGCCGCATGGTCGAGGTCGCCGGCGACGTCGCGGTGGGAGACGATCACCGCAGTCGACCCGTCACACGGCGCGTCACAGTCGAAGAGACAGAGCGGCGTCGTGATCATGCGCGCCGCCAGGTAATCCTCCATCGACATGGGGTCGCGGTAGACGGCCTTCGGGTTGAGTGCCGCGTTGCGGCGCCCGTTGATGGCGATCTGGCCCAGCTGCTCTCGGGTCAAGCCGAATTCGTGCATGCGCCGTTGGGCAACCTCGGCCAGCCAGTTCGCGGCAGATACCGCCCCGAAGGGCAGCGACCATTGCATGAAGCTGCCGAACCGGGGGACGGTGCCCCCGCCTCCTCCGGAGCCGCCGATGCCCTGGCGCCCTCCGGTGCCTTGCGCCGATCCCTCGGTGACGGTGCGGTAGACGAGGACGTGGCGGGCCAGTCCGGCCGCCACCCCGAGCGCAGCGGCCATGACGGCACGCATCTGGCCTGGACCTTCACCGCCGCCGTCGTGCCAGTTGAGCGACAGGCCCAGAGCGTCCTGCACTTCGGGGGTGGAGGGCCCGGCGAAACCGGGGGTCCCCGCACCCATGCCCGGGTAGGTCGAGATGCCGTCGATGTCGTCGCGGCTGAGCCCGGCGTCGGCGATGGCCTCCAGGGCGGCTTCAACCGTGAGGTCGAGGTCGGAGCGCCCGAGACGCCGGCCGACATCGGACTGACCGATGCCCGAGATGATCGCCCGTCGCTCGAGCGGCTCCTCGGCCGGGCTCACGACGCATCCTCCGCGCCGTCGGCCGGTGCGAAGAGCGGGAGCCACACGTCCTCGACGTGCTCGAACACCACGCGCACCGGCATGCCGATGTGCACGTCGTCGGGTTCCACGTCGACCAGATTCGTGGTGAGCCGGACGTCGGGCTGCTCGTCGATCGATACCCAGGCGATGATGTAGGGGTCGCTGCCTGGGATCCACTGCTGGTAGTTGACCGTGAAGGTCTCCAGGTGGCCGCGGCCGCTCACTTCCTGCGGCGCCACATCGCGCGAGAGGCAGCGTCGGCAGACGGGACCGGGCGGATGGTTGAAGAACCCACAGTTGTTGCAGCGCAGCAACCGCAACACGCCGTCGGCACCGGAGGTCCAATAGAACGCCACGTCGTCACTGAGGCGCGGCAGGAGACGCAAACTCGGGCCGTTGGCAACCATGGCCGGCATGTTGGCACACGCGACCCGTTTGGCGCCGGTTGCTCCGGACCGCGCTCGGGCGTCAGGCGATGACGCCCTCCGTGACCAGCGCGGCGTGCGCCGCCTGTATGCCCCGGACATGACGGGCGACGAACCCAGTCTCGGTAGCCGCGTCGACGTTGACCACGTTGTCGTCGAGGAAGAGCACCCGGCCGGCCGGAACCGGCAGCTGTGCGGCCACGGCGTGGAAGATCTCGTGGTCGGGCTTGACCATGCCCAATTCGAATGACAGGAACCGCAGATCGAACGCCTCCACGATGGGGGTTGCGGCGTAGTTGGCTTCCCACTGCACGGGATTCGTGTTGGACAGGTAGCCCACGGGCACCTCCGCCCGCACCGCGTCGACGAGCTCGAGGGCCCCCGGGTAGGGGATCCCGGGCCAGGCGCCGAACGCTTCCAGGAAGTCGGGCGGCTCGAGGTCGAGTCCCCAGTCGGCCACGACGCCGGCGGCGAAGTCTTCGGCGGAGCAGCCGCCGGCCTCGAAGCGGCGCACCCAGGGGCAGGAGAGCCAGCGGGACCAGAGCTCCTCGTCGCTGCCGATCCCGCTGAGCTCGCGCATCTGCCCCACGCCCCCGGGGTCGACGAGCACCCCGCCGAGGTCGAAGAGGACGAAGTCGGCGCGTCGGGCGTCCACGGCTGCGATGCTACGGGGGCGCCAGAGGCGACATTGAGACTTTTTAGCCCGGGCGGGGAGGCCACAGCGCCCGACGAGGGAACACGACAGGCCGAGGGGAAGGAGGATCGCGTGAAGCTGTCCATGACATTGAGCTACGCCGGAGGGTTCGCCGAGTCTGCCCGCCAGGCGGTCGAGCTCGAGAAGGTCGGTCTCGACGTCGTCTGGGTGGCCGAGGCCTACAGCTACGACGCGCCGAGCTTCATGGGCTACCTGGCCGCCAAGACCGAGCGGGTCGACATCGGGTCGGCCATCTTGCCGATCTACAGCCGCACACCGACGCTGATCGCGATGACGGCCGCCGGCATCGATGCGATCTCGGGAGGCCGCTGCCAGCTCGGCCTCGGTGCCTCGGGTCCCCAGGTGATCGAGGGCTTCCACGGCGTCGCCTATGACCGGCCGCTCACTCGCACCCGCGAGATCATCGAGATCTGCCGCAAGGTGTGGGCGCGCGAGGCGCCGCTCACCTACGAGGGGGCGGCGTACCACATCCCGCTGCCGCCCGGCGAGGGCACGGGCCTCGGGAAGCCGCTGAAGCTCATCAACCACCCGGTCCGACCCCGCATCCCGATCTGGGTCGCGGCCCTCGGCGAGAAGAACGTGGCCATGACGGCGGAGGTGGCTGACGGTTGGCTGCCGATCTTCTTCATGCCCGACAAGGCCAAGGAGGTGTTCGGCGACTCCCTCGCCGTCGGCACCGCCAAGCGAGACCCCACGCTGGGGACCCTGCAGATCGCCGCCGGCGGTCTCTTTGCGATCGGCGAGGAGTCCGAGGTGGCGCCGATCCGCGACCTCGGTCGCGCGATGGCCGCGTTGTACATCGGCGGCATGGGCGCCAAGGGCAAGAACTTCTACAACGCGTTGGCCTGCCGCTACGGCTACGAGAAGGAGGCGGCCGAGATCCAGGACCTCTACTTGTCGGGCAAGAAGGATGAGGCGGCCGCTCTCGTGCCCGCCGAGCTTTTGGAGGCGACGTCGCTGTGCGGCCCGGAGTCCTACCTCAAGGAGCGGGTGGCGATCCTGGCCGACGCAGGCGTCACCCATCTGAACGTGTCGCCCGTCGGTCCCGATCCTGTTGCCATGATCGAAAAGCTGCGAAGCTGGGTGTAGGCCGCGCCCGCCCGCGCGGACCCGGCGCGGCGGCGACGCACCGGAGCGCCGGAGAGGAGCACCAATGCACGACCTGATCATCCGGGGCGGCACGATCGCCGACGGATCGGGGCGGCCGACCCGCACGGCCGACGTCGCCGTCGACGGCCGCCTTATCACCGCGGTCGGCGAAGTCGAAGGCCCGGCGCGCCGCGAGATCGACGCGGACGGGCTTCTCGTCACACCGGGATGGGTCGACATCCACACCCACTACGACGGTCAGGCCACCTGGGACCCCGAGGTCTCGCCGTCCGGCTGGCACGGTGTGACCACTGTCGTCATGGGCAACTGCGGCGTCGGGTTCGCGCCCGCACGCGAGACGGACCGCGACTGGCTGATTCAGCTCATGGAGGGCGTAGAGGACATCCCGGGCACGGCGCTGGCCGAGGGCATCAACTGGAATTGGGAGACCTTCGGCGAGTACCTCGACGAGGTGGACCGGACCGCGCGCGTCCTCGACGTGGCGTCGCTGGTGCCGCACGGTGCGCTGCGGGCCTATGTGCTTGGCGAGGGCCGGGCGAACGCCACGGCCACGGCGGAGGAGATCGCCGAGATGGCGGCGCTCGTCCGCGAGGCGGTCCAGGCGGGGGCCATCGGGGCCTCCACGACACGTACGATCCTGCACCGGGCCAAGGACGGCGAGCTGGCCGCGGGTACGACGGCCGCGGCCGACGAGCTCGTCGCGATCGGCGAGGCGCTCGGCAAGGCGGGCCACCGCGTCTTCTCGCTGGCCAGTGACATGCGCGACCTCGACCACGAGTTCGCTTGGATGTCCGAGATCTCGCTTCGGGCGGGGATTCCCGTGACCTACCAGGTGCTCCAGGCCGACTTTGCCCCGGACCTGTGGCGCGAATGGATCGATCGTGGCGTGGCGGCGAACCGGCGCGGCGCCTGGCTGGTGCCCCAGGTGGCGGGCAAACCCACGTCGCTGATGGTCGGCTTCCAGTCCGCCACCCACCCCTTCGCGCGCCACCGCGCCTACGAAGCCATCGCCCACCTACCGTTGATCGAGCGGGTGGCGCGCCTGCGCACGCCCGAGGTGCGGTCGGCCATCCTGGCCGAGGAGCCTCGCCCCGGCGGCTTCGTCGAGTTGTTGCGCGCCAACCTGCACAAGCTCTTCCCGCTGGGCGATCCGCCCGACTACGAGCCACCGCCCGAGCGCAGCGTGACCGCCCTCGCCGCCACCGAGCGCAGGACGACCGACGAGGTCCTCTACGACCTCATGCTCCAGCGCGACGGCAAGGAGCTCCTCTACCTACCGCTTTTCGACTACTCGGCGCAGAACCTCGACGCCGTGGGTGAGATGCTCACCCACCCGGCCACGGTCCTCGGGCTGGGGGACGGCGGCGCGCACTGTGGCGTGCTGTGCGATGCCAGCCTGCCGACCTTCATGCTGACCCACTGGGCCCGCGACCGCCGCCGAGGCGAGACACTGCCGGTTGAGACGGTGGTACACCTGCAAACCCGCCGTACCGCGGAGTTGTACGGCTTCCGCGACCGCGGCCTCTTGGCCCCGGGGCATCTGGCAGACCTGAACGTCATCGACCACGGCGCCCTCACCTTGGAGTCGCCAGAGATGGTGTACGACCTCCCGGCGTCGGGCAAGCGGCTGATCCAGCGCGCCCGCGGGTACGTGGCGACGGTCAAGTCGGGCGCAGTGGTGCGCGAGCACGATGAGGCGACGGGGGTGCGTCCCGGTCGACTGCTGCGTGGTCCGCAGCCCTAACCCTGTTTGACATCGGCTCGGGGCGGCGAGTCGCAGCACGTCCGCAAACCCGCTGACTCGCAGCGCGGTGATGCGCGCGCCGTCGGTTTCGAAAACGTCGTGCACCGTGCGCTCGGCCCCGCCCAGGTGGACGTCGATGTCCACGGTCACGGTCGTGCCGTCGAGCTCCAGTGGCCCGGGCGAGGGCCGGAAGTCCTCAAAGACGAACGTATGATCCGTGTAGTAGCCGAGAATGGCGTCCAGGCCGGTGCGCCGCTCGCCGTCGACGTCGAACACGGCGTCCGGGTGGAAGAGGCGACGCAAGCTGACCGCGTCCTGCGCGGTGACCGCGGCGAAGTAGTCGTCGATCACGCCCGCGGCGCCCAGTCGCCGTGGCGGGAGCCGGTAGAGCTCCCGGGCGTTGAGGCCAAGCACGCGGGCCTGCGTCGCAGTGCTGCAGGGCGCGACCGTGGCGCGGATGGCGTCCACCGCGCCCGGGAATGTGGCGTCGTGGTGCGGGTAGTCGCTGCCCCAGACGATGCGTGTGTCTCCCACGAAGGGCGTCAACGCGGGCAGGGTCCGTTCGTCGACCTCGAAACTAATGGCGCACTGGCGCGCGAAGTACTCCGACGGACGAAGTTTCATGTCTGGACAGAACCCGCCGAAGGACTCGGCCTGCTCGTCAAGGCGCTCGAGCCAGAAGGGGGCCCACCCGCCGGAGGACTCGAGGAAGATGCAGCGCAGACCCGGGTGCCGTTCGAGCACACCGAAGGCGATGAGCTGCGCGCAGGCGAGCATCTCCTCGAAAGGGTGCGACACGGCATGGAGCACCAGCGGGTTGAAGGGGCGGTCTGCGCCGAGCGTCGGCACGATGACTGAGCTCCCCTCGTGGATCCCGATCGGGACATTGAGCTCCTCGGCAACGTCCCACACGACGTCGTAGTCGCGGGCCGAGAGCGAGCGGCCGCGACAGGGGTTGGGGCGGACGAACCCGCCGACGAAGCCGAGCTGCGTCACCGACCGCCGCAGCTCCCGGGCCGCGGCGGCCGGGTCCTGCAGTGGCAGCATCGCTGCCCCGAAGAGCCGCCGCGGGTCAGTGGCGCAGTAGGCGGCCATCCAGTCGTTATAGGCGGCGGCCAGCGCGGTCGCGGCGGCGGGATCATCGACGACGGAGAAGTACAGCCCGATCGTGGGGTACAAGACGGCCTGGTCGATGCCCTCGGCATCCATGTCGCGCAGCCGCGCCACCGGATCCCACCCGCCGGGGAGCGCCTCGGCCAACGGTCGGAAGGACGTGGGGTCGTCGAACGTGGAGCCGGGGCGGGCCAGGTTCCCCAGCGGCACGGCCAGGATCTCGGTGTCTCCGACCACCACGTGCTCGTAGCCCGACCGGTCCGCGCTGATCCGGGGCCTGATGTCCTCGGGAAGTCCCTCCCAGGCCTCCATCGGCTCGACGACGTGGCCGTCGGCGTCGACCACGGGCCCGGCGCGCGGCGGGAGCGGTGTCGCTTCCCCCGCCGAGCCGGTCACGGCGCGGGCGTGCGCCAGTCGTCGACCGGCGGCAGCGGATGGCGGAACAGCCGGCTGGCGTTGGCGCCGGCCACGGCCCGCAGCTCGCCGTCGGGAAGCGCGCCCCACGTGTCGGCGAGGACACGCTGGGTGTCGGGCCACGACGAGTCGGCGTGGGGGTAGTCGCTCTCCACCATGATGTGGTCGATGCCGATCACATGGCGCTGCGCGACGGCCGAGGGGTCGTCGATAGAACAGAACCAGAAGTTGCGTCGCAGCACCTCACTCGGGAGGAGGTCCGACGGCCATGCCGTGCTTTCGGTGCCCGACGCGGAGTGGCCGAGCACGTAGTCGGCCCGGTCCATCAACATGGGCACCCAGCCGATGCCGCCCTCGGACATGGCCACCTTCAGGTCGGGGAAGCGGAGCGGGACCCCCGACCACAACCACTCGCCGGCTGCCAGCAGCGCGTTAACCGGGAAGAGGGTCGGCAGCAGCTCGAAGGGCGGGTCGGGGGAGGGGAGGGGGGCCCAGGACGACGCGCCCGTGTGCAGGCAGACGACCGTGTCCGTCTGCTCGCAAGCGGCGAAGAAGGGATCCCATTGCCCGCTGAAGATGGAGGGCAGTTTCAGCTGCGCCGGGAACTCAGGAAAGCTGATCGCCTTGAAGCCCCGCGCCGCGTTGGTCCGCACCTCGGCGCTCGCCACCTCGATGTCAGCCAGCCAGGGCAACTGGAGCGGGATGATGCGCTCCGGGTGGCTTCCCGCCCACACGTCCGTCGTGCCAGTCATTAAAGGCGCGCAGGCAGGCCAGGCCAAGGTCCTTGTTCTGTGCCCGCGAGTAGACGGCGCCGCAGAATCCCGACACCAGCGAGGGAAAGCACAGGGAGGCCCAGATGCCGGCGCGGTCCATGTCCAGTATTCGCGCGTTGATGTCGAAACAGCCGGCACGCATCTCGTCGAAGCGGGCCGGCTCCATGCTCCACTGCTCCCGGGGCCGGCCCGACCACCGCGTTCAGGCCCACGTTGGGGTAATGGTTGCCCTCGAAGACCCAGCTCTGTGTCCCGTCATCCTGTTCCACCACCCTGGGCGCCCCGTCCTGGAGAGCGGCGGGCAGTCGCCCCTCGAAGAGGTCGGGCGGCTCAATCAGGTGGTCGTCGACCGAAATCACGGGGACCAGCACCGCTCTGGGCTCGGGATCCGGAAGCAAGGTCGCTCGCTGCACCAGCCCCTGCGTCTCGACGGTCCCCACTGGAAGGTGACACTATCGTCAGCAAACGGGGCCAGCCCGGGGGGTGCGCATGACCACACATATGGAGGACCTCGCGACCAGCGTGGGGCTCCTCATCGACGGCGACGTGGTGACGGGCGGCCGGGGCACCTACCCGGTCACGAATCCGGCCCGCCCGGACGAAGTCGTGCTCCATGCGCCGTCCAGTTCGCCGGCCCAGCTCGATCTCGCCGTGGCGGCGGCGTGGAGGTCGCAACCCGCCTGGGCGGCGTTGCCGGCGGAGGAGCGGGCGGCGAGGGTGATCCGAGCGGCCGAAGCGGGTATGGCCGCAGTCGAAGCGCAGGACCTGGCTCGCCTGCTGACGCGTGAGCACGGCAAGATCCATCTCGAGTCAATCTTCGACACCGCGACGATGGGCGGCATGGCGGCCGCCTTCGCGCCTGTCGTGGCAGAGGCGCTCGCTCCCCGAGAATGAGTGGCGGGGCGACCAGGGTCGAGTGGGTGCCCCACGGCGTCGTGGCGGCCATCCTCCCCTTCAACTGGCCCGTCTCGGTCATGGCCAACAAGATCCTCCCTGCGCTGCTCGCCGGCGACACCGTGGTGGTGAAGGCGCCCCCACCTGCCCAGGCGCCGTGCTCCTCGTGAGTGCCGCCATGGCCGAGGTTCTGCCGCCCGGCGTGCTCAACGTGGTGAACGGACCCGACGCTGCCCTCGGAGCGGCCCTCGTGAGCCACCCCGGCGTCGACATGGTGTCGTTCACGGGCGGGGTGTCAACCGGCCAGGCGGTGATGGCCGCCGCAGCCGCCACCACCCGGCCGGTGGTCCTCGAGCTCGGCGGAAACGATCCCGCCATCCTCGCCCCGGACATTGCGGCGACGCTGACTTGGCCGACCGCATCGTCGAGGCAGCCTTCGTGACCAGCGGGCAGGTGTGCATGGCGATCAAACGCCTCTACGTCCACCGTGACCGGATGGGCGACACAGTCACGCGTTGGCAGACCGGCTTTCCACCGAATCGTGGGTGACGGCCTGGCGGAGGGAGTCACCATGGGTCCGGTGCACACGGCGGCCGCACGCGACCGGGTCGAGGCCATGCTTGCCGAGGCAGACGCGGCGGGCTTCACCGTGATCCGGCCGGGTCGTGTCCGCGCCGAGGACGCGCGGGTCGGGCGGATATTTCGTGTCCCCGGCGCTGGTCGTGGCACCCGATGCCGCGCGCTCGCATCGTGCGCGAGGAACAGTTCGCGCCCGCCCTGCCCGTCATCCCCTACGACGACATCGGCCAAGCCGTCCAGGCGGCGAACGACACCAGCTTCGGACTGTGCGCATCGGTATGGAGCAACGACGAAGCCTGGCAACCGACGTGGCTCCCGGCTGTCGACGCCGGGACGGTGTTCATCAACGCTCACGGGCTCTCGGCCATGGACATGCACGCCCCAATGGGTGGATGGAAGCAGTCAGGTTTCGGTGTTGAATTGGAGCCGAGGGCATGCAGGCCTTCGCCCGGCAGCGAGTCGGGTCCGTCGGCACGGGCTGGCCGAGCGAGCAGGGCCAACGTGACACGCGATCCGCGGCGGGACGGTGGTCGACGGTACCGGTGCGCCACCGTCCAGCGCCGACGTACTCATCGAGGACGAGCGCGTGGTGCGGTTGGACCCGACGCGGCCGCATCGGCGCGGACCGGTAGATTGACGCCACCGGCATGCTGGTCGCGCCCGGATTCGTCGACCTGCACACCCACTACGACGCCCAGCTGTTCTGGGACCCCAACGCCAGCCCGTCGCCATTGCACGGGGTGACGACGGTCCTGGGCGGGAACTGCGGGTTCTCCCTGGCCCCGTTGGCGCCCGAACACGCCGACTACATCGCGCGGATGATGGCCCGGGTCGAGGGCATGCCCCTGGCGGCCCTGCAGCAGGGCCTGCCCTGGGACTGGGCCCGCTTTGGGGAATGGCTCGACCGCTTCGATGGGCGTATCGCGGTCAACGCCGGCTTCCTGGTCGGTCACTCCACCCTGCGCCGGTTGGTCATGGGCGAACGGGCCGTGGGCGGCGACGGCCACCGCACAGGACGTGGAGGCGATGGTGGCGGCACTGCACGACGGCGCTCGACCGAGGGGGCGCTGGGCTTCTCGACCTCGCAGGTCCACACCCACAACGATGGTGACGGCCGGCCCGTCCCGTCCCGAGCTGCCGCGCGGGCCGAGCTGGAGCGCCTGGCGGCGGCCGTGCGCGCCACGAGGGCACCACGGTCGAGCTCATCGTCGCCAGGCTGCCTCAACGGCTTCAGCGAAGAGGAGATCGATTGCTATCAACGATGTCGCTGCTCGCCGACCGGCCGGTCAACTGGAACGTGCTCGGCGTCTCGGCCATGAACCCCGACGGCGCCTGGGACCAGCTGGCCGCCGGCACTGCAGCGGCGCGGCGCGGCGCCACCGTGGTGGCACTGACCCTGCCGCACACGATGCAGCTGCGCCTGAGCTTCGAACACGGCGCCATCCTTGACGGGCTCCCCGGATGGCGCGAGGTGTTCGCGCTGCCCGGTCCCGAGCGAATACAGCGCTCTGCGGATCCTGCGGCCCGCGCCCGGCTGGACGCCGGGGCGCAGTCGGACGAGGCGGGGATCCTGCGGCACCTAGCCGTGTGGGAGCGCCTGATCTTCGAGGAGACCTTTGCGGCGGAGAACGCGGCGTACGAGGGACGGTCGGTCGGCGAGATCGCCCGCGCCCGCGGGATCACGCCCTTCGACGCCCTGCTCGACGTCGTGGTGGCCGACGGCCTCCGTACCGGGCTACACCCGCCCATCCCCGAGTCGGAGGAGGACTGGGCGCTGCGGGGCCGGACTGGCTGGACCCCCGTGCCGTTGTCGGCGGCTCGGACGCCGGCGCCCACCTCGACACCATGTGCGGTGCCATCTACTCGACCTCCTACTGGGTGACGCCGTGCGGCACCGCTGCCTGCTGAGCTGGGAGGAAGCGGTCCGGCTGCTCAGCGACCTCCCCGCCCGGCTGTACGGGTTGCGCGACCGGGGCCGCCTGGTGCCCGGTGCCTTCGCCGACGTCGTGGTGTTCGACTCCGCCACCGTCGGCCACGGCGCCGTCCGGACCCGCCACGACCTGCCCGGCGGGGCCAGCCGTCTCTATGCCGAGGCGAGGGAATCGCCCACGTGCTCGTGAACGGAAGCGAGATCGTGCCGGACGGCGACATTCACTGGTGCCACGCCGGGTCGGGTGCTGCGCTCGGGCCGTCGACACCGACACCGTGCACGCCGGTTCGGACTGGGCCGGAGCGGCCGCGGATGATCCCGAGGGGCGACTAAAGCAGCCGGGTCTCGAGCGCGACCTCGCGGGTGACCCCGCCCTCCTTGGTGAGCGAATAGGCCACCTTGCCCTCGACTTCCGTGAAGACATCTTGAAGCTCGGTGCCGAAGAACACCAGGCCGGTCCCGTTCTCGGTGGCGTAGCCGTCGGGCAGCGTGCCCTCAGCGATGAGGCGGTGGATGAGAGGGCGGCGCTGCTCCTCCACGTCGTGGTGAGGGCTGTTGGAATAGGGCAGAAAGGCCAGTCCGTTGGTCACCGGCTGCAGGATTGGACCGAAGGAGTCGGTCGTGCCGCCCACGTGCCAGCACAGCGATCCGGCCGAGACGCCTTTGAGCACCACGCCGGCCTCCCAGCACTCGCGCAGCACGACGTCGAGACCGTGCAAGCGCCACAGCGCGAGCAGGTTGGCCGTGCTGCCTCCTCCGACCCAGATCACGTCCTGAGACAGCAGGTGGGCGCGCACGTCGGGCACGTTGGGCATCGGGAAGAGGGTCAGGTGGGAGCTGACGAAGCCGAGCTTGGAAAAGGCATTGTGTGCTGCGGCCAGCCGGGACGAGTCGTCACCGACCGCGGTGGCGATGATGCACAGTCGGGGATGCTCACCCCCCTGCGCGAGGTCGGCCGCCAGGCGGTAGGACGGGCCCGGCCGTAGATTTAGGGGGTCGGGGCCTTCGGGCTGGAACCCGATGGACGTGGCGATGATGGTCGGTTGGCGTGCCGCCACGTCAGTCGGAGAGGACCTCGGGGTTCACGATGTGCAGCGGGCGCGCCCCGGCCATGAGCCGGCACAGGTCCTCCGCGATGGTGCGCGTATGGTTCGATTCGGTGTCGTACGTCGCCCCTCCGATGTGCGGCGTGAGCACCACTTGGGGGAACGTGGTCAGCGGATGGTCTGGTGCCAGGTGCTCGCCCTCGAAGTGATCGAGGCCGGCCGCGGCGACCTTGCCCGAGGCCAATGCGGCCACGAGCGCGTCGGTGTCGTGGATCTTTGCCCGCGCCGTGTTGAGGTAGATCACGCCATCGCGGATCTTTGCGAAGGCGTCTGAGTCGATCATGCCAGTTGTCTGCTCCGTCACCGGAGCGTGGATCGAGATGACGTCCGCCCGGCCGAGCAGGTCATCGAGCGAGCTGGTCGCATCCGGCGCGTACGGGTCGTAGGCGAGGACCTCCATTCCCAGACCGCGCAGACGCCAGCGCAACGCACGCCCCACCGCACCGAGACCTACCAGTCCCACGGTCTTGCCGGCCAGCTGCCAGGCGCGGTAGCGCTGGTAGGGGATCTTCCCGTCGCGGTAGATCTGGCCTTCCCGCACGTCGCGGTCGGCCGGCACCACGCCGCGGGTGGCGGCGAACAGCAGGGCGACGGCGAGTTCGGCTACCGCGTCGGCGTTGCGGCCCGGGCGCGCAGCACGGGCACCCCGGCGGCGGTGGCGGCAGGCACGTCGACGTTGGTCGGATCTCCACGGCAGCTGCAGACGGCGAGCACTGGCTGCTCGTAGAGCTCGGCGCCGCAGGCGTCGCTCTCGACAATCACGATCGAGGCACCTTCCGCTGCCACCCGCTCGGCCAGCTGCGACGCGTTGTAGATGCGCAACGTGGGCTGCTCCAGCCAAGAGTCGAGCACCAGATTTGCCAGCTGGTGCAGCAAATCGAGACCCGGGCCGCTCACGGCGGCGGTCACCAGGGCCTTCGGGCGGGAGCCTGTCATCTCGTTACACCTCTCCTCTCATGGCCTGCGTCGTCCATAATGACGTGAATACGCAGAAAATGGGACTACCCTGGATAAACACTCCAGAGTGTAGGCCCTTGGGCCAGAAATGGGGCATATCCGGTGTCTGGGGAATGGGCAACGGCGGAGAACATACAAGACGGGCAGCATCGAGGAGCGTGAACCCAAGGGCAGCGGCGTGTACCGCCTCCGGATCGTCGTGACGGAACCTCTTCGACCCACCGCCTGATCCGGAAATCGAAGACGGTCCACGTCCCCGGGCGCGGGGCTAAAGGTCAACTCGAAGAGGAGATGGCGAAGTTCCGCACCGAGGTCACCGAGACGGCCAAGGTTGGGGCGAAGACCACGGTCGGACGCCTCCTCGACGAATGGCTGGACAACCTCGACCCGGCTCTCGCTCAGAACACGGTCGAGGTCTACCGCAAGCGCGTCGACAAGCAGATCCGCCGGCGCTCGGGACGATCCGGCTCGACCAGCTGACGACCCACACGATCGACAGCTTCTACTCGCGGTTGTCGGCCGAGGGCCTGGCGCCCCGGAGCGTGCAGCTCGTTCACTCAGTGCTGCGCGCCGTCCTCCAACAGGGCGTCGACTGGGAATCCGTTGCAGACCAATCCAGCGACTCGGGCCCGGCCGCCGAAGGTGGTCAGGACCGAGAAGCTGGCGCTGACGCCCGAGCAGGTGGCGGCGATCTATGAGGCGGCCGAAGAGCCGGCGGTCAAGGTGGCGATCGGCCTGGCGGCCACCACCGGCATGCGGCGGGGAGAGGTCTGCGGGCTCAAGTGGGACGACATCGACCCCGAGACCGGCCTCGTCACCATCGAGCGCGGCGTGGGTGTCAGACGACCATGGGCAGCACCTGACGACCACGAAGTCCGGCAAGAAGCGGATCATCCCGCTCGGTCCCTTTCGGCGAGCAAGTGCTGACGAACTGGGAAGCCAGGCAGCGGGCCGAGTGGGGCGAGCTGGGGGAGTGGGTGCGTCAGCTACACGAACGGTGACGTGCCGTTCAGCGCCCGGACCCTGACGTCAGATTTCGGGCGCCTGGCGAAGGATCTCGAGCGTTAACGCCACGTTCCACGACCTCAGGCACTTCGCCCAGACTCAACTCGTCGCCGTGGGGATCGACCCGGTCACGGCCGCAGACGCGGCGGCCACACGCCCGAGATCATGCTGGGCACCTACGCCCACGGGACCGCCGAGCAGGACAACCTGCGGCCGAGGTCGTGGCGGCGTTCTCATGAGGGCGCTGGGTTCCGGCCCGGCGAACTGAAGGCCGGGCGTGCGATCGCGAAATCCCGCTAGGGCTGCGCGAAACGTGTCCGATCAAGCCCGAGCCCTGCCGCGCCGACACCAGGTTGGAAGTCCAGGTCAGATGCCACGCGAGTAGGGTGGAAAGCACGGCCTCAACAACGACTGCATATGATCACGGCTTGGTGGTCGGCTATGGGCCAGGGGATCGTGTCGTTGCCGGGGCAAAGATCGTGACAAGGGTGTCGATGCTCCCAAGCTGCTGTCCCAAGGCACCGCCATTCAGTGGCTCCAAGGCTTCGGATGGACGCTTGAGCGCGGCGGAAAACACGTAGTCAAGATGACCAAACCCGGCTGTCGCCCCATCACTCTTCCGGCCCATAAGGGAGCCGACTACGGAAAGAGTCTGAGGGCTGCCATTGTTCGTCAGTCTGGATGTGCAGAAATCGAAGGAGGTGGATGAAGTGCAAGAGATTTTCAAGACCCAGTTTCAGGTGAGGGTTCACCACGAAGACGGCTCATATTGGGCCGAGGTCATGGAAATGCCTGGGTGCTTTGTCTCGGGCGACTCCATCGAAGAGATCCGAGAAGCGCTGGCTGAGGCAATCGGCCTATATCTGAGCAGCGAAAACGTCAAGATCGACGTCCAACAGGTAGAGCTCACCGGACCCCTTCAGGTCGAAGATCACGATCACGACGGCGAGCGATACGAGTTGGCGATCCCGGCCTAAAGCGTCACCCACCGCTGGTTAGCAGTCCGGGCCTGGTCGAGGTCTGCATCACTGCGCAGCCATCTCCCGGTGCACTCCCGACGCCCGCAGGCCAACGCCAGTCGACCGTCATCGAGCCGCACCACTGTGCCCGGGGTAGTGACGGGGGCGTACGCGGCGGGGTACGGCCTCCACACGAAAGTGACGACGTGTTTACCGCATCGTCCACACCGGAGGCCCACACGGGGAAACTGGGTGCGGCGGGCGTTGGCCTCTCTACCGTCTGAGGGGGGGTCCCCCACAACGTGGAACCTAGGTGAGCGCCACACGTCTACCTGAGCGGGTTGACGTTGGCGGACATGGGCGCTATCTTATGCCAACGGTGTAGTTACACCGTTGAAAGACAAGATTCCGTTAGGGATCGGCAGCTGCACCCCTCGGCGAACTAGGCCGGGCCCGGACACCCCGCCTAATACGGACAGGATCTAAGAGGGCTCTCCGGCGACATCCCCCTCGCAGCCGGACTCGTCGTCCGGTGGCGAGGTGAGGCATGTCCGAAACAGCCCCTGTCGACCAGGAGGCCGATCTGGTGGACCCTTTCCGAAGTCTCGGCATACTTCCCGCGAGGATCCGCGGACCACCCGAAGGCGGATCCGCCGCGGTGAACTGAACCCCGTCATACTCCCCGGCTCGTGCAAGTTCCTGTTCCGCTCGAGCGAGGTCGTGTCGTACGTTGACGACGCTGCCACGGCGTCGGCACGATGAGCGTCGCCCAGCTACCCCATTGGTTCACGGTGTCTGAGTTCGCGCGGGAAGACGGGCCTGAGCGAATGGCTCATCCGAGAGCAGATCAAGGCGGAGCGGCTGCGAGCCCGACGCATCGGCCGGTGCGTTCGCATCCTGGACGAGGACGGTGCCGAGTTCATGCGGGGCCGGCGAGATGAGGCGTCGCCGTAAGTGGTGCCACCGAGGTCGAGCTCCTGGCTCGCCTCGCCGCTCTCGAGGACGAAGTATTGCGGCTCCGAGCGGAGGTCCGGTGCCCCGACGATGCGTGGAGCCAGCGCCACCGCTCGAGCGTTGGCCAGGTGACCCCCAGGCGCGGGATTATCGGCCGGCGCACTCATGCGGTCGAGAACCGTGGTCGCGAATGAGTCCTGACCCCCATCCCGATTTTGACCCGGATGAGCTGGCGCCGTATGAGATGGCCGGCGAACATCATCTGCGGACATTCAACCCGCTGCCCGTTGAGAGCCTCGCGGCACTGTTGGCGAGGGTGGACGCCGCACCGCCGCCGAAGTACCTGGTGCGGCCCGTCATCGCCGCCGGAGACCACGGCATGTTCGCCGCGGAGTTCAAGGCCGGCAAGACGTGGGCCATGGCCGACCTCGGGGTGTCGGTGGCGAGCGGTACGCCCTGGCTCGGCGTGTTCGACGTCGAGACGCCGGGACCGGTGCTGCTCTTCGCCGGCGAGGGTGGACCGCGCAAGATCGTCCGCCGATTTCGTGCCATCTGCGAGTCGCGGTCGATCGACCCGTCCACGCTGCCGATCCGGGTGTGCCTCCGGGTGCCCGCACCTGACCAGCGAGGCTGCCATGGCACTCGTGGAGGCAGAGATCGAGCGCCACCGGCCGGTCCTCGTCATCATCGACCCGCTCTACCTCGCCGCGCGGGGCGCCCGAGGGTGGGACCTCTACGAGATGGGCGCCCACCTCGAAGGGATCCAGCTCGTCTGCCAGCGCCACGGGCGGCTCTGCTGATCGCTCATCACTGGAACAAGACCGGCGAAGGCAAGGGGGCGAAGCGGATGTCGGGCGCGGGCCCCGACGCCTGGGGACGCGTGCTCGATCTCCGCGGCGGTGGTCAGCCGTCACAATGATCATGGGACGGGCGGCAGCTCGGTCGTGCTCGATCTGGACTTCCAGGGCGACGAGATCCCCGAGACGACCACACGGATCCGGCGCCGCGTCTGGACCGACGATCCGAACGACCTCTCCGTCGGCGATGCACTACGAGGTCTCGAGCTCGACTTCCCGGTTGGGGCCGGCGACCCGGAGCTCGACGGTCTACGGCCCGCCGCCGTGAGGGTCCTCAGCGTCCTGGACGCCGTGGGGAGTGGACGGTGCGGACCGTCGGCGACGCCCTCGCGCGACGAAGGCTGCACCGCTCAAGGCGCGCACGATCCAGGCGGCGCTCGCCGCAGCTCGTGGAGGCCGGATTTGGCGGATCCGACGGGCTTTGGGCGCTTCCGGCGGCCGCTGGACGTCACTCCGTGCGCATTCGACCGATTTCGAGGCCGAAGATGCCTTCTGACCAGGGCGCACATTGCGCATGCGCATTACGGACGCACCGTGCGTACAATGCGCACGCACGCACACCCCCCTATAGGGGCGTGCGCAGTGCGTGTGCGCATTCGGGGGGGCTGCATGAGCGGCCTCGATGACCTCTTCAGCCAGATTGAGGACGAGCCAATCCCAGGCGGCTGCGACAGTGCGACGCGTACCAGACGATGGACGATGACGCCTGGCGTTCACTCGCTGACCGTTCACCACGACGACTGGTGCCCTGTACTGCGAGCCACGAAGTCCGGGACGAACTGATGACCGCCGACGACGTCGTGGTGACGTGGAGAACGCCTGGAGTCATCTCAGCATCGGTTCGTGATCGTGCTGGTGTGCACGATGTCAGGTGGACTCGCTCGTTCGGTTGGACCTGCAGCTGCAGTGAGTACCGCTGTACCCATATCGTCGTAGTCGAGCAGGCGACCGAAATAGGTGTCGCCTGAGATGGGACGCCAGAACCGCTCAACGGCCAAGCAGTCAAAGACTGCCAGACGGCGTGAAGCTCGAGCCAAGGACGTGCGCAAGAAGGCCGGCGAGCGCAAGCAGAAGGTGTCCAGGTGACGTACTACAACGCCGCCGGCAGGTACTACACCCACCGGCTTATCCACCGTAGGCGCCGGGTTCTGTTCCACCACCCAGGCCATACCTTTGGCCTGAGGTCAGGTAGCGCCGTGCCCACGCCCTGCCACGGCTCATGCCTCGCATGCCTCGAGCTACGTGACCCGCAGCGTCCACCCCGCCGCCGTGTGTCACGTATACACGACGAGGGTCTGGTCCTGGCCGTGCCGTGGTCCGAACGCCAGCGTGCATGGCCATCAACCACTCCCGCTAGCAATCCACAGGTGTTGCCTTGGCCGGCGGCACTACACACCCCGACCCTTAATACTGCTCTACCCCCGCCGCCTAGCCGACTGGGCTGCCAGCCACCACCACCGGTACGGCACGGCACCCGGCCGGGGCGGGTCTCCACAGCCTGGTGGGGAGGTCCTGAATGACCAGGGTGGCAAACCATTTCTCTCCCTAAAAATGGGAACCCTCGATTTTTCTCCCCCACGATAGGAGTTTGACCAGTGGATAAGGCGAAAGCCAAGGCGAAAACCCAGGCAAAAGAGCTAGACCAAGCGGTGATTCGGGCCGCTGAACGGGTCGTCGAGGCGATGTTGGCCCCCGACGTTCACTCGTCAACCTTGGCGGCCATGTTTCATCAGCCAGTGACGATGCCGGCGTCCACCAGGCAGCTCGTCGTAGGTCTTCAGGAGGCGCTCCGCACCGGGAATGTCTCGGACATACACACAGCCAGCGCCATTCTCCTCCACGACACCCACCGCAGCATCCTTTTCCATGAGCTCTGGATGGACGATCGCCGCCAGGCCGTGCTCGCGGAACTTTCCAGGAAAGTGAAGCCAACTGGCACCCCTCGCCATCAGCAATCAGTACCGCGGCGACGGAGAACCCAACAACAGGCGGGCCGGGATGCCGAAATAAGCCCGACAACCGCCCCTCCAGCGCCGACCGAGGGTATGACGGCGAGCATCGGAAGCGGCGCCGGCTCTGGAAGCCGAGAGTGGCCGTGGGGGACATCAGCTGCTGGCGTTGCAAGCGGTTGATTCCGCCCGGAGGCGAAGGCCGGTGCCCCGCCATCCTCGAGTCGGGGCGTGTCTGTGGCAAAAACCACCACACCTGGCACCTCGGCCACGACGACCACGACCGCACCGTCTGGCGTGGCCCCGAGCACGTCTGCTGCAACGTCATCGCCAGCACCGTCGCCAGCAACAACCGCCGCCGGGGGCTCCCGAAAGGCACCAAGGGCACAGAAGTCGGCCGCAGGCAGCCGCAGAAGCGTCCGCCCGGTTGGCGCTCTCCGGACGGCCGACCTTGGTCTCAGGACTGGGGCGGCGGGCACTGGGGCGAGGAATGAACGGGGCGGGTAGGCGCATCGTGGGCGGTAGGCGGTTTGACCATGCCCGACCCCCATTTTTTTCGCTGCGAAAGTCGCAGACGGTAGGGGCGCGAAAGTCGCCGCAACCTCACCGGGCCGCTCGAGAGTCCGGCTCGGCCGTCTGATGGCGCTTCTCAGAGGTTCGATCTTCATCACCGACGACGCCTTCGACGGCGCCCTGTTGGAGGAGTGCATCACGCACGCGCTCATGTACCGCCGGGACCACGGCAACAGGGTCCGCCCCGACCGACTGTTCGTGCTCCAGGCCGAGTTGCACGCACTCGGCGCTACCGAAACCAGGCACGCTGCGCAACTCAGCGCTACTGGGCCAGCCGCGGAAGGGGGCGCCCCTGCGACCATGGATGTCGTGACCGCAAGTCGGATTCTAAAGAGATCGACAGCCATGGTGCGCCGGTACTGCGCCGACGGCACCCTCACCGCGGTCAAGCACCGCCAGGCCTACGTGATCGACGCCCGAAGTGTCCACGCACTCGCTACAGAACAGGAGCAAAGTGCCAGTTAGATTCCGCCCAGCCACACCGATCGAGGTCCCCCTCGCAGCCCTAGACAGTCCCGCCTACCGCGGCGACCTCACCAAACGGGCCGAGAAGTGGGCCGATGAGCTCCGGGCCAAGTCGCCCGGCGGCCGGCAGTCCATCGCCCTGGACTATTACACGCGAGTCTTCTGGGAGGCCGGCACCGTCGAGATGAGCAGGGCGATCGAACCGCCCCGCCGCGACGGGACGTTCGGCCGCCGCACCGAAGCCGAGCAGCGCAAGGTCGACGCCGCCACCGCCCGCAACGTCCACGCCACCGTGATCAGCCAGCTCAAGATCTACCTCCGAGCCCGGGACGTCGCTGCGATCTGGAACGACCCCGACCGGATGGAAGCAGAGCGAATCTGGAATGCTTACGCCCGATCGGTCGGGGCAATCGCATTTACCAAGGGATCGGGCGAGGCCACCTTCGTCCGGAAGTGGCGGGACTTGATCGCCGCCCTCAACGACAGCGACGACGACACCGACGCCAGACTGCTCACGGCCCGCCTCGATCGCCTCACCCTCCCCGTCAAGTACCCCGTCCTGCCAGACGCGGCCTACGAAGCCGCCGCCACACTTCCCAAGGCCGAGCAGCAGGCCGAGCTCGAGCGATTGGACGCGAAGTACAAGGCGCCCACCAACGTCACATCCACCAACGGCACGGCCAAGCGCACCCTACGCAAGACACGCACCCTGACCGCAGTCTGAAAGGACCCATTATGCCCACGACCACCATCGCCGACGACGACGGACCGGACCTCGACACCCTGGAGAACCAAGGCCGGCGCCATCGCGAGAACCTGGACGGCCTCCAAAAACACGACGCCTTCCTCGCCGCCGAAATCGTCCGCCATGAGGTCGAGCTCGTCGCCGCGGAGGACCACCTGGCCAAGCTGCCCGCTGATGCCGGCGCGGTGGACAAGCTCGAGGCGAAGCAGGCCGTCTCGGGCATCGAGTTCAACCGAGATCTCCTCGTCGAGCAGCGCGCCAACCTGGCCGTGGAGCTCACCGCTACCCCGAAGCTCATTGCCGACAACGCGAAGGCCACGCTGGCCGCCAAGGCGGAGCTGTGAAGACCACCCGCAACCCGAAGGCTCCCGACGCTCAGATGGAACGGCGCCCGGCCAGACCCTCACCCGAGACCGACGCCAACAGCCGCGCCGCCCTGCTGGCGTCTCTGTCGCCGGCCGAGCTCCGCAAGGCCCAGAGCACAAGTGCTGGCCGCCGGTTCCTCGGTCGTCTTAGAGGCGAGCTCGAGCACCGGACAGCGCCTGGCAAGTCGAAGGCGAAAAAGCCCTCGACCGCTCTGTCCTTGGCCCAGGCCCGAACACGCGCTCTCCGTCTCCGGGCCGAAGCCGGACGCAAGTCGCGGTGATGACCAGCGCCCGGCTGGACGCCTTCTTGGACACACCATGGCGCGAGCTGACCGACGCCGACTGGGCCGAAGTGCGGAGCGACTTCCCCGACGACTTCGCTCTGTTGGCGGCTCGCATCCGGGACGCCTCCGCCGCGGCGCTGACGCCGGCACACACTGAGCTCTACATCGACCTCATGCGGTGCTACCCACGGTCGCTGCGGTACTACCAGGGGCGCTCCGAAGAGGCCCGCCGGCGCAGGACCAACCCAATCAAGATCTCGCCCGGAGCAGGCAGGTGACGCCCCCCCTTGCGTGCACCACAAGGCTCCGATGCGGTGGCAGTCCGTGTCGTCGAACGCCGCGTTTGCTCCGGGCGGGTGACACAGCCCAGGGGCCGGAGCCTTTACTCCTTTCTCTTCGGCCCCTGGGCGGCCCTACCAATAACGGAGCGCTCTAATGGCGGTCGATATAGCGGCCGTACTTACGGCGAGTATCACCGACTTCAAGGCCAAGATGGCCGACGTGGACGTCTCGATGAGGACGATGACCGCCAGCGGTGGCGGGGCATTCTCGAAAATGGCGAGTGTCGGCAAGGGCGCCCTCCTGGGAGTCGGTGCCGTCGTCGCCGTTGTCGGTGCTGCCGCCATCGACTTCGGCAACAAGCTCGAGATGAGCCAGGTGCAGCTCCAGGCCGCACTCAAGGCTTCGGGCACATCATGGGCGTCCGTCAGCGCCTCGGTCGCGCAGACCGGCAACGCGGCCACCAAATACGGGTTCACCCAGGCGCAGATCGACTCGGCTCTGACGCAGGGCGTCATCTCCACCCAGAACTACGCCTCCGCCCATCGCAACCTGCAGATCGCCATCCAGCTCGCCGCAGCACGGCACATCGACCTGGCCTCGGCGATGCAGGCCGTCGACAAGGCCGCCACCGGCCAGTTGCGCCCCCTCAAGATGCTCGGTATTGACCTCCCGGTCGTGGCGTCCAACGCCCTGAAGGTCAAGCAGGCTCACGACGCCCTCGCCGCGTCGCAGCTCAAGGCCCTGGCCATCCTCAATCAATACCCCGGCGCCCTCAGCACCACGTCGAAGCACCACGCGGCCTACCAGACGGCCCTCGACCACGTGTCCCAGGCGCAGGAGCATCTATCGCTGGTCTCGAACGCCCACGTCCAAATCCTCGACGCCTTGTCGAAGCGGCTCAGCGGCCAGGCCTCCGCGGCCGCCAATACGTTCGAGGGGCGCATCGCCGCCGTGAAGGCGCAAGCCACCAACCTGGTGGCCCAGTTGGGCATGAAGTTGATCCCGGTCCTCGTCGACGTGATGAACGTCGTGATGAAGGTCGTCAACTGGTTCGAGAAGCACAAGACCGCAGCAGAGGCGTTGGGTATCGCCGTCGGGACAGTGCTCGTCGCCGCCATTGGCGCCTTTGTCGTTTCGCTTTTCACAGCTGAAGGCGCCCTGGCGTTCCTGGTTGGTCCGATTGGAATAGTCGTCGCGGCCGTTGCTGCCCTCACATTCGTCGGCATCTACCTCGCCACACATTGGCAACAGGTCTGGTCCGACATCAAGACCTGGGTTCACGACGGCCAGGTGTGGATCCAGCAGCACTTCCTCCTCATCATGGCCATCCCGATCATCGGCTGGATCCTCTACCTCGCCGCCAACTGGCGAACAGTGTGGACCGACATCCAGGCGGTGATCCAGACCGCCTGGTCGGTGATCGGTCCCGTCTTTAACTTCATCAAGACCGTCGGGATCGACGTAGTCAGCACGGCGATTAAGGGCCTCCAGGTCGACTGGAACGCCGCGTGGACCGTGATCTCTGGCACCGTCTCGACGGCCTGGGGCGTGATAAAGCCCGTCCTCGACGTCATCAACACGGTCGGCCTGTTCGTGATCGATACCGCGATCAAGGGGCTGCAGACTGACTGGAATGCCGCGTGGTCGGCCATCAGCGGGGCCGTCCAAACGACCTGGAGCATCGTCAAGCCGATATTCGATGCCATAAACGCCGCCGCGGGTGCTGTGGCATCCGCCGTCAACTTCATCACCGGCTCGTCCAGCGCCGCCACCCCGAACTCGGGAGCGTCGAACCCCGGTGGCACGCCCCACAGGGCGGGCGGCGGGCCCGTCTCGGCCTTCCAGCCCTACCTCGTCGGTGAGAACGGCCCCGAATACTTCATCCCCAGCGCCAGCGGCAACATCGTCCCGCAGGGCGCAGGTTTCGGTGGTGCGCCAACGTCCGGAGGACCGGCCAACGGTGGCGGTTCTACCGTTCCAGTGAATCTGCAACTGGTCCTCAACGACCAGGTAATTGGCCAGGTATTGGTTCCGATCATGCAGACCGCATTCCTGCAAGCCAAGCGTTCACAGATCAATCTCGGCCTGGCGTAGCTGTAGAACTGTACGGTGGTTGATGAGGCCGACCTCCCGCCGGATAAGGACCGTTGGGAGCCCGCAGTAGAAGAGACCTTCCGGTTGGCCCGTGCACGCTCGGCACCGGATGGGGCGATGCAATACGTGCTCAGGTTCGCGACGGCGCTCGACCAAGGCCGTCTCGACGAGGCTACGGCATGTCTAGACGAAGACTTCCCATCGGAGCTTCGTGAAGCCCTCGGACGCACTGATGTCACCGATGTCATCACCCTCATTCTCGAACCAGAGTGGAGATTCTGGGTGGACTTCAACCCGGTCGACGCCGAGGACGAATGGCTGACGTGGACCGAAAGACACGGCCTGATTTACTCCGAAGGTGGGTACTCGATCGATCTGGTGGACGACCCCGATGCCCGAAAGCTGCATTTTCGAGCTCGGTAGACGAGGTGGGCGTTGGAGCATCGTGGAAATCACAAGAGATGGCACCTTTCCCTAATCCCTGGACGCAACGCCCGAACCGGGCACTGGATAGCTATGGCGTCTCCGGTCCAGGCAGCGCCAAATCGAAGGTAGGTAGGCCATGGCCGTAGATTCAGGATTCCTTCGTCAAGGAACTGCGGACGCGCGTAAAGGCGGCCATAAGCTCGGACCTGGATCCCTGCATAAACGGCAAATCACGCACGATCGATGAACCGTCTGCCAACGCGAGAATGAACGCGCCTCGAACTGAGCCCAGCTGTCACCCTCAATTCCGTTATGGCACTTGGTGGCCACGACGCAGCGAACGAATACGTTTCCCCAATAGGACGCGGGTCAATTCGAAGTAACAAAAACCGTCGATCCGTAATCACGAAAAGCATTTGCCCGCTCGGAAATTGCGTCACACCTGGCTTTGGTCTCTCCGTGCTCTGCGGACCAGTTTCTTCGCTTCCACCCGCTTCAAACCCGGCATCGGCCCCAGCACCGACAGCAGGACCCCACACCGCACCTGTAACCGCTCCCGCCGTTTGACCGACTGCCGTCACCGCGACTCTGCGCCGCATTGTGCCCAACGGAAGTAGAACTGAGGCAGCCAGAACATCCTCGCCCGGCTGGAGAAGGTTCCCAGTCTTACGAATAACGCGCTTTCTTCGATTGATCGGATCGGGCATCTGGGCCAACAGCTCCGGGCATGCAAGAGGGGGCTTCAATCGCTGAAGTTTTAGGCTACTCCCTAGTCAGATTGTGGGCGCTGCACATGCGGCCAGCCTCCCTTGTGTCGCGTGCCGGAGACGCGAAAGCGGCCCCCAGCCGAAGCCAGGGGCCGCACGCTGAGACGGGCGGATAGGGGTCAGAGGTCCCTCTCGGCCAACTCAAGCGCGTTCGCGATCCGCTCTATCGCCGCCTTGGCGGCTGAAACCAACTGCCGCGGCGTAATCGCACCCATGTTGTCGAGATCCGGAAAGGTGCTAAGGCCGGCGTGGTAGCCCAAGTCGAACGCCTCACTCGTCCTGTAGTTCGCGGCGGAGTCCAGCTCGAGGTATCGGCCCCGGTCACTGGCCTTGATCGGCTCCAGCGCCTTCCCCCACTCCACTTCGGCTGGGCTGAGGTCCTCCGTGCCGGTGAAGAAGGACGGCCGTACTGCCTGATCTGCGGTCATCGGTAATTCCCCTTTCAGTGGTGCGGACGGTCGTACGCACCTGGGCTACTATAGGGGTGCGTACGACCCTACGCAAGAGTTTCCGAATCGGTCGCTCGGTTAGTTTTCGGGCGTGGTCAGGAGGGTTCCCGTGGATCAGCTAGTGGGTGCGGCAGAGATCGCCAGCCGGCTCGGCGTCAAGCGCTCTACGGTCGTCCACGACTGGCGCCGACGACACGAGGACTTCCCCGAGCCCGTGGCCACCCTCAAGGCCGGCCTGGTGTGGGCCTGGCCTGACGTCGTGAAGTGGGCGAAGGCGACGGGGCGGGAGGTCCGGTTGCCGTTACCCCGGAAGTGACAACCCCGCAGTCGGAACTCCCCGTCACACTCGAGCCCGGTGAAAACTACCGCTGGTTCGGTCAGACTCCGGACGGCCGGCGATCCTCGAGCTGGGCTGCGTGGGTCGCACGAAACTCGCCCGATGTCTATCTCGTCAACCGGACGCTTGGTGGCAACGTCAAGGTGAGCATGCATGCCTCGGGGACCTCCCAAGTCAGCTTCCTCTCGGACGACATCGCTGCGGAGTGGACGAAGCCGGGGGCGAGTCGGCACTTGGAACGCTGGCAACGGGGGCCTGAGTTCGCGCCCGGCTGGACGCGGCTATTTGAGGTCGTGCTGCCGGGTCCGGAGATGCGCCACTTCGTCGAGGCGGGCACGATTGGCAAGTTGCACCACGTACTTTCATGCGAGCCCGACGAAGCAGTTCACGTCACCGTTATCGCCGGCCGGAGCGGTCCGGACATGGCAAGGCTCGTCGTGGGCGGTGGCGCGCACCTAGCGAGCTGTGCCCTAGACGAACAAACGGTGTTGGTTATTGTTCGGCCAGGTGCGACCGTGGGACCCGGCCAACGCCGAAGCCGTTGACCGTCAACGAGTGCACGATTCGAAACGGATCTCTCCGCCGGGTCTACCTCCACCTTCCGAGATCACCCGGTTGCCGATGTGGGGACGGAGCGAGGATGGCCGGCGATATGTGATCGACGCAGCCGGTCTCCCGCTGCTCGGCAATCTATGACCCCTCAGACGCTTCGGCGACCAGCTTCGGCGCATGCCCCTGCACGCCTCGACGTACCACCAGCGGCACATCACTCATCCAGGTCCCAGAATGAATCAGCGACGTAGCGACCCTTCATCTTGGCCACGACACCGACGCGAATCGTTCCATCGATATGGCAATTGAACCGCTGGCCTCGGCGGAGCTTGTGTGAGTGGGTGTCGCACAAGTGGAAGAGACCCGGTACTCCGCCCACCACCGTCGCTGACATGCAGATTGTCGGCCGGTTGTCACAGGACGTCCAACTGCAGATCAGGGGTGACTCTTCGACCTCGGCCATTCGACGCTCCCTCAAGTGGCCACTGCTGGACGAAAATCTAGCCCCTACTGTCGGTCCCGATATGGGATGCCAGGTTCGAAAACGGACCCAGTAGCGTTAAGGAGTCACGCGGAAATCACGGGGCCGTTCCCCCGAACTCCCGTAGTCCCGTCAGCCCCTCCAGGTGGTCAGGACACGCATACACGAGCCACCAGCGATCTCCTCGTGGCGAGAACCAGCGGCCCGTCCACGTTGGCCCCTCGGGGCAGTGCATCGCCTGGAGCTGCTTGGAGTAGATCATCCGCCAGCACCGCCCGGGGTCGACAGTGAAGCCTGGGTGGACGCCGCCGGGCTCGGGCATCGGGGTCACGGGCACTGAGGGTACGCCCACCCGCTACGCGAAGCGGCCCCTCGGACGGGATGGTAGGAGGGGCCGCCGCACCCGTTGTCATCGCGACTGACGTAGGTGCCCCATTGATCTTATGACCCGACCCTGGCGAGATGACCGCGGTCCCGTCACAGCGCCCTCTTACCCTGCAAGCGATGAACGCGGCGCTGCTCGGCTGGCTAATGGCCGCCCCCGATGGCCCTGACGAGACCCTCATCCTCGAGGACTTCCTTGCTAGGCCGGCGTGGCACTCAGAGGCCGCCTGCAGGGGCATGGGCGCCATGTTCTTCATGAAGGGGACGGTGCCCACGAGCACCCGTGCCATCTGCCACACGTGCCCCGTGCAAGCGCCTTGCCTTCAGTACGCCATGAGCGATCCCGACCTCGAGGGCGTCTGGGCGGGGACGACCGCGAAGGAACGGCGGGCGATGCGGCACGGACGGGTGGCGTAAGCCAGTCGGGAGCCCCGCTTGGGCACCGGACCGCCCAACTACGGTCTTCGGCGTGCTCGAGCGAATCTCGGAACACCGCGGTGCGATCCTGGTGGGTCTCGCCGTCTGGGTTCTGGCGGTCCCGACGGTATTCGCAGAGTTTCCCGAGGCGACGACGTGGGCTCTGTGGACGAGGATTCCGATTGCCGCTGTGTGGGCGCTATCTGCCGGAGCCGCAGCAGTGATCGCCACGAATCAGGACGAGAGGCTGTCCCATTTCGTCGCTGATTCGCAGAAGAAGGTCCGGGTCCACCACGACCGGGTGGTCGCTGCGATCCTTGAGGCGCTATTGATCGACGGCGCCTGCGGAGCACCGACTTCTTTCGAATGGACGGTATTCGTATGTGACGACGCCGGCCATCTGATGCCCGTCTTCCCTGAGATAGTCACGGCCCTCGACGACCCAAGGGTCTTCGCAATCGGGACGGGTGTCGTGGGCACCGCCTTCGCAGAGAATGGCGTCGTGACTGCGGCGGGGGATGCGGTTTCCAGCGGGGAATTCAATCTGACCGCCGACCAGCAGCGCCACTTTGCGCCGTTCAAGGCCGTTGCCGGCGTCGCCCTGGTCGATCTTCAGGGCCGACCCTTCGGGGGATTGACCGCAATCAGCGTAGAGGCCAGCAGGCATTTTGAGTCGACCTCCGCATCCGAGGCCCTCCGGGACCTCGCCGAGGTGATCGCAGCGGTGCTACTGAAGTTCTCAAGTTCTCACCAGGGGTGATCTAACCATGGTTAAAATAGGGGAAATGGTAAAGACCCTCTTTCGAACTGCGGCAGCTGGGAAGGCGGTCGTGAGAACTGAGACGGCCGAGCAGCGCGCCGAACGGCAGAAACGTGCCGATGATCGCGCGCACCGGGTTTTCGGGCTGACACGGGGTCAAGAGCGGGTCTTGAAGAAGGCCCGCGCCGCCCGATAAGCACTTCTGCGGACGGCGCCGCTGGTGGCGTAGAGCCGGTTCCGCGATTCCCCTTCGTCCATAGCGCGTCGGCTTTGGGGCAATGTTTGGGGCAGATATTGCACAGAGCGAACAGGAGCCCCGCGTCAGCGGTCTGGAATCCCGCAGGTCACAGCGCTGGACACTGTTGGACGCGACTCCACAAACCCACTAGACACAATGACGTGATCATGACACGTGTGTCAGCTTCGTGAACCCGCCCCTGTCCCCAGTCACAGTTGGAGTGGACGTCGGCACCACGTCGGTAAAGGCGGTCGCCGTGGACGAGGACGGCCAGGTCGTCGCTCGCAGCAGGGTGCCGCACACGGTGGTGGCACCCGAGCCCGACATCCTGCGCCATGACGCCAAGCGGGCCTGGCGCGCCGGCCCCCGCAAGGCGTTCGCCGAGGTGAACGCCCAACTCGCCAGCGAGGGTAGAAATTGGCCGGCGTGGCGGTGGCCTCGATGGTCCCGTCCCTAACCGCGGTCAGTCGTCAAGGCGTGCCGGTGCTTCCGGGACTGCTCTACGGCGACCGCGAAGGCCGCACCGCCTCAAATCCCGAGGGTGGGGTCCTCCTCCCGGGGACCATGCCCGACGCCGAGGGATTCTTGCGCTGGGCGTCCGCGTCGGTACCCGACGCGCGCGGCTATTGGCCCTGTCAGGCCGTGGCGACCTACGCGCTTTCCGGGCTGCCCGCAATCGACACAGGGGTCACCGCCGCGCTCGGCTCGCTGCATTCCCGCGGGCAGTGGAACGCCGACCTCCTGGGCTCGCTGGACGTCGCGACCTCGCAGATGGCCACCGTGGTCCCTATGGGCGAGGCGGCCGGCACGCTGCCGGGGAGCGACACCGTGGTTACCGGAGGCACCATCGACGCGCTGTGCGATCAGATCGTGGCAGGGGCCACCGAGCCGGGCGACGTGCTGGTTATCTTCGGTGCGACGCTCATCGTCTGGGCCGTCTGTGAGGAGTGGGTCGTGGCGCCGGGGCTCATCAGCTACCCCCACACGAAGCCCGAGCGGTTCCTTATCGGCGGACCGAGCAACGCCGGAGCGCTCTTCGTCGATTGGGCCCGACACCTCCTGCGCGACACCCCGCGTCCCGGTCCCGAACGCGAGCAGCTCGAACCGCGCCTCGGAGACCCGGGCCGGATTCCTGTCTGGTTGCCCTACGTGCGCGGCGAACGGACACCATTCGAGGACCACACTCTGCGCTCGAACCTCTACGGGCTCGACATCAGCTCGGGGGCAGAGGCTCTGGAGCGCGCCGCGTACGAGGCCAGCGGTTTCGTCGTGCGGCGCATGCTCGACCGATCCGGTGTGAAGGCGGCCCGGATCGTCGCCAGCGGCGGGGGTTCACGTGTCACGGCGTGGATGGCCGCGGTAGCTGACGCGACGAACCTGCCCGTCGACGCGGTGGCCATCCCGGAGGGGGCAGCGCGGGGCGCGGCGTACTTCGCCCGGATGGCCGCGGGCCTGGAGACGTCGCTCAACGATTCGGAACGCTGGGCCGCCGTCGGGCGCCGGATCGAGCCCGACCCGGCATGGGTGCGCGCGGCCGAATCGCGCTATGCCAAATTCACCGAACTGGGCACTGGCGCGTAGGGCGGCGCCGTCTACCCGTTGGGGGTGAATGCGACCTTCAACGCGCCGCTGCGCTCCTGGCGAGCAAGCGCCTTGAGGGCGGGCCACCACTCCTCGAGCCCGAAGCGGTGGGTCAGCATCGGTGTGATGTCGAGCCGGCCGTCGGCGACCAGCTGCAGATAGTGCGCGATGGCGTGCTGGCGCCTGCCCTCGAAGTCCTCGATGCCAAAGGCGTTCGATCCCGCGATGGTGATCTCCTTGAAGTAGATCGGGGTGGACTCCCACCGTTCGGGCGTCGCCACTCCGGTGTAGACCAGGCGCCCACGTTCGGCCAGCACCCGGACACCAACTTCGAGCGTCTCGGCCTTGGCAATGGAGTCGTAGACCACGTCGATATGACCCGGATGGGTCACGGGCAGCCCGTCGAGCGGGGCGTGCAGGACGGCACCGGACCACTCGGCCAGCTCCTCGACCAGTGCCAGCCGCGGTTCGTGGGCGAAGACGGCGGACGCGCCGAATTGCAGGGCCATCTTGCGCTGGGCCTCGAAGCGCGCCACCACACCAATTTCGACGCCGGGGTAGAGGGAGGTCAAGATCGCCACGCTGGTCAAGCCCAGTGCGCCCGCCCCGTAGACGAGGACGCGGCCGGAGGGAGGGGGCGGGTGGCGGACGATGGCGTGGAAAGAGACCGAGAACGGATCGGCCAGCACGGCGGCCTCATCGGAGATGCCCTCGGGGACCGGGATCAGCATGGAGTCGTGCGCGGCCAGCTGTTCGGCCCACGCTCCCGGCGCACCGGTGATGACGCCGACGTGGACGCCAGGGCCGAGGTCGCCTTTGGTGAAGCTCCAGCACAGGCTGAGGTCCCCGGTCTGACACGGCGGGCAGGGCGGGTCGATGCCGCGTGGCCCGCAGGTCAGCCACGGGTTGAGCACCACGCGCTGTCCGACATCGAGCCCGCGGGCCTCGGGTCCCAGCGCGACCACCTCGGCGACCACCTCGTGTCCGGGCACATGGGGGAGCGACGAAAACGCGGCCATTGGGTTGTCGATGTCGCCGGTGTTGAAGTCGCCGAGGACGAGCTTGGCATCGGAGCCACAGATGCCAGAGAGGATGGGACGGGTCACAACCCAGTCCGGGCGGACGAAGTGGGCGTCAGCGATCTGGTGCAGACCGAAGGGGATGCCGGCCAGTGCCGCCTCGACCTCGTCCTCAGGTGTGGGCCGGACCTCGTCTTTTGCCGGCGGCGCGCCAAAGAGGAGTGCCTTCACGAGCCCGCACCTTCGGTGAGCGCACGCATTCCCACCATGAAGCCGTCGATGTCCGAGGTCTTCGCCTCAATGACGGCCTTCATGTCGGGGAGGTAGTGCTCGAAGCGGTCGCTCTCAATGGCGTCCACGATGTCCCCGGCGATCGACTCGGGGGGTTCCTTCGGGCCGTCGTAGAGCGGCGCATCGTTGTCGGGCTGGTCCCAGATTTCGGTGTCGATGGCGCCCGGCAGGATCAACTTGACCGAGACACCTGTCCGGTCGAGATCGATCGCCATCGACTCGCTCCATCCGGCGAGAGCGAATTTCGAACCCGAATAGGCGGCCTCCGTTGTGATGCCGAGACGGCCACCCAGACTCGAGACGTTGACGATCGTCCCGGAACCACGTTCGAGCATGCGGGGAAGGACGGCGAGCGAGATGGCGACCGGCGACAGGTAATTGATGCGCATCGTCCGTTCGACCTCGGCCATGTTCAGCTGCGTGACATGCCGCCTCATGGGGACTGCTGCGTTGTTGATGACCACATCGAGCCCGCCGTAGTGGTCCCAGATGGCGAGGGCCAGGTCCGCGGCGGCGGAGGGATCCGAGAGATCAGCCGCCCACCGTTCCGAGGCGGCTGACGTGGCGCGGCAGTCCGCCAGCACCTCGTCCAGTCGGTCGGCGCGCCGAGCGACGAGCGCCACAGTGTCGCCCCGGGTCGCCAGTTCGCGAGCGACAGCGGCGCCAATACCTGACGACGCGCCCGTCACCACCACTGTCCGTCCGTTCGCCGCAGGACCCACTCTCGTACCTCCCCCAGCCGTGCTGTTTTTATCGACCGTCGGCCCCACTGGGGGCCGACAGCACGTTTCGGGGTGAGCGAGGGGTCTCGAACCCCCGACCTCCAGGACCACAACCTGGCGCTCTAACCAACTGAGCTACGCCCACCGAGGGGCATAAGTGTGGCACACCCTCCCAGCCAGGTTCGGCAAGGGTTTACGAGGCCGCCGGTGCACCTTGCTGCATGTGCACGTCGATGCAGCGAGCATGTCAGGCTGTGATGGACCGGTCTGCCCCGGTGGCCGAGCGGACTTAGGCAACGGACTTCTAATCCGTTTCACGCAGGTTCGAATCCTGCCCGGGGCGCCAAAATTTCGGGGCAAGCTCGCCAGGTGGACCCTGCGATTGCGGGTACCGTTGACCGAGCATGGACCACCAGGACAACAGCTGGCGGCACACGGTCAAGAGCAAGCTCAAGCCGTTGCGCGATCGTCTGGTACACCGGCTGGGTGGCACGCTACCCGAGCGGGGCATCACCTACGAGGAGCTGGTGCACCTCCTCTATCCCACCTTGCCGGACGACCTGCGCCACGACGTCGATGAGGCAGCCGCTGGTGACCTGGCACAGGTGGCGACCATTCGCAAGATGCTTGGGACGATTGAGCACCAGGTTGCTCCGACGACCTTCTCCGTGCAGCTCACCGCGGAGGACGCGGTGCGCTGCAGCGTCGGTGACGTGGAGCTCCTGTGCGACGCCGCTGACGCAGCGGTGACCCCGGGCCTTCGCTCGGGCCGGTACGAGCCCCATCTCGCCGCAGTCTTCGAGCGCTACTGCACCCCCGGGATGACGGTGGTAGATGTGGGCGCCAACCTGGGCTACTACTCACTGTTGGCCTCAAAGCACGTCGGGCCGTCGGGGCGCGTCATCGCCGTGGAACCGAATTCGGAGAATTGCCGCCTCCTGTTGTCGTCGTTGCGCCTGGGTGGAATCACCAACGTCGAGTTGATCCCTGTCGCCTGCGACCGCGCTACGGGGTGGGCCTATTATTCGACACATGTGGGGTCCAACGGCGGCCTGATCGACGACCGCGATCTTCTGGACCATCCGGGCGTGGTGGTCCCGACACTCCGTCTCGACGACATTGTCGACGGACCCGTCGGTTTCTTGAAGATGGACGTCGAGGGGGCGGAGGGCCGCGTCGTGGCCGGGGCCACGGGGCTCATCGAGCGGAACCGGCCGATCATCACCACGGAGCTCAAGGACGAGATGCTCCGTCGGGTATCAGGGATGTCGGTGGTCGACTACCTCGGCTACTTCGAGTCTCTTGGGTACACACCCTCCGTTCTGGAAAAGGCAACCGGCGCCGAGAAGCCCTATCCGTCAGTGGGGGCCCTGTTGGCCGACTGGGGCGACGATGACGAGCTGCGCGACGTCCTGCTCGCCCCCGCCGCCCCCTGAGGGTCTGGTGCGTGCGCGAACCCTGCTCCTCGTGCCGAGCCCGACGATGGCATCGAGCAGCTCGTCGGCATCGTCCGCCACCACGAGATCCTCTTCCTGACGGGCCTTGATGAACCCCTGGTCCACCGCCGTGCCAAGGAAAGCCAGGAGGTTGTCGAAGAAGCCGTCGACGTTGAGGATGCCGCAACGCTTGTCGTGGAGGCCCAGCTGCGCCCAGGTGACGGCCTCCATGAATTCCTCGCAGGTGCCGAACCCACCCGGCAGCATGACGAAGGCGTCGGACAGCTCGGACATCAGTGCCTTGCGTTCGTGCATCGTCGTCACAACGTGAAGGTCGTTCAGGGACGAGTGCGCGATTTCGTGGCCCGCCAGGGATTCGGTGATGACGCCGGTTGCCCGTCCGCCCGCGGCCAGGGTGGCGTCGGCGACGACGCCCATCAGGCCGACGGATGCGCCGCCATAGACGAGCCCGATGCCACGTTCGGCCAGTCCGCGCGCCGAACCGCGCCGCGGCCGCCGCGAAGGCCGGGTTGGCGCCGGGGCTCGAACCGCAAAACACGCACACCGTGCCCGGACCCGTCACGCAGGGCTTCCCTCCGGGACCGGTACCTCCGGCCTGGGCGGTGGTGCGGGCCGGCGGCGCCGCACGATTGTCTCTGCTGCGTCGCTGTCGTGGATGGTGAGGGAGAAGGCGGCGGCCCCGAGCGCGAACAGTGCCGCCGTGAGGAAGGCGAGATGGTAGGCCGTCATGTCGGGATGCGAGGCGGCGGAACCGCCGGTGGCCTGAGTCGATCCCACCCCGATCAGCACGGTCGAGAGGATGGCGACGCCCGTCGCGCTTCCAAGCTGGCGCATCGTGTTGAAGAACGTCGATGCACGCCCCATCGACTCTGGCGTGATCATGGCGAACGACGCGGCCTGGTTCGGCACCATCACCTGGGCCATCATCCATCCGAGTAGGAACATGAGGGCGCGGATGTACCAGAGATTTGTGGTCACGCTGATCTGAGTCAACAGCAGCGTCGACAGGGCGAGGCCGATCAGACCGCCCGTGATGTGACGTCGGGGGCCGATGCGCGGATAGATGAGACGACTGGCGAATTGCGCGCCGATCATGACGCCGAAAGCCTCGGGAAACGTGGAGAGACCCGACTGCAGGGCCGACAGGCCCACGCGCGTCCTGGAAGTAGAGCGGGATCGAGATAGAGCGTCCCGAGGAACGCCGCCGCGGCCAGGAACATGACGACAGTTGGTGGAGCGGAACAGTCGACCCGAGAGCAAGCGGAGGTCGACCATGGGTCGCGCGGTTCGCAGCTCCACCACGGACGAAGGCGGCGAGCAGGACGGTGCCCGACCAAGCAGCGACGATGACGACCGCGGTGACGACCAGACTTGAGTGGGCCCTCCGACACGCCGTACATGAGCAGGCCCAGACCGGCGCCTCCGAGCAGGAACCCGGGCATGTCGAACCGGCCGGCATCGATCGCGCCCGGTGCGCTCGAGGTAGAGCGCGCCGAAGACCACCGCGGCAATCCCGATGCGGGAGGTTGACGAAGAAGACCCATCGCCACG
Organism: uncultured Acidimicrobiaceae bacterium; assembly: GCA_963744225.1. Taxonomy (GTDB): domain Bacteria; phylum Actinomycetota; class Acidimicrobiia; order Acidimicrobiales; family RAAP-2; genus Bog-473. The sequence continues at coordinate 908,820 of CAVUSV010000003.1, forward strand.
AGAGGTCCGTGACCAGGAAGCCCCCGACCACCGGGCCGAGAGCGGGGGCCATCGTGGTTGGGACCGTCAGGATGCTGGCCGCCCGGACGCGCTCCGACGGTGGGAAGACCCGGTAGAGCATGGCCATGCCGACTGGTGCCATCATCCCGCCGCCCGCGCCTTGGATAACCCGGAACGCGACGAGCTGGGTCATGTTCTGGGCCAAGCCGCAGAGGACCGAGCCGAACGTGAAGACGATGATGGCGGCGATGAGCACCCGCTTGCCACCGAAGCGATCTCCGAGCCATCCCGATGCGGGGATGAAGACAGCGAGGCTGACCAGATACGCGATCACGACGCCGTCCACGGCCGTCGGGAGCGATGTGGAAGTCGCGACCGATGGTCGGGAGGGCCACGTTCACGATCGTGATGTCCATGATGTTCATGAACATCGCGGACACGAACACGGCGCCGACAGCGATCTTCTGATTCAAGCGGAGTACGGCCATATCCAATTCTCGTTTGACAACGGGTGAGCGTGCTTCACACGCTCCGGGTGAAATGCCTGCCAGGTGCAGCTGAGATGGAGCGGACGGAGCTGGTCGCGCGTGCCACCCCGGCTCGGGTCCGCCCTGGACCCTATGCGCTCCGGAGTGAGCGACTCACACGGTTTCATGTCTGCACACCGACTGCGGCGGGGCGCCGCCTGTTGTCCCGCGTGAGCGCCTACCCTGGCGCAGGTTCTCGCGGACGCACTCGAGGAATCGCCATGGGGACGGTGGGGATGGTGACGAACAGCCGTGTGCCGCGTGCGGGCCGCGGCGCTCTGGCCGGCCATCGTCCCCCTGGTCTTGGCCGTGGGCTTCTTCCGGCGCCGGCCGCCCGCCGGCGCGGCGTCGCGGGCGCTCGCTGCCGCGTCGAGCACGGTGTGGCTGTGCCGACCGGGCCGGGCCGACGACCCCTGCACGTTCAGCACCGCACGCGACCAGCGTGACGGCGACGGGCGCGACGAGGCCGTCGAAACGCCGGTCTCGGCCCGACGGCCCATAACTTCGACTGCTTCTACGTGTACCCGACGTCGTCGACCGAGCCGGAGAACAACGCCGACCTGACCGATCCAATCTGCCGAGCGGCAGGATGCAGTGGCGCAGGCGTCGCGCTTCTCGCAGGTGTGCGACGTGTGGGCGCCGATGTACCGCCAGGCCACGCGTGGCCGCGCTTGCGAAGCCGGTGCGGCCGTCGAGCCGGCAGTGATCGCCACCGCCTACGACAGCCTGCTGTCGGCCTGGAAGGACTATCTCGCCCACGACAATCACGGCCGGCCCGTCGTCTTCATCGGGCACTCGCAGGGCGCCGCCATGCTGATCAAGCTGCTGCAGTCCCAGGTTGATCCGTCGCCGAACGCTGCGCAAGCGGATGGTGTCGGCCATCATCTTGGGTGGCAACGTCCAGGTTCCCGACGGTCGTGACGTCGGCGGGAGCTTCCGCGACATCCCCACGTGCCAGTCGGCGGCGCAGACAGGGTGCGTCATCGCCTATTCGACCTTCGGTTCGACCCCGCCCACTGGCGCGTTCTTCGCCCGGCCGGGGCAGGGCGTCAGCCTTCAGTCCGGCCAGACGGCACACGCAGGCCAACAGGTGGCCTGCGTCAACCCGGTGACCTTCTCGGCACGAGCCGGCGACGTCTCCAGCCCTACTTCATCAGCGCCGCCTCCACCGTGCCACGAGGTCTCGGTGCCGACGCCCTGGGTGACGTACCCCGACCTCTACACGGCACAATGCGAGCAGAGTGGAGGCGCCTCCTGGTTGCAGGTCACGCCGACGGCCACCCCTGGGGAGCCCCGGCCCACGGTCTCTGCCGTGCTCGGACCCCTCTGGGGCTACCACCTCGAAGACGTGAACCTTGGCGCTCGGGAACCTCGTGGCTGATGTGGCACGCCAGGAAGCGGCCTATCGCTGACCGCATCCTCAGCGGAGCGACCCTGGGAAAGCTGAGGGCAGCCGTCCTAGACTCCGGCGATGGTCAAAGTCGTCGCCGTCGCCAACCAGAAGGGCGGCGTGGCCAAGACGACGACGGTGCAGTCGCTCGGCGTGGCCATGGCGCAACAGGGACGCCGTGTCCTGGTGGTGGACCTCGATCCGCAGGCGTGCCTCACCTTCTCGCTGGGCTTCGATCCCGACGACGTCGGACCCTCGCTGCACGACGTGCTCGTGCGGCGGTCGCGGCTCGCCGAGGTCGTGCGCCCCGTACCCGGCGTCGACGGCCTCTTCCTGGTGCCGGCGACGATCGACCTCGCCGGGGCGGAGGTGCATCTTCTCAGCCGCACTGGGCGCGAGCACGTCCTGGCCCGGGCTCTGGACCCGGTCCTGGCCGAGTACGACGCGGTGCTGATCGACTGCCCGCCGTCTCTGGGCGTGCTCACCATCAACGGGCTGACCGCCGCCGAGGCGGTCATCGTGCCCCTGCAGTGCGAGGCGCTCAGCCACCGCGGCGTCGGCCAACTGCTCGAGACCATCGAGGACGTCCGCCAGTTTGCCAACGAGAAGCTCCGGGTGCTCGGCGTGATTCCCACCATGTTCGACGGACGGACAACACACTCTCGCCAGGTCCTCTCCGAGGTGGGAGATCGGTACGGTCTGCCGCTGTTCGAGCCGCCCGTGCCGAAATCGGTGCGATTCGCCGAGGCCCCAGGCCTTGGGCAGTCGGTCTTGCAGCACGCACCTGCGTCCGCTGGCGCGGTGGCGTACCGGACGCTCTCGACGTCGCGTCTACGACGCCATGCAGATCACCTGAGGTGAGCGGGTCGCCCAGCGGGAAGGCCCCAGATCCTCTCGGGAAGCGGGCGCTGTTCTGGGTCCCGTCCGGGGAGTCTGGCGAAGGGTCGGATCGATCGTCGGCATCGACGGTGGCGTTGCCCGTGGGAAAGCGCGCCCTCTACTCGGGTGCCCTGCCCGACTCCGACAGCCGAGTCGCCACCTCGGGCAATCCGCTCGACGCCCGGGGAACGTTCACCGTCGTATGCGAGCGATGCCGCCAGATTTCGCACGTCGGGGCGCTCGATCTGTTCATCTTCCAATTTCCTATTGGGGTCTGGCTGCCCAGGGGCCGCTTCGACCGCCGCATGACGTGTCCCACGTGCCGCAAGCGATCCTGGTGCAGCGTCACGCTTCGGCGCGGCTGAGCGCTCCGCTCCCTTCGTCACCCTCCTCGTCGCTCTCCGATCCTTCGACTGTGTCGGCGGCGTCGCCGGCCGAGTCCTTCGGCTGGACGACCGGCAGGCGGCGTGTACAGGCGAGGGCGATCAGCGCGAGGAAAGCCAGCACCGCGAGGGCGGCCCGGAGCCCGCTGATCCGGCTCGCAGCGTTCACGTCGACGATCGCCTTCGCCGTCGCCGCTGGGACATTGGCTTTCTCGAGGGTCGCCTGAAGGTCGGCGTCACTGACGAAGGGGATGCCGGCCGACAACTGCACCTGAGCCTGGGAGGACATCTCCTTGGGGATGGCGGGGTTGGTGGCGGCGCTCCCGAGGAAGGTGGTGGTCAAGACGCCAATGAGGATGGTTCCGGCCAGCGCGGTTCCGATCGACGCGCCCAAGTTCGTGACGGTGTTCTGTATCCCGCCGACCTCGCCGCTTTGGGCTTCGGGTACCGACGACACCGTCACGCTTCCAAGCTGGGATGCCAGGCTTCCGATGCCGAGCCCGGCGAGGAGCATGGGCCACGTAGTGATCTCGGGCCCGGCCCCCGCGTCCAGCGCCACGAGGAGAACCACGATCCCAAGGAGCAAGAGAGTGAAGCCGGTACGAATGACCCGCCGGGGTGACGCGTCGGGGAACACCTTGGGGACGCCGATGGCTGCAACGAGAAGTGTCAGCGAAAGCGGCAGCAGCCGCACGCCGGTGGCCACAGCCGACAGGCCGAGGGCCACGGAAAGGAAGAGCGGGACGACGAAGAAAAGCCCAGCCTGGAGCAGGAACTGGAAGAAGAACGCGGTCAAGCCGGCCTGCAATCGTGGGATTTGGAGCATGGCCGGATCGATCAGGGCTCCCTTGCCTCTCGCCAGCTGTCGGTTCTCCCACAGCACGAACGCCACCAGGACGCCGGCTCCGCCGAGGAGAAGCCAAATGACAGGGGAGGCACCGAGCCACTGCGGGGCACCGGACTTGGGCTGCACGAAGCCCCACGTCCCCGAGCGGATGATGCCGAAGACCACCATTCCGAGTCCTGCCGCGGAGAGCAGCGTGCCGACCGGGTCGAGCCGGACGCCCGGAACGGCGGGGGAGTCGGCTATCCGCCGGGCCAGGGCCAAAATGCAGAGCACGAGGACGACCTCGCCCGCGAACACCCAGCGCCAGCTGGCGTAGGTCGTGAGGAGCCCGCCCACCAGTGGACCAACGGCGACGGCGATCGCTCCGGCCGACGCCACGAGCCCATAGGCCCGGGGTCGGTCCGATGCCACGAAGTTCCTCGCCACCAACGCCACGACCGCGGGCATGATCAGTGCCGCGCCGAGTCCTTCGAGCACGGACCACCCGATGAGAAGGACGGGAAGCGACCCCGCGAGAGCCGTGATGAAGGAGCCGATTCCGTAGATCACGCACCCGATCATGAACACGCGTCTTCGCCCGAAGATCTGGCCAAGCTTGCCGCCGGTGATCATGAACGCGGCCATGACGAGGGTGTACAGGGTGATGGCCAGCTGGATCCCCGTCACAGTCGTGCCGACATCTCGGGCGACCGTCGCGATCGACACGTTCATGACCGAGCTGTCCAGCGTCATGAGGAATTGCGCCGAGGCCAGAGTCAGCAAGACCGTGCGACTCCCGGCGCCATTCCCCTGCCGATCGGCGCTCATTGGCGCATTATGGTCCAGTCGAGGCGAGCGCTCCCCGAATCAGCGTGTCACGAACGGGGCGCTGTGGGGCTGTCGCTACCCGCTCGTTCAAACCGCAGTTCTCTTACGCCCAAACCCGGCGGGCCCCCTTGGTCACAGACAAGGGTGATCCCCGTGACCTCGTCCCACTGCAGGCTCACGGAGTCGAGCAGGCGCCGAAACAGACTTTCGAGACAACGGCTTCCGTTTGTCCGCCTTCTGGCGCCTTCCCAGGCTCCGACCGGGACGACAACGGTGACAGCGCTCAGTTAGGAGCGGATGGCAATGGTTAGGTGTTGCTTCCAGCGATTCCCACCACTGGTTTGTTGAGCACCGTTGACCCGAGGGACCCCCAGAAGAGCGCGTTGCCGTAGTTGAAGATCCCTCCATCGCTGGCCGCTTCCCAGTACCCCTGACCGTTAGGAGTCGATGCCATCCCGACGACGGGCTTGTTCAGGGGCGTCGCGGCCGGTGACCCGAAGAAGGGCGCGCCAAAAGCGAACAGACCACCGTCCGTGGCGACCTCCCAATAACCACCCGTCGCCTGGTCCCCTGTGATGCCCACGATCGGCAGATTGAGGTGCTGGCCGCCCATGGAGCCGTGGAAGGCAGCATCGCCGAAGGCGAAGATGCCGCCGTCGGAGGCCACCTCCCAGTAGCCGCGCCCATCCGTTGTGGAGGCGATGCCCACGACCGGCGCGTTGAGAGGTTTCCCGCCCATGGAACCGTGGAAGGAAGCATCGCCGAAGGCGAAGATCCCGCCGTCGGATGCCACCTCCCAGTAGCCGCCGCCGTCCGGTGTTGCCACCAATCCGACGATCGGCTTGTTCAGGGGCTGGCCTCCCATCGACCCGAAGAAGGGCGCGTCGAACGCGAACAGCCCGCCGTCAGCCGCCACCTCCCAGTAACCGCGTGTCGTCGGGTCAGCGGCGATGCCGACGATCGGTTGGTTCAGGGGCTTGCCGCCCATCGACCCGAAGAAGGGCGCGTCGTAAGCGAAGATGCCGCCGTCGGACGCCGCCATCCAGTAGCCCGAGCCGGACTGGACGGTCACCTGGCTCGGTGCCACAGCGGCTTCCAAGGAGAAGTAGCTGGATTGGCCGGGGTTCAGCCCACCACCGAAGTTGACGGCACCGCTGGTCGTGTCGGCACTGATGTTCGAGTAGGTGTTGTTGGGGCCCTGGTAGTCGCTCCCCTTGGGGTCGGCGCCCGTCGGCCCGGCGGCACCTTGCAGCTGTGAGCGACTGCAGTACTGGTCGCCGGTGTAGCCCTCCGGCGGTTGGCCCGTCCCCCCGACCCTGCCCTGGGGTCCAGAGTTGGTGTAACCGCCCGAGAAGGTGTCGGAACCTCCGGTGGCGTAGGTGCAGATACCGTCACCCTCGAATCCGAAAGGACCGGCGCCCGTCGACGTACCGGAAAGCTGGAGTGCAAATACCGGCTTGGTGGAGGTGTTGACGATGCCCACCAATGTGTCCTCGTTATTGTCGTACGGCATCTGCGCGCTGGGACTCGGGTTGACCACACCGGCCGCTGCGTTGTTCGGGTCTTGGAAGACCTGCTCGCCATTGTTGGTGATGACGATGAGGAGCCCACAGCTCTTGTCGTACCCAATCTGCGGGCACTCGTTGAACGGGGCCGTCGTGGAGGTCCCCGGGAAACCGGGAACGTCGTGACGCTGGGCTCCAGGCACGAACTGCGGAGTGACCTTCGAGTCCGCCGAAGCCAACTGTGGCGCCACGAGCACGAAGCTCCCTACGGATGCGCCCACGAGACCGAACGTGCCCAGGCCCCGAAGACGCCTGGGCCGCCGCCCCGAGAGCCCATCGGACGCAGAACAATACCGTTGCGTGATCCTGCTGAACGGCATTGATCAACCCCTCCGCTCGGCACAACTACTATCACCACTCCGACCACGGACACGTGATCGAACAAGTATTACCTAACCTTGTTGTTTACTAACTTGGCTCACTTACCTTGAGACAAGCAATCTGTATCGCTTCTTACGGGTCAAGCGCATTTGGTCGGGATGCGGGGATTTGAACCCCGGACCTCCTGCTCCCAAAGCAGGCGCGCTGCCAAGCTGCGCTACATCCCGCTACTGCCTGTTAAGGAGCACACTGGTGCTGAGCTGGGGAAATGCGCCCCGTTCGCCCCTCAAAACGCCTTGCTCCGGGCGTACCCCGGAGGATCCAAGATCGAGTTCCGGGGAGGCACTCAAAGCGTAGTTGGTGCGCGCCACTCAGCCTCATCTCCCTGCGTGCGGGAGCGAAAAGCGGTGATGGCGGCCTGCGGCGTGCGAGGCTGCGCCGGGTCGGAAGCGCCCACCTTCTCCTGACGCCGGGAGCGGGGAGTCGTTCCTCCGCAACCGAACGCCCCTCGTCTGGTCAGGCGTGGGCCGCGACCTGCCGAGAGAAGAATGTGGGAGAGGTCGTGTCACGCCCGCGGGGTCGTGGTCCGGCCTCCGTCCGACCGGGGCAGCGAAGGTGACGGGCCGTTCTGACGCGGCCGTGCTCGACACACCGCTGGCGCCCGCCCAGCCTGGATCTCCGGCGGAGGGACCCGCGGCCACGCCGAGCGGTAGGGGCGAACCCCCCGCGCCCGCCGAACGACGGGGGCGCTGGCTCACCCTGGTCGCGCTGGCTGTAGTCACCGCGTTCGGCGCGTGTCTGCGGGCCCACGGCCTGAGCGGTCTCGGGCTGTGGCGCGACGACGCCTGGGTGGCGCTGTCCGCCCACGTTGGGCTCGGGGAAGCCTGGCGCATGTGGTTCACGACACCCGGCTCCGACTTCATCGATCGCACGGTGCTCGTGCTCAGCCCCGGGACCACGATCTGGGCCCAGATGCCTTCCTTCGTGGCCGGCGTCGCCGCGATCCCCGTCGTCTACGCGCTGGCCCGCTGTTTCCGTTTCGGCCGCCTGGCCGGGCTCCTCGTCGCGACCGCGATCGCGACAGCACCTCTGTGCGTCGACTACTCCACCCGGGTGAAGCAGTACGAGCTCGACATCCTGCTCTCGTGCGCCGTGCTGGCCGCCGGGGAGCTGGCCAGGCGTACGCCAGCTCGCCGGCAGCTCGCCGTACTGGCGGTCGCCTCGGTGAGCTCGTTCCTCTGCTCGGCCTCTCTGGCGGCGGTGATCGCCGGCGTCTGGATCGCCCTCGCCGTCCACTCCTGGCGCGGACGACGACTGGCCTGGCCCCGGCGGGTCGTCGCTGCGTTCGTCGCCACCGCGTGCGGGTGTGCGGCGGTCGGGCTCGCTTTCTACACCGAGATCTCCCCCGCGGAGAACCGGTTCTGGGAGAGGGAGGGCGCGTTCGTCGCGCACCAGAGCGTCGGCTCGTTGTTCTCGTCCCTCGGTTGGGGCGTGTGGCACCTCCTGGCGTATGCCGTCGGCCTGGGGAGCCTGACCGAGCCCGTCCGTGTCGTGCTCGTCACCCTCTGGATGGTTCTCGTCGCGATCGGTCTCTCCAAGAACCGGTCGATGCTGGCGCCCGCCCTCGCTGTCGTCGTGGCGGTGCTCGCCAGCGCGGCCCACATGGAGCCGCTCGGGACCGGGCGCTCGGACCAATACCTCTACCCGGCGCTGCTCTTGCTTACGGTGGCCGGCGTGAGCCGGGTGTACGCGGCGGTGACCCGCGACATCACGCGGCGGCCGCGGCGCGAGGTCGTCGCTGTCAGCGCGGTCAGCCTGTTGCTCGGCGGGCTGGTGCTCGGGCTGTGGGCCGCTCATGCCTGGTCCGATCGCCCCGTCTATCCCGGTGTCGACGTGCGGGCGCTGGCCGCGCAGATCGACCGGCACAAGCAGCCGGGCGATCACGTGTTCGTGAGCGAGCTCATGCGCTTTCCCTGGGCGCTGGCCGAGGAGACCCGGCCCGAGCTCCGATTCGGTCGCGCCTGGACGAACGGCTTCACCGTCGTCAGCACCGACCCGCGCGTGTTCATCGTGCCGTCGGAGTACTTCGAGGGCGGTTCGGACCCCGGGGGGTGGGCGACCGCGATGGGCCGTTACCACCGGCTCTGGTACGTCTGGTCTCCTCCACTCGCCGTGGACCCGAGCTACGGCGCCCTCCTCGCGAGCGGCTGGCGCCCTCGTACCGTGCTCAGGGCGCCGGGCGGGTCGGCCACCCTGCTCGTGCGGGCATGAGCGCCGCGAGCGCCCATGCCCATTCACTGGCTCGTTGTCCCCACGCACGTGGGGGTGGACCGAGATGCTGAGGCATTCGACCTCGATCCTCGCAGGTGGTGACAACTCTTAGGTCTTGCTTGTTCCGCGTTCCACCAATCCCGGCCGCCTGGTCGGCATAGGACTCGCAAAATCTATCAACACTGTTGTTTATAGTCTCCGGAAACATTGCGAGCGGCCATGCGGCGGCCGTGGAGCGGCCGTGGAGCGGCCGTGGAGCGGCCATGCGGTCGGCCATGCGGTCGGCCATGCGGCGACTCCGATACGACGCCGCCGCCCGCTCAGCCTCCAGCAAGCAGTTCGCCGTTGGGCCCGACCGCCACGTGGATCGGCGTTAGGCCCCGCGGCGCCGGCGGGCTCACGACGGCGCCGGTGGAGGGGTCGAACTCCGAGCCGTGGCACGGGCACACGATGAGCCTGGCGCCCGACGCGTAGCCGACCGTGCAGCCGGCGTGCGGGCACACCGCGTCGTAGGCGACGAATTGGTCCTTGGCCAACTGCAGCACCAGGCCAGGATCGCCTGTGGACGGGTCGGTGAAGGTCGCCGAGCCTCCGACCGGTACCTGGCTGGCCAGCCCAATCCGTTTTCCGGCCGCCCCAGTGGTCGGGGTCGACCCCGCCGCCCCAGTGGTCGTCGTCGCCGACCCAGAGCCCGTCCCCGACCCCGCGTTGGGAGAGAGGGCGACGGTTTTGGAGCTGGCCGGGCTCGGCGCACCCCCGACGGCCCGGCCCAGGCCGGCTGCCGCTGCCGCGGCCGCACCTCCTGCCACCACCGCGGCTGCCGCCACAGTCCCCCCAACGACGACGGTGCGGCGGTCAACCGCGTCGGGGCCACGCCGAATGATGCTGCCGCGCTCGTCGGAGAGGAAGGGACAGCGGTAGACGTCACAGGGCGCACCCGAGCGAGCGGTGCAGGTGTCCCGCTCGTAGTGGCCGCAGACCTGCTGGACCAACGCGAAGCGGACAGGGACCATGGTTGGCGGTCCCAGCGACTTCTCCTCGGCCACCCTCGAGGCGATGACCGCGTCAAGGGACAGCACGCCCCCCGACCCGGCGAGGATGAGCGGGATCCATGCAAAGAAGAAGACGATGTCGGCCCCTGTGTAGTACGGCGACGAGTGGAAGCTCACGGTGAGGAAGAGGGTGATTGCGAGCACTGACCCCCCGACGGCCGCCACCCGGGTCCACAGGCCGAGAAGGGCACCGAGGCCCACTGCCAGCTCGGCCACGGCGATGAAGATGCCGATCGGTACGGCGAATTGAAGAAGATGCCCGAGCAGGGGTTGCAGCGGGCTCGTCCGGATCGATGCGATCATCTGGGCCTGGATGCTCGACGGGCTGGCCGCGTTGAAGAAGTTCGGGTTAGCGAGCTTCTGCAGCCCCGCGAAGCAGAAGGTGAAGCCGAGGAACGCCCGCAGGGGCAGCAGCGCCCAGCCTGACAGGGCCCAGGCCCGGGGGGGCGGCAGATCGAAGCGCATCCGCCGTTGACGCCGTCTGGCGGCCGGGCGCGATCCCGCGGAGGGGGTCTTGCCGGGGGCGCCGACAGGTCTTGTCCGCTGTGCCATGAGGGTCCTCTCCCGCGTCGAATGACGCCCCGAGCCGATTGCACCATACGAATAGCACGCGCTGGCAGGCTGTCTTGGTCAGGGCGCTACCTTCGAGACACCAGAGACGCTCAGACCTGCTCCACCGCGAGCACCTGCCACTCGTCGGGCACCCCCTTGAGGTTGTGCCGGCCGCGGTCGTCGAAGACGATGCCCGAGCCGACAACGAGGTCGCGGACCGTGCCCGTCACGAGGACCTCGCCCGCCAGGGCCATGTCGTTGACCCGCGCCGCGATGTGCACCGCCAAACCCCCGATGTCGTCGCCGCGCAGCTCCACCTCGCCGGCGTGAAGCCCGGCCCGCAGTTCCAGACCCGAGCTCCGCGCCACGTCCACCATCGAGCGCCGCGCAGCGCACGGCCTCGGCCGGTGAGACGAAGCGGGCCAGCACGCCATCGCCGGTCGATTTGACCAGGGTGCCGTCGTGCCGGCTCAGCAGGCGACCGATGTTGATTTCGAACTCGTCGAGCACCGCGCGCCAGCGGCGGTCGCCCGCCGCCGCGGCGCGCGCACCGTCGAGTCAACGATGTCAGTGAAGAGCACCGTGGCCAGCGTGCGGGTCGGCGCGTGGACGCTCCGGCTCCCGGTCACGAATTCCTCCATCTCGTCGACGATGGTGTCGAACTCGCCGGTCCAAGGCAGAAGGTCCGGTCCCGGGACGACGACGAAGCGCGCTCCCTCGATATGGTCCACCAGGTAGCGGCTGTGCTCGCTCAGGTTGGCGTAGGCCTTGGCGCGCGCCAGCACCAAGGTTGGGCACGACACGGACGGCAGGCACCAACGCACGTCGGCCGAGAACGTGACGATGTTGAAGGCGATGGCCGTTGCCGGGCTGGCGCCCCGCCGGGCCGCCCGACCCCACCACTCCTGGAATCCCACCCGGTGGGCGAGGCTTGGGGCGAAGACGGCAATGTCTCGGGGTACGTCGTCCGCGGTCAGCGGCACCTCAATGGAGGCGGCCTCCAAGACATCCGCGTCAGAGACGCCGAAGCCGTAGTCCTTGGCCTGGCCCACGCGGGCCGTGCCGTTGACGAGGACGAGCGAGGCCACGCGATCTGGGTACGTCGCCGCCAACCACAGCGCGGGCATGGCGCCTGCATTGGGGGCGAGGATGGCCGCCCTCTCACAGCCGGCGGCGTCCATCACCGCCAGCGCGTCGAGACCCCAGCGCTCAATGGACGGCTCGGTTCCCGGTGGCAGCGGGTCCGACAGCCCGAGGCCGCCGGCGTCGAAGCGGATCAGCCTCGAGAAGTCCGCAACCCGTTCCGTATAGCGGAGCCAGTTCGGTTCGTCGACCGTCTCGTCGATGGAGATCATGAGCCCGCTGTTGAACTCGAGAATGTCCACCGCTTCGCCCGGTGCGGCGCCCGGGCCGGGTCCCCACACCTGGTAGCCGATGTGGACGCCCTCGCGCACCGCGTACTGGGTCAGCGGCGCCTCCATACCGATTGCAGTCTGCCGTGCCGAGCGGGCCGCCCGAACGGTTTGGCGCCGCTCAGCGCCTTTCAGCTCCGCTCATTGCCGCTCAGCGCCGCTCGGTGCCGCTCAGCGTGCCCCGCGCACCAGCCGCCCGGGCACCTCACCGGTCGCCTGACCGTGTTCGAACGTCACCGTCCCGGCCTTGATCGTGGCCACGTAGCCCGAGGCCTTCTGGAGCAGCCGCCTCCCGCCCGCAGGGAGGTCTGCGGTGACGTAGGGCACCCCGAGCGCGAGCGCCTCGTAGTCGATCAGGTTGAGGTCGCCCAAAGCGCCGGGCTCCACCGTCCCCCGGTCCGACATGCCATAGAGCCGGGCCGTGTCGTGGGTCTGCTTCTTCACCACATACTCGAGCGGCAGCGTCTCGCCGCGGGAGCGGTCCCGCGTCCAGTGGGTCAGCATGAACGTGGGCATGGAGGCGTCGCAGATGGTCCCGGTGTGGGCGCCCCCGTCGGCGAGCCCGAGCAGGCCTTGGGGGTGCAGCATCATCTCGCGGACGTGGTCGAGGTCGCCCGTCGCGTAGTTGAGGATGGGGATGTAGAGCAGACCCTGCCCACCGTCGCGAGCCAACTCGTCGTAGGCCACCTCCAGCGGTGACACGCCCCGGGCGGCGGCCAGCCCCGCCAAGGAGCGTTCCGGCCCGGGCTCGTAGTCGGGCGGGTTCCCGAGCACGAACGTGCGGTGGTACGCCTTCTCCATGGCGTCGGTCTCGCCCCGCGACGACGGCGTCCACGACAGGATCGAGCGCCGCACGTCGGGGTCGACCAGTGCCGTCGTCAGCTCGGCGGGCGAGGAGCACCGCGCCCGCAGCTCTTGGTACGCCGGGAAGTCACGGAAGAAGCACAGGGTGGTGTGGTGGCCCGAGAGGATGCCCGTCGGGCGCCCGGCGATCTGGGGGTGGAGCCGGGCCCCCTCGGCACAGGCGTCGAGCGATGCCGCCAGCTGCTTCCGCCACAGCTCGGGGTCGTCGTCGGCCTGGAGCAGCACGTAGGACACGGGCCGGTCAATCGCGGCAGAAAGCCGGCGCATCCAGTCGACCTCGGCCACGGCGTCCTCGAGCATCTCGCCCGCCGAGCCGAGCGGGGCGAGCTCGAAGACGCCCGCACCAGCCTCACCCAGTGCTGACCCGATGCCGAACAGCTCGTCCTCGGCAGCGTAGGTGCCAGGCACCAGCTCCCCGTCGATGGCGCGGTGCCCCAGGGTGCGCGAGGTGGAGAACCCGAGTGCCCCGGCGCGCAGCGCCTCCAGCACGATGGCCCGCATCGCCTCGATATCTTCTCCGTGTGCCGCCTCGTTGCGAGCCCCCCGCTCGCCCATCACATAGGCCCGCACTGCGCCGTGGGGGATCTGGGCGCCGACATCGACCGTCCAACTGCGCCGCTCCAGGGCGTCGAGGTACTCGGGGAACGATTCCCATTCCCACTCGATCCCCTCGGCGAGCGCCGTGCCGGGGATGTCCTCGACCCCTTCCATAAGGCCGATGAGCCAGTCGTGCTGGTCGGGCGCGGCCGGAGCGAAGCCCACGCCGCAATTGCCCATGACGAGTGTGGTCACCCCGTGCCACGACGTTGGCGCGAGCTCGGAGTCCCAGGTGACCTGCCCGTCGTAGTGCGTGTGGATGTCGACCCAACCGGGTGTGACCAGCAGGCCGTCGGCATCGATGATGCGGGTGGCGCCGCCCTGGACGGTGCCCACCTCTGTGATGCGGCCGGAATCCACCGCGACGTCCGCCGGACGCCCCGCCGTGCCGGTCCCGTCGACCAGCGTCCCACCCTTGATGATCAGGTCGTGCATGCCCTGCATCGTCGCACGCCGGCCCGCCGCACGCTTGCGGGCCGGCGGGTGGTTCAGACCTTGGCCTTGCCCAAGATGCGGTTCATCTTGGTGCCGCAGACCGGGCAGGTGCCCTGGGCGGCGCGGCGGCCGTTGGCCAATTCGACTTCCTGGCCGTCGAACTCACGCTTCTCACGACACTTCACGCAATACCCCTCGTAGTTAGCCATGGCAACTCCTCTGGTCGGTGATGGCCCTGGACGGGTGACGAACGTAGCGGGAGGGTTACAAGGATGGGGGGATGGTCACACAGCCACGGGCAGCCGCCCGGGATAGGGTCAGTCCAATGACGGACAACAGTGCAGGTCAGGGGGGTGGTTGGCGAGAACGGGGTCTGGAGGCCACTGCGGCGCTCGGCGAGACCTGGGGCGGCCTGGCGGAGGTCTGTGCGGAGCTCTCCGAGACCGAGTGGGGCCTGGGCACCGAGTGCCCCGGCTGGGACGTGAAGGACCAACTTTCGCACCTTGTCGGGATTGAGCGCTCCATCATGGGCGACCCCGCCCCTCCGTGGGATGGCCCGTTCGGCGACCACGTGAAGAACGACTTCGCCGCCATCAACGAGGTGTGGATCGCCGTCCGCCGGCCGTTCCCCGGCCCGACGGTGCGTGCAGAGTTCGTGGAGGTGACCGCTGCCCGGCTGGCCCAGCTCGAGGCACTCGACGAGAACGGGTGGGCGGCCGTCGGCTGGAGCCCAGTCGGCGACGTGCCCCACACCGACTTCATGGAGGTGCGGGCCTTCGACAGCTGGGTGCACGAGCAGGACGTTCGCCGCACCCTCGACCGCCCCGGCGGTAGCGGGAACCGCGCCTCGGCCATCTCGCTCGACCGAGTGCAGGGCGCCATGCCGTTCGTCGTGGGCAAGAAGGCGGGCTGCGCAGAGGGAACCGCCGTCCGCTTCGACGTTTCGGGCCCGGAGCGCGATGCCCGTGTGTTCACCATTGCCGTCGACGGTGGTCGGGCCCGTCCGGTCGGCGGCGAGGTGGACCCGACCGCCACGCTGTCGCTGTCGAGCCTTGACTTCGTGCGGCTCGGCTGTGGACGGGCCACGGCGGAACAGGTCGAGTCCGCCGCCGGCGTCGGCGTCGAGGGAGACGTCGCCGTCGGCCGCGCCGTGCTCGGCGCGATGAACTTCATGTTCTGATGCGCTGTGCGTCTGGGTCCGGGGTCGGCCGGTAGCATGGGCCGTTCGTGATGCGTGCCACTACAGAGCCAATAGAGGGGAACCTCGTCCGCCTGAGCGTGGAGATCGACGAGCCCGAGTTCGACCGAGCTCTCGGTGACGTCGTGCGCACGCTCGCCCGGCAGGTGCGCGTCCCAGGGTTCCGACCCGGCAAGGTGCCGCGCAAGGTGCTCGAGGCGCGCCTTGGTGGCGCCGGGGCGTTGCGCGCCGAGGCGCTCCGCGAATCGCTGCCGGATTTCTACGCTCGCGCCGTCGTCGACACCGAGCTCGACCCGATCGCGCAGCCTGAGATCGACATCACCGGGGGAGAGGACGCCGGTGCCATCTCGTTCGACGCCGTGGTTCAGGTGCGCCCCGTCGTCGCCATCCCGGGCTACGACGGCCTGCAGGTGACCCTGCCCGGTCTGGGGGTCAGCGAGGAAGAGATCCAGAGCCAGCTCGACCGACTGCGCGAGAACGACGCGGAGCTCGAGGTCGTGGAGCGTCCGGCCATCGACGGTGACATGGTGACCATCGACCTGCACGGCAACGACGCTTCGGGCGCCGAAGTCGTGGGCGTCGACGACTATCTCTACGAGGTGGGCAGCGGGTCCATTGTCACCGAGCTCGACGCGGAGCTGCACGGCGCCAAGGTTGGGTCCATCGTCGCATTCGACGCGCCGAACCCCAACGACGCAGATCAGTCCATCGCCTTCCGGGTGCTCGTGAAGGAGGTCAAGATCAAGAAGCTGCCTGACCCCACCGACGAGTGGGCGGCGGAGAGCTCGGAATTCGACACCGTCGCCGAACTGCGATCCGACATCGAGGACAGGATCGGGCGTGTGAAGCTCATGCAGAGTCAGATGGCACTACGCCAGAAGACCATCGAGGCGGTGGGCGGGTTGGTCGCCGATGAGTCGGTCCCCGAGGTCCTGGTGGACGCCGAGGTCAACGAGCGGCTCCACGACCTCCAACACCGGCTGGAGGCCCAGAAGCTGGGTCTGGCCGAGTACTTCCAGGCCACGGGCACGTCGCCCGACGAGTTGCTGGCTTCGGTGCGGGTGGACGCGCAGGCCGCGGTCAAGGCTGACCTGGCCCTCCGAGCCCTGGTGGAGGCCGAGGAGTTGACGCTCAGTGACGACGAGCTCAATGCCGAGATAGCGACCATGGCCGAGCGCATGGGCACCACCCCGACCAAGCTGCGCGACCAACTCGACACGGCCGGCCGGACCGGCGCGGTACGCTCGGAGTTGCGCAAGGGCAAGGCACTGGAGTGGCTGCTGGACCACGTGGATCTCTTCGACGACGAGGGTAACTCGATGTCAAGGGACGATCTCAGGGTTGATGCCTCGAAGGACGACGAAGTCGAGCGGATTGACGAAGTCGAGCAGATTGAGGAGACAGAGTGAAGATGCAGAGTCCGGGGGATCGAATGAAGGCCTACAATTATTTGGTCCCCACGGTGATCGAGTCGTCCAACCGTGGCGAACGCGCCTATGACCTTTACTCCCGGTTGCTCCGTGAGCGCATCATCTTCTTGGGCACGCCGGTCGACGACGCGGTGGCGAACCTCATTTGCGCCCAGTTGCTCTTCCTCGAGTCCGAGGAGCCCGATAAGGACATCCACCTCTACATCAACTCGCCCGGCGGCGAAATCACTGCGCTTTTCGCCATCTACGACACGCTGAAGTTCATCAAGGCCGACGTTTCGACCTTCTGCTTCGGACAGGCCGCCTCGGCTGCGGCCGTCCTCCTGGCGGCGGGAGCCAAGGGCAAGCGCTTTGCACTTCCGCACGCCCGCGTGTTGCTGCATCAGCCGTGGGGTGGAGTGGAAGGACAGGCCAGCGACATCGAGCTACAGGCCAGGGAGATCCTCCGCATGCGCGACCTGCTGTCGGGCATGTTGGCCGAGGACACCGGGCAGACGCAGGAGAAGGTCGCTCAGGACACCGAGCGGGATTTCATCATGACGGCAGAGGAAGCGGTGACCTACGGCGTGATCGACGAGGTCATCACAGCCCGGAATGTGGCCCCGCTCGAGGCCATCGGCGCCGCATAGGACCATCGGTAAGGGACGGGAGAGGAATCTGGTGGCCAAGTTCGGTGAGGGTGGGGATCTCGTCAAGTGCAGCTTCTGTGGCAAGACGCAGAAGCAGGTCAAGAAGCTCATTGCGGGACCCGGTGTCTACATCTGTGACGAGTGCATCGACCTGTGTAACGACATCATCGCCGAGGAGCGCGACGAGTCCACCGAGTTGAACTTCGAGGATCTGCCGAAGCCCGCGAGATCTTTGATTTCCTCAACGACTACGTCGTGGGGCAGGAGTACGCCAAGAAAATCCTCTCGGTCGCCGTCTACAACCACTACAAGCGGGTTCAGGCCGGGCCGCCCACTCAAGAGGACGGTCTCGAGCTGGCCAAGTCGAACATTTTGTTGCTCGGCCCGACCGGGTGCGGCAAGACGCTCCTGGCTCAGACGCTGGCTCGGATGCTGAACGTGCCCTTCGCCATCGCGGATGCCACGGCGCTGACCGAAGCGGGCTACGTGGGCGAGGATGTGGAGAACATCCTGCTCAAGCTCATCCAGGCGGCCGACTACGACGTGAAGCGGGCCGAGACCGGGATCATCTACATCGACGAGATCGACAAGATCGCCCGCAAGAGCGAGAACCCCTCCATCACCCGCGACGTTTCCGGCGAGGGTGTGCAGCAGGCGCTCCTCAAGATCCTCGAGGGCACCACCGCCTCGGTGCCGCCCCAGGGCGGGCGCAAGCATCCGCACCAGGAATTCATCCAGATCGACACCACCAACATCTTGTTCATCTGTGGCGGCGCGTTCGCGGGACTGGACAGGCTGATCGAGGGGCGCATCGGCAAGCGCGGCATCGGCTTCCGGGCCGAGGTGCACCGCAAGGAACGCGACGACGGCGAGATCTTGCGGCACGTGCTGCCCGAAGACCTCATCAAGTTCGGGCTCATTCCCGAGTTCATCGGCCGCCTGCCGGTTGTGAGCGCGGTGTCCCCGCTGTTCAAGGATGCCCTCGTCCAGATCCTGGTCGAGCCGAAGAACGCGTTGACTCGGCAGTACGAGCGGGTCTTCGCGCTCGACAATGTCGAGCTCGAGTTCACGCCGGACGCACTCGAGGCTGTGGCCGAACAGGCCCTGTTGCGCGGCACTGGCGCTCGTGGTCTCAGGGCCATTCTCGAAGAAGTTCTGCTCGATGTGATGTACGACCTGCCCAGTCGCACCGACGTGAGCAAGTGCGTCGTGGACCGTTCCGTCGTGCTCGACCGCGTGGCCCCGACGCTGGTGCCGCTCGGGGGCGCGCCCGCCAAGGCGTCCCGCTCCCGCCGCGCCGCGTCCTGACCGAACCGGAACCGGAACCGGGCGGGTGGAGGATCCGGTGACCCTGCCCTTCGACGGGCCCGAGGCTGCACTGGCCTGGCTCGACGATCACGTCAACTTTGAGGCGAGGATGCCGACCCGACGCGCCCTACCGACCCTCGACCGCATGCGTGCCCTCACGTCGCTGCTCGGTGAGCCCCAGGACTCCATTCCGACAATCCACATCACCGGCACCAACGGCAAGGGCTCAACCTCGGCCATGGTGACGACGTTGCTCATGGCCAAGGGCTTGACCGTCGGCACCTTTACCAGCCCGAACCTGCACGTCGTGGCCGAGCGTCTTGCCCGCAATGGAGAGCCCATCGACGACGCGTCGCTCACCGACGTCCTCACCGAACTGGCGGCGCTCGAGGGAATGCTTCCCGAGCGCCCGACTCGCTTCGAACTGCTCACGGCGGCCGCACTGGCGTGGTTCGCCACAGAGGCGGTCGACTCCATGGTCGTGGAGGTGGGCCTGGGTGGGACGTGGGACTCCACCAACGTCGTACACGGCGACGTGACCGTCATCACCAACGTGAGCTTTGACCACACCGACGTCCTCGGCCCCTCGCTCGAAGGGATCGCGGCCGACAAGGCGGGGATCATCGAGCGAGGCAGTCGGGTCGTGGTGGGCGAGATGGCCCCTGAGCTGGCCGATGTGGTGGTCAGGCGGGCCGAGGAAGCCGAGGCGGCATCCATCTGGGTGGCCGGGAGGGACTTCGGTTGCGAAGCGAACCGGGTGGCCGTGGGCGGACGGTTGATCACACTGTGGACCCCGGAGGCGCGCTACGAGGACGTCTTACTCCCGCTGCACGGCGCGCACCAGGGCGTCAACGCCGCCGTGGCGGTGGCGTCCACGGAGGCGTTCTTCGGCGACCCGCTGGCCGCGACTGTGGTGGAAGAGGGGCTCGCCGCGGTGCGCGTGCCCGGGCGCCTTGAGGTGCTCGGACGGCGTCCGCTGCTGTTGGTCGATGGCGCGCACAACGCGGCGGGTATGGCCGCATTGGGCGACGCGCTGACCGAAGAGTTCACCGTGGACGGAGTGTCGGTGGCCGTCGTGGGGATGCTCTCGGGTCGTGACCCGTCGGCCATGTTGGCACCGTTGGCATCCGCTGGCGTGACGGCGATCGTCGCCTGCGAGCCAGAATCTCCCCGCGCCATGCCGGTCGCCGCGATCACCGAGGCCGGGCGCGCCTTGGGGCTCGCGGTCTACGAGGAACGCAACGTGCGCGACGCGGTGCGCGTGGCGCGCGCGATGGTCGATGCCGACGGCCTCGTTGTCGTTGCGGGGTCGCTCTACGTGGTGGGCACGGCGCGCGCGGACGCGCTCGCCTCCGCCGTTCCCTGGGAGGACGCCGATCGCTGAGGGCGAGCGGACGGGCCGCGTGGGGGTTGGTAAGGTCGACCTCTCGTGGACCGCACCCTTGTCATTGTGAAGCCCGACGGCGTCGAGCGGGGCCTGGCTGGTGAGATCATCAGCCGCCTGGAGCGCAAGAACCTGTGCCTGGTGGCGGCCGAGCTCCGGACCATCACCAAAGAGGTGGCCGAAACGCATTATGCCGAGCACCGAGAGCGACCGTTCTTCAGCGACCTGGTGACGTTCATCACACGCTCGCCCTCGCTCATCCTGGTGGTCGAAGGACCCAAGGACACCTACGCCGTCGTGCGCTTGATGATGGGCGCCACCAATCCCGCTGAGGCGACACCGGGCACGATCCGCGGCGAGTTCGGCATTGAGACCACAGAGAACTTGGTGCACGGGTCTGACTCCCACGAATCGGCCACGCGGGAGATCGCACTCTTCTTCCCAGACCTGGCGTCTGCGTAGGCACTTCGCCGCGCCACGTTTTTGGGCGCGCCAAATCCCAGGTCAGATAGGCGTGAGACGCGTCCCGCCTTGTGAAGCCTGCCCGAGTCCCATAGCCTGGGGTCGCACCGTCCCGGGTGCCGGTCCCTCCGGTGCCCAGCCGCATTCCGTAGGGAGAGTTCCAGCTATGGCCGAAAATCGCCTTTCCCTCCTTGGTCGTGACATGGCCGTCGACCTCGGCACTGCCAACACGCTGGTGTACGTCCGCGGCCGCGGCATCGTCCTCAACGAGCCCTCTGTGGTCGCCGTCGACATCAAGGACGGACGGCCGCTCGCGGTCGGCGCCGAGGCCAAGCGCATGATCGGGCGTACCCCCTCGAACATCCAGGCCATCCGGCCTCTCAAGGATGGCGTCATCGCCGATTTCGAGATTTGCGAGAAGATGCTGCGCTACTTCATCCATCGGGTGCACCAGCGGCGCTTCGCCAAGCCGCGCATGGTCATCTGCGTGCCGTCTGGAATCACGGGCGTGGAGCGTCGTGCCGTCATGGAGGCTGCCGAGTACGCCGGGGCACGGCGCGCCTACATCATTGAGGAACCGATGGCGGCTGCTATCGGTGCCGGCCTACCGGTGCATGAGCCGACGGGCAACATGGTGGTCGACATCGGCGGTGGCACGACAGAGGTCGCCGTTATCTCGCTTGGCGGTATCGTCACCAGCCAGTCGGTGCGCATCGGTGGCGACGAGCTCGACGAAGCGATCGTCTCGTTCGTGAAGAAAGAATTCAGCCTCGCGCTCGGTGAGCGGACGGCGGAGGAGATCAAGATCACGCTCGGGTCCGCCTACCCGTTGGAGCAAGAGCTGCATGCCGAGATTCGCGGTCGAGACCTTGTGAGCGGGCTGCCCAAGACGATCGTCGTATCCACCGAGGAGATCCGGCGGGCCATCGAAGAGCCGGTGTCCGCCATCATCGATGCGGTCAAGGTCACGCTGGACCGGACGCCGCCCGAGCTGGCGGCCGACATCATGGAACAGGGGATCGTCCTGACGGGTGGAGGAGCGTTGCTTCATGGGCTCGAAGCGCGCCTGCAGCACGAGACGGGCATGCCGATCGTGGTGGCCCGGGACCCGCTCAACTGTGTGGCCATCGGCAGCGGGCAGTGCCTGGAAGAGTTTGACGCGCTGAAGCGGGTGCTGATTACCACCTCCACTCGCTGACGTATCGACCGGTTTCTCCTGGGTGGCCCGGTCACGGCGGTCGCGCCGCACGCTGACGGTCATCGTCCTGATCGTCTTGTCGCTCTCGCTCATCTCCCTCGACCTCAACGGCCGAACCCACAGCCTGACAGCGGGGGTCAAGTCGGTGGCCAATGACGTGTATGCGCCCCTGCGACAGGGCGTGCTCGACATCATCAACCCGATCGGGAGCTTCTTCGCCGGCGCCTTCGACTACGGGTCGCTGCAGGCGCAGAACGAGCAGTTGCAGAGGACCATCGGTCAGCTGCGCGCCGCGCAGAGCGAGCGTGGGTTCGAGGAGAACCAACTGCGCCAGTTGACCGCACTCCAGAACCTCCCCTTCCTGCAGTCGTTGCCGACCGTCACCGCGCAGACGCAGAACGCGTACTCCTCGAATTTCACCGCCACGATCACGCTCGACAAGGGCCGTGCCGATGGCGTCGATGTCGGCTTTCCGGTCGTTGGTGCTGGCGGCCTCGTGGGTCAGGTGATCCAGTCGTTCCACCACACTTCGGTGGTACGTCTCGTCACCGACGGGCAGTCCAAGGTCGGTGTCACGTTCGGGCCGGGGAACACGTACACCGGAATCGTTGACGGCCAGGGTCCGTCGAACTCCATGACGGCGGACTTGGTGAGGCCGCACACGCCGGTGCACAAAGGCGAGATCATGTACACGAGCGGACTCGATGCCGCCTCGTACCCGTCGGGCATACCGGTCGCCACCGTGTCGTCGTTCCACACCGCAGCAGGGGCGAGCCAGGAGAGCATCGAGGTGATGCCCCGCGCCAACCTGAGCCAGCTGGCGTATGTCGACGTCGTGCAGTGGGTGCCGCCGACATGACCGCCCGGTCCCTCGTCCGGGTGACGCTCGTGATCTTCGTCGTCCTCATGGTGCAACAGACGGTGGTGGTGGCACTGCGCGTCGGCGGCGCCCACCCTGACCTTCTCTGGTTGCTCCCCATCAGCGCCGCGCTCCTCGACGGGCCCGAGACCGGCGCCATCGTCGGCTTCTGGGCCGGATTGGCCTTCGACCTCGTACTCCCGACGCCCTTCGGACTGTCCGCCCTGGTCGGATGCGTCCTCGGCTTCGCCACAGGGTCGCTGGCGGCACCCGTGGACCCCCGGGCGACGTGGCTCAAACCCGTAGCCGCGCTCGCGGGAAGCGTCGCAGCAGACATGCTGTTTGCCGTGCTCGGCGCGATTCTCGGACAGGACCAGATGGTGCAGGTCGACTTCCTGGCGCTGTTCCTTGTCGTGGGCATTTCGAGTGTCGTGCTCATACTCCCCGTCAACCGCCTGATGCGGTGGGCTCTGGCGGGGGAGAGCCACACCCGCTCGCTCGTCTCGGCCCAGACCGACAGCAGGCTCTGGTGAAGCGGACCCTTCGCCACCCCATCCGCGGCGACCGGCTCCACCCCAAGCCCTCCACCCGTCCAATGCGGCGACGGTCGCGGCGCAGCGAGGCACGCCAGCCGCGCATGCGGCCGCGCAAGAGCGTCAAAGTCTCGTCGCTCGTCGGCTCGCCCGAGGAGGAGGACTCGCGGCCGAATCTCCGCCTGCGCATCGTGGGGATCGTCGTGCTGCTCCTCTTCGGTGTCCTCGTCCTTCGCTTGTGGACGCTGCAGGTCGTCGAGGGGAAGACCTATGCCGCCAATGTGAACCGCAACCAGGTGCGGGTCGTCAGCATCCCCGCACCACGTGGTGAGGTCGTCGACCGCAACGGCACCGTACTTGTCTCCAACATCCCCCAGGAGGAGATCCTCTTGTTCGCGCGCCGAGGCGGCGCAAAATCCCGGCATCATCGGCATGGTGGCCGCGCTGGTGGGGCAGACACCCAAGCAGGTACAGGCGTCCGTCAATAACAACCAGTACAGCCCGTACGAGCCGGTACCCGTCGCGGTCGGGGTCTCCTCGGCCACCGTGCAGTTCCTCCAGACACACCAGGCTGAGTACCCGGGCGTGAGCGTTGAGACCGTGGCCCAGCGCACCTACCCCCAGAGCGGAACCACGGCCACCCAGATCCTCGGCTACATCGGGTCCATCTCCGGGAGCTACCTGACGGCCCACCCCAACGTCGGGTACACCCAGGGCAGCCAGGTCGGCGTCGCGGGTATCGAGGCGCAGTACGAGCCCTACCTGCGGGGGATCGTGGGGCGCCAGGCCCTGTCGGTCGACAGCAAAGGGACCGTCGTCGGCACGCTCAGCACGACCGCTCCGCAGATCGGCGACTCGGTGGTGCTGAACATCGATACCGGCCTGCAGCAGCAGGTACAGGCCGACCTGCAACAGCAGATCTTGGCGGACCGCAACACGCTCGACACCATTGACAAGAAGTACCCGCCGGCGAAGGACGGCGCCGTGGTCGTGATGAACCCACAGAACGGTCAGGTCCTCGCGCTGGCCTCATACCCGAGCTACGACCTCAACACATGGGTGGGAGGGATCTCCTCGGCCAATTTCACCGCCCTGCAGTCGACCGGCGCGGAGAACAACTACGCCATCGAGGGCCAGTACACGCCGGGGTCGACCTTCAAACTCGTCACGGCGACCGCAGCGCTCCAAGACGGGCTCATCGCGCCTGGGACCCCCTACTATGACTCGGGCCACTACAAGATCACGGGGTGCCCCGCTGTCGGGGTCAACAACGACACCGGCTGCGTCCTCAGCGACAATCCTGGTGACCCCACCGGCACCTACAACGTCACGGGAGCGTTGACCGTGTCGAGCGATGCGTTCTTCTATCATCTGGGCGACCAGTTCTGGCAGAGCCGGGGCCAGTTCGGCGACACGCCAATCCAGAACGAGGCGACCGCCTACGGCGAGGGCACGATCACCGGCATCGACCTTCCCGGGGAGGCGCATGGGCGTCTCGACAGCTACCTGACCCGGGCCAAGCTGCACGCCGACGTGCCGAAGGCGTTTCCCTATACGGCCTCGTGGTTCACCGGCGACAACGTGGAGATGTCCTTCGGGCAGGGTGCGACCGTGCTGACACCCATTGAGCAGGCGGTCGCCTATTCCACCTTCGCCAACGGGGGGACTCGCTACGCCCCCCAGGTCGCCTCCCAGATCGTTGACCCTCTGACGGGCAAGGTCGTCAAGAAGCTGGCGCCGCAAGTGACCGGGCACGTGGCCATCTCCCCGGCCACCTACAGCGCCATGCTCCAAGGATTCGAAGGTGTTGTCTCAAACCCCAACGGCACGGCCTACGGGGATTTCCAGGGCTTCCCGACGTCGTGGAACCTCGCCGGCAAGACCGGCACCGCCTCGAATCAGGCGGGCCTTTCGCCCAACAGCTGGTTCGTCGCCTTCGGCCCCAATCCCAACCCCACCTACCTGGTGCTGGCCGTCATCGACCAGGGTGGCTACGGCGCGCAAGCGGCGGCGCCGCTGGTGCGCAACATCTTCAACTACATCGCAGCCAACCCCATCAGTCCGCAGGCGAAGACGCCGACGCCGGCCAGCCCGCCCAGCCAGACCGCGCCCGCGTCCAACCCACCGCTCGGGACGCCGACTACCACGACGACGACCCAGCCCGGAACGACGGGCACCAGCACGACCACCACGAGGGTCGGCGGACCCTGAGCGGTCCCGTAGGGTTGGAGGCAGTGGAGAACCTCTGGCCGCAGATTGAGCGTCTCCTGCCCACCGTGTCGAAGCCCGCCCGCTACATCGGCGGCGAGCAGGGGGCGGTCTATCCCGAACACGGCCCTGGCCAGGTTGCCTGGTTGCTGCTGTACCCCGACACCTACGAGATCGGCCTGCCCAACCAGGGCCTGCAGATCCTCTACGAGATCCTCAACGAGCGTCCCGACGCACTGGCCGAGCGCGCGTATGCCCCCTGGGTCGACATGGAGGCCGCCATGCGGGCGGCGGGCGTGCCCCTCTTCAGCGTGGAGCAGCACCTCCCCGCAGCCGCCTTCGACGTGCTGGCCTTCAACCTGTCGGCCGAGCTCGTGTACACCAACGTCCTCAACCTGATCGACCTGGCCGGTCTGCCCCTGCATGCAGCGGACCGGGGCGGCGCCGACGCACTCGTCGTCGCCGGTGGCCACTGTGCCTTCAACCCCGAGCCGCTCGCCGACTTCGTCGACGCGTTCGTCCTTGGTGACGGCGAGGAGGCCGTGGGCGAGGTGAACGACGCGATCGCCGCCTGGCTGGCGACACCGCCCGATGAGCGCAACCGGAACGCGTTGCGGCGATCACTGGCCTCGCTTGAAGGCGTGTACGTTCCGGCGCTCTACACGCCGTCGTACGCGGACGGTCGTCTCGTATCCACAGTGCCAGTCGGCGAGGGCGTGCCAGCCGAGGTGACCAAGCGGACGGTGAGCGACCTGGCCGACTGGCCCTACCCGGCCCGTCCGCTGGTGCCGCTGACGGAGGTCGTCCATGACCGCTTGAACGTTGAGGTCTTCCGGGGCTGCACGCGTGGCTGTCGTTTCTGCCAAGCCGGCATGATCACCAGACCGGTGCGCGAGCGCCCGGCCACCCAGGTGCGCGAGATGGTACGCCGCGGCCTGGAATGGAGCGGGCACGACGAAGTGACGCTGACGTCGCTGTCCTCGGCGGATTTCTCGGGCATCGAGGACACTGTGCGCGACATCGTCGACGACCCCGCGCACCGGGGGCAGGTCTCGGTAAGCCTCCCGTCGTTGCGCGTCGACGCCTTCACCGTGGGCACCGCGGCGGAGATCCAAAAGGTCCGCCGAACGGGCCTCACCTTCGCGCCCGAGGGTGGCACCTGGCGGATGCGCACGGTGATCAACAAGCTGATCACCGAGGAGGACCTCTACGGCGCGGTAGACGCGGCATTCAGCCAGGGCTGGCGCCGGGTCAAGCTCTACTTCATGATCGGGTTGCCGACCGAGCGCGACGAGGACGTGCTCGGCATCGCCGAGCTCGGAGCGCGCTGCGTCGAGATCGGCCGGCGACATCAAAAGTCCGTCACCGTGGTGGCCTCGGTGGGCGGCTTCGTACCCAAGCCGCATACGCCTTTCCAGTGGTTCGGGCAGGACACTGTGGCCGAGCTCGAGCGCAAGGTGGCGCTGCTGCGCGGCGAGGCTCGTCGGACTCGGGGCCTCACCATCCGCTGGCACGAGCCTGCCGCCTCCGTCGCCGAGGGACTGGCCAGCCGGGGAGACCGGCGCATGGGTGCCGTGATCGAGCGGGTCTGGCGGGCGGGGGGCACCTTCCAGGAGTGGTCCGAACGCTTCGAACTGTCGTTGTGGGAGTCGGCCTTGGCCGCCGAGGGACTCAGTCTCGACGAGGTGTGCCACCGCGACCGGTCGGGCGACGAGGCGTTGCCGTGGGACCACATCTCGGCGGGGCTGCACCGCGACTTCCTCTGGGGCGACTGGCAGGACGCGCTGGCGCGGGTCACCGTCGAAGACTGCCGCTGGACGCCGTGCTACGACTGCGGCGCTTGTACCGGGTTCGGCCTCGAGCACGTGGTGGCGTCCGCGGTGCCGCCTGCGGGGGGCAGCCAGGGCACCGGCCAGGACCTCACCGTGGGGGATCGGATCCCGGTCCGCCTGGTCAGCCGTGCTTCCTGAGGAGTACCGCCGCCTACGGCTGCGCTTCACCAAGGCGGGGAAGGTTCGCTTCACGAGCCACCGGGATGTGGCGCGGATCTGGGAACGGGCATTGCGACGAAGCCGCCTCCCGGTGGCGTACTCACAGGGCTTTGTGCCCCACCCGCTTGTCAGCTTCGGCCTGGCTCTTCCGACGGGCTGTGAGTCCCGAGGCGAGTACCTGGACGTGCGCCTCGGGCCGTCCGCAACCGGGGAGATCCCCCTTGGAGAGCTGCCGGCAGCGCTGAGCGGGTTGTTACCACTGGGGATCGACGTCGCGGCGGCCGCACTGGTCGAGAATGCGGAGGGATCGCTCCAGCAAGAGGTAGCATCGTGTGATTGGGAGCTGGAGGTGCTCGGGGTGCCAGGTGAGGAGTTGCAGGAGCGGGTGGAGAAGGTGCTCGCTGCTCCCATCCTCACGGTCCGGCGGGAGCGGAAGGGTCGTCAAACCGATGACGACATTCGCCCGGCCATCCTGGCACTGTCCGTGACCAGCCCCAACGGTCATCTTCAGGCGGCGCTGGCCACGCATCCGCGTGGCGTCCGCCCGGGCGACCTGCTAGCGGCCTTGGGTACCGACACGGTGCCCAGTAAGGCCTGTCGAACGCATCAATGGATCGAACGCAACGGCGCACGGTTCGAGCCGCTCCCCGTGAGCGGGCCCGGGACCTGTGCCGACGCGACACACCACGCGAGGAGGGACTTCCCTCATGTCCGAGACGGAAATCAGCCAGACCCCGGAGGGTCGCCCCCCGGAGGCTCCGGGGAGCACTAGCCCCGCTGACCCGGCGCGCCGCGCGCCCAGGCCGAAGCCGAAGATCGGTGACACCCGGCCAGCCCCCGCCGCGCCCCCACCGCCGAAGGAACCCGCTCCCGTCGTGCCGCTGGTCCGGCCCGGCTCCACGGCACCGACGCAGGTGGTGACCGAGGTGGCAGAGCCCGCAGGTTCTGTCGAAGAGGGATCCGACGACCAGGCAAAGGCGCGCAGCCGGCGCCGCTCGGGAGGGCGCGAACGCCGGTCCAAGCAAGTGGGCCGATACCTGGTCTGTGTGCACGTGCAACCCCACATGACCCAAATCGCCATGCTCGAGGGCCGCTCGCTCGTGGAGCACTACGTCTCCCGGGCGGCCGACGACACCAATCAGATCGACGGCAACGTCTACCGGGGCCGGGTCCAGAACGTCCTGCCCGGCATGGAGGCTGCCTTCGTTGACATCGGCATCCCCAAGAACGCGGTCCTTTACCGGGGTGACGTGCGCTACGACCGGGATGACATCGAGGGCGGTGTGTCGCAGCAGCAGCCCCGGATCGAGGACGTGCTCAAGGCGGGGCAGGTCATCCTGTGTCAGGTCACGAAGAACCCCATCGGGGCCAAGGGGGCTCGCTTGACCCAGGAGGTCTCGCTCCCGGGCCGCTTCGCCGTGCTCGTCCCGAACTCCAGCGCGTTCGGGATCTCCAAGCGCCTGGGGGACAACGAGCGGCGGCGGCTCCGCCGCATCATCGACGAGGTGAAGCCCGCCGGTCACGGCATGATCGTGCGAACGGCCGCCGAGGGTGTCACGGCCGAGGAGCTCCAGCGCGACGTGACGTCGCTGCTGGAGCAGTGGAATGCCATTGAGGTCGAGGCCAAGCGCTCGGACGCCCCCGGTCTCCTCTACAGGGAGCCTGAACTATCGGTGCGGATCCTGCGGGAGGAGCTCAACGCGGAGTACCGGGGCGTCGTGATCGACGACCTGGAGCTCTTCGAGCAGGTGCGCGCCTACGTGCGGGCCGTTAGCCCCGAGCTTTCGGACCGGGTCGAGTACTACGACCCCGAAGTCGAGGGCCTTCCGATCTTCGAGCGCTATCACGTCCACGAGCAGCTCCACAAGGCGCTCGACCGCAAGGTGTGGCTGCCTTCGGGAGGCTCATTGATCATCGAGCGCACCGAGGCGCTCACCGTGATCGACGTCAATACCGGGAAGAACGTGGGCAAGACCAACCTCGAGGAGACCGTCTTCCGCAACAACCTGGAGGCGGCCGAGGAGGTGGCGCGCCAGCTCCGTCTGCGCGACATCGGCGGCATCATCGTGATCGACTTCATCGACATGGAGATCCGCGAGAACCGGGACAAGGTGGCGGGGGCACTGCGCAACGCGCTGGCCCGGGACAAGACCCGGACCCAGGTCTTCGACATCTCCGAGCTGGGCCTGGTCGAGATGACGCGGAAGCGGGTCTCGGAGGGCCTCCTCGAGACGCTGTCGACCGAATGTGCCGTCTGCGGAGGCCGGGGCGTGACCCTCGACGACTCCGTTCTGCGCTAGGATCTCGCACTCATGTACGCCGTCATCAGGTCCGGAGGGAAGCAGGAGCGCGTGGCCGAGGGCCAGCGCGTCCGCGTGGAGCTGTTGGGCCAGCCGGTGGGCGCCGAGGTGTCTCTGGAGCCTGTCCTGGTCGTCGATGGCACCACCGTGTTGGCCACCCCCGAGCAGCTGGCCGGCACCTCGGTCACGGCGAAGGTCGTGGGCTCCGAGATGGGACCGAAGATCAACGCCATGACCTACAAGTCCAAGTCGAACCAGCGTCGCCGGTGGGGACACCGCCAGCACTACGCCACGCTGGAGATCACCGCCATCACGGCGGCCGGGTAACTCCGAGGAGAACGACATGTCCAAGACGAAGGGCGGCGGGTCAACCCGCAACGGCCGCGACTCGAATGCGCAGCGCCTCGGGGTCAAGCGCTTCGACGGCACTGCGGTGACATCGGGTTCCATCATCGTGCGCCAGCGGGGGACCAAGGTCTACCCGGGCGCCAACGTGGGCCGCGGCGGAGACGACACGCTCTTCGCCACCGCCGATGGCACGGTGAAGTTCAGCGAGCGGCGTGGGCGCAAACACGTCAGCATCATCACCGCCTAGCAGGCCGGCGGGGTAGGGGCCGGGCCGATGCCGATCGAGCTCGATCACCTGATCCTCGCGGTGAACGACAGGGACGAGACGGTCGCTTTTTATACCGAGGTTCTCGGCCTGAGCCACGACGGTGAGGCCCCACCGTTCTCGGTGTTGCGGGTGACCGAGCACTTCACCTTGCAGATCGCTCCCTGGGGGACCTCGGGCGGCGAGCACCTGGCTTTCGCTTTCGATCGCGGCGAGTTCGATCAGGTCTTCGCCCGTGTGCGGGCGGCAGGCATCCCCTACGGCGATTCCTTCCACGACGTCGGGAACATGCGAGGTCCGGGGGAAGAGCCCGGTGCCCGCGGTCTGGGACCGGCCCTCTACTTCTTCGACCCGAGCCAGCACCTGCTCGAGATCAGGCACTACGCGGCGTAGGGTCTCGCCACGGGATCTGGCTGTCGGAGGCCTCTCGTGCAACTCGATCCCGTTGCCCCAGGAATCGCTCATGAGCGCCTGTCGACGTCCGGTCTCGCCGACGGGGATCGGATCGGACACCTGCAGAGGCCGCGGTCGCGCAGCGCGGCCACGGTCTGGTGAGGTCGTTAAAGACCGACCCGCTCCACGAGTGAATTGCCGGCTCAACACGGTCACCACAATGCTTGACCCCGTCAGCGCGCTGGGCTAAAGACAGCAGGGTCAGCGACGGGCACCTCGCTCGTGTCTTGGAACGGAGGCGATGGTGCGACGTCACTCACGGCAACGGTCGAGTAGGTGGAGCACGATCCCACGGCTCGTCGGGCCGATCGTGGTCGGGACCGTGTGTGCCGGTGCGGGCGTGCTGACCCTCTCGACCCCGTCCACCGCGGCGTCCGTCTCCACCTGGTCGATCGTGCCCAGCGCCAACACATCGCCGACCTCGGGCAATCTCCTGAACTCGGTGTCGTGTAGCGGACCCTCGTTCTGCATGGCCGTCGGGACCTATCAGGCCCCGACGGCCACCCTGACGCTCACCGAGACGTGGAACGGCAGTGGGTGGACGATCGTCCCGAGCCCGAACGCCACGACCACCAACTTCAATCAGCTGCTCAGCGTGGTGTGCACCAGTGCGATGTCGTGCAAGGCGGTCGGTGACTACTCCAACGGGTCCATTCGACGCACCCTCGCCGAGTCATGGAACGGGCATGCCTGGACCGTGGACACAACGATCGACCCCTCGACCACCGCCAGCCCCGACCAGGGGCTGAACGGAGTGACGTGTGCGTCGCCCACCAGCTGCACCGCGGTGGGGAGTTATACCGTGGGCGTCAACACCACGCAGACGCTCGTCGAGTCGTGGGACGGCAACACGTGGACGGTCGTCCCCAGCGCGGACACCTCGCCGACCGTGGTCAACTACCTCACAAGCGTGTCCTGTGCCGCGCCCACGAGCTGCTTCGCCGTGGGCGCGTACGGCTCAGCGTCGACCTCCCAAACGCTGGCCGAGATGTGGAACGGCACTGCGTGGTCCATCGTGCCCAGCCCGAACACCTCGCCGACGATCGCGAATGTCCTCAACAGTGTGACCTGCACCAACCCGTCGTTCTGCATGGCCGTCGGGTACGACGACACCGGCTCCAGCCCCCCGTCACTCATCGAGATGTGGAACGGGACGGCGTGGTCGATCGTGTCTGGCCCGAGCACGAGCGTGCCCAACAGCGACGAGAACTTCCTCTACGGGGTGTCCTGCACCGATCCCTCCAACTGCATCGCCGCCGGGCATTGGTCCAACACCGGCGACGTCAAGGATTCCACACTGGTCGAGTCGTGGGACGGGTCGACGTGGTCGGTCGTGCCGAGTCCCAATACGTCGCCCACCCTGCAGGACGATCTGAGCGGTGCGTCCTGCGGGTCCGCCTGGCAGTGCGTAGCCGTCGGGCAAACCCAGACAGTCGGCGCCCAGCAGACCCTCGTCGAGCAGGCTCACGTGATGGCGTCGGGCTACTACGAGGTGGCGTCCGACGGGGGATTGTTTGCCTACCACGTTCCGTTCTATGGGTCCATGGGCGGCAAGCCGCTGAATGCACCGGTCGTGAACATGGCCACCGACCCGCGCACAGGCGGCTACTGGGAGGTGGCGTCGGACGGCGGGCTCTTCGGTTTCCATGCACCCTTCTTCGGCTCCATGGGCGGCAAGCCGCTCAATAAGCCCATCGTGGGTATGGCCTACGACCCGGCCACGGGCGGCTACTGGGAAGTAGCGTCGGACGGCGGTTTGTTCGCGTTCAACGCCCCCTTCTACGGATCCATGGGCGGCACGCCACTCAACAAGCCCATCGTCGGCATCGCCGCCCTCCCTGATGGCTCGGGCTACTACGAGGTGGCCTCCGACGGCGGGCTCTTCGCCTTCCACGCGCCCTTCCTCGGCTCCATGGGTGGCACGCCGCTCAACAAGCCCGTTGTCGGCATGGCGGTGGACGCGGCAACCGGGGGCTACTGGGAGGTGGCCTCCGATGGCGGGTTGTTCGCGTACCACGCTCCGTTCTACGGCTCCATGGGCGGAAAGCCCATCAACAAGCCGGTGGTCGGCATGGCGACCCAGCCGGACGGCTCGGGTTACTGGGAGGTGGCGTCGGACGGTGGCCTCTTCGCCTTCAATGCACCGTTCCTGGGCTCCACGGGAGGAACGCCCATCAACCAGCCAGTGGTCGGCATGGCGACGAGCTGAGGCCACGGGCGGTGGTCCGCCCTGTTCGGCTCGGCTACGGGTCGTTCTCCCGGGTCATCGCGTTCTCCCCCCGGGCACGAAGGAGTCCGACATTGTCGCCACCTACAAGGACGGGCTGCTCGAGTTGCGCGTGCCGATCGAGGAGCGCTCGTCGAAGCGCTCCTTGATCCCCCTCAAGCGGACCTGACCAAGTCGCCCCTCAGGCGGGGCGCTCGTGCAACTCGATCCCGTTGCCCCAGGGATCGCTCATGAACGCCTGCCGGCGGCCGGTCTCGCCAACGGGGATCGGATCGGACACCTGCAGGCCGCGGTCGCGCAGCGCCGCCACGGTTTCGGTGAGGTCGTTGAAGACCAAGGCGAAGTGCTGGCCCACGTTCGGGGGCACCATGGCCTCGATGAGGTGGACCTGCTGGCCATTCGCAGTATCCAGCCAGGCGCCGGCGAAGCCGAAGTCGGGCCGGGTGAAATTCTGAACGAGGCCGAGCGTCTCGGTGTAGAACGCGATACCGCCCGGCACGTCCGGGACGTTGAGGGCGACGTGGTCGACGCCGTTCGGGATAACTGTCACGGCAGCGACTCTACGGCTTGGTGGATCCCGCCGCGTCCCGGCGGCGGGACCAGGTGCGACAACGGCGGCCAGATGCTTGCCCCCGCGGCACTAGAGCCCAGTCGAAAGTGGGTGTCGGGCATTGACCGAGGGTCAGACGTCAGCCGCCCGCTGGCGCGGCCACGGCGGCCGGTCCTTCGACGGACAGCTCGGCTGGCCCGGCAGAGATCAAGACCGCGCTGACGATCGCTCCTAGAGCGAGGAGTCCGGCGCCCACTGCAAAAGCCACGGCGAAACCGTGCACGACCCCGGCCTCGGATGCGGCAGCGCCGTGGACGATGATGTAGTTCGCCGTGGCGGTCGCGGCGAGGGTGTTGAGCAGGGCGGTCCCCAGGGAGCCACCGATCTGCTGGGTGGTATTGACGAGCGCGCTGGCCACGCCCGAATCTCGCTCGCGAACCTTGATAAGGGCGGTACTGCTGAAGGCCGGAAAAGCCACACCGAGACCCACACTCATCAAGACTTCTTGTGGAGCAACGTGTGTCCAGAAGTTCGTGTGTACCCCGATCTGCGTGAGCCACGCCAGCCCTCCGGCGGCGACGAGGAGGCCGACCGTCATGGGTAGACGCGGCCCGATGCGCGGGACGAGCCCGGTCGACCCCCCGGCAGCCACAATGATCCCAAAGGCGAAGGGGAGGAATGCAAGTCCGGCTTTGAGCGCCGAGTAGTGCAGCACGCTCTGCAGGTAGTAGCTCAAGAAGACGAACATGGCGAACAGTCCAGCGCCGGTGAGGAAGGAGGCGAGGAAGGCACCGCCCCGATTGCGGTCCCGTACCACCCGAAGCGGTAGCAACGGATGACTGGTCCTCGTCTCAACCAGTACGAACACGGCCAGGAGGACGACGGCCGCGACCAGGGAGACAAGCGTGACCGTTGCGCCCCAGCCGTCGCTCGCGGCCTTGGTGAAGCCGTAGACCAAACTGACCAGGCCAAGGGTGGAGAGCACTGCTCCGGGAACGTCGTAACGGGTCGAGCCCTCGGCCCGGCTTTCGTGCACCACCGCAATCGCTGCCACTGAGGCGAGGATGGCAATGGGCACGTTGACGAGCAGACACCACCGCCACGAGGCGTACTGGGTGAGCACCCCTCCGAGCAAGACCCCGATCGCCCCTCCGGCCCCGGACACGGCGCCGTAGGCTCCGAATGCTTTGGCACGCTCCTTCGCGTCATGCTGGAAGGTGATCGTCAGGATGGACAGGGCCGCCGGAGCCATCAAGGCCGCAAATGCGCCTTGGAGGGCACGAGCTGCGAAGAGCATGGATTGGTCGACGGCCAGACCACCGAGCGCTGATGCGCCGGCGAAGCCGAGCAGTCCAACGGCGAACATCCGCTTGCGCCCGAAGAAGTCTGCGACGCGGCCGCCGAGGAGAAGCAAACCTCCAAAGGCGAGCGTGTAGGCGGTGATGACCCACTGGCGATTGGCTGTAGAGATATTGAGGGCATGCTGAGCCGAAGGTAAGGCGATTGTCACGATGGAGGCATCGAGGACAATCATCAGCTGGGCCACGACGACCACGCCAAGAATTCCCCACCGCCTCGGGTCGGGTTCCGTCGTGCCAATCGCGTTGGACATCGTTGCGCTCGTGATCCCGTCCGATTCCAAGGTGCGCCCTCTCCTTACGGTTCGCCCGGTTGGAGCGGGCAGTTCATCGCGACATAGAGGAAACTAGCGGGGGGGTGTTCGCACTGGCGCGGTTTCACGGTCTCAACCCTCGGAATAACCGTCCTCGATGCGCGGTTTAGGCCACCGTTTCTGTAACCCCGTGCGAGTCGTGGTGGGACCGAACGGAAGGCGGCGGGCCCGCCGGGCCCGTCAGCGAACGCCCCCCAGGAGCGGGGTGCGGGTCTGGCGCTCGAGCGGCAGCGCATCTCTCCGCGGTGCCGCACCAGGCGGCGGGAGCGGAATCCGAATCTTCCCACGTGCTCGCCCAACCCATGCTGTCGTGATGTAGTCGTCCGGCCCGTACTCCTTTAATGCCACGGGAAACCGATTCGGATGTGTCCGATGGAGCATGTCGACGTACCAGCCCGAGTACTCCCAGTCCGAACCCCTTCCCAACTCACTTGTTTCGGGAAACCGGCCAATGAATCGCCGGGCCAGGCCAGCCGGCGTTGTGTTGGGGGAGATATCCGTCCAGCCAAAGTAGCGGGTCTTGTCGGCGCTCGAATAACTTGCGACCAGCTCGCTCTCCCAATAGTCAACATCGAGTCGTGCTCCATGGTCGGCCGAGACAAACGTCACGGGAGCGATCGAGCACTGCCAGTACGCCCCAGACGGAGCCATCGCCGGCAAGATCCTGAGTCGTTGGTATCCCCGAAGGTGCAATTCCAACACCATCTGGAGTACGGCTCGACACTGCCAAGTGATTCGCTCTTCCCGGGTCACCGGTGCTCCCTTCGCCTGCTCCGTACGTCGGCTCATCCGATGCGGGCCCAACGTGGCGGCGATCCCGGCAAACTCGGCCAGCGCTCTCTGGCAAGTTGACCACCTGGTACAACAGCGCCCTCAGACTAGGAGGCCAACCCGTCGCTGACAAGGATCTGATTTCTCGGTGAATGGCGCCGCTGGAGGGCCCCTCATTTTGAGCGCTCTCGGGGGGACACCCTCATCGGGGGCCCGAGAAGGCGTGCACCTCTACAACTGGATGAGACCGGCCGAAGTCGGCGTGAACCCGCACGAGTCGATGTAGAACTTGCCCAGATCCTCGTCAAAATCGACGTGCAGCCACTCGCATCCCGCATCTCGGCAGGCATCACGGGCAATGGCAACGAGCTGGGTCCCAACCCCGTGACCTCGGGCACCTGCTGCGACCATGGTGTCTTGGATCCACGCATGAACGAGGCCGTCCCAAAGAATGTTCACGAAGCCCACAAGGTTCTGGTCGGACCTCGCGACCACCCACCCGAGGCTGAACCGGGCGACCAGCTCCTGCCAGTTCCATTCGTCGTCCTCATACAGGCGAGTGGCAAATGCTTCTGCATGAAGCCGATTGATCTCTCGGTTCTCGAATTGACCGCGGAACTGGAAATTGATCGACATCGAGAAGCGAGCGTAATCCGGGGCTACGGCGCGTCCTGGGGCTCGAGGGGCGTGCCGCCGACCGAACGACGCATGGCGGCGTGGAGCCCGTTCGGGGTGAGAACCCCCAGGAACCGCCCCTCGTCGACCACTGGGATCCACCCGACGTCGTGCTGGAGCATCTCGCTGAACGCCGTGCGCAGCGAGGTGCCGACGGGGACTTGGACCTCGAAGGGCACCACGTGACCGGCGACCAACCCGCTCAGGCTCGGGTCCAGGTCGACCCAACCCCGCAGGCCGCCGTCCCGTTCGACCACGATGGCCCATCGGCTGTCGGCCCCGGCTGCAGCGGCCCGTGCCTCGGCCATTGTGCTCTCTGGCGTCACACGTGGAGGTTGGAACAGCTCATCGGGCTCGATTTTCATCACGGCCAGCCGACGCACCCCGCGGTCGGCGCCAACAAAATCGGCCACGAACGGCGTCGCTGGTCGCCCCAGCACTTCGGCCGGGGTGTCGTACTGCTCGAGCACGCCTCCCTGGGAGAGCACGACGATGCGATCGGCGAGCTTCGCCGCTTCCTCGATGTCGTGGGTGACAAAGACGATGGACTTCTTCAGCTCGGCCTGCAACTCGAGGAACTGGTCCTGGAGCCGGTTGCGGGTAACCGGATCGACGGCGCCGAACGGCTCGTCCATGAGGAGTATTGGAGGGTCGCCACCGAGCGCACGAGCCACCCCGACGCGCTGGCGTTCACCCCCTGAGAGCTCGTGAGGGAAGCGGCGCGCGTAGCTGGAAGGGTCGAGTCCTACCAGCTCGAGGAGCTCGCGCACCCGGACCTCCGTCCGTTCCTTGTCCCACCCCAACAACCGGGGAATGGTCGCGACGTTGTCTGCGATCCGCTTGTGGGGGAACAGCCCACCCTGCTGGATCACGTAGCCGATGCCGCGGCGTAATCGCACGGGGTCCATCGTGAGGATGTTCTCGCCGCCAATGAGTATCCGACCTCCGCTCGGTTCGATCAAGCGGTTGATCATGCGCAGCGTGGTTGTTTTGCCGCAGCCCGACGGGCCCACCAGCACGCACAGCTCCGCGTCGGCGACGCTGAAACTGAGCTCAGTCACGGCGTTCGAGCTTCCGCTGTAGTGCTTGCTCACTCGCTCGAGCGTGATCACCGCTGTACGTTACCCAGGCCTTTGCCAACAGGGGTCCGCCGGAGGCTGCCTGATAGCGTTTCGACGTGCTGGCCGGGACCGGGCCATTCTTCGAATGGAGCTATGTCACCCGCCAATGGGGGCAGATTCAGTCGGACCTGGTACAGCACATTGAGTTGACACTGATCGCCGTTGCGATCGGCACGGCGCTCTCGATTCCGCTCGCCGTCCTCGCCTGGCGCTACCGGCTCGTTCGGGCCCCGGTGTTCGGGTTCGCCAGCCTGCTCTACATCATCCCGTCCCTGGCGCTGTTCGCCGTTGTCGGTGGCATCACCGGGTACATCCCTCCCGCATCGTGGGTGACGGCCGAGATCGCGCTCGTGGGCTACACGTTCCTCATCCTCATCTGGAACACGGTGGCCGGGCTCAACGCCGTGCCGGCCGATGCCAGGGAGGCGGCGACCGCATTCGGGTATTCGCGCACCTCGGCACTGTGGAGCGTCGATCTCCCCTTGGCCTTGCCGTACATCTTCGCCGGTCTCAGGGTGGCCACCTCGACCGTCATCGGGCTCGTCACGGTGACCGCGCTCATCGGCCTCGGGGGTCTCGGTCAGCAGATCACCTACGGCTTTAACATCTCGTACAACACTCCGATCATCGTCGGGCTGGTCTTCTCCATCGCCTTGGCGGCGGTCGCTGATCTCCTTCTCGTCGGCCTGCAGCGGCTCGTGCTGCCTTGGTCCCGCTCAGGGCGCCGGGCCGTCCGAGCGGCGGCATAAGGCGGGTGATCTGAAGTGTCGTTCCTCGCTCATCTGTTCGGCTGGTTCACCACCTCCGCCAACTGGTCCGGTCCGACTGGCATTCCGGTGCTGTTCGTGAACCAGCTGAAGCTCAGCGCGGCCGTCATCGTGACCGCACTCGTCCTCGGAGGTGGGCTCGGCGTCGTCCTTGGGCATACCGGGCGTGGTGGACTGGTCGCCGTCAATGCCGCCAATGCGTTCCGCGCCGTGCCCACCCTGGCGCTCCTCACACTTCTGGCGATCCAACCGGCCATCTCGCTCAAGTGGAACGGTTTCTTGGCGGCGTGGATCGCCCTCACCATGCTCGCCATCCCGCCGATACTGACGAACACCTACGTGGGTATGCGCGAGGTGGACGCCGACGTCCGTGACGCCGCCAAGGCCATGGGCCTGACCGGCCTGCAGGTGCTGCGCGGTGTCGAGGCGCCGCTGGCGATCCCCTTCGTTATGGCCGGTGTGCGGACGGCATCGATTGAGGTCGTGGCCACCTCCACCCTCGCGGCGTACGTGAGCTACTCGGACCTGGGGACCCCCATCCTCAGCGGCCTCAACACCGGCGACACGGTGCCGGCGGTCGCCGGTTCACTGCTGGTCGCCGTGCTGGCCGGCCTCATTGCGCTCGCGCTCGGCCTGCTCACCCGGGCGCTCACGCCGCCTCCACTGCGCCATCGGGTGGCCCGCCGTCATATGGCGTCCCGAGTGGGCGCCATCGCATCGACGGTGCCAACGGTGCCGCGGTGATCGGAGTAGCCCGTAGTTGACAATCCCTACTGGTCTGGTCAGGATTTCGGTTTGATGACAAATGGGCGCCCGATCCTCGTGCGCCTGGTGGCGGTGGATCGGTGCCTCCGGCTCTGAACTTTCGTCTCCCCAGGAAGGATGCTCACGTGACGCAACGCAGGCGCTCCGTTCTCATTCGTGCCGCCCTGTCCCTGTTCGCCCTCGTCACCGTGCAGGGTGCCGCGGCCGCGGCAGCCAGCGCGTCAAGCGGCAAACCGACCATCATCATCGGGTCGACCAACTTCGAGGAGCAGGCCATCGTCGCCAACATCTACGGCGACGTGCTGAAGAAGGCCGGCTACCCGGTCACCGTCGAACCAGCGACGGGAACGCGGGCGATTGTGGTGCCGGCAATTGAGAAGGGCCAGATCGACCTGGAAGCCGACTACGCGGCGTCGTTGCTCGGTTATCTGCACGGCGGCAATCCCCAGCCGGCCGGGACGAACATCGCGACTGCGGTGCCGGCGGACCAGAAGGCGCTGGCGCAGTACGGGGTGACGGTCCTCCCAGCATCCAATGCCCTCGACACCAACGTCTTCGCGGTGACCCAGGCCACGGCGAAGAAGTATCACCTGACCACGATCTCCAGCCTGAAGCCCAACGCCTCGAAGCTCATCCTCGGGGGGCCGCCGGAGTGCCCGACGTTCGCCGGCTGCGAGGCCGGCCTCAAGAAGGTCTACGGCCTCACCTTTGCCGGGTTCAAGTCGCTCGACGAGGCCGGCCCACTCAGCGTCGCCGCGCTCAAGAACGGCGAGGTGCAGGTGGTGGAGCTCTTCTCGAGCGACGGCAATGTCGTTTCGAACAACTTCGTCGCCCTCACCGACAACAAGCACCTCGAGGGCGCCGACTACATCGTCCCCGTGATCCGCAAGTCGGTGGACACCCCCGGGGTGGCCAAGGCGCTCAACACCGTCGACGCCAAACTCACCACCAATGCCATCTCGAAGCTGAACCTCGACGTGACCTCGCAGCATCAGGACCCTGCCGCCGTGGCCCAAGCCTGGGTGACATCTCAGCACCTCGGCTGACCGGTCGCGCCGCTTCGAGGCGCGTTCCGAACCAGTTCAAGAGCGCGAATCGACACCGGTAGGGTTGGCGCGTGTCGTCGATCCTGTTGGCAACGGGGCTCGCGACCGTCTGGTGGCGGTACGTCGTTCTGTTCTTCGGAGTGATGGCCTCTTGGGCCGGAGTCCCATTCATCGGAGCTGCGGCGATTGGAGCGGCAGGCGTCGCCGCAAGCCAGGGTCAACTGAATTTGGTGGCGGTGATCGTGGTGGCAACCATCGCTGGCGAGGTAGGCGGATTGATCGGGTATGCGATCGGCTTCCGCTGGGGTCGTGAACTCCTGGAAAGACCTGGCAAACGCCAAGCGGGCCGGCGAAGGATCGTTGAACGGGGCCAGCAGGCCTATGCGAAATGGGGACGGCTGGCCGTCTTCGTCACGCCGGCGATCGTCTCGGGCACGGCAAAGATGCAGCACGGACAGTTCGTATTGTGGAACTTCGTCGCATCGCTCGCTTTTGCGTTATCCGTAGCTCCGAGCGCATACGGGCTGGGCAGAATCGCGACCGGTCATCATTCGGCCGACGACGTTCTCATTCTCGTGTTTGGCCTTGTCGTCGGGGTCTTGATCGTCGGATTCTGGTTGCACCACCGTCGAAAGAGCGTCACTCCCACTGTTCCGCACTGACATCGGAGACGTGTCGTTGGGTCACAATCAAAGGTGTCCGCTCAGGGGAGCGACCCGATTACGTGGCGGACGATGGCGGCCACGACCGGTGCCGAGGCAGCACCGATACTCGAAATGGCCGTGATCTCGGTCAGTGACGCGGTGGTGGCCGCGGCATTGGTGACCACGGCGAGGCCCAGGACTTCGGCACCGGCGGCACGGGCGGCGATGGTCTCGAGCGCCATGGACATGCCCACGACGTCGGCGCCGGCCTGGCGCAGCATGCTGACTTCGGCCGGAGTCTCGAATTGGGGCCCCGATACCTGGGCGTAGACCCCGGGTCGGGGAGAGATCAGCTTGCCCGCGGGTTCGGCTGTCGAGAGAGCGAGCTCCCGCAACCGTGGGGAGTAGGCGTCCACCATGTCGATAAAGCTTGGGCCGCTGAGCGGACTGCGCCCGGTCAGATTGAGCTGGTCCTCGACCACCATGACCGAACCGGGGCTGAGGTCGTCGCGGATACCCCCGACGGCGGCGGTCAGGATGACGGTCCTACAGCCGGCCGCGATGCCGGTCCGGAGGGGGTGGACGGCCTCGGCCGGCTCGATCCCTTCGTAGAGGTGAGAGCGGCCGCCGAAGATCAACACCTGGCGCCCCTGAATTGGTACCGACCAGCCGTGCGCCCGATGCCCGGCCGCCGTGTAGGGCGGGAAAGAAGGGAGCGTGTCGAGCGGGAGCGAATCATCTCCCGCGCCGAGCAACTCTGCCACGCCCGAC
Source organism: uncultured Acidimicrobiaceae bacterium (assembly GCA_963744225.1). Classification (GTDB taxonomy): domain Bacteria; phylum Actinomycetota; class Acidimicrobiia; order Acidimicrobiales; family RAAP-2; genus Bog-473. The sequence continues at coordinate 950,297 of CAVUSV010000003.1, forward strand.
AGCCCGGTTCCCAGTACGACCAGCACGTCGTGGTGGTCCGTCCCGATCCGACGGGCCAGCTCCCGGGCGCTGCGCGCCGCCGGGTCGGTGGCATCCTCCATCGGTGCATGGTAGGCGCCACTCGGTCACCGGGCCCCCGCCACCTACGATGGCCTCGATGTCGACTACGACCGCTTCCGCCCCCCCGTCATTGCATCCGCTGTCCCCCCTGAACGGGGACGAGATCAAGGCCGCCCGCCAGATCGTCTTCGACAGTGGCCGCACCATCGTGCCGAACGAGGCGCTGCGTTTTGCCTACGTCGGCCTGTGTGACCCCCCCAAGGAGGTGGTCCGGGCGGTCGACCGGGGCGAGCCGGCCGTGCTCGACCGCCAGGTACGCATGGTGCTCTTGGAGGGCCCGGAGGCCGATGTGGTCGAGGTGATCGTCTCGGTGACTCGGGGAGCGGTCGTGAGCTGGCAGGCGGTGCCCGACGTTCGGCCGCCGCTGCAGATGGAAGAGGCCTACGCGGCGCAGCTGGCCCTGCAGGAGTGTGCCGAGTGGAACGCCGCCCTCGACCGCCGCGGGGTGACCGACCGGTCGCTCGTCCAGGTCGACCCCTGGCCGGCCGGCACCTTCGGGCTCGACCACGAGAAGGGACGCCGGATCACCAAGTGCATTCCCTATCTACGCGCGGCGCCCGACGACAACGGCTACGCCCGCCCCCTCGAGGGCCTGCTGGCCATCGTCGACATGGCGCGGGGCCAGGTGCTCGAGGTGATCGACACCGGAACGGTCCCTATCCCTCCGACGTCGGGGAGCTACTACCCCGAGGACAACGGGCCGCTGCGCACGGACTTGAAGCCGCTCGTCATCACCCAGCCCGAAGGCCCGAGCTTCGTGGTGGAGGGCAACCTCGTGCGGTGGCAGAAGTGGTCGCTCCGCGTGGGCATGGATCCCCTGGAGGGCCTCGTGCTCTCCACCATCGGCTACGAGGACGGCGGAGGGGTACGGCCGATCGTCTACCGGGCCTCTGTTAGCGAGATGGTGGTTCCCTACGGACACCCCGGTCCCATGCACTCGTGGAAGAGTGCCTTCGATACCGGGGAGTGGGGACTCGGCCGGATGGCGAACCCGCTGACCCTCGGGTGCGACTGCCTCGGCGAGATCCACTACTTCGACGACGTCTTCGCCGACGAACGCGGCAAGCCGCGCACGAAACACAACGCCATCTGCATGCACGAAGAGGACTTCTCCATCCTCTGGAAGCACGTGGATATGATGTCGGGCCGTACCGAGGTACGCCGGTCGCGGCGCCTCGTGATCAGCTCCATCGCGACGGTGGGGAACTACGAGTACGGCTTCTACTGGTACTTCTACCTCGACGGCACCATGCAGCTCGAGGTGAAGTTGACGGGGATCATGTCGACGATGGCGGTCGCTGGGGATGACCCAGGTGCGCACGCACGCCTCGTGGCGCCCGGGCTGGCTGCGCCCTTCCACCAGCACCTGTTCAACGTGCGGCTCGACGTCGAGATCGACGGAACCGACAACGCCGTCTTCGAGGTGGATGCGGTGCCGTCGCCACCCGGCGAGGGCAACCCCTACGGAAGTGCCTTCGAAACGTCGACCACGCTGCTCGAGACAGAGCTGGCGGCGCGCCGCGACGTCGATCCGTCACGCTCGCGCTCGTGGCGCATCACCAACCGGAGCCGTCGCAACGGGTTGGGTCAGCCGACGTCCTACAAGCTCCTGCCCGGCGCCACCCCCACGCTCCTGGCCGGCCCCGAATCGAGCATCGGCCGGCGCGCCGCGTTCGCGGCGCACAACCTGTGGGTGACGCCGTTCGACTCCGCTGAGCGGCGGGCGGCGGGCGACTACCCCAACCAGCACGTGGGCGGAGCCGGCCTGCCGGCGTGGACGGCGCAGGACCGGTCCGTGGTCGATACCGACATCGTCCTGTGGCACTCATTCGGCGTCACCCACATCCCCCGGCCCGAGGACTGGCCCGTGATGCCCGTGGAGTCCGCTGGCTTCATGCTGATCCCCGTCGGCTTCTTCGACCGAAACCCGGCGCTCGACGTGCCTCCCTCTGCCGACCACTGTCATGGCTGAGGACTGTCGTGGCTGAGCAGCGGTCGCCCACGCATTCGCCCCAGGAGTACCACCCCCCAGTCGAGGAGTATCTCGAGACGATGCTCGCGCTGGGCGAGGAGGGCGTGCCCGTGATCCAGGCCCGCATCGCCGAGCGGCTGGGCCGGTCCGCCCCTTCGGTCTCCGAGATGCTCGACCGCCTCAGCGAGGACGGCTACGTCGCCCGGGAGGGCCGGCGGCTTTCGCTCACCGACAGCGGCCGCGCCCTGGCGGAGAAGGTCGTGCGCAAGCACCGCCTAGCGGAGCGGCTGCTCGTCGACGTCATCGGGCTCGAATGGCACAAGGTGCACCGGGAGGCGGGGCGCTGGGAGCACGTGATCTCCGACGATGTCGAGGCTCGCCTCGTCGAGCTGCTCGGTGACCCCGCCACGTGCCCCCACGGCAACCCCATCCCCGGTTCGCACTCACCGGCGCCTTCGGTCGCGACCCGCCCGCTTGCCGACGTGAGCGTGGGCGAGCGGGTGCGCCTTCTGCGCATCAGCGAAGAGGTCGAGCTCAACCTGGGCTCCCTGACGATGCTCGACGAGAGTGGCTTCATCCCGGGCGCCGTGGCCAAGGTGGGCGGCCGCGATAGCGACGGCAGCGTGGAGGTGGCGGTGGAGGGCGGTGGCGAGTCCATCCGGGTCTCGCGCGACCTGTCCGACCGGTTGTTCGTCGCCGCACCATGACGCTTCGGCTGGTGGCCGACGCCGTCTTCACCGTCGACCCGGACGACACCATGCTCCTGCCGGGCGCCATCGAGATCGACGACGGCTTTGTCTCGTGGATCGGTGACCCGTGGCAGGTCCCCGCCGCCAAGGGGACCGAAGTCCACCAGTTGGGCGGCCTGCTCATGCCGGGGCTCGTCAACTGCCACGGCCACTCGCCCATGACGCTGCTGCGCAGCGCGGGTGACGGGCTTCCCCTGGAGCGCTGGTTGCACGAGTCCGTCTGGCCCCGCGAAGCATTGCTCAGCGACGAGGACGTCTACTGGGGCATGATGCTCGGGGCGGCGGAGCTCTTGTGCAACGGCACCACGACCACCTGTGAGCAGTACCGCCACCCGGAACCCGTCGTCGAAGCGCTGGTGGACGCCGGCATCCGGGCCATGTACACCCCGGGCATCTTCGACGTGCCGGGCGCGGGGAGCACGGACACCTGGGAGATCTTGCTCGACGAGGCGTGCCGGCTGTTCGACTCGATGGAGGGCCGGGAGGGACGCCTCCATCTCGGCTTCGGCCCGCACGCGGCCTACACCGTGCCGCCCGAGGGGTTGCGGGCCATCGCCGCCGAGGCCCAACGGCGCGACGCTCTCCTGCAGATCCATCTCTCCGAGACGCTGGCCGAGGGCACGATGGTGATGGACCGCTACGGGATGAGCGCACCGGCGCTGCTGGCCGAGGCGGGTGCGCTCGGCGGCCGCGTCCTGGCCGCGCACTCGGTGTGGCTGGACGATGCCGACCTCGACCTGGTCGTCGAGCATGACGTGGCAGTGGCCCACTGCCCGGGCTCAAACGGGAAGTTGGGTGCGGGGGTGGCGCGGTTGAAGGCGATGCTGGACCGCGGCGTGCGCGTGGGACTGGGGACCGACGGGCCGGCCTCCAACGATGATCTTCATCTCTGGGACGAGATGCGGCTCGCGGCACTGCTGGCCCGGGCGGGCGACAGACCCTGGTGCCGTCAGCTCCGCCATGGCCCTGCGATTGGCCACCCGGGGAGGTGGCGAGGCGCTCGGCCTGCCTGTTGGTGCGCTTGAGGTCGGGCGGCCGGCGGACGTCATCCGGTTGCGCACCAACGACGCCCGCTTCACCCCGTCGGCCACCGACGCGGAGCTGCTGGGGCACCTCGTCTGGGCCGGGGCGGGGTATCTGGTGACCGACGTGTGGGTGGGCGGGGAGCGCGTCGTGGAGGCGGGACGCTGTACGAAGTTCGACGACGAGCGGGCCCACGCTGAAGTGGCCCAGCGCGCCCTTCGACTGCTCGGCTCTTAGGCTTTCTCGCCATGCCCGGCTTCGTCGACCAGGCCCAGCTGCACGCGCGCGCCGGCGACGGGGGAGCCGGGGCGGTCTCATGGCGCCGCGAGGCCCATGTCGACCGGGGCGGCCCGGACGGCGGCGACGGGGGCCATGGCGGCGACGTCTGGCTGGTCGCCTCGGTGAACGAGTCGTCTCTGCTCGGTTTCCGGGATCACCCGTTCCGCCGCGCCACGGACGGCACGCACGGATCGGGATCCAAGCGCCACGGTGCACGCGGCAAGGACCTGGTGGTTCCGGTGCCCGTGGGCACGGTGGTGCGCGACCGCGACGGCGCCGTGGTGTGTGACCTGACGACCGAGGGACGCGTTCCTTGGTGGCCGAGGGCGGCCAGGGGGGCAGGGGCAACGCCGCGCTTTCTCTCCAACCGCCGCCGCGCCCCCGCCTTTGCCGAGCAGGGCGAGAAGGGCCAGGAGTTCTGGCTGAACATGGAGCTCAAGTTGATGGCCGACGTGGCGCTGGTGGGCCACCCCAACGCCGGGAAGTCGACGCTCATCTCCACCGTGTCGGCCGCGAAACCAAAAATTGCCGACTACCCGTTCACCACGCTGGAGCCCCATCTCGGCGTGGTCCGGATCGGCGGTGTGCGCGACGGGACCGAGTTCGTCCTGGCGGACATTCCGGGCCTCGTCGAGGGCGCGGCCGAGGGCAAGGGCCTGGGGCACCAGTTCCTCCGCCACATCGAGCGCGCCCGGGTGCTCGTCGTGCTGCTCGATCTCGCCGCCCCGGAACTCGGCGGCGAGCCTCCGGCGACGCAGTTGCGCATCCTGCTCTCCGAGCTCGGCGCGTACCGGCCCGAGCTCCTCGAGCGCCCGCGGGTCGTGGTCGGGAGCAAGGCCGATATCGGTTCCGACGACGAGGGCCTGTGCGACATCGTGCTCTCGGCGGCCACCGGCACGGGTGTGGCCGCGCTCGTTGAGCGGCTGGGTGCCGTGGTGCGGCAGGCGCGGGCCGACGCCGTGGCCGCGGCGACGAGCGAGGTCATCGTGCACCGGCCCGTCCCCGAAGGGGTGGACGTGCGCCGGGCGGGGCCCGGCGCCTGGGTCGTCGTGGGTCGCGCCGCCGAGCGGGCCGTCGCACTGTCGGACCTCAACGACGACGGAGCACAGGCAGAGGTCGTTCGGCGGCTCCGACGCCTCGGGGTGGACCGCGCCCTGAATCGGGCGGGCGCGCGCGAAGGGGACGAGATCACTGTGGGCACCATGACCTTCACCTGGGGCGACGAGTCGTGATCGCTGTCGTCAAGCTGGGCTCGTCCTCGGTGAACAAGGAGACCGTGGAGCGGCTCTGCGGCGAGATCGTCGCGGCGCGCCAGGCCGGTGACACCGTCGTCGTGGTCACCTCGGGTGCCATCGCCGCCGGCTGGGCCGCGCTCGACCGCGGAGAGCAGCGTCCGTCGGACCCCGCGGTCCTCCAGGCGGTCTCTGCGGTCGGGCAGCACCGTCTCATGCGGTTGTGGCAGGACGGGCTCGAGCCCCATGGCACACTCGCCGGGCAGGTGCTGCTGGCGCCGCTCGACTTCGTGCACCGACAGCAGTACCTGCACGCGCGGGGGACGCTGCGCCACCTGGTGGACCTCGGCGTGGTCCCCGTGGTCAACGAAAACGACGCCGTCGCCGACGAGGAGATCCGTTTCGGCGACAACGATCGCCTTGCCGCGCTCGTGGCCCACCTGGTCGGCGCTCAGCTCCTCGTGCTGCTTACCGACGCACCCGGGCTGCTCACGGCGGATCCCCGGCGCGACACGGAGGCGTCGCTCATTGAGGAGGTCGTGGAGATCGATCACCAGCTGGAGCGGCTGGCCGGGGGTTCGGGCAGTGCGATGGGCAGCGGAGGGATGGCCTCGAAGCTGGCGGCCGCCAAGATGGCCACCTGGTCGGGCGTCCAGACGGTGATCGCCGACGCCGGCCGGCCGGGCGTGCTGGCCGCGGCGCTGGCCGGCGAGCCGGGGGTGGGCACGGTGTTCCGGGCCCGGAAGAGCCGCCTTTCTGCCCGCAAGCTCTGGATCGCCTTTGCCGTCGGTTCGGCAGGGTCCCTCAGTGTCGACGAGGGGGCGCGGGCGGCGCTGACCGAGCGGGGCCGCTCACTTCTCGCGGCGGGGGTTGCCGGGGTCGCCGGCGGCTTCCGACCCGACGACGCCGTCGAGATCAAAGGCCCGGACGGCCAGGTCTTCGCCAAGGGCCTGGTCCGGGTGCACGCTGATCGCGTCACGGAGTGGATGGGGCGGCGCAGCCAGGTCGTCGTTCACCGTGACGACTTGGTGCTTGTAACCTGACCCGGTGACCGCACCGGCATTGGAGCAGCTGGCGGGCCGCGTCCGCCGCGGCGGCCCGGGTCGTGGCGCGGGCACCGAGCGCGGTGCGCGACGACGCGTTGACCCTGGCGGCCGACCTCCTGGAAGAGGAGTGGGCGTCCCTCGTCGAGGCCAACCGGGCCGATCTGGCCCGCGCCGAGGCTGCGGGCATGGTCGAGGCGGCCCGGGACCGGCTGCGACTGACCGAGGAGCGGGTCGGGGGCATGGCGGCCGGCCTGCGCAAAGTGGCGTCCCTGTCCGACCCGGTCGGGGAGGTCACCGAGGGATGGGTGCGGCCCAACGGCTTGCGGGTGACGCGGGTACGCGTCCCGCTTGGCGTCGTCGGCGTCATCTACGAGAACCGGCCCAATGTGACAAGCGACGCCGCCGGCCTCTGTCTCAAGGCAGGGAACGCCGCATTCCTGCGTGGGTCGTCGTCCGCCATCGACTCCAACCGAGCCGTCGTCTCGTTGCTACGCCAAGCGGCGGTGAAGGCGGGCTTGCCCGAGGACGCCGTGGCCCTGGTCGAGGACACCTCGCACGAGACGGCGACGGCCTTCATGCAGCTGCGGGGGTACATCGACTGCCTGATCCCGCGCGGCGGGCAGGCGCTCATCGCGTCGTTGGTCGAACATGCCACGGTGCCGTACGTGCTCGATGGCGACGGCAACTGCCACATCTACATCGATGGCGCGGCCGACCTCGGCATGGCACACGAACTGGCGGTCAACGCGAAGACGCATCGTTTCGGCGTGTGCAACGCGGTCGAGACGATCCTGGTGCACGCCGACGTCGCCGCCGATTTCCTGCCCCGCCTGGCGGCGTCACTGGCTGCGGCGGGCGTTGAGATCCGGGCCGACGAACGGGTGCGTTCGTTCGTGCCCGAGGCCGTGCCCGCCCTGGAGGGCGACTTCGCCACCGAGTTCCTCGGGCCGGTCGTGGCCATCGGGATGGTCGACGACGTCAGCGACGCCATTGAGCACATCGCGCGGTACAGCTCGGGGCATTCCGAGGCCATCGTCACCTCCGACGTTGCCGTCGCCGACCGCTTCGTCGCCGAGGTTGACGGCGCGGCGGTGCTGGTGAACGCGTCGACCAGGTTCGTCGACGGTGAGCAGCTCGGGCTCGGCGCCGAGGTGGGGATCTCCACCCAGAAGCTGCACGCCCGCGGGCCGATGGGTGTCAAGGAGCTGACCACGCTCAAGTGGGTCGTGCGCGGAGACGGACAGGTACGCCGATGAACGACGGGCGCGCCGCGTTGGGGCTCCCCGAGAGTGGTCCCCCCCGGTTCGAATCCTTGGGCGAGGTGCGGGGCGGCCTGGCCGACGTGGGCTACCTGGCCGACGAGTCGATCAGTGGGGTCGTCTACCTGGCCGACCGGTTGTCCAAGCCGGTGCTCGTCGAGGGACCGGCGGGCACCGGCAAGACGCAGCTGGCCAAGTCGGTGGCGGACCTGACCGGGGCGCGGCTCATCCGGCTGCAGTGCTACGAGGGCCTCGACGAGTCAAAGGCGCTCTACGAGTGGAACTACCGCAAGCAGCTGCTGCGGATTCAGGCGGGCGAGCACGGCAAGGCCGAGCAGGAGGGGCCGTCGTGGTCAGAGCTCGAGGAGGACATCTTCTCGGAGGACTTCCTGCTGGCCCGGCCGCTCCTCGAGGCGATCCGGGCCACGGAGCCTGTCGTGCTGCTGGTGGACGAGGTCGACCGTGTCGAACTCGAGACCGAGGCGCTCCTTCTCGAGATCCTCTCCGAGTACCAGGTATCGATCCCCGAGCTCGGCACGGTGCGGGCAACCCAGCTCCCCATGGTCTTCCTCACCTCGAACAACACCCGCGAGCTGTCCGAGGCGCTCAAGCGCCGCTGCCTCTATCTGCATATCGACTACCCCGACCTCGACCGCGAGCGCGAGATCGTGCGGACCAAGGTCCCCGGCATCAGCGAAGAGCTGGCGGACCAAGTGGCCCGCATCGTCCGCTCGCTGCGCACCCTCGAGTTGCGCAAGGCCCCGTCGGTCTCCGAGACGCTCGACTGGGCGCGCACGCTCGTGCTGCTCGGCGTCGAGACGATCGACGCTGCCGGGGCGAAAGACACGCTGCACGTCTTGTTGAAGTACCAGGCCGACATCGAGCGGGCCACCAAGGAGCTGCTGTCGGCCTCGTCGAGCTGAGGGTCGCGTGCTCGACCTCCTCTCCGGATTCGTGACCGAGCTGCGCCGCTCGGGGTTGCCGGTCTCGCTGACCGAGCACCTCGATGCTGCCGAGGCGGTCAAGCACATCCCCCTGGAGGACCGCGAGGCCTTGAAGTACGCGCTGGCCGCGACCTTGGTGAAGTCCTCCTCGCACTGGCGGGCCTTCGAAACGGCCTTCGAGGTGTTCTTCGCGGTGCGGACCGGCGGCGCCGGGTCGGCGGCCGAGGGTGCCGAAGGCGGCGAGGACGATGCCGAGCAGGAGGGCGAGCAGGCGGGCCAGCGTGGCACGCAGGGCCAGGGGCGCTCGTGGCAGGGCGGCGGCGGCGGGGAAGGCATGACCCCCGAGGAGCTGGCCGAGCTGCTCTTCAAGTCTCTGCTGTCGGCCGACGCCGGGCTCATGAACGTCGTGGCGCGCAACGCGGTGGATCGCTACGCCGGGATGGAGCCCGGTCGTCCCGTTGGCGGGACCTACTACCTGTACCGCACGTTGCGAAACCTCGACCTCGATGCGGTCCTCGAGCGGCTCCTCGGACAAGCACAGGCGGGCGCGGCCGGCGGCTCCCTAACCGAACTCGAGGAGCGTCTGGCCGCCGACGAGTTCAAGGCGCGCATCGACAAGTTTCGCCGTGCCGTCGAGACCGAGATCCGGCGCCGCCTGGTGGAGGACCGGGGGGCGGAGGCCCTGGCGCGCTCGATCCGCAAGCCGCTGCCCGAGGACATCGACGTCATGCACGCCACCCGCGAGGAGCTCGCCATGCTGCACCGGGTGCTCCACCCTTTGTCGCGCAAGCTGGCGGTGCGACTGGCCCGCAAGCGCCGTCACGGCCGTAAGGGCCCGCTTGATTTCCGGGCCACCATGCGGCGCTCCCTCTCGACCGGTGGGGTGCCGATTGAGCCGCGCTTCCGCCATCCCCGCCCGGCCAAGCCGGAAATCTTCGTGATCGCGGACATTTCGGGGTCGGTGGCCAGCTTCGCCCGCTTCACCCTGCACCTGGTGTACGCCATCTCCTCGCAGTTCTCCAAGGTGCGCAGCTTCGTCTTCGTCGACGGGATCGACGAGGTGACTCGTTTCTTCGAAGGCGTGGTCGACCCGGCCGAGGCGGTGGCCCGCATCAACCTGGAGGCGGATGTGATCTGGGTGGACGGCCACTCCGACTACGGCCACGCGTTCACCGAGTTCCACAAGCGCTGGGGCGACCAGGTGACGTCGCGCTCGAGCATCATGGTGCTAGGTGACGCACGCAACAACTACCACGCATCCCAGTCGTGGGTGCTCGAGGACCTGCAGGCCAGGGCGCGCCGCGTTTACTGGCTGAACCCCGAGCCGCGCGACTACTGGGGTTCGGGTGACTCCATCGTGGGGGAGTACGCGGCCCATTGCGACGAGGTGGTGGAGTGCCGGACGCTCCGCCAGCTCGAGCACTTCGTCGGAAACCTCGCGTGAGCGCTGGCCAGCAGGCCGGCGAGGACGAGGAGCGTGCCCATGAGGGGGTGCTGCGGATCATCCCGCCCGAGGCTGACGCGTCGCGGATCGTGCTCATCCGCCACGGGGAGGCGGAGTGCAACATCAACCGGGTCGTGGGCGGACGTCAAGGGTGCACAGGCCTGACGGAGCTGGGGCGCCGCCAGGTGGCCGCCTTGGCCGACCGCCTCTATGACACCGCCGAACTGCGCGACGCCACGGCGCTGTACTCGTCGGTGCTGCCCCGGGCGATTGAGACGGCGGAGCGCCTGCGACCCGTGGTCGGACCTGGGCCCGACAGCGCTCGGCCCCGTCCGGGCGCGCTGCGACCTCTGTGAGCTGCACCCGGGGCAGTGTGACGGCCTGACCTGGGAGGAGGTAGTCGAGCGCTTCGGGGTGCCGGACTGGGACCTCGACCCGAGCGTGCCCATTGCCCCCGGCGGCGAGAGCTGGTCCGAGTTCGTCGTCCGTGCGGCTGACGCAGTCCGCGCCGTGGTGGCGCGGCATCCGGGGGAGCTGGTCGTGGCCGCAGTTCACGCGGGGGTGATCGAGGCGTCGATGATCGCGTTTTTGCGCGTGGCGCCCGAGGTCTACCGGCGAGGCTGGGTGCGCATTCAGCACACGTCCATGACGGAGTGGGAGTGGGTGCCGGCGGAAGACCGCTGGATCCTCCTCCGGTTCAACGATGCGGGCGGGGTGCCGCGGGTGTGAGGCACTTCACCGGGGTCCGAGGGCCGGGGGGCCGGGGTCCGAGGGCCGAGGCGGAGCCGAGGGGCGGACGATTTTCCTGGGACTCTAAACGAACCTGTTGAGAGTTGTGGCGACCCATCTCGGCGGCCACGGGCGCGCCATCAGCGCTGCGAACCCTCCAACCAGGTGACGGACAATCGCTCGGGCGCGCACGCCAGCCAAGCGTCCTCGATTGCCTCGCGCAAGGGCTTCTTGTTCACAGTCTTGAGCTGGACGAGGATGGCCGCGAAGCCGTCAAAATGGGGGATCGTGAAGAAACCCTTCGTGCCGATCGTCAAAACGGCGTCCTTGTCGGCGAGGTCAGCCGTGCGCAAGGCGAGAATCGGGCCCTGGGGCGGCGCGGTGTCCCCGAATCGCTTGAGGTCGGCCTTGGTGAACGGGCGCTCCCATGCGAAGGCCTTGCCGGCGACGAACCAGGTCCGGTTGCCGAAGCGCTCGCCCTCGGTCACCTCGGGGAGAGCGGTCACGATTCGAACGGCTTCGTCGGAGGGCACCACGCGCGGGCACCTTACTGGGGGCGTCGTGCGAATGGCGCAACGTCGGTGCAACGCCACGTGAGCGGCCCTGGGCTCAAGGCGGCCGGTCTCGCCCGCTTCCGCGAACGACTCGCCGCACACGTCGAGCGGGGTGACGTGCCGGGCCTCGCGGCGCTGGTGGCGCGCGGTGGCGACGTCGATGTCGTGGTGCTGGGTTCTCCGGCGCTCGGCGACCCGACGCCGTTGCGTCGCGATGCCATCTTTCGGATCGCTTCGCTTACGAAGCCGATCGCAGCCGCGGGCGCCATGCTGCTGGTGGACCAGGGCGTCCTCTCCATTGCCGACCCAGTCGATGCCTTCTTGCCGGAACTGGCCAACCGTCGTGTCCTGCGCAGCCTCGACGGCCCGCTGGACGACACCGTCGCCGCCGAGCAGGCGATCAAGGTAGAGGACCTCCTGACCTTCCGGCTGGGCTTCGGGATCGTGGTGGCTCCCCCCGGGACGTATCGGATCCAAGAGGCGGAGGCGGAGCTGGGCCTCATGACGCTCGGACCCCCGTGGCCGCCTCCGCCCTTCGGGTCGGACGAGTGGATCGCGCGCTTCGCCACCCTGCCCCTGCTGCACCAGCCGGGCGCGGAGTGGCGGTACAACACCGGTGCGCAGGTACTCGGGATCCTGCTGGAACGGGTGAGCGGACAGCCGCTCGAGTTGTTCCTGCGCGAGCGCCTGTTCGAGCCGCTCGGCATGGACGACACGTCGTTCAGCGTGCCGGCGCAAAAGCAGGCTCGGTTTACCACGGCGTACGCGCCGGACGAGGCAACGGGCACGCTCGCCCTTCTCGACCCGCCGGTCGGCGGTTGGTGGAACACGCCTCCAGCGATGGCGAACACGGCGGGCATGCTCGTCTCCACGCTCGATGACCTGTGGGCGTTCGTGTCGATGCTGCTTGCGGGTGGGCGACACGAGGGCGAGGCCCTGCTGTCGCCGGGGTCGGTGGAGGCCATGACGCGCGACCACCTCACGGCGCCCCAGCGTTCTTCGACCGAACTGTTTCTCGGCGAGCACGGTGGGTGGGGTTACTGCATGGGCGCGCCCGGTCCGATCACCGGCGAGCCGCCCGTGCCCTGGGGCTTCGGCTGGAACGGCGGGACAGGCACCACCTGGTACAGCGACCCGGTGCGAGGCATCACAGGGATCTTGCTCTCGCAGCGGGCCATGACGTCGCCAGCGCCGCCGCAGCTCTTCGGTGACTTCTGGGAGGCGGCGTACGGCGCCATGAGCGGTTGATCGAGGGCGGCTCGATCTGAAGAGGGGTACGCTGGTCGCTCGGGCGGAGAAGGGACGAGGCTATGTACAAGATTCTCGTCGTCGGCACCGACGGCTCTCCCACCGCCGAGCGGGCGGTCCAGACAGCAGCGGACATCGCCGCGCTCGTGGGGCTCTGCACTCCATATCGTGACGGCGGTCCGGGCTCCCCGGCCCGGCATGGCCTCGGCGACGGGTGCCCCGCTCGTCGACTCCGGCGCGGGGCAGGCCCTCGTCGAAGAGGCCGCCAAGGCGGTTGGTGAATCGGCCATCGAGAAATTCGGGGATGGCCTGAAGGTCGAGGCCCATGCGGCGCAGGGCAACGCGGATGACGTCATCCTTAGCATCGCCGTCGAAGTCGGGGCAGACCTGATCGTGGTGGGAAGCAAGGGGATGCGCGGGGCCCGCCGCTACCTGGGCAGCGTGCCGAACTCGGTGGCCCACGGCGCACACTGCGCAGTTCTGGTGGTGAAGACCGTTTAGGGCCCCCCGGGCCGGACTCGCGAGACGCGGCGCGCGCCGCGCCGACCTGGCACTGTGGGCCGGTGGAGACGAACTACTTCGACGAGCACGTCGCCCCGAACTACGACGCCGACTCGACTGCTATGTTCGACTCGGCGCTCGTCGGAACGACGGTCGAGTTCCTGGCCGACCTCGCGGGCGACGGCGCTGCGCTGGAGTTGGGTATCGGGACAGGTCGCATCGCGCTGCCGCTCAGCCAGCGCGGGGTGACCGTGCACGGGATCGACCTCTCACCCGACATGGTGGCGCAGATGAGGGCCAAGCCAGGTGGGGAGGCAATCGGCGTCACGCTCGGGGACTTTGCCTCCACCGCCGTTGACCAGACCTTCCGGCTCGCCTACCTCGTCTACAACACGATCGAGAACCTGATCACGCAGGACGAGCAGGTGGCATGCTTCTGCAACGTGGCGGCGCACCTCGAGCAGGGAGGCTGTTTCGTCATTGAGGTGGAGGTACCCCAGATCCGCCGCCTCCCTCCGGGAGAGACGGTCCGGGCCTTCACGGCCAGCCCGACCAGGTTGGGCTTCGATGAGCTGGATGTGGCCCGCCAGTTGGGGGTCTCACGCCACTACTGGATCGAGAAGGGCCGGGCAGAGACGTTCTCCATGCCGTACCGCTACGTCTGGCCCGCCGAACTCGACTTGATGGCCCGGATCGCTGGTCTGCGCCTGCGCGAGCGCTGGGGCGGCTGGCGACGAGAGCCGTTCACGAGCGACAGCGCGCAACACGTGTCGGTGTGGGAGAGGACTGCCCCGTAGGCCGGTCCGGCCTCGGCTTCATTCGACCGGGAGTCTCGCCACCAAGAAACACCGAGAGATCTGCGGCTTCCTCTCGTCGGACTAGGTGAAGGTACTGAACGATGAAAGGAAGCGAACATGGGAAATCCCGTTGTGCACTTTGAGATTCGGTCCAAGGACCCCGATGCCACCAGGAAATTCTACGGTGACCTGTTTGGCTGGAGTTTTCCCGAGGGTGGCATGCCCGGCTACAGCTATGTGGAATCCGGTGTCGAGGGCGCCATTCCGGGTGGCATCAGCCCTCTCCAGGACGGCCAGCCCCTCGTGACCTTCTTCGTCGGCGTCGCGGACGTTGCGGGCACGCTCGACAACGCGGCCAAGAACGGAGGCCGTATCGTTCAGCCGGCGACCGCCGTTCCGGGAGTCACGTTCGGACTGTTCGCTGACCCGCAGGGCCAAGTGGTCGGACTAGCTTGTCCAACGAGCTGAACGGCGACCCGACCGTCCGATCGAGAGCGCCCAGCTCACGAGGAGCATCTCGATGAGTGATTCTGCCGTGCAGCGGGACCTCTTCGATCGGGCGGCGGCGGGGGACCACGACGCCTTCGCGTCGCTCGTGGAACCCCATCGCCGTGCAGTATTTCGCCACTGCTACCAGATGTTGGGGTCTGGCCTTGATGCCGAGGATGCCACGCAAGACACGCTCGAACGGGCCTGGCGTCGCCTCGACACCTTTGAGGGATCAGGATCCTTTGGGGGTTGGCTCTATCGGATTGCGGCAAACATCTGTCTGGATGCTCTGCGCCAGCGCCGATCGCGTCTCGATCCGACCGGTGAGGGTTTGGCCGTTTCGCCGGGTTCCTTCCGCCCCGATATCGATCCAGACCTCACGTGGGTAGAACCCGTGAGCAATGCCGAGCTGGACGTGCTCGGCGATCCCGGAGATCAGATCGTACGGCGAGAAGACGTCAGCCTCGCTTTTGTCGCCGCGTTGCAACGTCTTGCTCCGAGACAGCGGGCCGCCTTGTTGCTCGTTGACGTTCTCGGCTTCAGCCACGCGGAGGTGAGCGACGTTCTCGAGATCAGCCAGACCGCCGTCAATAGCTTGCTGTCCCGGGCTCGCGAGGCGGTCCGGGCACGCCCGACCAGTCCGCGTCTCAATCCCGTCGAGCCGGGCGTTCGAGCCTTCTTGGACCGATATGTCGAAGCCTGGCGGCTCGCCGACATCAAAGCCCTCGTCGAGCTCGTCACCGAAGACGTCCGCCTGTCCATGCCGCCGATGCTGGCTTGGTTCGACGGACGAGAAGCCGTGGCCGGCTTTGTCGACGAGATGGTGTTCGCCTCCGCCCGCCCACACGGGGTGCCACTGCGCGCGGGCTGGTGCAACGGACAGCCGGCGTTTGCAACCTACGAACCCGACGACGATGGCGTCTTGGTTGTAAGTGGACTACAAGTACTCGAGGTTGCAGAGGTGGGGGAGGCGTTCTTGATTCGGGCCATTGTGTCCTTCCGAGATGCAGAACTCGCCATTCGTTGCGGCATGCCTCCCTCACTCCGTGAGATTCGCTGACGGAGCCGGCGCGCGACCCCGCCCCTCAGCGCCCGAACCACCCGAGATGATCAGTGGCCCGCGGTCAGCGCTTTCAGCTCGTCAAATGACTCTCGGATGACGAGGGGCAGCTCTTGCCGGTTGGACTCCTCGACCCAGCGCTCAAACCCGACCCTGAAGACAGCGATCCCTGCCTCGGCGGTAAGGCTCGCCGCTGGTTCTCTGACGCCGCGGGCGCGTAGCGCCTCGGCGAGCGCCGCGGCGAGCGTCGCGAGCTTGATCAGCTCTCGCTCCTGCAGCTCAACATTCGCCGCAATGATGGCTTGGCGCTGGCGGGCGTAATCGCGGCGCTCCTGCAGTAGGGCGCCTGCGGATTCGAGGGCCGCAAGGACAGCGTCGATCGGCGTTGCGGAATCTGGCGCGCTGGCAACAGCGCTCACAAGGAGCTCTTGCAGCATGCGGGCGCCCCCGAACAGAACCTCCCTCTTGTCGGCGAAGTGCCTGAAGAACGTTCGCTCCGTCAACCCTGCCCGTTCTGCGATCTCGGCAACGGTCGTGTTCTCGAAACCGCGCTCTCCGTAGAGAGCGAGGGCAGCCTGCTCGAGCCTGCCTCGGCTGTCCGGTTGCCAACGCGACATGGGGAAATCATAGTGAAGGGTGATGACAGTGACTGACATAGCTGATAGAGTCATGACAGCGACTGACATCGGACTCGCTTCATGAGGGCGACGCCGTACGACCACTTGGAGGTTCTCATGCGTGTTTTCGTCACTGGTGCATCGGGTTGGATCGGCTCCGCCGTCGTTCCCGAACTCATCGGCTCCGGCCACGAGGTCGTCGGCCTCGCCCGCTCTGACGCCTCGGCTGCTGCGCTCATTTCGGCCGGGGCAGAGGTCCTTCGTGGAACTCTCGATGATCTCGACCGCCTGCGGGCGGGCGCCGAGGCATGCGACGGCGTGATACACCTCGCGTTCAAGCATGAAAGCGCCTTCTCGGGGGACTTCCAGGGCGCGGCCGATGCGGATCGTCGCGCCGTCGAGACATTTGGCGAAGTGCTTGCTGGTTCCGACCGACCCTTCCTCATTGCCTCGGGGGTGCTCGGGCTCGCCTCCGGCCGCGTGGCGACCGAACTGGACGGGCGTCGCCCTGATCCAGCTTTCACGGCAATGGGCAACGGTCCGCTGACCCGGTTGGGAACCGCACAGTTCACGGTCTCCCTCGCGTCGTCCGGCATCCGTTCCTCGGCTGTGCGACTTCCTCCGACGTGTCACGGCGAAGGAGATAACGGCTTCATGGCGACCCTCGTCGGCATCGCCCGCGAGAAGGGCGTCTCGGGCTACGCCGGGGATGGCTCCAACCGCTGGCCCGCCGCCCACCGCCTCGACGTCGCGCAGGTCTTCCGCCTGGCGCTCGAGAAGGCCCCGGCGGGATCGGCCCTGCACGCAGTCGCGGAGGAGGGAGTGGCGATCCGCCAGGTTGCCGAGGTGATCGGACGGCATCTCCAGCTCCCGGTCGTTTCCATCTCCCCCGAGGATGCGGGCGAGCATTTCGGATTCCTGGCGCCCTTCATTGGGACCGATGCCCCGGTCTCGAGCGTGCTGACCCGCGAGCTGCTGGGTTGGCAGCCCACGCATCTCGGTCTCATCGACGACCTCGACAAGGGCTATTACTTCCACGAAGTGTCGGTGCACTGATGGGCCGGCGTCGTTCCTTTTCAGTATCCACGGATCGCACCGGGGTTCGCTAAGGCCGCCCTGACATCCGGAGACCGCCTTCGGGTGCTCACCGACCCGGGGTTGTGGGAGCAAGAGACGGTCCGCAACACCGGTAGCCCACCCCCCCGCGGCCATTGCCTCGTAGTTCGTCCGGTAAGTTTCCGCGATGCTCTGGGGCGTCCGACGTCGTGCCCGCCACGCACGGCGTACTCGGGGGCGCCCATTTCGCCGGGTGCTCGTCGGCGTCGTCGTGGCCACTGCGTTGCTCGTCGCCGGCATGCTCTTCTTGCCGTTGCTCGGTGGGCGAGGCGGCAAGGCGATCTCCGCCACTGCGAGCGGTGCGACGATCGGTGTCTACGCCGGTGCCGGTTGCCCCTCCTGTGTGTCCAGCTTCGCCAACGCGATCCACGACACGGGCCTGCACTACGCCATGGACTTCTTCGACGGCTCGTCATGGTCGACCATCTCGGATCCCTCGTATTTCTTGGCCCGGTGGGTCCGCAGCGATTACCAGATGATCTGGGGCGTGCCGATCTTGCCCAACAACGGGAGCACGTTGGCCGAAGGCGCAACGGGGAGCTTCGACAAGTACTTCGTTGCGCTGGCGCAGAAGCTCGTCGCGGACCGTCAAGGAGCCTCGATCATCCGTTTGGGCTGGGAGTTCAACGGCGGCTGGTTCCCCTGGGCAGCAAAAGGACAGCAAGCGAACTTCATCGCCTACTGGCACAACATCGTGACGGCGATGCGCTCGGTCCCCGGTGCAGCCTTCCGTTTCGAATGGAACCCAACGGTGGGCGACTTAGGTGTGGGTGATCTTGCGACGTATTACCCCGGCAATTCGTACGTCGACTTCATCGGGCTTGATGTGTACGACACTGCTTGGGCCAGTTACCCCGGCGAGCAAGCCCAATTCGACAAGATCAAGACGGAGACCTACGGCTTGAACTGGCTCGCGTCGTTCGCGGCACAGCAGAATAAGCTGATCGTGCTTCCCGAGTGGGGCCTGGGGTGGGGGGCGAGCGCGCCAAACAGTGCGGCTGTGACCGACCCCGGCAAGCAAACCAGTGGGGGTGACGACCCAGGCTTCATCATCGACATGGCCAGTTGGGTCATCGCCCACAAGGTGTTCGAGGCCACCTATTGGGATAGTGGCACGAGCAGTCTGAGCCGTGGTGCCAACACCCAGAGCGCTGCCGCGTTGACCGGCGAGTTTGGCGGCTGATTCACGCTCCCGCTGATCACGCTCTGGCTCATCGCCCTGTCGGGACTCTTGACGGTCCGTTCAAACCCGAGGGGTCTGGCCGTCTCCGCCACCACGCAACAGCCGGGCAGCGCCGCGGCGAACTCGGCGAGCCTTCACCTTGAGCTCGAGTTGCTCGACTGCAGAGTTTTCAAGTCCCGCGCACTGCTCAATCTTGTGCATCCACCTAGGTCTGAACCCGGATCTCCCGTTGGATCCGCTTCTGTTGGGCTGCCATCAGCGCGTTTGCGTGCGGCGGCACGACGGCGACTTTTGCGTTCGCCGGAGGAAGTGATCCCGCAGGCAGCTCCGTACACGTCGTATGGAACAGCGCCTTTTGCGCTCCTGTTATGGAGCCGGGGGGAAGGGCGGCGGGGCTCGAGAAGGGGTTCTTCGGCGCCTTCAGCACGGGCGGCTCCGCAAAAGGCGGCTTCTTTGATGTGAGATCGAAGAAGTCGAGCATGTTGTGCGCATTGGCGTCGCGATAGGTGAGGGCCGGAAGATTCCATTTGGTCTCCACGAGCTTCAGGATCGACGTATGGTCGAACGTCTGATGTGACACGTAGTCTTTCTTCGCGCGGGCGGAGACGACGCAGCAGGGCACCCGGAAGCCCGTGTAGTCATACGCACCCGCCACATCGCTCGGCTCCAGAGTGGGCGGGACGTTGTCCGGTTTCACTGCCGGTTGCGGGGGAACGTGGTCGTACCAGCCTCCATGTTCGTCGTAGACCCAGATCAACGCGGTCTTCTCCCAAGCAGGACCCTGCATCAACGCATTGATGACCAGAGCCGCGTAACCCTCGCCGACCGAAATGTCGCCGCCCTCTTCGGAGAAACTCGTGTAGGGATCCACCAGGCTGAAGGCTGGGAGTTGTCCCGATGCCGCGTCGGCGAAGAACTCGCTGACATGGACGGCCTTCGTCGGATTGTTGAGGAAGACGGGCAAAAAGAGAGCACAGGTCGGGAGGTCCGTGTAGTAGTCCTTCCATGAGATGCCGTGCTCGTTGAGGCGGTCGAAGATGGTGCCGTTGGGAGCGTCAACCTTGGAGATCCCCGACACGTCGGTTCGGATGTTCCCGAGGGCGGTGCCAGCAATCAGGAACCGACGATTCGGGTACGTCTGTGCCATCACCGACGAGAAGTACCGGTCACCGATGGGGAACAGGCCGGCCATCGAATGGTAGAAGGGGAGGTCGCCGCTCTCCCAGTAGCCCATTGCTGCTCCGCTGGACCCCTTGACGAAGCCCATGTTGGTGCCGTGGTCCCAGGAAATATGCGACGCGTTCCATGATTGCGTGATGCCCGAATCCATCTGGCCACACGTGCTCGGGTTGTGGAACGAGCGCACGTAGCCACCAGAGGGAGCTGGGTTGTAGTTGAGGGGATTTCCGTCTGGGCCGATCGTGAGCCCGTCTCCGCGACCCAACGTGCCCAAGTGGTCATCGAACGAGTGGTTCTCCATCATGAGCACAACGATGTGCTCAATCTGCGGCAGGGTGTCGATGCCGGCCGGGCGGCGCGGATACGGACGCGATCCGGGTTGGAGAAGCGATCCACCGGGCCCAAGACCGAGACCTTGGGCCGCTGTTGCGGCGGCGTAGCTCTCACCGCCGACGGCGGACGCGAGACCGGTTGCGGCGACGCCGCAGGCAACGGTACCGGCGAGGAGCGACCGGCGAGAGAGCCGTTGCATCCAGATTGCGTCTTGCTTCGGGTCCTGGGCCATCGGCGTACGCTAACCGTGGGCGCTCCCTTTCGTCCGTTGGGATCAAGTCCGCGGCGCGAAGGGTCGAGCAGCCTGAGCGGGACGTCGGGATTCGGGCTCGGAGGATCTGGACTCGTCCTTTTTGGGCAATTGACCTTCGCCGGAGGATGCCAGACACGGACACATGGCCGCGCGTCACAACCGGGGGGTACGGTCAGCGGTGATGACATCGTCAACGTCACTCCACCAACCGCGGGTCGTTCGTCGCCACGACGGGCGCTGGGAGATCCAATGCTCCGAATGCCATCGGGCATCGTCGAGAGAGTCGACGCCCCTAGGAATCGGCATGCCCATCACGGGTGAGGTTGAAGCGTGGTCCATCATGGAGAACCACGTTCGGCGGACCGGGCGCGCCTTCGGTCCAGTGAGTGGTGTCGCCACACGACCACAACCACACGAGCGCCCAGCGTCTCGAAGGCGGTAGTACTTGTCCAGTCGACCGGTGGCTCATCACGGTGACGGCCTCGCGGTTGCCGCTGCCTCTGTTCGACGCCGCCAGGTAGGCGCGGCGTCCCGTTTCGTTCTTCGGGACAGCGGCTCGGCGAAGACGGCCCGGCCGGGGCTGACGGTGCCTTTGACCGGAAGCAACGGCGGCGTCCGGCGGACTCCTGCGGGCACGGTTACGCTCCCGGAACGCAGAGATCCGACATGCTCCTTGTTCTGGTGACCGGTCTCCAGGCGACCGGCAAGTCGACGATGGCGGAGGTCGCCGCCCGGGAACTCAACGCCCCCGTGTTGGGCCACGACTGGGTCATGAGCGGCCTCCGCCCGTATCCGCAGATCCAGCACGCACTCGACGCGATGGACCCTTCGGGGCACCGTGAGGTCGGCTGGGCGTTGCTCTGGGCCCTGGCACGCTCCCAGCTCAGGATGGGTTCTTCTGTCGTGCTTGACGGAGTGGCGCGCGACCCGGAAGTCGAAGGCACCCGTCGGGTGGCACGCCAAGAGGGCAGCAAGAGCGTCGTGGTCATGACCGCCTGTGGTGACGCCGACACGCATCGTTCCCGCGTCGAGGGCCGCCAGCGCCACATTCCCAATTGGTACGAGCTCGACTGGGACCACGTCAGCCGGGCGCGGTCATCGTGGTCTCCTGTCCGCGCCGTCGATCTCGTCCTCGAGGCCACGGAAGATGTGGACGAGAACGCCGACAGGTTGCGCTCGGTCATTGCGAGGTACTCCTGACCTTCACGACGGTCGACGCGCGCTGCGGCCTCCCATGAGCGAGGGCGCGATCTCTCCAGCTGGTTCTCTCGTCGAGGCGTCGAGGAGGCCTCGTGGACCAGGTTGAACCCGGAATTATCGAGCGGTTCTTCGAGTTGCTGTCCGGCCGCGACTGGGAATCCCTGCGCAAGGTGTTGTCGCCTGATGTGGAGCGGGTCGGTCCCTTCGGTGATCGCGTTCTCGGGCGGGATCGTTACCTCGACCTGCTCGCGGGAACGGTGCCGCCGGCGTACCGCAACGACGTCCATCGCGTCACGTACGCGCCCGATGGCCGATCCGGTTTCGCCCGCGTCACCGAGCACCTTGCTTATGCAGAACGCGAACTGCACCTGGAGGAGTCGTACTCGTTCCACCTCGACGAGACGGGCGTCATCTCGCTCGTCGAGGTGTTCTGGCAGACGCCCGGGTCCAATCCCCGCGGCTTCGGGTCAGCCGCGAGCGAAGACAGCTATGCCCGGCGAACTCCGCCTGACCCGCCGGGCTAGCAGGCGTAGTCCAAGTCGTATTGCTGGCTGTCGTACTGCACGATCTCGAGCGGCCCACTGGGGAGCTGCTTGCCCATCGCCTGCCACCGGCCGATGTCGGCACAGGAGCCCGGCCCGCTCGGCGACGGGAGGTAGTCGGCCATCCAGTAGGGCACATCGGGTTGGTAGTTGCCGACGATTGAGTTCCACAAGCCCGGGCTGGCGTAGATGCCGACGCTGGGGATCCCCTCGGACTCGTGGAGCGCGTTGAGGACGCCCTGGACGTATTGCGCGTTCTCGGACAAGTTGCTCGACCAGTTGGCGCTCTGTTGCTCGACATCGAGCCACCACGGGATGGTCGTTGAGCCAGCCCCCGCCCCGGCGGCGAAGGCATACGCGGCGAGCCCGGCCTGATACCCGGCATTGCAGGAGACGTCGCCGTTGCACCCCGGCTCATTGGTGGCTGACGTCCCATAACCCAGATAGACGTAGAGGTTCAGCCCGCCTCCCGCCCAGGCCGCCTCCCCGCCGAAACACGGATTGGGGTTGGTCAATGAAGTTCCGTTTACCTGACCGACTTGCACGATTCCGATCTGATGGTCGCTGGTCGGGAAGTTCCCGCACTGGGCCCAGCTGATGTCGTAGCCGTAGGCGCCCGAGGGGTACGTCCCGCCCACGAAGCTCCCGTTCCCCGGTGCGTCGGCCATGCCGACGATGGGCCGGTTCAGCGGCGAGGGTGCCGACCCGTAGTACTTGGCCGCGCCGAAGTTGGAGACGAGGCCAGCGGTGTCGGAGAACCAATAGCCGCTCCCGTCGGGGATCGCCGTGGCGGCTGCGATGGGGTGCTTCAGGGGAAGACCGCCGAGCGATCCGTAGAAGGGCGCCGTTCCGAAGCTGAAGATACCCCCGTCGGAGGCGACCAGGAAGTAGCCGCCTCCGCTTGGGCCCAGGATCATGCCGATCACCGGCTTGTTCAGGATCAGGCTGCCGGTGCTGCCGTGGAACCCCGCATCGCCGTAGCTGAAGATGCCGCCGTCGGAGGCGACCAACCAGTACCCGTTACCGCTCGGCGTGGCGGCCATCCCCACCACCGGCTTGTTGAGCTGCATGCTGCCCGTGCTGCCGTAGAAGCGGGCGTCGCCGTAGCTGAAGATCCCGCCGTCCGAGGCCACGAGCCAGTAGCCCTTGCCATCGGGCGTCGGGGTCATACCCACCACCGGCTTGTTGAGGGTCATGCTGCCGGTGCTGCCGAAGAATCCTGCATCGCCGTAAGAGAAGATGCCGCCGTCCGAGGCCACGAGCCAGTAGCCCCCCTGGTCGGGCGTGGCGGCCATGCCGACGATTGGTTTGTTGAGTGCGATGCTCCCCGTCGAGCCGTAGAAGGGTGCGCCGCCGAAGCTAAAGATGCCACCATCGGACGCCACCAGCCAGTAGGCCGGCGTCGTGGCGGCCGCCGCCGCCGGCGGCGCACTCGTGGTCACGGCGGCGCCCATGACGACCAGCAGTGGCAGTGCTGTCACCAGCACCGCAAGAACGAGGCGGCGGATCAACTTCTGAGGAATTCCGCCACGCGGAAGGCTAGGTCGAGGGACTGCCGGGCGTTGAGCCGCGGGTCGCACGTCGTCGTGTAGCGAGCGCCGAGGTCGACCTCGAGGATCTCCTCCGCTCCGCCGAGACATTCGGTCACATCGTCGCCCGTCAGCTCAACGTGCACCCCGCCGGGCCACGTGCCCTCAGCGCGGTGTACGTCGAAGAACGACCGCAACTCAGCGATGATGTCGTCGAAGCGTCGCGTCTTGTGGCTGCCCTCAACGGTGAACGTGTTGCCGTGCATGGGGTCGCAGACCCATACAACGGGATGTCCCTCGGCCTCCACCGCCCGCACGAACGGCGGCAGCAGCCCGTTGATATTCGCGGCCCCGAGCCGGGTGATGAGCGTGAGGCGTCCCGGGATGCGGTCGGGGTTCAGGCGCTCACAGATCGCGACCACCTCGTCCGGGGTGCAGCCCGGTCCGACCTTGGCACCGACGGGATTGTGGATTCCCGAGAGGAATTCGAGGTGCGCCCCGTCGGCCTGGCGCGTGCGGTCGCCCACCCAGACCATGTGTGCCGAGCAGTCGTACCAGTCACCAGTGATGGAGTCGACACGGGTGAGACATTCCTCGTAGGGCAGGATCAGCGCCTCGTGACTGGTCCAGAAGTCCACCTCGTGCAGACCCTCTTCGGCACCGAGGTCGATGCCGCAGGCGGCCATGAAGCGCAGGGCGCGGTCGATCTCCGACGCGATGCGCTCGTAGCGCAGCCCCTCGGCGGACGACGCCACGAACTGCTGGTTCCACAGGTGCACCTGTGACAGATCAGCGAAGCCACCCTTGGTGAAGGCACGCAGCAGATTGAGCGTCGACGCCGACTGCTGGTATGCCGCGACCAGGCGCTCCGGGTCCGGCCGGCGCGCCTCGGCTTCGAACGCCTCGTCGTTGACCATGTGCCCGCGGAACGACTGCAGCTCCACGTCGCCCACCCGCTCGGTGCCCGCCGAGCGGGGCTTGGCAAACTGCCCGGCGATGCGGCCCACCTTCACAACCGGCACACCCGCGGCGTACGTCAACGCCACCGCCATCTGCAAAATGATCTTGAGCTTGTCCCGGATGGCGTCGGCCGTGAACTCGGCGAACGACTCGGCGCAGTCGCCGGCCTGTAAGAGGAAGGCGTTGCCGTTGGCGACGTCACCCAACTGCGCGGTCAGGTGGCGTGCCTCACCGGCGAAGACGAGGGGCGGCAGTGTGGCCAACCGCGCCTCGGCCTTCTTGAGCGCGTCCGCATCGGGCCACTCCGGCTGTTGCGACGCCGGGAACTTGCGCCAGGACGCGGGGCTCCACGAGGAAGTGTCGGGCTGGCTCGTCACCAGACCAGGTTATCGCCGTAGGATCGCTCCCCATGGCCGCCTTCCGGTTCGCCCTGCAGGCCTCGGGGGCCGCATCCCCTGCTGCGTGGCGCGATCTGGCCCGCAAGACGGAAGATCTCGGGTACTCCACGCTGTACGTCCCCGATCACCTTGGCGACCAGTGGGCCCCCATGATCGCCCTGACCGTGGCGGCCGAGGCCACGACGTCGCTACGCGTCGGGACGCTCGTCCTCGACAACGACTTCCGTCATCCGCTCGTTCTCGCCAAGGAGGCCGCCACGCTCGATGTGGTGACCGGCGGCCGCTTCGAGCTCGGCATGGGCGCCGGTTGGATGACGACGGACTATTTGCAGTCAGGGATCCCCATGGAGCGCCCCGCGGTGCGGGTGGCTCGGCTGGCCGAGAGCCTCGAGATCATGCGCGCGCTGTGGCGGGACGGGAGCGTCACCTTCACCGGCGAGTACTACCGCGTCAGCGAGGCCGTTTCATCGCCGGCGCCAGTGACGCCCGGGGGTCCGCCGCTCGTCATCGGCGGCGGGAGCCGGCGCATTCTCACGCTGGCCGGCGTGTACGCCGAGACGGTGAGCATCGTTCCAAGCCTCGCCGCGGGGCAGATCGGTCCCGAGGTGGCGGCCGAATCCGTCGTCGAGAAGTACGCCGACCGCGTGCAGTGGGCCAGGGAGGCTGCGGGCGAGCGGGCGGTTGATCTCGAGTTCCAATGCTGGACTGCGACGGTACTGGTCGTCCCGAATGCGGACGAGATGTTCGAGTCGCTCGCTCCCTCTTCGACCTCACGCCTGACCAGCTGCGTGCCGCGCCCCTCGCCCTGATCGGCTCGGCCGACGAGATCGTCGAGACACTGCAGAAGCGACGGGAGGAGCTCGGCTTCAGCAACATCGTGGTGCACGAGGCCGAGATGGAAGCCCTCGCTCCGGTGATCGCCGAACTTGCCGCCACCTGAGCTTCCAACGCGCATCGGGATCCTGGGGGGGACGTTCGACCCACCGCACGCCGGGCACGTCGCCGCGGCGCGGGCGGTCATCCAACAGCTGGGTCTGGACCGTTTGCTCCTGGTCGTCGCCAACGACCCCTGGCAGAAGTCCGGACAGCGTGAGATCTCTTCGGCCGAGGAGCGGTATGCGCTCACCGAGGCGCTGGCCGAGGAGATCCCTGGGGCCGAGGCGAGCCGGCTCGAGATCGACCGGGGCGGCCCGAGCTACTCGGTGGACACCGTCGAGGAGGTCCTGGCGGCGACGGGTGGTCACCCGGTCGACCTGTTCCTCGTCGTCGGGACCGACCTCGTCCCCGACCTGGCCTCCTGGCACCGCGCCAGCGATCTCCAACGCCTGGTCACCTTGGCCGTGGTCTCCCGCCCGACGGAGAGGCAAGCCACCGCCCCCGCCCCGGGCTGGCGAGTCCGCCGCGTGAACGGTCCGCAGGTCGCGATCTCGAGCTCGGACGTCCGAGACCTGCTCGCCGCCGGCCGCCCGGTGGAGGGCATGGTGCCCGAGGCCGTAATCCGTTGCATCCGTCGCCACGGTATGTACGCTGTCGGTTAGATGAGCGCCATGCCGGCCGGGTGGACCGAGCTGTCGGACAGTCCCCATGTGGGCGCGACGCCGCCCCGCGCCTTGCGCCGGGCCGAGCGCCGGGCCGAGCAAATGTTGGCGCGACGGTCTCGCCAGCGGTGGGCGGTCGCAGGGTGTTCCATCCTCGCGGGCGCCTTCGGACTCACCATTGGGATCCTGGGCGTGCTCCATTGACCCCACGGTTGGACGTCCACGTCCAGCTGCCACCCGCAGTGGCGACTGCCGCCGCGTCGGCCGACGCCAAGCTCGGGCACGAGACAGTCGTGTTGGCCATGGCGGAGCTGTTCGGCGTCGTGGACGCCTTCGTGATCACGAGCGCGCAGAACACCCGCCATGTGCGCACGCTGGTCGAGGAGATCGAACGGGGCGTCAAGGACGCGCACGGTGTGGCCCCGGTGCGGATTGAGGGACTCGCCGATGGCACCTGGGTGCTCATGGACTACGGCGACTTCATCGCCCACGTCTTCTTGCAAGAGACGCGGGACTACTACGACCTTGAGCACCTCTGGTCCGGGGCGCCGCGGGTGCCTTGGCGCCGCGACGTCGAGAACGCCGGCTGATCCCGTCCGGCGTCGCCCCGCTCAGGGCGCGACGTTGAGGAACTCAATGAGGTAGACGGGTCCGGCCACCTGTGATCCGTTGGCGATCGGGACGCTCGTGCGCTGACCGTCGATCTCGAAGATGACCCCGGTCGCCAGGCCGTTCTGGGTGGCGACGGTGGCCACGATCTGTGCCACGGCCAATTCGGTGTTGTTCCCGGTGATCTGCCCGAAGGCGGAGTTCATGTTCACCGTCACGACGTTGGCCTGCGTCGTGGCCGACAGGACGGTCACGTTGCTCGGAATGGCGGTGAAAACACCGCTGGCCGTCTCGGCACTCGTGGGGCCCGCCAGCATGGCGGTGATGATGGCGCTCAGTGGTGCGGGGGAGGACACGACACGCGCCGCCGACTGTAACTGGTTGCTCGAGGTGAGGAAGAACACCTTGACCGGCACCAGCGAGGAGGGCTTCGGCTGCGTCGTCGTCGTCGTGGGGAGGTGGGGGTTGAGCAAATTGAACGGCACCTTCGAAGGCGCGATGGTGCTCGGCGCATTTTGTGTCGGGATCGCGCAGCCCGCGGCAGTGAAGGCGGACACCGCGACGACGGCCAGCACTGCCATCCGGCGCCTCACGCCTCTCCCTCCGACTCGTCGCCGTTGGAGAGCACCGGGAGCGAGAGCACGAAGCGCGCGCCTCCCGTCGGGGAGGATTCGACACGGACGTCGCCATTCATGACCCGCATGTGTTCGGCCACGAGCGCGAGGCCCAATCCGGTGCCGGTGCCCGTGCCGCGCCGGCCCGATGCCGAGCCGCGGTAGAAGCGTTCGAAGACCTTGGCGCGTTCCAAGGGCTCGATGCCCGGTCCCGCGTCGTCGACCCTGACCTCGACCCGCTCGCCACCGTTGGGCGCGACCGCGATCTCGGTGACCCCACCCCCGTAGTGGTCGGCGTTCTCCATGAGATTGACTATCACCCGCTCGAAGCGCCGTTTGTCGACGCCGACCCGCCACGAGCGCACCTCCGGGTCGATGCCGACCTCGGGCGGCGTTGCATGCCGGAGCCCGACGATATGCCCCATCCCCGTCTCGACCGAGCGCTGTACTAGTTCGGAGACGTTCACCTCTTCGAGGAAGACGTCCACCGAGCCGGCGTCCGCCCGCGACATCTCGAGCAGGTCGGCCACCATGCGCTGGAAGCGTCGCAGGTCGTCGCTGAGCAGCTGCAGCGCCCGTTGGGAGCGAACCGGCAGCTTGTCGCGGTCCGCCTCGAGGACCTCGAGCGACGCACCGAGGGTGGTGAGCGGGGACCGCAGCTCGTGGCTCACGTCGGAGTTGAAGCGCGCTTCGCGCTCGATGCGCTCTTGGAGCTGGTCGACCATGGCGTTGAAGGAGTTGGTCAGGCCCTCGAGGTCGGGGTCAGCGGCGTCGGGGTCGAGGCGGGTGTCCAACTCGCCCCCGGCGATGGCACCTGCCGCCCGTGACACGTCGGCCAGCGGGCGCAGGGAGCGAACGCTGGCGAAGCGGCCGAGCGCGATGCCCAAGAGGGTGGTGACGACCCCGGCGCCAAAGAGGGTCAGCCCGAGGACGCGCAACGTGTGGTCGAGGTCCGACAGGTCGAACACTTCGAAGTACGCGGCTTGCGCGGAGGGCACGGGGACGCCGACCACGATCTCGGCCGTCCCCTGCGGTGTTCGATAGGTCTGCGTGGCGGCGGTGCCCGCGAGGACCACCTTACGCATCTCGCGGGGAATGGACGAAGCGTTCACGGACAGGGAGGACACGTAGGCCTTGGACTGGTGGTACAGGACCGAGTGGGCGTTCGTGCCGGCGACGGTGTCGGCGAGGAGCGTGACGTAGCGGGTCTCACCGGACTGGAACGCGCTCCGCACCAGCACGGCATTGGCGAAGGCCTGCTGCTGCGCCGCTGACTCGCGACCGGCGAGCAGGAAGTGGCGGACGGTGAAGTAGGACAAACCGCCCATCAAGATGGACAGCATCAGCGCCCCGAGACCGAAGACGGCCGTGATGCGGGCGCCGATGCCCAGCTTCACCTCAAGGCACCAGCTTGTAGCCCATGCCCCTCACGGTGAGGATGTGCTGAGGCACCGCGGCGTCGACTTCGACCTTGGTGCGCAAGCGCCTGATGTGGACGTCGACGAGGCGTCCGTCCCCGAAATAGTCGTAACCCCAGACCCGGTCGAGGAGTTGCTCGCGGCTCAAGACCTTGTTGGGACTGGCGGCCAGTTCGCACAACAGGCGGAACTCGGTCCGGGTGCAATGGACCTCGTCACCGTTCAGCCGTCGGAGCACGCCCTGCTCGGGCAGCAACTGCAGGTCACCGAACGTGATGGCGCCCGGCTCGTCCTCGGCCGGCCGGGCGCGGCGCAAGAGCGCACGGATGCGAGCCGCCAGCTCCTTGGCAACAAAAGGTTTGGTGACGTAGTCGTCGGCTCCCGCCTCGAGCCCGGCGACGACATCGTGGGTATCCGCGCGCGCCGTCACGATGATGATCGGCACCGCGCTGCTCCGGCGCAGAGCGCGACAGCACTCGAAGCCGTCCATGCCGGGCAGCATCAAGTCGATTAGGGCGATGTCGGTCGGCGCCTCGGCGAAGAGGTCGAGGCCCTCTTCGCCGCTGGCAGCATCCTTTACCTCGTAACCCTCGCCCTCCAGGGCGAGACGCATGGAGGACCTGATCCGCTCATCGTCCTCGACAACCAGGATGCGCCCGCTCATCAGCCTCCAGCTCAGCTGATCCAGATCTGCGTGGGCCAGACTGAGCCCCCGATCATGCCGTACGCCGGCTGGCCCTGCGGCGTTGTCGGGTTGTTGAAATTCTGCACCTTTGGCTTGGAGGCGATGGCCCAGACCGCTCGGTCCAGCCAGAGGTAGGGGAGATCGAGGCCGAGACGCTTGTTGACCGTCTTGTAGGCGGCAGCACGGACGCTGGGCTGGGTGCTCGAGCGCCCGGTCAAGAGGGCCTGCTCAATCGCCGGGTCGGCGTTGCGGGCCATGTTGATCGACAGGGCCCCCGAGCTCGCCGTGGTCGTGCTCCAGAAGATGTAGTTGAGGTCGGGGTCGACCGCCCCGAACTGCCGCCACCCGGCGGCCTCGTACTTGCCGGCCAGCGCATTGTTGATGAGCTGGTTCTGTTCGACGATCGTGGTCTTGACCTGAAAACCGACTGCTTGCCACGCCTGTTGGAGGTACTCCGACGACCGAATGGCCGCCGGCGAGTTTGTGCTGGAAAAGGTGAAGGAGATCGGACCACCGTTGGCCGCCGCGGCCTGCCGGAGGAGCCTGGACGCCTCCGAGGGGTTATAGGCGGGGTAGGGCGTCGAGGTGTAGTCCGTGGACCCCGGCACGAAGAGCCCGTTGCTCACCGAGAGCACCTTCTGGTCGATGACCTGAGCATACTGATTCCGGTTGACAGCCATCGCCGCGGCACGGCGCACCGTGGGATTGTTGAACGGCTTGGCCAGGCAGTTGAGCTGGGTGCAGTTCATGTCCGGCTCGCCGGCGAGGTGGGTGCTGTCGTCGATGTAGGAGTAGCTGCGGTTGCCCCGGAACTGGACGATGATCTGGGGCGTGTCGGTGACCAAGATGTCGATGGTGCCGGACTTGAGCGCTTCGGCTCGCGCCTGGCCGTCCGGGAGCGGTTTGAAGGTGATCTGCGAGAGGTAGGGCAGACCCGGCCGCCAGTAATGGGGGTTGGCAGTTGCAGTGAAGTGGTCGTTCGGGATCCACTCCTTGAACACGAAGGGGCCCGTGCCCACCGGGTGCGTGGTGCCATTGGGATTGGTCAGCATGGACGGCGCGGCCACGTACGCGATCTGACCGCCGATGCCTCCTGCGAGGTAATAGGGGAACGGCGCCCAGGGCGACTTGAAGGAGATGGCGACCGAAAGCGGACCGGTCTGCGTGATGGACTGCAACGTCGGGTTGATCACGACACCGGTCAGCAACGACTTGGAATGAGCCTCGAAGTTGGCCAGCAGCGCAGCACCGTTGCAGGGTGTCGAGTCGTGGAAGACGAGGTTGGGCCGCAGCGTCACGGTCCATGTGGTGTACGAGGAGTTCGGCACCACCGATGACGCCAGGTAGGGAGCCCAGTCGCCGTTGGCCAGCACGATCGTCAGCGGGTCGAACACCGTACGGGCGTACATGACCCCGACTTCGTCAAAGCGCGCCTGAGTGGGATCGAAGCCCTGCTCCTCGGCGTCGACACCGAAGACCAGGGAGCCCCCCTTCTTCGGCGTCTGCTTGGTGACCCCGTTGCGACCCGGGCCGTTGGTGACCGCCCCCGCGAGCCCGTCCCAGCCCAGGCCCGTCGCCGATGCCCCCGCAAAACCCGCTGCAGCCGCCGCCCCGCTCGCGAGCAATGTGCGGCGATCGAATTTCGAGACCATTCGGTCCTCCCTTTCCCCGAACCCAGCGGACCCCCCGAAGGTTCGCGGGCGACGTTAGTGCCCATGACCCCCCAGGTGGGGGCGGTACCGTTGTACTCCGTGCCGCCCGACTGGGATCTGCCTGGATTTTCGGCCTGGTTGGGCGGGCGCGCCGCGGCCACCCAGAAGGCCTATGTCAGCGACGTGGGCGCGTTCGCGGCATGGATGGCACGCAGCGACGTCGAGAGCCCCCACGGGGTCGACCGCATGCACCTGCGCCGCTACCTGGCCTCCCTCGGGACGAGGAAGCTCGCCCGTGCCACCATCGCCCGCAAGGTGGCAGCACTGCGCTGCTACTTCTCCTGGCAGGTCCGGCAGGGTCGCCTCAGCTCCGACCCGACCCGCACACTGCGCGCGCCATCGGGCGGTGGGCGCCTGCCCCGCGTGCTTTCCAAGGGCGAGATGTCATCCCTCCTCGATGTCGAGTCCGACACCGCAGTGGACCAGCGCGACCTCGCGGTGCTCGAACTCCTCTACGCGGCCGGCTTACGGGTCTCGGAGCTGTGCGGCCTCGACCGGGGCGACATCGACCTGCGTGGCCGCACGGTGACCGTGCTCGGCAAAGGGGGCAAGCAGCGCCGCGTGCCGGTTCACGACGCCGCCGTCGGCGCGCTGCGGTCCTGGTTGGAGGAAGGACGAGACCAGATGGAGGGACCGACCGGGGCCGCGTTCGTCAACCGACGGGGAGCACGTCTCGGTCCCCGGGACGTGCGGCGCATCCTGGACCGACGTGCTGTGTCGCCCACCCACCCGCACGCCCTGCGGCACACCTATGCCACCCACCTCCTCGACGGTGGCGCCGACCTGCGGGTCGTGCAGGAGCTATTGGGCCACTCCAGCCTGGCCACGACGCAGGTCTACACCCACGTGAGCAAGGAGCGGTTGCGCTCGGTCTACGGGGAAACCCACCCCAGAGCCTGAAGGCCCGCCGAGCGGCTAACATGATCCGGCCCACCAGGGGGTGGGCAGCGACACCGACCAACATCACCCGGCGCGTTCGACGGTCGCCGCCCACGGGCGGCGCTGCGCCGGGGGAGCAACCGACTGGAGGAATACCTTTATGGCCGTCGTTTCCATGCGACAGCTTCTCGAGGCTGGGGTCCACTTCGGACACCAGACGCGGCGATGGAACCCGAAAATGAAGCGCTTCATCCTTGGTGAGCGCAACGGGATCTATCTCATCGACCTGCGGAAGACTCTGAACGGGATCGAGTCCTCATACTCCTTCGTCCGGGACCTGGTGGCGGGCGGGGGCACGATTCTCTTCGTAGGTACCAAGAAGCAGACCCAGGGACCGGTGGCTGAGTTCGCCGAGGCCTGCGGCATGCCTTACGTGAACCAACGCTGGCTCGGCGGGATGCTGACCAATTTCGCCACCGTCTCGGGCCGGGTGAAGCGCATGCAGGAATTGCGGGCCATGCAGGCCGCCGGCGACTTCGACGGCATGCCCAAGCGGGAGGCGCTCCAGCACACGCGCGAGCTCGAGAAGCTGACCCGCAACCTGGGGGGCATCGCCGACCTGGAACGCCTCCCCAATGCGGTGTTCGTGATCGACACCAAGAAGGAGCACATCGCGGTCACCGAGGCCCGCAAGCTGGGGCTCCCCGTCGTCGCGGTGGTCGACACCAACTGTGACCCCGACGTCATCGACTACGTGATCCCGGGCAACGACGACGCCATCCGCTCGGGCTCGCTGATGTGCCGAGTGATCGCAGATGCCGTGGCGGAGGGCCGCTTCATCGCCGAGCACCGCCGCCAGCTGGCGCCGGCAGCGCCAGCCGAGGAGGGTGCGGCACCGACCCCCGGCCGCGCCGGGTGCGCGCCCCGCAAGAGCCAGTGGAGGTGGCCTGACCATGGCCAGCTACACCGCCAAGGACGTCGCCGCGCTGCGCCAGATGACGGGTGCCGGCATGCTCGACTGCAAGAACGCGCTCGAGGAATGCGGGGGCAACATGGAGGAGGCGGCCAAGCTTCTGCGCACGAAGGGCTTGTCCGGCGCAGCCAAGCGGAGTGACCGCGAGGCGTCGGAGGGCGCGGTCGCGGCGGCACGGTCCGACGATGCCGCCGCCGTGGTCCTGCTGCGTTGTGAGACTGACTTCGTGGCCAAGGCCGACGAATTCGTCGCTCTGGCCGAAGAGCTGGCCGCGCTGGTCGCGGCCAAGGGGGAGGACGCCGACGGACGAACTGACCGAGGAGATCGACCGGTTGCGGGCGACGCTCAAGGAGAACATCTCGGTCGGGCGTGTGCGCCGCCTGGTGGCCGAGCCCGGCCAGGTGCTCGACACCTATGTCCACCAGCAGGCGGGGCGCGGCGTCAACGCGGTGGCGGTCGTGCTCGACGGTGGTTCCGAGGAGCTCGCCCACAACATCGCCGTGCACATCGCATTCACCAAGCCCACCTACCTGAGCCGCGACGAGGTACCCGAGGCCGACGCCGCCGCCGAGCGCGCCACGCTCGAAGAGATCTCGCGTAACGAAGGCAAGCCCGAAGCCGCGCTCGAGAAGATCGTCGAGGGACGCATGACGGGCTGGTTCAAGGAAAGAGTGCTGTTGGACCAATCGTACGTGCGAGACGAAAAGCAGACGATCGCGGGCATGCTCGGCTCTGCCCGCATCGTGTCGTTCGCGCAGGTCGTCATCGGCGCCTGAGCGCTGGGATCGTGGGAGAACCGCGTCGCATCGTCCTCAAGATGTCGGGGGAGGCGTTGGCCTCTGCCGCGTCCGACGAGACCATCGACGCCGCGACTGTCGAGCGGATGGCCAAGGAGATGGGGCGCGCGATGGAGGGCGGCGGGCTCGAGCTCGCCGTCGTCGTCGGAGGCGGCAATATCTGGCGTGGCACGACGGGGGAGAGCGGCGGGATGGACCGAGCCACCTCCGACACCATGGGGATGCTGGGGACAGTGATCAACGCGCTGGCGCTCCAGGATGCGCTCGAGCAGCAGGACCAGCCGACCCGGGTATTGAGCGCGCTTTCCATGGCGGAGGTGGCCGAGCCCTACATTCGGCGCCGGGCCATCCGCCATCTCGAAAAGGGCCGAATCGTGATCTTCGCCGCCGGCATGGGGAACCCATTCTTCACGACCGACACCCCGGCGGCGCTCCGGGCGGCCGAGATCGGCGCTGAGCTGCTGTGCAAGGGCACACATTCCGGGGTGGACGGCGTCTACAGCGCCGATCCCAAGCTCGATCCGACGGCAACCCGTTATGACGAGATCTCCTTTATGGAGGTCATCAATCGGGACTTGCGGGTCATGGACCTCACGGCGATCACCTTCTGCAAGGACAACAACCTGCCGATCCGGGTCTTCGACCTTATGATTCCTGGGAACATCCCTCGTGCGCTCAGCGGCGAGCAGATCGGTACGCTGGTCCGTTGATGGACGATGACCTCGCCGCCCTGGTTAAGGAGGACACTAGGGAAAAGATGGGCAAGGCCATCGACCACGTGCGCCACGAGATGAGCAACGTGCGCACGGGGCGTGCCTCATCCGCGCTGATCGAAGCCCTTGCCGTGGACTACTACGGCACTCCTACTCCGCTGCGGCAGCTCGCTGGGTTCAGCGTGCCCGACGCCATGCTCCTGGTGATCTCGCCCTATGACAAGGGGTCGCTGGGTGCTATCGAGAAGGCAATCATGGTCTCGGACCTTGGCATCAATCCCACGAACGACGGCACGGTGATCCGCCTGGCCTTCCCGCCCTTGACGGAAGAACGCCGCAAGGAGCTGGTGAAGGTCGTGCGCCACAAAGCCGAGGAGGGGAGGGTTGCCGTGCGCAACTTGCGCCGCGCCGGACGCCATGAACTCGAGACACTGCAGAAGGACGGAGAGCTCTCGACCGATGAGCTCGAGCGGGTCGAGAAGGAGCTCGAAAAGATCACCCACGAACAGGTCGCGCTGATCGATCAACTGCTCACGCATAAAGAGCAAGAGCTGCTTCAGGTCTGAGGGAACGAACTATGCCCGACGGGACCGACGAATATGACGAATTTGAAAACCGGCCTTGGCGACGTCGCCGACCACGGCAACGAAGCGATCGACGAGGACCCGCCGAGCTACCACTCCGGCCGCGTGCGCATCATTGGCGCCGAGCCGCGGGTGACGCCGTCCGCGAGGTGACCGGCCCGGTCGAAGACGAACACCCCGAGTTACCGCACTGGAACGATGCGCCCACCGGACAGGTCCCGGCTGTGCTCGACCGCAGCGCCGGAGAGGAGCAACTGGTCGCGCCACCGACCTGGCGCGAGGAGGAGAACGACTGGGAGGCCCAAGAGGAGGTCTTCGAACCCTCCATGCTCTCTGACGACCTCCCCGCCGTCGGCGCGCTCTTGGGAGAGCAACCGGACGGATTCGACGTGGAACGCCAGCCCTGGCACTTCGAGTCCGACGACACCTTGGTCATCCCTCCCGAACCCGGCAGCGAGCCCGAACCCCCGTCCCGGCCCGAGTCCGCACCGCGGCACGAGGCCGCACCCCGGCACGAGGCCCCTCCGCGGCACGAACCCGTACCCGTGTACGAACCGGAGCCCGTCTCGGTGCCGGAACCCCCGTACGACGAAGACGAGTCGCCCGACGTCTCGCCGCGCATGGCGCCGACGGTCACCACCGCTGCCTCGGCGGCAGCGGCATCGCGGCTCACCCCGCCCCTGCCGCCGGAGCCGAAGCCGCGCGCCGCGCGCACTTCTCGGGCGAGTGCCGGCGCGCGGACTGGCAATGTGAATACCGCTGGCACCGGTGGGCGCGACATGCGCGTCGCCGTCGGGTCAGGCGTACTCCTGGGTGTGGTCGCCTTGGCTTGTTTCGCCGCTGGCACCGTGGCATCGATGGTCATCGTGTGCGCCGTCGTTCTGCTGGCGTCCGCAGAGGCGTATGCGGCCTTCCGGCGCGCCCACAACCACCCGGCCACTCTCCTCGGACTTGTCGCCGTGCTGTCGCTGCTGATCGAGACGTACAACAAGGGGGTCGCAGCGCTCCCGCTCGTGCTCGTGCTGCTCGTCGCCGGCTCCTTCATCTGGTACTTAGCCCGTGTCGAGCCCGGAGCGGAACCCGTCTCGGGGATCACCTCGACCGTGTTCGTCTTCGTCTGGGTGGGCGCATTCGGGTCGTTCGCGGCCCTCCTGCTCAATCCCAACCTGTTTCCTAACCGACACGGCATTGCGTTCCTCCTCGCTGCCGTCATCGTGACTGTTGCCGCCGACGTCGGGTCCCTCCTCGTTGGCTCCGCAATGGGGCGTCACCAACTTGCTCCTTCCATCAGCCCCAACAAGAGTTGGGAGGGGCTGATCGGCGGTGCCATCGCAGCCATCCTCGTCTCCGTCGTCGTCGTCCACTTCATCCACCCGTGGACGGTGAGCAAGGCGGCGCTGTACGGCGTGGTCGTCGCGGTAGTGGCGCCGCTCGGCGACCTGAGCCAGTCGATGATCAAGCGCCATCTCGGCCTCAAAGACATGGGCCGGCTCCTGCCGGGCCACGGCGGCATCCTCGACCGTGTCGACGGCCTGCTCTTCGTCGTTCCTGCCACGTATTTCGTGGTCAAGGCGATCCACCTCGGGTGAGCTGATGCGCACCGTCAGCCTGATGGGTTCCACGGGCTCGGTCGGCACCCAGGCGCTCGACGTCATCCGTCGGGAGCCCGAGCGGTTCCGTGTGCATGCGCTGGCCGCGCACCGCTCGTCCGCCGCTGCTGGTGGCCCAGGCGACCGAGTTCCGCCCGGATGTCGTCGTGATCGGCGATTCGGACCTCTACGACGAGGTGCGCGGCGGCGTGCCGGCTGGGACCCAGGTCGCGGTGGGGACAGAGGGGATGGTCGAGGCCGCCCGCGGCGCCGACGTCGTGCTGAACGCAGTGGTGGGCTTCGCCGGGCTGCCCGTCACGATGGCGACGCTCGAAGCTGGCAAGCGCCTCGCCCTGGCTAACAAGGAATCGCTGATCGCTGGGGCACCGGTCGTGCAGAAGGCCCGCCGCACCCCGGGAGCGGAGATCGTCCCGGTGGACTCGGAGCACTGCGCTTTGCACCAGTGCCTCGCCTCAGTGCCGGGGACCATCGACGTGGCCCGGTTGCTCCTCACCGCTTCAGGAGGCCCCTTCCGGGGTTGGCCGGCGGAGCGGCTCGAGACGGTCTCGGTGAGCGATGCACTGGCTCATCCGACATGGTCGATGGGACCCAAGATCACCATCGACTCGTCGACCCTCATGAACAAGGGCCTCGAGGTCATTGAGGCCCACGAGCTCTTCGGGATCGACTATGACCGGATCGGGATCGTGGTGCACCCGCAGTCGATCGTCCATTCCATGGTGGAGCTGCGTGACGGGTCAACGCTGGCGCAACTGTCCGAACCCGATATGCGCCTCCCGATCGGCTACGCCCTCGGGTGGCCCGACCGCGTCGCCGCGCCGTTCGGTGCGCTCGACTGGTCCCGCCCGCGGAGCCTGACCTTCGAACCACCCGACCGCTCGGTCTTCCGGTGCATCGAACTGGCCTACGACGCCGGTCGTTGCGGCAGCTCTGCCCCGGCATGGCTGAGCGCCGCCAACGAGGTCGCGGTGGAGGCGTTCCTCGACGGTGCGCTCGTCTGGACCGGGATTGCGGACGTGGTGGCCGAGACGCTCGAGGGATGGGTCGACGACCACGTCGACCAGGTGGAAGGAGTGTTGGCGGCTGATGCCGAGGCCCGGGCGCGGGCGCGCGGCATCGTGGCCCGCCGTCCGTCCGGCGGGGGCGCACGATAGCGTTGAGCTCGCCATGACGGTCGCGAAGGAGGCGGAGGAGACCACGGCGGCGGAGCCGCCTCTCGAAGCGGAGCCCCCGCCGGACGGGAGCCCGGTTCGGGTCTTCCAGTTGTTGCTCGCGCTGGCCGTGATCACGGCGGTCTTCGTTGCCCTGGGTTGGGGCTACCTGCTGCTCTTCATTGCCATCCTGGTCGTCATCGTGATGCTGCACGAGCTCGGGCACTTCGTGACGGCCAAGCGGGCCGGGATGAAGGTCACCGAGTACTTTGTCGGCTTCGGGCCACGGCTGTGGTCGGTGCGCCGGGGCGAGACCGAGTACGGCGTCAAGGCGATTCCGGCCGGCGGGTACGTGCGCATCACCGGATTTACCTCCACCGAGGACGTCACGCCCGAGGACGAACCTCGCGCCTATCGCCAGCAGCCCTTCCACCAGCGGATCATCGTGGCCTCCGCGGGCTCCGTCATGCATTTCATCATTGCGTTCGTCCTCGCGCTGATCTTGGTCATGAGCTTCGGGAAGGCGACGAACAACTACACGATCGCCGCGATCGAGCACTGGCCGGGCGCGCAGACGCCTGCCGCGTTGGCGGGGCTGAAGTCGGGGGACACGATCGTGTCCATCGACGGCAAGACGTTCAGCAATCCAAATGCCATGACGGACGTCGTGAAGCGCTCGGCAGGCAAGCCGCTCAACCTCGGGGTGGAGCGGGGCGGCCGGCTGATCCACCTGACGGCGACGCCGGCCAACGGGAAGGGCATCACGGTCGGCGGCCAGACGCTGGGCAACCGGGGCTACCTGGGTGTGGAGATCAAGCAGGCGACCGCACCGGTCGCGCTCCTCCCGGCGATCGGGAATTCCTTCACCACCATGTGGCAGGTGACCTATCAGGAAGTGACGGGAATCGCGCAGACCTTCTCCCCGCACGGACTTTCCTCGGTCCTGCATCAGGTGACCAACACCAAGGCCGCCCAGTCCGCCGTCAACAATCCCGGCTCGGCGCCGCGCCCGGTCTCCATCGTCGGCATCGCCAACCTCGGTGCGCAATCGGAGCAGGCGGGCCTGGCGGCCGTGCTCATGCTTCTCATCGCCATCAACATCGTGTTCGGCATCTTGAACATGCTGCCAATGATCCCCCTCGATGGGGGCCACGTCGCCGTTGCCGCCTACGAGTGGGTCCGTACGAAGAAGGGCCAGCCCTATTACCGGGCCGACATCACCAAACTGTTCCCGGTGGCTGCCGTCTTCATCGGCTTCCTGGCGCTCTTCGTGTTCGCCGGGATCTACCTGGACATCACGCACCCACTTCAGATCCCGCACTGACGTGGAGCTCTCGTCCTCTCTTCTGTCGCCCCGACGGCCCACCCGCCGCATCACGCTCGGGGGCGTCGCCATCGGGGACGGGGCCCCGATCTCGGTGCAGTCCATGACGACGACGAAGACGGCGGACGTCGACGGAACCCTGGCGCAGGTCTACGCGCTGGCGGCGGCCGGCGCAGACATCGTGCGCTGCACCTGCAACGAGGAGGCAGCCGCCGAAGGCCTGGCTCACATCGTGCCACGATCGCCGGTGCCCATCGTGGCCGACATTCACTTCCACCACGAGATGGCGCTTGCTGCGTTGGAGGCGGGCGTGCAGGGGCTACGCCTCAATCCGGGCAATCTGCGCAAAGAGGCCGAGATCAAGCAAGTGGCCGCTGAGGCCCGTGACCGCGGTGTGCCCATCCGTATCGGCGTCAACGCGGGGTCGCTGCATCCCGACCTCTACAAGAAGTACGGGGGGGCCACCCCTGAGGCGTTGGTGGAGTCCGCTCGTAACGAGCTCGCTCTGTTCGAAGAGGTCGGCTTCAACGACGTCAAGATCTCGGTCAAGGCCTCGTCCGTGGCGCTGATGATCGCGGCGTACCGGCTCGCCGCGGAGACCTTCGACCACCCACTGCACCTCGGCGTGACCGAGGCGGGTCCTCCGCCCGCTGGCCTGGTGAAGGGCACCGCGGGTATTGGCGCCCTGCTTGCCGAGGGGATCGGCGACACCATTCGCTTCTCCCTTACGGCCGATCCCGTCGAGGAGGCCCGGGCCGGACGTCAGCTCCTCGAGTCGCTCGGGCTGCGCGAGCGCAAGGGGCTCGATCTCATCGCCTGCCCGTCGTGCGGCCGGGCCCAGGTGGACGTCATCGCCGTGGCCAACGCGGCCCAGGAGGCACTCGAGAAGCTCAACCTGCCGATTCAGGTTGCGGTCATGGGATGCGTCGTCAATGGCCCCGGTGAGGCGCGGGAAGCAGACCTCGGCATCGCGGCGGGCAAGCAGAAGGGCCACCTGTTCATACGCGGCAAGATCGTCCGGGTCGTCCCCGAGGCAGAGATGGTGCAGGCGCTCGTCGACGAGGCGGAGCGCCTGGTGGCCGAAGGCGTCGAGGCGCGCATCGCCGCGGCAGACAAAGGCGCTGAGGCCGAGGCGGAAGCCGACCGGCGCGCCGTGCTCGAGTTGACAGGCGACGACCCCAACCGCACGTCGGAGAAGATCGAGATCATCAGGCGGCACGCCGACCAGTAGCCTGCGCACCTATGACCAAGGGTGCCATCGTCACGCGGGAGGAAGACTTCCCGCGCTGGTACCAAGAGGTGATCGCCGGCGCCGAGATGGCCGACAACGGCCCCGCCCGCGGCACCATGGTCATCCGGCCCTGGGGGTACGGGATCTGGGAGCTGATGCAGGCCGAGCTCGACCGGCGGATCAAGGAGGCGGGAGCCGAGAACGCCTACTTCCCGCTGTTCATCCCCGAGGCGTTCCTCAAGCTCGAGGCCGAGCACGTTGAGGGCTTTGCGCCCGAGTTAGCGGTGGTCACCCATGCGGGCGGAAAGGAACTGGACGAGCCCCTCGTCGTTCGCCCCACCAGCGAGACAGTGATCAACCATTTCTTCTCCAAGTGGGTGCAGAGCCACCGCGACCTGCCCCTGCTCATCAACCAGTGGGCCAACGTGGTTCGCTGGGAGCTGCGCCCGCGGCTCTTCCTGCGCACGAGCGAGTTCCTCTGGCAAGAGGGCCACACGGCCCATGCCACCGAGGGCGACGCACGCGACTATGCGCTCCGCATCTTGAACGACGTCTACCGCTCGACCATGGTCGACGTGCTGCACTTGCCGGTGCTGACGGGTCACAAGACTCGCGCGCGAGCGCTTCGCCGGCGCGAACCGGACCTGGACGTGCGAGGGGATGATGGGCGACGGCAAGGCGCTCCAGATGGGCACGAGCCACGAGCTCGGGCAGAACTTCGCCGCGACCCTTCGACATCACCTACGCCAACGCGTCGGGATCACTCGAGTACGTGTGGCAGACCTCCTGGGGGGTGTCGAC
Organism: uncultured Acidimicrobiaceae bacterium; assembly: GCA_963744225.1. GTDB lineage: Bacteria > Actinomycetota > Acidimicrobiia > Acidimicrobiales > RAAP-2 > Bog-473. The sequence goes on from CAVUSV010000003.1 coordinate 991,692, forward strand.
CCGGCTCGTTGGTGCTCTCGTGATGGGGCATGGCGACGACTTCGGATTGCGGCTCCCTCCGGCGCTGGCGCCGGCACAGGTCGTCGTGCTCATCGTCAAGGACGCCCCCGACGTCCGCACGGCAGCCGACGCGTTGGTCGCCGACCTGCGGGCGGCCGGGCACCGGGTACGCCTGGACGAGCGCACCGACACCAGCTTCGGGCGCCGCAGTGTCGATTGGGAGCTCAAGGGCGTACCGGTGCGGGTGGAGGTGGGCCCCCGCGACCTGGCCGAGGGCAACGTCACCGTGGTCGTCCGGCATCGGCGAGAGAAGAAGAACGTGATGCTCGGGGCCGTGGCGGACACCGTCGCCACCGAGCTCGCGACGGCGGGGCCCGAACTCCTGTCCGAGGCGACAGCCGCGCGGGACGCCCGGACGGCGGACGTCACGTCGCTCGAAGAAGCCATCGAGGCCGGAAAGGTGGGCTTCGCCCGGGTCCGCCTCGGCGCTCTGGGGCCGGACGGCGAGGACCGTTTGGCCCAGCACGCCGTCACCGTTCGCTGTCTGCAGCGGCCGGACGGGTCACTGGCCGAGCCGGGCGACGCAGAGGGCGATCTCGTCGCCGTCGTGGGACGGTCGTATTAGCCCTGGGATTGCTATAATCCCCTAGCTGTCCATTTTTAGATCAGTACCTCGTTGAAGCGTGGGCTGCGGCCCACGCTTTCACTTTGCGGGGGCACGGACACGACGGAGAGGAGGTGACGGCGATGAGTAGGGATACGACTGACCTGACGGGCGAGCTGTCACCGCTCCTCGAGGCCCGGGGCCTGGACCTGGTGGACGTTGAGCTGCACGGGGCCCAACTCACCGTCTTCGTCGACCGCGAGGGGGGCGTGGGCCTTGACGAGCTGGGCGACGCCACTCGGGAGGTGTCGGCCGCCCTTGACGAGATCGACCCGATTCCGGGCCGCTACACGCTGTCGGTCTCGAGCCCGGGGCTCGAGCGGCGGCTGCGCACGCCGGCGCACTTCGCGCGTGCCGTCGGGGAGACCGTCACCCTCCGAGTCGACAGCGGGACGTCGGACGTCCGCCGCATGACGGGGACGCTCGCCGCCGCCGACGAGACGGGGTGCACCCTCACCGGCCCTGATGTGCCGGGTGGGGAGGTGCGTGTCGAGTACGACCAGATCGAGCGGGCGCGCACCGTGTTCGAGTGGGGGCCGAAGTCACGAGAGAAGAGTGAGAGGGTGAAGCGGCCATGAGCAAGACCAACTTTGAGTTCCTTGACGCGCTGGGCCAGATCGCCCGCGACAAGGGGATCTCGGTCGAGACGCTGCTCGACGCCCTGGCCAACGCGCTGGTGGCGGCCTACAAGCGCCGCCCCGACGCGGCTGAGGAGGCTGTCGTCACCATCGACCCCGACTCCGGCGAGATCCGCGTGTACGGGCAGGAGCTCAACGAGGAAGGCGAAGTCGTCCGGGAGTGGGACGACACCCCCGACGACTTCGGGCGCATTGCCGCGCAGACCGCCAAGCAGGTGATCCTCCAGAGGATCCGCGAGGTGGAGCGGGACATGAAGTACGAGGAGTACGCCGGTCGCGAGGGTGACATCGTCACCGGGATCGTCCAGCAGACGGACAACCGTTACACGCTGCTCGACCTCGGAAAGGTCGAGGCGCTGCTCCCTCAAGCCGAGCAGGTCTCCTACGAGCGCTACGAGCACGGCGCTCGCCTCAAGGCCTACATCGTCGAGGTCCGCAAGACGACCAAGGGTCCCCAGATCGTGGTCAGCCGCACCCACCCGGGATTGATCAAGCGGCTGTTCGAGCTCGAGGTGCCCGAGATCGGCTCGGGCGTGGTCGAGATCAAGGCCGCTGCGCGCGAGCCGGGCCACCGCACCAAGATCGCCGTGTGGTCGAACGACCCCAATGTGGACCCGGTCGGCGCTTGTGTGGGCGCCCGAGGCTCGCGGGTGCGCATGGTCACCAACGAGCTGCGCGGCGAGCGCGTCGACGTGGTGCCGTTCTCCGACGACCCCGTCGAGCTCATCCAGAACGCACTGGCACCGGCCCGGGTGCGCGAGGTGCGGCTCGACGAAGAGACCGGTACCGCCACGGTCATCGTGAGCGACTTCCAACTCTCCCTCGCGATCGGCAAGGAGGGGCAGAACGCGCGCCTGGCCGCACGCCTCACCGGCTGGCGCATCGACATCAAGAGCGAGACGCAGCTGGCCGAGGAAGAGGCCGGTTACGGCGACCAGGAGTGGGCCGAAGGCGAGTGGGTCGAAGACGAGAGCGGTGACATGGTCTGGAAGCCGGCCGAGGGCGGCGAGGCCATGTCGGCCGAGGAGTGGTCCCACCAGGCGGAAGACCCGGGTGACGCACCCGCCACCGAGGCGGTGCAATCCGACGGGGCCGCCGAAGCGTCAGCGGAGGCGGAACCGAAGGCCGCTGAGGCGGAACCCACGGCCGCGGAGGCGGAACCGAAGGCCGCTGAGGCGGAAGCCACCGCAGCTGGGGCCGCAGGCGCGGAGCCGGTGGCGGCGGCCGGAGCATCCGAGGAGGCCGAGACATAGCACCGACACGGACCTGTGTCGGCTGCCGGAGAGCCCTGCCAGCCGACCAGCTGATCCGGATCGTCCGGTCGCCGGGCGGGGCCCTGTCGGTTGACCGCCACGGACCAGGTCGGGGCGCCTGGCTGTGCGGAGAGTCGCTCGGCTGCCTGGAGAATGCGGTGCGCAGGCACGGCTTCGACCGGGCGTTCGCCGCCTCCGTCGAGGCCGCCGACGTGCAGCAGTTGCGTGTGCATCTAGGTGAGGTGTGGGGGCGCCGCAAGCCTGATGTGCGAGGATAGGGAGCTGGGTTGACGCCGGGCCCCGAGAGGAATAAAGGACAAAGAGAACCACTTGCCGAAGAAGATACGCGTCTATGAGCTGGCCAAAGAGCTAGGCCTCACCAACAAGGAAGGGCTCGACCTGGCCCTTTCCCTGGGGATCGGGGTCAAGAGCCACTCGTCCTCTATCGAGGACGCGCAAGCCGACCGCGTCCGCCGCAAGGCCGACGCCGACGGGCTCCGACGCCCCGTGCAGCCCGAAGAGCCCACGCCGGCCAAGAAGGCGACCAAGGCCGTCAAGGCCGAAGGGGTGGTCACGTCTGCCCCTGCGACCCGGGCGGCCGCCCCGGCTGCGGCCGCCGCCGCGCCCGCTGCGCCTGCCCGAAAGGCCGTCGCGTCCGCAGCGAGCTCCCCGGCGCCGAGTGCGGCCCCGGCCAAGAAGGCTCCGGCCCCCGCGGCCGCCGCGGCTCCCGCCGGCGCACCCTCGTCCGCTCCGGGCTCCGGTGCCCCGGCCCGCTCGTCGCGCCTGGTCAGCAGCCGGCCGACCCCGACACCGCCCCCGGCGGCTCCGCCCGCCCGCGCTCCGGCCGCGCAGGCTCCGGCCGCACCCGCGGCCCCGGCTCCGGCTCCGGCGGCGCAATCTCCCGCCGGCCAGGCGCCGGCCGCCCAGGCTCCGGCGGCCCCAGCTCCTGCCGCGCCGTCGCCTGCAGCCCAGGCTCCCGCGGCGCCCGCCCCGGCAGCGCAGTCGCCTGCAGCCCAGGCCCCAGATATCTCCGCTCCGCCTTCCCCTCAGCGCTCGCCCCGGCCGCCCCTCAGCCCATCGGGCAAGCCCGTGCCACCACCGCCGGGTGGACGCCCACCCATTGGCCCGAGCGGTCGACCGATCCCGCCTCCGCCCGGCATGGGCGGCCGGAGGCCAACCGCCCCGTCGTCGCCGCGGCCCGGTGGGGCCTACCCGCAACGGACCGGCGGCCGTCCCACAGGGACCGGCCGTCCCGGCGGGGGCACCTCGACCAGTGGTGGCTTCGGGGGCCGGCCTGCCGGTGGCGGCTTCGGAGGCCGCTCCGGTGCGGGTGCGCCCGCCGGTGCACCGCCCCAGGGCGGACGCGGTGGCATGCCCGGACGCCGGCCGCCCCAACGGAGGGCCCGCCGCCGGCGGCGCAACCTCGAGGAGCTCGAGCCGACCCAACTGACCACGTACCAGCCCTCCACGGCGCCCGTGCCCGATGGCGAGGTCATCATCGAGCGCGGCTCGACGGCGCGCGACCTGGGTCCCAAGCTCAACCGGAGTGCCGGCGACATCGTGCGTTTCCTGCTCCTCCAGGGCGAGATGATCATGGCGACCCAGTCGCTGAGCGACGACATGATCGAGTTGTTCGCGGCCGAGATCGGGGCCGACGTGCGGCTTGTCGACCCCGGTGAGGAGCAGGAGGCCGAGCTCCTGGCGCGCTACTTCGAGGAAGAGGACGAAGAGGACGAGGCCGATCAGCGGCCGCGGCCACCCATCGTCACGGTCATGGGGCACGTCGACCACGGCAAGACACTGCTGCTCGACCGCATCCGCTCCACTGACGTCGTGGCGGGCGAGGCGGGTGGCATCACCCAGCACATCGGCGCCTACCAGGTGGAGTGGCAGGGCCACCCCATCACCTTCATCGACACGCCGGGCCACGCCGCCTTCACCGCCATGCGGGCACGGGGGGCGCAGGTCACCGACATCGTGATCCTGGTCGTGGCGGCCGACGACGGCGTCATGCCTCAGACGATCGAGGCCATCGACCACGCCAAGGCGGCCGACGTGCCGATCATCGTGGCGGTGAACAAGATCGACCGGCCCGACGCCGACCCCCAGCGCGTGCTCCAGCAGCTCTCCGAACGCGAGCTCGTGCCCGAGGCCTGGGGTGGCGACACCATCGTGGTCGAGGTTTCCGCGCTCCAAGGGATGGGGGTTGAGGACCTTCTCGAGCAGATCGTGACCGTGGCCGAGGTGGAGGAGCTGACGGCGCGCGTCGAGGGCGAAGCCCGCGGCGTGGTGCTCGAAGCGAACCTGGAGGCCGGACGCGGACCTGTGGCCACAGTGATCGTGCAACAGGGCACGCTGCGCGTCGCCGACCCCGTCGTGGCCGGCGCGGCCTGGGGCAAGGCGAAGGCCCTCGTGGACGACCGGGGCGACCACATCAAGGAGGCGCTCCCCTCGACGCCGGTGCAGGTGCTCGGCTTCTCCGAGCCGCCGCACGCCGGCGACGAGATGCGGGGGGCCAAGGACCTGGCGCGGGCCCGCACCCTCGGGGAGGCCAGGGCCCAGCGGTTCCGGCTGTCGGGTCACAAGCCGGTGGCAGGGACCACGGGCGCCAAGCTGGAGGACCTGTTCGAGCAGATCTCCCGGGGCGAGACGGCGACGCTCAACATCGTGCTCAAGGCGGACGTCCAGGGCTCGCTCGAGGCGGTGACCGAGTCGTTGAAGCGCCTCGAGCGCGACGACGTGAAACTGAGCTTCGTCCTGCGGGGCATCGGCGGCATCACCGAGAACGACGTCCAGTTGGCCGCCGCCTCCAGCGCCACGATCATCGGCTTCAACGTGCGCCCCGACAAGCGCTCGCGTGACTTGGCCGAAGCGTCCGACGTCGAGATCCGGACCTACGAGATCATCTACAAGCTCCTGGAGGACCTCGAGGCCGCCATGCTCGGCTTGCTCTCGCCCGTCTACGAGGAGGTCGTCACCGGCGAGGCCGAGGTGCGCGAAGTGTTCCGGGTGCCCAGGATCGGTGCCGTCGCGGGTTGCTACGTGAGGGAAGGCAGGATCACCCGCGGCTCCAAGGTGCGTTTCTTGCGCGAGGGAACGGTGATCTGGAAGGGATCCATTAATTCCCTCCGCCGTTTCAAGGATGATGTACGTGAGGTCGCGGCTGGCTTCGAGTGCGGCATCGGCTTGTCGGACTTCCAGGACCTCAAGGACGGCGACGTGATTGAGACCTACGAGGAGCGCGAGATCGCCAGGAGCTGAGAGGCTCTCGAACGGACGAGCTGAGGAGCTGGCTGTGAGACGGCGGACGGCGACATACCCGCGGGCCTTGCGGGTCAACCAGGTGTTGCGGCAGGTCGTTGCCGAGGAGCTCGAGCGGCTGGTCGACGCCGGCGAGCTGCCGCTGGTGACGGTGACCTCGGTCGACTGCGCGCCGGACATGCGGACGGCGGTGGTGTATCTCGCCTCGCTGGACGACGAGACCGCTGTCGTGCTCGAGGAGCGCCGGGCGCACCTCCAGCGGATCGTGGGTACGCAGATGACGATGAAGCGCACGCCCCGGCTGAGCTTCCGGGCCGACCCGGCCATCGTGGCGGGCTCTCGTGTCGAGGAGCTTTTGCGCGGGTTGCACGAGGGGGAGCACCCGGTCGACGAGCCGTGAGGCGGCTGGTCGCAGGGGCTGCGCCGTCGATGGTTGCTGCGCCGTCGATGGTTGCTGCGCCGTCGATGGTTGCTGCGCCGTCGATGGTTGCTGCGCCGTCGATGGTTTCTGGGACTATAAACGATATCGCTTATAGATCGTTGCCATCATCGCCGGGCGCGCCGGGTGCGCCGGCCCGATCATGACCGTCAACGGCCTGGTGGTCGTCGACAAAGATGCGGGATGGACCTCGCACGACGTCGTTGCCCGCTGCCGACGCATCTTCGGTCAGCGCCGGGTTGGGCACGCCGGGACCCTCGACCCCGACGCAACGGGCGTGCTCTTGGTCGGGCTGGGCCGAGCCACCCGGCTCATGCGGTTCCTCACCGCATTGCCGAAGACCTATACGACCGACATCGTCCTCGGCACCGCCACGTCGACCCTTGACGCCTCGGGCGACGTGCTCGCGACCTATGACATGTCCGAGGTCACGCCGGGCATGGTGCGGGAGGCAGCTGCGGCGCTCACTGGGGAGATCGAGCAGCTGCCCCCGATGGTGTCGGCCGTGAAGGTGGGGGGGCGCCGCTTGCACGAACTGGCGCGTCAGGGCGTCGAGGTCGAGCGCCCCACCCGGATTGTGAACGTCTACCGTTTCGACACCGAGCCCGATCCCATCCGACCGGGCGTGTACCGGGCCGTTGTGGAGTGCTCGTCGGGAACCTATATCCGGGTGCTCGCCCACGACCTGGGGAGGGCCCTCGGGGGCGGGGCGCACGTGGCCGACCTGCGCCGCACCCGAATCGGCTCGTTCGGCGAGGCCGAGATGCGCACGCTCGATCACATCGGGCCGGACTCGCTCCTGACGCCGGCCGAGGCAATGCGCGACCTCGACGCAGTGACGGTGGAGCCGCTCGCCGCCGCGTCGATCCGCACCGGGTTGCCCCTCGACCGGGTTCCGATCGGAGCAACGGGGGAGGGACCCTGGGCGATGCTCGACGAAGGGGGCAACCTTCTCGCCGTCTACGAAGCAACCGGTACCGACCGGATCCGGCCTGCCGTGGTGCTGCCCGAGTCGTGACGGGCACCGGACTACCCTCAGTCGCGATGTCCAGACCAGGAACCGCCGTCACGATCGGGGCCTACGACGGGGTCCACCTTGGGCACCGCGCCCTTCTGCGCGACCTGCGACAGCGAGCGGATGCGGCCGGCCTCGCCACGGTCGTGGTGACCTTCGACCGCCACCCGGCCTCGGTGGTGCGTCCCGATTCGGCCCCCAAGCAGCTGACCGGTCTGGAGCAGAAGCTCGAACTGCTGGCGGACTGCGGCATCGACCGTACTCTCGTAGTGCGCTTCGACGAGGCCCGGTCGGAGGAGTCGGCCGAGGACTTCGTCAAGGAGGTCCTCGTCGACGAGCTGTCGGCCCGCCTCGTCGTGGTGGGGGAGGACTTCCACTTCGGGCACGCCCGCCGGGGCAACATCGAGCTCCTGCGCCGTCTCGGTGCCGAGTATGGCTTCGAGGTGGTCGGTATCGGCCTGACCGGCGACGGGCACGACCCGGTGTCGTCAACGCGTATTCGGACGTTACTGGCGCGGGGTGACGTCGAGGCGGCAGCCCGCCTGCTCGGCCGACCCCATGAGGTCCGTGGCCCGGTAGTCCGGGGCGACGGTCGGGGCGGCCCCGAGCTGGGGTTCCCGACGGCAAACCTGGCTGTCCCCGACGACATCGCTTTGCCAGCCGACGCGGTCTACGCGGGCCACTTCCGGCGGGCTGACGGGTCGGTGCACCAGGCCGCCATCTCGGTCGGGCGCCGACCCACCTTCTACGAGCCTGGCACGGCTCCGGTCCTTGTCGAGGCCTACCTTCTGCACTTCGAGGGTGACCTTTACGGCGAGCCGGCCAGGGTCTCCTTCGCCCACCGCCTGCGCGCCGAGCAGCGTTTCGACTCCATCGACGCCCTGGTAGCCCAGATGCGGGCGGATGTGGCGGCCACCGAGCGGGTGCTTGCCTCAGCCGATCTTCCCTGATCAGCGGGTGGCTGCTACGCTATTGAGCGGCCGGGGACAGGTTCCCGGCACACTCCAACATTTTCTCCGAGGTTCTCTCTTCATGCCCGACACACAGGCCACCATCTCCGAGTACCGGCTCCACGAAAGCGATACCGGCTCTCCCGAGGTGCAGATAGCCCTGTTGTCTGGCCGGATTAACCACCTCACGGAGCACCTGAAGGAGCACAAAGGGGACCACCACACCAGGCGGGGCCTGATGAAGCTCATCGGCCAGCGCCGCCGGCTGCTCGACTACGTCCGCAAGAACGACGTCGAGCGCTACCGCACCATCATCGGCCGTCTCGGCATTCGAAGGTAGCGGGAGCACCACAGAACCGGGCGTCTCGAGCCAATGGCTGCCAGTCGCCGGTCACTTCGGGTGCGAGGTGGTCGACCACTGGGAACCAGAAACGAGATGCCCCTTAGACACGAGGAGCATCATGGCTGACGCCATTTCCCTGTCGGAACCGATCAGCGGGACCGACCGCACCATGTCCTTCGAGGCGGGCAAACTCGCCCAACTCGCCGACGGCGCCGTTCTGGCCCGAATCGGGGACACCGTTTTGCTGGCCACAGCGACCGCGGCCCGCTCGGTCAGGGAGGGGACCGACTTCTTCCCCCTGACCGTGGACATTGAGGAGCGGGCCTACGCCGCCGGCAAGATCCCGGGCTCGTTCTTCCGCCGGGAGGGCAAGGCTTCGGACCAGGCCATCCTGACCGACCGGCTCATTGACCGGCCCCTGCGGCCCTCGTTCCCCGAGGGGTTCCGCAACGAGGTGCACATCGTCGGGACGGTCGTCGGGGCGGACCAGGTCAACCCGCACGATGTGCTGGCCATCAACGCCGCCTCGGCGGCCCTGATGATCTCTGGGATCCCATTCGACGGCCCCATCGGGGCGGTCCGGGTGGCCTACACCGTCGAGGGCACCTGGATCCCGCATCCGACCTTCCAGGAAGGCGAGGAGTCGACCTTCGAGCTCGTCGTGGCAGGGCGTGCTCTCACCGAAGACGCCGACAGCGAGATCGCCATCATGATGGTGGAGGCCGGCGGCACCGAAAAGTCATGGTCCTACTACGCGTCTGGCGCCCCCAAGGTCACCGAGGAAGTCTTGGCGGAAGGTCTTGAGGCGTCGAAGCAGTGGATCCGCGACTCCATCAACCTCCAGCGCCGCCTCGTCGAGGCATATACGTCGGCGCGGGGCCCGATTGAGACCATCCCGTTCTCGACTTTCACCGACTACGCGGACGACGTGTGGGGCCGGGTGGAGGCGGTCGGGACCGAGCCGATCAACAAGGCCAACCTGGTGACGAGCAAAGCCGAGCGCAACGCTGCCCTCGACGCGGCAGGCGAGGAGATCCGCGCCGCGCTCGGCGACGAGTTCGCCGAGCGGCCGCACGAGGTAAAGGCGGCCATCCGCTCGCTCACCAAGAAGCTGGTGCGCAAGCGGATCGTGGAAGAGGGCGTGCGCGTCGACGGCCGGGGCATCAGCGACATCCGGCCGCTCTCGGCCGAGGTCGACCTGTTCCCCACGGCCCACGGCTCGGCGCTGTTCCAGCGCGGCGAGACCCAGGTTCTCAATGTGACGACGCTCGGGATGCCCCGCATGAACCAGCTGCTCGACACGATCACTCCGGTCGAGCACAAGCGCTACATGCACCACTACAACTTCCCGCCCTTCTCGACCGGCGAGACCGGCTTCATGCGCGGCCCCAAGCGCCGGGAGATCGGGCACGGCCTCCTGGCCGAGCGCGCCCTGCTGCCAGTGGTGCCGAGTGAGGAGGAGTTCCCCTACACGCTCCGTGTGGTTTCCGACGTGCTGGCCTCAAACGGTTCCACCTCCATGGCTTCGGTCTGCGGGTCGTCGCTGTCGCTGATGGCGGCCGGCGTGCCGCTCAAGGCGCCGGTGGCCGGCATCGCCATGGGTCTCGTCTACGACGGCGGGACCTATGTGACGCTGACCGACATCCTCGGCTCCGAGGACGCCTTCGGTGACATGGACTTCAAGGTGGCGGGCACGGCCGAGGCCGTTACCGCCCTGCAGCTCGACACGAAGATCGACGGCCTCCCGGCCGATGTGTTGGCTCAGGCACTCTTGCAAGCCAAGGAGGCCCGCCTGACCATCCTCGGGGTGATGGCGGCGGCCATCGACGAGCCACGCGACCACGTCGCCAATAGCGCGCCAAAGATCGTCTCCATGGAGATCCCGATCGACAAGATCGGCGAGGTCATCGGGCCCAAGGGCAAAGTGATCAACACGCTGCAGCAGGAGACCGGAGCGGACATCGCGGTCGACGACGACGGTGTGGTCGGTACGGTGACCATCGGGGCCAAGGACGGCAATGCGGTGGAAGAGGCCCGGAGGCGCATCGCGCTCATCCTCGACCCGCCCACCGCAGAGGTGGGCATCATCTACGCCGGCAAGGTCGTCAACATCACCAAGTTCGGCGCCTTCGTCAACGTGCTGCCGGGCCGGGACGGCCTGTTGCACATCTCGAAACTGTCCTCACTGGCAGGTGGCAAGCGCATCAACAACGTCGAGGACGTGCTCGTCCTCGGGCAGTCGGTCGAGGTGCGCGTCGACGACATCGACCCCCAGGGCAAAGTGTCGCTCTCTCTGGCATCGGTGCCCGAGGGTGGACCCGAGTCGGGCAGCAACGGTGGCTCCGGCAACGCACCCTCCGCACCCTCCTCGTCCTCCGCACCGTCCTCGTCCTCGGCGCCGTCCAAGCCGGGCACGCTTTCCTTTGAGGACACCTTCGAGGCTGAGCTGGTGGCGGACTTGGGTGACCTGGGCCCAGGCGCGTCCGAGGGCGACAGTAATCGGGGCAGCGACCGGGATCGCGGCGGCAACGACCGCCGCCCCTCGCGCGGGCGCTCGCGCCGTCGTTGATCGAGACGTCCATCCTGCCGTGCGGCATCCGTCTGGTCACCGAGACCATGGCGGACGTCCGCTCGGTGGCGGTCGCCTACTGGGTCGGCACCGGCTCGCGTGACGAGCCCGGCGAGCTCGCCGGCGCCTCGCACTTCTTGGAGCATCTCCTCTTCAAAGGGACGGAGCGACGCTCCGCGGCGGCCATCGCCGAGGAGCTCGATGAGGTGGGTGGTGATTGCAACGCCTTCACGACCAAGGAGTACACGACCTTCTACGTCAGGCTCCTCTCGGATCACCTCGCGCTCGGGCTCGACATCCTGAGCGACATCATGTGGGAGCCGGCGTTGCGGCCCGACGACATCGAGTCCGAGCGCGCGGTCATCCTCGACGAGATCCTCATGCACGCCGACGAACCGGCCGATCTGGCGGCGGAGCGCTGGCAATCGGCACTCTTCGCAGGTCACCCTCTGGGGCGCGACACCTTGGGCACGGCGGCGTCGGTGCAGGCCATTACCCGCGATGACATCCTCCGATTCCTCGAGCGCCATTACCGCCCGACGAACATGGTGGTGTCGGTGGCCGGAGACTGCACCCATGAGGCGGTGGCAGCTGATTTGGAGCGGCGCTTTGCCGGCACCGCCGGTGGCGCGGCCCCCGCCCGCACGGCGCCGGGACCCGACATGGTGGCGCTCGACGTGGTACGCCGGCCCACCGAGCAGGCCCATCTCGTGTACGGCACGCGCTCGGTCAACCGGTTCGACGAGCGGCGCTGGGCGCTCGCCGTCTTGAACCACGTGCTCGGGGGAGGGCTGTCCAGCCGGCTCTTCCAGAAAGTGCGCGAGCAGCGCGGCCTGGCCTATTCGGTGTGGTCGGAGCGGGCCGCCTACGAGGACGCCGGCTCCCTGGCCGTCGTGGTGGGCACGGCACCCGAGCACGTCGACGAGGTGCTGCGCATCGTCAACGAGGAGTTCGAGCTGCTGGCCGACGAGGGCGTGACCGAGCGGGAGCTCGCGGTGGCCAAGGGCAACCTGCGGGCCGAGATGCTGCTGTCAGGGGAGGACTCGGGCGCCCGCATGAGCCGGCTCGGAGCCTCGCTCCTGCTGCACCACGAGGTGCTGTCGGTCGACGAGGTCCTGGCCCGCATCGACGCGGTCGAGCGAGCCCAGGTGCGGGATGCCGCAGGGGATCTGATGTCGTCGCCGCGCGTCCTGAGCGCGGTGGGCCCCTTCGATACGCAGGACTTCGAGTCCCACCTCCCCGCCTTGGCTGCCCGGTAACCTGCAGGCCATGCAGAGGGTCGGTGTGGTCGGCGCCGGCGGCCGCATGGGCCAAGAGGTGTGCCGGGCTGTGTCGGAAGCACCGGACATGGAGCTGGTCGCGGCGATCGACCCCGCACACGTCGGGGACGATGCCTGCGGGCGGACCATCGTCGGCGAAGTTCTCGCGCTCTCCGACCTCGGCGCCGAGGTGGTCGTCGACTTCACCACTGCAGAGGCCGTCCGCCACAATGTCGGGCACTATGCCCATCAGGGCATCCACGCCATCATCGGGACGAGCGGGCTGTCCGACACCGACCTGGCCGATGTGGCGAAGCAGTTCGATGGAAGCGACGCCAACGCGATCGTCGTGGCCAATTTCGCCATCGGCGCAGTGCTGCTGATGCATCTCTGCGGGATCGCCGCGCCCCATATGGAGGGGGTCGAGGTCATTGAGCTGCATCACGATGCCAAGCGTGACGCACCGTCCAGCACGGCCATGCACACGGCGGCGGCCATCGCGAAGGCGCGGCGGGCCGCGGGCAGCGGCCCGCTGCCACCGGACCCGACCACGGATCTCGTGCTGGCGGGGGCACGCGGCGCCGAGGGCCCCGACGGGGTCCGGGTGCACTCCGTTCGACTGCCCGGCCTCGTCGCACACGAAGAGGTCATCTTCGGCGCGCTGGGCCAGAGCCTGAGCATCCGCCACGACTCATACGACCGGCGCTCCTTCATGCCGGGCGTTCTGCTTGCGGTGCGCTCCGTCGCCAACCGGCCCGGCCTCACCGTTGGCCTCGAGTCACTGCTGGGACTGTGAACCCCGACGTACGCGAGCGGATGCTGCAGGCGACCTACGCCTGCGTGGCGCGCTGGGGCCTGGCGAAGACCACGGTCGAGGACGCCGCCCGCGAGGCGGGGGTCTCGCGGGCGACGGTGTACCGGTACTTTCCCGGCGGGCGAGACGAGCTCATCTCCGCCGTCGTGGGGTGGGAGTTCGCGCGGTTCTTCCTCCGGCTCTACGAGGAGGTTTCCGATGCCGACACGCTAGAGGAGGTGATGGAGCGCGGGCTCATGTTCGCCCACAGAGCCCTGGTGGAGCACGAGGTGCTCCAACGCATCCTGGTGACCGAGCCCGAGATCCTCCTGCCCCGGCTCACCACCGAAGCCGACCAGACACACACCCTGGTCGCCGCGTTCCTGGCTCCCTACCTGGCGCGCCACGGGACGGCCGGGGGCACCGATCTCGACGTGGCGTCGGACTTCCTTGCCCGCATGGTGCTCTCCTACATCGCCTCGCCGGGGCGCTGGGACCTGAATGACCCCGAGCAGGTGGCGCTCCTGGTCCGGTCCGAGCTGTTGGCCGGCATCCGGTGAGCGACACCCACCCGGTACCCGCGCCACCTCCGCCCTGTTACCGCCACCCCGACCGGCCGGCGTCCGTGGTCTGCGCCCACTGCGACCGCACCATCTGCACGGACTGCATGGTGGAGGCGCCCGTCGGGTGGCAATGTCCTGAGTGCACGTCTCAAGGCGCCAAGCGCTCGCGGCACGTCCCGGCGTTCACGCACACGAGCCCCGGCCACACGGGCGCGGTGGGCTCCACGAATCCGACGCCGATCGTCCTCGTCATCATCGCGGTCAACGTCGTGGTGTTCTTCTTGGAGGATTTCGGCCGCAACCTCCGGGTCGTCGACCGTTACGCCATGTGGCCGGTGGCCGTGCATCTGCAGCATGAGTACTACCGGGCCTTCACGGCCATGTGGCTGCATGCCAACTTCCTGCACATCTTCTTCAACATGCTCGCATTGCTCATCGTCGGGCCGGCGGTCGAGGTGCTGCTCGGCAAGGCCCGCTTCCTTGCGCTGTACCTGATCGCCGGGCTCGGGGGCAGCGTCTGCTCCTACTTGCTGAGCCAGCCCAACGCAGCGGGTATCGGGGCCTCGGGCGCCATCATGGGCATCATGGGCGCCTACGTCGTGCTGGCGGCGCGCCGCCGCCTTCCCCTGGCACCGGTGGTGGGGCTGCTGGTGCTGAACTTCCTCATCGGTTTCTCGGGCAACATCGACTGGCGGGCCCACCTGGGCGGCCTGGTGACCGGCGGGGTCCTGGCCTTCGCCTACGACTATGCCGGGAACCTGCGGGACCGGACGGCCGAGGTGGCCATCACGGTCGGCGCCAGCGCGGCGATCGTCGCCCTGCTGACATTCCTCATCATGGGTGTTGCTCCCGGCCATGTGGGCCTCAGTTAGGCCCATTGGTTGACAGTGAGACAAAAATCGCCCTACTGTTTCAGAAGTGGGCGCTCCTGCGACACGATCTGAACAGGGTTTCACCCGTGCCCCGACCGGGGAGCGGGCCGGCGTCGTCCGTCACCTCGGCGCCGACGACCGTTCCTCGACCCGCGTCCGCATCGTTGACGGCGCCCTGCGCTGCCTGTCCCGCCAGGGGATCGCCAAAACCACGGTCGACGACATCGCCCGGGCTGCCGGCTTGTCTCGGGCCACCGCCTATCGGACCTTCCCCCGGGGCAAGGAGGACATCCTCGCCGCGGTAGTCGAGACGGAGCTCGCCCGGCTGTTCTCGGCTCTGGCCGTTGCCATGGGCGAGGCGACCGACCTCGAGGATGTGCTCGTGGTCGGCATGGTCGAGACGGCCCGCCGGCTGCGGTCGCACCAAGCCTTGAACTACCTGCTCGAGCACGAGCCCGGCACGGTCCTGCCCTACCTCACCTTTGGCGAACTCGACCGGGTCCTCCTGATGGCCGGCGACCTGGCGGCACCGTTCTTCGCCCGCTGGCTCGAGCCGGCGCAGGCCTCGAGGGCGGCGGAATGGGCCGTGCGGATCGTCCTGGCCTATTGCTCGGACCCCTCGCCCTACGCCGACCTTACCGATCCCGCCGACACCCGCGCTCGTGCGCACCTTCGTCCTTCCCGGCATCCTCGCCCTGCGTATCGATGCCGCCTCCTCGTCGTCCAGCTCCAATTCCAGATCCGGCAGTGCACGCAATTCCACCAGATCAATCCGACCAACCACCAAGGGGGCGGCGCAATGACCACACTCGACGACAACAAGGAGCAGCTGAGGTCGAACCTCGAGCTGATCGGCCGGGAGAGCATCGACGACCTCGAGGCCGTCCTGAGTCTCGTCGGCCAGTACGACGTGGAGGGGTTCCACCGCGTCCCCGACAACTGTCCGGCCGAGTTCACCTGGGACTATCAGAAGGGCGCCAAGCCACAGTTGGACAAGCTCTACGAGAAGGCCAAGAAGGCGCAGTGGAACGCACAGACCGACCTGGACTGGTCGATTGAGGTCGACCAGGAGAAGGTCGTGATAGCCAACGCCGAGGCCAACCCCGCCCAGTCGCAGTGGGACGAGGCGACGCTGGCGGGAACCGTGCTGGAGAAGTGGGACGACAAGCAGTTCATTCAGTTCGGGATCGAGAACCAGAACTGGCTGCTGTCACAGTTCATGCACGGCGAACAGGGCGCGTTGCTCTGCACCGCCAAGATCGTCGAGACCGTCCCGTGGATCGACGCCAAGTACTACGCGGCCACACAGGTGATGGACGAGGCGCGCCATGTCGAGGTTTTCTCCAAGTACCTCGACGAGAAGTTGTCGGGTCACTACCCCATGAACGCCCACCTGGGGCTTTTGCTCGACGACATTGTGTCGGACTCGCGCTGGGATATGACCTACCTCGGCATGCAGATCATGGTCGAGGGCCTGGCCCTCGCCGCCTTCGGATTCATCCACTCCATGACCACCGAGCCCCTGCTGAAGAAATTACTGCGCTACGTCATGGCCGACGAGGCGCGCCACGTTGCCTTCGGCGTGCTCAGCCTCCAGGAGTACTACAAGGAGCTCAATGCCGCTGAGCTGCGCGAGCGCCAGGAGTTCGCCTTCGAGGCCGCCATCCGCATGAAGGATCGCATGGCCATGCAGGAGGTCTGGGAGCGCATGGAGGTCCCCACGGCGGATGTCGTCAAGGTCATGTCGGCGGCCACGGAGCGGGATGACTTCCAGATCCTCCTGTTCTCCAAGATCGTCCCCAACCTCAAGAAGCTGGGGCTGCTCGACGCAGCTGACGGATGGCTGCGCACCAAGTTCACGGAGATGGGCGCAATCGCCTTCGAGCATCTGACCGACTCCACCGAGGACGAGGACGCCTTCGCGGACGGATCGCCGGCCGAGCGACAGGTCGTCTGAGCGCGACGCAGTACTGGTAGCGTGAAGGGGCAATGAGCCCCGCGCCGGACTCGCCCCGCTTCGGGCGGGTGATGACCGCAATGGTCACCCCCTTCGATGAGACCGGTGCGCTCGACCTCCCTGCCGCGGTGGAGCTGGCCCGCTGGTTGGCCGCCCACGGAAGCGACGGGCTCGTCCTGAGCGGCTCCACCGGGGAAAGCTCGGTGCTGACCGACGACGAAAAGGTGGCCCTGTGGCGTGCCGTGGCAGAGGCTGTCACGGTCCCGGTCATCGCAGGGACCGGCTCCAACGACACGGCGCACTCGGTCGCGATGACGGCGCGGGCCACCCAATGCGGGGTGGACGGCGTGCTCGTCGTCACCCCCTACTACAACCGGCCGTCCCAAGCGGGCATTTACGAGCACTTCCGGGCCGTGGCGGAGGCGGCGGGCGCGCTGCCGGTCGTGCTCTACGACATCCCGGTCCGTTCGGGACGGCGCATCGCCACCCCGACGATGCTGCGCCTGGCCCGCGAGGTGCGCGCCATCGTCGCGCTGAAGGACGCCGCCGGTGACGCGCCGACCACGGCGCACCTGGCGGCGCAGGCGCCCGCGGGGTTCGAGATCTACAGCGGTGATGACCTCATGACGCTGCCGCTCCTCTCGGTGGGTGCGGTCGGCGTCATCAGCGTCGCCTCGCACTGGGTCGGCCCGCAGTTCCGCAGGGTCGTCGACGCATTCTTGGCGGGGGACTTGGCCACCGCGATCGCCGGCCACGCCGAGCTGCTCGACTCCTTCGACTTCGAGTCCACCGCTGAGTTCCCCAACCCGCTGCCGGCCAAGGCCGCCCTACGCGCCCTCGGTCTGCGGGTGGGGCAATGCCGCCTGCCCCTGGGGGCGTCCTCCCCCGAGCTCGACGCCCAGGCGGCCAAGATTCTCGCCGCCGTCGGGCCACCCGCGGTCACGGTCCCTCCGCTTGGCTGAGCGGGGCAGGGCAAAGCCCGTCCGGGTCGTCTTCCTTGGCGGACTCGGCGAGATCGGTCGCAACTGTGCCTGCATCGAGGTCGAGGGGCGCATCATCATCCTCGACTGCGGGATCATGTTCCCCGATCCCGACATGCCCGGCGTCGACCTGGTCCTGCCTGAGTTCACTTACCTGCAGGACCGCCGGGACCGGGTGGACGGGATCGTGCTGACGCACGGCCACGAGGATCACACGGGCGGGTTGGCCTACCTTCTGCGCGACCTGCGCGCCCCCATTTATGGCTCCGAGCTCACGGTCGGCCTGGCGCGCCACCGGGTCGAAGAGGCGGGCCTGGCGGACAAGACGCGCTTCGTCTCCGTTGGCGACGGCGAGCGCGTGAGCATCGGTGCGTGCGAGGTGGAGTTCATCCCGGTGACGCACTCGGTGCCCGGCTCCATGGCCATCGCGTTCCATACGCCCCAGGGCGTGATCCTGCACTCCGGGGACTTCAAGCTCGACCTTCAGCCAGTCGACGGACGTCGCACCGACATGTCCCGTATGGGCGAGCTGGCCCGCACCGAGGGCATACGGCTCCTGCTGTCGGACTCGACCAACGCCGAGGAGCCGGGCTTCACCGAGTCGGAGTCCTCGGTCGGCTTGGTGCTGCGGCGGGTCTTCGCGGCCCACTCCGGCAAGCGCATCGTCGTGGCCTGCTTCGCCAGTCACATGCACCGGGTGCAACAAATCATCGACGCCGCCGTCGCTACCGGCCGCAAGGTGGCGACGCTGGGACGGTCCATGGGCAAGAACGTCGAGCTGGGCACGCGGCTCGGTATCATCAGCATCCCCGACGGTGTGCAGGTGGACATCGAGCACGTGGACGATCTGCCGGCGGGCGAGGTGTGCGTCATCTCCACCGGGTCCCAGGGCGAGCCGATGTCGGCGCTGTCGTTGATGGCCACGGGGGAGAACAAGTGGCTACGCATCGGCGAGGACGACGTCGTGGTCATCAGCGCCCACCCCATCCCGGGCAATGAGTGGTCGGTGGGCCAGGTGATCGACGATCTGCACCGCCGGGGCGCCGAGGTGATCCACTCGGGGGCAGAGGCGGTCCACGTGAGCGGGCACGCCCGCCAGGGGGAGCTGCGGACGCTGATGGCGGTCACCGAGCCGGAATGCTTCGTACCGGTGCACGGCGAGTACCGCCACATGGTGCACCATGCCCGGCTTGCCCTGTCCATGGGCCTGGATCCGGCCAAGGTCCTCCTGTGCGAGGACGGCGACGTGATCCAACTTGACGCCAAGGGCATCGCCCGGGACGGACGGGTGCCGGCCGGCTACGTCTATGTGGACGGGACGGTGGGGGACATCGAGCACGGCGTCCTGCGCGACCGCAAGAAGTTGGCCGAGGAGGGCGTGGTGATGGTCGTGGTCACGGTCGACCGCCAGCAGAGGACGCTCAGCAGCCCGCCGGTCATCGAGACCCGCGGCTGGGTGCATGCACCAGAGGCCGAGGAGATGCTCGGGGAGGCCAGCGAGGTGGTCGCCGCGGCGGTGACCCAGGCCCTGCGCGACGGGGCGCACGACATCGAGGTTCTCAGCCGCCATACTCGCAAGGCGCTGGGCAAGTTCGTGGGCGAGCGCACCCGGCGCCGGCCGATGATCGTGCCCGTGGTGTTGATGGTCTGAGGCGGCTGGTGGAAGCCGAATCCGCTGTTGCGGACGCTCATGATGCCCCCGCCCCTGCCCCTGCCGGCGTACCCCGGCGGTGTCTTTCAGAACTATAAACCGACCAGTTGATACTTTTGTGAAAGACATCCGGGCGCTCGCTCCGATCGGATGGCGGCGGCGCCGGCGGCGGCCTCGCTCACGGCGGTCGGGTGACGAGCCTCTCGATTTTGAGGATGGCGCCATCTTTACTGCGGCGAGGCCATCGTTCCCTGAAGATCTAGGGCTGGTAGGGGGGAGCCTCCCCCCATCCCCACCGAGGTACGGGCGCGTGCTCCGCGACGACCGCGTCACGTTGCGAATTTCCGAGAGCGATCCGAGTGCCCCATTCAAGATAGGCAACGAGGGCGGAACGAAACTCTGGATCGCGCGGCATCCCAGCGTCATCAGCCGCCAGGCTCATCAACGTTGCGAACCGGAACCGCTGATCGTCTGTGATCCCGAGCCCCCGGTGCTTCTCGAGCATTCGCTCGTAGCCCCCCAACTGGTCGGAATAGTCCGCCGGGCCGCCGAAGACCTCGCACCACCAGCTGGTGACGTGGTGCCTGTGTTCGACGTTCACCCCACCCGGAAAGAAGGGGGACAGTTGTTCATCCAACTCGACCCTGTCGTAGAAGGCGTTGATCATCCGTTCGAAGGCACCGCGCCCGCCAGCCCACTCGTACAACGTCGGCGCTCCTGGCATGCGGTCAATCTAGCGGTGTGCACCAGCGTCAGAACCAGGCGCGCCCGCCGGCGCGTCAGAACGCGGCGCGTCTGCTGGAATGGCAAGGATGCAACAGCGCTTCACCTGCGATCCGTTGGCTACGGAACCAGCGTCAGGACCTTTGCCAGGCCGCCCCACCCCCGGACGATGAAGGTGTGCGAGCCGCCGTCCGTTTTGTTCAAGATGAGCGCACCAGCCAGCGGTTGTGTCCGTGCACGCCTGAGCTGAATGCGCGAGATCTCACACCAACGAATGGAGACCTGCGTGTTGATGTGACGATGCGGGGTGAAGACAATCCCCTGTTGATCCAACACCAAGTTCCCCACAAACTGCGTCCGATGTCCGGGCAGTGCTGTGGAACCTCGACAGGCGTAGAGGACGCCGCTCGGCAAGCTACGTATGCGCTCCTCTTGCCGCTTGCGTTGACTCCTCAGGAGCAACGGAACTTCAACACCGACGATGAGGGCCAGGATCGCCAGTGCAATGGAGACACCGATCACACCGCTCGATCGGTGGTTGAGCGCGAGGACGACGGCCGCCATGACGACCATGGGGAGGACGAAACGCGGCGCCAGGGTCCGCCAGGTCGGGACGGGGGACTCGATATCACGTGGAGGTAGATGAGTCTCGGTCATACTCACAAGAGCAATATCGGCACAAGATGGGCCGCCATAAACCACTAATGACCAGGGATTTCGCTGGGGAGGACAGGAAATTCGCTTGCAATCGGTGTATCCGGCCTGGCGGCGGGCCGCCCGGGCTACCCGAAGCCCTGGCCCAGGCACTGCAGCAGGGACCCGAAATCGGGTTGAGGGTCAGGGCCACCCGGGCATCGCCCGGGTTAATCCAGGAAAAGTCCCCTCCGAAGCCCGTGCTTCGAGGAGTACCCTTCGAGAAATCGCGACGCGCCCTTTCGGGCCTCAGCGGTACGGGTGGGTCCGCGACGAATGGCCGTTCATTTCGCAGATGGTGATGGACCCAGACAGACTGAGCCAGCAGCGGCTCCCTTTGCCAATCAATCGACTGTCATCCGGAATCGTGCGCCAGGCGACGCTCGTCGTCGGGCAGGTGCCTGGAGGCGCTGCTGAACTCAGATTGTGTAACAGTTCTTCCACATGAGGGCGTGGCGAGTGCACGAGTTTGGTGAGCCGAAGGAAGTCCTGCGGTTCGAAGAGATCCTTGCTCCGGTTGCTGGCCCAGGCGAGCTGCAGGTGCGGGTCGCCGCGACGACGCTGAACTTCAACGATGTCGATGGTGTGCGAGGCCGCTACCGGACTGTCAGTCCGCCACTGCCGTACACCCCCGGCATGGAGGTGTTGGGCTACGTGGAGGCAGCCGGCGCTGGCGCCGAGAGGTGGTTGGGAAAGCGGGTGGTCGCCGTGCCGAACGGTGCGTTCGGCGGGTATGCGGAGGTGGCCGTTGGTCCGTCCGCGATGGCCTTCGAAATGCCGTCGGAGACGGAGTTAGCCGACGTCCCGGCGGCGGCAATCTACTTTCCGTTTCACCTGTCGTGGCTTGCCCTGCACGAACGAGCGAAGCTCCAGGCCGGTGAGACAGTCTTGATTCACGCCGGCGCCGGTGGGATCGGTTCAGGAGCGGTGCAACTGGCCTCTCTAGCCGGCGCCCGGGTGATTGCGACAGCAGGATCCGCAGCGAAGGTCGAGTTGTGCCGGTCCCTCGGCGCCGACGTGGCGATCAACTACCTCGAGGCCGACTTCGTTGACGCGGTACTCAATGCGACGAACGGCCGCGGCGTCGACGTGGCGTTCGACTCGGTCGGGGGCGAGGTGACGACCAAGACGTTCCAGTGCATGGCGTTCAACGGCCGCCACCTCTTGGTCGGATTCGCGTCGGGAATCGAGGCCGAGGACGAGGGAATCGTGCCGCGTCCGGTGCTGTTCGGGAATTTCTCCCTGTACGGGGTGTGCCACGCCTATGTCGACGACCCCGTGGCCCTCAAGGCTGTCAGCACCTACAACTTCCCGTCGCACGCCGACGGGGAACGGGTGCACGCCCGCATCCTGGACCTTCTCCGGAATGGCAGCATCCGGCCGGTCGTCGGCAGCGAGGCTGCCTTCGCGGACCTGCCGAGCGCTCTTCAGTCCATGGCGGACCGCCAGACCGTCGGGCGCAACGTCATTCGGCTCACCGGGTAGATCCGAAGCGGGGCCGCTTCCCGCGCCGGCGGTATGAACTCCAGCGTGATCGCAGCTCCGTCGTCGCGGTCGCGCCATTGCAGGGCCAGCCCGTGGAGTCGTTGACGGGTCGCTCCAACCTGCGCCGTGGTCGTTCCGGGCGGGAGCCGAGAGCCAAGGGCTGACTCTGCGGGGCCGATCCCAGCAACAGTGCCGTTCTGGGAGCTCGCACACCCTCCGACGCCGATTCATTTCCAAACCATCAACCGGCTTGTGCATAGTTTTGAAAGACGTCCGCCGCCTCCCGCCGACGCCGATTCATTTCCCAAACCATCAACCGGCTTGTGCATAGTTTTGAAAAGCCCCCGCCGCCTCCCGCCGACGCCGATTCATTTCCAAAGAATCAACCGGCTTGACGACCAGGTCCCCGGTGCGTTCGGGTGTCATGCGGTCGGGCCCAGGCCGGGGTCACCCGCGCAGGAAGGCCACCAGCTCGAACGCTCGGTTGCTCACGACGGCATCGACCCCGGCCGACACCACCCGTCCCATCTCCTCGACGGTATCGACCGTCCACGTCGACACCTGGAACCCGGCCGCGTGGACGGCCGCCACGCCCTCGGGGGTCACGAGCCCGAACATCGGGTTCCAGTAACTCTGCGCCCAATTCTTCCAGCAGCTCCAGCGGAGGCTCCGGGCCCTCCGTCCAGGTGAGGCCGATGCGAGCCCCGGGTGACAGGTCCCGGAGCATTCGGAGCGCCGGGATGTTGCCGGTCACGAACAGGGAGCGCTCGAGCGCCTGCGCCGCCAGCACCGCCTCCAACGCGCCCGGGACCACCTCCCGCCGGGTGAAGTCGACCATCAGGGGGACCGCAACCTGGTCGAGCACCTCGCGCAGGGTCGGGATCCGCACAGCACCCTCCCCGAGGGAGGCCACGTGAACCAGGTCCAGATCGCCGACAGAGGCGTCCAATCCCCACAGCCGTTGGAGCAGCTGATCGTGCAACACCACGATTTCCCCGTCCCGGGTGCGGCGCAGGTCGAGCTCGACCATGTCTGCCCCGAGTGCCACCGCCGCCGCGAAGGCGGGCAGCGTGTTCTCCCGCTCGCCCACCGGTTCGCCGCGGTGGGCGATGGCGGTGACGTTACGCGCCGTCGGCGTAGACCGCACCCGCGACGTTGGCGATGATCTGGTTGAGCGCCGGCTCAATCAGGTTGTCCACCCCGGGCTCGGTGATGTGCACGCCGTCCGGTGAGCGCGCCAGGACGCCGTTCACCGTCGACGTGTAGGCCCCGCCTGGGTCGAGGACCGTGTAGAGGTCGTCGATCGAGGCGTAGGAGTACTGGTTAGCCACCGACTGCACGATCTTGTTGTAGGCGTCGACGAGGTTGGAGGGCGTCCCGTCGGCGAAGTACGGCGAGGTGGACAGGATCACCGCGCCCCCGCCGGCATGGGCGATCTGCACCGCCTCCGCCAGGTTGGACGCGATGTAGGCGGTATAACCGGCATCGGCCAGCGTCTGGTACCCGCGCCGAAGACGCGGGGCTGCGTCTCCCAGTACCCCGTCTGGATCACCGTCACGTCCGGGTGGAAGCGCGCCACCGTCCACTGCAGCTGCAGTGCCCACTGCGAGCATGCCGGTGGGCTGAGGTAGGGAGCGCGCGGGTTGCTCCAGGGGAGAATGGGCGCACCGTTGGTGAAGCCGCAGCCAGCCGCGGCGCCGTCGTAGATGGCATAGGGCGGGGCGGTCGCGGCCACGTAGTGACCTTCGTAAAGTGAGAGTGAGTCCCCGGCGAAGGCGACTCGCTGCGGCCCCTGGTGGGTGGCTTGTGGCCCCGGCGCCGTCGTTGATGAGCGTGACCACGCGCGGGATCGGGATGGAGAGTGGCGCCGGGAAGAGCGGCGGGTGGAGCGGTGACTGTGCGCTGCCCGAGAAGCCGGCGTTGCCGAAGTCGAAGACCCCGCCGTCCTGCCCGACCAGCCAGTACCCGTTCCCGTCCTGCGTATTGGCCATGGCCACGATCGGTTCGCTCAGGGCGATGCTGCCGGTCGACCCCAAGAACTGCGCGTTCCCGTAGGTGAAGATCCCGCCATCGGAGGCGGCCAGCCAGTAGCCGTTCCCGTCTGGTGTGGCCGCCATGCCCACCACGGGCTTGTTCAGCGTGATGCCGCCGGTCGACCCCAAGAACTGTGCATCGCCGAAGGTGAAGATGCCACCGTCGGAGGCGACGAGCCAGTAGCCGCGCCCGTCCTTGGTGGCGGCCATGCCGACGATCGGTTTGTTGAGTCGCAGGCTCCCAGTCGAGCCCCAGAACTGTGCGTCGCCGTAGGTGAAGATCCCGCCGTCGGCGGCGACGAGCCAATAGCCACCGCCGTCCGGTGTCGGCGCCATAGCGACGACGGGCTGGTTGAGCGTGGTACCCTCCGGTCGATCCAAAGAAGGGGGCGTTTCCGAAGGTGAACACACCGCCATCGGATGCGACCATCCAGTACCCACCGCTCGGGTCGGCGGCGCCGCCCACGATGGGCTTCAGGAGCGGCACCTCAACGGTGTCGCCGTAGTAGCCGGCCCCGCCGAAGGTCATTACCGCACCTGCGGCATCGATGATGGCGTACGACCCGTTGGTCGCGCTGGGCCCCGCGGCCGCCGCGCGCGCCGCCCGTCCCCGGTCCCGCCGCTGGCGCGACCGCCAGCGCGCAGGCGGTCAGAAGCACCGCCATGCCCAGCGCGGCTCGGAGGCCCGCCCGCGTGGTCAACGATCCTGCGCTCGGCATGAGGCATGATCATAGGGAGCCGCGGAACCCCCGACGGCGCGGCTCCGCCTCAGAGAAAGCTGAGCTGCTGGTCGCCCCCGGCCGCCGATTCCGGCGCTTCCGGCGCTGCGGGTGTTGCCTCCGCTCGGGCGCGGTAGCGGTCCCGTCCGGTCACGCCGCAGCGGCGAGCCTCCTGCCGAACGATGCCCTCCACGCGCTCGCGCTCGGCGTCCTCTTGGTAGGCGCCGCGCCGGAAGCGACCGCGATGGAGGCGGACCAGGTCCGGCCGGGCCCCCTCGAGCCAGCCGAAATAGTGGGCGCGCAGCGTCCCCCGCAGGTGCAGCGCCACGCCTTGAATGGAGACCGCGCCCGCCTCTGCGCACGCCTCGACCACTTCCCGCAGCTGGCCCTCCGCGTCGGAGAGCCCCGGGAGCACCGGTGCCACCAGGACGCCGCACGAGATGCCCATGGCGGTCAGGCGCCGAATTGCCTCGACTCGGCGGTCCGGCGGGGGAGTGCCCGGCTCGGTGAGCGACCAGACCGCACGGTCGAGCGTCCCTATCGAGAAGCTCACAGCCACCGCGGTGCGTTCTGACGCTGCGGCGAGCAGTGCCGCGTCCCGCAGGATCAGGGTTGATTTGGTCAGGATGCTGAATGGGTTGCGCGTCCCCGACAACGTCTCGACGATGCCCCTCGTCAGGTGGTATTTGCCCTCCGCGTGTTGATACGGGTCGGTGTTGGTGCCCATGGCGATGGTGTCGCCTTCCCACCTGGGGGAGCGCAGCTCGGCGCGCAACCGCTCGACGGCGTTGACCTTCACCACGATCTTTCGCTCGAAGTCGGTGCCGATCCCGAGCCCGAGATAGTCGTGGGTCGGACGGGCAAAGCAGTACACGCAGGCGTGGCTACAGCCTCGATAGGGGTTGATCGTGTGCCGGAACGGCATCCGGCTCTCCGGGGGCACCGTGTTGATGATGGTGCGCGCGTTCACATGGAGGAACTCCATCCCGGAATAGGCGCCCTTGCCGACGTGGCGCTCCGTCACCCGCTCGTCGGGGAAGAGCGTGCCGCCCTCCTCGGTCTCCGCTAAGGCCCATCGCAGTGCCATCGGGTTAGAATAGCGAACATATGTTCGTAATTCAACGGGTCGAGTGTCCGCAAAAACGACCAGGTCAGGCAGTAATCTCGACCCCACTGTGGTGACCAAGACTCGCGGAGGCGCCGCGACGCGTGCGCCGAGCCGCGCCGCCGCCAAGAAGCCTGCCTCCCGTTCCAAGCGGCCCGAGCCCTCGAGGCCGCCCTTTTGGCGGGTTCAGGCCCGCGACTTGTGGGCCGTCGGGCTGATCACTCTCGGCGTCTTGCTGGCGCTGGCGCTGTGGGGACAGCAGCTGGGTCCCGTCGGCCACGGCACCGACACGGGGCTGGCGCTCTTCGCCGGCTTGGCCCGCGTCATCCTCCCGCTCGTGGCCGCGGGTGCGGGCCTCACGCTGCTCGTCGATCGCCGGGGCCGCAACGACGACGAGGAACCCGACGATGGCGCCGACCCGTGGCGCCTCGCCGTCGGGACGGTACTCGGCCTGCTCGGCCTCTGTGGCCTGGCGGAGTTGGCCAAGGGCACCCCGCGGTTGACCGCCTCACATTCGCTGCGCGACGCGGGTGGCTACCTCGGTGCGCTGGTCGGCCGCCCGCTCCATGCCGGCCTGGGCACGGCCGGTGCTTCGGTCGTGCTGGTCGCCATCGTTCTCGTGGCCATTCTCATCGCGACCGGCGTACCCCTGTCCGCGGCCGGCGGCTATCTGGGCGCGGCGGCCGCCGCCATAGGCCACACCGCCGCCTCGCTGTGGCGCGGCAAGCCCTTCGTGATCGCGCCCGAGGGCGTCGCCCACGGCGCGGCGCAGCCCGCCTCGTCGGATCCCACTTCCATCCTCCCGGAAGACACCGCCGACGAGCCTTCCCGCGACGACACCGACGTCGACATCGACATCCCACTCGATCCCGAGCCCGAGATGCCCGAGCCCGAGGTTTTGCCGACGGCCCCGCCGCCGCTGGTCGCCGCGGCCCCGCGTGCCCCAGGGGAGTGGGTCCTCCCGAGCATGTCCTTGTTGCACGCGTCGAAGAAGTTGCGCCAGGACCAGCGCCAGATCGATGCCGCCGGCCAGGACCTGGTGCGGGCGCTCGCCGCCCACGGCGTCGAGACCCGGTTGGTTGGCTGTCGCGTGGGGCCGACCGTGACCCGGTACGAGCTCGAGCTCGGACCGGGCGTCAAGGTGGCCCGGGTCACCAGCCTCTCGAAGGACATCGCCTACGCCATGGCGTCGCCCGACGTGCGGATCCTGGCACCCATCCCCGGCAAGTCGGCCATCGGCGTCGAGGTGCCGAACCGGACCCGCCAGCTGGTCTCTCTGCGTGACATCCTCGAGTCGAAGGAGGCGACGCCATCGGCTGCGACGCATCCGCTCGAGGTGGCGATGGGCCGCGACATCGCCGGTCGTGCCGTCATGGCCAACCTGGCCGAGATGCCACACATCCTCATCTCGGGTTCGACCGGGTCGGGGAAATCGTCGTGCATGAACTCCATCATCACGTCCATCCTCATGCGCGACACGCCGGAGAAGGTCAAGCTCATCCTCGTCGATCCGAAGCGGGTCGAGCTGGGCCAGTACGACGGGTTGCCCCATCTGCTCAACCCGGTGGTCGTCGATCCGAAGAAAGCTGCCAACGCGCTTGCCTGGGCCGTCAAGGAGATGGAACGCCGCTACGACCTCTTGGCCGAGAACGGCGTGCGCGACATCACCGGGTACAACCAGTTGGTGGAGGAGGGGCTCATCGCCACGCCCGCGGCGTCGGACCGGCGGCGCGTTCGTGAGGTCGCCGCCCGCGCCCTCGGGGAGAACCACTCCGCCGTCGACGACGAGGCCGACGTTGACGATGCGCCCGAGCCGCCCCAGACCCTGCCCTTCATCCTCGTCGTGGTGGACGAGCTGAACGACCTCATGATGGTGGCGGCGCGCGACGTCGAGGATTCGATCGTTCGCATCGCCCAGATGGCCCGTGCCGTTGGCATCCACCTGGTCATCGCCACTCAGCGGCCCTCGGTCGACGTCATCACCGGGGTCATCAAGGCCAATATCCCGAGCCGCATGGCCTTCTCGGTCTCTTCACTGGCGGACAGCCGGGTCATCCTGGACCAGCCCGGGGCCGAGCGCCTGATAGGCAAGGGAGACATGCTGCTGCTGACCGCGTCGTCGAACATCCCGCGCCGCCTGCAGGCCCCCTGGGTCTCGGAGGAAGAGGTGCGCGAGGTCGTGGGCCACTGGCGGGCCCAGGGGGGTCAGACCGAGCCCATCGTCGGGATCGAGGGCGTCGACGACGGGCCGGTGGGCGGTTCGGGTATCGAGGATGACGACGACGAACTGCTGGTGCAAGCGCGGGACCTCGTTGTGCGGTCCCAGCTGGGGTCCACCTCCATGCTCCAGCGCAAGTTGCGAGTCGGCTTCGCGCGGGCAGGCCGCCTCATGGACCTGTTGGAGCGGGCGGGTGTGGTGGGGCCGAGCGAAGGCTCCAAGGCGCGGGCCGTGCTCATGACTCCCGAAGAGCTCGACGCTCTGAGCCGGAGGTGAGCGAGGAGGAAACGGCGCCCCTCATGGTGGCGCCGTTCCGGCTCGACTCGCTGCAGACCTCGTCTCCGCAGGAGCAGTCGGCGTCACCCGAGCGCGGGCGCCATGCGGCGCACTCACGCCGGCGCCGTCGTCCGCGCCGCCTGACCGTCCTCCTCGTTGTACTCCTCGTGCTCGCCGCCGCCGCGGCCGTCGCCGTGGGCGTGCGGTTGCACAAGCCGGACCCGGCTCCCGTCGTGATCCCGCTCCTGGGGCGATCCGTCGGTGTCCCCTCCCATCCGGTGTCGCTCCCCTGGCCGGCCGTCGGGCAAGGAGCGATCGCCATCCCGGCCATCGGTGTCGCTGCGGCGTCCGGGCCCGAGCAGCCTGTTCCGGTGGCCAGCCTGACCAAGCTGATGACGGCATACGTGGTCCTGCACGACTATCCGCTGGCGCCGAACGCTCCCGGCCCCGTCATGACGGTGACGCAGTCCGACGTAAACGATTACAACCTCGATGCTGTCTCCGACGACGCCAACGCGCAGGTCGCGCTCGGGAGCAATCTGACGGAGCGACAGGTGCTGAGCGGCCTGCTCGTGCACTCCGCGGACAACTACGCCGACTTGATCGCCCGCTGGGACGCCGGAAGCCTTCAGGCGTTCGTGGCGAAGATGAACGTGGCGGCGGCGCAGCTCGGCATGAGCCAATCGCACTTCGCCGATGCGAGCGGCATCAGCGCCGCTTCGGTGTCGACTGCCGCCGACATCCTCAAGGTGGCCGCGCCGGACATGGCGAGCCCCGTCATTGCGTCGATGGTCAAGCTGTCGTCCGTGACTCTGCCCCTGGCGGGGACGATCTCCACGTACACGCCACTGCTCGGCCTTTCGGGCATCATCGGCGTGAAATCCGGCTTCACCACGGCGGCCGGCGGCTGCGATGTGCTCGGCGTCGTGCGCACGGTGCACGGCCGGTCCGTGCTGCTGCTCGCTGCTGTCACGGGGCAGCTGGGCATCGGAGTATTGGCGCAGGCGGGCTTGCACGGGTTGGCGCTGGTCAACGCGGTCAGCTCTCTGATCGGGACCACCCCGGTGGTGGGCAGGGGAGTCGTGGTGGCCCACGTGCGGGCGGCGGGGCGGACGGTCGACGCCCAGACGGCGGCGTCCGCCTCCATGTTGACCTGGCCCGGGGTCACCGCCACCCGCGTGTTCCAGCCCCGACACCACCTCACCGACGCGGCGCACCGGGGGGCCATCGTCGGCACCGTGACGGTGTCGCTCGGCACCCAGCACGTCGCCGTGCCGGTGCGGCTGCGGCACGATGTGCCCCGCCCGTCGATGCTCCAGCGCCTGTTCTGAACGCGTAGCCTGACCGCGTGCGCGCCCGGGCCCCTGCCTCGTCGGCGAACCTTGGCCCAGGGTTTGACGTACTGGCCGTGGCGCTCGACCGCTATGTCAGCGTCGACGTCGAACCGGCATCGTCACTCCGCGTGCACAGTGAGGGAGAGGGGTCCGGCCTTTTCGACGACGCGTCGCACCTCGCGGCGCGGGTCGCGACCGAGATCCTGGGGCATGACCGCTGCGCCATCACGGTGCGGTCGCAGATACCCGTCGCCCGGGGACTGGGCTCCTCCGCCGCCCTCGCCGCCGCCGCCGCCGCCGCGGCAGGTGCCGACGACCCATTTATGGTCGCGGCCGCCTACGACGAGCATCCGGAGAATGCGGCGGCCAGCGTGTTCGGGGGGCTCATCGCCGCAAGCGTCGTCGAGGGTCGGCCCGTGCATGCGCCGCTATCCATCGCCGACGACCTGGCCTTCGTTGCCATCGTCCCCGATCGCAATCTCGCCACCCCCGAGGCCCGTCACGTATTGCCCGAGACCATTCCGCGGGCCGACGCGGTCTTCAACTTGGGCCGGATGGGGCTGCTGCTCGCCGGCCTGGCCGAGCCCGCCTATCTCGTCGCGGAAGCGACGGCCGATCGCATCCATCAAGCTGCCCGCACCGCCTTGTTCCCGGAGGCGCCGGACCTCTTGCGCTCCCTTGTCGATGCCGGCGCGCTCGCAGCCAGTTGGTCGGGAGCCGGGCCGACGCTGATCGGCATCGCGCGTACCGGGTCGGTGGAGGCCGTACGGTCCGGGGCCGAGACGTCGCTGGCGACGTCTGGCTTGTCCGGCCGCGTCCTCACGCTGCGGCCGGACCGGCAAGGAATTGTTTACGGGGATGAGGCCGAAGTCCCCCTCTAGGGAAATCCGACGATCAACCGCCGATGGTGCCGTTCACCTTGCGGACCGCTCTCTGCAGCTGGGTGATCGCCGCGCCGACGTTGAAGGTGTTGCGTACCTGGTCGTAGTTGGTCTGCGTCGGCTGCGCGTTGCCCAGGATCTCGAGGCTGTTCGCAAGCGTCTGCGCCTGGTTCCGTGCGGGGGTGAGGTCGGCCGACGGCGCGTTGAATCCGTGGCCGATGGCGAGCAGGTTGGCGTAGGTGTGGATCTGGCCCCCCAGCGTGCGATCGGCAAGTTCCAGGCAGACCACGGGACTCGAGGCGGTCTTGCAGGCGGCCGTCTGGGCCAGGTAGCTCGTCATAGCGGAAAGGACGGCGCCGTTGGCGTGCTTGAGCGAAGCGTCCGCGGAGGACGACGAGCTGCCGGAGCCGCTCCCCGAGCCGCACGCCGCCAGTAGAAGGGGAGCCAGCACCATGGCACACCGCGCCCGCCGGAAGTTCTGTCTGTCCCGACGGTTCACGGCCGGGAATCTACTTGCCGCTGCGTTCCCTAGACTTTGCCGGTGCCCCGGACCTACTTCATCCGCACCTTCGGGTGCCAGATGAACGAACACGATTCCGAGCGGCTCGCCGGGTTGCTGGTGGCCGACGGCATGAGTCCGGCTGCGGCGATGGAGGATGCCGACGTGGTCGTGCTCAACACCTGCTGCATCCGGGAGAACGCCGATCAGAGGCTCTACGGGACGCTGGGACATCTCAAGGAGTTGGTCGATGCCAAGCCCGGCGTGCAGATCGCCGTCGGGGGTTGCCTGGCTCAGAAGGACCGTGAGCGCATCCAGCAGAAGGTGGGATGGGTGGATGTCGTGTTCGGCACCCACAACCTGACAAGCGCGCCGGGATTGCTGCGGCGAGCACAGACCGAGGGTCCGGTGATGGAGATCCTCGATGCGCCTGCGCCCGAGTCGGGTACCAACCCCCTACTCGGGCCCGCTGCGGTGCGCGAGCTGCCGTATGCAGCCTGGGTCAACATCCAAACCGGCTGCGACAACTCGTGCGCGTTCTGTATCGTGCCGTCCGTCCGCGGGCCCGAGGTAAGCCGGCCCCTCCACGAGATCGTGGCGGAGGTCGAGCTGCTGGCCCGTCGGGGCGTGTCTGAGGTGACGCTGCTGGGCCAAAACGTCAACTCCTACGGCCGAGATATCACCAGACGCCGGCCGCTCTTCGCAACGCTGTTCCGCGCCGTTGGCGCGGTCGAGGGGATCGGCCGCATCCGCTTCACCAGTCCCCACCCCAAGGACCTGCGGCCAGAGACCATCGAGGCCATGGCCGCCACGCCTGCCGTCTGCGAGCAGCTGCACCTTCCTCTCCAGTCCGGCAGTGACAAGGTGCTGCGCGCCATGCGCCGTGGGTACACGGCACAGCGCTACCTCGAACGATTGGCCGCCGCCCGCGCCGCCGTCGAAGACTTGGCCGTGACCACCGACGTCATCGTGGGTTTCCCTGGGGAGACGGCAGCCGATTTCGAGGACACGCTCGCCGTGTGCGCCGAGGCAGGGTACGACTCCGCCTTCACCTTCATCTTCTCGCCGCGCCCCGGTACACGTGCCGCGGCGATGGAAAGCGAATACGTTCCCGCCGACGTCATCGCGGATCGCTTTGAGCGGCTCAAGACGGTGATCGACCGGTCCGCCCTGGCCCGCCACCAAGCCCGGGTCGGCCGACACGAGGAAGTGCTGGTCGAAGGGATCAGCCGGCGTGAGGCCTCGATGATGAGCGGGCGCACCCGCCAGGGGAAGTTGGTCCACTTCCCCGCGGCGGGCCCGGCCGGGACGCCACGGCCCGGCGCCTTGGGCCGCGTGACGGTGACGGCCGGCCATCCTCACCATCTCTCGGCCCGTCTCGAGGAGGTGACGGCACCGCCCCGGTATCGCGTGCGCATCCCGGTCGCCGGCGCTTGAGCACGGTCGCCCTTGTCGGCGTCACCGCCTCGGGCAAGTCGGAAGCCGCCTTGAATGTGGCTCGAAGTCGGGGCGACTGCGAGATCGTGTCGGTCGACTCCATGTGCGTGTACCGGGGCATGGACATCGGGACCTCGAAACCAAGTCTCGAGGCCCGGGCCACCGTGCCCCATCACCTGGTGGATCTGGTCGAGCCGGATCAGGACTTCACGGTGACCCAGTTCCAGCAAGCGGCCCGGAAGGCGTTGGACGCGATTGACCGGCGTGGGCACCACGCCCTGCTCGTCGGGGGTACGGGGCTGTACTTGCGGGCGGTCGTCGACGATCTCACCATCCCCGGCCGCTATCCCGACGTGGCCGCGGAACTCGAGGCCGAATTGGACGAGGGCCGGGCCGGGCCGGCCGACCTGCACGCCCGCCTGGCCGAGCTCGACCCCGTCGGGGCGGCCCGCATGGAGCCGACGAACCGACGGCGGGTCGTCCGCGCCCTCGAGGTCACCCTCGGTGCCGGCCGTCCTTTCTCCGACTTCGGCCCCGGACTCGAGGCGTACCCGCCTTCGGGTGTTCCTCAGGTGGGACTGTCCTTGTCACCTCAGGAGATTGACCGTCGCATTGCCGCCCGTTTCGCGGGGATGCTCGCAGCTGGACTCGTGGAAGAGGTGCGGACGCTGGCATCCCGCCCGGGGGGTATGTCACGCACGGCGCGCCAGGCCCTCGGCTATCGCGAGATCCTTGCGCACGTCGAGGACGGTGCCCCGCTCGCGGCCTGCGTTGAGGACGCAGTCCGGCGGACCCGACAATTCGCCCGGCGGCAAGCCTCGTGGTTCCGGCGAGACCATCGCATCACCTGGGCTGGCACGTCCACCGAGGCCCAGGAGCTGCTGGCGCAGCTGCTCGCCGTGCACGGTTGAACGACGCCACCTGCGAGAATGGTGTGGTGCATGCCACCAAGCACGAAGGCGCGGGCAACGACTTCCTGGTCGTGCTCGATCCCGACGATGCCATCCGGTTCTCGGTCGCCCAGGTGCGCCTGTTGGCCGACCGGCGGCGGGGCATCGGGGCTGACGGCATCATCCGGGTCGGCCCCGGCCGCGCCGGGTGCGACCTGTCCATGCAACTGCACAACGCCGACGGCGGCGAGGCCGAGATGAGCGGCAACGGCATCCGGTGCCTGGCCCAGGCCGCCGTGGACGCGGGCTTGGTCTCCCCGCCGAGCTTCACGGTCGCCACGGCTGGCGGGCGACGGACGGTCGAGTACACCCCAGGGGAGTCCGGATGGGCAAAGGCCCGCGTCGACATGGGGGCCGCTCGCCTCGGACCGGATCAGCCGCAGGAGTTCGACGATCGGCGGGCTCGGACGGTCGACGTGGGCAACCCGCACCTAGTTCTGCTCGGCCCCGACACCGCCGGCGTCGACATCGCCGAGCTCGGACCCAAGCTCCAGGCCACCTTTGCCGGCGGCATCAACGTGGAGTGGATCACCGTGGTGCACGACGACGAGGGTGAGCTCCTGGACTTCCGGGTGTGGGAGCGCGGAGTGGGCGAGACGCTCGCCTGCGGCACCGGGAGTGTCGCGGCGGCAGCCGCGGCGCGCAGCTGGGGTGCGGTGCGGAGCGACGGCACAGTGCGGGTCAGAAATCCTGGCGGGATCCTTGAGGTCACCCTCGGGCCGGATGACCAGGCGGCCACCCACCTGGCCGGCCCCGTGCGCAAGGTGGCCGACATCGACATCCACCCGGGAATGCTGTCTTGAGCAACCTGCTGCCCGGGACGCTCATCGAGCGCACCTTCCGGGAGCGGATCATCCTCGTCGGAGTCGTCTTCCCGGGGCTGACGAACGAAATGGTCGACGAGAACCTGGACGAGCTGGTGCAGCTGGTGGATAGCGCAGGAGCCGACGTCGTGGGCCGGGTGGTCCAACGGCGCAATGCTCCCGACGCGGCCACTTTCGTCGGGCGGGGCAAGGCCGAGGAGATCGCCGAGCTCAGCCGCGGCCTCGACGCCGACACGGTCGTCTTCGACGATGAACTGTCGCCGGCACAGCACCGCAATCTGGAGAAACTGTTCGGCCGCACCGCCATCGACCGGACCGCTGTAATCCTCGACATCTTCGCCCAGAACGCAAGGAGTCCTGAAGGCAAGGCCCAAGTGGAGCTCGCGCTCTTGCGTTACAGGTTGCCCCGCCTGCGGGGTCGGGGGACCTCCCTCAGCCAACAGGCCGGCGGTATCGGGACACGAGGGCCCGGCGAGACGCAGCTCGAAGTCGACCGCAGGCGTCTCGTACGCCGCATGCACAAGTTGGAGGCCGAACTGCGTGAGGTCGAGCGGACCCGCTCGCTGCAGCGGCGCAGCCGAGCCCGCGGCCGTCACCGTGAGTTGGCCTTGGTGGGCTACACCAACGCCGGGAAGTCGACCCTCCTAAACCGGCTGACCGACGCCGGGGTCCCGGCCGAGAACCGGCTCTTCGTCACGCTCGACCCGCGGACTCGCCAGCTCTCCCTCCCGGGGGGTGAGACGGTCCTCGTCACCGACACTGTCGGCTTCGTGCGCAAGCTGCCCCACGAGCTGGTCGAGGCATTCCAGTCCACGCTCGACTCGGTGCGCCTGGCCGATCTCATCGTGCACGTGGTCGACAGCACTGCCGTCAACGCCGAGGGCCAGATGGCGGCGGTCCGTGAGGTGCTCAGCGAGATCGGGGCGGCGGACGTGCCCGAACTGGTGGTTGTCAACAAGGCGGACGGCGCACCCGAGTCGGCCAAGGCACTTGCGCACGGGAGCGAGGGCTCCGTTCTCATCTCGGCCCGCACCGGTGAGGGGGTCGACGACCTGCTGCGCGTCCTCGGCGACCGGCTGCGGGGATCCGATCGCGTGGTGCAGCTCGTGGTGCCGTGGTCCCGCGGCGACATTCTGGCGGCCATCCACCGGGAGGGCGAGGTCGTGGGTCAGAGCGACGGTGAGGAATCGGCCACGTTGCAGGTAGTCCTCGATGAGGTGGGTCGGGCCCGCTTCGCCGAATTCGTGGCGGCGCCGTGACCTTTCACCTCCCTCCGTACCCTTACGACCGGCTGGGCGGCCTGGCCAAGCTGGCTGATGAGCACCCAGGCGGCCTGGTGGACTGTTCGGTCGGTACCCCCGTCGACCCACCACTACGGACCGTCGTCGAGGCGCTGGCGTCGTCGGGCACCGAGCGCGGGTACCCGGCGTCGGCCGGCAGCCCCCAGCTGCGCGAGGCAGCCGTCGCCTGGCTGAGCCGCCGCTTCGGCCTCGGTGAGGTCGCGGTGCAGCCGACCTCGGTGGCCGCTTGCGTGGGGACCAAGGAGCTGGTCGCCTCCGTGCCGCACGTCCTTCGGCTGCGGGAGCCGGAAAAGGACACGGTGTTGTACCCGGAGGTGTCGTATCCCACCTACGCGATGGGCGCCGCGTTGGCGGGGTGTCGGGCCGTCGCGGTGCCACCCCCCTCGGGTCATCTGGGTGGCTTGGATCTTGGGGCCGTTGATGCCGGCGACAGCGCTCGGGCCCTGGTGCTCTGGTCCAACTCGCCGTCGAACCCGACCGGGGGTCTGGGCGACTTGGGTGCGGAGGCGGCGTGGGGGCGGGAGCACGGCGTCCCGGTGTTCTCCGACGAGTGCTACGCCGAGTTCACGTGGGACGGTCCGCCGCGCTCGGTGCTTCAGCACGGCCCGGACGGCGTCGTGGCCGTGCATTCGCTGTCCAAGCGCTCGAACCTGGCTGGCGTGCGGGTGGGCTTCTATGCCGGCGACACCGAGATCGTCGAGTTCCTCCGCGCCGTCCGCCAACACGCCGGTCTCATGGTGCCTGGCCCCGCCCAAGCCGCCGCTGTGGCCGCCCTCGGCGACGACCAGCACGTGGAGCTCCAGCGAGCGCGCTACCGGGAACGTCTGGGCTACCTGGCCGGCGTCTTCGCTGCATATGGTTGCCCCGTCGAGCTTCCGGAGGGAGGCTTCTACCTGTGGGTCGCGGTGCCGGCCGGCCGGTGGCCTGACGCATGGGCGATGGCCGAGGCCCTGGCCGTCGACGGCGGCCTTCTCGTCAGTCCGGGTGACCTCTACGGAGAAGCGGGCGGTTCTCATGTGCGAGTGGCGGTCGTGCAGCCGATGGAGCGGTTGGCGCTGGTGGGCGAGCGCCTCGCTAGGGTGAGCCATGGCTGATCTGCGAGCGAGCATCGAGGAACTGTGGGAGCGGCGGGACCAGTTGTCGCCCGCCGACACCGACGCGGCGAAGCTGGTCGAAGAGGCGATCGACCTTCTCGACACCGGTCAGGCGCGGGTGGCCGAGGTGGACCCGGTCAGCGACGAGGTGGTGGTCCACGAGTGGCTGAAGAAGTCGATCCTCATGTTGTTCTCGCTCCGCGGAATGGAGACGATTGAGCACGGGCCGTTCGAGTACGCCGACAAGCTGCCCCTCAAGCACGGTCTTGCCGCGGCGGGCGTGCGGGCGGTGCCGGGGGCGTCGGCGCGCTGGGGCTCCTTCCTCGGCCGCGGCGTTGTCCTGATGCCCTCCTACGTCAATATCGGTGCCTGGGTGGGGGCCGGCTCCCTGGTCGACACCTGGGCCACGGTCGCCTCGTGCGCCCAGATCGGGGAGCGCGTGCACCTCGCCGGGGGCGTAGGGATCGGGGGCGTGCTCGAGCCACCCAACGCGGTACCGGTCGTCGTCGAGGACGATGCCTTCGTCGGCAGCCGCTGCATGGTGACCGGCGGGGCGCGCATCGGCAAGGGATCGGTCCTCGGGGCTGGGAGCTTCCTTGACCCATCGATCCCTGTCATCGACGCCGAGACGGGCGCGGAGATCTCCCGCGGCGTCGTGCCGCCGTGGTGCGTCGCTATCCGGGCCAGCCGACGGCGGGAGTACCCCGGCGGGGAGTTCTTCGTGCCGTGCGTGCTCGTGATCAAGCGGCTGAACGAGGGAGACCGGCATGACAAGGCGCAGCTGACCCAGGTCCTGCGGGACCACGGCGCCAGCACCTGACCCGGTGGACGACCTGCTGGCGGTCACCACCGACCTCATGGCCGTGCCCTCGGTGAGCGGTCTCGAGGCGCCCCTCGCGGACCTGGTGCACCGGGCGCTGGACGGCTGCCCGTGGCTGGAGGTCGAGCGTGTTGGCGACAACGTTGTGGCCCGCACCACTTTGGGCCGGAGCCAGCGCCTGGTGCTGGCCGGACACCTCGACACCGTGCCACCGGGCGGGAACGACGTGCCGCGGGTCGAAGGCGACACGGTGTGGGGAGTGGGCGCATCTGACATGAAGGGCGGCCTCGCCGTCATGCTGGATCTGGCGAGGGCGGTACGCGCACCGGCGGTGGACGTCACCTGGTGCTTCTACGCGCGGGAGGAGATCAATCGCGACCAGAGCGGACTAGTCGAACTGTGGGAGGCACGACCTGAGTTGTTAGAAGGTGACGCTGCAGTCCTAGGAGAGCCCACCAGCGCGCTGGTCGAGGCGGGGTGCCAAGGGACGATGCGGGTGCGCATCACGTTGCGTGGCGTGCGAGCTCACACAGCCCGCCCCTTCACGGGCCGCAACGCCATTCACCGCCTCGTCCCGCTGCTCGAGCGGGTCGCTGATTGGGAGGGACGCAACGTGGTGCTGGACGGGTGCACCTACGCCGAGCAGCTCCAGGTGGTGGCGATCGAGGGCGGAGTGGCGAGCAACGTGGTACCCGACGTGGCCGAGGTCACGCTGAACCACCGCTACGCACCCGACCGCGGGATGGCCGAAGCGGAGGCCTTCCTCCACGAGTTGCTCGATGCCACGCTGGAGCCAGAACGGGGTGACCTGTGGGAGCTCCTCGATGCGGGGGATGGTGCGCCGCCCTCGCTCGAACACCCGCTCCTCAAGACTCTCGTCAACCGAAGCGGTAGCCCTCCCAAAGCCAAAGTTGGGTGGACCGACGTGGCGTCGTTCTGGGAGCACGGTGTGCCTGCGGCCAACTTCGGGCCTGGTGATCCGCTGCTGGCCCACCATCCCGACGAGCGAGTGTCGACAGCTCAGCTCGAACGCGCACGCGACGTGTTGCTCGCAGTCATCACCTGACGCTCCGGAGATCTCGCGTTGCGCACGGAGATGACGCCTCCACCCGGAACCGCGCTCTCCGTCGGGCTGGCCGGCTGGCTTTCCAGATCCGACGTTTCCTCCTCTTCATGGCGGGGGACAGCCAGAGCATGACAATTGAACATGTCCTTGCGGTCGTTCCCGTGGCCGATATCGCCGCGTCTGCAGCGTGGTACGAGCAGTTGTTCGGCAGCGCACCGAAGAACCGGCCCATGCCCAAACTTGTCGAATGGCAAGTGACGGAGAGCGGATGGGTGCAGGTGTTTGAAGATAGGGATCGTGCTGGAAGATCGTTCGTCAATTTTGCGGTCGAAGACCTCGAAACGCACCTGGACAACCTCAAGAGCCGAGGCCTGTCCCCGGGATCGATCCAGGATGCGACAAAGGGAGTCCGGATCGCGTCGATCGATGACCCCGACGGCAACACCGTCACCTTCATCGGAGGATTTCGCATGGACTACTGAACGGGTGCCTCGTGGCCCCTTGCGCTCAGCCGGAGGATGAGAACAAGTTCCACATCAACGCGGTTGCGCTCACCTGGTGGGTTGTGAAACCGAGTCTCGGCACCTCGATCGTGGCGCCGGGCCACGTGTGGCCGCCGCCCTCGATGCGGTACATGGTGACGGGCGCTTTGCAGCCCTTCCAGGCCAAGAGGACCACTTGCGTCCCGAGCCGAGTCTGTCTCGGGTTCGCAGCACAACCGTTGTGTTTCGCCCAGGCCGCCGCGGTGCGTTCTGCAGGAGCGATTGGCAAGCCGTGGGGCCCACCGATATGCCCGCCGTAGTAGGGCACGACTGGATCTGCCGTGCCGTGAAAGATGATGATTGGGCGGGGCCTCGCCTTGCCGCAGAGCAGGGGGAAATAGACGTCGGCAGCGACCAGCCCGAAACCGGCAAAGGTGTGGGAAGCCTGGCACGCAAGCGATGCGGTCATACCGCCGCCGCTCGAGATTCCGACGGCGTAGACCCGTGTCTTGTCCACACACGCGTTGAGCACGAGTTCCCGAACGACAGCGAGTGCGAAGCCGTTGTCCTCGGCGGAGAAATAGCGCCACTGGCGAATCGCCCCGTCCACTCCGTTGGGAGAGGCGACGACGAACCCGTGCGCATCGGCTACTTGATCGAAGCCGCTGTATATGGCCTGCTGATACATATCCGATCCCGCACCATGGAAATCAACGACGAGTCGCATTGCAGCACTGGGGTGCCGCGGCATGTGCACCAGGAAGAGGCGGTCGACACCGTCAACGGTGATGTGGTGGGTGGCAGTCGCGCCCGGCTGATACCCCGCTTCCGGGTGGCACGTCCGAGTGATGTCCGTCGTTGGCAGAGCAGCAATGGTCGAGTCCGCCGCGGCCGTGGCCGATGTGGCGCATGGGATACCACCCGCCAGCGCGCTGGACAACGTGACGGACATCAACGCGACAGTGAGCAACAGACTTCTGCGGGGCATTCGCCGGGAGCCTAGAGCGACCCGACGCGGAGCGGCCTTCCCCCAGGAGAACGGCACGACGCACTTCGTGTCCCCGACCCGGCAACGAGGAGACGCCCTGCCTTACGGTGTTTCGCCGGTCTTCACATGCGACCTCCTGACGTTGTGGATTGACCACTGTTCGGAGGGGATGCGCGCCGCGGGTGGTCCTTGAAGTGATCGAGGTCGATCCCTCGAAGTCCAAGCGGCTGGGGTGGGTCTGGGCGGAGTCGATGGTTGCTCGCGTACCGCCTACTATCCAACAGTCAGGTACGCCCAGATGGGCAGACGTTGAGACATCCACCGAGGGGAGCGGGCCCGAACAGGTCCCAGATGCGGCACATCGACCAAGTCAGCGATGCCCAGCTGGTGACCTCCATCGCTCGATACAGCGAGGTGTCGTTGGCAGAGGTCTACCGGCGCCACGGCGGAGCCGTGTTCGGCCTGGCCAAGCGCGTCTTGAACAATGCCTCCGAGGCGGAGGACGTGACCCAGGAGGTCTTCCTTCGCCTGTGGAACCAGCCCGACCGTTTCGACCCGGCCCGAGGATCGTTGCGCTCCTTCCTGCTCGCACAGGCGCACGGCCGCGCCGTCGACGCCGTCCGCTCCTCAAGTTCCCGACGCCTGCGAGAGGCCCGGGATGCCATGCGCACCGCCGAGGCGGGTTACGACCTGCAGCACGAGGTATGGGACCTTGCTGTCGCCGACCAGGTCTCTCGCGCCTTGGGCGAACTCCCGGAGGAGGAGCGACGGGCGATCGAGCTGGCCTACTTCAACGGGCACACCTATCGCGAAGTGGCGCAGCTTCTGGATCAGCCCGAGGGAACCATCAAAAGTCGTATTCGCAACGGCATGCGCCGCATGCGGGCCGTCCTCGCCGACGCCGACGTCCGGGGCGTGGAGGCGTGATGACTCACGAGCAGGCCAGCGAACTCCTCGGTGCGTACGCGCTCGATGCCGTCGATGGTGACGAGTTCACGGAACTCGAAGAGCATCTTGAGATGTGCCCGCGCTGCCGTGCTGAGCTCGATGGCTTGCAGGAGGTCGCGGCCGCCATGGGCAATTCGGTCGAACCGCTTCCCGAAGGGCTCTGGTCCAACATCGCCAGCCGCTTGCCCGGGCGCCAGCAGGACGAGGAGCCGCCGCCCATGCCGCAGCTCGCGCCCGAGGCCCGCTCGCCGTTCCGGGCGCCGGACGACCGCCGCCGGCGCAAGAGGCGGACAGCGGTCACCACCATCAGTGCGCTGGCGGTCGCGGCAGCCGCCGTTGCCGTGGTACTCGGCATCTCGTTGGTGCGGGCCAACGACAAGGTCTCGAACCTCCAGGCCTCCGCCACGCGGTCGTCGTCCATGGTGACGACTGCCCTGGACACACCGGGCCACCATCTGGTCAGCCTCGACACGAGCTCCCACGCGCGGCTGGCCCAGGTCGTGGTCGTGCCGTCCGGACAGGGCTACCTGGTCTCATCGACTCTGCCGACCCTTGGCCGTGACAAGACGTACCAGCTGTGGGCGATCGAAGGGAACCGGCCGGTCTCCCTCGGACTCCTTGGTTCTTCACCACGTCAGGCTGCTTTCACGATGGCGGGCTCGACCCGGCCGTCTCACCTGAGCATCACGGCCGAACCGACGGGCGGCTCCGTCTTCCCGACGGGCCCGATCATCGCCACGGGAACTGTCTGACGCCTGCACGCAGCTGTTAGGTTCGCACCTCATGTCCGAGGAAGACGCACCGAAGCAGCGCCGCCCCATTGAGATCGCCGCGGAGGCCGAGCCGGTGAAGCTCGGTTCCATGCTGCTGACGCTGGTGGAGCCACACCGGGGGCACGAGGTCGCCTACAACCGATGGTACGAGCGGGACCATTTCTACGCAGGCTGCATGGTGGGCCCGTACAACTTCGCCGGGCGGCGCTTCGTCGCGACGGCCGACCTCAAGGCCTTGCGCGATCCGGACCCGTCCCCGATCACCGGTGAGCCGGAACGGGGTTCTTACGTCGCCGTGTACTGGGTCCTCGACGGCTACTTCGACGTGTGGAACCGCTGGGCCCTGCGTCAGGTGAACGCGCTGCACGCCGCCGGGCGGATGTTCCAAGAGCGCGACCACGTGCACACTCTCCTCTACAACTTCCAATGGGAGCACCGGCGGGACCACGACGGCGTCCCGGTTGAGCTCGCACTGGACCATCCCTATCGCGGGTTCGTCTCCGTCTTCATCGACCGCGACGAGTCGGTGTCCAACGAGGAACTGTGGTCGTGGCTGCGCAACGAGCACCTTCCTGGATTGCTGCCGGGGACCGACGCCGACCTCGTGGCTGCATTCACTCCGATCGCGCTCGAGGTCGACGCCCCTGGCGACGTGCCCCGGGAGGCGGCTAACGACAACCGCACCGTCTTGCTGTGGTTCTTGAACACGCCGCCGGAGGTGGCGTGGGAGCCGGTCATCGCGGAGCACCGGCGCCGCTTGGAAGAGGCCGGCAAGGGGACCGTGGTGGCCGCCCTCCCGTTCATCCCCACCATCGTCGGCACAGACACCTACACCGACAAGCTCTGGGCGGACTGAGTTCGGGGCGTTCTTCTTGCCAACGGTCGGGCTGGCTCACCGATCGACGGCGACGGGGAGGGCCGGGTCGATGTCTTCCGGGACTAGAAACGGATGGATTGAGAGTCCCGGAAGAGGTGAGCGGTTTGACCGCACCGTCAGGGCCGGCCGATGAGAGCGTCCTCCGGCGACAGGGTTCCGCTCGGCTACCCCCGGGCCAGGATCTCGACGTGGGAGATGACGAAGACGGCGTCGGGTGACCCGGCCCAGCGGAGGAACGCGCCGGCCAGCTCCTCGAGTTCCTCGGTGTCGCTCAGCCCGTACGCAACTACCTGCTCGGCGAAACGCGAGTAACGCACCCGGTCCGCCCACAGCCCACCCCACCACGCGCGCGCGTCGGGGTCGGCGTACGTCCATGTCGAGCTCGAGGTGACCACATCGGCGAAGCCGGCCTCGTGCGCCAAGCCAAGCAGCTTCGGCCCGATCCGCGCGTCGTGGCCGTTGCGGCCGGTCACCTCGAAGTAGAGCTCCAGCCAGCGGTCCAGCAAGGGGTCGGCCGGCGCCCAGGTGAAGGCCCCGTAGTCCGAGTCGCGGGCCGCGAGCAGGCCATCGGGGCGGAGGACACGGCGCAGCTCGACCAGCGCCCCGACGGGATCGGCGAGATGCTGGAGCACCTGGTGCAGGTGGATGACGTCGAATGAGGCGTCGGGGTAGCCGAGCGCGAAGAGGTCGCCCGTCTCGAAGCACAGGTTGTCGAGGCCTGACCCGGCAGCGAGTTCCTGGGCCTGGGCGACCACGTCCGCAGCCGCGTCGATCCCGACCACCTGGCCTGGTGCCACCAGGAGGGCCAGGTCCGCGGTGATGGTCCCCGGGCCACAACCCACGTCGAGCACGTCCAGACCGGGATGCAGGTGGGGGAGGAGGTAGGCGCTCGAATTCTCGGCGGTTCTCCACGTGTGACTGCGCAGCACCGATTCGTGGTGTCCGTGCGTGTAGGTCATGTCTACATTGTGGCGTGCCCGAATTGCCCGAGATGCAGGCCTTGTCAGAGCGGCTCGACGCCCAGCTGGCGGGCACGACGCTGCGCCGGGCGGACCTGCTCGGCTTCTCCTCGCTCAAGACCTACGACCCGCCGCCCGACTCCCTCAAGGGTCACCGGCTTCTCTCGGTCGGCCGCCGGGCCAAGTACCTCGTGTGGGAATTCGACGGGGGGACCCGGATCGTGCTGCACCTCTCGCAGGCCGGGCGCCTCGACATCGAGGAGCCGCCCAAGAAGACGAAGCCTCGTGGCGCCGTGGCGCGCTTCGTGTTCGGCCACGGCGACGCGGGGCTCGACGGGGAGGGCATCGGCGTCTTGGTGCGCGAGCACGGCACCCAGCGCAAGGCGTCGTGGTGGGTGCTGGCACCGGGCGACGAGGGACC
Source organism: uncultured Acidimicrobiaceae bacterium (assembly GCA_963744225.1). Classification (GTDB taxonomy): domain Bacteria; phylum Actinomycetota; class Acidimicrobiia; order Acidimicrobiales; family RAAP-2; genus Bog-473. The sequence continues at coordinate 1,035,805 of CAVUSV010000003.1, forward strand.
GCTGGCCGGCCTCGGACCCGAGCCGGGCAGCGAGGAGTTCGCCGCTTTCATCCGTACCAGCGACTCGAAGCGTCACCTCACGACGGACCTCCGAGACCAGCACGTGGTGTCTGGGATCGGCCGCGGCTGGGGCGACGACATCCTGCACCGGGCCAAGCTGTCACCCTTCGCCTCGCTGCGCTCGCTCAGCCCGGCGCAGCGCGAGGACCTCCTGAGCGCAGTCAGCGACGTCCTCGCCGATGCACTCGAGCTCGAGCGCACGCGACCCGGCGGCCTCTCGGAAGGCAAGCTCGGAGGGCGCTTCGCCGTGCACAATCGCTTCGGCCAGCCCTGTCCCTCGCCCGACTGCACCGGCACACTGGCCCGCGTGTCGTTCGAGTCCTACGAGATGGCGTACTGCCCCACATGCCAGACGGGCGGCAAGGTGCTGGCCGATCGCCGCCTCTCCCGCTTGTTGAAGTAGCGGGCGGCGGGCTGCCCCACCCGACTAATTCAGCTGCCGCACCACGGTGACGACCTTGCCGAAGATCGTGACTTCTTCGGAGCCGTCGAAGACCATCGGCTCGTAGGCGGCGTTGGCCGGTGTCAGTACGACCCTGCCGTTCTTGCGGCTGAAGGTCTTGACCGTGGCCTCACCGTCGCCGATGCCGGCCACGACGACGTCGCCGTTGTCCGCTTCTGGCTGCTGGCGGACGACGACGTAGTCCCCGTCGAAGATCCCGGCCTCCGTCATCGAGTCGCCGCGCACCCGCAGCATGAACGACGGGCCGCTTCCGGTGAACTGCTCGGGCATGGGCAGCAGCTCCTCGATGTTCTCCTCGGCCAGGACGCCTGTGCCGGCCGCAACGTCGCCGAGCAGCGGCACGTTGTGCACCGCGGACGCCGGGAGCCGGCTCGTCGTGTCGGGATCGAAGTGGACTTGGATGGCCCGGGGCTTACTCGGGTCCCGGGACAGGTACCCCTCCCGCTGCAACACCCCCAGGTGGGTATGGACCGTGGCCGAAGAGGTCAGGCCCACGGCCTCGCCGATCTCGCGCACCGAGGGTGGATAGCCCCGCTCGCGCTGGCAATCGGCGATGTAGTTCAGGATCTGCAGCCGCTTCCCGCTCAGGACCTCGGACACCGGCGCCTCCTCGTTCTCATGTCGTGCACTCACCCCCGGCCGTGCCGCTGGGGCCCCTCCCGGGGGCGAACATCCGTTCGTGATGGTCCAAGATAGCCAAACGGCGAGCTCAAGGCAAACATCTGTTCGTCGGTGCCTGCGGCCAGAGGCGGATGGGCCTGGGTGGAACAAGGAAAGGCGCTGCTCAGAGGCCTGTCACAGCCTCCTTCTACGGTGACGATGTTCACGAACAGATGTTTGCCGTCGGCCTTGACAGCGAACAGGTGTTCGTGCTCCAATGGCCAAGTAGCGAACAGGTGTTCGAGCAAGGAGACGCCATGTCGGTCGCATTTGAGCTCGAGATCGAGGCGTGCCGCCCCAGGCTGTACGCCCTGACCGACCAGTCGGCGCGGATCGCACCTTCCCCCCGGGTGCGCCGCCGCCGGGTGGTCGCGGCCGCGGTTGTTGCGACGCTGCTGCTCCTCTTGGCCCTGCCGATCCGGTCGCTCGGCGGGAGCACCCTGGCCCAGGCGGCGCCGGCCCAGGGCCAGGAGTACATCGTGAAGGCCGGCGACACCTTGGCGTCCATCGCCGCCCAGGCCTACCCATCGCACGTCGCTTTGCTGAACGAGCAACTGGCCCACGAGATCGGTTCGACCGTTGTCGTGCCCGGGGAGCACATCTTCATTCCCTGACTATCGTCGGCGGTGTGCGGTGTCCCTGGTGCGGTATTGATGACGACCGCGTCGTGGACTCGCGCCAGGCCGAGGACGGCGGGGCCATCCGGCGCCGCCGCGAGTGTCTGGGGTGCTCGCGGCGCTTCACCACGTTCGAGCGGGTGGAAGAGGTCCCGCTCTGGGTGGTAAAGCGGAGCGGCCTGCGTGAACCGTTCGACCGGGCCAAGGTTGTCGAAGGGGTGCGAGCCGCCACCAAGAACAGGCCCGTCAGCGCGGAGCAGATGGAGGAGCTCGCGCAAGGCGTGGAAGACGCCTTGCGGGCGCAGACGACCGAGCCGACCAGCCAGCAGGTGGGCGTCGCCGTCCTGGACCGTCTTCAGGGGCTGGACGACGTGGCCTACCTCCGCTTCGCCAGCGTCTACAAGGGCTTCGAGGAGGCCGGTGACTTCCAGCGGGAGGCGGGACTGCTGACCAAGACGACGGAGCCCAAGCGGAAGTGATGGACGAGACGCCCGGCGTGGTCCTGGCCGTCTACGCCCATCCCGATGACGCCGACGTCGGTTGCGGCGGGGCTCTGGCCCGGTGGGCCAAGGCGGGCAGCGCCGTGCACCTGGTGGTGTGCACCGACGGGGGAAAGGGGACCGTGGACCCCGACGTCGACCCCGGACTCCTGGCCGTCGAGCGCGCCGCCGAGCTCGAGGCGTCGTCGGCGCTCATCGGGCTCTCCAGTGTGGACAACCTCGGCTTCCCCGACGGCGAGCTGACTGATTCGCACGGCTTCCGGGGCACCCTCGTGGCACGGGTGCGGGCGCTGCGGCCCGAGGTCGTGTGCGGACACGACCCCACGGCGGTGTTCTTCGGGCAGGACTACTTCAACCACCGCGATCACCGCATCGCAGGCGCGGCGCTGCTCGACGCGGTGGCGCCGGCGGCCGCGTTGCCGCATTACTTTCCCGATGCCGGGCCGGCCCATCAGGTCTCCACCGTGCTCTTGTCCGGCACGCTCGAGCCAGACGAGTGGGTCGACGTGACGAATACCATCGAGACGAAGGCCGCCGCCGTCGAGTGCCATCGGACGCAGTTCTCCGGCTCCGGCCAGAGCGGATGGGCCGGTGAAGCCGTGCGGACCCGGGCGGCCGAGGAGGGCCGAAGGGCCGGCGTCGCGTACGCCGAGGGCTTCCGTCGGTTGCATCTCGGTGGGTGACCGGCCGCCCGTCCCGACCATCCTCCACGTCGACATGGACGCGTTCTTCGCGTCGGTCGAGGTGCTCGACGACCCCTCCCTGGCGGGCAAGCCGGTGATCGTCGGCGGGGCCGCCGCCCGCGGCGTCGTGGCCTCGTGCACCTACGAAGCGCGTGCCTACGGCGTGCATTCGGCCATGCCGTCCCTGCGGGCCCGCCAGCTCTGCCCCCAGGCCATCTTCTTGTCGGGCCGCCATAGCCGCTACGCCGAGGTAAGTGCCGAGCTGCACAAGATCCTGGCCGACATCACGCCGATGGTCGAGCCGATCGGACTCGACGAGGCCTTTCTGGACGTCGCCGGCGCGCTCCGCCTGCTCGGGTCGCCCGCAGGCATCGCCCACGGCCTCCGCCGCCGCGTGCGGGACGAGCTGGGCCTGGCCTCCGCGGTCGGGATCGGCCGTTCCAAGATGCTCGCCAAGCTCGCCTCGCGGGCGGCGAAGCCGCAGGCGAGCCGGGCCGGCTTGGTGCCGGGTCCGGGGGTCTACCTCGTGGAGCCCGCCGACGAACTGACTTTCTTGCACGCCCACCCCGTGGAGGCGCTCTGGGGCGTGGGCCCGGCGACGGCCACGCGCCTGCACGCGCTGGGCGTGCGCACCGTGGGCGACCTGGCCGCCCTGCCGCTCGACACCATGGTGCGCCGGCTCGGCAAGGCGAGCGGTTCGCACCTTGTGGCGCTCGCCCGCGGCGAGGATCCGGATCCCGTGAACCCGAATCGGCCCAACAAGTCGATTGGGCACGAGGAAACCTTCAGCCAAGACTTGGTCGACCTGCACGAGCTGGAGCGCCATGCGCTGCGCATGGCGGACTCGGTCGCCACCATGTTGCGCGGCACGTCGACCGCAGCCCGGACGATCACGGTGAAGGTGAAGTTCAAGGACCTGTCGCTGCAGACACGCTCGCACACGCTCGGGCGACCCATCGCGACCGGTGGCGCCATCGGCCAGGTGGCGGCCGCCCTGCTGTCGGGCATCGACCCGGGCGATGGCGTCCGACTCCTCGGAGTGAGTGCGTCGGGACTGGGCACTGACGGCGTCGATCAGCTCTCCTTCGACCTCGGGGACGGACTCGACGAGGCCAACCAGAGCGCGACGGCGCGCGAGCAGTCCTGGCACGACGTGACGGCAGCGGTCGACGCCATCCGGAGCCGCTTCGGGCGCAGCGCCGTGGGCTCCGCCGCCACGGTCACCGACGAGGGGGTGCAGGTGCCGGCCCGACGCGACGCGCCATGGGGGCCCGACGAGTAAGTCGAACGAACCGGCCTCGGCCTGTTTTCAGCGTGAATTGCCCGTGGGCCACCAGCGGATCCAGTACCCGTGGGGGTGTGTGTCCGCGAGTCGGACCGGTGCGGCGCCATCGGGCCCGATGTGCACCAGGGCCGTCGCGAGGTCGGGACCTTCGCGCCGGATCGGGGAGGGAGGCGTGGGCAGGCCGGGCGTCTCGAAGGGGGTCTCGCAGTAGAGGTGGTGCACCGGCCTCTGCACCTGCGTGCCGAGCGCCTGCACCTCGTCGACCAGGGTGCGCTGTCCGGGCTCATCGAGGTAGGCCGCCACCCAAGAGTGGAACACGACGAGAGGATGCGTGCCCGGCATGGTGGCAACCACCTGCGTCAGGTCCCTCACCATGTCGCCCCGCTCGAGGCGCGGGGGGTGTGTGGTGGCACGGACGTTGGTCAGCGCGGCGCGGAGGCGTCCGAACCGCACGGGGTTGTCCGGCCACTGGCAGGCCAGCAACCACAGGGCCGCGTCGTCGGAGAAGGGGTCGAGGGGCGAGAGGTCGAGCCCCACCCGCTCTGCCATCGCCGGCATGCGGAGCTCGGGCAGCGCGGTGAGGTCGTCCCGGGCGGAACACTCGAGGGCGACCCCCGAGCCGGCGGTCCCGGCGGTGATGCTGGCCCCCCCTTCGGCCGCCCGGTAGGTGTAGGCGTAGTCGTCGAAGAGCAGGTTGAGGCCGGCGGACGTGCCTAGGTCGAGGAGGGAGATGGGGACCTCCCAGCGGTAGAGCGACGCGATGTGGCAGAGACCAGGCAGCAATGCTGTGCAACGTCCGACCTCGTTGGTTTGGGTCGTCCGGGTGGCAATCAGCCGCACCAACTCGGCGCGGTGGGCCCGGCAGAAACCGGTGAAGGCGGTAATGACGTCCCCCGCCGCCAGGGGCCGTGAGGGAGTGGCCTGCACGGCCCGCACGGCCCGCACCTGTGCCACCGTGTCGTAGTACGCCGCCAGCGGGTGCTCGACACCCGCCAGGAGCAAGTAGTGCACCGCCGCCAGGAGGAGGAGCGGTCGCCGCTGGGCGAGGGGGGCCCCGTCGAGGAGCGAGAGCACACCGTCGTCGTCGGCCACCCCCCGGCAGATCTCGGCGTACGTGCTGCCCCCGTCGCGTTCGACCACGGCGGCGAACCCCCGGAAGTGATCGGACAGCGGCTGCTCGACCAGCATGGGCCTAGAAGCTGGCCGGAAGGAGGGGGCTCACCGCTCCGAAGAAGAACCAGAGGAGGACGAGCATGCCCGCCGCACCGACCCCGTAGATGACCCAGCGCCGGTGCCGGAACCGGTACGCGCCGTAGAAGATGCCGACTCCCACGGCCAACGTCCCGACGCCCCAGAGAAGTGCGCCGGTGAGCTGGATACTCGAGTCTCCGGCCAGATTCTCGCTTTTCGGGTTCACTGGGGGCCGCGCGCTCGGTACGCGCACGTTGGCGAAGAGTTGCGAGTGGACGAGCTTGGCCTGGACGATCAATCGGGTCGACACGCTGAAGCGCGGATTGCAGGTCGTGAGGGTGAGGATGTCCGCGAACACGTTCTTGACCACCGTCGTGTCGTTTGGCGACACGACCCAGGTCTTGGTCGTGTCGTAGACGAAGATGCCCTGCAGCGTGGTGAGGACGATGGGGTTGCCGACCTTGACAGAGTCAAGGTTGTAGAAGGGGTGGCCGTAGGTGGTGCGGTGCCCCGCGACCGCGGCGTTCCCCGACTGCCCCGGGAGCGGGGTTCCGATGTAGTGGCCGGGACCCTTGCGCAGGTCGGGCGTGTTGGTCCCCTCAACGACAACCTGGTTGATCCCGATGACGGGGATGCGGATGTCACCGATGGGGTCTCCCTCGGCTGGGTCCTGCGTGCGGGGCGCCGCGACGGGGGGCCCGGTCGGCAGCTTGTTGAGCGCCACGGCCTCGGCCAGGGCGCCGCGGATGCGGGCGTTGCTGGTCTCCTTCTGGAGCTGGGTCCGCAGCCCCGCCTGGGTGTGGGACTCCTGAATCGATGTGCCAAAGACCTGGTACACGGTGAAGAGGAGCAGGATCACACCGGCCCCGATCAGGACCCGCCCGACGATGTCGATGACCCAGCGGAATGACGACATCGGGGAGAGAGATTAGGGCGACCCGGGACGTCCGCCGGGGCGCGCGCCTCTAGGCGTGGACCGTGACCAGGGTCCCGAGCGGTGTCAACGGGAAGACGACTGCAGCGTTGGACGGCGGCATCTCGACGCACCCGTCGCTCTGCGGGGTGCCATAGGAGCCCCGCACGAACCCGTGCAGCGCGTCGCCGCCGTGGAAGTAGCTCACCCAGGGGATGCCCGGGTCCACGTAGTGGGAGCCATCGGGGTTCGTGCCGCTCATCGTGGTCACGGTGTAGCGGGCGAAGACGGGCCAGGTGCCGTTCTCCGTGCTTGCAGCGGCGACTCCGGTATTGACCGGAGTGCTGTAGACGGCGACGCCGTCCTTGTACACCGTCGCCGATTCGGGCAGCGACTGGCTCACGGTCACGTAGCCCCAGGGGAGCGCGTTCCCGTGCCCGCTCTGCACGTCGGCCAGCAGGTCGGTCCAGACCTGGGGACCGGCGAGCCCGTCGGTCTTCAAGCCGTTCTGGGACTCGAAGTTCATGACTGCGCCCTGGGTGATCACGTTGTTGGTGCCCGGCGTCCACAGCGTCAGCAGCGAGAGGGGCTGGTTGGGCCAGCGCCAGGTGAACGAGCCCACCTGGTCGTTGCCTTCCTGGGTCGGCGAGGTCAGAGGCGAAGACGGGGTGAAGGTGAGCGGGAGATAGCCCAGCTCGGCCAGGAGTTGCTGGAGCCGCAGCGTGGAACCCGGGGCCACGGTGAATTGCGAGGTCACCGGCTGGCCCAAGCGCTGGCCCTGGGAGCCGACCACCCCGGCGGCTCCCGCAGGGACGGTGATCGTTTCGTTCGCCCCGGGGACCAGCGGCCCCGACGCCTGGTATTCGAGCAACGAGGGTGACAGCACGGCCCACGCGCCCGGGATCGCCGGGCTCAGGGACGGCATGGGGCTGCCTGGCGCGAGCGCGGTGGAGAACCGTACCGAGATGGTGGACCCGGCCGCGACGTTGGGCCCGGTCGGCGAGACGGACGCGACGGTCAGCGCCGGCGGGGGTGCCGTGGGCGTGGCCGCGGCCTGAGTGAAATGCACCTGGCCGGCGGCCACGAAGCCAGCGGCGCCGAGGGCGAGGATCACCACGCCGACGGCGAGGATCACCCACAGGCGTGGACCCCTGCGGCTGCGAGCGTGTTCTCCCGACATACCAGGGGAGATAGTACTTGGGATGTGCCGGGTCTAGAGACCCAATTCGGCCTCAAATTGCTGCGGTGATAGCCGAAAGTCGGCGTTCCTCGGTCACCTTGATCCCATCTGACTCCCGCACGTAGAAGGCGTCGACCACCATTTCTCCGAGTGTGGAGACCCGGGCCGAAACGACATCGAGGTCCGCTTCGAACAGCGTCCGGGTGATCCGGTGCAGCAGGCCGATCTCGTCGGGCGCCCGCACCTCCAGGACAGTGGCGGTGTCGGACGCCTCGATGTCGACGCTGACGTCGCTGTCCGGGAGGTGGGCCGCAGAGCCGCGGCGGAGCGGGTAGATCCGTTCGCGCTCGGTCAGACGCTCGCCGATGGCCATGCGGTCGGAGAGCACGGCGGACAGGTCCTCGCGCAGCTTGGCCGTGTCGGGCCAGGTCCCCCGGGCGACCTCGACGGTGAACACCTCGACGGCGACGCCATCCTCGCCGCTCACGTTGGCCGCCCGGACGTCCATGCCGTTGAGGGCGAGGGCCCCGGCCACGGAGGAGAGGAGGCCACGCCGGTCCGGCGCGGCGACGATCACCTTGGGCGGCTGCAGCGACACAGACGGGAAGCCGGTCAGGCGCACCTCCTCCATCAGGTCCCGATTGGCCGAGACGATCCGGTCCGGACGGGCAATTTCGGTCTCGCCCTGGAGGACGCGGTCCGCGCGCTCGACGAGGTCCGCGACGAGCCCGGCCTTCCACGGTCCCCAGGCGGACGGTCCGGTGGCCCTGCTGTCCGCCTCGGTCAGGGCCGCGAGCAGGTGCAGGGTCAGACGGTTCCCTGCCGCGCCGGCGACGCGGGCGATCGTGCTGGGATCGTCGAGGTCGCGGCGCGTGGCGGTGTCGGGCAGGAGGAGGTGATGGCGGACGAGATCGACGAGCACGTCGACGTCACCGGGTGCGAATCCCATCCGCGTGGTGATCCGTTCCACGACGTCCATGCCGACCGACGTGTGGTCGCCTGGGTATCCCTTGCCGATGTCGTGCAGGAGGGCGCCGACGAGGAGCAGGTCCGGCCGCTCGACCCGGTCGGTCAACCCGGCGGCGAGTGCTGCGGCCTCGAGGAGATGCCGGTCGACGGTGAAGGTGTGGTAGGCGTTGCGCTGTGGTTTGTTACGCACGGCGGACCACTCGGGGATGAGGCGCACCAGCAGGCCGTGCTGGTCGAGCGACTCGATCTTGTCGACGGCGGCCTGGCCGAGAGCCAACAGGGTGATGAGGGACTGGCGCGTCGCATCGGTCCACGGGTTCGTCGGCGGGGGCATGCGGTCGGCCAACCGGTAGAGCGAGCCCTTGGCGATCGGGCGGTCCAATTCTGCGGCGGTGGCGGCCAGGCGGAGCGGGAGCGATGTGTCGTCGGACACGGGCGCGAGGGGTGTCAGTGCAATCTCCCCGTCGACCTCGACCATGTCAGGTCCGAGGTCCGTGCGCGCCGACGGCGCCCGCGCCGACGGCGCCCGGCGGAACCGGTGCTTGGGCGGTGGCGTCGGGTCCCAGAGCCGGCGCCGTCGCCACACGTCGCCGGCCACCCAGGCCACCTGGCGCCCGGCCGTCGAGACGGCCAGCATCAGGGCGTCCGCGTCGGCGAACGCGAGTGCGTCCGCGACCTGGTCCTGGTCTTGGAGCAGGAGCTTGTCGTGTTCGCGCTGGGCCAGCCGGTGGAGTTCGACCCTGACCTCGGTGAGAAGTGCCGCGGCGCTCTCGAGTGACGCCAGGTCGGCGTAGTCGGCCAGAAGTGGTGCGTAGACCGAGAGGGCATGCAGCACACTGACGTCGCGCAGGCCGCCATGGCTCTCCTTGAGGTCGGGTTCGAGCAGGAAGGCGACATCTCCCGCGCGGGATCGGCGATCAGCCATCTGCACCTCGAGCAGGGGGAGGTACTTGGTGCCGAGCCGGTCACGCCAGGCGGCGCGCGCCTTTTGGAGGAGGGGTTCGGCCACCTTGGGCTCACCCCAGACCAGGCGTCCATCGAGAAGCCCAAGCGCGACGCCGCGCGTCGTCGGCCGCTGCGCTCAGTACCTCGGCTGGTCGACGCACCGAGTGATCGAGGTGCACGCCTTCGTCCCAGACCGGATACCAGATGCCGTCGGCGACGACACGGATGTCGCGGTGGCCGTTGTGGACGAGCACCACGTCGAGGTCGCTGAAGGGGCACAGGGAGCTGCGGCCGTAGCCTCCCACCGCGACCAGGGCCAGGTGCCGCTTGCTGTCACCGGCCGCCCGGTCGGCCAGCTCCGAGAGCCAGGCGTCCGCTTCGGCGGCGTAGCGACGGCAGAACTCCTCTCCCTGGAGACCCGGCTCCGCCAACAGCCTCCTCCGGCGCTCACGGAGTGACGCTTCAGCGGCCATTGCGGGAACGTAGCATTGGGTTTGTGAGCAAAGACGTGGAACGCAGGGAGGCCAAGACCCCCATGACCTTCACCCATGCGGTCGCCATGACGGCGGTCGCGGTGGTGGGGATCCTCGTGGCCTTCTGGATACTGAGCAGCCTGGCAGGCATCGTCATCTTCTTCGTGAAAATCGCGGTGATCATCGCCCTGATCGCAGGGGTCTTCTGGCTGGTTTCTCGCTTCCGGCACTAACTGTTGGGCTGAGCCGGGTTCGGGCCCGGGAACAGCGGCCGTTAGGCTGGCCGCCCGTTCGTGTGAGTACGCGGCGGCGTGGCCGAGTGGTTTAGGCAGGGGCCTGCAAAGCCCCGTACGGCGGTTCGATTCCGCCCGCCGCCTCCAGATTTCCTTTCGGAGGCAAGATTTGGTTTGAACATGCGTGATCGGCAGTAAGGGGTTTGCTGGGATTTCGCAAGATTGGCGCGCCACCTCGCATCATTCTTTGACGATGCGCTGCACCGTCCAGGATCGGCGGTGAAAACGAGTGGGACGTCGCCCTAGGCGGGGACCATCTCGAAATCTCGCGCCGGTTCAGTCGCGGTCGTGGCTCGACGTTCCGGTCCCTAAGAAGGGGGACCGGAGTCCCTAAGCTTCACGCATGGGACAAGGTGACATACCGACCTCACCGGGTGGTCCGTTTCGCCGGCGACGGGAGAAGCGCCAGCTCGAGCAACTCGCTCAGGAAGCGCGGCGGAACCCGAGTCCGATCGCGGCTCGAGTGCACGTCAACGTCATCGAAGATCAGACCGCACTAAGGGATGGCGACTCCGACGGACAAGCATCCGAATCTCCGTCTGAGCCGTTGGATGAAAGTCGTCCGCGTGGCTTCCATGTGTACCCAGTGCCGATCGACCAGCCGTTTGACAAGGCATAGGCACCCCCGTCAGGACGGGTTCTCGTGAGCGTGATCAACGAGTCGGGCGACGCGTTGACCTGAGATCGTTTCTCGGGAATCTGCCCACACCCCAACCACCCGGCCAGCGGACAGAGGGTAAGGCTCGGACGGGGGGTGCCGCAGGGCGCGGTTTGGTGCCGACGCTCGGTGACGATCACCGGCCGACTGCGGAGCTCAGCTCAGGAGGCCCGCGAGCTGCTCAAAGAGGCGAGGGCGAGGACGTTGATGATCGACAGTTCCTCCTTGGAGAGACCGATGAACTCGATGCCCAGTTGGACAACGGCTCCAGGCATTTGTCGAATGTTCCGGATCTCCCCTTCGAGCATCATGTTGATCGAAGTGCCGTGGGCGGGAAGATCCACGGTGATGCGGCGACCGACCAGTTCAGACGGCCAAAAGTGATGAAGTTCCATCGCCATGCCGAGCGCCGAGATATCGATGACCTCGCAGTCTCGCCATCCGGTGGCGGGTTCGCCTTCGACATGGCAGACACCCCGCCAGCCCGCCGGATGGCGTGGTGCTCGGCGACGGTTCTCCATCGTGCACCCCCCCTGAGGTCTTTCCGCACTGAAACAGCGGTTCTTTCATATACGGCGGTAATCCGGAGGGACTTGAGCGTCCCCCTGAGAAACCACGTTTCGTCTAAGTCCGGTGGCGATCGCGACCCGGGAAACGCCCGTCGGCTGTCGAGAAGAGCCCGTGCAGGTTCACTCGCCCCACACCGTTCACCCTCCGGAGCGAAAAAGCGACCCTGTGCGCTCTGGGGTCTCGTCTCGTGGCCCAGCGTCGCCTGCAGCTGTCTGTTGGAAACGATGCGCCCGTACGGCTCCGTCCGGTGAAGACGCGGGGACGTCTCTACCTTGTTTGATCAGGGGCTGGATGTGACTCGACCGGAGCCCGCGGGGGTGCCGGCATCACGCGGTCTCGCGCCATCGTCTTTGGCCCGTGTGACGGCGGTCCGCCGAAGGACGACTTGTTGTGGCGACGTTGGCGCACTTCGGTCCGAATGGCTCTATGGGCCGTGGACGCCGATCGACAGGATTGCCGTAGGGCGGGGCCGCGCACGGGCGGACCCGAGACGATTCCGGGCCCGACCGGCTCACTGATCACCATGGACATAGAGCGAATCCCAACAGCAGAGCAGTGGCGGATCAGGGCGATGGCGGAATTGGAACGGGTGACGGCCGCCGAGCGGCGCTTCTCAGCGTCGATAACCATGAACAGCAAGGTCACGATGTTGGCCGCCGCAGATGAGCTTCAGGTGGCCACCAGGGACGCCACATTGTGGGGAGCGGCGAACCCGTGCCCGGATGTGAAGCTCGGGACACACGTTGCCTGGATGTTGACCACCTGCATGGAGGTCGCGGTCACCGCGCAGCGGGCCCTTACGGACCCGAGTGCCGACCCCGCGGCGGCCATGGGTCGACTCGGACTCCTCTTGGCCGTCATCGACTTCCATTCGCAGACGCTGGACGCCTGGTAGCGGGGCACGGGTACTCGTCTTGCCCCGCAGGCGAGATGACCCCTGCCGACATCGGGGGTACCGTCGCACCGAGAGGGTGATTTCCCTGCGCCGCGTTGGCGAGTGACGGCGCGTTCACGCCCCGGCGGAGGTGGCGTGTTCATTCGGGTATCAACCCCCCTTGTCCGGCGACCTTAGGGTGGGTCCGGACCGCTGGCAAGGGGAGGGCGACACACGCAAACCGTTGGGGTCAGCCGGGATCCGCGGTTCTGTCACATCCCGCTGCCATGCTCGCCGGCGTGGGTTCATGGACTTCTGGTGAGGTGCTCGGGTTCGACTTCGAGACCACGGGAGTCGACCGCTTCACGGACGTGCCCGTCTCCTATGCGCTGGTGTACGTGTGCGGAGGCGTCGTCTTGAAGAGCTGGTCAGGTCTCATCGACCCGGGCCGTGACATCCCGGCGGAGGCGATTGAAGTGCATGGCATCTCGACCCAGCGTGCCCGTGATGAGGGCATGCCTCTGCACGAGGCGATCTCCCTCGTGGCTGACGTCGTCGTCTCCGCCAGCACCCGCGGTGTCCCGCTGGCCGGCATGAAACTCGACTACGACCTCACAATCTTGGAGACGCAAGCCCGGCACCTGTGTGGTGCCGGCTTTCTCGGGAAGGACTGGCATGGGCCCGTACTCGATGCCGTCGTGATCGATCGCCACTTCGACCGCGACCGCCAGGGCAGGCGAACACTGGTCGACTTGTGCGAGCACTACGGCATCGACATCGGCAACGCGCACGACGCGTCGGTGGATGCCATCGCTTCGGTCGAAGTGCTGTTCGCACTGGCTGAGCGTTACGAGGCACTCTGGGATGCCGATCTCGCACAGCTGCACGAGGACCAGATCGACTGGCACCGATCGTGGACCCAGGACTACGACCGCTGGCGTTTGTCTCAGGGTATGGTCCCGATCGACCCCCGGGACTACCTGTGGCCCGTCGCGGCAACCGTTCTGTCGAAGGCGGCCTGAACGGAATCAGGTCTTGAGGAGGTCCCAGACCATGTCGACGTCTTCGTTCTCGGCGAGGACGACCTTGGCGGGGTGTTTCTTGTCGATGTGACCCACGAGGCCGTTGTAGACGGAGTATCCGACCAATTCCTGGAGACGGCGGGGGAAGGTCTTCACGAGCGACGGCGGCACACCGAGCTGCTGGTTCTCTTGCTGGCGGATGTAACCGGCGCAGTAGTTCATCGCAATGCCCACCCTGCGCTGCTGTGTGCGGTTCGCGCCACCGCCGTGCCAGAGGCTGCCGACCCAGACCAACACGCTCCCTTTGTGCATCTCGGCCGCGATGGTGTCGTAGAGCTCGAGCGGGTTGGGAGACTCGTCGCGCCGGTGACTCCCAGGGATGAGGCGGGTGGCACCGTTCTCCTCGGTAAAGTCCGTCATTGCCCACATCGTGTTACAGATGATCGGGATGTGGGGCCGGGCGAGCGGGATGAGCTGGTCGTCGGCGTGGATCGGCTGCGCCTGCTCGTCAGGCCCGATGGCGATCGAGGACAGTGAGGAGATCAGCAGTCCCGGATCGAGGACACCCTCGACGACGGGGAGCACGTTGGGATGGACCGGGATCTTCTGGAAAGTGAGCCCGTGGACGAGCAGGTTGTACACCCGCGTGGTGTGCACGCCTTCGAACAGATTGTCAGCTGGCTTCGTGCCCAGCTGGTGCTCCAGCTTGAGCAAGGCCTCGCCGATCTCGTCGACCAGCTCGGGTTCGATGGCGTCCGGAAGGATCGTGTAACCCTCCTCGGCAATGCGGCGCAAATGGGAGTCGAGCTCGGGTACGGGGCTCGTGCTCGTCGTGCTCGTGCCGGATGTCGCGCACCAATGTCGGACGGTCGTGGACCGCGCCGGCGCCCACGCAGGGGCGGAGGAGGCGAATTGCCCGGTGGTAGGGTCTGTGCCGACGGGCCGTTGGCGCAGTTGGTAGCGCACTTGCATGACGCGCAAGGGGTCAGAGGTTCGAGTCCTCTACGGCCCA